>CAVZJE010000013.1:0-406155 GCA_963775545.1 uncultured Alphaproteobacteria bacterium
CAGGCAACCTCGAAATTGTAAGCGAACTCCAGAACATTTTTTGAACCGAGCGGCGGACGGGAGATTCTGCGCCAGGCATTTGATTATCTGCTCCGGCATCTTGACCAGGGCGACCCAGCGGTGGAGGCGCAGCTAGAATTCCTGCGGCGGCGTAGCCCTTGGCTCTTCGAAACGGAATCTTCTAGCTTGAGAGCCGGTCTCATTGGCCGATGGAACGCTGGCGGCCTTCCTCGCGAGCGGCGCGAGCGAGCTGATGGCCGATCGCTTTATCGGTCTCGTCCATGAACCTATCCATCGCCTTATTGTCATTAGTCCATCTGGGACGAACAACTCGCCGCGCTTCAGTATCTGACGTCAGTGTGGAAGCCTGCCGAGGTTTCCGTGCTGGTCGACAAGGAGGTGACTGCATTCCCGCCGCTGCCGCCTGCGCTTTCGCCGGTGTTGCGCCTCTTTGATCGTGGCAAGGCATTCAAATCGCGGTTCATCCATGCCAAGGTGATCATCGCCCAGGGCGCAAATGCGGACCACGTCCTGTTTGGCAGCGCAAATTGCACGCTGGCGGCGCTCGGCGCGGGCAGCATACCAGGCATCAACGCGGAGGCATCTCTCTATCGTCGGCTTCCGCCCGGTTCGGCGCTGACCGAGCTTGATCTGGCCGAAGTCTTTTCAAGCGAACCCCTTTCGGTTGCAGATATTCCCTCACGTGAGCTTCCCGAAGACGAGATCGAACTTGATCGGCTCGCCTCAATCAATCCTGGCGAGTTACAAATCCTCGGAGATCAACTCAGTTGGCGTCCGTCGCTCAACTACGCCAAGGTTGCGTGCGATCTGGTTCTGCAAGATCAGAGAGGCGAGGACGTTGTTGTCGTGCTTGTACCGCTGCAGAGCGATGGCTCTGTGCGGAGATACCGAATGAGCGCGCCACTGCAAGATGCTGCGCCGGTGTTCGCCATAGCGAAGCAGCCGGATGGGCATAGGTCTTCGCCCGCCATCATTACCTATCCGCAGGACATCCAAATCGCTTCGCGCGAGCGAGGACATCACCAATTGGAGCAGGCGCTGACCGGCTTGGAAGATACCTCGATCGCTTCATTGCAGACGCTGGAAATCTTTGACTTACTTCAGCGGCTGGATCAGGCCGACCAGGACGCAGAGGGAGCCGCATTTGTGCCGCGCCCGCGCCCCGAAGCTAAGGATGCGGGCGGCACATACGACGTCTTGACCTACGAAGAGTTCTTGAGTTCCCGGCGAGACACCGGCGCAGTGCCGGGGAAGAGCCTCCACACCACACTGTCTGGCAGCTCGCATTTCAGCGTTCGAAGCGTTCTAAACCGACTGCTGGGAGCGTCAGAGGCGGTTCTGGAGGTGGAAGATGAAGACGCTGGCGTTCACGATCTCACTCATAGTGATGAAGCGTCTGACCCGGTCGTTGCCAATTCAGGTAACAGCACATGTGCGAGCGGCGCGATGGCCAAGTCAGTCGTGTCGACGCCGTCCTCGAGAGAAATCGAGCTAGCACGCAGTCGCAATCGCCGAGCAGAGCGCGATCGGCTGCTCAAGGCGGTTTCCCAATTCCAGATGCGTCTCAAGGAGAAGCAGGACGCTGGAAGCATTGACACGATCGAAATGCTGCGCGTCCGCCTGATGCTGATGATCATCTGCCAGGCCGCCTATTTTGCAGACGCCAAAGCGGTGAAACGGCTCCCGCCGGACAAGGTTCTGGCGGCTGAGGATAGTCGAAACGGCTGGACCGATATCGTAGGCCGTCTCATCTTCGCGCTGATCCACGGAGCGAACTCGCCGCTCCGGCAACTCTACTTTCAGAACGTCAATGGTCAGGTACCCATCGATCTGTCGGAGTGCTGGGCCACGTGTTATTGGTGTGCGCAGGCCTGCTTTGTCGCACCGGTGTCGGCTGTGCAGCGCCAGCATATGGAGAAATACTTCCGGCCGCACATCGTCACGCTGTATGGCTCGACACTTATTCCCACGCCGAACTTCTCGGCGAAACAGTGCTCGACATCATGGATCGCTTAAGCGCGGTTTACGGTCCAACGATGGGAGTTGGGTCTGTCGCCGAAGCACATCGAGCGTCTGTGAAAGCCGCGATTTCATGAACGGCGATGACCGCTTTCGGGTGAAGCGTGCTCACGCAAAGGCACATCAACTTAGTAATCCTTTGATAACAGCTGGATCGGTAATATGCTTACCAAAGAGGGCCGGGATAATTCGATCATCCCGGCCCTTTTTTAGCACAAGATTTAGCACACATATTTTTTAATCTTTATATTATTTAATAAAATCAATTATTTAGCTTGTCGGCGTTCCGTCTCATAACCTGAAGGTCATAGGTTCAAATCCTATCCTATCCCCGCAACCGCCGGGACGGCTTTGGCTTTCTGGGGAAGTCGGAGCCGGCCGACAAATGGTCCGCCATGGCGCTGATCCGAGGCCGAAAACTACACGAACTCCGTATCACCAGTGCCCGCAAGGGTACCGTGGGTTCGAATCCCACCCCTTCCGCCAGTCCAGTACAGAACTGCGAACGCCGCCCGTAGCCGATTTTACTCCAGAAATCGCAGCGAGCGTTCTAAGCAAATCGCTCTTCGATCCCATGATGCGGACCTCGCGGTCGGCAACCTCAACCCTTTGGGCCAGGGCACGCAGATGATCGCGACGGTAGCCCCCACCTTCGATCCGCATCCGCTTGCGGGCGGTGGCGGCGAACTTGCGTAGTACGTCGTGGTGACGGGTTGCTGAGCCGCGCTATCCAACATGGCCTGGGCGCGCATCGGCGTCGGCCTGGGACTGATCCCGGATCGCCTGTAGCCCAGCGAGACGTTCCTTCAAGCCGGGGTCGTTGAGATCGGCAACGCCTGTCTCTATGGCGTCATAGAGCCGCTTGAGGCGAAGGTCAGCTTCCGCGGCGCGCTTGTTCAGCTCGGCGATATGCTCGCGCCGCCGCTCGGTGCGCTCCTGGCGGCGGTCTAGGACTGAGGCGAGAACTTCCTCCAATCGCTCGGGAGTAGCAGGCGGTGCTCGATATGCCCGGCAACCAAGTTGTCCAGCTTATCCATTGGCACGCTTCGCCCTGTGCAGCCGGTGTCTCCCTGCCGGGCCCTGATCGAACAGGTGTAGTAACGGTAGCTGTTACCCTTGCCGGTCCTGAGCGTCATCGCGCCCGCGCATTTGGCACAGAAGCAGATGCCGGTGAGCAGCGTCGGCCCGCTGACGATGCGCGCCGGCGTGACCTTCGGATTGCGCGACCGCAGATGGGCCTGCACGGCATCGAACGTGACTTGGTCGATGAGCGGCGGCACGTCGACGACGATCACCTCGCCCATCGGCTTCAGCTCCTTGCTCTTGGCTGCGCTTGTTGAACTCGTGGCGGCCGATATAGGTCGTCCGGGTCAGGATGCGGTGAACCTGTCCGATACCCCAGCGACCGCCGTCACGGGTGAAGATGCGACGAGTGTTAAGATGGCTGACGATGTTCTTGACCCCCATGGGGCCGCTGCTGCCGTCGCCCTCCAGGGCGAGCCGATAGATCAGCCGCACCGTATCGGCGTGCAGCGGATCGATCTCCAGCTTCTTCTTGACCTTGGCCCCTCGCTGCTCGGCCGCGACCACACGGTAACCGATCGGCGGTAGCGAGCCATTCCAGAAGCCTTGCCGCGCGTTCTCCTTCAAGGCCCGCAGGACGTGCTTGGCGTTCTCCTTTGACTGATACTCGTCGAACAGCGCCATAATCTGGCGCATCATGACGTGCATGGGATCGTCGCCCATCTCCTGGGTGATCGAGACGAGCTTGATGCCGTTCCGAGCGAGCTTACGAACGTAGAACTCGAGCTCGAAGTGATCGCGGAAGAAGCGGCTAAATGAATGGACCACCACCACGTCGAACGGCGCGGGCTTGCTGATACCGGCCTCGATCATGCGCTGGAATTCGGGCCGGCGGTCGTTGGTGGCGGACGCGCCAGGCTCGACATAGGTTTCGACCAGCCGGTAGCCGCGCGAAGTGCAGTAGCTCTCGCCCTGTCGCCTCTGGTCAGGGATCGAGACATCGTGCTCGGCCTGTCGCGCCGTTGAGACGCGAAGGTACAGGGCGGCGCGCAGCGGCGCGGTCATGGCGGATGCTCCCTCTTGCGGTCACCGGCACGGCCCAAACAGTTCGTCGAACAGATCGCCGAACCATGCCTCGAACACGTCCACCTCGGCGTCCGTAACCGGAATGCGTTCGGGCCAATCATCGGTGACGGTCCAGTCTGACAGGTCGTGCTTGGGCGGCCGTCCCGCACGACGTTTCGGCAGGGCAGCGTAGTCCCAAAGATCATCGGGTGGAATCCCGAACCTGGAGCGTCGCGGCGGCCTGCGGCGAGAATGAGACATCCCGCAAACATCCGGCAGCTTTTCCCCTTGAGGAATCGGTTGATCCCACGCTGCGCGCTGCCGGCGGCGAAGACCTGCCCGGTGCGATGCCGGTTGCTCCGGTCGAAAGAGGAGCGGTCCCGCTCATCGTGAGCCATGACCGCCTGGCGAGCCCTCGCCGGGACAGCGACAGTCGGTCAAGGCCGCAAGCCGCGAAGCGGTGGCGCGTCCCGCGACAGCCTTGAGGGACTGACGCTGGTCCGGCCTCTTCGCGCAAAGCGGTCTTCGTCGCATCTTTGCAAGACATGAAGCAGATGGCGCTCGGATCGTTGATGCAGTTGATGTCTTGGGCAAAACGTATGGCAGGCCGATTCTTGCGACGCCTCCTTAACTTCAACTCCCACAACCACATGCGCCCGGCCGATGGCGGCGCTTTTATCTTGCCGTCCTCTTCGAGCGCCTAACGTCTGCTCTACGCTACGATATTTCCCTCCTCCGAATCCGCGCACCACACGTCAGTCCGCATGCGATTCATGCGAACGTCGACGGCGATCGGACAGCATTGTGCGCGCTGGCGACCGCATGATTCACGGATTTGGGATGTCGGATTCACTTCCGACTTTCATCCAATAACGGAAGTACAACGGGCGTCGCCGGACTTCGCATTTGTGCAGGAACCGGACTTAAAAACTCTCACCCGGGTTGATCATAGCGATCGGCGCCAGATCCGCTCAAGGATGATACGCCCGAACACATAGAGGAGGATTCCGAGCACAAGTGCCGTCAAAGCGAACAAAAACCATTGTCGCAGATAGAGAGCAGTAGGGTGGTTGACCTGAAAACCGAACAGCGGAACTCGCAACTCTGGTTGTATCGAAGACCAACACGAGAACCGCGAATGGAAACACCACGATAAACTGCCCGATCTCCTTCGCCGAAATGGGAAGAATCTTCTTTTGACACCTTATGTGCTCACGGAGATAAGCGATTGCGCAGATCACGGGCCACGCCCAAAGCGCCGCACACATGAATGCATAGCTTACGGACTGTCCCACGCCGCGGACTTCCCGCACGAGTTCATATTGAACCGGCAAGACAGGCCAGATTCGGGCCAATACGCCAACCAGCCATTGCGACTGCGCGTCAAACGAGATCAAAACGTCCGACGAGCCGAGATAAGCGAACAGGAAAGGAGCAATCACTCCGATATAGACCGTCTTCAAAAAGATCGGCTCGATCAGCTCTCTTGTTGAAATCACACCTCCCGTCGAGCCGCCGGCCACCGTAGCTGGTTTCCCCTCATCGGACACGCCGGGAGAACTCTTTTCACTCACGCATTTTTCCTGTCATTGCGACGCCAAAGCATACGATCAAAACCGACGTTTGAATTTGTGGTCTCCAAGGACGGCATATTCAACGAAACGTTGCACACTATTCCTGCATACATCGCTTGTGATTTACAACCTCTCTTGAAGGCGCGATCAAAAAATGCGCGCTGCTCAAAAATTTTTCGTGATTGGTTAGGCCTCAACCTGTTTCTGCTAAGGGTCAACGCGGAATACCCAAGCCGAGCATAGTTCTTCCGAGTTTTCCCCGACAACGGATATTGCTTGACGCCTGGGACGGTTCAGCGCCCGCCTATGCAGGGCCGACGGCAACATCGGAAATCCACCGTCCGTGAGCGTAGCGCCAATTTGCGGGCAGTCGCGTGTTCGAGGGGGATTCGCGGGTGGAAGGCTGCTGTGTCATAGGGCTACGGCGAAGCAATATTGCTCATCATCGTCGTTCGTGGCCCGCCAGCTCTATGTATTATCATATTGAAATCGTTAGCGATTGCCGCTTCATTACGCTACCGTTCCCTATCTCGGCGGTTTGCGCGTGTACTCACATATCCGCCATGTCGGCTTTGCGCGCCAACGCCGCCCAGTTAATCGGAAGTAACTCGGCCTGAATGGCCGTCACCTTGGGCGGGAGTTTTACAGTGACACCCGCACCAAGAAGCGAGGCGGCGTGATCGGGAGGTGCTAGCTCGGTGTCCCGCGTGACACAATCGAGACCTAACGCCCTACCGAGAACTGGATTGGACGGAGCAAGGTGCGCGGCAACATTCTGCGAGAGCAATACGATGATCTGAAGCGACGGATCGACGCGCTAAACGTTGAGCCGAGATCGGTGTGTTTCAACTACATCAAATCGACCTATGGCCCCGTGAATGAAGGTTACGAGCTGGCCAGCAGCGGGGATCGAGAACGAATTTTAAAAGAGCTTCGAGACGTCTCCCGCCGGCTATGGTCTGCTGGTAATAGGCCTCAAGCGCTGGCACTCGGCGTCCTCATGCTGAACATCGAGAGTCAGCTCACACCGGGTGACGACGCAGCGTTTGTTAAGCAAGCGACGGAAGCCCTGATAAAGGAGAGCATTGTTTAAGGGACGCTGCTCGAAGTCCCTTGGACGTACACGCCAGCGCGGCTAGGGGCGGAAACCGACATCAAATCAATTGCCGCAGCTTCACCTTTTGCCGCTTAGTCGGTTGGTCTCGCGACCCATCGTCCTTCTCTCCATTCCCCAACGCGTTCCCTATCACGTGCTCGGGATTGTAGCGGACGGCTACGGTCTGAGAAAGGCGAGCGCGATAAAACCCCCTATAAAATAAGGGGTTCAGAGTGCAGTCGCGGACTGATTCAGAGAACACCCTTCCGCCATAAGCCGCTGGGCCATGAGTGGGTTCAGTTTTTCGGAGTCCGCGTGCCACCGGTGTTCGTAGCGCTGGAGCTGCCGCGTTGCGTGCTGCTCGAATTGGTCTGCTGATGCGGCTGCACGGAGGTGCCTCCGCTCGTCGTGTAACCCTGTGCCGGACGGCTGTTCTGGTTCGTTCCTTGAGCCTGTGCGGCCGTGGCAGCGAGCGTCAGCGCGGCTGCGAAAACAAGCTTCTTCATTTCCCGTCCCCTTTTTGGTTCATAGGGCGAGACAACCATTGAGGGGAGGGAGTTGTCTAACGAATTCGACGACCGGCTCGGAGGAAAGCGCTGTGGATTGAACCACAGCTTTCGCCAGAGAAAGATAAAGCGCTGAGATTTCAGCACCGTCGACAAGATACTTCTGCGCCCGCAGCGGTTAGTTCAGGCGCAAATCCCGCATTTCCGGCTCGAACCAGTCAAAGGGCTCGTTGCTTTTGTTGACCATGACGGCCTTCGTATAAAAGTAGTGATCGAACGCCTCCTGGCCGAATTCGCGGCCGGTGCCGGAATCCTTGACGC
Source organism: uncultured Alphaproteobacteria bacterium (assembly GCA_963775545.1). Classification (GTDB taxonomy): domain Bacteria; phylum Pseudomonadota; class Alphaproteobacteria; order Rhizobiales; family Xanthobacteraceae; genus Bradyrhizobium. The sequence goes on from CAVZJE010000013.1 coordinate 7,626, forward strand.
CGCCCCAGGGCGAGGCCGCATCGACGCGATGGTGATCGTTGATCCAGATGATGCCGGCTTCCAGTTCTTCAGCAAATCGATGCGCGCGCGCGACGTTGTTGGTGCGCACCGCCGCCGCGAGACCATATTGGGAGTCGTTGGCAATACGCAGCGCCTCGGCTTCCGTGTCGAAGGGCATGACAACCGTAAAGGGGCCGAAGACTTCCTCGCGCGCGATACGCATTTGCGGCGTAACATCCGCGAACACGGTGGGCTCGAGATAGAAACCGCCGCTGTCCTTCAAATCGGCGGGCACGCCGCCACCGGCGACGAGCCGGGCGCCTTCGTTCTGGCCGATCTTCACGAAGTCGAGCACGCGTTGACGTTGGCGTTCAGAAACCAGCGGACCCATCTGCGTGGTTTTCGCGAAGGGGTCGCCCACCTTGATGCTGCGCGCCTTCGCCGCCAGCTTCTCGACAAATTCCTTGTAGATCGTACGCTGGACCAGATGCCGGGAGGAGCAGATGCAGGTCTGTCCGGCGCCGATAAAGGTGCCGAACGCCGCATAGTTCACGGATTGATCGAGATCGTAGTCGTCGAACACGACCACGGGCGCCTTGCCGCCGAGTTCGAGCGTCTGGTGCGCAAAGCTGCGCGCAGCGGCCGCGCCTGCGAGCCGTCCCGATTCAGTTCCGCCGGTCAGCACCAGCTTGTTGATGCCGGGATGGCTGGTGAGCGCCTTGCCGGTCGTCGCGCCAAGGCCGGTCACAATATTGAAGACGCCGGGTGGCAGACCGGCTGCATGGAAGATTTCCCACGCTCTGATCGTGGTGAGAGGGGTGTATTCCGAGGGCTTGACCACGGTCGTGCAGCCTGAAGCGAAAGTCGGCGCGAGGTTACGCGCGGCAATCAGCAGCGGATGATTGAAGGGCGTCACATTGGCGACGACGCCGACCGGCCGACGCAAGGTATAGCCGAGATAGTTGCCGTCGACAGGGATCACGGCATCGCGTTTCGCCAGCGCCAGACCGGCATTGTAGCGAAACAGATCTGAAACCTTCCCAAGCTGCGCGCGTGTTTCGCGCGTCGGGCGTCCGTTATTCAGGGTTTCGAGTTCGTATAGCTCGTCCAGGTGTTTCTCGAGCTCATCACCGAGCTTGTAGACCAGCTTTGCCCGGGTGCGCTCCGACATTTTTTTCCACGACGGATCCTCGAAGGCGCGGCGGGCGCTGGCAATGGCGGCATCGACATCGGCCTCGCTGGCGTTGACGGAGTGAGCGATGATCTCGCCGGTTCCGGGGGAGATGACGGGAAAGGTCTCGCGCGTCCCGGCAGGCACTTCCTTGCCGTCGATAAACAGCCCCCGAACAGGTTTGGCTTTTGCGTTCGATACGGCATTGGCTGTTTGTGGCTTGTTCATGACCGTCTCCCTTGCACGTCCGCCAACCGCAGCGGCATTTGGAACTTGAGGCGCCGAAGCGCGTCAGCGAGTTCTGTTATTTATCGTTCGATAACGATATATTCTGTTGAATATAGCGAGTCAAATTTGCGATCGAAACTGAACTCCGGCCCACGGTGTTCCCATATGCTGGCGATCAATCATCACGATTTCTTTGCTGGATGCCGTTTCGCATCCCATGACAGTCTCGGCCGGATTTGATCCGAGCTTCCGGAGGTTGAGCGATGAATTCGAATTGGCTCACGCCGAGCTTTTTCACGAGCACGTCGTCGCGGCGCGAAGTGGCACGGGGTGCCGCGGCGATGGCGGCATTCGCCGTTCTGAAACGGGCCGGCCCCGCCTACGCCCAATCCGAGCAGCCGGTCGCAACCAAGGCGATCCCGCACTCAGGCGAGCGCATTCCCGTCATCGGACTGGGTACCGCGAATGATTTCCAGAATCGCGTGAATGGGGCGGAAAGGGACAATCTGAAGAAAGTAGTCGATGGCCTCCTGGAGCAGGGCTGCAAGCTGATCGATACCGCCTCATCCTATGGCGAAGCGGAAAGCGTATTGGGCGACTTGTTGTCCGATCAGGACCGAGCGAAAGTTTTCCTGGCTACCAAGATCGAGGACGGCAGCGGAAAGGCCGGCCTTGCCGAATTCCAACGCTCGCTCGAACGATTGCGTTATCGGCAAGTCGATCTTCTGCAACTGCACAACGTACAAAATGCGCAGCAGGACCTGGCGCCATTTCGGAATTGGAAGGGGCAGGGCCTCTGCCGCTACGTCGGCGTCACCACGACCTTCAAAAGCGATTATGAGGCCGCCGAAGCCGTCATTCGCCGGGAAAAGCCCGACTTCTTCCAGGTCGATTATTCGCTCGCCGACCGGACGGCGGAAAAACGTTTGCTGCCTGCGGCGCGCGATGCGGGGGCGGCGGTGTTGACCGCGTTGCCCTTCGGGCGCAGTTCGGTGTTTGCGGCGGTGCGCGGCAAAAGCGTGCCGGAATGGGCACGGGAATTCGACGCAACAACCTGGCCGCAATTCTTCCTGAAGTTTCTGCTTGGTCACGAAGCCGTGACGGCCGTGATTCCCGGCACCACAAATCCCGCCCACCTCGCCGATAATATCAGCGCGGGCGCGGACGTTTTCCCGATGCCAGACAGCGCAAGGCCATGACCGATTTCTTCGATGCGCTCTAAGATTACAATCACGCGATCGGTTCGGAACGCAATCTGCGCCGAACTGCAACCCGGCGATTGAAATAAACCGGATCACCGGTTGTTATTCTACCTGATCCAACACCGTCAAATCCTGGGAGATCAAACCGTGCCCCATAGCCACCATTTGCGTCTCGATCGCCGGTCCGTTCTGCGTGCCGGAGCGATTGCCGGCCTGGCCTTCGCCACCTCCGCCGCTTCGCGTCGCGCACTTGCGCAAGGTGCCCCGTTGAAAATCGGCATCATCGGATCCGGACATATCGGCAGTACGGTCGGATCGCTGTGGGTGAAGTCGGGTCATCCCGTGATGTTCTCCTCCCGCCATCCGGAGGAGCTGGCGTCGCTGGTGCAGGGATTGGGCAGTCTTGCCAAGGCCGGAACCGTTGCCGAGGCCATCGAGTTTGGTGACGTCGTCTTCATCGCGGTGCCTTACGGCGCCTATCCGCAAATCGGCAAGGACTACGGCAGCAAGCTCACCGGCAAGGTGGTGCTCGATGCCGGCAATGCGGTAGCGGCACGCGACGGCGGCGACCTGACCGCTGAAGCGAAGGAGGAGGGGATTGGTGTGACGTCGGCCAAGTATCTGCCGGGCGCGCGGATCGTGCGCGCCTTCAACAGCATGGGCTACAAGTTTTTCGCGTCCGAAGCCAATCGGTCAGGCGCCCGCATGGCCATTCCGATGGCTGGCGACGACAAGGACGCGATCAATACTGCGTCCACGCTGGTGCACGACGCGGGTTTCGATCCGGTCGTCATCGGCCCGCTGGCGCGCGCCAAGGATTTCCAGCAAGGCGCGCCGCTTTACGGGCTTCAGCTCACGGCAGCGGAAATGCGACAGAAGGCCGACGCGCTGAAGTAGAGAGGACACCTGTTTAATGGCACTCGCCGATGCGCCAGACCGTTCAGATTCTGCCTTCCATCGTTTTCTAAACAAGATCATTGACGTCAGGCCCAGCGAAGCCCCCGCTCTCATCTGGGCCTGGCTCTATATTTTTTCGTTGCTGTCGTCCTATTACATCCTGCGCCCGATCCGCGACCAGATGGGGGTCGCAGGCGGGGTGAACAACCTGCAATGGCTGTTCACGGGCACGCTGGTCGGCATGCTCGTGCTCAATCTGCCGTTCTCCTATCTCGTCAAGACATTTCCGCGCGAGACGTTCATCGCGATCTCTTATCGCTTCTTCGCCGCAAACGTCCTGCTGTTCGCTGCCGCGTTGTACCTCGCTACCCCTGAGCAAACGGTCTGGGTCGGACGCATCTTCTTCATCTGGACGTCGGTCTTCAATTTGTTTGTCGTCTCCATTTTCTGGCAGATGATCGTCGACGTCTTCACGGCCGAGCAAGGCAAGCGCCTGTTCGGCTTTATCGCGGCGGGCGCCACGCTTGGCGCCATCACGGGATCCGCCTTTACGGTTTCGACCGTCGAACATATGGCGCCGACGTATCTGATGATCGGCGCAGCGATCATGCTCGAGGTCGCGGTCTTCTGCGTCCGCCGGCTCTCCGCCTTGTCGGTGTCTCTGTCGGAACGGCCTCCTGCCGAGCAGGACGAGAAGAAGCCCATCGGAGGAACACTGCTCGCCGGCTTCCGCGATGCACTGGCATCCACCTACCTGCTGAACGTAAGCCTGTTCCTGCTGCTTTATGCGGTGACATCGACCTTTCTGTATTTTCAGCAAGCCGCCGTCGTCAGCCACGCCTTTTACAAGCCGCGCGGCGCAGACCCAGTTTTTCGCGTCCGTCGATCTCGGGGTGAATATCCTGACGCTCGCGGTCCAGCTTTTCCTGACCGGCCGTATCCTCAAACGGTTCGGTGTCGGCACCACGCTTTCGATGCTGCCGGCCGCAAGCGTCGTCGGCTTCGGCGTGGTTGCGTTACTGCCATCGCTGGCTTCGGTCGTCGCCCTTCAGCTGATCAGACGCGCCGGCAATTTTGCGATCGCGCGGCCGACGCGCGAGATCCTGTTCACCGTGGTGCCGCGCGAGGATCGCTACAAAGCCAAGAGCTTCATTGACACGGCTATCTATCGGCTAGGCGACCAGATCGGCGCGTGGTCGTTTGCGCTGCTCTCCTCCCTCAAGCTTGGCATCACCGAGATATCCCTCGTCGCCGCCGTGATGTCGGCGGCGTGGCTGGTCAATAGCTGGTGGCTTGGGCGCAGGCAGGATGTTCTTGCCAGGCGGGGAGAGCCCTGAGCCATTCGGCTTGGCCGGGACACCGAATAGCCCGAAGCCGAACACAGTCGGTCTTTGAGGCTTGAACCGACAAGGTCTTATGTTGGTGATCATCGATGATCTTGGAACGCGGCAAAAGCACCCATATCGAGAATTTCGGTTTGCCACACGCGTAATATTTGATTGAATATAACGTTGACGCCGGGGATTGGCGCGGCGCAGTTCGAATATTGGCAGCACACACAGCTCATCATCGATGTCGTTCCGGGGCGCGGCTCCGGATTCTCTACCGAAGCCCCGGAGGGGGTCAGGTTTCTAACCCGGAGCCGGGTCTTCACCGACGAAGAAGTCACAGCGCTCGAAGCCGCCGGTCCTCCGGCGCGAGCAGCCAAATTGGGAAAATCAAACATGAAAATGGAAGTAAAGGGAGATGCCGCCAAACGCGGCGCCTTGACCGCGCTTGGCGCGGCGGGGCTCATCTGGATGCTAGCCGGCGTGGCTTATGCCGAAACGCCGGTCGGGGTTCCCGACAAAAGCTTTCCGGAAAGCGTGACGTCGACCAAGGACGGAACGCTCTATGTGGGAAGCTTCAACGAAGGCGGCGTCGTCAAGATTGCGCCGGGCGGAAAGCCGGAGCAACTCGTCAAGCCCGGCGCGAACGGCAGCCGTTCCACGCTTGGCGTGCTCGCCGACGAGAAGAGCGGGACGCTCTATGTCTGCTCCAACGACCTCAGCGGGCTTGGTGTCAAAGGCCCTAGCGATGCCAAGGGGTCGGTGCTTAAGACATTCGATCTCAAGACCGGCGCGGACAAAGGCAGCTTCGCGCTCGGCGAGGGCGCCTCGCTGTGCAACGACATCGTCGTCGGCAATGACGGCACCGCCTATATTAGCGACTCGCTCGCGCCAAATATCTACAGCCTAAAGCCCGGCGCCACGAAGCTCGAAGTGTGGGCGACTGACCCCGCATTCGCTCCCGCCAAAGACGGCGTCGGCCTCGACGGCATCGCGATCGGTGCCGACGGCAATATCTACCTCACGACCTATATCCCGGCAAAGCTGTTCAGGGTGGCGGTCAAGGACGGAAAACCCGGCGCAGTCACCGAACTCAAGCCCTCGCGTGCGCTGGATCACGCAGACGCGATGCGCGCCTTCGGCGACAGCTTTCTGGTGATTGAAGGCGCCGGCCGGCTCGACAAGGTAACGATCAAGGGCGACGAGGCCCAGATCGACGTGATCCAGGATGGCCTCACTGAGCCTGTGTCCGTCACGCAGGTCGGCAACACCGGATGGATTGCCGAAGGCAAGCTGTCCTACATCATTGGCCCCAACAAGGGGAAGGATCCGGGCCCCTTCGTGCTCAAGCCGGTGAGCTTAAAATAAAGAGAACAACCGACATCGGCGGTCGAACTCCAGGTTCGATCCGCCGGTGTTGGCGCCGGTCTACCTGATTGTCGCCTTGATAGGCGCCGTCGTGGGAACGGCTCTCGGTCTGAGGTGGCTGAGCCAAACCGCGACAAGGCTCGTCCTGGCGGCCGTCCTTCTCACGGCAGGCATTCAATTGGTCTTCTTCTGAAGGCCCGAGACCAAGCGAAAATGTTCGACCATAAATTGGAAGTGGGTTACTTCGGCGAGGCGGCGGACGGATTGAACAATTGTTGTCCGTTCACCTGATACGCGCCGATTGCCTGCTGCGCCTCGGGCGAAACCAGCCATTCCGCAAATACCTTCGCCGCATCGAGCCTCGCCACCCCATGCTTTCTGGGGTTCAATTCAATCACATCATAGCGATTGATCAGACGCGAATCTCCCTCGATGATAATTGTCAGCGATCCCTTGTTGCCAAAGGTGAGCCACGTCGCCCGGTCAGTTAGCGTATATGCATTCATTGCGCTGGCCGCATTGAGTGCTTGCCCCATTCCGCCGCCGACATCGTGATACCATTTTTCAGGATTGAGCGCTTCCGAGGTACGGTCGGCCGCGCGCCACAGCCGCAACTCGGCCGCGTTCGTGCCACTACGGTCACCCCGCGAAACGAAAGCGGCCCGCGCGGACGCGATCGCCTTCAAAGCCGTCACGCTGTCTTTGCCGCCTATAATGTGAGCCGGGTCGCTCGATGGCCCAACGATAATGAAATCATTCCAGGCGATCTGCCGAACCGTCGAGCTATACCCTTCGTCTATAAATTCTCGCTCCGCCTCCGGGTCGTGAACCAGCACTACGTCCGCATCACCTCGCCGCGCCGTGTCCAGTGCCTTACCTGTTCCCTGTGCTACCACGTTGACGGTGATGCCAGTCTTGGCCGTGAACTGCGGGAGAATGTTCGCCAATAGCCCGGATGCTTCGACCGAAGTTGTCGAGGCCAATACGATGGACTTCTCTGTGGCCGCACTCGCATTTATCGTAGCGAGGGTTACAACTAACATCAGGACATATCGAAACAGAATCATACCTCGTCGCTCCCCGCCGTTCGCGCCCGTCCTGCCAATGCGAAAACTGTCGCGCTGACCGAAATGCTGATCCCGACCAGCACCGCGCCCAAAGCCAAGGCTAATGACAGGTCACCCTGGGTCGTTTGAAGTGCAATGGCCGTGGTCATCGTTCTGGTCAATCCGCGAATGTTACCGCCGACAAGGATCACCGCGCCGACCTCCGAAACAGTACGACCGAAGCCGGCCAAGACGGCGGTCACAATGTCGGCTCGAACGATCATCAAGATTTGCGGAAGGGCCTGCAATCGTGTCGCGCCATCCGCAATAAGTTCGTCACCGTAGCGCGCCCAGGCCCTCTCGCTGGCGCGGTGCACGAGCGCGGTGATGATAGGGATAGCAAGGATAGTCTGCGCGATCACCATAGCCGCGGGTGTGAAGAGTAGTTCAAGGAAGCCGAGTGGCCCTGATCGAGACAGGGCAAGATATAGCACCAGTCCGACAACGACCGGCGGCAACCCGAAAAATGCGTTGATCAAGATGACGGTCAGTCGCCGCCCGGCAAACGGAAAAATCGTAAGAGCCGCCCCGATGGGCAGGCTAACGGTTGCCGCGACGGCGGTCGCCGCCAAGCTAACGCTGATCGAAAGTCCGACAATCTCCAGAAAATCGTGCAACCAGCAACCATCCCAACAGCAAGGGAGTAACGTAGGCCCCACAACGCTGCCGAGCAACAACCTTCCGAACTCGAAAGCGGCTAGCTCGACGCGTGGCCGCTCCACCCGGCGCCGTATTACCTGCACCAAGCCGAGATGCTATGCACGAAAGCTACGGCGCGAAGCCGCGATCCGGGCTAGAAATCCTGTCGTCAGACGGACGAGGGAGCGATGCCATGACCCGGCAGATGAAACTGATCGGCTTTCTCCAGGCCCAGAACTGTTCAAACTATCCCGCGTCCTGGCGGCATCCTGCGTCGAAGCCGAATTGGTTTTCGCGCGAATATTACGAGGACATCGGGCGGACGCTGGAACGAGGGAAATTCCATCTTGCGTTCTTTGACGATCGGCTCGCGATCCCCGACCGTTATGGCGATGATTTCAGGGAAACGATCCGTCATGGCATTCGCGCAGCCAAGCTAGACCCGGTTGCGGTTGCGCTGACAATGGGGCTTGCGACCGAGCGCCTCGGCATTGGCGTCACCTACTCGACGACCTACTACGAGCCGTTCCATGTCGCGCGCGTCTTTGCAACGATCGATCTGCTCCTGAACGGCCGTGCCGCCTGGAATGTCGTCACCTCGCTGAATGATTCCGAGGCGGCCAATTTCGGCGCGGCTAAGCACCTCGGCCACGATCTGAGATATGACCGCGCCGACGAATTCATGGAGGTGGTGCTCGGACACTGGAATAGCTGGGAAGAGGATGCCATCTGCTTCGACCGCGAGGGTGGTTTATTTGCGGATCCCGAGAAAGTGCACCGTCTCGACCACCAAGGCAGCTTTTTCAAATCGCGCGGACCGTTCACGGTGCCGCGTTCGCCGCAGGGTCATCCCGTCATCATCCAGGCCGGACAAAGCGGGCGGGGCAAGCAATTCGCCGCGCAATGGGGCGAATTGATTTTCGTGGTCTACCCCAATCTGGACGTCGCCAAAAAGCAGTACCCGGATTTCAAGCACGCATTTGCCGAGAAGGGACGCGATGTCTGCATAGCGCCTGCGGTCTATCCCGTCGTGGCGGAAACGCAGACCGAGGCGGAAGACAAGTTCGCCGTCATCGACAAGCTAGCCAAGCCGATCAACTCGCTGGTGTTGCTCTCTGAAGTTCTGAATTTCGACTTCGCCTCGAAGCCGGAGGATGAGCCTTTCACGACAGAGGAACTACAGTCGATCAGTGGCATGCAGGCGCTGCGGGATCGCGTCGTTCAAGTGAGTGGCAAGCCCAACCCGACAGTGCGCGATTTCGTCGAGTTCAGCGGCCGGGGAATGGCGCGCGAAATGCCGACCTTCGTCGGCTCGCCCAAGACGGTCGCCGACAAGTTCGAGCAGTGGTTCACCGACGGCGGTTGCGACGGCTTCGTGATTGCGGCCACCCATGTGCCGGGGACCTATGAGGATTTCGTGCGCCTGGTTGTACCGGAGCTGCAACGCCGCGGCTTGTTCCACCATGACTATGAAGGCGAGACGCTGCGTGAGAATCTCGGCCTACAGAGGCCGCTGGCTCGCGCAAGATTGCGGTGAGTATCCTCCAGACAAAAACAATGCGCGGACGCTCCCGTCCGCGCATTGCAAGTTTTTTCAGCCGAATTGCCTTTAGGCGCTGAGATTCATCCAGACCGCTTTCGGTTCGGTGAAATTCTCGATCGCCGCAGTGCCGTGCTCCCGGCCAAGGCCGGAGTCACGCTCGCCACCCCAGGGCAACCGCACATCGGTATAGCCATAGGTGTTGATCCAGACGGTGCCGGCGCGGGCGCGCTTGGCGAAGCGCTGCACCCGGCCCATGTCACGGCTCCAGACGCCGGCCGCGAGGCTATAGGCCGTGCCGTTCGCGATCCGCAGCGCGTCCGCCTCATCCCTGAATTTGATGACGCTGACGACAGGCCCGAAGATTTCTTCCTGCGACACCCGCATCTCGTGCTTCACACCTGCGAACACGGCCGGGCTAATGAAATAGCCGCGTTTGCCGACCCGCTCGCCGCCGGTGACGAGCGTTGCGCCTTCCTTTTGGCCAATGTCGACATAGTCGAGGATCGACTTCATCTGCTTTTCCGAAATCACCGGACCTAGCGAGGTGTTGCGATCCAGCAAGTCGCCCATCCGAAGCGATTTGGCGCGCGCTGCGATCCGCTCGACCACTTCGTCGTAAGCGTTCTCCTGAACCAGCACGCGCGAACCGGCCGAACACACCTGACCGGCATTGAAGAAGATGCCGGCAGCGGCCGACTTGGACGCAGCTTCAAGGTCGGCGTCATCGAAGATCACGTTGGCGGACTTGCCACCGAGTTCAAGCGAGACGCGTTTGAAGTTGCTGGCAGCGCCCTTCATGATGCCGCGGCCAACGCCCGGCGAACCCGTGAAGGTCACCTTATCGACATCGGGATGATTGACCAACGCGTCGCCAACGACACGGCCGGGACCGGTCACGATGTTGAACACGCCGGGGGGAATGCCGGCTTCAAGCGCCAATTCGCCGATGCGCAGTGCCGACAGTGAGGTCAGTTCGGCGGGTTTCATGACCACGGTGCAGCCGCACGCCAACGCCGGCGCCAGCTTCCACATTCCGATCATCAGCGGAAAATTCCACGGCACGATCGCCGCTACGACACCCACCGGCTCGCGCACGGTGTAGGTCAGGGCATCGTCTCGCGTAGCGACCACTTCGCCGCTGATCTTGTCGGCCCAGCCGGCGTAGTAGGTCAGCGTATCGATGGCGGCAGGAAAATCCTGACGCATCGTGGCCGAGATCGGTTTGCCGCCATCCAGGCTCTCGATTTCGACAATCTCGTCGGCATGACGCTTTAACAGATCCGCCCATTTGAGCAGGAGATGGCCACGCTCGGCGGCGCGCATGGTGCGCCAGGGACCCTCGAAAGCGCGACGGGCCGCGGCAACGGCATAATCAACGTCCGCCGCGTTGCCCTCGGCAACCGTGGCGATGACCTCTTCGGTCGCCGGATTGATGGATTTGAACGTCCGTCCCGAAGAGGAGGGAACGCGACGGCCATCGATCAGGAGTTGGTGCGGCTTCCGCAGGAATTCGGCCGCCGCCGTCTCCGGGGTATAGTTATATGCAACAGACATCATATTTCCTCCATAACTTGTACCGGAACGTAGGAAGTATTTGCTAGATTGAAATATGATATTGTGTGCCGATGGCTACTTACTATATGTATTCTACTTCATAATCTAGGTATTGAAATGCTCCATATCGAGATCGAAACCGTCTGGCGATTTCACAAAGAAGGCAGTCCGCAAAGCGTTGTGGTCATGCTGGGGGTGCTCAACGAACTCCGCAAAACCGGGAAGATCACCAGTGCTGCGCGCGATGCGGGCCTTTCTTATCGTCACGTCTGGAACCTGATCGAGCAGTGGACACAGTTTTTCGGGGTGCCGCTGATCGAGACCCAGCGCGGCAAGGGCTCGAGGCTCACCCCGTTCGGCGAGAAGCTCGTTTGGGCCGGAGAGCGGATGCAGGCGCGGCTGGGCCCGCAGCTGGAAAATCTGGCGCAGGAGCTCGCTACCGAAATCAAACCGTTCCTGCATCAACGGCCCTCCGTCATTCGCGTCCACGCCAGCCATGGTTTTGCCGTGGCAAAGCTTCGGGAACTGCTGGATCGTGAGTCCGGCATCGGCGTCGATCTCCGCTATGTCAGCAATCAGCATTCGCTGGTCTCGTTGGCGCAAGGCGCCTGCGACCTGTCCGGGGTTCATCTGCCACGCGGCGAACTGCGAGCGCAGGGCATTCAGGCTTGCAAGGAATGGCTCGATCCGCGCCAGGATCGCATCATCAGCTTCGTCACACGGGAAATGGGCCTGATGGTGAAACGGCGCAATCCACTCAATATCTCATCTGTTGAGGACATTGCCGATGGGAAAGTCCGCTTCGTCAACCGCGACCATGATTCTGGTACTCGTCTCCTGTTCGACCAGCTCCTGGCGCTGCACGGGATCGACGAAGCGCGGATCAACGGAGCGCAGCAGATCGAGTTCACCCATGCCGCCGTTGCCGCTTACGTTGCAAGCGGAATGGCAGATGTCGCCTTCGGCGTCGAAGCCGCGGCGCGGCAGTTTGGCCTCGACTTCATACGTCTGCTGACGGAGGACTACGTCTTTGCCTGCCGGCAGACTTTTCTGGAAACCGAGCCGATGCGACGGGTGCTCGACATCATGACAGGCAGCGAGTTTCAAAAGGCCGTCGCCGCGCTGCCCGGTTACAAGGCGACCGATACAGGCGTGGTGCACTCGGTGAAAGAATTTCTCAATCGGCTCGAGGCCAGCCAATAGAACCCGATTCCGCGATTGTATTTCAACGCCTCAACCACTAACGAGCCCTTTGCGCTGCCCAGAAAAGCGGCGACAACGTGGGCATATCCACGCTGGACGGGATCATCGGGGATGCGCTATATTCTTATGAATATAACGAAGCGGACCGGTCACGAATGGAAATCGAGTCACAATCGCTCACGGCCTGCGAGGTCGCTTCAGACGGTAATACCGTCGTCCTCGGCTTCACCAACTCGCATGGAAACCCCGCTCACATCCGGTTGTCGCTAAACCAGATTGGCGCGCTTGCCATGACGCTGCCCGATCTGATCAACAAGGCGCTCCGGTCGCGCTACGGAGACGATACGCTGCGATATGCCTATCCGCTGGCCTCCTGGACTGTCGAACGATCTTCCGACCCCAGGACGGGCATGATAACGCTGTCCACCACCGACGGTTTCAGCGTTTGTTTCTCGCTGGAACGCGAGCTACGGCAAACACTTGCAACGGCGCTTGCCTCGGACGAACCTGACGAGCCACATAAAGTCATGAATTAGGCCGTTACGCCGGCTCGCACAAAGGCATTTTCCGGTGACCAGATCCCGACGATCCGCCGTGGCTTTGCGGCATGTAGCCTTCGAGGATTTGGGGCTTCTTGCGCCCGTCATGGAGCGCGAGGGATGGGACGTCTCCTATTGCGAGGCCGCGGTCGACGACCTGTCTCACCCTTCAATCAAGAATGCTCATCTTGTGATTGTCTTGGGCGGACCGATCGGCGTCTATGAAACGAATGACTATCCGTTCCTGACATCGGAGATTGCGCTGATCGAACACAGATTGTCGCGCGATCTTCCAACGCTCGGAATTTGCCTTGGCAGTCAGCTCATGGCCAAGGCACTCGGCAGCCGCGTCTTCAAAGGCGCCGTCAAGGAAATCGGCTGGGGTACGATCGAGCTGACCGAGGAGGGGAGATCATCCTGCCTGAAGCCGCTGCGAGGTGACGATGCCGTGGTGCTCCACTGGCACGGAGACACGTTTGACCTGCCCCGGGACGCCACGAGACTGGCCTCGAACCGGAACTACGAAAACCAGGCGTTCGCTTACGGCCGCAATTCGCTGGCGCTTCAATTTCACCTCGAGGCCGACCCGCGACAGCTTGAAGAATGGTATGTCGGCCACACCGCCGAACTCGCTGCCACGCAGACTTCGGTGACCGAGCTGCGAGCCGCCACGCAACGGCACCGAAGCAGTCTGGCGCGGCGCGCAGACCTCGTCTTCGGCGATTGGCTGCGCCAGTGTGGCAACTCTGACATTCCTTTCAGCCTCGCCGCGGCCTCTTCGAAGGAACGTCAGAGTTAAAGCCATAGCCATTCGGCGGCGTCAAGGAAAGCGGCTACGGCCGCGAAGGCGGCACTGAAGGGCTGCAATGCTACACCGTGACGAAAAACGTCTCGCATAAAATGCTGTAGGTTCCGTTCCCGGTACTCCTTGTTTGCCCGGCGTGGTAGCAAAGCGCGGCAACACAGGCGGCGTCCGGATACCGATATCCAATGAAGCTCTTCATGTTTTATGTCGGCGGCAACTGCGGCAATTCAAATGTCGAATTGCATGACGTCCGCTTCTCGATTGGCGAGGCGGCGGAAGATTGCCATGACGATCTGCGCCGGCAATGGTGGGGAGAGCCCAGGAGCCTGCATCTGGATTGCTGGGGCGCGGTCGAGCAGGCCGATGGGTATAACATCGATCTCTCGCTGAACCCACCGCAAGACCGCGGGCCAAAGCTCTTCTTTGTCAATCTCGGCGGGTATGATCCCGCCGAATTCACTGAACTACACAAGAACGTCCTGATTGTTGCGCTGGACGAGGTGGCCGCCAAGGCAAAGGCGAAGGCGCAGATCAATCATTGGCAAAAGCCGCACAGGGATCGGCTGTTTGAAATCGAAAAGGCCATCGATATCGGTGATCAGACGCAACACCACGGCCATCATCTGATATTGCGGCCGGCGACACGGGAAAAACCGTTTCAATTTCGATGTGACTATCGGTTGATTGGCAAGCCGTGAATGTAACCACCCCGTATTGAGCCCGTCGGGCGGGGCTCTCGTCGGTAATTCCGCTCCCTTTTTCGGTGCAAGGATTGGTTTACCAACCTTTACCACCCCACCGCTCTCCCCATTTCCGCCGTGTTCCCAATGCGGTATATTGGCACGTTGATGCCGGCGTGCGCCTGCATCGGGGATACGACCGCCAGGTCACGCGGAATGCGCGGCCGGCGGAATGGCACTTGGGGCGAATGCGGATTAGAGGGTCAGCACCGATTTTGGGCGCTTGGCGAGGGATTGCCGTTGTCTCGGCATGCCTCATGCTTGCCAATTGCTCCTCATCCGGCCTCACTAGCCGGGTCGATCCGAAATATGGCGTCTCCTCCAGCCCCCGGGTGGTCGAGCTTGGCGATCCCGTACCGAAGGGCGGGGGAACCTACCGCGTAGGCAAGCCGTATATGGTCGGCGGCCAGGTCTATGTCCCGGAAGAAAACGTCAATTATCGCCAGGAAGGCCTTGCCTCCTGGTACGGCGACGATTTCCACGGGCGGTTGACCGCCAACGGCGAGGTTTTCGATATGACCTCGCTCTCCGCGGCCCATCCAACGCTTCCGATGCCCTGCTACGCCCGCGTCACCAATCTTTCCAACGGCAAATCGCTGATCGTTCGCGTCAATGACCGCGGCCCCTATCACGGCAACCGCGTGATGGACGTCTCGAGCCGGGCGGCGGAACTTCTGGATTTCAAAAGCAGTGGCGTGGCGCGCGTGCGGGTCGAATATGTCGGCCGGGCGCCGCTCGAAGGCTCGGATGATCGCCTGCTGATGGCGACGCTGCGCACCGGCGTGCCGGCACCGGCGCCCTCACTGGTCCGCGTGGCGTCGGCCCGTCCGTTCGTGCCGGAAATGCCCGGCCCGGCGCGACGGATTCGCGGCGAGGTGCCGATCCCCGAGGGCAGACCCTACAACCTCGGCAGTACGCAGCCGGAGCAGGCCGCGTATGAGGAGCCCCAGGAGCGCACCGCTTATTTGCGTTCACGTTCAAACGATCGATCCCCAGATGAGCGGCGTGCGGCGTCCTACGAATCCCAGGATCGTTACGTCACCCGACCCGTCTCAGCTTACGCCCCGATGGACCCGCAAATTCCAAGCGAAATTCTCGCCGGACGCGGGCTTTACTGATTCCAAAAAGGCCCCAAAACGATCAGGCTTGAACAGCGATTCTCGAATCGCTGATAGATGAAGCCGAGGTATCGCGTTTCAGCCTTGTTTACAGCATCTTATGCCGCCGGGCGAAGGCGGAGCCTCAACCATCCCGTTGACCGGAAAGCCGTGTTGTTTGGGCGGTTTCCAACTGTTAGAACCCGAGCCTTCAAAGGCGATTTCGATGGCACTTCCGACGTTGCGCTTTCACCGGCCCGTGGTCACGACAGCACGCCTGATGCGTGCCGTGATAGCTGCCGGGGTCCTGGTGGCGCTCGGATGGAGCGGTGTGATCTACGCCGCCAACAACAGCGTGCAGGGCGCCAAGAAGGAGGAGGCCGGATTCGACGGCGATGCGCCGACCGCGATCCTGACCGAAGCTTCCAGCGGAGGCGTCCTGTTCGAGAAAAACGCCGACGAGCTACGTGCACCCTCCAGCATGATGAAGCTGATGACGGCGGAGGTAGTTTTCCACGCCGTCAAGCAGGGCGACATCAAGCTGACCGATGAGTACCGTGTCAGTGAGAATGCCTGGCGCAAAGGTGGCGCGCCGGCTGGCGGCTCGACCATGTTCGCAGCGCTCAACAGCAAGATTTCGGTAGACGATCTCCTGCATGGCGCGATCATTCAGAGCGGCAACGATGCCTGCATGGTGATGGCGGAGGCCATCGCGGGCAACGAGCGCGCCTTCGCCGAGATGATGACCAAGCACGCGCGAGAGATCGGTCTGGCGCGATCGACGTTTGCCAATTCCAACGGACTGCCGGACCCCGGCAACAAGATGACGGTACGCGAACTGGCGACGCTGGCGCGCTACATCATCCAGACCT
Organism: uncultured Alphaproteobacteria bacterium; assembly: GCA_963775545.1. GTDB lineage: Bacteria > Pseudomonadota > Alphaproteobacteria > Rhizobiales > Xanthobacteraceae > Bradyrhizobium. The sequence continues at coordinate 23,918 of CAVZJE010000013.1, forward strand.
ACCCCGAATTCTATAAACTGTTCGGCGAGAAGGAATTCACCTGGAACAAGATCCGGCAATTTAACCGCAATCCATTGCTCAATTCGCTCGAAGGGGCTGATGGCCTGAAGACCGGGTACACCAAGGAAGGTGGCTACGGCATGGTCGGATCGGCCGTACAAAACGGCGTGCGCCTGATCGTCGCCATCAACGGGCTCGAGGACTCCGAAGATCGCGCCACCGAAGCCAAGAAGATGCTTGAATGGGGATTTCGCAACTTCGAGGTTCGGACCGTGTTCGCCGCTAATCAAACGATCGGCTATGCGAAGGTGTTTGGCGGCGACAGCCGTTCGGTCGCGCTTTCCAGCCACGAACCGGTCAACGTCATGGTTCAGAAAAACGGCAACGACAAACTGATTGCCCGCATTGTCTATAGCGGTCCGGTGCGCGCACCGTTCGAGGCCGGTCAAAAAGTCGGCACGGTCAAGGTGTGGCGTGGCAGCAATGTCGCGGTGGAAACGCCGGTCTATGCAACAGAAGCGGTTGGCCGGGGCTCTACGATACGGCGCGCCGTCGACGGCGCAACTGAACTCGCGATCGGACTGTTCCGGGCAGGGGCCGAGAAGCTGTGACGATGGCCGAGCCAGCAGTCAAAGGAATGGTCGGTCGCGGACGTTTCATCTCCTTTGAGGGCGGTGAGGGGTCCGGCAAATCCACCCAGATCAAGATCCTTGCCGAGCGGCTCGCCGGGGTGAAATTGCATGCCATCGTCACCCGCGAGCCCGGCGGATCGCCCGGAGCCGAAATCATCCGCCATCTGGTTCTTTCCGGGATGGGCAAGCTGCTTGGCCCGGATGCGGAAAGCCTGCTGTTTGCGGCCGCGCGTGACGACCACGCGCGCACCGTGATCGAACCCGCGCTCAAGCAGGGCACCTGGGTGCTAAGCGACCGCTTTTCAGATTCGACCCGTGTCTATCAAGGCGCGCTCGGACACGTGGCGCCGGGAATTCTCAACGCCATGCAGCGGGTCACCATCGGCGACTTGAAGCCGGACCTGACCGTGATCCTCGATGTCCCGGTCGAGGTCGGCCTCAAGCGTGCCGCGGCACGGCGGGGGACGGCAGCGGCCGACCGGTTCGAGTCGGAGGACGTCCATTTCCATCAGCAATTGCGCGACGCCTATCGGCGTATCGCTGAAAGCGAACCGGAACGTTGCGTGCTGGTCGACGCCACCGAAGAACCGGCGATGGTAGCGGCGAAGATCTGGTCGGTCCTGCGCGACCGGTTTTTCACGACCAGCACCGGCAACGCCGCGGCGTCCGCATGAGCAGCAAGGCCGAGACGTCAATTGCGGTTCCTCATCCCAGAGAAACCGCCGTTCTGTTCGGCCATCATGACGCCGAGACGGCGCTGCTCAACGCCTACCGCAGCGGACGCATTCCGCACGCCTGGCTGATCGGAGGCGCGCAAGGAATCGGCAAGGCCACGCTCGCCTACAGGATGGCCCGCTTCGTCCTCGCGCATGGCAATCCCCTTGCGCCCGCCGTGCAGCGCGCAGACAGCCTGAACGTCGATCCCGCCGATCCAGCCGCGCGCCGCATCGCGGCCGGCGCCCACGGCGGACTGCTCGTTCTTCAGAGGACGACCAACGACAAGGGCGTGATGCGGACCGTGATCACGGTCGACGAGACGCGCGAGACCATCCATTTCTTCGGATCGACCGCGGCGGCTGAGGGCTGGAGGGTGTGCATCGTCGACACCGTCGATGAACTCAATCCCAACGCTGCCAATGCCCTGCTCAAGATCCTCGAAGAGCCGCCGCGCCAGTCGCTGTTTTTGCTCGTCAGCCATTCGCCGGGAAGGGTCTTGCCGACCATCCTGTCGCGCTGCCGCCGATTGCCGTTGCGGCCTTTGTCCAAGGCGGACGTAATCCAGGCGGTAAGCCAGGCCACACGACTTGCGAGCGATGATCCGTCGTTGATCGAGGCCGCAGAAGCCGCGGAGGGGAGTGTTGCACGGACATTGACGCTGCTCGGCGGCGACGCCGTCAAACTTCACCACAAGACCGCGGCGCTGCTGGCGAGCCTGCCGGGGATCGATCCCCGCGAGCTGCATGCACTCGGCGACGCGCTCGGCGGCAGCGACAAGGTCGCGCTCGCAACCTTTGTCGACAGCGTCGACCGTTGGGTCGGCGCGCACCTGCGCACCGAAGATCCCAATGCCGACCTGCCGCGCCTTGCACGGCTGGCGGAGGTGTGGGAAAAGATCAACCGCGCCGCGCGCGATACCGCTGAATACAATCTCGAGCGAAAGCCGCTTGTTTTCTCGGTGTTTGGGATGCTTGCGGAAGCCACGCGATAACAGCGGTCCCTAAAATCCCAATCGTTTTATTTGATCTGTAAAGGAATTGGTGTGGCTAGGCTCGCGAAAAAAATTGCCAGGAAACGCAAGACAAAAAAGGCCGGCAAAGCGTCACGCGTCCGTGCGACGCGCGCGGTAGCCAAGAAGACGAGAAAGGCGGCCAAAAAGACCGTCAAGAAAGCCGTAAAGAAGGCGACAAGGAAAGTCGCCAAGAAGCGCGTGAAGAAGGCCGCGAAAAAGCCCGCCACGAAGCCCGCCACCAAACCGCCGGCGGAAAAGACAAAGGCTCAGGCGACGAGCCCGAAGAAAGCGAAAGCCGCAGCCAATTCGAAGACGAAGGCCAGCTCAGCCGCTCCCGCGCCGAAAGCGCCGGCAGCGCGAGCCAAGAATTCCTTCTACATCACAACCGCCATTGCCTACCCGAATGGCGCACCTCACATCGGTCATGCCTATGAGGCGATCGCGACCGACGCGCTGGCGCGGTTTCAAAGGCTCGACGGCAAGGACGTGTTTTTTCTGACCGGCACCGACGAGCACGGCTTGAAGATGATCCAGACCGCGGAAGCCGAAAAGCTGACGCCGATGGAAGTGGCGACGCGTAACGCGCAACGCTTCAAGGAGATGGATCAACGGCTCAACATTTCCTTCGACCGTTTCATCCGCACCACGGAAGAACAGCACCATCGCTCCAGTCAGGAAATCTGGAAGCGGATGGCCGACAATGGCGACATCTATCTCGACAGCTATGCCGGTTGGTATTCGGTGCGCGACGAGGCCTATTACGCCGAGGACGAAACAACTCTCGGCGAGGACGATGTGCGCCGCGGCCCGCAAGGCACGCCGGTGGACTGGGTGGAGGAGAAAAGCTACTTCTTCCGTCTCTCCGCCTACCAGGACAGGCTGCTCGCGCTCTATGAAGTGCAGCCGGACTTTGTCGGCCCCGACACGCGCAAGAACGAGGTGGTCAGCTTCGTCAAAGGCGGACTGCGGGATCTGTCGATTTCGCGGACCACCTTCGATTGGGGCGTCAAAGTCCCCGGCGATCCAGAGCATGTCATGTATGTCTGGGTCGATGCGCTCACCAACTACATTACCGGCGTCGGCTTTCCCGACGAGGGTGACGCGGACTGGCATTACTGGCCGGCGGATGTGCATATCATCGGCAAGGACATCATCCGCTTCCATGCCGTGTACTGGCCGGCCTTCCTGATGTCGGCCGGGATCCCCGTGCAGAAGCGCGTCTTTGCTCACGGCTTCCTGTTCAACAGGGGCGAGAAGATGTCGAAATCGGTCGGCAATGTTGTCGATCCCTTCAATCTCGCCGACCAGTACGGCGTCGATCAGACGCGCTATTTCTTCCTGCGCGAAGTGCCGTTCGGCCAGGACGGCAGCTACAACCACGAAGCCATCGTCGCGCGCATCAACGCCGACCTTGCCAACGATCTCGGCAACCTGGCGCAACGCTCGCTGTCGATGATCGCGAAACAATATCAGGGCGTATTGCCGACGCCCGGCGAATTCACCGACAACGACAAGGCGATTCTGGCGCAGGCCGACGGCATGATTGCGCTGGCGCGAAGCGCGATGGCGACCCAGCAGATCCATCAGGCGCTGAACGCGGTCTGGGCCGTGGTTGCCGAAGCCAACCGCTATTTCGCCGGCGAAGCGCCGTGGGCGCTGGCCAAGACCGATCCGGCACGTCAGGGCACGGTCCTCTATGTAACTGCCGAGGTCGTGCGCCAGATCGCCATTCTCGCCCAGCCGGCGATGCCGCAGGCATCACACAAGCTGCTTGATATTCTCGGCATTCCCGACGACGTGAATTCCCGCAACTTCGCCGCGCTCTCCCGGCGGATCAAGCCGGGTGTGGTGCTTCCGGCACCGGCCCCTGTATTTCCGCGCTATATCGAGCCAACGGCAATCTGAGCGAAAGCCGATGCTCGTCGACAGCCATTGCCATCTCGATTTTCCGGACTTTGCCGACGACCTCGACGGCATTGTCGCGCGGGCCGAGGCGGCCGGCATCGGGCGTATCGTCACGATCTCGACGCGGGTGAAGCGCCTCGCTGCGCTTCTCGCGATCACGGAGAAATATCCGAAAGTTTATTGCTCGGTCGGCACCCATCCGCATCAGGCGGACGAGGAAGACGGGATTCCAGCCGAAGAACTGATCGCGCTGACCAAGCATCCCAAAGTCGTCGCGCTTGGCGAAGCCGGGCTCGATTATTTCTACGAGCGCGGGTCGCGCGAGGCGCAGCAGCGGGGCTTCCGAGCTCATATTGCGGCGGCACGCGCTACCGGTCTTCCGCTCGTCATTCACACCCGTGAAGCGGACGACGATTGCGAACGTATCCTGGAAGACGAAATCGCCAAGGGATCGTTTCGCGCGGTGCTGCATTGCTACACAGGTGGGCGAAAGCTTGCGATGAAGGCGATCGAGTTGGGGCTCTCGATATCGTTTACAGGCATTCTCACCTTCAAGAAATCGGATGCTCTGCGGGCGCTCGCCGCGGAGCTGCCCGCCGACCGCATCATGGTCGAGACCGACGCGCCGTATCTCGCGCCCGGAAAGTTTCGCGGCAAGCGCAACGAGCCAGCTTACGTGGTTGAAGTCGCCAAGGTGTTGGCGGAAGCCCGCGGCGTTTCGCTGGAGAAGATTTCGCGGCAGACGACTGAAAACTTCTTCCGCCTGTTCTCCAAAGTGCCCGCACCACAAGTCTAGTGTGGTGGATTTGACATTCGCTTCAGTATTGCCGCTTGTCCTGCAAGCGAATGTCAAATCCGAAACCACACTAGAAATCCAATATCTGCTGGTGTCCTTTTGGTTCTGACATTCGCAAAAGAGCTCGCAGCAACATGATACGAATGTCAGAACCAGGACACCAGGTATGACGCTAACCCTCACCATCCTCGGCTGCGGATCGTCGGCTGGCGTGCCGCGGCCGGCGCTGGGATGGGGGGCATGCGATCCGACAAATCCGAAAAACCGCCGCCGCCGCTGTTCGCTGCTGGTCGAACAAACCGGCAAAAGCGGCACGACGCGGATCGTGATCGACACCTCACCGGACCTACGAGAGCAATTGATCGACGCCGAGGTCGATCATATCGATGCGGTGTTTCTCACCCACGAGCACGCCGATCAGACCCACGGGATCGACGATCTGCGCTCGGTGGTGCTGCATCAGCGTCGACGTATTCCGGTCTATCTGAACCGATCCACCGCCGACCACATCCTGCTCCGCTTCTCCTATTGCTTCATCAAGCCGCCCGGCAGCGACTATCCGCCGATCCTGGAGCGCCACGCGATCGAGGGGGACGAAAGCTGCACGATCGAAGGGAAGGGCGGCGCTGTAACGCTCTCAGCTTTCAACCTTACGCACGGCAATATTCCAGCGCTCGGCTACCGGATTGCGGACGCGGCCTATACGCCTGACGTCAGCGATATTCCCAAGGCGAGCTGGCCATATCCTGGAAAATCTCGATCTCTGGATCATCGATGGCTTGCGCTATGCCGGCCATCCCAGCCATTTCAGCGTCAGCGACGCGCTGTCCTGGATCGCGCGTTTCAAGCCAAAGCGCGCGGTCATCACCAACATGCATTCCGATCTGGACTACGAGGTGCTGCGGCAAAGCCTGCCGGACAGCGTGATCCCCGCTTATGACGGCATGCGGCTGGAAGTTCACTCCGAGGCGTGACTGCTCTAAATCCAGTCGTCATGCCCGGCCTCGTGCCGGGCATCCACGTCTTATTTCCTTTCTTCGGGAAACAAAGACGTGGATGGCCGGGTCATAGGCGAGCGGAAGAGACGCCGTTCTTCGAACGGCTATGCCCGGCCATGACGAAGTTGGCACGACGTCTAGTTAAATCTTGTGCAGTTCGAGTGCGGAGGGATGAAACAGTTCTTCGGGCGTGAGCAGGCGGGACGACAGTCCCTCGGCGTGATGTCGTTCCAGGAAACGCCGCAACACTTCGCGGTTGGGTTCAAGCCCATACGACCAGAAATCCTCGCCCATCAGCCGGCGCGCCGCACCCAACTGCTCCTCGACAAACGGCAAGGTGACCTTGGTGGCGGAAGTGTCCGAGAGTTTGGCGAGCGCGACCGTCTTGGAACGCTCGAACGCCTTATAGACCGCAACCGGCAGCCAAGGGTGCTTTTCGACCAGCGTGCGGCGAATGCCGAGCGTATGCATGATGGGGAAGAGGCGGGTCCGTCGGTACCACTCGGTCGCCGTCGCCTGCGGATCGGCAAAGAGATAACCGACATTGGGATGTCCGCGATCGAAACAGGATGGCGCGCGTGGCCCGATCACCGCATCGATTTCACCGCTCGCCAATAGATCGGAGATGGTGGCGTCAGCCCTTGCATTCTCGACCACGACATCGGATGGCAGATTGAGGCTGATCTTTTCGATGCGTCCGGGGTGTTCATAGCCACCGCGCACCCAGGTGACGTCGGCGGGACGTATCCCGTAATCCTCTTCGAGAAAGAGGCGGACCCAGATATTGGCCGTGAGTTGATATTCCGGCACCCCCACGCGGCGTCCCCTGAGATCGGCCGGCGATTTGATCCGGTCGGTACGGACATAGACCGAGGTGTGACGAAAGGCGCGGGAAGGAAACACCGGCACGGCGATATAGGGGCTGGTGCCGGCCGCGGTCTTGACCGAATAGCTCGAGAGCGACAATTCGCAGACGTCGAAATCGGCGTGCCGGAAGGCGCGAAAGAAGATTTCCTCCGGATCGAGCAACATGAACTGCGCATCGACGCTATCGATCTGGACCAGACCATCGACTAGGGGGCGCATCCGGTCATAGTCACCGATCGCAACGGAAAGCTGTAATTTGCTCATCAGATGGCGCTCCCTTAATATAGTTAGGAACCTTACTATTTCATCCAAGCCCAAGAGCTCAACAGGGAATTCCCGCTATGTCCCATGCCGTAACCGAAACCCTGACAACGACCATCCGTGAACTCGTCGATGCCAACCATATTTTGTTCGATCAGGGCGTGGTGGACGGCTTCGGTCACGTCAGCGCACGACACCCGGAGCGGCCCGACCGCTTCCTGCTGGCCCGAAGCATGGCACCCGCGCTGGTCACGGAAAAGGACGTGCTGGAGTTCGACCTCGACGGCAATCCGGTTCAGTTTCGGGAGGGCCGGCTCCGTATCTCGAGCAATTCATTCACGGCGAGATCTACCGAAAACGGCCGGATGTCATGTCCGTCGTGCACAGCCATTCGCCCTCCGTCGTCCCATTCAGCGTCGTGACGGGGACGAAACTGCGTCCGGTCTGTCACATGTGCGGATTCCTGAGCGAAAAGGGAACGCCGATCTTCGAAATCCGCGACTTCGCCGGGACCAGGAAGCGATTTGTTGATTACCAGCGGCATGCTCGGCGCGGCCTTGGCGGACAGCTTGGGCGAGGGGCCTGCCGTGCTGATGCGCGGCCACGGCTCGACGGTTGTCGCCGGGACGATCCGTCAGGCGGTGTTCCGCGCGATCTACACCGAAATCGGCGCACGGCTGCAAATGGAAGCGATGAAGCTCGGGCCTATTACCTATCTCACCGAAGAGGAAACGGTCGGGACGACCAAGACCATCAGCGCGCAGTACGACCGCTCCTGGTTCCTCTGGCTGAAGGCGGCCCGCAACAGCCCGATGTCGCAATGACGATCCCTTACGCCGAGATCGCCTTGGCCGAGTGGACCTGATCGCGCAGCATGAACTTTTGAATCTTGCCGGTCGAGGTCTTGGGGATCGGGCCGAATACCACCGCCTTCGGGGTCTTGAAGCCGGACATCTGGGCGCGGCAGAACGCGATGATGTCGGCCTCGGTCGCCTGTGCGTTTTCCTTCAGTTCAACGAAGGCGCAAGGCACCTCGCCCCATTTTGCGTCCGGTTTGGCGACGACGGCGGCGAACAGCACGGCCGGGTGCTTGTAGAGGACATCCTCGACCTCGACCGAGGAGATGTTTTCGCCGCCGGAAATGATGATGTCCTTGGAGCGGTCCTTGATGATGACGTAGCCGTGCTCGTCAAGCACGCCAAGGTCGCCGGTGTGAAACCAGCCGCCGGCAAAGGCCTCATCGGTCGCCTTTTCGTTCTTGAGGTAGCCCTTCATGACGATATTGCCGCGGAACATCACCTCACCGACGGTCTCGCCATCGCGCGGCACTTCACGCATCGTGTCCGGGTCGATGACCGTTATGGCTTCCTGGAGCGGATACGACACGCCTTGCCGGCGCTTGAGCTGCGCGCGCTGATCGGCGGCCAGGTCGTCCCACCCGGGCTGCTCGGCGCAAACCGAGGCGGGGCCATAGACCTCGGTCAGGCCATAGACATGCGTCAGTTTGATGCCGATGCGCTCGGCGCCTTCCAGCACGGCCACCGGAGGCGCTGCGCCGGCGATCAACCCCACCACAGCACGCGCGTCTGACTTTTTCGGCGCATTGGGAGCGTTGATCAGCGTGTTGTAGACAATCGGCGCGCCGCACATATGCGTGACGCCGTGCTCTTTGATCCGCTCGAAGATCTTCGCCGGATCAACCTTGCGCAGGCAGACATTGATCCCGGCCGCCGCCGCAACGGTCCATGGGAAGCACCAGCCGTTGCAATGAAACATCGGCAGCGTCCAGAGATAAACCGGATGTGGGCCGAGATTGGCGGCGAGGATGTTGCTGACCGCATTCAGATAGGCGCCCCGATGGTGCGTCACCACGCCCTTCGGATTTCCCGTCGTCCCGGACGTATAGCTCAGCGCGATCGCGTCCCATTCGTCCGGCGGCATGCGGGCAATGAAGTTTTCGTCGCCTTGCGCAAGCGCGTCCTCATATTCGATTTTGCCGATGCGCTTTCCGCCCGCAAAAGCCTTGTCGTCAACGTCGATGACATCAGGCTTCTCGCCCTTCATGAAAGCGAGCGCGTCCGTAATCACGCCGGCAAATTCCGGATCGACCAGAATGATCTTGGCGCCGCCATGATCGAGCTGAAACGCGATCGAGGCGGCATCGAGCCTGATGTTGAGCGCGTTCAGCACTGCGCCAGCCATTGGAACGGCGAAATGCGCTTCGTTCATCGCCGGGATATTCGGCAGCATCGCCGCAACGGTATCGCCCTGACCGATGTTGCGGCCGGCGAGGTAGGAGGCAAAGCGCCTGCAGCGTGCGTAAGTTTGCGACCAGGTGAAGGTCCGGCCTTCGTAGACCGTGCTGGTATGGTTGGGATAGATCGCGGCGGTGCGCGCCAGAAAGCTTAAAGGCGTCAGGGCCACAAAATTGGCCGGCGTCTTCCCAAGACCAACGTCATATTGGTTCTGCGTTCCTGCCATCGGTTGCCCTCGTGTGTTGCTTAAAGGAAGCCGATCGATATCCAGGGAAAGATAGCAACGATTATCAAGCCTGCCATCAACGCCAGCAAATAACCCCAGATCGGACGGATGCCCTCGGCCGGGTCGACGCGGCCGATGGCGCAGGCGGCATAATAGCCGACGCCAAAGGGCGGTGCGAACAGCCCAATACCCATCGCCAGAATGATGATCATCGCATAGTGAACCTCGTGCACGCCGACGGCTCCAGCAATCGGGAACAGAAGCGGACCGAACAGCACGACCGCCGGAATGCCTTCGAGCACGCTGCCCAGGATAGTAAAGGCGATAATCGAGACCGCGATGAAGCTTGCGGAACCGCCGGGCAGGCCGGTCATCGCGGCCGCCAGCGCCCGCGAAAAGCCCGACTGGGTCAGCCCCCAGGCCATCCCGGTCGCCGTCCCAATGATGAGCAGGATGGCGCCGGAAAGGCAGGCGGTCTCGACCAGCATCGGCATCAGCCGCCGCCAGTCGAATTGGCGGTAAATCGAAAGACCGACCACAAAGCCGTAGACAATACCGATCGTGGAAACTTCCGTGGCGGTTGCAACTCCCTCCACGACCGCGGCGCGGATGACGAAAGGCAGCGCCAGCGCGGGCAGGGCGATGACGAAGCTGCGGAGGATTTCCGAAGCGGTCGCCCGTTTGACGTGGCTTAGATCCTCGCCACGATAGCGCCACCACACCAGCGCCGACAGCGTGACCGCGCACACCAAGCCGGGCAACAACCCGCCGGTAAACAGCGCCGAAATCGAAACACCGGTCACCGAGCCGATGGTGATCAGCACGAGGCTTGGCGGAATGGTTTCGGTCTGTGCGCCGGTTGCGGCGAGCAGGGCGACGAGATCGCCGGGCCGGGCGCCACGCTGCTTCATCTCCGGGAATAATACCGGCGCAACGGCCGCCATATCGGCAGCCTTGGAGCCGGAGATGCCAGAGACGAGATACATGGCACCAACCAGCACGTAGTGCAGGCCGCCGCGTACATGGCCGAGCAGGCTCGCCAAAAACGCCACCATGGCCCGCGCCATGCCGGTCATTTCGATCAAAAGCCCGAGGAAGATGAAGAGGGGCACCGCGAGCAGGATCAGGTGGCTCATGCCCTCGTCCATGCGTCCCACCAGCACCATCAGCGGCGTCCGCGTCGTCAGCGCCAGATATCCGAAAACCGCCAGGCCGAACGCGAATGCAATCGGCACGCCTGCAAACACGCAGAAGCCGACCACGCCCACGAAGAAAATCACCAGATTGAGATTGCCGAGCGGCCGCAGCCATGGCGCTGCCAGCCAGAAAAGGGCCACCAGAAGCGCCACCGAAAGCGCCGCCTTGATGACGAGGGCGCTATCGCCGAACTGCACCAGCCGGAGAACCGCAAACAGCATCATCAGGCAGATACCGACCGGCAACGCAGCCGCGCGCCAGCTATTGGAGATTTGCAGTGCCGGCGTCGTGATGAAACTTTCTTCGTAGGCGTACTGATAGCTCGGGACGACGATCAAAAGCAGGAAGGCGAACGCGGCACAGGTCGCGACCGCGTCAAGGAACGCGCGCGTTGCGGGTTTGACGGCGCCGACAACCACCGTCATCCGCATGTGTTCGGAACGGCGGAACGCCACCACCGAGCCCAGCATCGCGAGCCACAGGAACAGGATCGAAGCGAGTTCGTCGGACCAGATCAACGGCTTCTGCACGATGTAGCGCGCCACGATGCCGGCAAACAGCGTCACGATCTCGGCGACGACAAGCAAAGCGGCCGGAATTTCGACGAGCCTGCCGACGAAGGCCTCGAGCGCGGCGACAGGCGAACGACGGCGAGGGGACATCACCTCGCCGGCCGCTGCCTGCGTCGCCTCGGCGTTCGCCATATTTCAGTCGCCGCCTAAGACAATTTTCCGACGGATTTCTCCAGGATCGCCCACGCCTCCTCGCCGTATTTTCCCTTCCACTCGGAATAGAAACCGGCGGCCCGCAGCTTGTCGCGGAACGGAACGAGATCGGGTTGATTGAACGTCAGTCCCTTGGTCGAGAGTTCCTCGCGGACGGTCGCGTTAAGCTTTTCAGTGTCGGTTCGCGCCTTCAGTGCGGCCTCGTTGACGTTCTTCTCGACGATCGTGCGCACATCCGGCGGCAGCGCTTCCAGCGCCCGGCGATTGGCCAGGAACCAATAGCCGTCCCACATGTGGTTGGTCAGCGAGCAATATTTCTGGACCTCATAGAGCTTGGCCGTCGAGATCAGCGCCAACGGATTCTCCTGGCCCTCGACGATCTTGGTTTGAAGCGCCGAATAGACCTCGTTGAAATTGATCGACGCGGGCGCCGCATCGAACGCCTTGAACATCGAGGTCCACAGCGGCGATACCGGCACACGGATCTTGAATCCCTTGTAGTCGCCAGGCTCCGTGATCGGCTTGGTCGAGGACGTGGTCTGGCGGAAGCCGTTATCCCAGATCTTCTCGAACGCGACGATATTGGCCTTGGCGATTTCTTTTCGCACATAGCCGCCGAGATCGCCGTCCATGGCCTTCCAGACCGTGGGGTAATCCGGAAAAGCAAAGCCCATCCCGTTGATGGAAGCTGCGGGAACCAGGATCGCCAGAATCAGGCCGGACATCGTGAAGAATTCGACGCCGCCGGAGCGAAGCTGGCTCAGGACGTCCGTATCTGCGCCGAGCTGGTTGTTCGGGAAGATTTGCAGATCAAACCGGCCATTGGTTTGGCTTTTGATCGCCGCAGCCATTTCCCGGGCGCGGATGTTGAGCGGATGGGTGTCCGGCAAGTTGTTGGCGAACTTGTAGCTGAATTCGGCCTGCTGGGCTCGCGCTACCAAAGGCGCTCCCAAGCCGCCCAGGACGGCCGATGCGCCGGTGGTCTTCAATAGCGAACGTCGTGAAAAGCCCATCTCGTCGTCTCCAATCGTTTCTTGTTCGGCTTTCCTCGCGGAAACACCCTGGCCGCACTAGCTTGGCTTTTTGCCTGCTTTCACCGGAAATACCAAGCGCCGGTTCGTACGCCTTTCGCTTCGCTTTTTGAGCGCCGTTTGACTGGGCGGCCGGGTGACGCCTGTCGCACCATGATCGATCTCAAAATTCGCTGGAAGCTGAGGGTTTATGTACAAATGTCTGGAATCTCTATGGAATAAAATATTCCATAATATACCTTATGCGAATCACAGATGCTTGGGCCGGGATCGAGGTGATTGAGCCCAACTTCCGTCAGCGCCCCCTGAAACGCGGCTTGCGCCGCTCCAGAAACGCCGCCACGCCCTCTTTGTGATCTTCAGTCAGGGTCGCGAGCGCAAACTGATCGATGTCCATGTGGCTCGTCAGGTCATCGAGCACATGCGTCAGGCGGTTGATGGTGAGTTTGGTCATCGCGGCTGAGATCGGCGGCTGGCTGGCGAATTTAGCGGCAAAAGCCATCGCCGTGTCGAAGGCCGGGCCGGGATCGGCGACCTCCTCCACCAGACGCCACGCATGGGCTTCCTCAGCGGAGATACGCTGATCGGCCAGGATCACGGCCTGTTTGGTGCGTGCTGGACCCATCAGGTGCAAGAGACGCGGAATGCTTTGCCAACTCATGTTCATGCCGAGCCCGATTTCGGGAATCCGGATATGGGCGGAGCGGCTCATGACGCGGAAATCGAGCGCGACCGCCAGCGCCACACCGCCGCCAATACAGAAGCCGTCGATCGCGGCGATCGTGATCTGTTCCATGTCCTGCCAGGCGCGGGCGAGCCGGGGGCCCAGCTTTAAGGTGTCGGCGCAGTAAGCCAATATCCATGGACTTCCGCGAGCGCCCCTCCGGGTCTTTGAGGTCGAAGCCGGCGCTGAACGCCTTCGGGCTGCCGGTCAGCACCACGACGGAGGTATCGCCATCGTCCTCGAAGCTGCGCGCCGCCTGGGTCAGTTGACGCATCGCTTCCGGTGACAACGCATTGATCCCGTCGCCGCGGTCGAACCGCACAACCGCGATGCGGCCTTCAGGACCGAGACCTTTTTCGATGGTCACAAAGTTGGTCATTGCGTTGCCCTCCTCGTTCCACCGTTTAACCGTTCAGCGGCCCGCCAACGCATCGCGGACGGCGCGCGCGACGTCGACCGCGTTCGGCGTGTCCGAATGGACGCAGATTGAATCGGCGCGCACGGCCACGTCCTTGCCGTTAACGCTCCCCGCTTTGCCTTCCGCGATCGCGCGCCGGCAGCGCGACGCTACGCGTTCCGGATCGACTGCGTGGTGCTCTCGCGTGATGATCAGGCGGCCATCGTCCTCGTAATCGAGGTCGGCGTAGAATTCCGCGATCAGGGCATGGCCCCGCGCGCCATAGACGATCTCGTGACAGGTGCCGATCATCCCCATGATCGGCACGTTGAAGACATCAGCCGCATCGCAGACCGCATGCGCCACGGCCTCATCCCGCGCCGCCATGCCGTAGAGCGAGCCATGCGGCTTGATGTGGTTAAGCGTCATGCCTTCAGCTTCGAGGAATCCCTTGAGCGCGCCCACCTGGTAGATGATGCAATTGGCGAGCTCCTCGCGCGACATCTTCATTTCGCGACGGCCAAAGCCTTGTAGATCCGGCAGCGACGGATGCGCGCCGACCTTGACGCCGTGCTGCTTGGCCAGTCGGACGGTCTTGCGCATGTGATTGAAGTCGGAGGCATGGAAGCCGCAGGCGACATTCGCCACGGAAATCAGCGGCATCAACGCTTCGTCATCGCCCATCCGGTAGAGGCCGAAGGCCTCCCCCATATCGCAATTGATCGTTGCCATGCCCTGCTCCCGGGCTCGCTTGACAGACAGTTATTTCCGAAGCGCGTAAGCCCCTGGGCCGAACGCCCAGATCATCGCAAACAAGCCGATCAGCCCGAGGTTCTTGCAAAAGTTGACGGTCTGGGCGACGACCTGCGCCGGTGGCGATGCCCAGAAATTGTGGAACATCACGCTCGCCAGGATCGTGAATACGATGAATGCGATCGCCACACATCGCGTATAAATGCCCAGAATAAGCGCCAGCGAACCACCGAGTTCGATCGCGATCGCGCAGGCGGCCAAAAAGCTGCCGAAGCCACCCTCGCCGCCCGGCAGCCGCGAGGCGGTGACACCGAAGTGTAGGATCTTTCCTATCCCGCTGTAGATAAATAGTGGCGTCACCAAGAGCCGCGCCGCCAACAACACCTTGTCCTGCATTGCATTGGTTGCGGGACCCGTATCCGGACTTGCCATTGTCTTCCCCCCTTTTGTTGAACGCTTGACTACTCTGCCGGCGCAACGCTCGCTTCAGTCGCCTTTCCCTGCATCGAGAGCGAGCCGATAACCAAGCCGGCAATGATCGCGGACCCACCGATCGCCCAGAACACGGCGGCCGGCCCGCCCGTCACCTGCTGCAACAGACCGATCACGTAAGGCCCGAGAATGCCGCCGACGCGCCCTACCCCGAGCTCCATACCGACGCCGCTCGCGCGAAAACCGGTTTCATAGGAATTGGCCGTGAAATTATTGAGGACGTGCTGGGCGCCAATCACGAAAAATCCGGCGATCGCCACAATCGCGAAATTGAAAGCGTGACTGTTGACGAACAGCAACATACCAACCGCGATGCCACCGATGATCCACCATGCGCCGAGCAGCCGTGGCGTTGCGGCAAATCCGCGGTCGGCCAGCGTGGCCAGCGTGAGGCCTCCGATAAAAGACGTCGCCTGCATCAGCGCGCCATAGCTGAAGCCCGACGCAAAGCTCTCGCCGCGCTGGATCATGACGGAGGGAATCCATCCGACGAGCCCGAAAATGGCGAACAGCGTGAGGAATGCGGTGACCCAGATCGTCAAGGAGACCCGGCGGTACCGCGGCGCGAGCAGAGCTGCGATCGTGTTTTTCGGCGCTGTGTGCTCCGTGGTGCGAAACACGGCGGTTGCGTACACCGCGCGACGTTCCGGACGCAGCCTCGACATCAGCGCGCGCAATTCCTCAAGACGTCCACGAGCGGCGAGAAACTTCGGGCTTTCAGGCAGCACCGCATGCACGGCGAGCGTCAGTGGAATCGACATCGTCCCGACGAAATACAGGATTTGCCAGCCATAGGTCGGCGTCAGAAAAACCCCGACCAGACCTGCAACAACGCCGCCGAGCGACCAGCCGAATGTCACGCCCCATAGCGAAAAGCTGTTGCTGACCCGTTGCGGCGCGAGTTCGTTGATGTAGGTGGTGCCGAGCGGCAGCAGCACGCCGAGACCAAGGCCGGTGAGGAACCTGAAACCGCAGAAGCTTGCGAAAGTGGTCGCGAACATCGCGGTGAGAAGGGTCAATACGTTAACAATCCACAACCCCGCCAGCAGCGTTTTGCGACGGCCGTACCGGTCGGCCAACATGCCGTGCCCCATGGCGCCGAACAGAAAGCCGATCAATCCAGAGGAGACCAGAAACCCGGCCTGACTCGGCGACAGGCCCCATGGCTGCTTCACATATTGAATGACGTAAGCAGGGTTGAAGGTGTCGTAGCCGTCGAACAGCGTGATCAGCGTGATCAGGACGCCGAGCGTCTTGTGCAACGGCGTAATCGCGGCCCCCGCCAGCTCCTCATGGATATCGACTTCAGCTCCCGAACTCATGGTCGCTCCCCCTTTTGCCGCCCCGCTCGTCGGATTTGCGCGGCCGATCGATCATTTAAGTTTAAACAAGGCCCTTGCGTTGTCGCGCCCGATCTTCTGGCGGTCGATTTCCGAGATCGGCGCTTCGTCGAACCAGTCCGAGGCATGGTCGATGTTTTCGAACGGCCAATCGGTCGAAAACAGGATCCGATCCGAGCCGATCTCGAGCATGGCATCGATCAGCGTCTGGGTCCGGAAATTCCCTGATGTCGTGATGTAGAAATTCTCGCGGAAATAGTCGCCGATCTTGCGCTCGGCGGGATAGTTGTTTTGTACGCGCATCCACTTGTTGTGGTTGTCGATCCGCCACATCGAATAGGGCAGCCCCTCGCCCATGTGACCGATCACGATATTGAGCTTCGGATGAGCATCGAACAATCCCGATCCCATCAGCCTCAGCGCATGAACGGCGGTTTCCTGCCCAAAGGCCCAGGACGGCCCTAGCAGCCAGCGATGGCCTTCGTAAATCGCCGCATCCTTGGGCAGCGGGTTTCGGGGATGCAGATAGAACGGCACGTCGAGCCGCTCCACCTCGGCCCAAAACGGCCAATAGGGCTTAACGTCGTAGTAGATGCCGGAGGGATTGTCGGTCGCCTGGCTGAAGCCGTTGACTAGCGCTCCGCAAAAGCCCAGTTCCCGCACGCAGCGCGTCAACTCGCGGGTCGCAAGTTCGGGCGTTTGCATCGGCAAGGCAGCGAGACCGGCAAAACGCTTCGGTTGGCGGACAATTTGCTCCGCCATGAAATCGTTGGAGCGGCGCGCGATATCGTTGGCTTTCTCGAGGTTCGGTATCGCCTGCACGGCCGGAGCGTTAAGGGAGAGCAGCATCATCTCGATGCCGTGCGCGTCCATTTCCCTCAAACGGCGTTCCTGAACATCCAGCAGGCGCCCTTTCAACTCCGGCCAATCGGCCTCGGGCGCAAAGCCGGCGCTGTCCTGAAGGGTCTCCGGAATCGCAAAATGCTCCTCGAGAGCTACCTTTCCCTGCATCGTAGTACGCCTCCGCCCTTGGCCGTTTCTAGTGTCCCGGTTCTGACATTCGTACCCCATCGCAGCGGGCACTTTTACGAACGTCAGAACCAAAGGGACACTAGCACCCATATGATTTTAGTGTGGCATCGACTCTGACGTTCCTTCGAAGAACTCGCAGCGGCACTGAAAGGAACGTCAGCGTCGCCACACTAGACGGGCAGTTAGACAGTACACTGTCCATTTGGCAAGTTCAAATCTGCGCGAGGCGATCGATGTGTCGTCATTTGGTCTGCAATCTTGACCGGCCGAGGCCGAAAGCCGACAATAAACCGCAACTTCACTCGCAATCGAATTTCACTGTAGTCCCATGACCGAGCACGACCATCATCACCACGACGACCATTCCGAACTTTCCGAGACGGAACTGCGCGTGCGCGCGCTGGAGACGATCCTGACCGAAAAGGGATATGTCGATCCCGCCGCACTTGATGCCATCATCCAGGCCTTCGAGACCAAGGTCGGTCCCCACAATGGTGCACGCGTCGTCGCGAAGGCTTGGGTAGATCCCGCTTTCAAGCAAGCCTTGCTGGAGGATGCGACCAAAGCGGTCGGCACGCTTGGTCACGTCAGCCGGGTCGGCGATCATCTGGTCGCGGTCGAGAATACGCCGCAGCGGCATAACATGGTCGTGTGCACGCTGTGCTCCTGTTACCCCTGGGAAATGCTCGGGCTTCCGCCGGTGTGGTACAAGGCCGCGCCCTATCGTTCGCGCGCCGTCAAGGATCCCCGCGGGGTGCTCGCCGACTTTGGCGTCAGCCTGCCGAAGGACATCGAGATCAGGGTGTGGGACTCAACCGCCGAGACCCGCTTTCTGGTGCTGCCGATGCGGCCTAAAGGCACCGAAGGCTGGAGCGAGGCGCAACTCGCCGAATTGGTGACGCGCGACTCCATGATCGGCAGCGGATTCCCGAGAGTGCCCGGAGCCCCCTCATGAACGGCGTGCACGACATGGGCGGCATGGATGGCTTCGGCAAAGTCGAGCCTGAGCTGAACGAGCCGACGTTTCATGAGACATGGGAAGGTCGCGTGCTTGCCATGGTCCGCGCGATGGGCGCGGCCGGCGCGTACAACATCGATACCTCCCGCTTCTACCGCGAGGCCCTGCCGCCGCATGTTTATCTGACCAGTTCGTACTACCGGAAATGGCTGCTCGGATTAGAGGACAATCTGGTCGCCAAGGGTTTTGTGACGGCGTCGGAGCTCGCGGCCGGCCATGCGAAAGAACCCGCAAAGTCGCTGACGAACGGCAAGCTCCGGCCCGAAGACGTCGAGCGGATCATGGTGCGCGGCAAGTTTGAACGCGAAGCGCCTGCTCCCGCCAAATTCAAGCCAGGCAATCTCGTACGAACCAAAAACATGCATCCCGCCACGCATACGCGCCTTCCCCGCTATACGCGCGGCCACGTCGGTGTGATCGAGCGTGTCCTGGGCTGTCAGGTCTTTCCGGATTCGGCATCGAGGGAGTTGGGTGAAAATCCGCAATGGCTTTACACGGTGGTGTTTGATGGCGCCGAATTGTGGGGTCCGGACGCCGATCCCAGCGTCAAAATCTCGATCGACGCCTTCGAACCCTATCTGGAGCCGGCGTGACCGAACGCCGCCGTAGCGCAAGCGACGCGTGTTCTTCGGGAACTGCCCCGGGATGACGACGGCCCGGTGTTTCGCGAACCATGGGAGGCCCAGGCATTTGCGATGGCGCTCTCACTTCACGAGCGTGGCCTGTTCACCTGGAAGGAATGGGCGGCGGCGCTGGCCGATGAAATCAAGCTGGCGCAGGCGAATGGCGATCCAGATATGGGGACGACCTACTATCGACACTGGCTCGCGACGCTGGAAAAACTGGTCGCCGCTAAAGGCGTCGCGACGCTGGAAACCCAGCACCGCTACCGCGACGCCTGGGATCACGCCGCCGACCGCACGCCTCACGGCTCACCAATCGAGTTGAAGCCGGAAGATTTTCCGCCGACGGCTTGAGCGATCGGCCACGATTTCAACGAACGACTTCCTTGGGCACATCATGACCCCTTCCCGCGACATTTCACGCCTGATCGAGATCATGGCGCAGCTCCGCACGCCCGTGACCGGCTGTCCCTGGGATCTCCTGCAGAATTTCCAGACGATTGCGCCTTACACGATCGAAGAGGCCTATGAGGTCGCCGACGCGATTGCACGCAACGATTTCGACGACCTCAGGGACGAGCTCGGCGACCTCCTGCTTCAGGTCGTCTATCACGCACGCATGGCGGAGGAGCAAAACGCATTCGGTTTCGGCGATGTCGTCGAGGCGATCTGCCGGAAGATGATCCGCAGGCATCCGCATGTCTTCGCCGACAAGGACGGCAACATCGCGCCCGCCGGCGTCAAGAGCGCCTGGGAGCGCATCAAGGCCGAGGAAAAGGCGGAGCGTGCGGCGCGTCGTTCCGGCGAAGCCATCCCGCCCAGTTCGCTGCTGTCGAACGTTAAGACCGGCCAGCCTGCGCTGACGCGCGCCATGGAATTACAGCGCAAGGCGTCGACGGTGGGATTTGACTGGAACGACCCGCGCGCGGTTCTGCACAAAATTCGCGAAGAAGCCGACGAGATCGAGGCTGCGCTTGATCAGGGTGACAGCGAGGAGCTCGCCGCGGAAACCGGCGATCTCATGTTCGCGCTGGTGAACCTCGCGCGGCACATCGGCGCAGACCCCGAAATGGCGCTGCGTAGCGCTAATGCCAAGTTCGAGCGCCGCTTCGGCCATATCGAGCGTGCGCTGACATCGCAGGGCCGCACGCCAGAGGCTGCGTCGCTTGAGGAAATGGATGCGCTGTGGAATGAGGCCAAGGCGGCGGAGTAGTTTCAGACCGGCACTGCATGAAAGCGGTTGATCACAAGGTCGCGCTTGGTCTCGTCGACACGAACGGTCATGTCGTAGTGCCCGTCCTGAAGGTTCTTGCCCAACACTTCGGAGTTGCGATGCAGCCAGCTGATGCCGGCGCCGTCGGCGGCGTCGATCGACAGATGCAGCGTCGTTCGCGTTGCGGCCAGCCGCTCTTCGATCGCGGCCAAAAGATCTTCGATCCCCTCCCCGGTCGCGGCCGAAACCAGAAAGCACGGCCGTTCCGGCGGACGACGCGCGGCAATATTCCCTACGTTTTCACGCTCTTCCGGCGCAAGCCGATCGATCTTGTTCCAGACTTCGAGAATGCGCCCTCCCCCGTCGAGGTCGATGCCGAGCTGGCGCAGCACGGTTTCGACATCCTGCTCCTGGGCCTCACTGTCTTCGTGCGAGATATCACGGACGTGGAGAATGACGTCAGCCTCCAGCACCTCTTCCAGCGTCGCGCGAAACGCCGCCACCAGTTGCGTCGGCAGGTTGGAAATGAAACCGACGGTATCCGACAGCATCGCCTTGCCGCCGTGCGGCAGGCTGAGCGCGCGCAACGTCGGGTCCAGCGTGGCGAACAGCATGTCGGCGGCCTGAACGTCAGCGCGGGTCAGCCGGTTGAACAGCGTCGATTTGCCGGCATTGGTGTAGCCGACGAGCGCCACCACACGATAAGGCACGCGTTGCCGGCCGGCGCGATGCAGCCGCCGCGTCGCCTGAACTTTCTTGATCTCGTTCTCAAGCCGCGTGATGCGATCGCCGATCAGACGGCGGTCGGCCTCGATCTGCGTCTCGCCGGGGCCGCCCATGAAACCGAAGCCACCGCGCTGACGCTCCAAGTGGGTCCAGGACCGCACCAGCCGGCTGCGCTGGTAGTTCAAGTGCGCGAGTTCGACCTGAAGCGCACCCTCCTTGGTTTTGGCGCGGCGCCCGAAAATTTCCAGAATGAGACCGGTGCGGTCGAGGACCTTGGCGGTCCAGGCTTTCTCGAGGTTGCGCTGTTGAATAGGCGACAACGCACAATCCATCACCACGAGCTCCGCCTCGTGACTGGCAACAAGACCCGTGATCTCCTCGACCTTGCCCTTGCCGAGATAGGTCGCAGGCCGGATCTGGTTGACCGGCGCGATCAAGGCGTCTGCAATTGTCAGGTCGATGGCGCGCGCCAAGCCCACGGCCTCGTCGAGGCGTGCATCAGAGCCGCGGATGACATGCGTTTCCTCGCGCGCATCCGGGTCGCCCCGGCGCGTTCGCAAGTAGGGGCCGATGACAATCACCCGCCCGGTTTGCTTCCCCACTGCCGACCGCGGACGGTCGGCTGCCCCGTCAGAAATTCGGGGTTCCAATCAGTTCACTTTCAAGCCGGTGCGTCCTCGCCGCCTTCGAACAACTGGATCGGAGCTCCGGGCATAATGGTCGAAATCGCATGCTTGTAGACAAGCTGCGAATGACCGTCGCGCCGCAGCAGCAGGCAGAAATTGTCGAACCAGGTTACAATTCCCTGCAGCTTTACTCCGTTGACCAGAAAAATCGTTAGTGGCGTTTTGGTTTTTCGAACGTGGTTGAGGAAGGTGTCTTGTAGATTTTGTGCGCGGTCTGCCGCCATTGTTTTTATCCCGCAAGTCTCGGTGCTTCTTGTTATTGAACCGCCGGCCACTTTCTGTTGAAGCAGTCCGTTCGGTTACCGGCTCCCTTGAGATCCCCCTCCAGGGAGCACGATGAGGCGATTAGAAGGCAGGCTTGGTTATTAGGCAAGCCGCTTCGCGCGGCAGGGGCTCCAAAGAGGGACCAATTCTCCATAAAGGCGCGAAAACAGAGCGAAATTTCAGGCTGGCGAATCCGCTATCCTCATCCCTAAAACGCTAGCCGACGCCCAGCGCCTTCAGCTTGCGGTGCAGGGCCGACCGCTCCATGCCGACGAATTCCGCTGTGCGGGAGATATTTCCCGAGAATCGGCTGATCTGGGCCATCAGGTAATCGCGCTCAAACACTTCGCGCGCCTCGCGCAGCGGCAGGCCCATGATGTGTTCGCCGTTGTTGCTGGTCGGCATGGCCGGCACCATCGAACCCACGTCCTGCGGCAACATATCGGCGGTGATGATGACTTCCGGCCCCCCGCCGGCGAGAATCATCACCCGCTCGACGTTGTTGCGAAGCTGGCGGACGTTTCCCGGCCAGACATGCGATTGCAAGACCGCCATCGCATCCTGACCGATCTGCCGTTTCGGCAGGCCGGTCGCGGCCGATATCTGATCCATGAAGTAATCGATCAATTCCGGGATGTCCTCGCGCCGCTCCGACAACGGGGGCACACGGATCGGCACGACCGACAGGCGGTGATAAAGGTCTTCCCGGAAATGACCGGCCGCGATCTCTTCCTCGAGATTGCGCGCGGTTGAGGAAATGATGCGGACGTCGACGCTGACCTTCGCCGTGCCGCCCTGGCGCTGAAAGGTCTGCTCGACCAGAACCCGCAAAATCTTGTTTTGGGTCTCGCGCGGCATGTCGCCGATTTCGTCGATAAACAGCGTACCGCCATGCGCCTCTTCCAGCGCACCGGTCTTGCGCGCATGCTCGCCGTTGGGCTCGATGCCGAATAATTCGACCTCCATGCGCTCCGGCGTAATCGCCGCGGCGTTGATCACGACAAAGGGGCCGTCGTGCCGGCTTGAGGCGACGTGCAGAGTGCGCGCTGCGAGTTCCTTGCCCGCGCCGGAAGGACCGACGATCAAAATCCGGCTATTGGCCTTGGCGGCGCGGTCGATGGTCTGGCGCAATTGATTCATGCAAGCCGACCGGCCGGTCAGGATGCTGGCGGCAGGCGCCAGCTGCTTGAGTTCCTTGACCTCGCGTTTCAACCGCGAGGTCTCCAACGCCCGCGTCGCGACCAGAATTAGCCGGTCGGACTTGAACGGTTTTTCGATGAAGTCGTAGGCGCCGCGCTTGATGGCGGCGACCGCCGTTTCGATATTGCCGTGGCCGGAGATCATCACCACCGGAAGGTCGGCATGGTCGCGCTTGATCTGCTCGAGCAGCTGCAGCCCATCGAGCTTGGAGCCCTGCAGCCAGATGTCGAGGAACACCAGGCTAGGCCGGCGGTTGGCGATCTCCGCGAGCGCAGAATCGCTGTCGCGCGCGGTCCGTGTCGTAAATCCCTCGTCGTCGAGAATCCCCGCAACAAGGTCACGAATGTCGGCTTCGTCATCGACAATCAAAATATCACTTGCCATAGGATACGCCCGTATTAGTGGCCTGTTGCAGCTTCGGTTTTGGTTTCTTCATTAGTCGTTTCTTGCTGCCTGCTGGTTTCCTCAGTGGACGACTTTGTTTCAACGGTAAGCTGCGCGGTTCCGGCTGGCTGCGCGGTTTCCGCTGCCGCGGCCTGGCCCGATATCGCAAATCGCAGCCGCATCCATGCGCCCCGCGCACCCGGCCGCATCTCGGATGCATCGTGGAGTTCGATCCGGCCGCCATGGTCCTCCAGAACGCGCCCCACGATCGCTAACCCCAGACCGGTGCCCTTTTCGCGGGTGGTCACATAGGGCTCGAGCAGGCGTGCGCGGCTCACCTTGGGCAGGCCAATTCCATTGTCGATCACGTCAATCACGATGTCGTCGTTTTCGCGGGTGGCGATGACATCAATACGACCCCGCTCCAACTCTCCCGCCGGCACGGCTTCGATCGCCTCAGTGGCGTTCTTGATGATATTGGTCAGCGCCTGGGAAATCAGCCGACGATCGAATTTTGCGCGCAGCGGCTCTTCCTTGATCTCGGCTTCGATATCGACGTCGGGATGACCGACCCGCATCAGGAACACGGCCTGACGCACCGTGTCGGCGACGTCTTCACCCTCGATCACGGGCTTTGGCATCCGCGCAAAGCGCGAGAATTCATCGACCATCCGCCGGATGTCGTCGACCTGCCGCACGATCGTATCGGTACATTGCTCGAACACCGCCTTGTCTTCGGTGATGGATTTGCCGAATTTGCGGCGGATGCGTTCGGCCGAGAGCTGAATCGGCGTCAGCGGATTCTTGATTTCGTGCGCAATCCTGCGGGCGACATCGGCCCAGGCGGAGGTTCGTTGCGCCGAGACCAGCTCGGTGATGTCGTCGAGCGTAATGATGTAGCTGTCGCGGGTTTGGCTGGTCTGCTCAGCGGTGACCCGCACCGAGAGATTGCGCTCGTGGCCATCCCGATTGATCGTGATCTGGCCCTGCACCAGGCGCTGGGTACTTTCTCGCGCCGTTTTCATCATCTCGTCGAGTTCGGGCAACACGTCCGACAAAGGATGATCCAGCGTCTCCGATTCCGCATGACCGATCAGCTTTTCGGCGGAGCGGTTGAGGATGCCGACGCTTCCCGAGGCATCGACGCCGATGATGCCGGCGCTCGCCGACGATAATACCGCCTCGATAAAGCGCCGCCGGCTGTCGATCAGATCGCTGGCATTGACCAGTTCGTCGCGCTGAGTGCGCAACTCCTGGGTCATCTTGTTGAAGGTCTCGCCAAGCTGCGCCAGATCGCCTTCCGAGCGATGGACGGGAACCTGGACATGGAGATCCCCGGTCGAAACCAGATTGGCGGCGCCCATCAGCCGACGGATCGGCGTGACAAGCGAATTGGCGAAATTCAGACCCAGCAAGATCGACGCCATCAGGATGGTCAGTGCAATCACGGCAAAGATCAGCGCGAAGTTGACCTGAACGCCGAGCCGGCGCGACTCCATCACCGCATATTCGGCCACGCTGGCATCGGTCTGCTTGACCTGTTCGACAACGCGGGGATCGAGCTGTCGCGCCACGTAAAGAAACGTATCGTGAAAGGCGCGCAGGCAAATCAAAGCCGCGACATAGTTCTCTTCGGGGAGAACTGCGATTTCGGGTTCATTCTCGTTGACGTTGTTCAAAAAGCCCGCTGGCGGCGCCGCGAATGCCAGCGGAACACCGGTCTCGGCGCTTTCCAAGACGTGACGATCCTTGTCGATCAACATTGCCCCGGGCAGATTACGCGACGTCGCGCTCGTCGTCAGAAACTCCCGGAAGGATTGGCGATCCTGATCATAGAGCGGCCGGGCATGGGCGATATCATTCGCCATCCCGATGATATCGCCGCGAATGAGCTGAGCGTGCTCGTTCAAATAGGCCCGCGCAATACTCTGCGAATTCTGGATCACCTGGCGTGTCGGGCCGGAAAACAGCCGATCGAGGCCGCGTTCGATCGTAACGTTGGCGACGATCGCCACGAGCACGGCCGGCAGCACCGTCATGATCGAGAACAGGCTGACCACCTGAACATGGAGCCGTGCCGCGGCCCTGCCGCGGCGCCGCGCCTGCATCACCTGCCAGGCTTCGCGGCATATGATGCCGACCAGCACGAGGATGGTGGCGCCATTCATCAGGATGAAAGACACCGCGACTTCGCGGGTCGGCTCGACCCGCGTCAGGCCCGTCAGGACCACAAAGGTGAGAAGCGCCGATACCAGCGCCAAGCCAATGGCAATCGGCGCCAGCAGCCGCATCAGGGAACGCCCCTTCGGCTCAACGAGTGACGGGTCGAACTGTGCGGCCGAGGTGTCTACGCTGGTCATTCCGGCAAACGATGAGAGGAAGACTTGAACGCCCGCGCCTGTGCAGCGAACTGATGCATTCATACCACATTGTTGCCAAATTGCGACAATTCCACGGCGCTAGGCGCAGGCTGCCACAGGAATCCCCTGACAAATCAGATCGCTATGTCGGCTTTTGAATATTTAATTACCGGTTCGATAGACCTGAATGTCGAGGTCCCTAATCTTCTTCCTCAGCGTATTGCGGTTGAGGCCCAAGAGGTCGGCTGCCCGGATTTGATTGCCACGAGTCGCCGCCAGCGCTGCCGTGAGCAGCGGCACCTCGATCTCCTTGAGGATACGGTGGTAGAGGCCCGGCGGCGGCACGCCGTTGGGGAAGCCCGAAAAGTGCGAGGACAGATAGGCCTCGACGGCACCGCCAAGATTATCGATGCCCAGGTTCATATTGCCGTTCGACGCGACTGCCGGCGGCGCCAGTTCGCCGTCGATCACAGAGGCTGTGATGACGTCCTGCGGATACAGCGCCGCAAGCCTGCGCGCGAGGTTTTCGAGTTCACGCACATTGCCGGGCCAGCGATGCTGTTTCATCCGATCCAGCGCCAGCGCATCGAGCTTTTTCGGCGGCAATCCGTCCTTCTCGGCAAGCGCGAAGAAATGGCGGATCAGATCGGGCAGATCCTCGATCCGCTCACGCAACGGAGGCAGCCGCAGCGGCACCACGTTGAGGCGGAAGAACAGGTCTTCCCGGAACAGCCCCTGCTGAATCAGGATACGCAGATCCTTGTTGCTGGCGGCAACGATGCGCACATCGGTCTTGATCGGCGTGCGGCCGCCGACGGTCGTGTATTCGCCCTGCTGAAGCACGCGCAACAGCCGCGTCTGCGCTTCCATCGGCATGTCGCCGATTTCGTCGAGGAACAGCGTGCCGCCTTCGGCCTGCTCGAACCGGCCCGAAGCGCGCGTGTTGGCGCCGGTGAAGGCACCGCGTTCATGGCCAAACAATTCCGACTCGATCAGGTCGCGCGGAATGGCAGCCATGTTCACCGCCACGAA
The DNA here is from genome assembly GCA_963775545.1 of uncultured Alphaproteobacteria bacterium. Taxonomy (GTDB): domain Bacteria; phylum Pseudomonadota; class Alphaproteobacteria; order Rhizobiales; family Xanthobacteraceae; genus Bradyrhizobium. The sequence goes on from CAVZJE010000013.1 coordinate 50,784, forward strand.
CGGCCCATTGCGTCGCTTGCCGTAGTCGTGCAGCGCGCGCGCCACTAACTCCTTGCCGGTACCGGATTCGCCCGAGATCATCACCGTGAGGTCGGTCTGCATCAGGCGCGCCAGCACGCGGTAGATTTCCTGCATCGCCGGCGAACGGCCGACCAGCGGGATCGCATCGAACTCGGCATCGTCGGGGGGGCTAGCCACCCGCTCCTTGGGCTCTGCCAGCGCGCGGCCGACAATGGCGATCAATTCCTTCAGGTCGAACGGCTTCGGCAAATATTCGTAAGCGCCGCGTTCGGAAGCCCGGATCGCGGTCATGAAGGTGTTCTGGGCGCTCATCACGATGACGGGAAGATTGGGACGCATCTTCTTGATCCGCGGAAGCAGATCGAACGCGTTCTCGTCAGGCATCACCACATCCGTGATGACGAGATCGCCCTCGCCCTGGCTAACCCAGCGCCACAAGGTTGCGGCGTTTCCGGTCAATCTCACTTCATATCCGGCGCGCGACAGCGCCTGATTGAGGACAGTCCGGATAGCGGTGTCGTCATCCGCTACGAGAATACTACCTGCGGGCATCGTCATTCCTCATCTTGCGTTCTGTGAGGCGTGCGGTGGCACTAAAGTCCCGGCAACGTCATCGCGGTCACCTGGGTCAAGTTTCTTGGCAGAATTGAACATGGGCAAAAGCACACGGAAGGTGGTTTTCCTCGGTTGGGATTCGCATTCGATGATGCCGCCGTGATCGCCGACGATCTTGGCGACCAGCGCCAGACCAAGCCCGCTTCCGGTCGGCTTGGTCGTGACAAAGGGATCGAACAGGTTCGGCAAGAGGTCGTCCGGCACGCCGGGGCCGTTGTCGCGCACGCAGAATTCAAGCGGCAGCGAGACCCGTGATTTCTTTCCCGGCACCGAGAGCCGCACGCCGGGCCGGAATGCGGTCGTCAACTGGATTTCCGCTTCGCTACCGAGGTCGGTTGTCGCTTCAGCGGCGTTCTTCACCAGGTTGAGGAATACCTGGATCAACTGATCCTGGTTGGCGAGCACCGGCGGCAGCGACGGATCGTACTCCTCGACAAAGCGGACGTTGCGCGCAAAGCCGGATTGCGCCAGCCGCTTGACGTGATCGAGCACCGAATGGATGTTGACCGGACCGCGCGCCACCGGCCGATCGTCGCCGAACACTTCCATCCGGTCGACCAGCGTCACGATGCGGTCTGCCTCGTCGCAGATCAGCCGCGTCAGCGTCCGATCTTCCGGTGACGCCGCCTGCTCAAGCAATTGCGCGGCGCCGCGAATTCCCGACAGCGGATTCTTGATTTCATGGGCCAGCATCGCGGCCAAGGCAATGACCGAGCGCGCCGCGCTTCGGTGCGTCAATTGCCGGTCCATCTTGTCGGCAATGCTGCGCTCCTGAAGCATCACGACGATATGGCCGGGCCGCTCCGTGACGGGCGCGACATGAAGGTCGACCTGGCGATCGCCTCCCATGCGGGGCGTGCCGAGATCGACCTTGTACTCGTTGACTGGCGCATTAGTGGAACGAACCTGGTCGATCAGCGCCAGCAAGGGGCTTCCAAACGGCACCAGCTCCTTCAGCGAATACCGTTGCAGGAACTGGGCGGAAATCTCGAAAAACGCTTCAGCCGCCATGTTGGCGTCCACGATCCGGCCATCGGGCCCGACCATCAGCACCGGGTTCGGCAGTGCATTGAGGATGATTTCCGCACCTGATGGCATCGGCTGGCGATGTTCGGCGGTCGAAGTCATGCGGCCGCGCTCCACGCAAAATCGTCGAACGCATCTTGAAGCGATCGGTGAACGCTTTGCGGATCGTCCGACGTCAGAATTCTGCCGCGCCAGTTCTTCAACACCCCTGCCGGTGCCCGGCTATAGCCGGCCGCGACTTCGAGCGCCCAGCCGAGATGCTTGCGCGCATGGCGCAAGCCGATGCGCAAGCCATAGTGACGGCAAATCTCGTCATAGAGTGTGCGGGCATGCGAAAGCTGCGCCACGAGCGATGGAGCGGCCTCGGCAACGCCGGTCTCCAGGCGCCGGCCGATCTGACCGGGCAACCACGGTTGGCCTTGCGCGCCCCGGCCAACCATCACCGCGTCGGCGCCCGATGCTTCGATCGCCGCGACTGCCTTGTCGAAAGACGTGATGTCACCATTGACCACGAGCGGGATTTGGATCGCGTCCTTCACGGCCCGCACCGCACGCCAATCGGCTTCACCCTTGTAGAACTGGCAACGGGTGCGGCCATGCACGGAAATCAGTTGTACGCCGGATGCCTCTGCACGACGCGCGAGCTCCGGCGCATTCAGCGACCGCTCGTCCCAGCCGAGCCGCATCTTCAGCGTCACCGGCACTTTCACGGCGCCGACAGTCGCATCGATCAGGCGAACGGCATGATCGAGGTCGCGCATCAATGCCGAACCGGATTGACCGCCCGTCACGTGACGCGCCGGGCAGCCCATATTGATGTCGATAACATCGGCCCCCGCGGCCTCCGCGATCCGCGCCCCCTCAGTCATCCACTTCGCCTCGCAGCCGGCGAGCTGGACCACGTGGGGGCCGATGCCGGTGGCCTCACATCGCAACCGCGACATCGGCCTGCCATTGACGAGATCATCGCTTGCCGTCATCTCGGACACGACGAGCCCGCTGCCAAGCTCCGCAGCCAACCGCCGAAACGGCGCGTCGGTCACGCCCGACATGGGCGCCAGAAAAGCCCGGTTCGCGACTTGAATATCACCTATTTTCAATGGTTTAAGGTACAAGGCGGCGAAACTGCTCACGGGTTTCTCGTTGTTTCTGACGGAGGCTCATCCGCCGGAATCGATTGTTACGCACAAAACTTGTGCAGTCAAGTTTCATGCCTACACTTTAGACAGTTCTGCAAATCTTGCAAGTGCACTGCAACAAGCCGTGGAATTATACCCAACTTCGAGGAATCGCTCTGCCTCCCCCGCTTGAGCGTGATAAGGGCTGAGCGCCGGCCATCCCATTGGCTGGGAATTGCCAACCTCGAATCGACCAATAGCCCAAACCCATGACAAATCCGCCTCGGACTGCCGCCATCCTCGTCGCCGCAGGACGCGGCCTTCGCGCCGGTGCGGGCGGCCCCAAGCAGTATCGCTCGATCGGAGGCCAACCCGTGATCTATCGCGCGCTGGCGCCATTCAGTTCGCACTCTCAGGTGTCCGTCGTGCAGCCGGTCGTGAACCCGGACGATGCCGCTGCCTTCGACGACGCGGTGCGTGGGCTGCGACACGCCCCTCCGACCAAAGGCGGCGCGACACGCCAGGCGTCGGTACGTGCTGGGCTCGAGGCGCTTGTCGCGGCGAAGCCTGACATCGTGCTGATTCACGACGCGGCACGGCCGTTCGTTTCCGCTGCCCTGATTTCCCGTGCGATCGATGCGGCCTCGGCAACCGGCGCCGCCATTCCCGCCATTCCCGTCGCCGACACGATCAAGCTCGTGGACGGAGGCGGCCGCATCGAAGCAACGCCGGAGCGCGCGCGCTTGCGGATTGCCCAGACACCGCAATCCTTCCGCTTCGACGCGATCCTCGAGGCACACCGTCGAGCCGCGCGCGAAGGACGTGACGATTTCACCGACGATGCGGCGCTCGCCGAATGGGCGGGATTGACGGTTGCGACCTTTGAAGGCGATGTTGCGAACATGAAACTCACCACCCCGGAAGATTTCGTCCGCGAGGAAGCTCGCCTGGCAAGCTTGCTCGGCGACGTCAGAAGCGGCACCGGATACGACGTTCACGCCTTCGGCGACGGCGATCACCTGATGATTTGCGGCATCCGCGTACCGCACACCAGAGGCTTTCTCGCCCATTCCGATGGCGATGTCGGCCTGCATGCGCTGGTCGATGCGATCCTGGGTGCGCTCGCCGATGGCGATATCGGCTCGCACTTTCCGCCCAACGATATGAAGTGGAAGGGTGCGTCTTCCGACAAATTCCTGAAATACGCGGTTGACCGCGTCACGGCGCGGGGTGGCCGCATCGCCAATCTGGAAGTCACGCTGATCTGCGAGCGGCCCAAGATCGGCCCCTTGCGCGATCAGATGCGCGCGCGGATCGCTGAGATCACAGGGCTCGATATTTCCCGCGTCGCCGTGAAGGCCACCACCAGCGAGCGTCTGGGGTTCACCGGCCGTGAAGAAGGTATTGCGGCGACCGCCTGCACCACCATCCGTCTGCCGTGGGATGATAAAGGACCGGACGACAAGGGACCCGTCGATCCCAGCAAGGCTGGCTGACATGAGCGGCAGCGACGCTCGCACGCTCTCCCGCTCGTTGCTCGATCTGTGCCGCAGCCGCAAACTGACGATCGCGACCGCAGAATCCTGCACCGGTGGCCTCGTCGCCGGCGCGCTGACCGACATTCCCGGCTCGTCTGACGTCATCGACCGCGGTTTCGTCACCTATTCCAACGACGCCAAACGCGCGATGCTCGGCGTCGAAGCCGACACGCTTGCAACTTTTGGTGCCGTGAGCAAGGAAGCGGCCACGCAAATGGCGGTCGGTGCGTTGGAGCGCGCTGGCGTCGATCTGGCGGTTTCGATCACGGGAATTGCGGGGCCCGGCGGCGCGGTACCCGGCAAACCGGTTGGCCTTGTGCACCTTGCGGTGGCCGCACGCGACGGACGCATTACCCATCGCGAGTGCCGCTTTGGCGCGATCGGCCGCAGCGCGGTGCGGCAGCGCTCGGTCGTCGAGGCGCTGCGCATGCTGATGGAGATGGCCCGCGGGCCGAAGCAGGCAAAACCCAAACGCGCTGCCGTCAGCCGGATTCGTCCCCGCGTGACCCGAAGCCCGCGCCGGCATGCGGCGAAAGGACGACGGCCGCCACGGGGATGAACAGCAGGCTACGAAAGCCAGTTTCTGTGCCGACGCGAGAAAGGTGCGAGTTAGCCAGGTTCAATTGGCTGCATTACCAACCAACTCGCCGAACGAAGAAAAGAATTGGCCAGCCAGCTTCTTTGCGGTGGCGTCGATCAGACGACCGCCGAGCTGCGCGAGCTTACCGCCAATCTGTGCGTCGACCTGGTAAGACAAAACGGTCGTGTCCGGCCCTTCCTCGCTTAACTTCACCGCCGCACTGCCCTTCGCAAACCCGGCGATGCCGCCGCTCCCCTCACCGGAGATGAGGTAGCTGCTTGGAGGATCAAAATCGGATAGCGTCACCTTGCCTCCGAAAGTTGCTTTCACGGGTCCGACCCTGATCACGACGGTTGCAGTCATCTCGTTCGATGCCGACATCTCGAGGGACTGGCAACCGGGAATGCACTGCTTGAGGATCTCGGGATTGTTCAAGGCGTCCCACACTTTTTGTTTCGAAGCGGGAATGCGTTGGCTTTCGTTCATCTGCATATTCTCGTTTCAACTCCTATGGATCAGAATTCGTATTGCGTTGTCCGCGTCGCCGTTCGACCGTGATTTCGGCGAGAATGGACATGGCAATTTCCTCAGGCGTGATAGCTCCGAGGTCGAGCCCGGCCGGCGCTTTGACACGGTCGATCGCGGCGGGATCGAGTCCGATCGCGTTCAGTTTGTCGCGCAACGCGGCCATCTTGCGTTTGCTACCGACAAAGGCGTGGTAAGCCGCCTCGATAGCGATCGCCTGCTTTAGCGCGGCCTCATCGCCCTTACCCTGCGTCGATACGACCACGAAGCGGCGAGCATTGTTGAGATGGCGAAGTTCGAAGCCGTCAACGACGACATCGGCATCCGGGACCGTCGCCAGGTCGGCAGCAGGCGCCGCAAGCGCCACGTGGTAGCCGAGCTGGCGCGCCTGCGCGGCCAGCGATAGCGCGACCGGACTTGCCCCGAGAATGATGAGCGACGGATGCGGCAAGACCGGCTCCACAAAAATATCCATCGTGCCCTTGCTTGGGCACATGTTCGAGGCGAAGCGCACACCCTCCCGCGTCTCGCCGGGCTTGACGCCGAGTTCGGCCAGCAGGTCTTCCGGCCGAACCGAAACCATGCGCGGCTCGCCGTCGGCGAGCGCCTCGCGCGCCGCTTTCAGCACTGCCCCTTTGGCACAGCCGCCGCCGATCCATCCGGCAACGATGGTACCGTCGGGCCGGATGATGGCTTTCGCGCCGGCCTTGGCCGCGGTCACCGATACGGTGCGTACTACCGTCGCCAGCACGAAGGCCTGCTCGGCGGCCTTCATCTGCGCAACCAGATCCATCACCTCGACATGCGCGCCCATCTCAAAGCCTCGCAAGATAAGGCTCGAGCGCGGTCAGGCTCTGCAGCGTGTTGGCTGGCGCATAGAGGTCGACATATGGCAGCGCCACCTTGATGCCGCGCGCCGCGGGCGTGTAACCCTGCCATCCCATCATCGGATTGAGCCAGACGATGCGGCGGCAGCGGCGGCCGAGCGCCGCCATCTCACGGCCGAGCAACGCGACGTCGCCGGTCTCGTAACCGTCGGAAACGATCATCACGCAGGTGCGCGAATGGATCACGCGCGAGGCATGCCAGCGATTGAAAGTTTGCAGGCTCTCGCCAATTCGGGTTCCTCCACCGGCGCCCTGGGCCATGATCGAGAGGCGATCAAGTGCGCGGCCAGCGTTCCTCTCTTTCATGGCGTCCGAGACGTGAGCCAACCTCGTGTGGAACAGGAACGCTTCGGCCTCGCGAAATTCGTCGAGCACTCCATGAATGAAGCGCAGAAAGACGCCGGTATACATGCTCATCGAACCGGAAGCGTCGAGCAGCACCACGAGCCGCAAGGGCTTCTGCTTGCGCTGCCGTTTGACGAGGCTGATAGGCACGCCGCCACGGCTGATATTGGCATGAATGGTACGGCGCAGATCGATCCGGTAACCGCGCCGCCGCGCCAGATCGCGCCGGGTCAGGCGCGTGCGCATCACACGGGCCAATCGCGCCGCGGCAAGATGCGCCTGCTTGATCTGCTCGGAATCGGCCAGGTTGCGAAAATCGGTCTCGGCGATATTCTCCGCGCGTGAGGCGCCCTCCATGCGTCCCTCGCCGGAACGATCGTGGTCAACGCCGTCGGTGGAAGGGATTTGATCGGTCGCCGTATTGCTGTTGGCACGGGGCTCGGCGGAGGAGCCCGGCAGGTTTTTCAGCGATGGATTGTTCGCTGCCTTCGCGGCGCCTGACGTGACCGAACGCGACCGCGCCCGCTTGCCGAGCCAGAACGCATCGAAAATGCCATCGAACTTGTCCCAGTCAGATTTTCGCGCCGAGAACAGATGTTTGAAGGCCGTGCGGAGCAGGCCCGGCCGAGCCGCATAACCGGTGGTCATCAAGGCGGCTGCATCGCGGCCTTCGGCAAGACCAACGGCAAAACCGCTGTTACGCAAGGTCCGCAGGAACGCCGCAAGCTTGCTTGAAACCAGGCGCGACAGCTCGTTGATGTCCTCTAGGTCGGGAGATACGCCGCAACAACTCATGCAACCCTCCCCAACAGACGTTCGCTGACCTCGCGTGTCACCCGCGCCCGGTCCTCCTGCGTCTTGAGCAGGCACATCAGCGTTTCGTGCACGGTCTCGGGCGCATCATGCAGATCCTTGACGTCGAGCCCGACCAGCGCCGCCGCCCAGTCCAACGTCTCTGCGACACCCGGCACCTTGCGGAGCTCTTCCTTGCGGATACCTTCGACCATCCGCGCGATCTGCAATGACAGCGAGGCGCCAGCGCCATCGATGCGCGCCATGATGATGCGCGCCTCACGCTCGGTGTCGGGATAGTCGACATAGTGGTAGAGGCAACGGCGGCGCAAGGCGTCCGACAGTTCCCGCGTGCCATTCGACGTCAGGACGACATGGGGAATCGAGGTAGCCTTGATCGTGCCGAGTTCCGGAATCGAGATCTGGAAGTCCGAAAGCAACTCCAGCAGGAATGCCTCGAACTCGTCATCGGCGCGGTCGACCTCGTCGATCAGCAGCACCGGAGCCTGATCGCGGCGGATCGCCGCGAGCAGCGGCCGCTCCAGCAGATATTTTTCCGAGAAGATTCGGTCCTCGACCGCGTTCGCATCGGCGCCGTGATGCGCCTGGATCGAGAGCAACTGGCGTTGGTAATTCCACTCATAAAGTGCTGCCGATTGGTCGAGCCCTTCATAGCATTGCAGGCGGATCAATTCGGTGGCGTACACCGTGGCAAGCGCCTTCGCCACCTCGGTCTTGCCGACACCCGCCTCACCTTCCAGTAAAAGCGGACGCCGCAACAGTTGCATCAACGAGATCGCCGTCGCCAGTTCGCCATCGGCAACGTAGCCTGCTGCGCCAAGCGCGTGCGCGATCTCGTCACGCGTCTTCATCAGGCAGCCAGCACACCGAGGTTCTTCGCGGCTGTCCAGTTGCGCCAGTAATCATGCGGCATCTGGATATGCGTCGAGCCCAGGAAGGAGAATGCGTCGTTGACCGCATTTGAGAAGGCTGGCACGCCGCCAACATTTGGACTTTCGCCGACGCCCTTGGCGCCGATCGGATGATGTGGCGACGGCGTCACCGTGAAGTCGGTCTCCCAGTGTGGCGTCTCCACGGCGGTGGGCATGAAGAAATCCATGAACGAGCCGGTGACCACATTGCCCTCGGGGTCGTAACGAATTTCCTGGCCCATCGCGATGGCAAAAGCCTCGGTCAGTCCGCCATGCACCTGGCCCTCAATAATCATCGGGTTGATGCGGGTGCCGCAATCGTCGAGTGCATAGAAGCGCCTGATCCTGTAGACTCCGGTATCGACGTCGATGTTCATCACGCAGATATAGGCGCCGAACGGATAGGTCATGTTGGGCGGATCGTAATAACTCACCGCCTCCAGGCCAGGCTCCATGCCGGGTGGCACCGAATTGTAGGCCGCCCAGCAGATGTCCTTCATCGACATCGTCTTCTCGGGCAGGCCTTTGACGCGGAAGCCATCGATGTCCCATTCGAGGTCGTCCTCGTGCACTTCGAGCTTGTAGGCGGCGATCATCTGCGCCTTGGCCTTGATCTTGCGTGCGGCCATGGCAATCGCCGCGCCCGCCACCGGCGTCGAGCGTGAGCCGTAAGTACCGAGCCCATAGGGCGCGGTATCGGTATTGCCTTCCTCGACCATGATATTGTCGGCCGGCAGGCCAATCTCGGTGGCGATGATCTGCGCCCAAGTGGTCTCATGACCCTGACCAGTGCTTTTCGAGCCGACCCGGGCAATGCCCGCGCCGGTGGGATGCAGCCTGATTTCGCAGGAATCGAACATCGCAATCCCCAGAATGTCGCAATTCTTCGAGGGACCGGCGCCGACGATTTCAGTGAAGAAGGAGACGCCGAGGCCCATGATCTCGCGGGTCTCACCGCGCTTGAACGCCTCGCGCATTTTCGCCTGCTCGCTGCGTAGACCGGCATAATTGACGGTGTCCATCATCTTGCGCATGGCGGTGTGGTAGTCGCCGGAATCGTATTCCCAGCCCAAGGCCGAGTGATACGGAAACTGCTCCTTCCTGATGAAGTTCTTCAGCCGCAGTTCGGCGGGATCCATCCCGAGTTTCTGGGCCAGGATGTCCATGCCGCGCTCGATGCAATAAGCGGCCTCGGTAACGCGGAACGAGCAGCGATAGGCGACGCCGCCCGGCGCCTTGTTGGTGTAGATGCCGTCCACCGACAGATGCGCGGTCGGGAAATCGTAGGAGCCGGTGACGATGTTGAAAAAGCCCGCCGGCCATTTCGACGGATCGGCGCAGGCGTCGAACGCGCCGTGATCGGCAAGCACGTGAACGCGCAATCCAGTGACCTTGCCCTCTTTGGTCGCGGCGATTTCGGTCGTCATGTGGTAATCGCGCGCAAACGACGTAGCGGTCAAATTCTCGATGCGGTCCTCGACCCATTTGACGGGTTTGCCGGTGACGATCGAGGCCACCGCGGCACAGATATAGCCGGGATAGGCGCCGACCTTGTTGCCGAAACCGCCGCCGACGTCGGGCGAAATCACGTGGATCTTCTGTTCAGGCAATTTTGCGATCAGCGCCACCACGGTACGGATCACATGCGGCGCCTGGAAAGTGCCCCAGATCGTGAGCTCGCCCTTGATCTTGTCGAATGAGCAGACGCACTGGCAGGTTTCGAGCGGTGACGGATGGGTGCGGTGATAGGAGATCATCTCCTTGACCGTCACTTCCGCCTTGCGGAAGGCGGCGTCGGTCAGGTCCTTGTCGCCGACTGTCCATTCGAAGATATGGTTGTGGTGCTTGCGCGGGCCGTGCGCACCGCTCGTCTTGCCCGCGAGATCCTCGCGCAGCACTGGAGCGTCCTTGTCCATCGCCTTGAACGGATCGATCACCACCGGCAGCGGCTCATATTCGACCACCACCTTGTTGATGCCGTCATCGGCGGCATAGCGATCGGTGGCGACCACAAACGCGACCTCCTGGTTCTGGAACAGCACCTTGCCGTCGGCCAAAACCATCTGCACGTCGCCGGCCAGGGTCGGCATCCAGGCGAGGTTGACGGTCTTGAGCGTCTCGGCGGTGATAACAGCCAACACACCGGGCACCTTCAGCGCCTCTTCGCTGTTGATCGACTTCACCCGTGCATGGGCATGTGGCGATCTGACAAAGTCACCGTGCAGCATGCCCGGCAGTTTGACGTCGTCGACGTAATTGCCCTTGCCTTGTGTGAAACGGGCATCCTCGACGCGCTTGCGCTTGCAGCCCATACCTTCGAGGGCGGCAGTACGTTGTTCCCGCGTGGGAGTTTGGTCGTTCATTCCGCGGCCTCCTTGAATTCAACGCCATTGATCTTGTCGGCAGCGTACTGGATTGCCCTGACGATGTTCTGGTAGCCGGTACAGCGGCAGATATTGCCCGAGATGCCCATCCGGATTTCTTCTTCCGATGGCCGTGGGTTCTCCTGGAGCAGTCGCTGAGCGCGCAGGATCATGCCGGGCGTGCAGAAGCCGCATTGCAGGCCGTGCATCATGCGGAAACCCTCCTGCAGGGCCGACAGCGAACCGTCGACATTCGCGACGCCCTCGATGGTGATAATTTCAGAACCTTGGGCCTGCACCGCGAACATGGTGCAGCTCTTCACTGACATGCCGTCGAGATCGACGGTGCAGGCGCCGCAATGGGTGGTCTCGCACCCGATATGGGCGCCGGTAAGCGATAGATTTTCGCGCAGGAAATGTACCAGCAGCGTGCGCGGTTCGACGAGGCCTTCGACCTCGGCGCCGTTCACCTTCATGGTCACGTGGGTCTTTGCCATTGTTCCCTCTCCGTCATTTCGCGCGAGAAGCGGCGCGTTGCAGCGCCCGCGTCACCATGATGCCGCCGACATGCTTGCGGTATTCGACCGGCCCGCGGGCATCCGCGGCCGGCGACATGATCGCCTGCGCGGCCGCCGCAGCTTTTTTCAGCGTCGCCGCGTCAAGGCTCGTTCCGATCACCGCTTTGGCGGCGTCAGTTGCCAGCAGCGGCGTTTCGTGCAGATTGGTCAGGCCGATCGCGCAGGAAGCGACCTTGCCGTTCGCCATCGTGAGCACCACTGCGGCTGCGGCCGTAGCGTAGTCACCGACCTTTCGTTTCAGTTTCTCGTAGGCATGGCCATGGCCGGCCCGAGGGACAGGCACGGAGACCGCGGTCAGGAGCTCGCCGGGCTCGATCGCAGTGAAATACGCGCCCTGATAATAGTCGGCTGCCGCAACCTCACGGCTGCCATCCGGTCCTTCGAGGCGATAGGTCGCGCCAAGTGTCATCATCAATGCCGGCATGTCGTTGCCGGGATCGCCGTTAGCGACATTGCCGCCGACCGTGCCGCGATAACGGACCTGAGGATCAGCGATCAGCAGCGCGGCCTCATGAAGGATGGGAATGGACTTCGCGATCTCCTCGGAGGCAAGGAGTTCATGCTGTGTCGTCATGGCGCCGATCACGATCTTGTCGCCGTCGCGGACGATGCCCTTCAGTCCGGGTACGCCATGTAAATCAACCAAATGCTCGGGCGTCGCCAGCCGCAGCTTCATCATCGGGACCAGGCTGTGGCCGCCGGCGAGCGGGCGCGCATCGTCGCCCAGGGTCGAGAGCAATTTCACGGCATCGGCCACCGTCGCCGGCCGGTGATAGCTGAACGGACCAGGGATCATCGTCTCCTCCATCTCGTCCTGTATTGCCCTTACGGGGCGCGCGGACGTTGGAGTGATGCTGTCGCCGGGGTGGATTGCCCCGCAACAACAGGGGCATGGAAGCCGAAAATTCGCACGAAATGCGGCCTATCGCGCACGAAATGCGTCAGGGTTCACGCCCCAATTAATTCCCGGAGTTCAGACCGTCCTGTGGGCGAGCCCGAGGCGGGCCTTCACTTCAGCGATCTTGGCGCGGCTGACCGGAACCCGATGCGGCGATGCGCCATCCAGTTCAACGATCGCGCCGTCGCCTTCCTTGCGGACAAAGGTCACATGCGAAAGCGCAACGATATGGCTGCGATGCACCCGAAGAAACAGGCTGGGGTCGAGATGCGCCTCGGCTTCCGAGATCGACCACGGGCACATCCGCTCCCGGATCCCGTCATGGATCTTGGTATAATGTGCGTCGGCCCGAACGCTGCGTACCTCGGCGCTGGCGATAAAATGTGTGCCGTCAGCACCTTCGACGGGCAGTCGCGGTGCGGGTGCGGCGTGCGGAGGCTGGCCGACGCCGCCAAGGGGTACCGGCCGCAGCCTCGGGGCAGTCGGAGCCGCACCGGCATCCGCGACCGACGTGCCGGTCGTTTCCTCGACAACAGCCGAAGCCGTTCGCCGCGAGTCGGGAACCAGCGAAAGCAGAAACCCGGCTGCGATCACGAAGCAGAGGACCGCAACAACCAATGACAAGGTCTGTGGCGATGCCACCAGACCCTCCAAATGGTGGTGCGCGCCCGCGGCAAGCGGGACAACTTCCATACCCGCCATCGCGGTGTAATGCATGCCTGATACGGCAACGCCAAACGCGATCGCGCTCAGCAGCAGCTGCAGGCCGCCCCGTCGCGCCAGGAAAGCCCGCAAGCCGCCATAGGCCGCCGCAATCGCGATCACAACCGAGAGTGCGACCATTCCGGTCACGTGGGTCATCGCAAAATTACCGGCGAGACCATGCATGCCGACATAATGCATGCTGACGATGCCAAGTCCCAGCAATGCGGCCGACGAGGCCACACGCAGCATCGAGGCCGTTCCGATACTGACAAAGAACAGCGATATTCCCACGACGAGCGCGCACATCAGAAATGACACGATCATCGGGAGCACCAGATAAACGGAATCGGCCGGCAATGGCGCTGCCAACATGCCGACGAAATGCATCGTCCAGATACCGACGGACAGAAAGAATGCTGCGCCTGCAAGCAACAGGCGATGACTGGCATCCGGCGTGCCGCGAATGCGCGCAGCAAGGCCGAAGCCAGTATAACCTCCCAGAATCGCGATCACCACCGAGAGCGCGACGAGATAGGGATCGTGTCCTTCGAACATGATCTTCCCAGCCATCCGTCTCCACGGATGACCTCCTCCCGGCGCGAGTTTATACGGCCGCTCGCAGGAATGACAATCCACTGGCTGTTCTAACTGGGACGAATACGAATGGCCGATCCGGCAGGTGCAAATTATCCCTTGCGCCGTCGGGCAAATCACGGGTACCAGCTCGCCCCGTTTCACGGCCGATCAAGAGGGGCGCTTCGCGATCGTCACGAACGTTGGGCGTGGAATGCGGTGGACGCAGGCAAGTCGCTGGACGAGCGACTTTGCAGGCGGACGGCGAAGTCGTGTGGGCCTGACATCCCGACGCTGATGTCAAGTTGGTGACAATGCTTTCGCATTGCGACCTGCGACGGAGACAATAAAGCCCGGTCTCCGGGGCGAGCACGAAGGAAGCCGTAAAACCATCGCGCAGGGAATGCCGGTTGAATGCGGCGTACCTGTGGTGACTAAAGCTCGTGTGGTCTCTCTATTTCCCACGCGAGGCTATGGGTGCGTCGCGCACCCGGCATTCCCTGCGCCCTCGTTGCTTGAGGGACTTGGCTGAAGCCATAACCCGGACGTGGTTCGCGCCGCGGGAATGCGAAGTGCTGTTTGACAGGTTAAATCAGAACCCCACGAGTGTCGCCCCGGCGAGGCCACCTTGGTATGGCCGAAAGGCTAGCGCGTGTCCCGGGCGCGATGCGCAGCGTCCGGGGCACGCCATCAACCCTTCCCGTACACCTTATCCGCCCGCTTCTCGAACGCCGCGGAAAACCGGGCGAACGCGGCGTCGAACACCGAGCCCATCAGCAAAGCGAGCACCCGGCTCTTGAACTCGTAGGCGATGAAAAAGCCGACGTCGCAGGCATTGTCGCCCTTCGGTTCGAACGTCCAGCGATTTTCGAGACTGGAGAACGGCCCGCGCAGATAGCGCACGGTGATCTTCAGATTGGGACGGTCGAGCATCACCTCGCTGGTAAAAGTCTCTTTCACGAGCTTGAACGAGACCGTCATGTCCGCCACGACAACCTCGATGCCATCATCCTTGGGCGTCCGTTGCCGAATTTTCAGCGAGTGGCAGAGCGGGACGAATTCAGGGTAGCGCTCAACGTCAGCGACCAGGTCGAACATCTCGGATGCGCTGTGAAGCACCCGGCGTTTGTTGGAAAAGCTCGGCATTGCCCTACGCGATGATCGCTGCGCGCGCCGCCTGCAACCTCGCGAAATCCTCGCCGGCGTGATGCGACGAGCGAGTCAACGGGCTCGCCGATACCATCAGGAATCCCTTGGTGTAGGCGACCTTCTCATAACTCGCGAACTCATCCGGGGTCACGTAACGCATCACGGCGTGGTGCTTTCGCGTCGGCTGCAAATATTGGCCGATGGTGAGAAAATCGACCTCCGCCGAACGAAGGTCGTCCATCACCTGCAAGACTTCGTGGCGCTCCTCGCCGAGGCCGACCATGATGCCCGATTTGGTGAAGATGGTCGGGTCGATTTCCTTCACCCGCTGCAGCAGCCGGATCGAATGAAAATAGCGCGCGCCCGGCCGCACGCTCAGATATTGCGACGGCACCGTTTCCAGATTGTGGTTGAACACGTCGGGTTTGGCCGCTGCAACCACCTCAAGCGCGCCGTCCTTGCGCAGGAAATCCGGTGTGAGGATTTCAATTGACGTCTCGGGGCAGCGCGCGCGAATGGCGCGGATAGTCTCTGCGAAATGCTGGGCGCCACCGTCCGCGAGATCGTCGCGGTCCACGGAAGTGACCACCACGTGCTTCAGCCCAAGCTTGAAGGTGGCTTCGGCGACATATTCCGGTTCGGCTGGGTCCAGCGCGCCCGGCATTCCCGTCTTGACGTTGCAGAACGCGCACGCCCGGGTGCAGGTGTCGCCCATGATCATGAAGGTGGCGTGTTTCTTGTCCCAGCACTCGCCGATGTTCGGGCAGCCCGCCTCCTCGCAGACGGTGACGAGGCCGTTTTCCTTGACGATGTTGCGAGTGTCGGCATAGCCGCGCGTGGTGGGCGCGCGGACGCGGATCCAGTCCGGTTTCGGCGGCGACAGCGCATCCGGGCGGTTCACCTTCTCGGGGTGACGCGGGCGAACCGGCGTGGCGGAAACGGTATCGACGATAACGACCATGGGGAATCCGTGATTTCCTTCCGATCTAGCTAATCCGGTGGATCGAGAACCGCAACCGCTCGCTTTGGGCAGCAGGTGATCTTATACCCGGCCATGCTCCAAAATTCCGCATCAACCAGCCCAAAACCCGGCAAACAGCTTCGGAAAGCCTTCTTTAATCGCAGCGTGCTCGAGGTTGCGCCTGACCTGATCGGCACGACGTTGCTGGTCGACGGCGTCGGCGGAATCATCGTCGAAGTCGAGGCCTATCACCACACCGAGCCGGCGGCGCATTCCTACCGGGGGCCAACGCCACGGAACGCCGTGATGTTCGGACCGGCCGGCTTTGCCTATGTCTACCGCTCCTACGGCATCCATTGGTGCGTGAATTTCGTTTGCGAAAAAGCGGGCTCGGCGAGCGCGGTCCTGATCCGCGCGCTGGAACCGACCCATGGCATCCCGACGATGCGCCGCCGCCGCGGCCTCCACGATGAGCGATTGTTGTGCTCGGGCCCCGGCAAACTAACGGAAGCGCTCGGCATCACCCACGCCCATAATGAGCTCGCCCTCGACGCTCCTCCGATTGCGCTGTACGCGCGCCCCGCCAAGCCGAACATCGTCGCGGGCGTGCGGATCGGCCTCACCAAGGCGGTCGACCTGCCCTGGCGGTACGGGCTGCGAGGCTCGAAATTTCTTTCAAAGCCCTTTGCCGAAGAGATCGCTCCAAAGCGATCGTGAGCGGATCACACCACCGCATTCCGTCGGATGACCTCGCGATAGAATGAGGCGGAGAGCTTTGGCGTCCGCCGCTGCGTCTGAAAGTCGACATGGTACAATCCGAAGCGCTTTTCGTAGCCGTCCGACCATTCGAAATTGTCCATCAGGCTCCACACGAAATAGCCCTGCACCGGCACGCCTTCCGAGGTTGCGCGGTTGAGCTGCGTCAGATAGTTGCGCAGGTACATGATGCGATCGACATCATAGACCTTGCCGTCCTCGCCTACCTGGTCCGCTGCCGACGTTCCGTTCTCGGTGATATAGATCGACTTCACATTCCAGAGTTTTGCTACATGACGCGGCGCCCAATACATCGCCTCAGGACCGATCCTGAGCCAGTTCGAATCCATATGCGGAAACGTCGGCGCGAACGGCAACAGCGCAAACGGGTTACCGTTCTCACCAGCAACGACGTACTGATTGGGCATGTACACGTTGAGCCCAACAAAATCGATCGGCGACGAAATCGCCTTGAGGTCTTCCGGCGTGAACTTCGGAGCATTGGCGCCGGCATAGGCCAAAAAGCCGTCCGTGTATTTTCCTTCCAGGATCGCGGTCAGGTAGCCGGCGTTGAGTTCGCGCGTGGCAATTTCCGCCGCGCGGACATTGGCCGGCGTCTCGATGGCCGGAATGCAAACCTCGATGTTCTCGGCCGGCCCGACCTTCGTCCCGTGTCGCCCGTTTGCCCGGACCGCAAGTACGGCAAGGCCATGCCCAAGCGCCACGTGGTGCCGGACCTGATTTATTTCCTTCTGCGGCAGGGTGAGGCCGGGCGCGTCGATACCCGTGCCGAAGCCGGCCTGAACAAGCCTCGCGCATTCATTGATGGTGAAGATGGACTTCACACGATCGCTGATGTGCCGGGTGACATATCCGGCATAATCCGCAAACGCCCGCGACGTGTCACGCGACCTCCAGCCGCCATAACGATCCTGAAGCGCCTGCGGCAGGTCCCAATGATACAGCGTCGCGAACGGCTCAATGCCGTTGGCCAACAACTCGTCCAGAAGCCGGTTGTAAAAATCAAGGCCCTTCGGATTCGGCGCTCCAGTCCCTTCCGGAAACACGCGAGGCCAGGCGATCGAAAAACGATAGGCCTTGGCACCGAGCTGCTTGATGAGCTGAACGTCCTCCTTGTAACGATGAT
Organism: uncultured Alphaproteobacteria bacterium; assembly: GCA_963775545.1. Classification (GTDB taxonomy): domain Bacteria; phylum Pseudomonadota; class Alphaproteobacteria; order Rhizobiales; family Xanthobacteraceae; genus Bradyrhizobium. The sequence continues at coordinate 68,293 of CAVZJE010000013.1, forward strand.
AATGATCGTTTGCGACGTCAGCGGTGCTCTGGTCGATTACCTTTCCCTTGAGGTGGACGAAACGATCCCAGATCGACGGGCCGCGACCGTCTTCGTTGACAGCGCCCTCGATTTGATAAGCGGAGGTCGCCGTCCCCCATCGAAAGTGGGACGGGAAGGTGGCAAGGCGGCTCTTCGAAAGTCCGATCGCGGCGCTTGAGGTGCTCTTGGCGGCTTTGGCGGATTTGGCCGAAATTCCGAGAGCCGACCAGGCTGCCAATTTTGCAAACCGTCGCCGGGAAAGTCCGTTGAAAAGCATCACGTCACTTGTTGTTGAACGGGGCGGCCTTTATTGGTGAGGACAATTTGCTATCACGATCCGATGATGCGTTCGACCCCGTCAGCCGACCGCGCTGACGGCCGGACCATAATCGACAGTGCGGCGAATTTGAAGTTCCTATCGGATTCGCTGCAAATTCGTTATAGGAACTTCAAATTCAAAGCCGCACTGAAAGCCATTATTGGCTAGAGCTCGTTTGATTCCGAAGTTCGCATCAGAGGTTGCTGCGATTGCTTGCGAATTTCGGAATCGGAGCTCTAGCTTTCCGGAGGATAGAACCAATTGCCGTTCGCGCGCCGCTGGCGCTTCTCCTCACCTCTCTAACGATTATTGCCTCGGTTTGGTGGTGGCTGGCCGAGCCGGTCGCGCTGGCGCGCGCACCGATCGATGCTGCGAACAAGCTGGAATGCGTGTCCTACGCACCGTTCCGCGATAACCAGACGCCGTTGAACCCTTTGGTAGAGGTGAGCGCGGAGCAGATCCGCGAAGACCTGGTTGAAGTTGCCAAGATTTCACGCTGCATCCGCATCTATTCCGTCGACAACGGCCTCGACAAGGTGCCGGAACTGGCATCGCAGGTCGGGTTAAAAGTCCTTCTCGGAGTTTGGATCGGCAACAACCACGTCAAGAATGCGCAACTTGTCGATACCGCGGTAGCGCTTTCCAAAAAATATCCGGATACGGTCACGGCGATCGTTGTCGGCAACGAAGTGTTGTTGCATGGGGACATGACTCCGTCCGATCTTCGAGACCTCCTGCTGTCGGTCAAAGCGCGCGTCAGCGTGCCCGTGACTTACGCGGACGTCTGGGAATACTGGCTACGCTATCGCGAAATTCAGGATGCCGTGGATTTCATCACGATCCATGTGCTGCCTTATTGGGACAATATTCCGACCAGGGCGGAGAACGCGGCCGCAAAGGTCGCCGCTATCCACAAGCAGGTGTCGCTTGCCTTTCCGGGCAAGGAAGTACAGATCGGCGAGACCGGCTGGCCAAGCATGGGGCGCATGCGCGAGGGGGCGCTTCCGTCGCGCATCAACCAGGCCCGCGTCATTTCGGAAATCCTTGAGGTTGCCAAGCGCGACAACTTTCGCGTCAACCTGATCGAGGCTTTTGACGCGTCGTGGAAGCGCTATTGGGAAGGCACCGTCGGCGGCAACTGGGGTCTGTTTAAAGCAGATCATCACACCCTGAAATACCCGCCCGGCATCCCCATCAGCAATTATCCGCTGTGGAAGCCGCTGATGGGAAGCGGGATGATGTTGGCGATCAGCGTTTACGTTGTGGCCTGGTTCAGCCAGCGGCGCAGGCCGTGGAAACCGCGGCCATCGTCATGGATTGCCGTCGGTATTTCGGCAACGGTGGCCGGAGTCCTGTTGGGAATCGCGATCGACAAAATGATGTATGAAAGCTTCGGCTTTGGAGGCTGGCTCAGATGGGGGGCGCTGCTGGCGGCCACAGCCGCTGCACCGGTGCTGTGCGCCAATGCCTTGATGTCGGGCCGTGGAATACCCGCGCTTCTGGAATTGATGGGACCGCGCGAAAGTAGAACCCAGTCATTCCCGACTTTGATACTTGGCGCCGTCGTGATGACGATTATGGTGATCGCAACAGGCACCGCCCTCGGTTCGGTATTCGATCCGCGTTGGCAGGATCTCCCCTTTGCCTCGCTGACGATGGCGGCAGTGCCACTTGTTATGCTGTCCTGGCTCAACCGTCCCAGAACGGGCGCTCACCCGATCGCCGAGATGGCGTTGGCGGCGATTTTCCTTTTCGGCGCGCTCTACGTCGTCTTCATCGAGGGAATCCAGAACTGGCAAGCGCTCTGGACTTCGGGAGCCTATATTCTGCTGGGCCTTTCGATGTACGGGGTCCGCAGCAAGGGCGCGTCTACTCAGCTCGAACCTGCCATTTCCTGAGCAAGACGCGTAGAGATTCGAAATGCCGGATCGAACCCCAGCTCGCGTTCTGCTTTCGCCGACGACACCGCGCCGTCATTCTCAGCGATGTTGTAAACGCCATTTCCCTTTTTCAGCGAGAGCAACGCGGCGTAGGCCGCCGCATCTGCGTGGACCGATGGCGATTTGGGAGGCGCGCCGTACCAAGTGCCCGGCCCATAGAAGTAACCATACCGAAGCACGACGCCGGCGATCCCGGGCGTCTGCAACACCTCCCGCTCGAGCGCGACGATGCCCTGCACAGTTAAGCGGCGTGGCGATTCGGCGTTGACGTCGAGCGGATCGCCTTCGTTTCGGACCCCCTCGCCCGGAGCATAGGCGAAGGCAATGCTCTGGGCGATGACTCGGCGTACGCCCGCCATTGCCGCGGCCCGCACCAAGTTGCGCGTCCCCTCGATGCGAAGCCGCCGATTGGCCTCCTGCCCTACGGCGTAGCCCGGTGTGCCCGGCGCGCTCGGCAAATCCGTCAACTGATGGATGACGACGTCCGGCTCCGTGCTCGCCACCGACCGTGCCATAGCATCGGCGTCGAACGCATCAACGGCGACGGGTTTGATGCCGAGCGCTTGCAGACGGCTGACTTTTGCAGGGTCACGCGTCGTGCCGGTCACGTCGTGCTTTGCATCCCGCAACAGGAGAGCCAGCCGACTTCCGATCACGCCCGTCGCGCCTGCCAGGAAAACCTTCATCTGCGGCTCCCCGCATCAAGACGCAGCACTCTTCAGGCGCTCCAGTGCCTCGAAGATCTTGGCCTTTCGGGCAGACGCAGCTTCGCGTTTTTCTTTTTCTTCCTCGACGACTTCCTCGGGCGCGTTGGCAACAAACTTCTCGTTGGCCAACTTGACATCGACCCGCTTGATGTCGGCATCGGCCTTGGCGAGTTCCTTGTCGAGCCGCACCTTTTCGGCCGAAAGGTCGATCACGCCCTTGAGCGGCAACGAAGCGACCTCGCCGCGGACCAGCAGTTGCACCGAACCTTCCGGCGCGCGATCGGCAAAGGAAACGTCGGCCAATCGTGCCATCCGTTTGATGACGTCGTTCCAGCGCGGGGCGCGTTTCCTGGTCTCGGTCGATGCGCCCGACAGCACCAGCGAGGTTAGCGTCGACGGAGGAATGTTCATTTCGGCCCGCACCGAACGGATGGCGGTGACGAGATCAACCACCCAGCCGATCTCGGATTCAGCGGCGGGATCGCTGAACTCAGGCGTGTCGACGATCGGCAGAAGCGGCGCCAGCAAGGGTTCATTCGGGCTCGCGGCGGCCGCAAGCGCCACTTGCTCCGGCGTCAATTCGCTTGCCTTGCGCGGCCAGGGCGCCAGTGCCAGCAGGCCCTCGCGTTTGGCCGTGACCGCCCACAGTTCTTCGGTGATGAAGGGCATGAAAGGATGCAGCAGTTTAAGGATCTCATCCCGTGCCCATGACACCATCGCGCGGGTTTCCGACTTGGCGTCGCTCTCCTCGCCCATCAACACCGGCTTGGCTAGTTCGAGATACCAGTCGCAATAGACATTCCAGACGAAACGATAGATCGCCCCTGCCGCATCATTGAAGCGATAGGCTTCGATGGCCTCGGTCACCTCGCGCGTGGCCCGTGAGGTCTCATGCGCGATCCAGCGGTTCAGTGTCTGCTTCGTCTTGGCGGGATCGAAATCCGGAAGCGTCGCGCAGGCATTCATCTCTGCAAAACGGCACGCATTCCAAAGCTTGGTCGCGAAATTGCGGTAACCTTCGACGCGGCTTGCGGCGAGCTTGATGTCGCGGCCTTGCGCGGCCATCGCCGACAGCGTGAAGCGGAGCGCATCGGCGCCATAGTCGTCGATCAAGTGCAGGGGGTCGATGACGTTGCCCTTCGACTTCGACATCTTTGCGCCCTTCTCGTCGCGGACGAGGGCGTGGATGTAGACCGTCGAGAACGGGGCCTCCTTCATGAAATGAAGACCCATCATCATCATGCGGGCGACCCAGAAGAAGATAATGTCAAAGCCGGTAACGAGAACATTCGTCGGATAGTAGCGCTTCACCTCCGGTGCGTCGTCGGGCCAGCCGAGCGTCGAAAACGGCCACAGCGCCGACGAGAACCAGGTATCGAGCACGTCCTCGTCACGGGTGATAAAATCCGCACGCTTATTGCGGTCGAGCGCCATCTCGCGCCCCTGCTCCGGCGTGATGACCTCCTGCTCGACGTAATAACCTAGCGCGTTGCCGACGGCTTCCTCTTCCGTCTCGGCGACGAATACCTTGCCGTCGGGCCCGTACCAGGCCGGAATTTGATGCCCCCACCAGAGCTGACGGGAAACACACCAGGGCTGGATGTTTTCCATCCAATCGAAATAAGTCTTTTCCCAGTTCTTCGGCACGATCGTGGTCGCGCCAGAACGCACCGCCGCGATCGCCGGTTGCGCCATCGTCTTGGCATCGACGTACCATTGGTCGGTCAGATACGGCTCGATGACGACGCCGGAGCGATCGCCGTGCGGCACCATATGCGTGTTCGGCTCGGTCCGCTCGAGGAAGCCGAAATCCTCCATCCGCGCGACGATTCGCTTGCGCGCTGCGAACCGGTCGAGCCCCTGCATTTCCTCGGCAAAGGCGCTCGCCCCTTCCGGCAAGCCACGCAGGTAGTCCTCGTTTCCGACGAGGGCGATGCAGGCCTCTTTGTCCAGCACGCTGATCTGCGGAAGGTTGTGCCGCCTACCGACCTCGAAATCGTTGAAGTCGTGCGCCGGCGTCACCTTGACAGCGCCCGAGCCTTTTTCCGGATCGGAATATTCGTCGGCCACGATCGGAATTCGGCGTCCAACCAGCGGCAGGATCACGTGCTTACCGACCAGGTCCCGGTAACGATCGTCGTCCGGATGCACGGCCACACCGGTATCGCCGAGCATGGTCTCCGGCCGCGTGGTGGCGACGACGATGAAGCTTGCGGGATCGTCCGGGCTGAACGCCTTGCCTTCGATGGGATAGCGCAGATACCACAGGCTGCCCTTGACCTCGATCTGTTGCACCTCGAGGTCGGAAATCGCCGTCAGCAGCTTGGGATCCCAGTTCACCAGCCGCTTGTCTTTGTAGATCAGGCCCTGACGGTGCAGTTCCACGAATACCTTGATGACGGCCCGCGAGAGCCCCTCATCCATCGTGAACCGCTCGCGCGACCAGTCGCAGGAGGCGCCGAGCCGCTTCAACTGATTGACGATGATGCCGCCGCTTTCGGCCTTCCACTGCCAAACCCGGTCAAGGAACTTCTCACGACCAAGATCGCGGCGGCCCGGCTCCTGCCGTTCCATCAACTGCCGCTCGACCACCATTTGGGTCGCGATACCCGCGTGATCCGTGCCGGGTTGCCACAGCACATCGCGGCCGCGCATCCGCTCAAAACGGCAGAGAATATCCTGCAAGGTGTTGTTGAGCGCGTGCCCCATGTGCAGCGAGCCGGTCACGTTGGGCGGCGGGATCACGATGGTAAAAGGCCTGGCGTCGCGCCGCTCGGGGCGCCCCGCTTTGAACGCGCCGGCATCCTCCCAGACGCGGGACATGCGGTCTTCGATATCGGCGGGCTGGTAGTTTTTCTCGATCATGACGGCTGCATTCGGGGACCTGGAACGGGCTAAGAAGCCGCCCCGGCGCGCCAAGTCAACACGCTGTCAGGCCGGCCGAGGAGGTAAAGCCGATGTAATGGCTGAATCGTGAGCGGCAATTGGCCATTGCACGCCATAAGCCTAGTAGAATCGGACCACTAGCGCCCGCGCGAAACCCGCTCGATTTCGGCCTTGACGATGCGTTCCACGAGCCCCGGCAAATTATCATCGAGCCAGGATTTCAGCATCGGCCGCAGCATTTCCTTGACCAGGTCTTCCAGCGTGCGCGCATTATTGCTGAGCACGGTGTGCGCCAGGCTATTGAAGGCCGATTCAACTGCCGACACCGTCGAACGCGACAGCATGGCTGGGGCATCCATCGGGCTTGGCGGCGGATCGAACATCGGCTCGCGCATTGGCGCCCTGGCGGCAGCTTCGGTGAATTCGAGATCGTCCGGCGGTTCGACCCTCCTGAAGGCTGGCTGAGGCGGCGGCTCAGGCAACGCCATCTCATCGGTTAGATCCAGAACATCGGGCTCGGACGCCGCGAGGCGGATTTCTTCCGGCGTCGTGGCCTCGTCCAGGCCGTTGAGCAGCGCGTCGATGTCATCCTGATTATTGCTCACAGCCAGCGCGGGCGTCGGAGGTGGCGGGGACACTGGGGCGGCAGCCTTGGGAGGCACGGCCGGCGCTGGGGGACTCTCCACCGGAGCCCGAGCGGCCGGTGCAGGGGCGGGTTTCTCCGCCTTTGCAAGCGCCGGAGGAGCCGCAGGTGGAGGGCTCGCGGCGGGAGCTTTTTCGGCGGCCGCGGGCTTTGCCTCGTCATCGGCAATGATGCGCCGGATCGACGCCAGAATCTCCTCCATCGAGGGTTCTTGAACCTTCGCAGGCTGCGTCATTTCCGATTCCACCTCATCAACGCCCTCGACAGCGTTTTACACCAAGCGAGGCAGCTATTTGCTGGTCCGGGATAGACAGGCGCGGATTTTCATCGCGCCGCCCCGACTTGTCCCCAGACAAACGCCGTCCGACGCATCGCACGAACCTTTGCCCCGCCCGGCACACCGACGTCCCGCTCTTGAAAATTCCAATGCGGTGCGAATCGCTCTGCTGCCTCAGAGAACGCTACGTCAGGGCTATAAATGATTGCAAGCAACGCCAACGCCCACCGGAAGGACACGGAGGGCGGTACCGCGAAAAATAGACATGGACCGCTACAGGTTAGCCAGATCTCGCAACAACGCGGCGATCAATGGCCGTCGGGTGTGCGAACGCCAAACCAGCTGTCACGCACCTGCTGATAGTGCACGCTGGGATCGTAAGTTGTGGTCGCCAAACCGAGGACCTGCGGCGAAAGCCGTCCGACCGCAGACAACACACTGTACGAAGCCACCACGCGATCGTGCTGCGCCGTCACCAGCGCTACCCGCGCGTTGACCAGTGCCTGCTGAGCGTTGAGCACGTCGAGCGTGGTTCGCTGTCCAGCCTTGGCTTCTTCGCGTACGCCGTTGAGCGCGATTTCCGATGCAGTCACTTGCGACTGGGCCGAGGCCACCTGGGCCTTGCCTGCTACCAATTGTCCCCAGGCCGTGACGGTGTTGGCGCGAGTTTGGTCACGAGTTTGTTCGAGAACGAGCCGCTGCTGGGCCAGCGATTCCTTGGATTGACGGATCAGCGAATATTCGGCGCCGCCCTGATACACCGGGACCGACACCTGCGCGATCGCTGAAGCTCCGAACTGCCGATAGACTTGCAGGCTCTGCTCATAGGACTGCTGTACCGCGGCCTGCAGCGTGACCGTCGGCAGCAGCGCGCCCTCGTTCACCTTCACCTGAAGAAAATTCACATCAATGCCGTACATCGCCGCGGTGACGTTCGGATTTTCGATCAGACTAAGCTCGACCGCCGTGGGAAGCGACGCCGGCAGGAAGCGATCCACGGGCGAGCCCGGTGCCAGCGCCTGCGGCTCGTTACCGATAATGCGCCGGAAATTGGCTTGCGTGGTCGTCAGCGTCGCCTGCGCGGCGAGAAGTTGCGTCTTGCCAGCCGCCAGCTGTGCTTCCGACTGCGCAACGTCAGTGCGGGTCACCTCGCCGACATTGAAACGGTCCTGGGTTTGCTTCAGCGTTTGATCGAGGACGCGAACGTTGCTGCGGTTCACCTCGACGATGGCGGCGTCACGCAGGTAATCCATGTAGACCGAGGCCGCAGCCAGCAGAACGGTCTCCTCGAGCACGCGCAGGCCTTCGCGGGCGCCGGAAACCTGGCTCTCCGCGGCGCGCGTTTTGTTGGCGGTCTGGTTGCCGTTGTAGAGGGTTTGGGTCACGGTGAGGCCGGCGGCGCGCGGCGGATCCGTGCCGTGAACTTCCGAGCGGACGATTTGCGACGAGGTGCCGCCGAACGTCGAATTCAAATCGGTATATTGATAACCGGCGCTCGCGGTCACCGCGACCTTCGGCCGGTATCCCGACAAAGCCTGCGGGACGTTTTCGTCGGTGGCCCGGACCTGGGCCCGCTGCGCATTGAGCTGGGGGTTGTTCTGGTAGGCGCGCACCAACGCAGCCTCGATCGTGTCGGCCAAAGCCGGCACCGGGTTCGCCGCCAACGCCCAAAGAAGCACCGTCGCCGCAGCGCCGGTAACAACCTTCGCCCCATCCATCCCAAGTATTCCAATCATCCTATCCCGGTCCCACACAGCAGTTGAACCGGGTCATCAAGTCATTCCAAACAGATATCCCGCACCACACCTTATTCGTCACATCAGAGCGAAGGAACCCCCCGGAAGGCGGGGACTGTGGAAACTCAGCAGATGGGGCATCCCGGCCACACCCCCGGTCTGTTGCCCCTCAAAAAGCAATCTCGCGCTAGAAAACGAATGCCGCAGGCCTCTTTAGGCCCGGCAGGACCGGTATTGCGGTGTCGAAAAGGGCGCGACGCCCAAAATCGCCGTGGGATGCGGTCACGATCATGGCCCGCTGCTGCCCGGCCAAGGCGAAGGTTCCAACCAATCGGCCGCCTTCCCGAAGCTGACGGTAGAGGTTTTCAGGCTCGATTTCGGTCGTGCCGTTGAGAAGAATCACGTCAAAAGGCGCGTCCGCCGAATCACCATCTGCTACCAGCGCGGTCTTTACGGTCACGTTCCCGAGAGCCAGCGCGGCAAGGCTCGCCCTAGCCGTTGCCGCGAGCGACGAATCGCATTCGGTCGCCGTGACGCGCTTGGCCAGGTGCGCTGCCACGGCCGCCAGGTAGCCGGTCGCGCATCCCACGACCAGCACCTCGTCGGTTTCGCTGATGTTGGCCGCCTGGATCATTTTAGCCGTCACCGCCGGCCTCAAGAGGAATCGCTTGGCCGCCCCGCCTTCGCTGACGTCGATATCAAGATCCAGATAAGCAAGCGAGCGCTGCGCCTTCGGAACAAATGTCTCACGCGGAATGGCGAGCATGGCATCGATGATTTTGATGTCGGTGACGTCACTCGGACGCACCTGGCAATCGACCATATTCTGGCGCGCAATCGAAAAATCGGACATTTGAGAACCCCGGTGGCGAGCGGTCGTAGCCGCAGGAGGCGAAGAAAAACGGCGCCATCTTTGATACAAGGGCTGCCAAAACGCAACACAGCGACGGTCACGAAGACCAGAGAAGCGGCGGCTGGCCGGAAATAGGGAACACAACTACCGTGCCGCGAGCCGAAGGGCTCAGCGTGCACCCTCACCGCTTGCGAAATCTGCTTTATTTCGTCCTTTGCAAGCCCCGGAGGCTTTGTTATACGCTCCGCCTTGCGAACACCTGTTTCGCCTATTCCTCGGTAGCTCAGCGGTAGAGCATTCGACTGTTAATCGAATGGTCGCTGGTTCGAATCCAGCCCGGGGAGCCAGCAGCTCCGAAACTAACATAAGTCGACGCAAAAAGTGATCGGCTTGCTCAGCAAGAGCGTTCTGCCCGGTCGCATCCCATCGTCGCAAGTCAACCCGTCTTAGTCACCGAAGCTGCAGTCCAACGCGATATCGGCAATTTTACGATACTTCCTGGCTGGATTGCGCAGCATCGCCGTCGGGCGTTCGAGTCGCCGCTCCAAGAGATGCTCGGAGAAACTGTGGCCGGTTTCCTCCAACAGCAGCGAACGTATCGGGGCGTTACGTCAAGGCGCTTGGCAACGGTAGCTGCGCTCAGCTGGCCCGAATTCCCCTTAGTCCCGCCCAGCTTCCGTTGGTTCAACGTGATGCAAGACCGGCCAGTACAGTGCGTATTTCCTGGCGGGCCCGTTAACAGTTCGGCAACCACCCCGGCTTGCGTGCGTCCGACCGTTACAATTTGAATGATTTGCTCAATCTCGAAAAAAAGGAGTTTTGCGAGGCTTGGCGCTCGAATGCGGGAGAGCGCAATGAGCGAGGCGGAATTCGAACGACTGCTGGATGCCGTGAATGCGGCCGTCGCGCCTGTTCCCCAGGACGATTTCATCACCGCCTCGATGACGTATGGCAGGCCGCCGGAGGCTGCCAACGACAACGGCTTGGCTTGGCCGCTGATCCCGTTTCCTGACGGATGGCACGCCACCTGCTGAGCGCGCCATCCGATCGTCGATGCGCAGACCGAGAAAAACGGCTGAACGTTCGGCTCATCCCTCAAATCTTGCTGCAAGCCTCTGATTTCGTTGATGGAGGCCACGACCAGAATTGAACTGGTGTAAACGGTTTTGCAGACCGCTGCGTAACCACTCCGCCACGTGGCCCCATGGGGCGGGATCAATACAGGTGGCCAAGGGGTTAGGCAACTACCCTCGCCCTGCCACTACCCGCCGAACCCATTGGGATTTTGGCTTTGCCACCGCCAGTGATCCCTGCACATGATTTCCAGATTTCTGGTGGCTTGCCATCCACCTAGAAACTTCGCCGCCCGATCGGTTGCTGCATAACAAGCGGCGATATCGCCAGGTCGGCGCGGCTGCACGCTGTAAGGAATCGATCTTCCGCTCGCCTGCTCGAACGCCTTCACGACATCCAGCACGCTGTTTCCCCTTCCCGTTCCCAGATTGACGGCAAAGCATGCGGGCTGGTCGAGAGATGCCAGCGCGGCCATATGCCCCTGGGCTAGGTCGACCACATGAATGTAATCTCGAACTCCCGTTCCGTCCGGCGTGTCGTAGTCTCCCCCGAAAACATTCAGCCGCTCGAGCCGCCCGACCGCGACCTGGGCCACAAATGGCAGGAGATTGTTCGGCACTCCCTTTGGATCTTCGCCAATCAGCCCGCTTTCGTGCGCGCCGATGGGGTTGAAGTAGCGAAGTATGCCGATGCTCCAGCTGGGGTCGCTGGCAAACAAATCGCGAAGCATCTCCTCGACAACGAGCTTCGTCTGGCCATACGGATTGACGGGATTGAGCGGGTGATCCTCGGTGTAGGGCAGAAACTTCGGATCTCCGTATACGGTCGCGGACGAACTGAAGATGATGCGCTTGACGTGGCTCGCCTGCATGGCCCGCAACAGGCGATGGGTGCCAACGACATTGTTGTCGTAGTAGTCGAGCGGCGAAGTAACGGAATCGAGCACCGATTTCAGGCCGGCGAAATGAATGACGGCCGTGCAACCGAGATCCTTTAGCACCTTCTCGACACCGGCCTGGTCGCGAATATCGCCCTCGACGACCGTCAACGGCTTCCCGCATATCCGTTGGACACGTTCCAGCGACGCGCGGCTGCTGTTGGAAAAGTTATCGAGAACCACAACCTCCTTGCCGGCATTGAGAAGCTCGACACAGGTGTGAGACCCGATATATCCGGCGCCGCCGGTGACCAAAATCATGGGGTTCTCCTCGCCGTCCTGACCCGTCCGATCACGTGGCCGATGGGCGATTTGGCCTCTGATGTCAATAACAGGGGCTTAAACGTCGGTCGGTCTCGCCGAAATAACGGCCCCGACATGGGAGGGTCACGCCCGCCTGCGGCGGCGAAAATCGCGCTTTGGCCGTGGTTTTGGCGCGAGCGAAGGCTGCTCCTCCTGTACCTCCCGGTACCTTTGCAGCATCCGGGCAAAACTTGCGTTTAGCGAATCGGCGATGTCAGGGCGCTTTTCAAGGTGGGCAAGAACCAGCGCCGCCGCCTCGATCGTGGAAAGTCCGTCGCTGCGTGGCTCGCGGCGAAGCTTCCCGTAACGCGATGGCTGCGAGGGGCCCAGGATCAGGCGCTGGCATTTCAGCATCCAGGCATTACGCCACCACAGCGCCTTGGCCTGGCTCCAGGTGCCGTCCAGCAGCACCACGCCTTCGATCCCCCGTAAGATGGCGCGCTGATTTTCCGCAATCTCGCCTTTGCGGTTGATGGCAATGACTTCTTCGGTCGTGTCGAGATCGGCTGCTTTCGCGGACCCTAAATAAAGCACCGCCCAGCGCGAGGGATCGGCGACTGTCCTTCCCAATGCCTTGGACAGGCTCGGCCAGGAAAGGCCGATCTTCAGGACAGCCCTTCCAAAGTGCATCACCGTCAGACGGGCGGTGCCGAGCGCCCTGTCCTGCTCCTGCGGATGCTGCAAAATCAGGAGATCGAGCCGGCTTTCGATCGGTTTGACGTCCGCGCAGACGCACAAAGGCATCGGTTTGCGGCAGTGGGGGCAATCTGGCGCCGTCGCGGCCGAGACAATGCCATCTTCAGCCTCAGGTGGTCTGGACATAGGCCTGCTATACGCTGCGACGCGGCAGGCTTCAACGACCCGCAGAATGCTTCTTCACCCACCGCCATTGCCGATCGCGTTAAAGTCGGCGTCCACCGTCGCGCTGCACCGCCAGCCGCCGAAACTTCCGACACAACGCCCCGTATCTTGGGGGTGTCATAGGGCGAGGAATGGAATGCGCATTGCGGTGATCGGAACGGGAATTGCTGGCAATGCCGCTGCATGGACCTTGTCGAAACGTTATCCGGTAACCGTGTATGAGCGGGAAATCCGGCCCGGCGGCCACAGCCATACTGTCAATATCGACTACGACGGAACACCGGTCGCCGTTGATATCGGGTTCATCGTTTACAATGAGCTCAACTACCCGGGCCTGACCGCGCTGTTCGAACATTTGGGCGTCGAGACCCGCGAGAGCCATATGAGCTTTGCGGTGACTGCCGACGCCGGGCGTTTCGAGTGGAAGGGCGGCGGCGAAAACTGGTGGCAAACGACCTCAGGCCTGTTTGCGCAACCGCGAAACCTGCTTTCGCCGAGCTATCTTCGGATGCTGCGCGATATCCTGACCTTCAACCGCGAGAGCATCAAAGACTATGCCGCCGGCCGGCTGACGGGAATGACGCTGGGCGAATACTTCCGCCAGCGAAATTTCGCCCCGCGATTGCTCTCGGACTATCTCGCGCCGATGGGCGCGGCGATCTGGTCGACGCCGGCGCGGGACATGCTGGATTTTCCAGCCGAGAACTTCGTGGCGTTTTTCAGCAACCACTGCCTGTTGCAGTATGACCGGCCGGTCTGGCGGACCGTCAAAGGCGGTAGCCGAAGTTACGTGGAGAAGCTGACCGGTGCTTTTCGGGACCGCATCCGTCTCGGTTGTGCGGTCACCTCCATTGAGCGGAAGGCGCGCGGCGTTGTCGTGACCGACAGCCACGGTGGCAGCGAAACCTACGACCACGTCGTGATTGCCGCGCATAGCGATCAGGCTCTGGCGATGCTGTCCGATGCCGACGATCGGGAGCGCGCCGTGTTGGGCGCCATCGGCTATTCGCCAAATACGGTTTACCTTCATCGCGACCCCAAACTCATGCCGAAGCGGCGGCGGGTATGGGCGGCCTGGAATTTTTTGCGCTGGCCGCGCCAGGGGACGGTGCTCAACGATGTCGCCGTGACGTATTGGATGAACGAACTGCAGGGCATCGACAAAAACATGCCGCTGTTCGTGAGCCTCAATCCCCCTTTCGAGCCAGACCCCAAGCTTACCTTCGGCCGGTACGTCTGCGAGCATCCGCAATACGACGCCGCTGCTTTTGCCGCCCAACGGCAGCTGAGGGATATCCAGGGAAAACGCCACACCTGGTTTTGCGGAGCCTGGACTGGTTACGGATTCCATGAGGATGGGATACGATCGGGACTGGCCGTGGCGGAAGCCCTGGGCGCCACCGCGCCCTGGCGCAAAGCGCCGCCGGAACTCGCGGAAGCCGCGGAGTAAGCCATGCGAAAGCGCAACGCCAAGACAGCTGGGATCGAGGGCGACGCGGCCGCACTTTACATTGGCGAGGTCATGCACGCCCGTCTCAAGCCGGTCGGGCATCGCTTCAACTATCGCGTGATGAGCTTGCTCATCGACCTCGACCGGCTAGAGGTGGCCGACCGGCAGACGCCGCTGTTCGGCGTCAACCGGCGAGCTCTTTATAGCTTCCACGAGTCCGACCACGGCAAACGAGACGGCTCATCTTTGCGGCTCTACGCGCAACGCTGCGCGAGCGAGCATGGAATCGATCTGACGGGCGGGCGGGTGCTGCTGATGTGCTATCCGCGGCTGCTCGGTTACACCTTCAACCCCTTGTCGGTTTATTTCTGCTACGGCGCGAACGGGCAGCCTGCCCTTCTGATCTATGAAGTCCGGAATACATTCGGCGATATCCATGCCTACGTATTGCCGGTGAAGCGCGGCGATATCAGTCCGGCCGGCATCCGCCAGGCTCAGGAGAAGCGGTTTTACGTCTCGCCCTTTGTCCAGATGGCAATGCGCTATCATTTCAGGGTCGTGCCGCCGAGCGACCACGTCAAATTGCGCATCCTCGAGACCGACAGCGAGGGTCCGCTGCTATCGGCAACCTTCAATGGTCGTCGGCGCGCGCTCGCTACCGGAGAGTTGTTACGCTCGTTCTTTTTGCTGCCCGCCGTCACGGCGAAGATCGTTGCCGCCATCCATTGGGAAGCCCTACGGCTATGGCTGAAGGGAGTGCGACTGGTGCCCCGTCCGGACGGCACCGCCAACGGAGGCTTGGCGACCGCCGCGCGCAATGATTATACTTCCACGTCTGCTCTTGGAAAAAGGTGAGGCCTGGGTCGGTCGGCAATGCCCGAGGTGATTCCGATCACGTGCGAGACGGTGGATCGTCTGCCTGCGGACCTGCCCCGCATGGTTCGGCTCGCGCTTGGGTCCGGGGCGAAGCTCCGTTACGGCTCGCTCGAAGTCACCCTGCCGGATGGCCGCGCCGTCAAGCTTGGCAATAACGGACCAGGCCCGGCCGCAGCCATGAAAGTCTATGATTTTGGATTCGCATCCCGCCTGATCCGTGGCGGCGACATCGGCATTGCCGAGGCCTATCTGGGTGGCGAATGGGACACGCCCGATCTGACCCAGTTTCTCTACCTCTTCTGCGTCAACCAGGACTGGATGCGCTCCATGCTCATCGGCAGGCCGATGGTGAGGGCTGTTCAGGTGGTCCGGCATTGGCTCAACCGCAATACAAGGCGTCAGGCGCGGCGCAACATCTACAAACACTACGATATCGGAAATGCTTTTTATTCGGCCTGGCTTGACCCGAGTATGACCTATTCGTCGGCGTTGTTTGAGGAGCACACCGCCGATCTGACCGCCGCCCAAAACAACAAATACCGGCGGCTCGCCGAAGCGATCGATCTCAAGCCGGGTCAAAAACTGCTTGAGATCGGCTGCGGATGGGGCGGGTTCGCTGAATACGCGGCAAAAGCCGTGGGCGCCAAGGTCGTGGGGCTCACGATCAGCAAGGAACAGCGCGACTTCGCGCAGGCTCGCATCCAGGCCGCAGGCCTCAACGATCGCGTCGAAATCAGGTTGCAGGATTATCGCGACGAACGCGATCACTATGACCGTATTGCCTCCATCGAAATGATCGAAGCGGTGGGTGAAGAGTTTTGGCCGCGATATTTTTCGCAACTGCGCGACCGCCTGTTGACCGGCGGCCTCGCTGGCATTCAGGCGATCACCATCCAGGACAATCTGTTCCACGCCTACCGCCGCGAAGTCGATTTCATCCAGTGCTATGTTTTTCCTGGCGGCATGCTGCCATCGCCGCAAATACTCAAATCGCTAGGCGAGCGTTTCGGTGTGCCTGTCATCCGCGAGCGGATTTTCGGGCAAGATTATGCCAAGACGCTCGCTACCTGGCGAAATAACTTCCGCGCCGCATGGCCCAACCTCATCCCGCTTGGCTTCGATGACCGGTTCAGGCGACTGTGGGAATATTATCTCGCCTACTGCGAGGCGGGCTTTCTGTCGGGAAATATCGACGTCCGCCAAGTCGTGTTCGCCAAAGCAAGCTAGGCCGCAGCGCACAAATCCGTCGCAGAACCGGCTTCCACTTTCACTGCCCGCGCTCTACTGTCCGCCTTCCACAGGTCGATTTCGAGCATATCTAGCGCGCATGAAAATCAACAACGACGTTATCGAAGCTATCGGCAATACCCCGCTGATCAAGTTGAAGCGGGCTTCCGAGCTGACCGGCTGCACCATCCTCGGCAAAGCCGAATTCATGAATCCCGGCCAATCCGTGAAGGACCGCGCCGGAAAGTGGATGATCCTCGAGGCTGAAAAACGCGGCGAACTCAGGCCGGGCGGCCTGGTGGTCGAGGCGACCGCCGGCAATACCGGAATCGGCCTCGCCGTTGTCGCCAGCGCGCGCGGATATCGCACGCTGATCGTGATTCCGGAAACACAGAGCCAGGAAAAGAAAGACATGCTGCGGCTCTGCGGCGCCGAACTGGTCGAGGTGCCGGCGCTGCCCTACGCCAATCCGAATAACTATCAGCACATCGGACGTCGCCTCGCCGATCAGTTGCGGGCGCACGAACCGAACGGCGTCTTGTTCGCCGATCAGTGGAACAATCTGGACAATCCGAAGGCGCATTATGAATCGACTGGACCCGAAATCTGGCAACAGACCGACGGCAAGGTTGACGGCTTCATCTGCTCGGTCGGGTCGGGCGGCACGCTCGCCGGTACGAGCCGGTTTCTAAAAGAGAAAAACAAGGGGGTCGTGATCGGCTGCGCCGATCCGCAGGGAGCAGCCATGTATGAGCTGTTCAAGCACGGCGTGGTCAAGGCGACGCCGGGCGGATCGATTACCGAGGGCATCGGCCTTGGCCGCGTCACTCCCATCATCGAGCAGGCCAAGGTCGACGAAGCCTATCTGATCCCGGATGCGGAAGCGGTCCCCGTGATCTACGAACTGCTTGAGCACGAAGGTCTTTGCCTCGGCGGCTCGACCGGCATCAACGTGGCCGGCGCAATCCGACTTGCCAAACAGCTCGGGCCCGGCAAGACGATCGTGACCATCCTTTGTGATTCCGGAAACCGCTATCAGTCCAAGCTTTTCAACCCGGATTTCATGCGATCGAAGAACCTGCCCGCGCCGGCGTGGCTGGAAAAACGCAGCAAAATCGACGTTCCGTTTGCGAAGACGTGATTGAGGCGCGGCATCTCCCAAGTCGTTCAGGCCGCATCAGTCAGGGAACGGCAGCAGCGATCAGCGCAGGATCTGGCTGAGGAAAAGCTTGGTCCGCGCATGCTGCGGGTTGGCGAAGAAATTTGCCGGCGTGTTGGTCTCGATGATCTGCCCCGCATCCATGAAAACGATGCGGTTGGCCACTTCCCTCGCAAACCCCATTTCGTGCGTGACGACGAGCATGGTCATGCCTTCCCTTGCGAGGTCAACCATGGTGTCGAGCACCTCCTTGACCATTTCCGGATCCAGCGCCGAAGTCGGCTCGTCGAACAGCATGACCTTGGGATTCATGGTGAGCGCCCGGGCGATCGCAACCCGTTGCTGCTGGCCGCCCGATAGCTGGCTTGGATATTTGTTGGCCTGATGCGGGATCTTCACCCGTTCCAGATATTTCATCGCCGCCGCTTCGGCATCTTTCTTCGGAATGTGGCGAACCCATATCGGCGCGAGCGTACAGTTCTCCAGCACCGTCAGATGCGGAAACAGATTGAAGCTCTGAAACACCATCCCCACTTCGCGCCGGACCTCATCGACCCGCCGCAGTTGAGGACCGAGTTCGATGCCGTCGACAACGATCCGGCCTTCCTGAAACTCCTCCAATGCATTGATGCAGCGGATGAACGTCGACTTTCCGGAACCGGAGGGACCGCAAATCACGATCCGCTCGCTTTTCGCCACATCGATCCCGATGTCGCGCAAGACGTGAAAGTCGCCGTACCACTTGTTGAGCCCGGTAATGCCGACAATCGGATCTGTGGTCATGAAGTTTCCCGGTTACGTACGATGCGCATTCAGCCTGTTCTCGACGAAAAGTGAATAGCGTGACATGCCAAAACAGAAGACGAAATAGATCATTCCGGCGAAGGCGAAGCCCGTAAACAACGTCGTCGGCGTCGCCCATACCGGATCGGCGAATGCGGCATGCACTGACCCCAACAGATCGAACAGCGCCACGATCGACACCAGCGATGTGTCCTTGAACAATCCGATGAAACTGTTGACGAGCCCGGGGATGACGTGACGCAACGCCTGCGGCATCACGATCAAGCCGGTCGTCTTCCACCAGGAAAGGCCGATGGCGTTGGCCGCCTCGCTCTGCCCGCGCGGGATAGCTTGCAGCCCGCCGCGAATGACCTCGGCAATATACGCCCCCGAGAACAGCGCTATACCAATCAGGGCGCGAACCAGGCCATCGATCTTGAAATTGCCGGGCAAAAACAGCGGCAGCATATAGGTCGCGAAGAACAGCACGGTGATCAGGGGAACGCCACGCCAGAATTCGATAAAGACAACCGAAAAGAAGCGGACCAGTGGAATTGTCGAGCGTCGGCCAAGCGCGAGCGCAATCCCGATCGGCATCGAGGAGACGATCCCGGTAACTGAAACCACCAGCGTCACCAAAAGACCGCCCCAGAGCCCGCTATCGACGATTGGCAGTCCACCGCGGTCGAGGCCCATCACCGCAATGACGATGCCGATGCCGGCAAACGTCGCAACACTCACGACCAGCGCCCGCCAACCGGTGCGTATGCCGCCGTTGAGAATGAACAATATCAGCGACACGACGACCGCTGTTGCCGCGAGATCGGCCCACACTGGACGGGCGAAGGCGTGAATTTGGCCGTTGAGCCAGAGCAACGGCCAGATCAGGCCGGAGGTCGCCCATCCCACCAGGCCAACCAGCTTGCCAAGCAAGAGCAATAACGGTCCGATGACGGCGGTCGCCTCACCCGCTCGCGAGAGCTTTTGGCCGAGTTCACTGACCCCGTCTGCAAAGCCCGACAGAGCGCCCGCGGTCCAGCTGACGCCAAAGCCGGTCAATCCGCCGCCAAGCAGCAGGAAAAACGCGACAACGGGAAATGCGACAAAAAACAGGCCCGCGTTAAGTCCCTTGGCCGACAATCGCGGGATCAGCAGCGGCAGCAGCAAAAGGGCCGCGAGGAGAAAAGTCAGATTGACCCGCCAACGCTCCGGCTCGGGATAGAAGCCATAGATGAACTGGGCGAATTTTGCCTGGATGAACGGCCAGCAGGCGCCGACAGTATGTCCGGCGTTCTGGGCGAGGCAGGCGGTACGGTCCTTCCCGCTCCAGACCGCGTCAATCAGCAGAAACTTGACGGCCGGGACGATCGTAAACCACAGCAGCAGCGCGCTCGCGATCGTCAGCAGGATGTTGGTCGGCGAGTTGAAAAGGCGTGTGCGCAGAAAACCGACAACGCCGGTCACCTTGACCGGCGCGGCCCGCTCCGGAATCAATTCCTGCCGAACGAACGGCGATGTCGCAAGATCGCCCACTAGCCCATGCTCCGGCCAATCCGCCAATTGTAAAAACTCATGAGCGCGCTGGTTACCAGCGAGATCAGCAGATACACGCCCATCGTGATGGCAATGATTTCAATCGCCTGTCCGGTCTGGTTGAGCGCAGTGCCCGCAAACACCGAAACCAGATCGGGATATCCGATTGCCACGGCGAGCGAAGAGTTCTTGGTGAGGTTGAGATACTGGTTGGTCAGCGGCGGCAGAATGACACGCATCGCTTGCGGTACCACAATCAGCCGCAGCGTCGCACCCCGCGTCAGGCCGAGCGAGGAGCCAGCTTCCATCTGCCCCTTGTGAACCGCGAGTATTCCCGACCGCACATTCTCCGCGATAAAGGCGCCGGTATAGGTCGATAGCGCCAGCGTCAACGCCACAAACTCCGGAATGACCCGCGAGCCGCCGGCAAAATTGAAGCCCTTGAGTTGAGGTATTTCGAAACTGAAGGGAGCACCAAATGCGAGCGTCGCAAGCAACGGCAGTCCGACGAACAGGCCTACAACATAGGGCCAGATCGTTATCATCCGGCCGGTTTGAAACAGCTGCCGGTGTGCATAGGACCGCAGCAGCAGCGACGCCATCACGGCAAGCAGGAGCGAGATCGCCACCGCTTCCAATCCCGGCTGCGGAATTGGCGTCGGAACCACGAGCCCCCGATTGGAAAGAAAGACAACCCCAAACAGCGAAATGCTTTGACGCGGCGCCGGCAGCGCTCCGAGCACCGCGAGATACCAGAACAATATCTGGAACAGGAGCGGCAGGTTTCGCAGCAATTCGACATAACCGCCGCAGATGCGCGACAGCAACCAGTTCGGCGACAGTCGGCCCAGCGCAATAAGGAACCCGATGATCGTTGCAAAGAAAATGCCGATGACCGCGACCAGCAGCGTGTTGAGCAGACCAACAAAAAACACGCGCGCGTACGAATCTGATCCGGAATAGGGAATAAGGCTCTGATTGACATCAAAACCCGCGTTGTTGGTCAAAAATCCGAAGCCGGCGGCAATTCGCTGCGAGTGCAGATTACTCCGGACGTTGGCGACGACTTCATAGCCGATCCAGGCCAGCACAATCACAAACAGGAGTTGAACGACAAATCCGCCCCAGCCCGCCTTGCCGCCGAGCGTACGCCGCAATCTGGCAACAAATTGCTGCGGCGGGGCTCGTGGCTCGATATTCATCGTCTGCGGCGGCTCCTGCGCGATCAGCGGATCGGCGGCGCGTATTGAATTCCGCCCTTGTTCCAGAGCTGATTTAAGCCACGTTGGATCTTGAGCGGCGAACCGGCGCCGACGTTCCGATCATAGGTTTCGCCGTAGTTGCCGACGGCCTTGATGATCCGGATGACCCAGTCTTTGGTCACACCGAGCTGTTCACCGAAATTGCCGTCGGTGCCGAGCACCCGTTTCAATTCCGGTTTGTCGGATTTCGTCATCTCGTCAACGTTTCTTTGAGTAATGCCGAGTTCCTCGGAATCCACCATGGCAAACAGCACCCATTTGACGAGGTCGAACCATTGATCGTCGCCATGACGAACCATCGGGCCGAGCGGCTCCTTCGAGATGATCTCCGGGAGCACGACGTGATCGTCCGGATTGGCCATCTTCAGACGGTAGGCATAAAGACCCGAGGCGTCGGTCGTGAAGGCATCGCAGCGGCCGGATTCGTAGGCCTTGACGGTCTCATCCCCGCCCGCAAATGCGACCACCTCATACTTCATGTTGTTGCCTTTGAAGTAGTCGGCGAGGTTCTGTTCGGTGGTGGTACCCGTCTGCACACATACCGAGGCACTATTCAGCTCGAGGGCCGAATTCACCTTCAGGGACTTTCGCACCATGAAGCCCTGCCCGTCGTAATAGGTTACCCCGGTAAAATTTGCGCCAAGGGTGGTGTCGCGCGACAGCGTCCAGGTTGTATTGCGCGACAGCACGTCGATTTCGCCAGATTGCAGTGCGGTGAAGCGGTCCTTGGCCGACAGCGGCACAAATTTGACCTTGGTTGGGTCGTTGAAGATTGCCGCCGCGACCGCGCGGCAAATATCCACGTCAATTCCGGTCCAGTTGCCCTTGTCGTCGGGCGACGAAAAGCCCGGTAACCCCTGACTGACGCCACAGGTCAGCATTCCGCGGTCCTTGACCGTCTTGAGCGTTTGCGCGGTCGCAGACTGCGCTGAAAAACCGGTGGCGAGGGCAAGGGCAAGGACAAGAGGAACGCATTTCATGGCGAGGCCTTTCGAAGGTCGTCCGGGAACAATGGCTTGTCGATGCAGGCATAAAGCGGGCCAGCCGATCATCCGCGGCAAAATGCCGGTCCAGGTGGGCGAGTTCGCCCTTATCCCGGTCCGGAAATGAAGCTGCGGTCGCGGCAGGCCCCTCAAACACTGCGGCGAATTGGTAGTTCGCATCACAGAACGACTGGCGGGCCGGGTCAAGGGGTTGACGCAACTCTTCCCTGCCCTGCTATTACCGGCAAGCTGGCGTCCTGTGCTTCAAAGACTCTTGCGAAATGCCGGAAGGCAGGACCCGCCAAGAAGGAGACCAGCAGGACCATGAGCTCTGGCGACGATGAAGGCACAATGCCGATGAAAACCGAAACCGCACTGGTGACCGCGGGACGCGACACCAAGGCGCAGAAAGGATTCGTCAATCCCCCCGTCGTCCACGGTTCCACCGTGCTCTATCCGACGGCAGACGACCTTCACGCGCATCGCGGCGAATTCCAGTACGGCCGCCACGGCACCCCCACGACCAGGGCGCTCCAGCAGGCGCTGATGGCGCTCGAAGGGCCACAATGCGCAGGTGTCGGCATTGCGCCTTCGGGCCTTGCGGCGATCACAACGGCGCTGCTCGCCGTGTTGAAGGCCGGTGACCATATTCTGGTCTGCGACAACGTCTACCGGCCCTCGCGCAATTTCTGCAACGGCCTGCTTTCACGCTATGGCGTCGAAATCACCTATTTCGATTCGCAGATCGGTGCGGGCATTGCCGACTTGTTCACGCCCAACACACGAGCGGTGCTGATCGAGGCGCCCGGTTCGCAATCCTTCGAAATGCCGGATGTTCTCGCCATTGCGTCCGCCGCGCATGCCCGTGGCGCGATCGTGATCGATGACAACACCTGGGCAACCCCGCTGTTTCACCGCTCGCTGGAGCAAGGCGTCGACATCAGCATCCAGGCTGCCACCAAATATATTGGCGGGCACTCCGACATCATGTTCGGAACCATTTCGGCCAATGCCAAGACATGGCCGGCGATTTCCGACGCGATCCGTCTGCTTGGAGTCTGTGCCGGTCCCGACGACGTCTTTCTCGCGATCCGCGGACTACGGACGCTCGCAGTGCGGCTCGCGCAGCACCACCGCTCAGGACTGGAAATGGCCAACTGGCTGGCCCAGCGGCCAGAGGTCTTGCGGGTGCTTCATCCGGCGCTTGAAAGCGATCCCGGCCACGCAATCTGGAAGCGGGATTTCACCGGGGCATCGGGGCTGTTCGGCGTCGTTTTAAAGCCGGCACCGAAGGCTTCGGTCGATGCCCTGCTCAACTCTCTCACGCTGTTCGGCATGGGCTATTCGTGGGGCGGCTTTGAAAGCCTCATTATTCCGTTCGACTGCACCGGATATCGCACGGCGACACCGTGGGCGCCGGGCGGACCGACGCTAAGGCTGCACATCGGGCTTGAGAATGTCGAGGACCTCAAGGCCGATCTTGTCCGCGGCTTCGAAGCCATGAACGCGGCCTGATACCCCCAACTTAGCTTCCGGTGGACATCTGCTCCTTGTGGATCGCGATGAAGTAGAGATTGCGCAGATAGACCACAAGACCGAGCGCCTGCCCCGCGATGAAAACGGGATCGCGGCGATAGAGCGCGTAGACCAGCAACAGTGCGCCGCCGCCGATCGAGAAAAACCAGAACGCCACCGGAATCACGCTCCGGCGCGCGCGCTCCGACGCGATCCACTGCACCACGAAGCGCATGGTAAAGAATCCTTGCGCCACAAAGCCTAACATCACCCAGCCATCGAACTTGATGATGAACACGTCGTTCAGGTAGCTGACGAGGTTGTGGAATATCTCTGTCATAAGGTCACCTCGGTCACTTCGGGCGTCGGCTTCTTGCGGCGGATCAGCCACCATACCCCCGCGAGATCCATGATTCCGATCCATAGTCGGTCGAAAAAACCATAGTTTGAAACGCCCGAATGCCTCGGGCGGTCGATCACGTCGACATAGACGATGCCATATCCCTCGCGGCGAACCAGCGCCGGCAGAAACCGGTGCAAACCATCGAAATAAGGAAGCGCCAGAAACACGTCGCGCCGGAAGGCTTTCAGGCCACATCCGGTGTCGCGGGTACCGTCGCGAAGGATTCCATTACGCACAGTGTTGGCGATGCGCGATTGGAGTTTCTTGAATCCTGTGTCCTTGCGTCCCACCCTTTGGCCAGCGGCAAGGCCCGTGAGTTCGCCGCCTTGTTCGATTGCCGAAATCAACGCCGGCAAGAAAACCGGATTGTTCTGACCATCGCCATCCAGCGTCGCCACAATCGCGCCACGTGCAGCGCGAACGCCGCTACGCACCGCTGCGGATTGACCCGTGGACACAGCGTGGCGCAACTGACGCAAATTCTTGCGCTCTTTCATGGCGCTCTCGAGCCGTTCTGCGGTTGCGTCCGTCGAACCGTCGTTGACGTAGATGATTTCGTAATTCCAACGGGTGTCCAACGCCGCGGTAATCTCGGCAATCAGAGGTGCAATATTGTCAGTCTCGTTGCGCACGGGAACAACGATGGAAACGGCGATTGTGTCGGAAGAAGGCAAATCTCACCCGTTAGCGTTGACCCACGGCCGGCCGGCGGCTCGCTTCTTATGGGGCTGGTGGCCCGGCGGCAACCCCTTTGAGTGCCCCTCCAGCGACTGGGGAAATGATCCCGCCGCTGCCGATCGAAAATCCCAACCCGCGGACGGCGAACCAGTATCGTACGCACATGGCCCCGATAACCCCGATCGTGGCGCCTGCCAGCACGTCGCTCGGATGATGCGCCAGAAGCACGAGACGGGTGAATGCGATCATGAGCGCATAGGCAATCATGAGGCCCCTCAGTCGCGGCCAGGCCGCGGCTACCGCAAACGCGAGCGCAAAGGCCGTGATCGAATGCGCGGATGGAAAGCTCGCGTGAGCTTCCGTTCCCGCAAAGGGAACGAAGTTGAAGGCATTCGCTGCCCCGCCAACGAATGGCCGGCCCCGCCCGGCGATCCACTTCAGCAACTCGCCCGCAACCAGCGGCACCGATACCGCGAACAACACAAATTGCAGACGCAAACCGATCGCAAGCAACCTGCGCCGAGCAGGTTCATGCGTGGCAGGCGCGACCAGCGCGACCGCAAGCAGCAAGGCAGCCGCCAGCAACAGAACACAACTGTCCTTGCCGAAGCTGGTCAAAATGCGAAACGGCCAAAGGCTCGCGGTACCGCGCGGTGGCATTAGCGCGATTTCCCGCGCGTCGAACCAGACCATCAGCGCGACAATCGATAGCGCTGCTATCACGGCTGTGATCAGTGTGTTGCGTGTCAGCCGCCGCACGGCCTCAGTGCGATGCGCCTGCGACGGCGGACGCACCAGTTGCGTTGCCCATGTCGAGACGACTATGAAAAGGCGCGGAAGATAACCCGTGGATTCATCGGCGCCGGACTGAATGGACATCTTACTGCGTACCTTCGGAACGGAAGATGGCGATCGAAATCGCCCGCCCCTGCGAAATGTTGTAGCCCTCGACACGTGACGCCACGTTGTAACGAAGGCCAATCGCCTCGGCGCGCTGGGCAAAGCTCCTTTCGGCACGCTGCTCGATCAAGGCAAACCGGCAAGTGCCTTGGGCGAGGAAATCGGCTGCGCCTGATCCATCGGTCAGCAGCGTCGATGTCCCGGTCATGAAGACCAGGCTCGGCTCGTGAAAACCGGCGGCAGCGGCTTTCGGTCCAACGCAGACGACATTGCGAAGCGCGCGGGCCACCTCGGCGCTGGGAAATAAAGGCGTCAGCGCCGGCAGCACCACGCCGTAAATGGCGAACGCCAGAAACAGCGCGGCGACCACCGCATTCAGCAGCGAGCGTTCTGCGCGATTGTCGTCGTAGAGCCACCACGCAAACAGTCCGAAGATGAGGGCCGCGGCCACAAAGGGCCACGCGAGGAACACAGGCTGGCGCGTCAGGCCAACGGCCCCGACAACGGCGGCAAGTGAAGCGAGCGCGGGAATGATGAACCACCACGCTGCCCCACGCGTGAGCCATGAGCGTGACAATATGCGGCGCTCGAGCGCACCGACCGTCAGGATCGCGATTGCCGGATAGAGCGGCAGGACGTAGTGCGGCAGCTTTGTCAGGACGATCTCGAACACGATCCAGGAAGGGATCAGCCAGGCCAGCAGAAACTGCGCTCCCGGCTCTCGCCTTGCCCGCCAGACGGCGGGAGCCGCCATGGCTGCAAGCGGCGCGCCCGGCCAGAATGTGACCCAGAACAGCAGCAGATAGAGACCGGGCGGCATGCCGTGCAATTCCTGCGCCGCCAGCTTGCTCAGCATGTCGCCACCGATTAAATCGGCAAAGAATGCATCGCCCGCGCGCCAGAAGATCGCGACGAACCACGGCAAAACGAGAACCAGGAGCCAGATCAGACCCCACACCGGACGAAGCCGCCAAAGCCACGCTGCCGAGCGATCGAGAAAGGCCAGCGTCAGAATGGTCAGCCCCGCAAACATCAGGATCAGCGGCCCCTTGAGCAGAATGCCGCCCGCTAGCGCTGTCCAGAAAATTGCCGGCCATGCCCATGGCGGATGTGGGGAATCGTCGCCGCGTTGCCAGGACAGATAGACCCGCGCCAATGCCCCCATCGCGGCCACCACGGTGAGCAGCAGCATCGCGTCGGTCTTGGCAAGCCGCGCTTCGACGTTGAGCAGCACTGAACTGGCCATAATAAGACCCGCCAGAATTGCGCCGCGCCGCGTGACAAAGGCGAGCGCTGTCCAGTAAGTCAGAAGCACGGCGCCGAGTGCGCCGATCAATGACGGTACACGGTAAATCCAGATGCGGACCTGAGCGCGCGGCAGGCCAAGTGCTGAGGCGGTTTCGACCGCCGCCGCCTGCATCCAGTAGATGCCGACCGGCTTTTTGTACCGCACTTCGTCCTGAAAACGGATATCGACGAAATCGCCGCTTTCGACCATTTGTTTGGTCGCCTGCGCAAACCTCGCTTCATCCCGATCAATCGGCGGAATGCGGAAGAAGCCCGGCAGGAATAACAAAAAGCCGCACAGCACCAGAAGTGCGACGGCGCGGACGTGGCTCGCGGTTGCAAAATCCAGGACATCCACGAGTCGGCTGCCCCGGTCGACCCTCTTTTGAGGCTCGCGCGGCTGTCCAAATCGAGGGCGGGGATAAGTCTCGCTCATTGGTTCCGCATACGCTGAAAGCGACGTCGCGACAACCGCTTAGCGAGTGGAGTGGATTTGACATTCACAAAATACCTGGCCGCAGACGCGGAACGCGAATGCCAAATCCAAAACTCCACTAGAAACATATATTTGCTGGAGGTCCTTGGATTCTAACATTCGCAAACGTGACCGCTGAGAAGGGATGCGAACGTTAGAAGGACCGCTAGCTATTTACTGAATTCTGACCACGACTGTGTCCGCCGCGCCCTTCGCGTCGACGACCGTCAATCTGGCAAAGCCTGGCCCCGGTGAATCGATCAGACGCTGGCGGCGGCCATCGAGTTCCCCGACCGACACTCCGTTAACAAGCATGGTGATCGGAAGCACGCCACCTGCCACTTTTACAGGCATCGGCGAAGCTGACGCCCCGTCGACGCCGGAGGCGTCGATCCGCGAGCCGTTCAGCGGGAATTGAATGTGCGGCGCCCGCTCGCCGTCGGTTCGAACGAGATCGCCCAGCGGACGATAGCGCCGCAGCGGCAGTGGCAGCTTGGCATTGCTGGCGACCAACGTGCCCTTGGGTGGTTTCGGCAACGCCACCGGCAATTTGCCGGTGCGGGCAAAGGCGTCAAACAGGATCGGCGCGGCCGCAATACGGCCGGCAATACCCGGCGCCGGCGCGCCATCGGGACGACCGACCCAGACGCCGATGGTGATCCGCCCGTCAAAACCAATCGACCAGGCATCGCGGTAGCCGTAGCTCGTGCCCGTCTTGAAGGCGATTCGGTTACGCACCCCGTTTTCCGGCGGCGGCGTACCCAGCAGAACATTGCCGATCTGCCATGCGGCTACCTGATCGAGCAATCGTTCCGGCTCCCGCGCCTCGTCGCGCTGGCCTTGGAACTGGTCTTGGATTTCCCGCAACGGCCGCGTGTTCCCCAGCCGCGCCAATCCTGAATAGAGTTGCACGAGGTCTTGCAACGTGATCCCGACGCCGCCGAGGCCCATCGCCAATCCGGGAGCCTCGTCTTTCGGCAGTTCCAGATTGGCTCCGGCCTGTTTCAGCCGCGAGGACAACCGGCTGGCGCCGACGCGGTCGAGCAATTCGACCGCGGGAACATTGAGCGACATCTGCAGCGCTTTGCGCACCGGAACCGTGCCCTGGAAAGTCATGTCGAAATTCTCCGGCGCGTAGGAGCCGAAGCGGATCGGACGGTCGTCGATCAGGCTTTCCGGATGAACGAAGCCGTCCTCGAAGGCGAGACCATAGATGAACGGCTTCAGGGTCGATCCCGGCGAGCGGACCGCGCGGGTCATGTCGACCTGGCCGGCGCGGCGGTCGTCGAAATAATCCGGCGAGCCGACCCGTGCGAGCACGTCACCGCTGGCGTTGTCGACCGCAAGAATGGCGACGGAAATATTCGAACCTAACGCGACCGCGCGGTCACGTGCCAGATTTTCCAGCGTTTGCTGCAAGCCTGCGTCGAGTGTCAGCGCAATGACTGATTTATCCTTCACCGATAGCATCGCGTTGTCGGCCGAATGCGGAGCGAGTATCGGCATCGGCTTGCGCAAGCGTGGCACAGGGACAGACTTCGCAAGCGCCGCGTCCGCATCGGAAACAACGCCGTCTTCGACCATGCGATCGAGCACGCGGTCCCGCGCAGCGCGCGCGGCATTGGGATGGCGATCAAGCCTGCGGTTTTCCGGCGACTGCGGCATGGCGACGAGCAAGGCTGCCTCCGAAAGCGACAACCGTTTCGGCTCCTTGCCGAAATAGGCGATCGAGGCGGCGCGAATGCCTTCCAGATTGCCGCCATACGGCGCCTTCGCCAGATACAGATCGAGAATCTGCTCTTTGCTCATCTGCCGCTCGATCTCGACCGCACGAACGATCTGCCTGAGCTTGGCAGAGACGGAGCGCTGCCGCCGCGGCTCCATCAAGCGGGCTAGCTGCATGGTGATGGTGGAACCGCCGGATACGATATGACCGCGGGTGACCAGCTGAAACGCTGCGCGGCCAAGCGCGAGAGGATCGACACCGTCGTGAGAATAAAAGCGATGGTCTTCGTAGGCGAATAGCAGCTTGAGGTAGGTCGGGTCGACATCTGTGGCCGCATCGACCGGTAAGCGCCAGCGACCGTCGGCCATCGCATAGGCCCGCAACAATTTACCGTGGCGATCGACGATCGTGGTCGAGACCTCGCGCGCCTGCTCAAGCGGCAGAGGTCCGAGCGAAGCGACCCAACCGGCAAACACCCCCGCCAGGACGAGGCCTGCCAGCGCCAGCATCATCCAACCCGTTCGCCTTCGGCTACGAACGGGCCTGATCACGGCTGCTTGTTCGATCTCTGCACTCATTTAGCCGAACGGACCTCGACGGAACCTGTGCCCGTGCGTCCATAACGCGAGGGATTATACATATCCTCGACATAGGCCTGCGGCAGCACATATTTACCAGGTGAAACCGCTCTGACCACATAGGCAACCGTAAATATCGATTTGTCGTTGGCAGCCCGATCGATGGCGGCCGTGAAGCGGTCATCACGGAACTCGGTATCTTCCGGTTCCTCGCCATCTTCGATCCAGGCGAGCGTTCCGGTATCGCCTGACGAAACCAGATGCGGGTTGTCGATCTCGAAACCGGCCGGGAGATAATCCGACACCATGATGTGGCCGAACTCCGGCTTGGCTTCGGTGATCTTCAGCACCACGGCGAAGCGATCGTTCTGCTTGACCTTCGATACATCGGCCGGTTTGCCGTCGAGCGTGAAGTAGTTGCGCTCGATCTTGAAGCCGTTGGCGGCGGCCGGTTCCGGCGTGACCGGCGAACCGCCGACCGAGACGACGGTCTGTATCGGCGCATCACCGGTGTTGGTGATCTTGATCGGCCTACCGGCCATCTCTGCCGCCTTGTAGCTGCGGTAAAGCGCAGTCTTGACCGGCGTGCCGTCGACATCCAACGCCATCTTTTCTTTGGCAAGCGCCCGCGATGCCAGCACCAACCAGGCATTTTCCTGGGTTGAGGTGTAAGGCGTCAACCCGCGTGCGGCTTCGACCCGCGACACCGCCTGCATCAGCGTTGCCCGCGGCGCATTGCCTTCGCCTGCCAGCGAGACCAGTGCCGCAGCGTCGCGCAAGGCGCTGCCGTAGTCGACCCGGCCGAATTCAAGCGCAGGCTTCGGCGCCAAGCTGTCGGCGGCCGCGGCATAGACCCGCTCTGCCCTCGCTCTGTCGCCGACAAACGCCAGCGCCGCCGCAAGTTGCGCTTTCGCAATCGGCGTCGCCAGATTGTTCAGTTTGGTATCGGCGAGGTAACGCAAGTCGCCGATCGGCGCCGTGCCGTTGCGGGCGAGCACATAGAGGCCATAAGCGAGATTTCGTCCGCCATCCTTTTCCGGCTCTTCGGCATTCACGACCGAATTACGGATCCGGTCGAGCGCGCTGCGGAATAGCACGTCCGGCACCGTAAATCCCTTCTCTCGCGCTCGAGTCAGAAAGTCCGTGACATAGGCATCGAGCCAGGCGTCGTCGCCACCGGCCGTCCACAGGCCGAACGAACCGTTCGAGCCCTGACGTGCCAGGAGACGATCGATCGCATCCCGGATGCGCTGGTCGATGGCCGTATCCATCGCCAGATGCGCTCCGGCAGCGAGATCATTGACGTACAGCAGCGGCATCGCCCGGCTGGTGATCTGTTCCGAACAGCCGTAGGGATAACGATCGAGCGCTTTCAGGATGGTCGCGGCGTCAAGCGCACTGGAGAGACTGGCGGAAATCGAAACGGTGCCGGTGCCGCCGACCAGATCGGAGAACATGTCCGCGGTCAGTGTCAGGCTCTCGCCCTTGGCCAGCGTCCGGATCGAGCGGCGCGTGAGAACCTGCGTCGCAGGCTTCACGTCCAGCGTATAGTGCCGCACCAGTGCGAGCCCATTCGGTCCCTTGATATCGACATCGAGACTGGCTGTGCCGGCGCCGCCGGCATCGAGCGCCAGCGACATCGACGCCCGCTGTTTGGCAGTCAGTTTGACCGTGGTTGTCGAATTGCCGCTCACCTTCACCGTTCCCGAAGACGTCACGTTCACGGAGTAATCGCCAGGTGCGCCCTCGACATTGTCGAGATCGAGACTCATCGTGCCGCGATCGCCATTGAGCAGGAAACGCGGCAGCGTCGCTGTCAGCACGACGGGATCGCGCACGGTGACGTCGATTGTGGCGCGGCCGAGTTTGGTTGCCGTCCACGCCACCGCCATCACGCGCGCCGTGCCGGCGAATTCAGGAATGTCGAAGCTGATTTCGGCGGTACCATCGGCAGCAACCGTTACGATCCCGGAATAGAGCGCGAGCGGCTTCTGCGTCGGCGGACTGCCTTGCAGTTCCGCGCCTGCACTGTCTCCGCCAGTCCTGAGCTGGCCGCGAGTGCCCTGCATGCCATCGATCAGTTGCCCGTAGAGGTCGCGGATTTCAGCGGTCAGACGGTGCTGCCCGAGATAGTAGTCGTCGGGCGCCGGCGGCTTGTAGTTGGTGAGGTTGAGGATGCCGACATCGACAGCGGCAACGACGACCTTGGCGTCTTCACCGGGATTAAGGCCAGTCAGTTTCACCGGCAGTTTCAGCGTGGAGTTCGGACGCACCAGCGCCGGCGGCGAGAGATTGACTTGAAGCGTGCGCGCCTTCTTGTCGATGCCAAACCATTTCAGCCCGATGGCGCGGCCCGGCATACGGAGCGCAGCCGCATCGAGCGGACGGCGCAAGGTCGCGACCACATAGGCGCCGCTTCCCCAGTCCTTGCCGACGGGAATCTTGACCTGGGCGGTGCCCTCTTTGACGTCCGTGGTTTGGGTCGTCAGCAGCCGATCGCCGAGAACATTGATCGTCAGTTTGCCGGCGGAACGCGCATTGACCGAAACCACCATGGTGTCGCCGGATTGATATTCCGGCTTGTCGATCGAGGTTTCCAACAGATCGGGCGTATCCGCGCTGCCGTCGGAATACCAGCCGACATCGAACTGGACCGAGGTGAGCGGACCGTCGGCGTCAGTCGACTTGACGTCGAGGCGATAGCGTCCTGGCTGAGGCGCTAGCGTGACGCGCGCCGGGCGATCGGCCGCGACCGTCAGATCGCCATCGGCCACCCTCGCGGTCGATTTGACCGGCTCAAACTCCCAGGACGAATTCTGGCGATACCATTGATAGCGAGATTCGATCTTCAGCAGTTCGTAGCGCAGGCCGTCGCGCGCCAGCGATTTGCCTTCGGGCGAGACGAACACAACGTCAAACCCGGCCTTGTCGCCCTCGGCAACGTTCTTGTCGCCGAAGAGCGGCTTGACGCCGATCATGGCAGCGGTGGGAGTCACCGGCAGCACGATCTTGCGCTCGACCGCGCGGCCACCTGCTTCCGCCATGCGGATGAAGATCTGCGCTTCCTGCGGCCGGGTGGACGCTGGTGGTTTGGCAAGGCTGACCGGGAAGGTCGCAACGCCATTGGCGTCGGATTCCGGCAGGTTCTCGATCGGGGTTCGCTCGTTGCTGGTGTTTTCCTCATCCGCCACGCCAAACTGATAGCCGGCAAAACCAGCGCGTATTTCAGCCGGCGCTACCAGCATATCCCCTTCGAGCTGAAGGCCTGAGGCAGGCGCGCCGTAGAGGAAATGGCCGTCCACTTTGAGTTCTACGGCAGCATCGGCCTTGATCTGCTTGGCTTGGCTGGTGAGGTCGAAGTCGATGCGTTCGGGGATATAATCTTCGACCATAAAGGTCGTTTCACCGACCGAATTCCCTTTGGGATCGGTGAAGGCACGCGCCCGCCAGGTCCCGGTCGGGACGGCCGAATTGAGAGCCACCGCCAGCGTCCGGCCACCCGCGCCCTGATCGGGCAGCACGGCGCGGCGGAATTCGACGCCATCGGGCCGCTCAATCACCAGCGTCAAGGGGCCGCCGGAGATGGCATTGCCCAGGCCATCGCGGAGAAGCGCCGTGAGATAAACCGTTTCATTGGACCGGTAGACACCGCGCTCGGCATACACGAAGGCGTCCGCACCCGCTGGCACCGCCCTGCCCGAAACGCCCCGGTCGGACAAATCGAATGCATTCGATTTCAGGCTGAGGAAGGCATAGTCGGCCTTGTCGGTCGTCACCGTCAGCATGGCCGGCGACAGACCGCCCTCGCCGCGCGCAAGACCCGCTTCAAACACGACATGGCCGGCATCGTCGGTCTTGCGGGTGGCGAGAATCTCGTTGTTGCGCGCCACCAGACGGACTTCAGCCTTGGCGATGGCCTCGGTGGACGCCAGCGAATTCACAAATACGTGGATGCCGTCGTTACCGGAAAACGCGGTCAGACCGAGGTCGGAGACGATGAACCACTGCGTCGCCAGCCCTCCGCCGTCACCGCTGTCGCTGCCAGGCCCCTTGGCGGCCGCGGTCATGACGTAAATTCCAGGCTGCATGGCGCCGATCGCCTCATCGACCGGAAAGGCCGTGGTGACGTCCTGGTTGAGCGTCATTGCGGTTGCGAGTTCACCGGACCAGACCTTGGTGCCGCGCTCATCGCCGAGACTGGACAGCTCATAGCGACTCAGGGTGCGCTGAAAATCGCCGTCGATCACGGTGTTGATCAGGTTACGGTCGCCGATCCGAAATACGTTGACGGAGACCGACGGCGTGTTGACGCTGACCAACGGAATGCCGCGCTGGCCGGTGCGTGGCAGTACATAGGCGCGGCCGGTGAAGCGGACGAACGGCTTGCGATCGCGGACGTAGACGTTGAACTCAGCCGATTTCGGCAGGCCTTCCCTGACCGATGACGGCAGACCGGCGCGCAGATTGATGTTGTAGCGCTCGCCATGCTTGAGGCCATCGACACAGAGCTGCTTGCCTTCGGAGGTCAGGGCCGGCTTGTCATTGCCGGCCAGCGCGACGAACGGCGCAAAGTCGGTGCGCTTGGCGAGTTCTTCAGAAAACTGGAAACAGGCCCGCGGCGACGCTGAATCGGAATCGATCGTATAGTCGAGCAGCCGGAAGCCATGCTCGTCGCGCATCTTCTCGTATTGGCCGCGCACCTCGGCGACCTCCCGCAGATCGAGCGAAAGCCGCAAGCCATCGAGCGCCGGCCGCCACAGCTTGCGCTCGGACATCGCTCGCCCGAGTACCGCAAGCGCATCCGCTTCGTCTCCCGGATTGGCGGCGCGCTGATAGGCGATATAGGCCGCGGTCGAGGCGCGCTCGAACAGGAAGGTCTGTTCGCTGGAATTCGCAGGCCGTATCTGGAAGATGGTGCGGGCAAGTCGCAGCCAGTTGCCGCTGTCATCGGGCGCCGTGGCGGCGATTTGCCCGAGGATTTGCAGGCCGGTCCTGAAATCATTGCGCCTGAAGGCGGTATCCGCGTCGCTTTTCAGCGCCGCGCTGGACTTGTTCACGGCGCCCGCCTCGCCCTTGATCTGGGCCTCGAGCTTGATCGCCGAATCGGCCAGATCATCCCGCTTGAACGGCTTGTCGGCTGCATGGGCTGACGGGAGGCCGGCTGAAATCAGGCCAAACGATAGCGTGGCGCCAAGAAGTGCCGCGCGAACCAAACCGATCATGATGGGGCTCCCGGTGCGGCGAATACGCCGCTGATCAAAAGAAGTGCGCTAAAAGGTGACGGACTCGTGGCGGAGAAGCCAGGGTACGAAAAAGTCATATGCGACATTTGTCGAGGGCCTTAAATACCTTAACCCTGCGGTCGTCCGGGCGCAGCAACGCAGGGCCGGCCGAAGCGTCAACTAACCCTTGGTCGCGGGCCTCCGAAGCTCGGTTCGGTAGTGCCGGCCGAGAATGCTGATTTTTTACCTTCGGTGGTATAAACCGGGCCCGACGGTCCCATAGCTCAACTGGATAGAGTAACGGATTTCTACTCCGTGGGTTGCAGGTTCGAATCCTGCTGGGATCGCCAGCTATAAAATTTTTATCAGTTTAACGGCCGTTAGTCACCGTTTTCCAAACGGTTAGTCATTTATGCCGCGATTTTTCGCGCGGTTTTTGCTTCGTTTTATGCGCGAGCAGCTTCTCTGCCGCACATCGCAGCGAAACGATTTGTCCGCTCCATCGATGTACTTTTGCAACTCGACAAAGTGAGATGACCGCTGCGCGACTGCAGTTCAGGACGTTGCCTCCGGCTTAGGCGAGGAGCGCCGACAACCCTTCCGCAGGCCGTGACGCACAAGTTACGAGCGCGGCCATGTCGCACCACTCACGGAACTCATTGCCAAGCGCCTTGGCTGATCTCGCGTTGCCCGCCTTGGTGTGCAGGAACGTCGCGTGGTTTGTGTTCGGCATCGCATCGAACAGGCTGCAATTCTGCAGACACCGGAAACGAGACATCAACACCGTTCTTGTGATGCTGAAACTCGAACCGCCCGTCGCTCATCTGCTCTGGACCGAGACGGGTGACATCGCCGCGACGAGCCGACGTCTCGACAGCCAACTCCATCACGAGGCGCGGAACTGTTCCGTGCCGCCAGAACCCACGATATTGCGCGATCTCGTCATCGGTCCAGCTATGGAAGCCACCGGTCTTCGGTGGCGTCGGCCGCTTGAAGCCACGGCACGGGTTGTCGACACGGATCATATCTTCTTCGGCAAACAGGAACATGCCAGAGAGATGCTTGAGCCAATTCCGTTTCGGGTGCGGGCCGCCTGTAACCTCATCCATCAGTGTCTTGATGTGGATCGCTTGCAGGCTATCGACCGGCTTGTCGCCGTGATCGGCGCGGAAGCGCTCCAACATCCTGCGACGGCCGTTCTGTGTGTCCGTCGACAGCCGCTTCCACTGATCAGAGTTGAAATACTTCGTCACAGCCATCGATGTTGCCCTCGGCATCGGTTCGCAGCCTCGGCGTTTTCTTGATGAAGTCAGCTCGGGCGCGGCTGGTGGTGCCACCTTCGTGCGCAGCCTGATAAGCGAGCATGAACTCGCGGCTACCCCCGCGCGTCTCGGCGTGATCGAGTGTGCAGTGCGGCTATGGGGGCCGAGGGGCATTTGCGTTCGTGTCGATCTGGGAAAAGGTCAAGCTGGTCTCGCTTGCGGTCGCGACCTCGACTGTCACTACCGCAACCATTTTCGCGATCTGGTGGTTCATGAAGTAAGGCCGTCTCAGCAGTACGGCGCGAGCTTGGTGACGTTGCTGCCGATTGCCGACCGCGCCGTGGCCGCCTGATGCGTTGGCCGATCTCGCCGCAGTTCGAGTGCGGGCGAAAGGTCGAATGCATCCACGGGCCATCCGCGCCCCGGCAAACCGCGAAAACAAAATGGGAGCAGAGTGTCAGCGCGACAAGATTCGTGCTCAGAAACCCCGTGCGTTAACTGCTGTCGGCGAATGACTAAATCGACTGTTTATTCCCGGGGAAATCGGTGCTGGCCTGTTTCGACCCCTAGACTAGTGGCCGGTTTTGAAAATGTGAGTGGCCTAATTTGAAATTGAGTTGGGAACCGGACAGACAAGATGTGAATTTTATGGACCATAAATTGCTGTTCCACTGGAGGGGGAGCAGACCGAAAAATGGCTGAATATCGCGCTTACGTTCTCACGCCGGACGGGCACATTACCAAGGCGGTGGACATCTTCTGCGAAGATGACGAAGCCGCCAAGGAAAGGGCCAAGCACCTTCTAAATGGGCACGACATAGAGCTTTGGCAGCTGGGCCGCAAAGTTGAGACGCTCAAGCGCACGAAAGAGTAGGGCCGCCTTAGCGGGCAATTCTCTCTTTGCTCGACCTGCTTTGGTTTTCTTCTGCCGCTATCCGATGCCTGCCCGGCGAGGTCATCCGGAGCCTTCCCTCTAGGTACACCAT
This sequence comes from uncultured Alphaproteobacteria bacterium, assembly GCA_963775545.1. Classification (GTDB taxonomy): domain Bacteria; phylum Pseudomonadota; class Alphaproteobacteria; order Rhizobiales; family Xanthobacteraceae; genus Bradyrhizobium. The sequence continues at coordinate 105,155 of CAVZJE010000013.1, forward strand.
ATAACCAAGTTCGATTAGCCGAACACTATGGGCGGCCGGGATTGCTGCGGGAGGTTCGAGCACGGCATTTGTATTGCCGACCTTAAGCAGGGACGCCAGCTCTTCACTGGTGAGCTTTCTCGACACGGAAGCCATCATCAAAATATGGCCCAGATCCGGAATCGCAGCGTGGTCAATTTTGACCAGATCGGCGAATAAGGCCGCCTCCCCAGCCGCTTCTTCGGTTGCCGGTCGCAGGGAAAGCTGGGCGAAGTGAGCAGCTAGTGCGGCGCATCCTCGCGCAACGTGTCATAACATTCGCAGGAAATTTCTCTCAGTTTCTCTCGATTGATAATTTTGATGATTCCCCGGGAATAGCTGATCGCACCTGCCTCCTGCATCTTGACCGCCACCTCGCTGACTGACGTGCGGCGCACTCCCAACATTTCCGACAGAAACTCTTGCGTCAGCGGCACAGTCTCGCTGTCAGCACGATCTTGGCGTTGAAGAACCGGCGGCAAAGGTGCGCCGCACCTGGAGGAGAATTGCCGCCAGTCACCGCGCCTGGCGGCTCCTCGAGCGATCCAGATTGATATTGCGGGCTGTTCGCGGTTGCTTTTCGAAATTGAGACGATGGTATGCGGGCGACATTGCTTGCGAGCTGAATGACGGCTCTGACCCGGGACTTATGCAGGCCCAGCCCGGCCATTGCGCCCACTCCGGCTTCCCGGCCTATGGTCGCCGTTTCGATGGCGCTGCCGTTTTTCAAAACGGCGAGCATCGAAACCATCCCGCTCAGCGGAAAGAAAACATGATCAACCTCTTGATCTGCTTCGAACAGCACCGTCCCCTGTACCAGAGGAACGATGGTCAAATGAGATTGCAAGGTTTCGCTATCGGCGCGCGGCAGGGCCGCCAACAGTTTGTTGGCCAACGTGCCCGGTGTCTTCGTGTCCAAAAGGATATCCCGCCCGGTCGGTCTGGGCTGATTGCCGCAGGGGAAAACGTGGCGTTCCGAGTTGACGCCCCCACGGGGGTATCTTCGCGTTATAGATCGCGTTGCAAGCTGATGTCTGTTCGGTAGCCGTCAAAGGACAACGGCCCAAATCTATGCGGTCGGATCAATATCGGGCGGCGCTGTTTGGCCGTTCCTTTCCAACTCGATTGCTCGCAGACTGCCACGGTGCGCCTTATTTTTAGGGAATGCGACCCCTTCTTTTCGCCGATGTTGGATCGCAGGTCCTTTCCCGCTCGGGGGAGACCGAAGGTAGACGGCGACCGATTACCGAAATTTCCCCAATAAGTTAATGTACGGAACCGGGCATATGGAGTAATGTCTGTGCCATCATCGACTGGCCCTTGGCAATTATCAATGACTGAGAGTTCTGCAGGCTCCCGCCCAAATATGGTAGTGAAGCCATGTGCGCAAAGTGCATCGAGCTAGACGACAGAATTGCGCACTATGACAAGCTGGCAAGGCTAGTCACCGACCAACGCACGTTGGAGGGGATCGCCAGTCTGACAAAGGAAATGAAGGACGAAAAAGTCGAACTTCACCCCAAACTGAAGGGCAAGTAAGAGGTCATGGGGCAGTCCTTCGGCGACGACGTCACGGTGGTTGAAGTCGTAACGGACAGCCTCACAGGGGGCATTCCGAAACGGCGGCTTTGGGTCGCGGCAGCCAAACCAGATCAGGCCGTGACGTTGGTGCTCTGCGCTGTACCTCTTGGCTGGACCGCTCACGTCGCAGACGAAGTTCTAACGCCCGAGCAAGGGGCGATTTTAAATCTCAAACCCGGCGACGTTCGCGACTTGAGAAGGTAGGCCGCCTCAGTTCGCGGCCTCTGCCTCTTTCATCCCGTGTCGCCGGGCGTGCAGGCGATGTCCGCTTTCGAGGGTACAACCGACATGCTGGACACAACAAGCCATGTCGGATTTTGGACCCAAAGCGGAATTGGGCAACGACACAAATATAAGTTGCTCTTATGGAACTTGTTCTCTCTCGGGTTGTTGTCCGGTTGATCCCAAGCGGAGGGACCGAGGCAACGAGTTAGCAGCGCCCAAAATGGTCAAATCTCTCTCTGCCCTGGCGATATTCGCGCTCCTTGGAGCTTCGGTAATAGCGTTGCCAAGTTTTGCCCCCGAAGTGAAAGCAGGCGAGGTCGCGGTTCTAGGCAAGAGCGACCGACTTGAAGTCCGGGCGGCTAACTCGAACTGCTCAACAGAGGTCTGGCCGGATTTCACTGCCTCCTGTTTGCGAAAGCCGGGTTCGGGCTCCAAAATCCTGGAAGCTCGCTTTGTGACAACTCGCCGCTGAATATCCCCCAACTACGCCCGGCTACCTCACCAGCAAATCGGATATTTCATGGTCCATCGCGAGCACCAAGGAGACATTCAGATCGACCACGTCCATAACGCAGCGCTCCGCGGAGAAATCAGCGAAAGGCTTGACATCGGTTTGGGCAAGAAGCCCATTGAAGTGCCCCTAAATTTAATGCTGCTCGTGAGCCAGTTGCGCGATGAGCCCCCGAAACCCGTTAATTAGCTCGCTATCTGTTCTCGGAAGGCGCAATGGTCCGGGCTATAGCGCTCATTGGTCGCCGATATCCCCGGCAAACGCTGTCTTCATCATTTTCCCTTTCGGCAATCCCACTTGGGCTGATCTGTGATCGCTGTCGGGCGAGCGAGTGAAGCTATTTATGCTGAGGGTTCAACTATTGAACCTCGTCGATCTAACTGACGATGTCGGTTCGTGGGGGTAAAACGGACTCACAACCGAGATCGCGGAAACGACGCGATTGACCCAGGCTGTGTGAAAACCCCACCGATGGTATGATTTCCCTGCTGAATCGCGGGGGGACTGATGAAGGGTTTCGTTCAAGGGGTGGATCGCCGGCAGGCGACGCTGTTGCCGGAATGCCTTGATGATTGGGTCGACGAGAGCAATCCTGTTCGAGCGGTCGATGTATTCGTCGATGCGTTGGCACTGCGCGACCTGGGGTTCGATGGCGTCCACCCGGCGGCGACCGGCCGGCCCGGGTATCATCCTTCGGCGATGCTCAAGCTGTACATTTACGGCTATCTCAACCGGGTCCAATCGAGTCGGCGGCTGGAGCGTGAGGCTTGCCGCAATCTTGAGGTTATGTGGCTGACCGGACGGCTCGCGCCGGATCACAAAACCATCGCCGACTTCCGCAAGGACAATGGTTCCGCGATCAAGAAGGTTTGCGCGCGCTTCGTCGAGTTGTGCCGCGAGATGGGCCTGCTGGCGAAGGCCAGCGTTGCCATCGACGGCAGCAAGTTCAAGGCCGTGAACAGTCGCGACAACAACTTCACGCAGGGCAAGATCCAGCGCCGGCGGAAGCAGATCGAAGAGAGCGTGGCGCGCTACATGAGCCAACTCGATACCGCCGACCGCCAGACTGCCGCAGGCGAAGAGCCGTCGGAAACGGTGCTGCTGACCAAGACGCGGCTTAAGGAGAAGCTGGCGAAGCTCGAAGAAGAAGTGAAACGGCTGGCCGCGATTGAAAAGGCAGTGCTCGCCTCGCCCGACAAGCAGATATCGCTGACCGATCCCGATTGCCGCTCGATGGCAACGAGCGGGCGCGGCTCAGGCATGGTCGCCTACAATGTGCAAAGTGCGGTCGACACCACGAACCATCTGATTGTCGCCGCCGCGGTCATCGACATCGGCACCGATAGATCGCAACTGGCGACGATGGCGCAGGCGGCGAAAGCTGCGCTGCGCAGTGATAGCTTGGACGTCGTTGCGGATCGAGGTTACTTCAAGGGTGAGGAAATACTGGCCTGCGAACAGGCCGGCGTCGCGGTCACACTGCCCAAGCCGCAAACCTCGGGCGCCAAGTCGGCAGGCCGTTTTGGGAAACCTGATTTTGTTTATTTGGCCAAGGACGATGTCTATCGCTGCCCGGCCGGCGAGAAGCTAGCGCACCACTTCACCGCTGATGAAGATGGCCAGAAAGTGCGAATTTTAGGTGACGAAGGCGTGCCGCACAGGCCCGCTCATGGATCGCTGCACGACGGCCAACGAGCGCCGCATCAAACGATGGGAACACGAACACGTCGCCGAAGCCGCGCAGGCGCGGCTCGATCAGAACCCGCAAGCCATGCGTGTGCGCCGCGAAACCGTCGAGCATCCGTTCGCCACGCTGAAGATGCGGATGGGGGCGACGCACTTTCTGATGAAGACGCTGCCGAAGGTAGCGACCGAGATGGCGCTGCACGTGCTCGCCTACAACCTCACGCGCGTGATGAACATCTTCGGTATCAAACCGTTCCTCGCGGCGATCCGGGCCTGAGGAGCGTGTCATGTTGTGGCGGCCGCGGGAGCGTAGGTCGCTCAGCATGGCTTAAAGTTGTGCCCGGATTAACTCCAGACTCGATACAGCAAAAATAGGCTCAGAAGGTCGCGTCGAGGCCCAACGCGCCCGGTTGCGGGGCAGATGTTGGGAGACGAAAAACGTTTCCACACGGCCTGGACCCAGAGCGGACCTTGGCTTAGCTCGTACTACAGGGGGATTTGCTCAGCCGTCTTTGAGAGTTTTCGTCTGCCTTTTGCAACGCGTCGGGATAAAGGATCCTCGCAATCGGCCGCGCGACAAAAAACGCAAGCACGACTGAAACGAGGGCGGCTATCGCAGCCGCATAGTGCCGTTCAATTCCGATCAATTCGAATAATGCGTCGAGCGGTAACTCTATCATCAAAAATGCAACCATTGCCGTCATTCCCAAGGCAATTCTTACCTTTCGCTCCTCGATAGTCCAAGTCTGCACCCCGAAGTAACCAAGCCACCACCACGCGGTCCATCTGTCGTCTTTGTTCGCCACCAAGCAGTCTCCATGTTTGGGTTCGAGCAGATAGCAACCAACGATTGCCGAAGGCATCGATGCGGCAGAATTCTTAATGATGGGTGTGCTCGCACCCGACGCACAAAAGCGAGAGCATTTCGCGAGATTGGCCGACCATTTGAACGTGCTGGCATCGGAGATCGCACGAGCGATTGCAGCGAAGGCGGATGACTTGACGCCGCGCGGGTAGCGAACGCGGGGATCGCGGTCGTCGAGCAGTTCGATCTCCGCACCCGTATTCATAGTTCCTGGAACCAAGGCAACTCGGTTCAGTTTTGGCCTTTTTCGCGAAGGTTCCGGGAACTTTGGCGGTGTTGCCAAAAACCGCCATGTACACTTTTGTACATTGAGCCGGAACGAATGTCCAATTTCTGCGTGGAATATGCGGCGCTGGGGATACCAGAGGAAAGGTCGTGATCGGAAAACAGTACTTCGTGCGTCAAGCGGCGATCCTGTTCGGGATCGCGAAGGCAACCACAGACCCTAAAATGTCCGCCGCTCTAATGGATAAAGCGGCTGACATTAAATCGAAGGTTGACGAACTGGGCGCGCCTCTCGATCTGACACCAATTGCGCCAGACATCGAGCGCCGTCAGCACGTGAACGTAAGGCCGCCTCAGTTGGCGGCCTCTTTCATTCTTCGGGTTCTGTTGCGATTGGCATCTCAGGGACAGTGAGCGGACTTTCAGCCATTTCGCCGCCGGATCGTCACAACTTATACATTGGAGGTCGGTGCAGCCGGAGATGGTGATAACCGGGTTCATTTGTTTTCCACACAACGGGCAGCGGGTTATCTGATCCATGACGTCCTCCCGATTTTTCAATCCCCAATCAGGAAGATGAGCTTTTGTTGAGCAGCAGCCATCGTTGAGAGATTAGTTCGCGGTACGAACGGCGAGCCACCGGGCTAGTTTGAAATACGCAGTGGCCTGATTTGGTTCCGGCAAAGGTTAATATTTAGGCTCGCGTTCCTATGTACAGAAGTGGACATTAGACGTCATGTCCATGCACCATTTGCGTCGCGTCCAGGTAAACCACGCTGTAATTCAGAGCGCTCGCGCGGAAGAGATAGTGAAAGTCGCCAAAGACATCGTTGCGAAAACCGGTCGTACAGTGGCGGTCATAGATTTAGACGGCGCAGAAATCAGCGCCATCTTCCCGACGAGGCACTAAGTAGGGCCGCTGGCCCCAAATAAAACGGCCCGGTGGTCCAGCGGGCCGGGGCCGTCCCGCCGCGTGACAGTCTTTGGGGACAAGGGCGCGAGCAATTTAGAATAGCATCTCGCCTGCAGTGCGCCACTTCACGGAATTGAAAGGGGCCGCAAGAATGCGACCCCTTTGGCCGGTTAAATTTGTTCGGGATGAAATTCAGCCCGGCAAGCGCCAGATTAGAGTTCTCCACAGGCTCTGTGGATTCCGTAAGAACACGGTGTTCCAATACCGGGAACAAGTGGCGGGTTTTGAAATGGCAAATGGCCTAATTCGGCCAGTACCGATTGGTATTAGCCCCTTTCCATGGGGATTTTTGGTTAGTGGTCCCTTTGGATTTTTAGCAGTGGTCCCTTTTGAGCGGCCTAATTGTGGAACGCTCCCCTGCTAATGCCTTTTTTAATTGACGGAATTTCGGACGGGCGGCACGATTAATTCCATGGGACAAGCACGGCGACTACTTGCCCCGATTGCGGGGCGTATCTCGTTCTGGCGCTGCCACCTGGCGGCAAGGGACGGCGCACTTTTCGGTGCTTGGATTGCGAACGCCCCGACCCCCTCAACGACCAGTACGCAACAGGCTGGCTTGTCGGCGAGTTGGGGCGCACCAAATCTCCCGACGACGAGTAAGGCCGCCTCAATTGGTGGCCTCTTTCGTTTTCCGAGTTCCGGCGCTGTTGTCCTCGCGCAACGATCTGGATGGGACCCGCTCTATTTTTTTGCAGAACACCGCATCGCTGCGCAGAACACCGCGCGTGACGTCGCCGCTTCGTCGAGCGAGCCTTGATCCGCGCGGCAATGCCTCGCGCCGCGTGCGCGGTGGCGCGTGGATGCGATGGCCGGTGTCGCCACTGTTGAACCACCGGGTGGGACATTGCACGCTTTGGCGGCCTGCGCGGCGGATTTCCGGTGTGAAACTAAGCCTCGATATCGACGTTTGTCATCGATGAAACCCAGAGGCTTATTTCTTGGTGTCGTCGCGATCATTGCCTCGCCCGTGTTGGCCGATGGCACGTCGCTTGGCCACGGCGAAGGCGGTCGCATCGTCGATTTCCTGCCCATCGTCCAGCAGTATAACGCGAGCGGCGAATTGTTTCGCATCCAAGGCGTCTGCAAGTCAGCGTGTACCCTGTTCTTGGGTATCCGCAATGTGTGCATCGAGCGCGACGCGACGCTGATGTTCCACGGCGGCCATGATATCCAGGAGAACGTCACCGGACCGGACACGCGCGCGAGCCGCGCGATGCTCTATGAATTCAACGAGGCCTTGCGGCAGCACCTACTCGATGGGCATTACATGGACACCGAGGAATATCACACGCTGATGGGTACCGAGCTGATCGACCGCTTCGGTTACCGGGAATGCCCGCGCACCTAACTCGCCGCAGGGGTGCGCGCCGATTCTTAAGTCTCAAAAGATAGTCAATTTGGCGCTCTCTCCAGCCATGATCTTTGGTCGCGAGCGTATCGATGCAGGCATCGACGCAGATGTCGCAAATGAAGAGCTCAGGGCCTTGGATAAGGTGCGTTACCTGATCAACGGTTCGTCCGCAGAAACAACACATGGGAACCGCCATCGTCGCGCTCCATCGCCGCCCAGCCAAGCCACTATTTGCGTTCGGAATCCGAGTTCGCAAGAGGCCGTTTTTGCGGCAGCGAACGCGCTCCGCTGGATCAAATTTTCTCGGCCGCGCGCCGAGGCTGGCGAGGCGCTATGCGTTAAATGAGACCGCGCCGCTACCCGGAGAGGTCGAACGCTCATGGGCGGTTCTTGCGGCTACCCTGCTGAGCCTGCGTGGTGCGTGCGTTCGCCGGAGTACGTTGCGGTTCTAAATCGCAAGTCTACCATTTCCGGACCGACTGATTCGTAACCGGGAGAACCGCCATGTCACCCACACAGCTCGTCGTCGCCAAGCCAGGATCAACGACCGATGCGACGCCGCCTGCAAGTGCCGGTGACCTTACGGAGATGCAGCGTTGCATGGCGGAGCTTACCTCGCTTGCTCGCCACAAGCATGATCGCCGATAAGACGGCAACATTTTGTCTGCTTGATCAGCGAACATTCGAGTGTGAGTGGCAAACCCTCGTCACTCTTTCTCGCCATCGATCAGGGCACAAGATCGAGCTTTTCTACTTCTTGGCATCGGGCTGGCTTGATCGGTCGATGTCCGGGGTGAAAGACATGTCGATCCTTCAACGGTGGTGGGGCCGCTCTGATTTCGAGAAATTGAAGGGCATGTCAGGTCACGATCGTATGTTGCTGTTCTGCGACAGGATGAAGTAGGAATTGGGATACAAACACGCGCACGGCTGGCAGATTTTCAGCCGCGAGGTTGGCGGCAAGGTGATGTACCACATGATCCATGCCACGGACCATGATGAAGGTCCGAAGCTGATGAACCGCGCATACCTCAACGCTCTCAAGCGCCGCGAGCCGATCGGCCGACTTCAGAAGGACCTCGCAGAGCTTTGGGGGAATACCGGCTCGGGCGACAAGCCGAAGTGATCAGCGGATCACTGTCAAGCCCTGTCTAAATTGACACGATCGTCCCGCACTGGCATCGGCGAGGCCGAGCCTGATGCGAATGAACGAACAGGTCGTAATAGGCCGTTCCCTCACAATTGGGGCATTCGACCTTGCCCAATTCCGTGAAGCAGGCTTCGCAAGTCGAAGCGACCACGCCTCTCACGGCACAAGCCGGGCACAATCCTAACAGCCTGTCACCATGTTTTTCTCGCAGGAAGACAGCTATGAAATCCCCGTACTCGGTGTGTCGGGTGTAACGGATTGCGGAAATCACGTTCGACTCGATCGGCAGGCTTTGCCGGACGATGTCGGAGGAAGAAGCGTCGTTGAACATTTCGACTTATTGCCGCGATGCCCCATATCCATTTTCCCGATCAGACATCGATCTGCTCGGGTGCGGTACGATGCATCAATTGATTCCGGATGCCAGAAAGTTCCGACATCAGAATAAACAATCGCCGTTCGGCAGCGCCAACGGTCGTTTCGTGGTCCGGCTTCATAAGCTCGCCGAGAGCTACTGGAAGGCTGGGGAACCATGGCGTGCCGTTTGCCCTAAATAGACTTTCCGGTGCCAGCTCCAGCAGCCGCATATTGCAGATACATTCTGCGGCTTGGTGAACGCTCAGAATAATCCATTTGTCGCGCTGTTGCCGTTCGGCGCGGCTCTGCTCCCGCTCGGTAAAATGGTCGAGCGCATGGCGAAGCGAATCCTGGGCATTCACCCAGAGACCATCGGCGATCTGCGCAAGCTCTTCTGGAGAACAAGTCATGCCTGATCCTGTATCGGCCGCCTCAGTGAGCGGCAGTTTCTGGAAGGCGTCATCGATCTCGCGCCAGCTTCCGCTTTCCCCAATGATGGTCTTTGAGGTCGGTGAACACGCGCTCGACGTTGCGGTTCAGTGCCTGCATCACGGCGATCCGAGCGTGCATAATGAAGTCCCGGCCTTCAGCGGCACCCAGCAGGCAGTGGATCTCCGCCGTCCATGCCTGCTGATCCCGCCACCCTTGGAAGTCGGCTTCGATGCGGCGAGCCAGGAACACCGTCCATGCGGCTTCGAACTTGGCCCGCGCCTGATCGAACGTCGCAGCGGTGCCGCTCGGATGGTTGTCACAGCCGGTGGCACCACCACCCGTCTCCGCCAGCGTGGCCAATGAGGTGTAAAAGAATGAAACACAGTAATCAGCCGCCCGGGCGGCGGTACAGTCGAGCACCGCTTCGCCTCGGGTAAGCCAAGCAGCTATAACGCCAAGAACCGCACCGCCGAGTGCACCGCTCCCCGTCAAAGCAGCTTCGCCCGCGCGAATAGCACACGAAGAGCAGCCGTCGCTTGAATGTTTAGCATTGCATTTCCTGCCGCCGCTTCCAGCGCAACCCTTGCATCGGAATGCAGGAATAGAAACTCCATCCATTCTACTGGGCTAACGCTGTTCAAGAACCTGTAGGCTTGTCCAACGGTAGCAATCGTCACCGGCTCGCCGTTCAATTTGATTTTGAACGAAGCCCTGAGTGGCGTTGGGAGTGTAAGGCTTCGCTCAATGAGATCCGGTGCCGCTCATGGCTGCAAACGCCAGGACCAAATAAATAGCGGCAATAATAACGTTGAGGGCAGAACCATCGCAAGATCGACCGGAAATCGCGGTCCAAAATCCATCTCCAACCCCAAAGCGACTGCAAATCAATAGTGCAGACCATAGGGTAATGCGTGTTCGAGGCGATAGCGCCGTACGCTTTCGCGGTTACGAAAAACTTGAACTGTTGCTACCAGCCTCAGGGTCTCTCGTACAGGACGGTGCTCACTGACCTGAAATGATCGTCTGCTGACGATTGCAAGCCCCAATGGCAAAGTAAACGGTGAGGCTCAACGTCAGAGCGATCAGAAGTGCAAACGAAGCCTAACTATCACCGAGTTCTCTTTCCGCAAGGCGGGAAAACAGGATCATGCTTATGAGGACGGCGGTACGCACGGCTAATGCACTAGCGGTTACAGCGGTATAGGCTAGTGCAGTACGTCCATGGGAGCAGCGATCTAGTTGCGCAAGGATGACAAGCGCTCCTGAGTGAGGCTATTCAGGGCAGTTCAACCCGTTAGAACTCTGTCAGCGGCGCGCGCAAGTGGCTAAGGCACCTATGAAAATTGCTTTGTTAGATAGAGTTGGTGAAAGATAAATGGTGCTTAGATAGGAATGCTAGGTTTTGCTGAGAGGCTTGATGGTTATGGAAGGATTAGGTTATAAAGTTTTGGTAATTCGCTGTTAAAGCTGTAGAGCTTAAAGCTTGTTGCTTGGCTGTAGCTGGTGAGGGGTTGGATAAAGGGTAGATATGATGTGCGCAGAAAATTTGTTGAATTGTATGTAAAAAATTTATGAATTGAGAGATATGAGATATTTTATTTGGATATTAGATTTATTTGAAAAGAAAGACCCGATATGAAAATTGATAGATTGTTGGATTTATGTTTGGCGATTTTTCCCATTACTCTCTAGACGGTCACGTTGCTTTCTCTAGCTCATTCGGCAAGAGCTGAAAGCGGCCTTGCATCGTACTACGGCGGGCGCGCTATGAGGGAGAGATGATCTGCGCTCATCGAACACGCTTGTTCGGAAGCATCGTCACGGTGACGCATGCTGGTCATTCAATACGGTGCTGTGTCAATGACAGAGGACTATTCGTGCGTGGTCGTGTGATCGATGTATCGGTGAGCGCTGCGCGGGCACTTGGAATGATGCGATCGGCATCGTTCGTGTCTCGGTCGAATGATCAACTCGTCCAAAAAAGTAAAGCCGGATTGCTCCGAGGCTCGCGATTGAGGTATATCCGCGGGTGGACGCTTTGGCTCTCCAAGGATGAGGTCAAGAACAAACATAATCCGAGCGTCTGGGAACGCTAACGCCATGGCCCGCGAAAGGTCACGAGACTGCGGAAAGCAGTTATCTTCTTGAGCTTCACGTTTAGACATGCCGCACTCCATCGAGCCCACGAACCGAGCTCGTCGCTCAAAGGGAAGAATGCGGTATTGCCGACTAGAGCGCTCGAACGTGAAGTCTTTATAGTTAAGGAAAGGTTAACTCGCAGGGTTATGAGGATGACATAGCTTGGGACGTTGACTTTCACGAATTGCTCGTGGTCACGGCGCTGCTGCGAGAGCGTCAGCCGCTACAAGAGGCTTAGCTAAAACGTGGTCGAGACATGCCGATGGCTGATCAGAACCAGCAGCCGCCCTATTGAGGGCCACGTGCCTTCGACTGTTCCAAGTACTGGTCGAGCATCATTGTTGCCAGCGATGGCCGATTTGAAAAGCGGCCATCGTACCTCGCGGCCAGCTCTAACAATCTAGGTTTGATGAATGGGTCGGCCTTTTCGGCGAGTGCTCGGCAATGCGCGGCGCGCTCTACAAAAAACTCACGGTTTAACATTTAAACTACCCCCGCAACGCAACTGGCAGTGCAGACTTTGCCCCACTACTGGCCAAGTGTTCAAGGCACGCCGTGGTTTCGTCCACAGTGACGACGACGTCCGCACCGCGCCGCCACATGAGGTTTTAAAATGCCAGAGCAAGTCTCGTGGTGCGCCGCCGTCCAGTAACCAAACGCGACGACGGATGACGGAGCGGGATAGTCTGGAAACACGCCGGCTCGGCGCGAGATTGCGACGTAGCGATAACACGCGAGCAGCGGCGGCTTGGTTGGTGGTGTTGGTATGGTCGCTTTGGTGCTCCATGTTGGTGGCTGCGGGCCTGTTTTCTTGTGCGCAGCATCGCTCATTCCCTTCGCGGCTGGCTTATTCGGCTTCTCAAGGCGCGTTGGTTTTATTTGCGCGGGCGGTCTGGTTTTTTGCCAAGCTATGCTTGAGGCTTAGACCTTTTCAAATCAGCTTACATATCAGGGCCGGGCAACTTCTGTCAGTCGATCTTATCGGCGTTGCCAGTCTCGGTTTGATATGGCTCTCAGCTTTCGTATTTTCCCACTGGCTGGGCACGCGGATTTGAGGATTAGCTGCTTGGGTGGCACGTGGAATTTGTCCCACACGGACCTAACTCAAGCGGTGGCAGGTTGCCTACGTAGCGGTTGACGACGCGGAACAGCGCAACGATTGCGGCTTGGTTCGTGGTTCGTTACGAGGGCGTGGCAACCTTGGCTGACGCGAGTTCATCCGAAAGAGCCTTCAGCGCCTTTTTGCTTCAACGGGCAAATTGTCGAGGCTGCATTGAAACGGCACGTCCAGACCCAGACGCCTATCAGGATCATTTTTCCATACGAAGTGCACGAAGGAACGCTTTTTGCTCAGGTCGTGATGAAGCCCAGTGATCAAAAGCTCTGTCATTGTCACTCCTAATCATGGCTCCCCGGCCACCACGTCGATGGTGATCATTCGCCGGAACCTTGTTCCACACAATACCCCATCGGCTCAGCGCATCGCCGCTGCCGGTGACGTCGGGTTCGGCTCCTTGCGGAGCCGCAACCCTATCAAGTCCGGCCGCCGCTTCTTGCCGTGTCCCTTCTCGCACTTGGCGCAGTAGAGCGCCTTGCGGATCGTATGCACGGGCCGCTCGCGCGGCCAGATTACCTCTGCCAGGTCGACGATCTGCGCGTGATTCCAGTGGCGGCATTGGACCTCCAGCAGCGGGTAGCCGCCATGAAGTGCGTCGGCGATGCGTGGCGACGGCTGATCTGGGCCACCAAGGAACAGGCGAGCCGACCACAGCTCGCAATCAAGCCGGTGAGCCTCGGCAAGCGCCCGGTCGGCCGCCGCATGGGCGGCCTCCGCCTCGCGCGTCAGGCGCTCATACTCGCGCTGCGCCTTGCGCAGTTCGTTGCCGTAGTGGCGACGGTCGCACCGCTGAGCGGGATGTGGAGGACTTGGCTTGCGGACATGGACCATGATCCCGCTGATTTGCAGTTCTGGGAAGTCCTGCGGCTTGTGGATCGAGGGGAAGATCGAGTTACACCTTCCGGCAGGACCGCCCTCGCCCGCCGTAGCTTGGCAATCCAGAAGGTTAGACACTTGTTCGAGAAACGTTTTGTTTCCGTACTCCGGTTTTGGTGTCTAACCTCCCGCAAGGCATTGAAATCACATTAGGGTGAGATCCCTGCTGGGATCGCCACGCTCCACGATCCCCACGGTCGCTCAGTGGGCGCCCTTGAGCGTGCAGGAGGTGCTGCACGTGGTCGTTACGCCATGGTCGCATTTCTTGCAGGCCGCCACGCACTGGTCCAAAGACTTTGGATTGAAAGCCGGATATAGCTCTTTCGCGCAACTGCTTATGGACCCGGTCGTTTCGCTGTCGGGCGAGCAAGCACTGATCACAAGAGCCAGGGTTGCGAAGGCGGCGAAGCGCTTCATAAGACCTCCCAGTCAACAGAGCTTCGACGAAGCTGCACCGACACCCCGATTCTCGCTATTTTTTTCTTGCCGGAATCCCCTTTATCCGCGGCGCCTCCAGCCTCAAGCCGCCTTGCCTGCATCGGAAACTAGCCGGGAAATAGCCGCTTGCCTGCCACGAACTTGCCCCGCAACTCGGTGACGCCGTCAGACGCTGCCCTGGGGAGGATCACAGCGTGAGCGTTCAATGTACAAAGCGTCGAAACGTTACCTCGCGGCAAGCGTCAGCGCACTGACTCTTGCCATCATGCTTATGTTGATGGCGATTGCGGCCTGGAGTATCGCGCCGGAGGTTTCGGCGGATACGTCCGACATCACGATGCAGTTGAAGAAGTCGCTGCCACCCTGAGGCCAGGTTGAGCGAGGAGCGGAGAAGGCGAGACGCGTGAGCACGCTACCGGCGTCTTCGCACGCGGTGCTTTTTCGCTTCAAGCCATCCTTGGGCGGCACGCGTATCATGACGCTGCTCCTGAGGCGGCCGTCCCTCCTGGTTCCCCTCGGGTCCATGTGCCTGCAGAAGGCCGCTCTTGAACGCGAGATCGAGCTCCATCACGTCCTGCGCTGAAGCGGTCGAGGTGAGAGCCGTACCCAGAAAAAGGCCGCCCAGAAAAAGGCCGGCCACCGCAAGGCAGCGGACCAGAGGCATATGGAAGGGCATTGGGCTGTCATCCCTCGAAGTCGGGACCCCACAAGGCCTGATCGAGTCCTGAACGAGTCAGGCGATCCCACACCTGCGTTCGTTGCAGCGACCTCCAGGATATCCCCGGTATGCGTCATCCAGCCGCAGGAAAGCCGGCACGCGAGAGCAGCCGCCTCGGAAACACAACAGGCCCACCCTCGTGGGTGGGCCTGTTAACCAAACGCGGCCTCGACGGTTACTTCGACGTGCTGTCCTTCTTCATCATCATGCCGTCGCCCTTTTTCATCATGCCGTCGTCCTTTTTCATGCTGTCCTTGGACATCGTGTCCTTCTTCATGCCGTCGTCCTTGGACATGCTGTCTTTCTTCATGCCGTCATCCTTCTTCATCGCGTCCTGGGCGAAGGCTGCAGGGGCAAGTGCCAGGCTGAGCGAAAGCGCCGCAGCCGAAATTCCAAGCGCGAGACGGGTGCTGATGGTCATTGCTGTGATTCCTTTTGAAGACCTGGAAAAAATGGTTTCGATGGCGGCATCGGCCGCCCTATTAACGACGCCGCCGCGACTGCATTCGTTACCCGGCATTGAAAAAAGTTTTGCCGTGTGACAGGCATGGGGAAGCTCGGGACCGGCTTTTTAAATCGTAAAAATCGAATTAACTGACTTTCCCTAGCAATTTTGCCACAGTTTGCGGCGCACCAATATGACGCCTATCCGTCTCAGACTTTTCGTTAACAGCCATCGGGATTTTGGACGGCTATAAGCACCGTCCATTACACCGTCCATCATAAGCTCCATCCGGAATATCCAGCGCGAAAAACGCCGAGCCATCGCCCAGGGAGGGTTAACATGTACACGCGTCGCCATATCCTTGCATCCACACTTGCCGCGCCTGCCATCCTGCGTTTCGGGATGGGCACGGCTCATGCCGCCACCACCTTGAAAATCTCGCACCAATTCCCGGGCGGGACGATCGACAAGGGCGATTTCCGTGACCGGTTGTGCCGCACTTTCGCCGCTGAACTGGCCAAGCGCACCGGCGGTGAGATCACCGCCGACGTCTATCCGAACTCGTCGCTGGTCAAGACCAATGCGCAATTCTCGGCGATGCGAAAGGGCGCGCTCGATATCAGCCTTTATCCGTTGCCCTACGCCGGCGGCGAATTGCCGGAGACCAATATCGGGCTGATGCCAGGGCTGGTCTCAACCTACAGCCAGGGCATGAACTGGAAGAAGAACGCTGTCGGCAAGACGCTTACCGATTTCCTCGCCGACAAGGGCATCGTCATGCTGAGCTGGGTGTGGCAGGCCGGCGGCGTCGCCAGCCGTTCGCGTCCGCTGGTGCTCCCGGAAGACGCCAAGGGCCTGAAGGTCCGCGGCGGTTCGCGGGAAATGGACATGGTGCTCCAGACGGCGGGCGCTGCCGTGCTGTCGGTGCCGTCAAACGACCTTTACGCCGCCATGCAGACCGGCGCCTGCGACGCCGGCATCACCTCCTCCACCAGCCTGATTTCCTTCCGGCTCGAAGAGGTTGCGAAAGCCCTGACCTCCGGCGCGAAAGCTTCCTACTGGTTCATGCTTGAGCCGCTGTTGATGTCGAAATCGATTTTCGATGGCCTGCCGAAAAAGCATCAGGACACGATCCTTGCCCTGGGCGTGGAAATGGAGGCGTTCGGCCGCAAGGGCGCACAGGCAGACGATTCGGAAGTCGCCAAGGTCTACTCGAAGGCCGGCGCCAAGGTCAGCGAACTGGACGCGACAATTGTCAATAAGTGGCGCGATATCGCCCGCGATACGGCGTGGAAGGATTACGGCGCCAAGACCGCAACGTCGGGCCAATTGCTGAAACTCGCATCCGACGTCACGGCGTGATGCACGGTCCACTTCCGGATCTGATTAATCAACAAGACACTGCGACCGGCCCCTGGCCGATCGCAGTGATCGACCGTGTTCTGACCTGGTGCAACCGTGTCATCTTCGTCCTCGCCTCCATCGCGATGGTCGCGGCATGCATCGTCCTCAGCTATAGCGTGGTTGGGCGGGAAGTATTTCAAATGGCTAATTACTGGCAGGACGAGGCGGCGGTGTTTCTCCTGGTCGGCACCGCCTTCATGAGTTCGGCCTGGGTCCAGCAGCAACGCGGCCATATCGGCATCGAAGCCTTTGTCAGCCTGTTGTCGCCGGCTGCCAACCGCATCCGGCTATGGCTCGTCGATGTTGCAAGCTTTGCTTTCTGCTCGTTCTTTACCTGGAAGTCCTGGACGCTGGCCTACGAAGCCTGGGACGAAGGCCAGGTGTCGAACTCGATGTGGTCTCCGCCACTCGACATTCCCTACGGTCTGATGGCGCTTGGCATGACCCTGTTGTGCGTCCAAATTCTGTTGCAGATCGTCACCCCGATTGCCGGGGCCGCCCGCCGATGACGGTGTTTGGTATTGGCGTCTCCTACGGGCTCGCGACGCTGTTTGCGATGTTTTCCGGCATGCCGATCGCCTTTGCGCTCGGCGCGGTTGCCGTCGTGTTTATGGGCATCTACATGCCGTCGGCGTCGCTCGATACCGTGACGCAGAACGTTTACGAGGAAATGGCCTCGATCACGCTGTTGTCGATCCCGCTCTTCATCCTCAAGGGCGCGGCGATCGGCAGGTCGCGTGCCGGCCAGGACCTCTATTCGGCGATCCACGCCTGGCTGCACCGCGTGCCCGGCGGCCTGGGCGTCGCCAACGTATTCGCCTGCGCCCTGTTCGCCGCCATGGCGGGATCCTCACCCGCCACCTGCTCGGCGATCGGCTCGGCCGGCATCCCCGAGATGCGCAAGCGCGGCTATTCCGGCGGATTTGCCGCCGGCATCATTGCCGCCGGCGGCACGCTCGGCATTCTGCTGCCGCCTTCGATCACGATGATCCTGTTTGCCGTCGCCGCCGAAAAATCGCTCGGCCGGCTGTTTCTGGCCGGCATCGGCCCAGCTCTTTTGCTGGTCTCGCTATTCGGCGGCTATGCTGTAATTCGCTTTCGTAAGGAGTATGCGGCAGCGAGGCTGGCCTATGAAAAGACCGGCGCTAAATCGGCGATCCTGGTTCATGACGAGTTCACCATGGCGGAGCGCTTCAGCGTGCTGCCGAGGGTATTGCCATTCGTGCTACTTCTGACCGGTGTGATGATCGCGCTGTACGGCGGCTATGCCACGCCGTCGGAAACGGCTGGCCTTGGCGGCCTGCTGGCGCTGATCCTGATCGCGCTCATCTATAGCGTCTGGCGGCCGGCCGATCTCGCGCCGATCCTGAGGTCGACGGTCCGGGAATCGACGATGCTGATGCTGATCATCGGCATGTCGCTGCTTTATTCCTATGTGATGAGCTATCTGCACATCTCGCAATCGGCCGCCGAATCCGTTGTCGCGATGCACTTGCCGCGCTGGGAGTTGCTGGCGGCTGTTCTGGTCCTGGTGGTGATGCTCGGTTTCTTCCTGCCGCCAGTGTCGATCATCCTGATGACGGCGCCGATCATCCTGCCGCCGCTTCGCGCCGCCAATTTCGACATCATCTGGTTCGGCGTCGTGATGACCATCGTGATGGAGATGGGGCTCATTCATCCGCCTGTGGGTTTGAATATCTTCGTCATCCACAACGTCGCCCCTGACATTCCGCTGCGCGAAGTGATCTTCGGCACGCTACCGTTCGTGCTTCTGATGATGCTGGCGGTGCTGGTGCTCTGCTTCGTGCCCGAGATATCGACCTGGCTGCCGAACTTGATCATGGGACCGGACGGCAGCCCGTGAGCCGACAATCACTCCCGCTTGTTCGCTAGCCGCCGCTTGGCATTCAGCGCTGTTGCAACCCGGCTCACGGGCGAGCGGTCGATCAGCTTGCTGATCTCATTGGTTGCCTGAACGAGCTTCGTCATGTCGACGCCGGTGGCGGCGCCCAAGCCCTCCAGCATGTAGACGACGTCTTCGGTCGCAACGTTGCCGGTGGCGCCCGGCGCATAGGGGCAACCACCAAGACCGCCAGCGGCGGAATCAATCACGCGCGCGCCCTCTTCCATCCCCGCATAAAGATTGGCGAGCGCCTGTCCGTAGGTGTCGTGGAAATGCATCGCGAGATGCGTCATCGGCACATAGCCGGCGACGGCGCGCAGCAACTCGCGGGCCTTCTTGGGCGTACCCACGCCGATCGTATCGCCAAGCGAGACTTCGTAGCAGCCGAGATCCCAGAGAACCTTGGCAACGTCGACCACGGCTTTCGGCTTAACCTCGCCGTCATAGGGGCATCCGAGAACGCAGGAGATGTAGCCGCGCACCTTGACGCCATCGGCTCGTGCGCGCGCGACCACCGGCTTGAAACGCTCGATCAATTCCGCCACCGAGCAGTTGATGTTGGCGCGTGAAAATCCTTCGGAAGCCGAGCCAAAAACCGCGATCACCTTGGCACCATTGGCCCGCGCGGCCTCATATCCCTTCTCGTTTGGCACCAGCACGTGAAATTCGCTGTCCGCATGATGGCTGACACCGCGTAGCACCTCGTCCGATCCGACCATCTGGGGGATCGCTTTCGGCGAGACGAATGCGCCGACCTCAATCGTGTGAAGTCCGGCCGCCAGCAGCGCCTCGATAAAGACGATGCGGCCCTCGACACTGACCGATGTTTTCTCGTTCTGAAGACCGTCGCGCGGACCGACTTCGACGATGCGCACCCCGTTGCTCATGGTACTTACCCTTAAGCCGGCTCGATCTCAGCCAATTCGACGCCCTCGCCGACGATATCGCCGACCTTGCACTTGATGGCCTTCAGCACACCGGCGAACGGCGCACGCAGCGTCTGTTCCATCTTCATGACTTCCAGCGTCAGAATCGGCGCGCCCTTCTCCAGCTTCGCGCCAACCTCGGCCAGCAGCGCCACGACCGTCCCCGGCAACGGCGCAACAATCCGGTCCTCGCCGACCTGCTCCTCGTCGTCGCCGCCAAACGGGTCGACCCAATGGAGTTCGAAGCGGCCATTGCGCGTCCGCACATACAGTTCGTGGCCTTCGACAATCGCCACGACCTGCGATTTGATCCCGTGCAATGTCAGATCAATGCCTCCGGAGGCGCCGGGCACCGCGCTGAAGCTGATCTTGCGATCGCCGATCGCGAGCGTCGCGGGCCCCTTGCCGTAATGCAGTGTAACTTTTTGCTCGCCTCCCTGACCCTGCCGGAACGTAAATAGCCGCTGACGCCGGCCGACCGGCATCCAGCCTGCCGTTCTCCAAGGGGATTTTGCTTCGCCCTCGGCGGTCCTGGCTTCCTCATGAAGGATCGCGGCCACCGCTGCACCAAATTCGAGATCATGCGGCGGGTTCGCGCCGGAGGTGAGATGCTTCAGTTCGCGTTCGATAAAGCCGGTATCGATCGCATTGGCGCCCACCGCCGGATGGCTGACGAGCGCGGCCAGAAACGGAATGTTGGTGACAACGCCGCGCACATCGGATTGCTCCAGCGCGAAGGTCAGCCGGTCGATTGCGGCATCGCGCGTCGGCGCCCAAGCGATCACCTTGGCCAGCATGGCGTCATAGTGCGGCGAGACTGTATCGCCCTGACGATAACCCGCATCGATCCGCAGGCCGGCCGACTGTTCGGGCATATTCCAGCTTCGTATCGTCCCGACCGAAGGCATGAAATTCTTGTCGGGGTTTTCAGCATAAACCCGCGCCTCGATGGCAAAGCCGCGAAGCGTGATCTGTTCCTGCGTCAGCGGCAGCTTCTCGCCCGCGGCTACACGCAATTGCCACTCGACGAGGTCGATACCCGTGATCAATTCGGTCACGGGATGTTCGACCTGAAGCCGCGTGTTCATTTCGATGAAGAACACGTCCTTGCCGTTGGAGACAAACTCGATCGTTCCAGCGCCCACATAGCCGACGACCGAGGCGGCTTTGCGCGCGGCGGCGCAGACCGCATCTCGTTGCGCGGCGTCGAGCGTCGGCGACGGCGCCTCCTCGATCACTTTCTGGTGGCGGCGCTGGAGCGTGCATTCGCGCTCAAACAGCGACAGGAGATTGCCGTGGCTGTCGCCGATCACCTGCACTTCGATATGGCGCGGATTTTCAACGAGCTTCTCGATCAGCATGCGATCGTCGCCGAACGCCGCCTTGGCCTCGCGCTTGGCGCTTTCGACGGAAGCCACCAATTCGCCCGCCGCGCGCACAATGCGCATGCCGCGGCCTCCGCCGCCGGCGGAGGCCTTCACTAGCACCGGAAAACCGATTTTTCCGGCCGCCTTGGCCAGCGTAGCGTCGTCCTGCGCGTCGCCGTGATAGCCGGGCACCAGCGGCACGCCGGCTTTTTCCATCAGCAGTTTTGAACCCGATTTCGAGCCCATCGCCTGCATCATCTCGGCCGTTGGGCCGACAAAAATCAGCCCCGCATCAAGACAGGCTTTGGCGAAATCCGCATTCTCCGACAAAAAACCATAGCCCGGATGGATGGCTTCGGCGCCGCTCTTGCGCGCCGCTTCGATCACGCGCTCGATATTGAGATAACTGTCGCGTGGCCGTGACGGCCCGAGCAGAACGGCTTCATCAGCCATCGCCACGTGCAGCGCGCTACGGTCTGCCTCCGAATAGACAGCAACCGTGCGCAAGCCCATCGCTTTCGCGGTGCGGATCACGCGGACGGCGATCTCGCCGCGGTTGG
This sequence comes from uncultured Alphaproteobacteria bacterium, assembly GCA_963775545.1. Taxonomy (GTDB): domain Bacteria; phylum Pseudomonadota; class Alphaproteobacteria; order Rhizobiales; family Xanthobacteraceae; genus Bradyrhizobium. The sequence goes on from CAVZJE010000013.1 coordinate 126,425, forward strand.
CGATCAGGAGGGTGCGAAATCGCCGGTACAGTTTTGACCGATCCATCGTCACATCCTGAACAGGCCGAACTTGGTCGGCTCGATCGGCGCATTGGTTGCAGCTGAAAGGCCAAGCCCCAGCACAAGCCTGGTATCGGCCGGGTCGATCACGCCATCGTCCCAGAGCCGGGCGGTCGCGTAATAGGGACTACCCTGTTTCTCGTATTGAGCGCGGATCGGCGCCTGAAATTTCTCTTCCTCTTCCGCCGACCAGGCCGCGCCCTTGGCCTCGATGTTGTCGCGCCGGACCTGGCTCAAGACCATCGCGGCCTGCTCGCCGCCCATTACCGAGATCCGTGCGTTCGGCCACATCCAGAGGAAACGCGGACTATAGGCGCGACCGCACATGCCGTAATTACCAGCGCCGTAGGAGCCGCCGATCACGACAGTGAATTTCGGCACGTTGGCGGTGGCGACGGCAGTCACGAGTTTGGCGCCGTCGCGCGCAATACCGCCGGCCTCGTACTTCTTTCCGACCATGAAGCCGGTAATGTTCTGGAGAAACACGAGCGGAATATTTCGTTGGCAGCACAGCTCGATGAAATGCGCACCCTTCAGTGAACTCTCGCTGAACAGGATGCCGTTGTTGGCGATGATGCCGACCGGATAGCCCCAGATATGCGCGAAGCCACAGACCAGCGTCTGGCCGTAGAGCCTCTTGAACTCGTCGAACTCCGAACCATCGACCAACCGGGCAATGATGTCGTGGACATCGAAGGGTTTGCGTCCGTCGGCGGAGACCACGCCGTAAATTTCCTCCGTCGCAAACAGCGGCTCGCGCGGTTCGCGCATGTTCAAGGAGGCTCGCGTCGGCTGTTTCAACGTGCCGACGATCCGCCGCGCAATCCCGATCGCGTGGGAATCGTTCTGTGCATAGTGATCGGTGACGCCCGATTGCCGTGAGTGGACGTCGGCCCCGCCCAGTTCCTCCGCGGTGACCACCTCGCCGATCGCGGCCTTCACCAGCGGCGGTCCGCCGAGAAAAATCGTGCCCTGATTGCGCACGATGATGCTCTCATCCGACATCGCCGGGACATAAGCGCCCCCCGCGGTGCACGAGCCCATCACGATTGCGATCTGCGGAATGCCGAGCGCCGACATCTGCGCCTGATTGTAAAAAATTCGGCCGAAATGCCGCTCGTCGGGAAAAATCTCGTCCTGCTGAGGCAAAAACGCGCCCCCGGAATCGACCATATAGATGCAGGGCAGATTGTTCTGCCGGGCAACATCCTGCGCCCGCAGATGCTTCTTCACCGTCATCGGATAATAGGTGCCGCCCTTGATGGTGGCGTCGTTGGCGACGACCACGCATTCGCGCCCCGAGACCCGTCCAACACCAGTGACGATGCTCGCCGAATGCACGTCGCCACCATAGAGATCATAGGCAGCCAGCGGCGACAGCTCGAGAAAGGCGGTGCCGGGGTCGATCAGGAGATCGACGCGCTCTCGCGCCAGCATCTTGCCCCGCGACGTGTGCCTGATACGCGAGGCTTCGCCGCCGCCACCGGCTACCTGATTGTGCTTTTGGCGGAGGTCTGCGACCAACATCCGCATCGCCTCCGCGTTGTGGGCGAAATCGGATGAAGCGGGGTCGATGCTGGATGGGAGCGGCATGGCTTCCGCGAGTTGGTGGGACGCCGCAATCTGTGCAGCAGGAGCGTACTATCGTGTCATCGCATTGCCGGCTCGCGCAACCTGAGAAAACGGACCTTCAACCGAATTTGTCAGAAAGTCGTTTTAAATCAGTACTTTAATACCGTATTTCGACGTGCCGTCGGCACCAGGCGCTTGCGAAAATCCTGCCGCCAACGAATCCGATCTTCAATGGGTCCAGGGCTCGCCGCGGCGGAATGCAAAATTGTCGGCGTAAGCGGCCTGCCGACGCGCCGGCTCCTTCGGTTCAAACACCTGGTAAGGGATCCCATCGCGCTCGCAATAAGCTACCGCTTCTTCCTTGGTCTCAAAACGAAGCGTGAGCTGCTGTTTCATGTCGCCCGAACTGGTCCAGCCCATTAGAGGCTCGACGAATCGCGGCTGTTCCGGCTCATAGTCGAGCTGCCAATCCTTTGTCTTGGCTTTCCCCGATTGCATCGCGTTTTTGGCAGGCTTAAAAATGCGGGCAGTCATGGACGGTCGACCCTCTTGCGGAATGACGGATGGAGCAGATCGAAACAGCCGGGATAATATGGAATTTCTGTCCCGAATTTGAATCGCTGATTCTCCGGCCTGTGATGAAACATCTACCGAAATGGTATATTCATTATGTCGCCCGGTGACAATCTGACCGGGCGACAAGATCGATGCCCCGCCCGCTGCCTATCCTCAACGGACGTCTTACGCCGAAAACGGTCCCCATGAAAATCAACGCCACTCTGCCGGAAAAAGGACGCGACCTTCGGCTTGACCTGCTTCGCGGGATCGCCAACTGGGCCATCTTTCTGGACCATATTCCGGACAATGTCGTGAACTGGATCACGACCCGGAACTACGGCTTCAGCGATGCGGCTGACCTTTTCGTATTCATCTCAGGCTACACGGCTTCCTTCGTCTATGCGCGAATGATGCTGGAGCGGGGCTTTCTCGTCGGCGCCACCCGTCTGACCAAACGGGTCTGGCAGCTCTATGTCGCCCACATCATCCTGTTTGTGGTCTACATCGCCGCGATCAGCTATTTGGCACTGCGTTTTGGCGATTCCGAGATCATCAACGAATTCAACGTCGCAGGCCTCGTCGATCAGGCCACCGAGACATTACGCCAGGGTTTGCTGCTCAAGTTCAAGCCGGTCAACCTGGACGTGCTGCCGCTCTATATCGTTCTGATGGGATTCTTTCCGCCGGTTCTCTGGATGATGCTGCGTCAGCCCAACCTGACAATGATCGTCTCTCTGGTGCTGTGGCTTGCCGCACGGCATTTCGGCTGGAATTTTCAGTCCTATCCGGCGGGCACCTGGTATTTCAATCCGTATTGCTGGCAGGTGCTGTTCGTGTTCGGCTCGTGGTGCGCGCTCGGCGGAGCCCGGAAAAACCGCGGGGTGATCGATTCTCCGATCACGCTCTACATTTGCTTCGCCTATCTCGCGTTCGCGCTGGTCATGACCATGGCTGGCCGATTTCCGGATTTCGGCGCGATGTTCCCGGATTGGCTGTACGGCGCTTTCAACCCGAACGACAAAACCAACCTCGCGCCCTACCGCTTCCTGCATTTTGTCGTGATCGTCATTCTCGTCATCCGCTTCCTGCCCAAGGATTGGCGGGGGCTGGAATGGAAGGTCTTCGATCCGCTGATTGTCTGCGGCCAGCAATCGCTCGCCGTCTTCTGCGTCGGCGTCTTCCTGTCCTTTGTCGGACATTTCGAGCTGATGATGAGTTCGGGTTCGCTGTTCGCGCAGCTCTTTGTCAGTGTGACCGGAATAGCGATCATGACCGTCGTCGCTTACTACATCTCCTGGTCGAAACGGCAGGATAAGCCGCTCAAGGCGCCAGCGCCGAAGCCAGCCTGATCGCTACAGCGGCGCGTTCTAGTTGCCGGACTTCTCGCTTGGGCTTTGGCGTGACCAGTTGCCCGCGCGAAGAAAAGCCCTGCCACTCTGTGCTCCAGCCGACCTTGGGGCCGTGGCCCTTCTTTCCCTGAAGGGCAAAAGCGGCGCCCTGGGGATCGACGCAGTGGGCAACCCAGAAACCGCCGGAAATTTCTACATCGTTAGGCAAAGCCTCCCCGCCTCCCGCTCTCACGCGTTCCACCGCAGCATCCATATCCTCGACGTTGATGTAGAAGAGCCAGAACGGCGGTGATCCTTTGGGCGGTTTCGTGAATGCGCCACCGATCACCTGTCCGCCGGCGGACAACGAAACATAGGCATCCGCCAAATGATTTTCGGTCTGCGCCCTCTGCCAGCCGAACAGCGCGCAATAGAATGCAACCTCCTTATCCAGATCGGCTGCAAAGAGCTCATGCCAGCCGATCCGGCCGGGTTTGCCGGAATCCGTCGGAAGCTGTGGTGTCACCTGCAAGCGATCGATGATCCCAAACGTTGCCGTATGAGGATCGGCCACAACCGAAATCCTGCCGATATTGGTATCGGTCGGCGGTACATACACCGCGCCGCCAAGGCGTTTGATCCGATCGGCCGCCACGTTCACATTCCCGACGCCGACATAACCCGTCCACCTTGGCGTCGCTCCCAATTTGCGGCCTTCTTCGGGCAGCTCGATCAGCCCAGCCGCTCGGCTCTCTCCTGTCGTAAAAAGCACATAAGGCAGCTGCGCGGTCGACGCTGCCTGCGTACCCCAACCGACGACGTCGCGGTAGAAATCCGCAGCAGCCGCCACGTCGGTGGTCATCAGCTCGTACCAGGCAAAATATCCGGGATCGTTGGCCAAGTCTGCTTCTCCGTTCGCGCCCGCAAAATCCGAAGGCGCCGGCCCAGCGGTAACGGGAGCTTAGTTCCGATGCAAGAATTGGCGAGGCCGAGTCTCATAGTAGACACAGCGCTATTTGCTCCTGGAAGTCTTCCGATGTTGCTTCGCTCCCGGTTCAGGATTCCGGCGGCCGGTATCGATTTTTCCAATACCGGGGATGATGAATGGAGCATGAATAACCAGCGATTCAAGCGCCATTCATGAATGTGAAATGTTGGCCATTGAAGGGGCTTTCAGGGCTTCGTGAGGCCCCCTTAGCTTGCGGGGTGGCACCCCTTGCAGTAAAGTTCTTCTACTCGAACCGCTTGCGAGAAAATGGAGGAATCGAATAATGGCACGACAGAAGCAATCTTCGAAGCGTATTAAGGCCGCGCTACCGGCCTTGGGCGCAGCTGGCTTGACCTTTTCGATGGTAGGCGGCGCGTCGGCAGCAGCTGTGCCGGCTAACGACGCAACTCAATCGACGAGCTATTCCCCCAATCAGCAGATCACGCTCGGCGAAGAAGAAATCGCTGACGTCAGCCTGGCGACGTTCTACGTCTTCGACAAAGAGAGCACGGCTGCGGCCAAGGACGGCAACGTCCAGCTCGCCCGTGGCTGCGGCTGCCGTGGTTGCGGCGGTTGCCGTGGCTGCCGTGGTTGCCGTGGTTGTGGCCGCGGATGCGGTTGCGGCGTTGGCTGGGTCGGCGGCTGCTGCGCCTCTTGGGGCGGATGCCGCTGGTGCTAAGCGAGGTCATCCGCCTCGCGTGAGTGACACCAAAATCATGGCCGGGTTCGACACCGTCGACCCGGCCTATGCATGTGTGGTGTCGTTCGCAGCGCATATGCCCTGTTGGCGCGTCGCGATCACTCCGAATTCCCGCCGCAATAAAAGACGCCCGCAGGCGTGGGGGTAAGCCCGTGTGCCAGCACGGCCGATTTGGCGCAGCAACATGATACGAATGTCAAAACCGGAACACTAGTGCCGCCTATTTGAAGTTCCTGCACCACAAGCGGCGAATTCGATCCAGGAACTTCAAATAGAGAAGCGGCACTAGGATCAATAGTTTTGCTAGTGCCCATAACTTTCCGAAGTTCGTGGAAGGGGGTGCGGCGATAGAGCACGAACTTCGGAAAGTGGGCACTAGATCATGAACGCCAAACGCAAGACCGCTTCATCCAAAGCCAAGCGCAAGGCCGCTCCAGCCCGCCGCGCCGCCAAGGACGTTGCGCAGTTCGCACCGAATTTCACGGTCTATGTGCTGCCGCCGGATCAGGTCTGTCTGTACTCCGAAGATCGCAAATTCTTCCTGCACGGCGAACTCTATTGCGCGCTGGCGACAGCCATCGGCAAAGGTGGAAAAAGCCTGCAGCAGCTTGTGGCTGATCTCGGGAAACGTTTCCCGCCCGAGAAAGTCGAGGAGGCGCTCAAGCGCCTGATCGAACGCCAATACCTCGTCGAGGCGTCCCGCACATCAAGCAGCGTTCAGGCGGGATATTGGGCGAGCCTTGGCCTGCCGCCGGGCATGGCCGAGCAGAATCTCACCAACTGCCGCGTGCGGGTCGAAGCCATCGACGTCCAGGGCGCCAGGGAACTCACGAAGGCGCTGACCGAATTGGGCGTCCGCGTCGTCACCGGCCGCGCAGCCGATCTGACGATCACGCTCGCCAACGATTATCTCGAGCGGCGCCTCGCCGAATTGAACAAACAACGTGTGCCGGACGGCACGCTCTGGCTGCTGGCGCAACCCTCCGGCGCCTTTCCGCTGGTCGGGCCGGTGTTCAATCCGGGCAAGGGCCCCTGCTGGACATGTTTGTTCGATCGCATGATCCGAAACCGCGAGGTCAAGGGGTTCCTGGAACGCAGCGGCGCTCAACCGGTCTCGCTATCACCACTGGTGCGCAATCCGCTCGGTCAAGGCGCGATTCCGTTTGCCGCTCTCGAAATCGCCAAGGCCATCGCCAGCGGCTTTCGCACCGACCTGAACAATCACATCATCAGTCATGATTTGCTGGGTTCGACGACCGTCAAGCACTATGTGGCGCATCGTCCGCAGTGCCCGACCTGCGGCAGCAAGAAGCTGCGCGATCCGCGCCGTGCGCCGACGCCGGTCGAACTCGGGCCCGGGCTCAAGCTGACGATGACGAGCGGAGGATTCCGCACCGTGTCATCGCGCGCGACGGTCGCGCGCTTCCGCAAGCATGTCAGTCCGCTCACCGGCGTCGTCAAGAAGCTGGAACGGATCGAGGCCGACCTGCCGTTGAATACGAATTACTTCGCTGGCCATAACTTTTCCGGGCCCGCCCTGACAGTCGACGCGCTCAGGGAAGGACTGACGGGCGGAAGCTTTGGCAAGGGCTCGACCGCCGAGCAGGCCGAAGCCAGCGCCCTCATGGAAGCGATCGAACGCTATTCGGGCATCTTTCAGGGCGATGAAATCCGTACCACCAGGCGTTTCACCGACTTTGAGCCCGGAGCAGCGATCAATCCCGAGAATGTGCTGCTGTTCAGCGACGCGCAATATCGCTCGCCTGAGGCTGAGCCGGACAACTCCCATCCCGTCCCGGCGCGCTTCGATCCCTCAGCCAAGATGGAATGGTCGCCGGTCTGGTCGCTGCGCGATCAACGCTTCCGGTACTTGCCGACGAGCCTGATGTATTTCTTCTACGGCGGCGACGAAAACTCTTACAATGCCGACTCCAACGGCTGCGCTGCCGGCAATACGCTTCAGGAAGCCATCGTCCAGGGCTTCCTCGAGCTTGTGGAGCGCGATGCCTACGCCATCTGGTGGTACAATCGCTTGCAGCGCGAGGAACTAGACCTCAGCCAGTTCGACGATTCCTATGTGCAGGATTTGCGGTCGCAACTCGGCGACCAGGGGCGCAAGCTTTGGGTGCTGGATATCACGAGCGATCTCGGTGTCCCGACCTATGTCGCGATTCTGCACTGGATGCAGAACGGGCATGAGAACATCGAGTTCGGTTCCGGCGCGCATTTCGATAGCCGTATCGCGCTGCTCCGCACGCTGACCGAACTTAACCAGTTCATGTCGATCGGCTTAATGAACGGCGGATCGGGCGAGAAGCCCAGCCTCGATAACGTCACGCCGCTGCAACTGACGAACTACCCGTTCCTGCTACCGAACGGCCGTCCGGCAACCCCCGTGATCTCGGGTTCGAAATTCGGACCGCTCACTGATACCCGCAAGCAGGTCGATGCTTGCGTCGAGATCGCGCGACAGGCGGGTCTCGACCTTCTCGTTCTCGATCAGACGAGGCCGGATGTCGAAACATCGATTGCCAGGGTCATTGTTCCCGGTTTGCGGCATTTCTATCGCCGCTTCGGGCCCGGCCGCCTCTACGACGTTGCCGTGAAGCTTGGCCTGCGCGACAGGCCGTTAGCCGAGAGCGAGCTGACGCAGTTCGTGCCTCACACCTAGTGGAGTGGATCCGGCTTGCCCGCTCCCGGAAAAAATAAAGCGCGCACGACGCCGCCGGTCATCGCCGCCCGCTTGAGCGAACATGTCACGCTTGAGGGACAGGCAGACGGCAATGTCGTCGCGCGCTTCGAGGGGTTTGCCCAAGGCCTCGGAAAGTTCAGCGCGCCCGCATTGAAATGCCTTGGCGAACTTCGCACCGGTTTGCCGCTGGCCTCGTTTTCGCGTGGCCGCGCCGCTGACAAGGAAATCAACCTGCTGGTCCAGCGATTGGCTCGTAGCGGCCTGCTGGAATTCCGCCTCGGCCCCGCGCGTGGCGGCCAGGACCATGTCGTAATCGAGCCGCAGATTGCGGACTATTGGCCGCAGATCTCGAAGATCGGCAATACCGATACGATCGCACTATCGCGATTTGCTTGCCTGCGGCGCCGCGGCAAGGAGATGGTGTTGGAATCGCCGCGCGCAGCCGCCTTGTTCAGGATCGCCGATCCCAGAATTGCGGCCGTGCTTGCTGCGCTCTCGCAGCCTCAGAAGATCAGCCGGTATCGCAAGGAGCGCGGATTTCCTGGGCTGGAACTTCTGGGATTGCTGTTGGATTGTCAGATCCTGTTCAAGCTCAGGGAGGGCGATAGCGACGGTCTGCGCCCATCGGAAGGCGACCCCAATCTCGTATTGTGGGATTTTCACGATCTGTTGTTTCACACCCACAGCACCGAAGGCCGACAAGCCAATCCGCTGGGCGGCCTTTACTCCTATTCAGATCTCATGGCGCCCTTGCCCGCGGTGCGGTCACCATGGCCGGGACGAGCCATCGATCTGAACAGCGTAGCGGCGGCCTCCGCGCCCTCGCCGTTCGCTGCCCTTCTTGATGAGCGGCATTCGATACGCGACTTCGACGACCAGCATCCGATCACGCTGGCCGAGTTGGCCACTCTTCTACAGACCGCTGCGCGCGTGCGGGCGAAATGGACCGCCCCATCCGATATGGGCGAGGAAGGCCCGGAAGTGTCCTATGCTTCGCGCCCCTATCCCTCAGGCGGCGCGGCCTACGAACTTGAGCTTTATCTCGCAGTCGACAAATGCGAAGGCTTGGCGCGCGGATTTTATCACTACGATGCCGACAGGCATGCACTGACGCCGATCGAAGTCTCCCCGCAGGATCTCGACGCGCAGCTTTCGGACGCGGAATTTGCCATCGGCGCTTCCGGCCTTCCGCAGGTCCTGATCGTCGTCGCGGCCCGCTTCGGCCGGGTCTCCTGGAAATATAGTTCGGTCGCCTACTCGCTCATCCTCAAGGACGTCGGCGTATTGACGCAAACTCTTTACCTGGCTGCCACAGATATGCGTCTCGGCGGGTGCGCGATCGGGACAAACAATATCGATCGGTTCGCACGAATGACCGGACTGGAATTCTTCGTTGAAGGCCCTGTCGGTCAATTTGCCCTCGGCCGCGGCATCCCGCCGGGACCCGACGATCCGGAATTCGGATGAAGCCGCGGGACAGCCTGGAAACGTCCTTCGGCCCATTCTTGGGCTAAACGGCGTCCACAAAGCCGTCTATACGTCCCGCCTTAAGACCGATCCGGCCGACAGGAGTTGCAACGATGGGCAAAAGAGAAATCGTCACCGAACAGCCCCGTTACATCAAGCTCAACGAGCGCGACAATGTCGCGATCGTCGTCAATGATTTCGGTCTGCCGGCCGGCTCCCGCTTTGCCTGTGGCCTCGAACTTCGTGCTTTCGTGCCGCAGGGCCACAAGACGGCGCTGGTCGATATCGCCGAGGGCGCGCCGATCCTGCGCTATGGCGAGGTCATCGGCTATGCCGCTTCCCCTATTCTCGCCGGCGACTGGGTCGATGAAGCGCGCATCCAGATGCCCGATGCGCCGGCGCTCGACACGCTTGAAATCGCGACTGCCGTGCCGGAGCCGCTACCGCCGCTCGAAGGCTATACGTTCAAGGGCTATCGCAACCCGGACGGCTCCGTTGGCACCAAGAACATTCTTGGCATCTCGACCTCGGTCCAGTGCGTCAAGGGAACGCTGGAATACGCGATCAAGCGGATCCGCAATGAACTCCTGCCGAAATACCCCAACGTCCACGACGTTGTCCCGGTAACGCATGCCTATGGCTGCGGTGTCGCAATCTCGGCGCCCGACGCCGTAGTGCCGATCCGCACGCTGCAAAACATCGCTCTCAATCCGAATTTCGGCGGCGAGGTGATGGTCGTTGGCCTCGGCTGTGAAAAGCTCGCGCCGGAGCGGCTGGTGCCCGAAGGCTTGGGCGATGCGATCGTGCGAATGCAGGACGAAGCCTTCGACGGCTTCGGCGCCATCGTCGATCGCATCGTGACAATGGCGGACACAAGACTGGCGGTGCTCAACCGGCGTCGCCGCGAGAGCTGCCCCGCTTCCGATCTCGTCATCGGCCTGCAATGCGGCGGCAGCGACGCCTTTTCGGGTGTCACCGCCAACCCCGCTGTCGGCTTTGCCGCCGATCTCCTGGTGCGTGCCGGCGCAACCGTCATGTTCTCGGAAGTCACCGAAGTGCGCGACGCCATCCAGTTGCTCACGCGCCGAGCGGTCAACGAGGATGTCGGCCGCGCGCTGATCCGCGAAATGGCCTGGTATGACAGCTATCTGGCGCGCGGAGGCGCCGACCGCAGCGCCAACACCACGCCCGGCAACAAGAAGGGCGGGCTCGCCAACATCGTCGAAAAGTCGCTCGGCTCGATCGTGAAATCAGGTTCAAGCCCGATCGCCGGCGTTTTGGCACCCGGCGAGAAGGCCCGGCAGAAGGGCATGCTGTTTGCGGCGACGCCGGCTTCCGATTTCATCTGTGGCACGCTTCAGCTCGCCTCCGGCATGACCTTGCAGGTATTCACGACCGGCCGCGGCACGCCTTACGGGCTCGCGGCGGCGCCCGTCATCAAGGTCGCGACCCGCAGCGAACTGGCGCGACGCTGGAAAGACCTGATCGATTTCGATGCCGGCCGCATCGCCACCGGCGAGATGACGATCGAAGAAGCCGGCTGGGAGTTGTTCCGTCTGATCCTCGACGTCGCCAGCGGTCGCACCAAGGTGTGGGCCGACCATTGGGGCATCCACAACGATCTCACGTTGTTCAATCCCGCGCCGGTGACGTGAGCCGGGCTGCGAGGCCTTGATTAGGACGCCGCTGGAATCTTGTACACGGCATCGAAAATGACCTTACTCAAGTCATTGGCCAGCCGTTGGGTCGCCCAGTCGCTGTCGTGAAGGCGGTTTGGGTCCGTCGGATCGACCATCGTGTCGAAGGATATTCCTTCGAGCTTATGCCATGCCTTCATGAGCTCAAAGCGGCGGAACAGATTCACCTTCTTCTCGGATGCGACCTCGGCGATCGCCGACACCATGTCGTTGGTTGCCTTGCACGTGGCAGGCGTCAGCACGGCCGGGACGTATTGCAAATCCATCAGGATGATGTCGATCTTGCCCGCCTCATGAAGCCGATCGATGCCGTTACGAACAGCGGCGATTGTCTCATCTTGTGAAGGCGGAGGTGGTTTGGTTTCAGGACTTTGCCAGACCGAGTTGGTCCCGAGCTGCCAGATGACGAGATGCGGCTTCTCGGCGATCACGTCGCTCTCCAATCGGTCGAATTCGCTTGGCGCCTCTTCGCCTCCAATTCCCCGATCGATGACATCGATCATGCGTTTTTTCTTCTGGCAGTGTCTGTTCCAGTACTCCTGCCGCAGCGCTGCTTCCAAACGGTAGGGAAAGGCGACAATGCCGCCCTCGCCTTCCATTGTCGAAGACCCGAGCGCGACGATTTTGACGGCCGCCGTGCCCCTTATTGCCCTGGCGAGATTTGGCAAGCCATATTCGAGAGGGAACGGCTGGACCGGGATTTGCGGAGGCGAGCTATTCATCGACGTCTCATCCCAAACGACGGCCTATTTGGCCGGCCGTAGTCCCAACCTCGAACGCGGCTCGGGGGACTCCGCCGGTGTTGGGGCGGCACGTCAAGGCGCAAGCGCCAGACCCGATGACGCAAGCTTGCGCGGGCGGATCGACAGAGGTACTGGCCGGCCTGCGACAATGAACCGAGCCGGCGCCGCGAGCAGATATGGGCTTGGCCCCTGAGGCTCAGAAGAACCCCGCGCTCAGATCGAGGCCGTAGCTCGCAAACATCAGGGGCACCAACACGCCCGCGCCGCAAAACAGCACGGCGACTGTAAATGGATCGATCTTGATTTCGGTCCGGGTGACGCGGGAAAGTGCTTGAACGAATGCTGTCATTGGCGACCTCCCAAATTCCGCCTCAACTGAGGCTCGCTGGATGATCGCAAACAACCGTTTCGTGGTGTGTTCGCACGCCGGCTAAAATGGTTTCAGGATCGTTTCGTTGAGATGTCTCGCGGAACCGAGGCGATGAGCCAGCGGGTGTGCCCTCAAAAATCTGCCGAGCCGCGTTTATTGCCTTGGATGCCGGTGACTCCGCCAACAGGGTAGTATTCCAAATCAAGAACATCATTATTGCAAAGAAAAATTGTTTCACTGGCATTTCCGAATTTTTGATTCCGTCACGCAAATCAGGTCCCGGGCGGTCGTTGCCCCTGGAACTATATGTTGCATTTCTTGGCGATCGAGGCCTGCTCGACGGCCACCATCTGTCCCTTCATCTGCCCGAGCTCGGCTGCCGTCTGCTTGTCACCGCCGACGAAAAACGCCGCTGGCCAGAAAACTACCACCGCCGCCGCGGTAGCCCAGCCATCCTAGTGCGCTGGCTATCAGACCTTCGCCTTCAATCCGCTCTCGATACGAGACCTCAGTTCAGATTCGAAACCAATAGGCGAACGCGCGAAAGCGCGGGGTTTGGCAACTCAGCAATTTCAGGTCTTGCGCCGACGGGCTGATTTGCTCTCGCCCGGTCGATGGGCGCGAAATGGTTGGAGGCGCCGGACCAGGCTATAAACGCGAGCGTGACAGCAATCGTCGCCAGAACGACGAATTTAAAAACACTCGTTTTGTGGATCACCGCGAAATCCTCGCTCTGACCTACCCCAAGGGGCAAGATGCCACCTTTGGCTGAGTCGGGGAACTCAAAACGCGGCGGCGGGCCAGCTGATCAGCTCGAAGACCAGTCCCACCTTGGCGCGTTCTTGAGCTGTATCGTATTCGTCGGCGAGACGACGCTGGGCAACTACCGCCTCTCTGTCAAATATCCGAGCATGGTTTCGCAGGCTTGCTCGGCCGCTTCGAACGTCTTGAAAGGTGACCCGGTAACTTTAACGGCGCCTCTGTTGCCATGAAGCGGGCGCCAAGATCCCACAAATCCGGGAGCCCCATGAAGGCCAGGACCGCTGCGGCTCTCATAACTGATCACAAACGAAAAGCCGCCGTCGTTTGCATTCCAGATTTGTATGTCATCGACGGGATTAATTAATTGACTGAACTGCATGCTGCACCTCGCACGCGCGCCGTCCTGAAAGGACCTATTGCGAGCCAAAAAGGCAAACGCCTTGATCACTTGTGCCGGAGCGTTGCCGCGAACGCTGCATTCTTAGGACCGATGGTCACAACCCAATCTGCGTCTTAAGGAAACTAATCAAGGTTACCCCAGAGCGGATATCCAGGCTTAAGAGTTGGGCAGCTACCTAATCTTGGCCAAGCACTCCTTCAGGCGTTCAAGCTCCGAACGAACTTGCGTTTCCATAGCGTCTTGTAATGCGAGCGCGCCCCTGCTGGACAATTCTGCGGACGCTTTTTTGTCCAGATTCTGCTTCCAATCCCGGATCGCCTGCTTGGTGGCGCTTTGGGCCTCAGACGCAGCTTTGAAGTATGCCTTTGTGCAAGCATCGGCCATTGAGCAAGTCTTGCACTCTTGAGCGGCGGCAGCATTTGAAACTAGCAAGATGAGTATCGCGGAAAGGACCCTCATTGTTTCCCCCCGGTACGATCAAGGTGGGCATATTCCCCGCCTGAGTTGCGGCGCAGATGTGGCGCCTCTCCGAAAGGCATGGATTTTTTAACAATTCAGGAGCAGTTCCGTGCTTGGTTTTGTAAGCGCTGGCTTCAATGAACGAGGCGGCATGAAATGGCGTCCAATTGGTGAGGATGAAAAACATCTACTTGAACCTCTGCCCATCCCGGAAAGCCAAAAGAAATGGATGAAAAAGGCAGACGAATAGCGAAAGCGGCTTAGTCCCGCCTCTATTTCCTCGCCTTACGCAATTCCTCTAGCTTGCGGTATTCGTCTTTCCTCCCCTGCATCAAGAGCCGCAGTGATCGAGCGCCGCTCGAATACGATCTCTTCGTCGTAAGGTCTTCCTTCAAGCCCTCATTACCGAAATGAAGGTTCGCCAAAAGTAGACCCAACAATCCTCAGGAAGCGGACCGTCATAGATCTCGATCAAGTTGCGCGCTGACTCGTAAGTGTAAGCAGCTTGATCGATGGAGACGCGGCAATAGTCTTCACCGTCTGGGGTCCAGTCGCCTGCCGCGTAGCTGACAACCATCTCTCCAAGAGCATCCGCGAAGCTCCGAGGGATCGGGTATTCGGCGCTCATAGAGGCCACTCCGATGAAATTCACTAGCTTCCCATGATCTTCCCATTCGAAATATCTGGGAAGATTTGCGCCGCTGAATTCAATCTAAGTATTTGGATTTATTGGTCGGGGCAGCTGGATTCGAACCAACGACCTGCAGTACCCAAAACTGCCGCGCTACCAGGCTGCGCTATACCCCGGTCTATGGAAGACCTCGTCGATACACGCTTAGGCACCCATCAGCAAGGCGGGATGCATCACGGGCGGCCTTCGCGAGATCACCTCAAAAAGCCAGCCAAGATAACGATATACCGCCCTGACCGAGCGAAGGAATAGGGACGCTCTGTCCCTTCGATTGGCCCGATCTATTTGCCGTTGAATAGTGGATGCGCAACGCGATCACCGGGCTGGATCCCGTACTTCTGGGCCGTACCGCCGATCACCTCCAGCACGGCTTTCGCCAGTCCTCTCGACGGGATGATCTTGGTCGACAAAGGCTCGGTATTTTCCGCGATACGAAGGATCCTGCCATCAGCCCGAATAAAGATCATGTCGAGCGGGATGTAGGTATTTTTCATCCACATCGACACTTCCTGATCCGGGGAAAAATCGAAAAGCATGCCTTTCCCCTCGGCGAGCTCCTTCCGATACATCAGCCCCGTGGTCTTCTCCTCCTCGGTCGTGGCCATCTCGACTGAAAATACGTGCACGCCCGTCTTCGTTACGATCTCGAGCGGCTGGATCGATGCGGCCTGTGCACCCCAGCCGACGAACATCCAGAGAGCTGTGGCAAGCGCGAGGGATATCCAGCTTTGCATATAAGGGAAACGCCAGGCAGCCGCCTGAGACTTCGTCGACAACATTCGCTTCACCAGGGATTGATTAGGTCGCACCAGCCACACGTTCCGGCGCGAGTTGACGGAATGAAACGTCGCGGTTGTAACATCCGCGCCGCCTCGCGGCAGTCACTTTTGCGATTTTTCGAGGCCGGCTGCGCCCTTGAGAGCCCGCCTCAGGCGAGGACAGGCTGCAAAACGTTGAGGCCGAACGCAGGTTTAGTGCGACGACAGCCCGGGCGCACCGGTTTCGGGCTGGATTTCAGCCGCCATCATGCCCTTGGAACCCGGCCCGAAACGGACCAGAACATATTGTCCAGGGCGCAGCTCGGTCATTCCGTACCGCCGGAGCGTTTCCATGTGGACAAAAATATCGGGCGTCCCCTCCCCGCAAGTCAGGAAGCCAAATCCCCGAAGCCGGTTGAACCACTTCACCTGGGCCCGCTCCAGGCCGCTGGTTGGGGTGACGTTGACGTGGGTTCGCGGCGGCAGCATTTGGGCAGGATGGATCGCGGTCAACTCATCCATCGAGACAATGCGGAACGCCTGATAGCCCTTTGCCCGTTGCACGCATTCGCACACGATGCGCGCCCCTTCATAGGCGGTTTGGTAGCCGTCGCGGCGGAGAACCGTCACGTGCAGGAGGACATCGGGCCAGCCATTATCGGGCACGATGAACCCGTAGCCCTTTGAAGCATCAAACCATTTGATGACGCCGCCGATCTCAACGAGGTTGGCGGCAGCGTCGCCCAGCCCCTGCATCGCATCGAGCGCTGGATCGCGCGGACCACTGGCCGAAAATCCAGAACCAAGCCTTCCCGGTCCAACCGCCCCGCCGGGCGTTTGACCTCCGAGCTTCTTGGACTCAAATCCGTCCGACCCCATGACCCCGGACCCCACACTTCAACATCCCGCCAGCGAACGCGGCGGTGACCGTCTGCGTCTATCAATTCTCAGGAAGACGCCCGCAAATCTTTCCAGTCAAAAGATAACACTCTCGATTGCGGCGCATAGACAAAAAACAATTCTTTCGGGACCTATGAACAGGCTTGCGCGTCGGCAAATCAATTCGGCAATCGGTTACCCACAAATCAGTTCCCCACAAATGGGCCGAGTGTGTCCCCGATGTCATGGCGGATCACGAGATCGGCCATATCGTCCTGTTCGGTCGGCTCGTTATTGATAATGACGAGGCGCGCGCCCGCGTTCTTGGCCATCAGCGGAAAGCCAGCCGCCGGCCACACCACCAGCGATGAACCAATCGCGAGGAACAAATCGCACTGCCGCGTAAGTTCCGCCGCCTGACGCATCGCATCTTCCGGCATCGCCTGACCGAACGAAATAGTGGCCGTCTTTACCGGCTCTTCGCAGGTTGCGCAGTCCGGCGCATCCCCCGAAGCCTCAAAGCGCTGTTTCACCCAACCAAGGTCGTAGGTCTGGCCGCAGCCGATGCAACGCGCATAAGTGGTATTGCCGTGAAGCTCGATGACGTGATCGTCCGCAAAGCCTGACGCCTGATGCAAATTGTCAATGTTCTGGGTGACAATCGCCGGTATCTTGCCAGCACGATAGAGCGAGGCCAGCGCCCGATGACCGCGTCCGGGCGCTGCAGCCGCGAACGTCGTCTCCATGGCAAAACGGCGGCGCCACAACTCGTTCCTGGCCTCGCGGCTGGCAACGAATTCATCGAAGGGGATCGGGCGGTTACGCGTCCACAACCCGCCCGGTGAACGGAAATCCGGGATGCCGCACTCGGTCGAAATCCCGGCGCCGGTAAAGGGAACGATGGTGGAGGCTCCCGCGATCATCTCGCTTAGCCGTTCCACGCCGCTACTGATGTCTGAAACAGTCAACCCAAATAGCCCAAAGCAAAGGTTCCGCCGTATCAAATATAGCACGGATCATCTGATGGCTATTTCGAAGTGCATCAGGCCGCTTTCGTGACGTCGTCCTTTGCTTCGTCGTTCTTGCGGACGGCGTCATCACCCTTCTTTGGCTTGACCAGAGCCGGGGCGGCCAGCGACTTCTTCGTGAGCTTGCCATATTGCGAAAGTCTCTCCAGTTCCGCCTCGAGCTCCGACTGCCGCGCCGCCACTTTTTGGGCCAGCGTCTCGGTTGCAGCATCACGCAGTGCCGCAAGTTCTTCGATGCTCAGCGAATCCAGATCAATCTTTGATATACGGGTCTCCTGTTCCCGCTTTCGCTACCGATAACGAACGCCGCTCACAAGCAGCCACAACTCTTATCCACAAACACAATCTTGCAACGCCATACCCGCATTCGCGCCCCAATTACGAACGCCAATATCCGTGGGACACGACTCAGCAAGGGATGGGCATGAGCGAACGATACGATCGTCTGGCGCGCGAGCGCGAAGAAATTGCGGCGCGCGTCGCGGACTTCAAGGCTACTCAGGAAAAATTCAAACGCGAGCGCGAGGAGTATTTTACGACCACGCTAAAAAATGGGCGTGACGGGCAAGGCTCACGGCACGCGCTCGGACTCACGCCGGCTTGGCCATAGGAAGTTTGCGCACAGAAAAGCCCGGAGATCGCTCCGGGCTTTTCTTTAGTCAGGCAGGTCGAATTTATCTGTAATATTGATGCCAGTGGCGGCGGTGCCAATTTGGGCCGCCGTAATACGGCCCGCCATAGGCGTAGCCCGGTCCATAGGCGCGTCCGTAATACGGACCATATCCGTAAGGGCCATAGTAGCCGTAGGCGCCCGCTGCACCAGCAGCGACCGCACCTGCGGCCAAGCCGAAGGCTAGCCCCGGCCCAATTCCCCGCGCCTCAGCGGGCGCCGGCACAACGAGCGTGGTCGCACCAATCGCTGCGACCGTCGCCAATACTGCCAGAGTCTTCTTCATTCGCATCCTCCATTTCAGCACATGTTTTTCAACGCCTGCCGCCTGCGATGGTTGCGGCGGAACCCGCTGCAGCGCGCTCTCTTTTGCGGGAACCAAAAGAAAAGGAGCGGCCGATCAGGCCGCTCCTTCCCGTTAGTCGTCAGGCACGCGCGTTACATGCAGGGATGCCGCAACCCGTCATAGCCGAGATAAGTTCCGCTCGCCGGATCATAGGACCGATAGCGTTGCGCACAGTACGACGCATCTCCCATCGGCCCTGCCTGCTCAACCTGGACAGGCTGATTGAACGTGACGAGGGGAAGACCGGCATCGTAAGTAGCGCCGTTATCGTAGGCGTAGCTATCGTCATAGTTCTGGTCGTAGGCGTAGTTGTCGCCATAATACGGGTCGGAATAGCCGTAGCCGTAACCGCCCGACGCGATAGCCGCGCCCGTCGCTATGCCAGCGACCGCCGCGCCGGCGGCGAAGCCGGCATCGCGCCCAAAGCCACGGCCGCGATCGCCGCGGAACTGGCCACGTTGTGCGAATTGCGCATTACCACGCCCGGCAACGTTAGTTCTGCCCGCGTTGGCCTGGGGACCACGGAAGTTGCTGGACTGCATACGCGGACCGGAACCCATTCGTGCGCCGCCCATGTGTCCGGCGGTGGCATGAGCGCCAGCCCGGCCGGCCGGCCCCTGTTGCGCCCACACCGGGGTTGCGATCGCGAGCGAAAGCGAAAGAGCCGTAGCTCCCAAAACGCCTAGTCTAGTCATATTGTTTCTCCAAGACAGTGATGTCGGGACAAACATCGTCACGAGAAGATCGTTCCGATGCTTTGCAACATAGCGAGGTCAGCGGAACAGCATCATAATGATGACGAGGCAGACAGCCCCGATCAGACCCGCAAGAAAGACGGCGTCGCAAAGGCGTATTGAGAATGATCTCGCCCCCGCGGGCTTTTTCGGCCGGATATGGCTTCTGGTCCGTCATGCGCCTCCTTGATCAAAGGATTCAAAACGCGTGTGCCTCGTTGGTTCCTCTAAAGTTGCGGGCTTCCCTGCCCTCGTTATTGATTTGCTGCTATGAGAGTTCCCACAAAGACGAATAAGACGGTCCACACTGGGAGAACCGGAAAGATGCGATATCTTCACACCATGCTGCGCGTCCGAAATCTCGATACCGCGCTAAAATTCTACCACGACGCGCTGGGATTGAAGGAAGTCCGCCGCGTCGACAACGACAAGGCCAAATTCACCCTGGTGTTTTTGTGCGCGCCCGAAGACGAAGGTATCTTGAAAGCTTCCAAGGGGCGCGGAGCGCCACTCGTCGAACTCACTTATAATTGGGAAGAAGAAAAATACGGCGAGGACCGTTATTTCGGTCATCTCGCCTACGAGGTCGACGATATCTATGCGACTTGCGCCCACCTCATGAAGCTCGGCATCACGATCAACCGGCCGCCGCGCGATGGCCAAATGGCATTTGTGCGCTCACCGGATCTTCATTCGATCGAGCTGTTGCAGAAGGGCGATGCGAAGCCGCCGGCCGAGCCATGGACGTCGATGCCCAACACCGGCCACTGGTAAGTGCAGGTGGCTGCGTCTGTCGGTCTGAACTCGTCGTCACCGTAACAGCTGGAACTTCGCCCTTCCCCACGCGTTGCCCGTCCACGAAAAGCTGAGGAGGCAATGATGGGACGAGGAATATTGCTCTGGTTGCTCGGCGTGCCTATTCCGGTGATTATTCTTCTGTGGCTGTTCTTCGGCCGCTAACAGATACGACCGACATTCGAGTAGCAAATCAGGTTCTGCTGACCGCGGGGCCTGATTTTTTCTGTAGTGGATTTCACCCAAACGCAGCCGGCGGCCCACAGGGAGCCTGCTTTTATCGAAAATTTGCGCTATCACCCCGCCAATTATCAGTGGGAGCGAAGAATCGTGTCGAACGACAATCAAGGGCACCTCACCATCTGGGGCCGCGCCAACTCCGTAAACGTTCAGAAAGTGCTTTGGTGCCTGCACGAACTCGACCTTGCCTACGAGCGGATCGATGCCGGTATGGCTTATGGCAAGAATCGCGAGGCGGAATATCTGGCGATGAATCCCAATGGCCGCGTGCCGACGCTGGTGGACGGCGATTTCGTGCTGTGGGAATCCAATTCGATCATGCGCTACTTCGTTCTCGCCTATAGGCCGCAATCGACGCTCTATCCGCAGGCGCCCAAAATACGCGCCAGCGTCGATCGTTGGCTCGATTGGACCCTTTCGACGCTGCAGCCCGTCGATCGCCCCGTGTTCTGGGCGCTGGTACGGACTCCGGTCGAGGAGCGAGACATGGCCAATATCCAGAAGGATGCCGACGCCGAAGCGGTGCAGTGGCATATTGTCGATTCATATCTGGGTACGCGCCGCTTTATCGCAGGTGACGAATTCACGCTCGCCGACATCGCGCTCGGCGCCTATGCGCGGCGATGGTTCGGCGTTGAGGGAATTATCAAGCCGACGTTTCCTCACCTCGAACGCTGGTTCGCGCTGCTCGGCGCTCGGCCGGGTTTCGTGCGGCACATCGCGCCGCCGATGTCATGAGGCCCGTGACGGGAAGACGGTAATTGACGCTGCTTATCTGACGAATTTGACGCCAAACGAATGACCGCGCCGCCAGACCACCTGGCATTGGCGCCCTTTTTTGGCGTCACGCGAAAAAGCAAGCCGCACCCGACCCGCCAGCACGCTCGAATCCGAAACCGTGAGCTTCGCGCCCGTAGCTGACATGTCATGCACGAAACATTGGCGCGTCGCGAAGCCACCCTCCAGGGTGACCCACGCTGTCTGCTGCACCGATCGACGCACATCGCGTTTTTTGGCTGCGGGCACTATCTGCTTTTCCGGCTTGAGATCATTTTTCAACCCTTCCTATCGGAGCGGGCTTTAAAAACTGTTGCGTTTCCAACGAGCAATGGACGTCACCACGGAAGAATCCGGTAGCAAATCATTTATCTCAGTGATGAATTTCGGAGCGCCTGACTAGCGGATAAAGGTATGTTAAATCAATACCTTACGTTGTTTTCTTCGAAGATCGCGCAGGGAGTTGATATCGTCGGCAAAGCTATCGACGTCAGCGATATGCCAAAGCTGGCCGTCGCAAGGAGCCCGTCAGCAGCCCACACCGTCAGGCGTGCGCCGGCCAGTGCCGCTCGCGGAACCAGCCACGATAGTCCGACATCTTCGCGCGTTGCGCCTGCGGCGCGTGACGCTTGCATGTCGAGGCCTCTTCACTGTTCTCGCGCGCTCCCCAACGCAATTCGACGCAGTCGTTGGGGTTGTAGGCCATCTCGAAATCCGCCGCCCGGTCGACCACATCCTTCACCGACAGCGTCCACTGCGAGCCGTCGCTGCGGGTATAGGATATCTTGCGAGCGGCCAGTTCCGAAGCCAGCATGCTCTGCAATTCGTTCTTCACGTCCGCCGCGCTTTTGCCTGGCGGGATCGCGTACCGACCTGACCGACGCACGAAACGATCGGGAAATCCCCGCACCACGTCGATAGCAATCAACAGACGAAAATCGCGCGCAGGCGTCGAGTAATCCTCCCAGGCGCCGGTGGTCTCAAAGATCGAAGCGCCGTCCGGCATCGCCGTGTCGCCCGCTTGCTTGGCCTGATATTTTCGTCCGTTTTCCACCGAGGTAACGCGCGTCTTGACCTGCTCGGTGAGACTCGTGATGGCATCGATCATCGCGCGCTGCGGATCGAGCGGCTCAGGCGACATGACGTCATCCATGCGATCGTAAAAATCCTCCGCGGTAATTTGCGTCTGTTCCGGCGAAAAGTCGCCGTATTGCGGATTCTTGGCGATTTCGGCGTTGCTCAGCCGCCGCAACGCACCGGTCTTGTCGCGCATGATGGGGCGGAAATGCTTGAACCCGGGGGTGCCAAGCGAGGGCTCGTGCACGAAAAGGAAATTGCCGCGCCAGAAGCGCTTGCGCGTGATCGATCCATCGGGCTCCGCGTCGACGGCCAGGAAGACGCCCGGCGTGCCGTCCGCTTCCGGCACCCGGCGCACCAGCATCAGCACGTGGCCGTAAGGGTCGGCGTACACGGTGCCAGGGCGCAACGCTTCTTTCGTCAGCGGCACGATGTAGAAATCGGAGTTGTCGTCTCCGGCGCGAACGGCCCCGGTATGGACGACATCGCCGACGTCGCGCAGATATTCGCCGAAATTCGTCGGGCGCTTCGGGGGCGGAGGTGTCTTCGTTTTCGCTGCCGGAGTGGTGGCCGGGGCTGCCGGTTGATCTTGCGCACCGCTGAACAACCGCAGCAGGCTCGGCGTCCGTTGCTCAGGTTGAGGCGCGGGAGGCGCGGCGGCAGCCTGCGCGTCGGCCTGTTCAGGCGGCGGAGGCGGACGTGTGACCTCGGGATGCTCGACGTCGAACCACTGGTAGCATTTCGGCGGCCTGCCGCCGAAGCCGCGCGAACAGTTCGAATAGCCGAACGGCAATCCCATCTTGAAGGCAAAATAGGCGCGCAGGAAATAGACGAAGTCGGCGCAGTCGGGCCGAAGTCCGGTTTGCGTATGGTCCTCGTTGCGGCCGAGATAGTTGTACAGAAAATTGCGCGATGGGTCGCGCAGCACTTCGTACCACACCTTCCAGTTCAGATCCTGGTCGGGCGGCGCGTCAAACAGCTTCTCGATCCATGCCGAGAACAACGCTTCGTTCGTGGTGCTCCAGCTATTGCGGGCCTGCCAGATGCTTCCCGCCGGAATTCGGACGGGCTCGGGCTTGTGCGCGCTGACGGAGATGTCGCGGGTGACGGGACTGCAATCCGCCGATGCGTGCCCGCCCTCCAGCGTCGCGCGCCAGGTGCCGGCGGCAGGCGCTGCGACTTCGGCGAACCAGGAGTAAGGCGGCCCCTCGTGCCGGTCGGTCGATTTGACCGCGACCTTTCCGTCGGGCGCAATCAACGACAGCGTGCCCTCGACCGGTTTCTCGGCGATGACCATGACGCGCAGCGGCGCGCCGGTCCAGGGCGCCAGCGGCGACGGCAAAACGGTGACCTCGGCCGCTTCCGCGCAACTGTCGGGTGCCGCTGCGGCGGCGGACCCTGCAACCGAAAAAAATCCGCCCGCGATCAGCGTGAACGCCGTCGTGGCGGCAGCAATGCGGCGTCCAAGAAGCATTTGGATATATACCCTGCTAAAGTTCCCGGAACTTCGTTCGGCCGGCCAATGGTCGGACGACAAGATACCCAATCGGAAGGGACGAGTCATTGTGTGCTTTAGGCAGTGAGTTGAAAACTCGATCGGATCGATTTGACCCGATCTTTGGAAGGTTGGCCGGATTTTACATTCCGATCGCCTGTCTTTGGGCGGTGGTTCTGGTTTCCGCCGCTAATGCTGCCTCGGCGAGGCCCGTGGCCGCCGAAAACGGCATGGTAGTCACCGCACAGCATCTTGCGACCGAGGTCGGGGTCGGCATTCTCAAGCGCGGCGGCAGTGCGATCGATGCGGCTGTCGCGGTGGGATATGCCCTGGCAGTGGTCTATCCGGCCGCCGGCAATTTAGGCGGCGGCGGCTTCATGACGATCCGGTTTGCCGATGGACGCAAGACCTTCCTCGATTTTCGAGAGAGGGCCCCTCAGAAAGCGCGCCGGGACATGTACCTCGACAATGACGGCAACGTCGTCAAAGGCCTGAGCACGATTGGCTGGCTGGCGGTTGGTGTCCCCGGCACCGTGTCAGGTTTGGAATATGCGCGGAAAAAGTACGGGACGATAACGCGCGCCGCTTTGATCGGGCCAGCGATCAAACTGGCCGAGGATGGATTCACCTTGGAACAGGGCGACGTCGACATGCTCGCCTCTGCGACCGCGGATCTTCAAAGGTTTCCTGCCACCGGCAAAATTTTTCTCAGCAAAGGACAGCCCTTTGTGGCTGGCCAAAGGCTCGTGCAGTCTGACCTTGCCGATACCTTGCGTGTGATCAGGAAACTCGGCGCTGACGGCTTCTATCGGGGCAAGACGGCGGCAGCGATCGTCAGGGCTGCCCGGGCGGGCGGAGGCATCATCGATCAAGAGGATCTCGATCGCTACAAGACCCGTGAGCTTTCGCCGCTTGAGTGCGACTACCGTACCTATCACGTGATCTCGGCGCCCCCGCCCAGCTCAGGCGGTGTCGCCATCTGCGAGATGCTGAACATTTTGGAGGGATATCCGCTCCGGGATCTCGGTTGGGGATCTGCGCTGGCGCTGCATTACGAAATTGAAGCGATGCGTCATGCCTATGTCGACCGAAACAGTCTGCTTGGCGATCCCAATTTTAGCAGCATTCCGGTCCGTCGGCTGATCGACAAGACCTACGCTGCAAAAATCCGAGAGACCATAAAGCCGGACAAGGCCAGCATCTCGGTTGATATCAGGCCGGGCGTTGCGCCTCACGAAGGCAGCAACACGACGCATTTCTCGATCATCGATCATGCCGGCAACGCCGTTTCGATGACCTATACGCTCAATGACTGGTTTGGCGCCAAGGTCGTTGCGTCAGGGACAGGCGTGCTGATGAACGACGAAATGGACGATTTCACGCCTAACCCTGGCGCCACCGACCCTTACGGGTTTGTCCAGGGAGACGCCAACGCCATCGCACCAGGCAAGGCGCCCCGCAGTTCAATGAGCCCGACGATCGTCACGAAGGACGGCAAGCCTGTCCTCATTCTCGGCACTCCCGGTGGCAGCCGCATTATCACGACTGTTCTGCAAACCATCCTGAACGCCGTCGATTTCCAGATGAACATTCAGGAAGCCGTCGATGCTCCGCGCATCCATCATCAATGGCTGCCGGATGTGACTAAGATCGAGCCGTACGCACTTTCGCCAGACACGCGCCGAATACTGGAGGGCATGGGGTATCGGTTCGAGGAGTTGGAGCCGGCTAACCACGTAGCGGCGATCATGGTCGGTGCGCCGAGTTCTTGGGGGAACGCCGGTCGCTCGAAACAGATTCTTACGGTGCGAACGACCCGCGTACCGGCACCGGATTAGCGCTCGGATACTAGCGGAATCGAACCGCTCTCTCCACCTCGACTGAAGCACATCGACGCACGCCGGAGATTGGGCGCTAACCGGGAATTAATCTGATCGGCCCATAATCTACGGCAGTTTTAGAAGGTACCGCGTGAGGAGCCGTCGTGTGGACGATCCAGCGGCGGCTCCATTTTTATTCATTCATTTGAGGTCCACGCCGGTGACCAAGACATCCGAAACGCAGATCCAGACCGAGGCGACAGAGAAGCAAGTCGACTCTGCAACACCGAGCAGGAAGTCCAGCCGGAAGTCGATCGTAGCACTGTCGATGTTAGCTTTGGCCATAAACGGGACAGCGGCTATCTACACACTGCCGTCTCTCGATCTCGCCTTGCCCAACTTCAGCGGCTACCAACTGCTTCCGCAGCGAGCCTCCGCGCCAATACCCGAGTCGGTTGTCGTAGCTTTGAAGGATATTCAGTCCGCTCAGCAGCAACACGCTGCGGCGCTGCAGGACAGTGGATCCTCATTGCAACAGAACACAGCTCTGCTTCAGAAGGATACGGCTACGATCGATAGCCTAAGACTGAGCATCACGGACGAGCGCTCGGATGTGAAGAAGATATCTGCTCAGCTTTCGATGCTGATAGCGAAGGTCGACTTGCTGCAAAACGCAATAACACCGGAGATCACGTCCTCCATTCCAAAAGGACATATGCGCGGCCGGTTATCGCGCAAAAGGATGGCTCATCCGCTAAGGCCTGTAGGGCCTGTTTCGGTTGGCGGAGCTCCACTGATTACAGCACCCGGCTGGATCTCGCTACAAAGCCCGGAGGGCTGACCAAGGCTCAAAAATAACGCTGTCGGAAGCGCGAGATCGAATCCCCAAGCCATTGATTTCAATGGCGCTCCCTAGCGGAATCGAACCGCTCTCTCCACCGTGAAAGGGTGGCGTCCTAACCGATAGACGAAGGGAGCAAAGCGCCTGCCTCGATACGGCCTTAACCTGACGGCCATACCGTTGCTTCGCTTTGAATTAACGAAATTTATTCGAATAATCAATGCCTTGAAGTAGCATTGAATATCGTGCCGGTTCGGCCAGAACAGCGGCCAAAGACCGGCGCGCGAACGTATAGTGTCGTTTGCGTTCCCGGGCAAGCGGCGCGAAGGGCCGCTTATTCACAGGGGTCTTTGAGGGCAACCCGGCAGCCCATCGAGCCGGCATTTTGCGAGCGCCAGCCCTAATATGCCACACTCGACTCGGAGGCGGCCCCGGCGACTTTTCCAGACATAGCGGCGTCTCCAAAGCCACGGAGCCAATTGTTGCGTTGATCGAATGAGCATAGCTGCCCCGACAGATCGAAAAGCGACACGCCGTCTCGATAGCTTCAGACGACTGCTCATCCATATCAATGAGCGCATATTGCCCGGCCTGGGCTTCGTGTTGTGGGACGGCTCCACGATACCCGCCGATCTTCGACCCGATGCGCTGGCCTTTGTCATCGCCGACGAGGGCGCCATTGCCGCCATGATACGGCGGCCAAATATCGACACGTTCCTCAATCTCTGGGTTACGTCACGGTTCGATCTGCGCAACGGATCGTTCTTCGATCTCGCGGCGTGCCGGCCGAAAACACGCACCCGGACACTGATGAAATCCTTCGACAAGCTCCTCGCGATGACGGCCTTGGCGAGGTTTTTGTTCGTGCCGCGCGGCGGGCCGTGGCCGCTGGAAGCCGTGCGCAACGACAAGGCGCGCGCCGATGGCAGTGAAGCCACCAACAAGAAGAACGTCCATTACCACTACGATCTCTCCAATCGCTTTTACGAACTCTTTCTCGATCCGGAGATGGTTTACACCTGCGCCTATTTCAAAGACTGGAACAACGATCTTGCGACCGCGCAAGCCGACAAGCTCGACATGATCTGCCGCAAATTGCGGCTCAAGCCAGGAGAAACCCTGCTCGACATCGGCTGCGGCTGGGGCGCCCTCGTCTGTCACGCCGCGAGCCACTATGACGTTCACGCCCACGGCGTGACGCTGGCAGAAAAACAATTCGCCTACGCCAAGGAAAAAGTCGCCCGGCTTGGGCTGGAAGGCAAGGTAACGCTCGAGCTGCGCGATTACGCACTTCTCGAGGGAAGCTTCGACAAGATCGCCTCGATCGGCATGTTCGAACAGGTCGGCATCGCCAACTATCCGACCTACTTTCAAACGGTCAATCGCCTGCTGAAGCCGGGAGGCCTGTACCTTCACCATTCGATTGCACTCCGCTCCAAGAGCTTTGAGCGCTTTCGCCGCGGCCGGCGGCGGGATGCAGCTGCGGCCACCGCAATCGGCCGCTACATCTTTCCGGGCGGTGAACTGGATCACCTCGGCATGTCGATTGCCAACCTTGAGCGGCATAATTTTGAAGTGCATGACGTCGAAGCATGGCGCGAGCATTACATCCGCACCACCCGGCTCTGGCATGACCGGCTGTCAGCGAACCGCGAAGCCGCCGAGCGGGAGGTCGGCCGCGAGAAGACCCGGCTGTGGATCGCCTATCTCGCCGTGGTCTCGATCGCCTTCACGCAAGGCACGATTGGAATTTTCCAGACGCTGGCCTCGAACCGTATACGCGGCCCATCCGGTTTGCCGCCGACCCGCGCAGATCTGTACCGGTGAAACGTGATCGAGCAAATTTGTTCGAGGCCTGCCCCAAATTCCGCGCGCGCTATACCTATTGACTTTGGTTCCCGGCCCCCGCTACGGAGCGGCAATGGTCGACAGAGCAAGGGCAGCTTAATCGGATGGTCTTTCAACCCCGTAACTTGGCGATTCTGGCGACCCTGATTTTGGCGGGATGCGGCGCCATGCCCAACATTGGCCTGCCGACGGTCAAAGAGAGAAACGATTTCAAGGGCAAACCGCTGAGTGCCGTCACACAGCGGCTCGGTTTTCCGACTGACCAGTCGACCATCGATGGGCAAAAGGTCTACTACTGGCGCGTCGGTGTTGCGATGCAGGAATGTCGCATCAAGGTCGTCATGGCCGGTGACGTCGTCGACACCTATGAAACTTCTGGCGATGCCCCGATCTGCGGGCCTTACGAAGCCCGCGCGAACTAGCAACCGGCCGACGATTGAAACTCATGGCTGATCATCCCACGAAGGTCGACGGCGCGCGGGTGCTGGCCGACCTCACCGCGCTTCGCGCCATCGGCGCCTACAAGACCGGCGTGCACCGGCCGACCTTTTCCGAACCGCACCTCAGCTCGCTGAAATGGCTGGTCGACAGATTGCCGCAAGCAGGCCTCGCCGGCGAGATCGACGGCATCGGCAACGTGCTCGGCATCAGCACGAAGCCGGGACCCAAGCTGCTTGCGGGCTCGCATCTAGAAAGCCAGAACTTTGCCGGCTGGCTCGACGGCCCACTGGGCGTCGTCTACGCGTTGGAAGCCGCGCGCGTGATCAATCCAGATCCGGCCATCAAGGGCGCGGTAGAAGTCGCGTCATGGTGCGACGAGGAAGGACATTTTGGTCATTTTCTCGGCAGCCGGTCGTTTGTCGGCGACGTCACCGAGGAGGATATCGACGCGGCGCACGATCGCACCGACAATCGCTCCATGCGCGAAGCGCTACGAGCGGCCGGCCTTGCTGAGCGCAGGCGTGTTTCGGCTCAGCGCGGGCGGCATATCGGATATCTCGAGGCTCACATCGAACAGGGGCGGACGCTCGAAAGCTCCGGTCTCGGCATCGGAGTGGTCACCTCCATCGTCGGCATCTGGCAATACCGGATCATCATTACGGGCGAGCAAAACCACGCCGGCACCACGCGGATGAAAGATCGAAGAGATGCTGGCCTTGCGGCTGCAAGGTTGTGCGTTGCTATCGACGATCGTTTCCCGGCAGCTGCCGGCCCGCGAACCGTATGGACGACCGGCCGCATTACGCTCGACCCCGGCGCCCCCAGCATCATTCCCGGCCACGCCGAAATCCTGTTCCAGATCCGCGACGATAATCCTGCCCTCGTCGAACGCCTCGAAGCTCTGCTGCGCGAAACCGCGACCGAGGTCGCTACGGCAACAGGCTGCAGCGTCGAGGTCGAGTGCATCCGTACCGGCAAGCCCGCGATGATGGACGAGAAATTTCAACAGGCGATCGAGGAAGCTGCATCCGATTTCGCCGAGGGCAAATCCATTCGTATGCCGAGCGGCGCCGGTCACGATGCCCAGGTTCTCGCCACGATCATGCCGGCAGGGATGTTGTTCGTACCTTCGATCGGCGGCATCAGCCACCACTGGAGCGAGAACACCGACGATGCGGACATCGTCAGGGGCGCGGAGGTGTTCGTAGACGCCTGTCGGCGATTGCTGTCGAACTGAAGCCCTCAAGCGCCGCCCCGCCGGCGGACGCTCGAAGGATCTATTTTCCCTGCCAGCGCGGCGGGCGCTTTTCGGCAAAGGCCTTCGGGCCTTCAACATAATCCGCCGACGCGACCATCTCCCGCACCGCCGGATATTCCCGTTGCGCAACCAATGCCTCGGGAAGCGACACGTTCAATCCCTCCATCATCGCCTGTTTCGACGCCCTGATCGACATCGGACTGTTCTGGCAGATCTGTTCCGCCCAGCGCTCGGCCGCTCGGAGCGCGTCTCCCGCCGGCACCACTTCATTGACAAAGCCAAGTTCAAAGCCTTCGCGCGCAGAAACGTGCCGGCCGGTCAGGATCATGCCCATCGCCCGCTTCAATCCGATCTGACGCGGCAGCCGCTGCAAACCGCCGGCCAACGCCGCAAGGCCAACGCGCGGCTCGGGAAGCGCGAACGTCGCATTTTCCGACGCAATAATAAGGTCGCAGGCCAAGGCGACCTCGAAGCCGCCGCCCATCGCTACGCCATTGACGGCGGCAATAATCGGCTTGTCGCAGTGAAACCGCAGCGTCAGGCCTCCAAAACCACTCAAATTCCAGCCACGCTCACCGCCGGCAGCCTGCCATTTCAGGTCGTTGCCGGCGCAGAAGGCGCGATCCCCTGCGCCAGTGACAATCGCGATCCATTGATCAGGATCGGCGTTAAAATCATTGAAGACTTCATGCAGTTCGAAGTGAGCGGGCTTGTGCAGTGCATTCATCACTTCGGGCCGGTTGAGGGTTACGATCGTGATGCGATCAAGGCGTTTTACGTCGACAAATTTATACGTCACTGCATTTCCCCCTTCGTTACCGAACCACGCGCCATGTATTGGCGCAAACATCGAGCTATATTTCATAGCCGTGAACTCCGGCTTGACGAGCACTCCGCCTCGAAAGCTGAAACGGCATCGAGGCTATGCGAACCGGTAACAGCAAGTCCATCGAGGATGGAAGATGCGCGCGAGCAAAGCCCGCTGCTAATCTAACCATGATTTAGCCAAATGGGTCCCTCGGTGCCTCGCGCTGAAAGAGCGCACCTCCTACCCGGGCCGACCTCAGGGTCCGCGCCAAAAGAATACGGTGCAGTGCAAGAGGCGCCTTGCGTGCGATATTGCGCACTGATCGGGCGTTTCCTATTGCGGCTGAATGACGTTGCAGTTGGTGCGCCCGGACATCAAGCAATCCTGCATCTTGCTGGCCGCTCTCAATTCGCGGGCCAACCATAGTCCAACCACCAGAAGCACGACCGCAATCGCCAACCCAGCCATGGCTGGCGTGCGGCTTCCCGCGGGTTCAGGCCTTTCAGGCTTGGGGCTTTCAGGTTTGGAATTCTCAGACTTGAGGTCACTCATCAGGAGACCTTCTTCTTTCCAGCTTGTCGTTTTGCCCTTGATCATTCCAGTCTGCGGCGCCCCCAGGAAATAGCCGCCCAAACCCGCTCGTGAAGATAATACCACGCAATCTTCGTTATGATCTCAAAGCCAGCGATCGAGCCCGCGATCTCGACCCTCCCGGTAAAGAACCAGCTGATCGCGAACGTATCGAGGGTTCCGAGGGTTCGCCAGCTAATGGCCTTTAAAACCGACCTTGAATGCGTTTCTGCCCCGCGGAAAATCACCGGCGCGCTCCCTCGTGATTAGACTCAGCCTAACATGTGACAGCAGCCTTCGGCTCCGCGGCTGTCATGCAGCGGAGGCAAAGGCCCCAGCGGCAGCGGAAGCTACGAATTTGGCGAAACTCCTTGATTTCGCTAATTTATCAAGCTTGCGCGCCGTGCGGTCGGTTGTGCTGCCGTGGTACACCTCAGCAGAAGTGATTAAACGGCTGCGGCTAAAGGCAATATTCAGGGACGGAACTGCGAAACGATGCTTCGGGGCGAGCGTAGTTTGACGTAGAGAGCGCTGAAAAATGGCTTATTTGCCAATCGACAGATCGAGCGGAACGACAGTCCCGAATCCGACAACTGAGCCGTTGATGAACCTTTGATTCTAACTGCGACTTCTTACAACCATAAAGCTGCCGGCCTTAGCGGCATGCGGGTGTTGGAATTGAGCCGGTAAATGCTTCTCCTTGAGTCACTCCCGACAGTCGTTGGAACGGCGGCCATTGCGCCGGCGCTGCTCATTTTGTGGCTGGTGGTTGCTGCTGGCGAGCGGCCAGGGCCGCCAACCAAAGTGTGGACCGCCTTTTTCCTCGGTGCAGCCAGCATTTCCTTGCTTGGACTGATCCGCACTCCGTTCATGGCGCTTCTGACCGCGCCTGAAAATCAATGGCTCGCGCAAGGACTGCACTCGCTTTTCGGCGTCGCGCTGCCCGAGGAAGCCGTCAAGATCCTGGTCATTGCAACGGTGTCAGCCTGGCGGAGGCCCTTCACCGATCCGATGGATACCGTGATCTATGGCGCAGCCGCGGGCCTCGGTTTCGCAGCCTACGAAAATCTCGCCTACCTCGTTCAGCATGTCGATATGTGGCAATCGCTCGCCGCGTTGCGCAGCGTTCTGACCGTGCCGTTTCACGGGGCGCTCGGGATCATCGCCGGCGCCTACCTGGCGATCGCAAGATCCGGCACCGCACTCGGCGCCCACCGTCACCACCGCGACTGGGCCCGCATCACTAGCTGGATTCTTGTGTTGGCGGGCCCGGTCGGCCTGCATGCGGCCTTCGATTTTCCACTGCTGACATTGCAGAGAAACCCGGACATCGACGGCACCACCCGTCTGTTGCTCGGCTCGGCCAGTATTCTGATCGGGTTTTCCTCGATTGCCTTTGCCGCGCGCCTGATCCGGCGGGTGGGACGTCACCACGCCCCCCGAACCGATGTCGCCCGCGAACGGCTCAGCCAGCTCCGGCGAATGTGGGCCCTGCTGGTGGTGGGCGGCGGGACCGGCTTTGTCGGTCTCGCTTTCGTGCTGTCGTCGGTGCACCGCTGGCTGCTTAATCCGGATCGCAACATGACGCTCTTTCTCGTTCCGATCGGCCTTCTCTCCATCCTCGTGGGTCTTGCCCTGTTGGTAGTCACAACAGCGGTCTATTTTCTCGGCCGCGACCGGCTGCGAACTAACGCACCATAATTGCTGCCCTGCTCCGGCCGGGGGCTGACGCCGGCGTCGGACGCGCTATAGTTGCGCCGTCACAGAAACGCGCCACTCTGGCTGGAAACCGGTACGGGAGATTTCGATGACCATTCCCCACGACAATGCCGAGCTGTCAACGAAGATGCGGGACGCCGTCCGTCAACACTGGAAGGCGTTTCTGTTCGAAGGCATTCTACTGGTGATTTTCGGATTGGCCGCCATGATCGTGCCGCCCGCCGCCAGTCTTGCTGTAACGATCCTTTTAGGCTGGCTGTTTCTGATCAGCGGTATCGCCGGACTGGCGCTGACGTTTTGGGCGCGCCAGATGCCAGGCTTCTGGTGGTCACTGATTTCGGCCGCGCTGGCCGTTCTTGCAGGCCTTATCCTTTTGGCACGGCCGGCGCAGGGCACGCTGACGCTGACCATCGTCGTCGGCGCCTATTTC
The DNA here is from genome assembly GCA_963775545.1 of uncultured Alphaproteobacteria bacterium. Taxonomy (GTDB): domain Bacteria; phylum Pseudomonadota; class Alphaproteobacteria; order Rhizobiales; family Xanthobacteraceae; genus Bradyrhizobium. The sequence continues at coordinate 159,446 of CAVZJE010000013.1, forward strand.
CTCGCCGAAGGCGTCGCGACCATCATGTACGCGCTGGAGCATCGGCGCGAACTGTCGGGACGGTGGTCATGGCTGCTGGTCGCGGGCCTGATGGATCTGCTGATTGCAATCATCATCATTACGGGATTGCCGGGATCTGCCCTGTGGGCGATCGGCCTTTTGGTCGGCGTCAACTTGCTATTTGGCGGAGCAGCGCTAATCGGCGTGGCGCTCGCCGCGCGCAACGCCTGATCGCTTCAATCTAATCTAGCAGCCGCGGCAGATGCTCTTGAGCTTGCGGTCGAGCTCGGCATCTTCGCGCTTCATGGCGGCGTCGGCGTTGGGATTATCTTTGTCCGGCGGCACCTGGTCGGCCCGCGGCTGGCGGTGTCCGACGGGCGCGGGCCATGGTCCTTGTTTGCCTGACGACGAACTGCCGGTCTGCGCAACCGCCGCCGGACCGATCGTCAGCATCAGAAATGTAGCTGTCACCAAAAATTTTCGCATCTGTTTCTTCCGTCTTTGAAGCCCAGCCCCTCCGACGCCGGTCACGGACCCGGCGGGTAGAGATGAACGTCACCGCAGTAATCCACAATACGATAGCGGGTTTCGGCGGCCTGTTCACGATCTCCGGAAAAAGATTTTTCGACAGAAAGATAGTTCGGGCCGGCAGGGGACTTACCGTGGCCACCGGGAATGTCGACCACGAATTCCGGCTGGCACAGTCCGGACAGCCGGCCGCGCAGGGTGCGCATGATTTCCTGGCCCTGCGTCAGCGTGGTTCGCAAATGCGAAGTCCCGAGCGCGAGATCGCCGTGATGCAAATAATAAGGCTTGATCCGGCACTCGACGAAGCCGCGCATCAGCGCCCCCAGCGTATCGGGATCGTCGTTGACCCCCCGCAACAGCACCGATTGGCTAACCATCGGAATGCCGGCATCGATCATGGCGGCGCAGGCGGCGCGCGCGTTCGGCGTCAGTTCGCGGACATGATTGGCATGGAGCGCTACCCATGTCGTGGCGCCCTTGACCTTCAGGGCAGCAACCATCTTGTCATTGATGCGCTGGGGCTCGGCGACCGGCACGCGGGTGTGAATGCGGATGACCTTGACATGGTCGATCCGTGCGAGGTCCGTCATCACCTCGGAAAGCCGCCGCGGCGACAACATCAGAGGGTCGCCTCCAGTCAGGATGACTTCCCACACTTCCGGATGCGCGCGGATGTAGGCCAGTGCGTTCTCATAAGCCCCTTCCGAAAGGGTGGTCGCCTTGCCAGGTCCTACCATCTCACGGCGAAAACAGAAGCGGCAGTACACTGCGCAGACATGCACCAGCTTGAACAGGACCCGGTCGGGGTAACGATGCACGATGCCGGATACCGGCGAGCGCGCCTCGTCGCCGATCGGATCGGGTTTTTCGTTGGGTCGAACCGCCAGCTCTTCCGCGCTTGGGATGTATTGCCGCGCAATCGGATCAAGCGGGTCGTCGGGATCGATCAACGCAGCGATCTCGGGCGTGACCGCGATGGCGTAACGTGCCGCGACTTTTTCCAGTGCGGGAAGGTCGGCAACCGATACGAGGCCACGCGCAGCAAGTTCCGCGGGCTCGCGCAAGGTCGTGTCGCGTTGAAGGCTGATCCTGCTCATACTGCTCATGTCTCTTCCTGGTGTCCCGGTTCTGACATTCGTATCATTTCGTGGCAGGCTCGTTTACGAATGTCAGAACCAAAGGGACACCAGCAAACTTATGATTATAGTGTAGTTTTGGATTTGATATTCGCTATCCGAGGACTCGCGGCACGACTGAAGCGAATATCAAATCCACCACACTATGGCGGCGTCCACACCACCTGATCAACCGACGTTGCACCGCTTGCCAACATCACCAGCCTGTCAAACCCAAGCGCGACGCCGCTTGCCGGAGGCATGCTTGCCACCGCGGCCAGGAAATCCTCATCCAGCGGATAGCGCTCGCCGTAGCGACGCTGTTTCTCGTCCATTGCGAGCGTAAAGCGGCGGCGTTGCTCGGCTGCATCGGTCAGTTCACCAAATCCATTCGCCAGTTCCACACCGCAGGCATAGACCTCGAAGCGCTCGGCGACGCGGGTGTCGGATGAGGTTGCACGCGCCAGCGCTGCCTCCGGCAGCGGATACTCATAGAGAAGAGTAAGGCGTCCCTGCCCCAGATTTGGTTCAATGTACTCCACCAGTATTTTGCTGAAGATGTCGGACCAGGTGTCATCGGCGGCAACACGAATCTTTGTATCGGCGGCCGCCGCCAGCTTCGTCCGGTCGCCTTCGCCATCGTCAATGGTGGCGAGCAGATCGATACCCGCGAAGCGCTCAAATGCCGAAGCGACCGTCAACATCTCGGGTTCGGCAAAGGGATCGGCCACCTGCCCGCGAAACGAAAATTGCCCGATCCCGGTTGCCTGTACAGCATGCGCGATCAGAACAACGCTATCGGCCATGACGGCATCGTAAGCCTCGTTCGCCCGGTACCATTCGAGCATGGTGAATTCGGGCAAATGCAGACGGCCGCGCTCACGATCGCGGAACACCCGGGCAAACTCGAATATCCTGGTCTCACCGGCGGCCAACAGCTTCTTGCAGGCAAATTCCGGCGAAGTCCGCAAATACCGCGCCATATGCTCGCCATCGGCGGCGATCAGTTCCGTGCGCGGCGCGTGCAAATGGGTCTCATTGCCCGGCGATACCTGCAAAATCGCGGTTTCGACCTCGGTAAAGCCTTGTTCCTCGAACCAGGCCCGCGTTGCCCGCGTGATCGCATTCCTGGCAGCTAAAAACGGCCTGATATCGGTGTGTCTGCCGGCGGACCACCATGGCGAAGCCTTATTGTCCGCAACCATCAATCAACCACCCCAAAACGCTAGCTTCCAAGCACAAAATCAGTATGTTGCAGCCCGAAACAGCTTCAATTGGCCCCGGACTGCATCTGTCCGGCAATATCGCGGGCCGCAATATCAGGAAAAACAGCCTTGAAAGTCATCGCCAGTTCCATTCGCAAAGGCAACATCATCGAACAAGATGGCAAGCTTTACGTGGTCCTCACAGCCGAAAACATCCATCCCGGCAAGGGAACTCCGGTCAGCCAGATCGAAATGCGCCGTATCAGCGATGGGGTGAAGATTTCCGAGCGCTACAAGACCACCGATCAGGTGGAAAAGGCGACTGTGGAGGACCACAATTTCAACTACCTCTATGAGGACGCCGACGGCTTCCACTTCATGAACGCCGAGAATTACGACCAGGTCCAGGTCTCCAAGGAAATCGTCGGTTCTTCCGCACCTTATTTGCAGGAGAACACGACGGTGAAGCTGTCGCTTCACGACGGTAATCCGGTCTCGATCCAGTTGCCGCAACGCGCGACGCTGGAAGTCGTGGAAACCGAGCCGGTCACCAAAGGACAAACGGCGTCGTCCTCCTACAAGCCCGCCGTCCTGTCCAATGGCGTCCGCACCGCCGTGCCGCCGCACGTTGCCGCCGGCACGCGGATTGTGGTGATGACCGAAGATGGGTCTTACGTCGAACGCGCAAAGGATTAATATCTCGCGTGTGGGGAAAATAGCGCCGGGGGGCGTCACATTGAAATCGGGGGCCGGCAGTTTTTTTGCGCTTCTACAGCTAGCCTTACTTCTGCTCGGCGCGACCCCGCTCGCTGCCGACGAATTCAGAAGCCCGGCCGTTTCTGTTGTGCGTGTGGACTGGCGCGCCGCGTTTGATCAACTCCGCGCCGAGATCGGCGCCCAGCCGTCGGTTGCAACCGCGTTCACCTTTGTTGGCCGGTCCCGATTGGCCGCCGCCGATCCGCGTTCGATGCCGGCGCTCGTGCAACTCAACGCCACGACGTCCCAGATCTTCACCGGGATCGGCCGTAGCCCGGTGCCGGTCCTATTGCCCTTCGACGCTGCGGGATATCTCGAAGCCCGATGGGCCGGCACGCCCGAGAGCCTCGCGCTCCCACGCGTTCAAGCCGATTTTCGTGTTGCCGACCTGTTCGATGCAGGTCCAGCCGGCTACGACGCGGTTTTTTCGCTCGCGCCCGGCACCGGCAGCGGCCTGCCACAGCGGATTTTCGCGAAGCCGGTGGAAGTCCAGATCACCGGCTCGCTATTGACCTACGATCTCAACGATCCGCTTGGCGGCAAGGGTGAACCGGTCAAGTCGCTCGCTGCGCAATTTCCCGACCTGCGCCGCTTCATTCGGGAAGGCTATGTACGCTATGCCTTCACGCGCTTTGGCGTCCCCTACGTGGTTTCGATCCAGTGCCTCGACAGCGCGCCAAGGCCGCGACGGCTCGCCTGTCGCGAGGCCTATCCTGTTGCCGAGCAATTCCTGAAGGCGCTGCGCGTGGCGGGTGGCCTGCCGTCGCGGCCACGGGCCGATATCGCGTCGGAAGCCGTCGAACGCCCTGCCGTTGCGTCCGCGGATTTTACCTATCGCCCGCCCGGCGATCTCATTGTCAGAAGCGGGTCGCGCAAGCAGAGCGGCCGAATTGATTACACCGCCTACTCGCAGATCCGTTTTCCATTGCAGAAGACGCCGGCTTTTGCTCACTCCCAATCGTTCGGCTTGCGCAAAAACGACAGGCTCGAGGAATTCGGGCCGACCAGCTATCCTTGGCAGGACAATTTTTGCGAAGCCCGCAGCTTCGGCGTCGGCCAATGTCCGAGCGGATTCGGTCACCAAGGCCAGGATATGCGACCCGCGCCCTGCCCCCCGCATGACGAAGGGATGGAGCATTGCGATCCCAAACAGCAGGTGGTCGTCGCTGCCCGCGACGCCATGCTGATCCGCGAGCCGAAGCAGCAGGCGGCGACCCTTCAGATCAACACCCGAAACGAGCACATTCGCTTCCGCTACATGCACATGGACCCCAAGGCCATGGATGCCGATGGTGTTCTGAATGGCCGTCATGTCGAGGAAGGCGAAAAAATCGGCGTCGTGTCCAACTATCTCGACCGTCCCAACGGCACCACCCGTCATCTTCATTTCGACGTTCAGGTGTTCACTCGGGACGGATGGCTGTGGGTCAATCCGTATGTCACGCTGATCTCGGCCTACGAGCGGTTGATCCGGGGACGCGGACGCGAAATCGGCCCCCATGTCGGGCCGGCCGCCGACATGGCTCATGCACTTCCCGAGGATATGACCCGCCGGGAAGTCGAAGAAGGCGCTGAAAACTAGTGATCTGACGACGGCCCTATTCAATCAGCGTCGTCAACTGGGCGCCTTCGTCGGCGACGAACACCGCAATTAATTCGGCCGGCTCGGTATTGCTCGCATTGGCCGAAACCAGATGGGTCGACCCCGGCGGTTCGAAGAACGATTGCCCGACCCCGAATGTTTCGACCGGACCGCCCCCAAGCTGGGAGCGGATCTCGCCCTTGGTGACATAGGCAGTCACTGTGCCCGCATGGCGATGCGCATGGCTAAATCCTCCCGGACCATAGAACACCCGCACGATCGTCACCCGCTTGCCGGGCACGTTCGGCAAGGCGTGCGACGTGATCACCTCGACCTTGTCGAGCGGCGAAGCCGCGGCGCTGTTGATACAAAGCGGGGCCAGTACGTTGGATATCCCATCCATCGTGAGCGGCAGCGCTTTTCCAACGGCCAGCGCGCAGGCAAGTCCGACCAAGCCAGCGAGAAAAACCGGCCGTCTGTGGGGCCCCATCGGCAAAGGTGACGTTATCGCCATCGAAATCATCGGTCGTTCCTCCAGTTCGTTACTGTGCCACGTTCACGACGCCGCCACGCGGGCCTGCGTCTGCCGGGCCGGCGGCGTCCAGCGATAGGCGACGCCGAACCTGTTCCAGACATTGATCGAGGCAACGGCCGACGTCAGATAGGTCAGCTCCTTGTCGGAGAATTCCGCCCGCGCCTGTTCGTAGACTTCGTCGCTGACGCCGCCCGTCAGCAGGGTCAGCGCCTCGGTCCAGGCCAGCGCCGCGCGCTCGCGCGAAGAGAACTGCGGCGCCTCGCGCCACACCACAACGAGGTTGAGCTTGTCGACGGACACACCGAGCCGCTCCGCCTGAAGGATATGATGCTGCACACAGAAGGCGCACCCGTTGATTTGCGATGCGCGCAGCTTGATCAGCTCCAGCAACGACTTATCGAGGCCGGCCTTTGCGGCAAATCCGCCGAGCGCGAGAACGCTCTCATAGGCATCCGGCGCCAGCACCTTGAAATCGCTGTATTCCTTGCGAGCATGTGACATTTTCGATCTCCCGTGTTATCAGTGTTCTGATTAATTATAAGAGCTACTGATAATATGCGCAAGATCGCAAATCTTACGAAACCGAAGTCGTCGAAAAAATCGACAAAACGGCGAAATTTGACTTCGATCCAAAAACCACGTTCTCAAAAATCCCGCCGACGCGAAAATGCCTCCGCCCAGGTTCCGGCGCGGTACGGCCTCCGGCCGCCGCCGCCCGGCGCGGGCAAGCGCGGCGAGGAAGGCCACATCGCCTATTTGTTGCGGCAAGCCCAGGCAGCGGCGCGGCTGACGCTGGAGCGAACGCTCACCGATCTCGGCGTAACGCCGCCGCAATTTGCCGTTCTCACGATGCTCAACGCCTATCCCGGACTTTCCGGCGCCGACGTTGCCCGCGTGGCGCTACTGACGCCACAGACCGTCGGCGTCATTATCGGTAACCTGGAACGCGACGGCGCGATCAAAAAGACACCGCATCCCGTGCACGGCCGGGTGTTGCAATGGACGCTGACACGCCGCGGGTCGAACCTGCTCGACATGTGTCGTCACCGCGTCACCGCCGTCGAAAGGCGTCTGGTCGCCGGGCTGGGCGCAAAGGCGGAGGCCACCATCCGGCGCTGGTTGTCCAAAATTGCGGTAGATTTGCAGGAGAAGGGCTAGTTTCCCCGGACGCGATTTTGCCGCGCTCAATCCCGTCAGGGCTAGACTATTGCGATGACACCGCCTGATTCCCCGAAAATGCCTACGCGCCGCGCGCTGCTGCGAACCGGTCTGGTTGGCGGACTGAGCGCCAGTGTCCTCGCCGACCCGCTCACTGCCTTCGCCGCAGCACCGGCTGGCTTCGATCAATGGCGCGATCGTTTTCGGGTCCACGCCTTGGCGAAGGGTGTTTCGGAAGCGACGTGGATCCGCGTCATGGGCCGCATCGAGCCGGACATGTCCGTGTTCAAGGAACTTCGGGACCAGCCCGAATTCAAGGAAGAGCTCTGGCAATACATCAATCGCCGCGTTTCGGATTGGCGCATCGTCAACGGCCGCGAGGCGCTCCGAAAGAACGAGGCATTGTTTGCCCGGATCGAACGGGATTTTGGCGTCGAGCGCGGAACGCTTCTGGCGCTGTGGGGCGTCGAATCCGCCTTTGGCGATCCGCTGGTGCAAAAGAACCATATGCGGCCAGTATTCCCGGCCCTTGCCGCACTCGCCTGGAACGAGCCACGCCGACGCACCTATTGGGAGAGCGAACTCATCAATGCGCTACGCATCGTCGACCGCGGCTGGAGCACGCCGGAGGAAATGCGCGGTTCGTGGGCCGGCGCGATGGGACACACCCAATGGATGCCGGAAGTCTGGCTCAATGTCGGCATCGACTACGATCATGATGGCCGGGTGTCGCCGTTCGGCAAACCGGACGACGCGCTCGGGTCGACCGCGCGCTATCTCGTCGACCGCGGGAAATATCACCGCGGCGAGCATTGGGGCTACGAGGTGCGCGCCAATGGCGCCTCATCGAAAGGCAACCGTAATTATGCGGCATGGGAAAGCGCTGGCGTAACGCGTGCCGACGGCAAGCCGTATCCCGCAGCCAAACGCTTCCGCTCAGCTATGGACCCCGTTGCCGGACGGGCCGAGTTTCCTGCTGGGTCCGAATTTCTACTCGGTACGGAGCTACAATCCCGCCATGAGCTATGCGCTGGCGATCTGCCATCTTGGCGACCGCATTTTAGGCGGCCCACCGTTCATCCAGCCCTTCCCGGGTTCGGAGCGCGCGCTGACGCTGGCGGAAGTGCAGGAGATGCAGGTCCGGCTGACCAAAGCAGGCTTCGATACCGGTGGCACCGATGGCCGCGTCGGCAACGACACCATGCAGGCTGTCAGGGACTATCAGACCAGGACGGGGCTATTGCCCGCTGACGGCTATGGCGGCTTGAAAGTGCTGGCGCGGCTGAGGCAAGGTTCGTGAGATCGGCGGCGAGCATCAGGCCGCATCGCGATTGATCGCGCACATCCATCCAGTTGGAGATGTTCATGCATCCCGCCTCGCCGGCCACGACCGTCTTCGACTCCGTTCTGTTCCGCGATGCCTTCGGCACGCCCGGCATGCGCGAGGTTTTTTCCGACCGCACACTTATCGGCCGTTATGTCGAAGTCGAGATTGCGCTGGCGAAAGCCGAAGCGAAGTGCGGCGTCATTCCTGTCGAGGCCGCCGACGCCATCGCGAGGCAAGCCGATGCGTCGGGCCTCGACCTGGATGTTTTGCGCCAGGAGACCGACAATGTCGGCTATCCGATCCTGCCTTTGGTTCACCAGATCGCAAAGCAATGCGGCGATGCCGGCCGGTACGTGCATTGGGGAGCGACGACGCAGGATATCATGGACACGGCCGTCGTCCTCCAACTGCGCGAGGGCCTGAGGCTGATCGAAGCCGATATTTCATCGCTACGCCGCACGCTGGCCGATCTCTCGCGGCGTCACCGCGACACACCCATGGCCGGCCGCACCCATCTACAACAGGCGCTGCCGATCACCTTCGGATACAAGACATCAATCTGGCTTGCGATGTTCGACCGTCACGCGGAGCGCTTGCAACAATTGAAACCACGCCTTTTCGTCGGCCAGTTTGCCGGCGCGGCCGGCACCCTCGCCTCGCTCGGTGACAAGGGCTTTGCGGTCCATCAGGCGCTGTGCGAGGAACTCGGCCTTGGCGTACCCGTATCCACTTGGCACGTCGCCCGCGATAGCTTCGCCGAAGCCGTCAACTGGCTGGCGTTGGTGACGGGTTCGCTTGGCAAGATCGCGCTCGATATCATGATCATGGCATCGACCGAGTTTGCCGAGGTCTACGAGCCCTTTGTGAAGGGACGCGGCGCTTCATCGACCATGCCGCAGAAACGAAACCCGATCTCCAGCGAGTTGATGCTCGCCGCCGCAAAGGCCGTCCGCCAGCATGCGGGGCTGATGCTCGATGCGACCATCCATGACTTCGAACGGGCCACCGGCCCATGGCATGCCGAATGGATCGCTATTCCCGAAAGCTTCGTGCTCACGGCAGGCGCGTTGCACCAGGCCAAATTCGCACTTAGCGGCCTGATTGTGGATGAGGCACAGATGGCGAAAAATCTCGATATCAGCCGCGGGCTGATCGTGGCCGAAGCCGTCATGATGGGTCTCGCGCCGCAGCTCGGCCGACAGGAAGCCCACGACGTCGTGTACGACGCCTGCCGGCACGCCAACGAAGCGCATCTATCGCTGCAGGAAGTGCTCATGTCCGATCCGCGGGTAACCTCGACAATCGACCAAGCCACGATCGAACGGCTGACCTCGCCCAAGAACTATCTGGGGCTCGCGCCGCAAATGGTCGACCGCGTGCTGAACTCGATGCGCCGCGACGGCTAGGCGGCCATGGCCGCGTCAGCGGTCGTCCGATCTTTTCACGACGGTCTGGGCGGTGCCGTGCCTGCAAACATGCCGCCGTCGATGACGAGTTCGCTGCCGGTCACGTAGCTCGAGGCGTCGGAGGCCAAATAAAGCACGCCCTGGGCAATCTCGCGCGCGCTACCGGCGCGCCCCAAAGGCGTCGCCAGCTTTGCCAATGCCTCGCAGTCGATTGGTGCATTCTGTCCGCTCGCTGTGCCGCCGGCCGGAATCTTGCCCCAGATCGGCGTATCGATGATGCCTGGATGCACGGAGTTGACACGGATGCCGTCGTGTGCGGAGGCACATTCCATCGCAACCGACTTGGCAAACAGGCGCACGCCGCCTTTGGTCGCGGAATAACCGGCCAGCGTCGGCGACCCACGCAGGCCCGCAAGCGACGACATCATGATGATGGAGCCGCCGCCCGTCTTGCGCATCAGGGGCAGGCAATATTTCACCGACAGGAACACGCCATCGAGATTGATGGCGGTCTGCCGGCGCCAATCGGCCAGCGACATGTCGACAATCGAGGGCGCACCGATCCCGACGCCTGCGTTGGAGACAAGCACGTCCAGGCCGCCGAAACGTTCCTCGATTTCGCCGACGACTTCGGCCCATCGCGGTTCGCTGGTCACGTCCTGAGGCAGAAACATCGCCTCGCGGCCGCCTTTCCTGATGCCCGCTACAACGTCGGCTCCCTTCAGCTCATCGATGTCGGTCACGACGACGGAGGCACCTTCCTCTGCCAGCAACTCGGCGATCGCCTGACCGATCCCCGACGCTCCTCCCGTCACCAACGCAACCTTGCCTGCAACCTGCCCCGCCATTTCCACTCCCGCTTTCCGTGTTGCTTGCGTTACCTTATCACCTCAGGCCCCTGATCCGGCACGGCGACATCGAGCACGCGCAATTGCACGCGTTCAGCGCCCTGCCAGCGATCGACCGCGATCGATCCCGCCACATGCAAGACTTGGCCGCGATGCGCGGTCAACGCGTTGCCCAGTTTCTGGCCGATCGAGCGAAACGCAACGCCGTTGACGATGGCGCCATCGCCCGACTTGAAGCGCACACGCAAATGCGCCTGTCCGACTTCGTCGGCATAAACCAATTGATGCGACGGCAGCGCGAGGACCGGCTCGGGGTTGCCGCTGCCGAACGGCCCGGCGCGGTTGAGGGTTGCGGCTAATTCCGTCGTCACACCGCGTGCGCTGACCGCCCCATCGACGAAGACTTCGTTAACATGACGCGACTGCGCCACGTCAGCGGCAAGCGCGCTCTCCATATAGGCGCGGAATTCGGCTAATTTTTCCTTGCGCAAGGTCACGCCCGCAGCCATCGCGTGGCCGCCGCCCTTCAGCAAGAGACCGTCGTGGACGGCCTGCCGCACCGCTTTGCCGAGATCGACGCCGCCGATCGAGCGGCCCGATCCGGTGCCGATGCCACCGGGCTCGAGCGCCACGGCAAAAACCGGCCGGGCGAACTTGTCCTTCAGCCGCGAGGCCACGAGACCGACCACTCCGGGATGCCAGCCTTCCGAGGCCGTGACGATGACGGCGCCCTTGTCCTCGAACCCAAGCGCAGCGAGCGCCTCGGCTTCGGCTTGGGCTTCAGCCATCTGCTCGATCACGCGGCGCTCATTGTTAAGACGGTCAAGTTCGGCTGCGATCTTCGCCGCCTCCGAAATATCGCCTTCCAGCAATAGCCGGACGCCAAGATCGGCGCGCCCGATGCGGCCGCCGGCGTTGATACGCGGTCCCAGCATGAAACCGAGATGCCAGGCTTCCGGCGGACCGTTCAGCCGCGCCACATCCATCAGTGCGGTATGGCCGACATGGTCGCGCCGGCGCATCGCAATCAAGCCTTTGGCGACGAAGGCGCGATTGAGCCCGATCAGCGGCGCGACGTCGGCGACCGTGCCGAGCGCCACGTGATGCAGCATGCCCAACAGATCCGGCTCCGGCATCTCCGGCGTCCAAAATCCTCGCGCACGCAGTTCGCGGTTCACCGCAACCAGTGTCACCAGAACGAGCCCGACAGCGGCGAGATGGCCGAGGCCGGAGAGATCGTCGGGCCGGTTCGGATTCACCAGCGCATCGACCTCAGGCAATTCATCACCGCATTGATGGTGATCGATCACGACGACCGACATTCCGAGCTTGCGCGCTTCGGCAAGCGGTTCCGCGCTGGTGGTGCCGCAATCGACCGTTACCAGCAGCGTGGCGCCCTTTCCGGCCAGCATCCGCACCGCCTCGACGTTCGGCCCGTAGCCTTCGAAGATCCGGTCGGGGATGTGGATCAGCGAGTCGAGCCCGCAGTGGCGCAGGTGCCAGGCGAGCAGCGCCGCGGAAGTGGCGCCATCGACATCGTAGTCGCCGAAGATCGCGACCTTTTCGCCCCGCACGGCCGCCTCTGCAATGCGTTTGGCGGCCTCCTCCATCTGCGTCACGGTAAAGGGATCGGGCATCAGCTTGCGGATGGTCGGATCGAGAAAGTCCTCGACCGCGTCGACTTCGACATCGCGCCCGGCGAGCACCCGCGCCAGCATTTCCGGCAATTGATAACGCTGCGCGATCGCCAACGCCCGAGCCGCGCCGCGCGCATCCAGCCGGTCACGCCATAACTTTCCAGTCAGAGAACGCGCCACGCCGAGAAAGGCCGGCGGGGCCTCGACAGGCAATGCGGATGCGGGGAGTATCATCATGTCTGCCGAAGATAGGCGAAAGCACCACTAGTTCAATGATTCGAGAGCAACCAACTTACGGGGTCAGTAGCCTCGCGGCGCGACAGGCCCCAGCCATGATCAGGCTTTCCGCCCTCTGCTCTTCCGACCAAAAAGATGGTAATAATGGACTATGACCCCGGAGCCCGCCTCGATCTGCTTGGGCTGCTGGCAGAACCTACATCTGCCGATACCAATTCGCGGCCCATTTTCGGCGCCATTCCGCCTTTTCGGCATTAAGCCCAGCCGGATGAACCCGAATACCTGCACGATCTGTGAGATGGCCTTTTCCAAGGTGATGAAGGCGCGCGCGGTTACAATCGATGCGACGGTAATGTTTGCGGATCTGCGGGGTTACACGGCGTTGACGCAGCGCATCGATCAACCTGCTCTGACCTCGTTGCTCGATGCATTCTATGACGACTGCGCGAGCGCTATCTGGCGTTATGATGGTCTCTTGAACAAGACAATCGGCGATGCCGTGCTTGCGATCTTCAACTTTCCGGTTCGGCAGGAGGATCATGCGCTCGAGGCGGTTCTCGCCGCTCGCGAAATACAGCAACGCTTTTCCGACAGGCGGGAGGAGCTCACGCGAAACATTGTGTTTGGCGAGGAAGAGCTTGAAATCGGCATCGGCATCGGGATCGACAGCGGAATGACCAATTTTGGCGAGTTTGGGCGTAAGCACCGAGACTTGACGGCGGTTGGCACGGTGGTCAATCGAGCCGCCCGCGCCCAGTCTGTGGCGAAGACCGGCGAGATACTAGTCACGTCAGAGGTCCGCAATCGCATCGGCGGCGTGATAAGCGACGGCGGACACGACTACGAGCTCAAGGGCTTTCGGGAGCCGGTAACTCTTTTCCACGCCTGAGAAGCTTCAATCTCGTGATGACCGGCATTCTTCTGTTCTGGCCGAGCAGTGATGCGTAAGCGTCTAACGGCTCTTGGCCCTTTTCCTCAGAGCGACGATTAGCATCCCATCTGCCCAGCCACCTCGCCGAAATCGGTGGCGACGACGTCCCATTCGCCGGTCGCCTTGAAGTCGTATTTCTGCAACGGGCCGTACTCGGTTGGCCGCGCGACGAACGCCGTCTTCAGCCCTAGTTTCTGCGCGGCCGCCAGATCGTGATTATGCGCAGCCACCATCATCACCTGTTCCGGCGGCAGGCACAGCAGACGCGCGGCGCCGAGATAGGTCTCGGGATCGGGCTTGTAGTGCTGAAACAATTCCGCCGACATGACCAGGTCCCACGGAAGGCCGGCGAACTTCGCCATTTCAGTCAAGAGCGCGACATTGCCGTTCGACAGCGGACTGATGATGTATTTGGTCTTCAGGCGGGTCAGCCCGCCGACACTGTCGGCCCACGGATGCAGTCGATGCCAACCCATCGTGAGGTCATGCAGATCGGCGTCATCCAGGCCGGAAATCGCAAGCTGCTCGACGAGCTTTTCCAGCGAGCGTCGATGCAGCACGTCGAGAATAACGTATCCCCGCTCCGGGTGCTTTCTTACATCGTCCATGGAGGCGACATAGACCCCGCGCCAGCCATCGACGAGCGCCGTCCAGTCGGCCTTGATGCCGCGCTTCTCGCCCCATGCCGTGAAGTCGTTGATCAGGCTGGTGCGCCAATCGACCACCGTGCCGAAGACGTCGAAGACCAGGGCTTTGACTTGTGAAAGATCGGACATGTCAGTTCTCTCCGGCTCCGCATATCTCGTTCACCTCTCCCCGCCTGCGGGGAGAGGTCGGATTGCGCTTGCGCAATCCGGGTGAGGGGCATCTTATGATGGTTCGCACACGCGTTGAATCCCCTCATCCCAACCTTCTCCCCGCAAGCGGGGAGAAGGAGTTCAACCTCGATCGCGACCTCAACCGAGTCTGATTTCCTCGCGCTCCCGAGATTCTCAGGTGCGCACTTGCGCACCAGAGTCCACGCTACGCGTGTCCCGGAATGACAGGATGCTGTCCTTGCTTAATCGAGGTGAAACTTGTCGAGCTGGCGATGCTCGGCCTTGATGTAGCGCACGGTGCCGGTCACCGAACGCATCACAACGGTTTCGGTCTGGATGACGTCCTTGCGGAATTTGACGCCCGACAAGAGCGAGCCGTCGGTGACGCCGGTGGCGGCGAACAGGCAATCGCCCCTCGCCATGTCTTCGATGCCGTAGATCATCTTCGGATCGGACACGCCCATCTTGCGCGCGCGCTCGCGTTTTTCCTCGCTGTCGAGAATCAAGCGGCACTGCATCTGACCGCCGATGCAGCGCAGCGCCACCGCCGCCAACACGCCCTCGGGCGCGCCACCGGTGCCGATATACATGTCAACGCCGGTATTTTCGGGATCGGCGCAGTGGATGACGCCCGCGACGTCGCCGTCGGTGATCAGGCGGACGGCAGCACCCGTCGAGCGCACGCTGTTGATGATGTCGGCATGGCGCGGACGGTCCAGCACCAGCACCGTAATGGCCGAGGCATCGACACCCTTGGCCTTGGCAAGCCGGCGGACGTTCTCGGCCGGCGCCGCATCCAGTTCAACCACGCCTTTCGAGTAGCCCGGGCCGATCGCAAGTTTCTGCATGTAGACGTCGGGCGCATGAAGCAGCGTGCCGCCGTCGGCCATCGCCATGGTCGCGATCGCGCCCGGCATGTTCTTGGCGCAGAGCGTGGTTCCTTCGAGCGGATCGACGGCGATATCGACCTTTGGTCCGGCGTTCAGACCAACTTTTTCGCCGATGAACAACATCGGGGCTTCGTCGCGCTCGCCCTCGCCGATCACGATCGTGCCTTCGATCGGCAGCTTGTTGACCTCGCGGCGCATCGCATCCACCGCCGCCTGATCGGCCGCCTTCTCGTTGCCGTGGCCGCGCAGGCGCGCCGCCGAGACCGCCGCCCGCTCCGTCACCCGCACAAGCTCGAGCGTCAGGATCCGCTCGAGCAACAATTGGGGCGGAACGGAAATATGGGTCGACATCGGCAAACTCCTCCTCAGACTTAACTAACGGCCCTCATAGCCGGCCTATTATCACTCGGCTTCGTCGCCGATTCCGGCAGCCATATCTCAATTCTTCTCGATCCGGATCACCTGCGGGCGCCCGCTGATCACCTTGTCGCGCTGCACAGCAGCCAGTGCCCGATGCACGGCGTCCTCACTCGTGGCATAGGTGATCAGGATCACCGGAACCGGTGCAGCTTTCCCCGTCATCCGCACGGCGTCAACGCCGTCGGCATGACGCTGGACGATCGATTCAATGGAAATTTTTTCATCGGCAAGGCGCGTGGCGATCGTGGCGGCGGTGCCGGCGAGATCGCGCGCCATCAGGCGGATGTAATAGCCGCCCTCGTGGCGCTCCATCGGCGCTTTCGCGATCGAACGCAGCCGCTCCACGGGACGCCCGAACGGCAAAGCGCGAATGCCGCGCGCCACGTCCGCAATGTCGGCGACAACGGCGGATGCGGTCGCCGCGCCGCCGGCGCCGGGGCCTACCAGCGTGATCGGCGGAATGCCCTCGCCGTCGATGGTCACCGCATTGGTGACACCCATGACCTGCGCAATTGAGGAAGTCTTTGGCACCATGGTCGGGTGCACGCGCTGCTCGATGCCCTTGGAGGTGCGTACCGCAACCCCAAGCAGTTTGACGCGGTAGCCGAGCTCGGCCGCCGCGCGCAAATCTTCCGGTGCGATCGACGAGATGCCTTCGACATAGACCGCACCTTGCGAGACCTTGGTCCCGAAAGCGAGGCTCGCCAGAATCGCAAGCTTCTGCGCGGTATCGTGACCATCGACATCGAACGAAGGGTTGGCCTCGGCATAACCGAGGCGCTGGGCGTCCTTCAGGCATTCGGCAAACGACAAGCCCTCCTGCTCCATGCGGGTCAGGATATAGTTGCAGGTGCCGTTGAGAATTCCGTAGACGCGATTGATCGCGGTGCCGGCCAATCCCTCGCGTAGCGTCTTGACGACGGGGATCGCGGCTCCCACCGCCGCCTCGAAATTCAGGGCGCCGCCATGCTGCTCGGCGGCCTTGGCGAGCTTGAGCCCGTGTTTGGCTATCAGCGCCTTGTTGGCGGTGACGACAGACTTGCCGGCCTTGAGCGCCGCCTCGATCGCCGACAGGGCCGGCTCCCCCGCACCGCCCATCAACTCCACGAAACAATCGATACCGGGATCGCTTGCGAGCGCCAGCGGGTTTTTGGCCCAATCGAGCCGTTGCAGGTCGAGCCCGCGCTTCTTGGCTTTCGAACGCGCGGTGACCGCGACCACGCGCACCGGGCGGCCGCAGCGCGACGACAGCGTTCGGCTCTGCTGTTCGATAAGACGGACCACCTCGGCGCCGACGGTGCCGAGCCCCGCTATACCCACTTTCAGGGGTGCGACCATGACTTAGAAAAACCTGCCGGAGGGTTTGCCTGCGCGAAGCGCGGGCAGCAATGAATGTTAGAATCGGACCACTAGTGCCACCTATTTGAAGTTCCTGCACCACAAGCGGCGAATTCGACCCAGGAACTTCAAATAGAAAAGTGGCACTAGAATCAATAGTTTTGCTAGTGCCCATGACTTTCCGAAGTTCGTGGAAGCGGGTGCTGCGACGGAGCACGAACTTCGGAAAGTGGGCACTAGCGCCGGTTGGCGAGAGGAACCACGTTGTGCAATGTTTCGATGCCGCTTTCAAGGAAGCGGCGCACCCCGCGGGCTGCCTGCCGGATCCGTTGCTCGTTTTCGACCATGGCGATGCGCACGTAACCCTCGCCGTGCTCGCCGAAGGCAACCCCCGGCGACACGACGACGCCCGATTTTTCGACCATCAGGGTCGCGAACTGCATGCTGCCGAGGCTGCGGAACGCTTCCGGCAACGGCGCCCAGGCGAACATCGAGGCTTCCGGCGGCGGAATGTCCCACCCCGCGCGGCCGAAGGATTCCACCAGCGCATCGCGCCGCTTGCGATAGGTATCGCGCATCTCGCGGATGCAATCGTCCGGACCATTGAGCGCGGCGGTAGCCGCGACCTGGATCGGCGTGAAAGCCCCATAGTCGAGATAGGATTTCACCCGCGCCAGGGCCGCGATGATCCGCTCGTTGCCGACGGCAAATCCCATTCGCCATCCCGCCATCGAAAAGGTTTTCGACATCGAGGTGAATTCCACGGTCACATCGATCGCGCCGGGCACCTGCAGCACCGAAGGCGGCGGCGACTTGTCGTCGAAATAGACCTCGGCATAAGCGAGATCGGACAAAATGAATATCTCGTGTTTTTTGGCGAAAGCCACGAGATCGCGATAGAAATCGAGGCTCGCGACATAGGCGGTCGGATTGGAGGGATAACAGACGACCAGCGCGAGCGGCTTTGGGATCGAATGGACGATCGCCCGCTCGACCGCCTCGAAAAATTGCGGCGTCGGCTCGGAGGGAACGGAGCGGATCACGCCGCCGGCCATCAAAAAGCCGAAGGCATGAATCGGGTAACTCGGATTGGGACACAGCACCACATCGCCCGGCGCAGTGATCGCTTGGGCTACGTTGGCAAACCCTTCCTTTGAGCCCAGCGTGGCGACAACCTGGGTCTCCGGATTGAGTTTGACGCCGAAGCGCCGCTCATAATACGCCGCCTGCGCGCGCCGCAGCCCGGCAATTCCCCGCGACGCCGAATAGCGATCGGTGCGCGGCTTTCCGAGCGTCTCCTTCAGCTTCTCCAGGACGTGGGCTGGCGTCGAAAGGTCCGGATTGCCCATGCCGAGATCGATGATATCGGCGCCGGCATTGCGCGCGGCCGCCTTGGCGCGATTGACTTGTTCGAACACATAAGGCGGCAGTCGGCGGATGCGGTAGAAATCTTCCATTGGACCTTTGACTCCAGCAATCCCCCGTGAGGGATAGATTCGCCCGGGCATCCTGCGATAGATGCCGCTTGGCGGCGCCCGTAACTCACATTAAATCAATTGCTTAATGAGGTTCCAGGCGGAAGTAATTTAAGTTTCGTCCCGACTTGGCGGGGTGAGCGAGACAATTCTAGCACGGAGTGCCGTGGGCGCCAGCAGTGAGATTATTTCGTGGCTTGAGCCTGCTGGTTCTGGGTTTGGTTCTGATCTTTACCCTGATCTTTGCCTTGATCTTTGCCTTGGGCCTGCCCTTTCACCGCCGAGGCTTGCCGCTCGCGCGCGTCGATCAGTTCCTTCTGGACCTTGGCGCGCTCGGCCAGATCCATCGCGGCCTCCTCGCGGGCGGGCGGCAGCTCATTCACCGGCAGATAGGCGCCAGGGTCATTGGGACGCGCATCGGACGAGGTGCTGCCGATCGGAATTTCGGCGATCGACGTCGAGCAGCCGCCCAGAGCCAGCGCCACGAGCAGCAAAGCTGCTCCGGCCGACACTCCGTTTTGGTGTCTCCCCGACATATCCGATCCCAGACCTATTCAGACACGGCAAGCGCCGACACAATTTTGACCAAACGAGGCCGTCGGGACAATGTACTGTTACTTGAAATCATTAAACCCCACACAGGAAACCGGCCCTCTGGGGCCTGAATAAGACCAAGCCATCATAAAATATCGCAGTGCAATAGCAACTTTTTGCGAGCAGATTGCCTATTTTCTGGCGCCGATCTCGTCGGTGACGAAGTCGAAATGAAGCTGTAGTCTTTGCCCCCATGACGAACGTCACCACAGAAGCCCAGACCGACAACAAGTTCGACGCGGAAGCTTTCGCGATGAACATCGCCAAGGCGATGGAAAGCAGCGGTCAAGCGCTCGCAGCCTATCTCAAGCCGACTGCAAATGGCGAGGTGCAGGACAAGCCCCCGAACGAACTCACCGAACTGGTCAAGACCTTCAGCGCGGTCGCGGAATACTGGCTCTCGGACCCCGATCGCGCCACTGAAATTCAGACCAAGATCGGCAAGGCCTATCTCGACCTCTGGGGCAACTCGGTACGGCGCCTCGCCGGCGAGGAAGCAGCGTCCGTCATCGCGCCCGCGCCGCGCGACAAGCGGTTTGCGGACCCGGAATGGAAATCGAATCAATTCTTCGATTTCATCCTGCAGCTTTATTTGCTGACGACGCGATGGGCCAACGATCTGGTTCGCGACGCCGAGGGCCTCGATCCGCATACCCGCAAGAAGGCGGCGTTTTACGTCCAGCAGGTCACCAACGCCATTGCCCCCTCGAACTTCGTTCTCACCAATCCGGAGGTGTTGCGCGAGACCCTGACCTCGAACGGCGACAACCTCGTGCGCGGCATGAAGATGCTGGCCGAGGATATCGAGGCCGGGCGCGGCACGCTGCGCATCCGCCAGTCCGATCCGTCCAATATGGAAGTCGGCGTCAACATGGCGACGACACCAGGCAAGGTGATCTTCCAAAACGACCTGATGCAGCTGATCCAGTATGCGCCTACGACGGAAAGCGTGCTGCGAACCCCGCTTCTGATCGTGCCGCCCTGGATCAACAAGTTCTACATTCTCGATCTCAAGCCGGACAAATCCTTCATCAAGTGGTGCGTCGATCAGGGCGTCACGGTGTTCGTGATTTCCTGGGTCAATCCGGACAAGAGTTTCGGGGACAAGACCTGGGAAGATTACATGAAGGAAGGTCCACTCGCCGCGATGGACGCGATCGAGCGCGTCACCGGCGAGATGAAAGTCCACACCATGGGCTATTGCGTCGGCGGCACGCTGCTCGCGACCACGCTGGCGTGGTTGGCCGACAAACGCCGCGTCCGCGTGACCTCGGCGACGTTCCTGGCGGCGCAGGTCGATTTCACCAATGCCGGTGATTTGCTGGTATTTGTCGACGAAGACCAGATTTCGGCCATCGAACGCGACATGCGGGCCTCGGGCGTGCTCGAAGGCGCCAAGATGGCCATGGCGTTCAACATGCTGCGATCAAACGACCTGATCTGGTCGTATGTCGTGAGCAACTATCTCAAGGGAAAACAGCCTTCGTCGTTTGACCTGTTGCACTGGAATTCGGATGCGACACGGATGCCGGCGGCAAACCATTCCTATTACCTGCGCAACTGCTACCTGGAGAACCGGCTGTCGACAGGATCCATGGTGCTCGATAACACCCTGCTCGATCTCTCCAAGGTCAAGGTTCCCGTCTACAACCTCGCCACCCGCGAGGACCACATCGCGCCAGCAGATTCAGTGCTTTACGGCTCGCAATTTTTCGGTGGCCCGGTGAAATATGTTCTGTCGGGGTCGGGGCACATTGCAGGCGTCGTCAATCCGCCGGCTTCCGGAAAATACCAATACTGGACCAACGACAATATCCAGGACGTCACGCTCGCCGATTGGCTTAAGGCCGCGCAGGAGCACAAGGGCTCATGGTGGCCCGACTGGCGGCAATGGCTTGAAACGATCGATTCCGAGCAAGTGGCGGCCCGCGAAGCCGGCGCTGCGGCGCTACCACCTATCGAAGACGCGCCGGGCAGCTACGTTCGGGTCCGCGCATAAGCCCTAACGTTTCGCTCGCGTAGCGCATTGCTACGTGCTGATGTATAAGCAACCATCCCGAGGGTAACGTGTTTCTTAAATCTTGCAGGGGGAAACGATGACGCCTGGATTGATGACGCCTGAACTTTTCTGGCTGACCCTAACCGTGATTCTGACGGGCTTGTTGTGGGTCCCCTACATTCTCAATCGCGTTTCGGTGCGCGGCCTGTTCGGATCGATGGCCAATCCGTCGCGCAGCGACAAGCCGCATGCGGAATGGGCGACGCGCCTGATGTTCGCACACGACAATGCCGTGGAAAATCTCGTCGTGTTTGCGCCGCTGGTGTTGATCCTGTCCGAGCTCGACCATTCGACGAAAGCAACCGTCTATGCCTGCGCGGTGTACTTCTGGGCCCGCGTCGCGCACCTCATCGTCTATACGCTGGGCTTGCCGGTGTTCCGCACGTTGGCCTTTACGGTCGGCTTCATCGCACAAGTCGTGCTGGCGCTGGCGATTTTCAAGCTTGCTTGAGCGGCTTTTCGGCGGCGTCCCAAAAACGTCGCCGCCTCAGCCCTTGCGCATGACGAGGTGCAGCATCGTGGCTGGTGCCTCGTCAAAACTCTTGATCTCGCTGGTGTCGGAGCTGAGGCATTGCCACGGCCCGGCCGCCGCATAGGCCGCCTGAAGCCAGGTCGCCGAAACGTAGTTGTAATAGCGGCCGAGCGAGTCGCGCCCGTCGCCCTCACCGGCCTTGAAGCTCGCGTAGAACACGCCGCCGGCCGTCAGCGCGCGATGAATGCGCGCCAGGATTCCGGCGAGTTCAGCTCTCGGCACGTGCAGGAGACAGGCGCTGGCCCAAACGCCATCATAAGCCTCACGCGCATCGAGCTGATCGAACAGCATCACCTCCACGGGGTGATTCAGCTTGCGTGACGCCATTCCCGCCATCTCGGGCGAGCCGTCGGTGGCGCGCAGGTTAAAGCCTCGCGCCAGCATTTCGACGGCGTGATTGCCCGCGCCGCAGCCAAGCTCGAGGATCGAGCCGCCCGGCGGCAACAATCCGAGAAAACCGATCAGGCGCGTCGAGGGTGCCTTCGCCCACGCCGCGTAGGACTCCGCATTGCGGCGATAGAATTGCAGCGTGGTTTCGTCCACTGCGGACAGCCTCCTCAAACTTCAGGAAGGCCCAGCATCAGCCGCATGTTTTGCACGGCCGCACCTGACGCGCCTTTGCCGAGGTTGTCGAGGCGCGCGACCAGAACCGCCTGACAATATTTGTCGCTGGCGAAGACATAGAGCTCAAGCCTGTTGGTTTCGTTGAGCGCCTCGGGTTCGATCCTTCCGCTTTTGGCCGCCGCATGATCAAGCGGCATCACCGAAACGTAGCGAGAGCCCGCATAGCGCTTGACGAGCGCGGCGTGCAGATCGGCCGCACCGGGTTTTCCCTTGAGCGTGTCGAGTTGCAGCGGCACCGACACCAGCATGCCCTGCCGGAAGTTGCCGACCGAGGGTACAAAAATAGGCCGATGTGTGAGTTTCGAATAAAGCTGCATCTCCGGCAAATGCTTGTGTTCGAAGTCGAGAGCGTAAAGCTCGAAGGCCGGCGCATGGCCGCCTTCAAAACTTTCGATCATCGACTTGCCGCCGCCGGAATAACCGCTCACCGCGTTGACCGTGACAGGATAGTCGGCCGGCAGGACGCCGGCGTCGACGAGCGGCCTGATCAGCGCAATCGCGCCGGTCGGATAGCAGCCGGGATTGGCAACCTTGCGCGATTTCCTGATCTTGTCGGCCTGATCGGGCGCAAGTTCAGGGAAACCATAGGCCCAGTCGGGCGCAACCCGGAACGCGGTCGAAGCGTCGAGGATCTTCGGCGCTGCCGCGCCCATGCTGTCAACGAGCGCAACGGTCTCCCGCGCCGCGGCGTCAGGCAAACAGAGCACGACAAGGTCAACCTCTTCCATCAGGGCGCGCTTGGCGGCTGCGTCCTTGCGTTTGTCTTCCGCGATGCTCTTCACGACGACGTCGTTCTGGAGCCGGAGCCGTTCGTTGATACCGAGGCCGGTCGTTCCGGAAGCGCCATCGACGAACACGGATCGTTTTGCGGCGTTGCCGGTGGTCGGCGGTTGAGTTTCGGCCAACGTCATGGCGCGCTTCCTTCCAGAAATTGATCTGCGTCCGCAAAGGCCGGATGGACCTGGCGCATCAAGCCAGCGATTTGTTGCGAACTTGTGTCGTTGTCATGCACTTCGCCCCTCACGGAAACAGCGCGATCTGCTCCAGTCCGATCGTCTCGGGCCAATCGAACATCAGATTCATGTTCTGGATAGCCTGGCCGGCCGAACCTTTCACCAGGTTGTCCAGCGTTACAATGACGATGGCGCGATCCTCGATGCGATCGGCAACCACGCCGATCTGCACATAGTTTGAGCCGCGCACGTTCCTCGTCTGCGGCAGCACGCCCTTCTTTGCCACATGTACGAAAGGCTCGCCGCGATAGACGTCTTCGAGCGCCCTGCGCAGATCGTCCGCGCTCGCGCCCTTGAGCCGGACATAGCACGTGCAGAGCTCGCCGCGCGACATCGGTATCAGATGCGGCGTGAAATTGACCTTTACAGCCGTGCCCGCAACAACGCCGATCTCCTGGTCGATCTCTGCCGTGTGACGATGCGAGGCGACCGAATAGGGCGACAGCCCCTCACCGGCTTCCGAGAACAACGTATTCTGCTTCAACGCTCGCCCCGCACCGGTCACGCCAGACTTCGCATCAATGATGAGATCATGGGCGTCGACGAGACCGGCCTTCACCAACGGCACCAGCGCGAGCAGCACTGCGGTCGGGTAGCAACCGGGACAGGCCACCAGGCGCGCCCCTGCGATCTTTTGCCGGTAGAGTTCCGTCAACCCATAGACGGCTTCATCCTGCAACTCCAATGCGCGGTGTTCGTGGTCATACCATTGCGCGTAGGATGCCTTGTCGCGGAGACGGAAATCCGCGGACATGTCGAGCACCTTGATC
Organism: uncultured Alphaproteobacteria bacterium; assembly: GCA_963775545.1. Lineage (GTDB taxonomy): Bacteria > Pseudomonadota > Alphaproteobacteria > Rhizobiales > Xanthobacteraceae > Bradyrhizobium. The sequence continues at coordinate 183,244 of CAVZJE010000013.1, forward strand.
GCAGGATTGGTCTTCAGCACCGCTGCGATGATCTCTTGCGTCGTGCCATGCGGCAGCCCGCAGAAGACGGCATCGAGCCCTGTCCAGTCGACCTTTTCCCACTCGGTCAGCAGCGGCAGGTCCAGCATGAAGAAATGCGGAAAGACCTCGGCCATCGCTTTGCCGTGATGGGTATTGGCGGTAAGCGCGGCGATCTCGACGTTGGGGTGCCGAGCCAGCAGCCGGACCGCGTCGGCGCCGGTGTAGCCGGAGGCGCCGAGCACGCCGATTTTCTTTTTCGACTTCATGGCTCTTCGCCCTCGACGGCTGCAGCGGCAAATGCCTGCGGTCGTGTCTGGTGCATCAGGCCTGCAATCTGCCGCGAGCCGGTATCGCCCTGCAGCGCGAGCGCATCGGCAATCGCCACGTAGTCAGCCTCGGATTTATGCTGGTTGAGCTTAAAGCTGCCCTCGACGTCCACAACTGTCATGACGAGACCGACGATGGCCTTTTTCATGGCCTCGAGCCGGCCCGCCGTCATCTTGGCCGACGTCCAGGGCTTCTTCGGCGCCAGCCAGTTTTCGAATTTGGCACTGAGCGTGTCGATCTGCACGGCAAGTTCTTCGTCCGACAATCTTCGCACCGGTCCCGTCAGATGCACGGCCTGATAGAGCCAGGTCGGCACCTGGTCCGGCGAGACGTACCAGTCTGCGGATACATAGGCGTCCGGGCCGCTCACCGCCAGCAGCCACGAGGTCTTGCCGTCGGCTAGCTGGATCAGCGGATTGCCACGCGCGGCGTGAAAGACCGCTCTCGGCGTGCCATCATCCTCATAGCTGAGGTAAAACGGCAATTGGGACGCGACCGGCTTCTCGCCGTCGAAGGCGCACATCATCCCGAAGCCGCGCGCCTCAGCAAATGCAAGGCTTGCAGCGCGCTCGGTCTTGAACATCGGGGGCGTATACATCTTCAACTCCTGCCTAGACGTAGGAGCCGCCAGATCGAACCGCGTATCACTGGGAAAGCAAAGCCGCGGGATGGATCCGGCGGCAGGGGCGAAATCTCAAACCGAAACGAACGCCCATACCGCGGAGGCGCGGCGGCGGCGAGCGATAAACATGGTCGCGAGGTCGATCATCGGTCCGGCGTATAAGACTTTGGCCTCGCAACGTCAAGGTAAACGCTGCCGTTTTGCGCTCCCGAAGTTGCGGTCAGACCGCCCGCCAAAGCCATTCGACAACCTCTGCAATCACATCGCCAAACAACAAGAGCGCACCGGACCAGACGAAGGCCGACACGAAATTTGCCACCTGGAATTGCCAATACGGCATCTCGAAAATTCCGGCCGCGAGCGGGACGGAGGCGCGCAAGGGTCCGAAAAATCGTCCGATGAAAATGCTCGGCACGCCCCAGGATTTCACGAAGGCCTCGCCGCGCGGCAGGATTTCGGGATAACGGGACAGCGGCCAGATCTTGGCGACCTGTTCCTTGTATTTGAAGCCGAACCAGTAGGAGACCCAGTCGCCGAGCGCCGCGCCAACGCCACCCGCAACGCAGAGCGGCCAGAAACTGATGCCGCTGACGCCGATCAGTGCGCCGATCGCCACCAGCGCGCCCCAGGCCGGAATCAGCAGCGAGATGAAAGCAAGCGACTCTCCGAATGCCAGCAGCAACACGATCGGCGCAGCCCAAGCCTGATGGTCGCGCACGAAATCCGCCAGCGCGCGTGTATATTCTTCCATTCCAAAAGGCCCTTCCCGGTAATGGCCCCGTTTAAGCTGGCTCGAACGCAAACATCAAGTCACAATGCCGCCCGACGCAGAATCAGCTGACGTTCAATTGCGCGCAACGAAGATGGGGACGAAACACATGATTGGATCATTGATGATGCGCACCAGCGTCGTGATTTTGGTGATCGGCATGCTCTGGGGAATCGAGATGGGCATCCGGCAGAATTTTGCCATGGCGCCTGCGCATGCGCATTTCAACCTGGTGGGCGGCGTTCTCCTGTTCGTGTTCGGCCTCTACTACAGACTGGTTCCCGCCGCCGGCGACAGCGCGCTCGCAAAATGGCAGGGCCGGCTGCACATCGCGGGCGCCATCCTGTTTCCCGCTGGCGTCGCCATCGTCATCGGCAAGGGTGAAGCCTTCATTGCTTTGCCGATCATCGGCTCGCTGATCGTTTTGGCGGCCGTGGCGCTGTTTGGGCTGATCGTTTTTCGCACATCGCGGGCCTGAGAATTTCGAACGAGGCGCCGCCGCCTCCCCCTTACGGCCGTCACTTTTTAAGCCCAACCGTGGCATAGTCAGGGAAACCGATTCGCCGCGCCGCGATGCCGCGCAACATGAAAAGCTATGCCCAAACCATTGAAATCCAGCACTAAAGCGAAAGCCGATGACCTCTTTGGCGCCGAGCCGAAGGGCCGCTCCCAGCTCAAGGTAGCCTCCCGTTCAACGAGCGCCGAGGCCGGCTATACGGCGCGCGACATCGAGGTCCTCGAAGGGCTTGAGCCGGTACGGCGCCGGCCCGGCATGTATATCGGCGGCACCGACGAAAAGGCGCTGCATCACCTGTTCGCCGAAGTCATCGACAACTCGATGGACGAAGCGCTCGCGGGCCATGCCACCTTCATCGAGGTCGAAGTCGGCGCCGACGGTTTCCTGACCGTTACCGATAACGGCCGCGGCATCCCGGTCGATCCGCATCCGAAATTTCCGAAGAAATCCGCGCTCGAAGTCATCATGTGCACGCTGCATTCCGGTGGCAAATTCAATTCCAAGGTGTACGAGACCTCGGGCGGCCTGCACGGCGTCGGCGTGTCTGTCGTCAACGCGCTGTCCTCGCGTCTCGAGGTCGAGGTCGCGCGTGGCCAAAAACTTTATGGGATGGCGTTCGAGCGCGGCCATCCCAAGGGGAAACTGGAAGACCTCGGCAAGATCAATAACCGTCGCGGCACACGAATTCGTTTTAAGCCCGACACCGATATTTTTGGCGCCAAGGCTGCATTCAAGCCGCAACGTCTGTTCAAGATGGCGCGCTCCAAGGCCTATCTGTTCGGCGGCGTGGAAATTCGCTGGCGCTGCGATCCCTCTTTGCTGAAAGGCATTGAGGACGTCCCGGCCGAAGACAGTTTCCATTTTCCGGGCGGTTTGAAAGATTATCTCGCCGCCGCAATTCACGCCGACACGCTGGTGCATCCGGATATTTTCTCGGGCAAATCGGGACGCGTCGGCGCGCACGGCGCCTGCGAGTGGGCCGTGGCCTGGACGGCGGATGCTGATGGCTTTTTGTCGTCCTACTGCAACACCGTGCCGACGCAGGACGGCGGCACGCACGAATTGGGCATGCGTAGCGCGCTGCTACGCGGCCTCAAGGATCACGCCGAACGCGTGGGCCAGGGCAAGCGCGCCGCCTCCGTCAGCTCGGAAGACGTGATGGTAGGCGCTGCCGTGATGCTGTCGGTGTTCGTGCGCGAGCCGGAATTTCAGGGCCAGACCAAGGACCGCCTCGCCACTGCCGAAGCCCAGCGCATCGTCGAGCAGGCGATCAAGGATCCGTTCGACCATTGGCTCTCGGGCAATCCGCTGCAGGCCAACAAGCTGCTGGACTTTGTCGTCGAGCGTGCTGAAGAACGGTTACGCCGCCGCGCCGAAAAAGAGATTTCGCGCAAGACCGCGGTGAAGAAGCTGCGCCTTCCCGGAAAACTCGCCGATTGCACCGACACGGCGGCCGAAGGCTCCGAGCTTTTCATCGTCGAGGGCGACTCGGCCGGCGGCAGCGCCAAACAGGCGCGTGACCGCAAGACCCAGGCGATCCTGCCGCTCCGCGGCAAGATCCTCAACGTGGCGTCCGCCACCAAAGACAAGCTCGTGGCCAATGCACAGTTGGCCGATTTGATCCAGGCGATCGGTTGCGGCACCCTCGCGCATTATCGCGAAGAGGATTTGCGCTACTCGCGCATCATCATCATGACCGACGCCGACGTCGACGGCGCCCACATCGCCTCGCTCCTCATCACGTTCTTCTACCGGCAGATGCCGCGGCTGATCGATGAGGGCCATCTCTATCTCGCGGTCCCTCCGCTCTATCGGCTCAACCATGGCAGCAAGACGGTTTATGCCCGCGACGAGGCCCACCGGGATTCCCTGCTCAAGAGCGAGTTCAACGCCAACGCCAAGGTCGATATCAGCCGCTTCAAGGGCCTCGGCGAGATGATGCCGGCTCAGCTCAAGGAAACCACGATGGATCCGGCCAAGCGCACCATGCTGCGGGTCGTGCTTCTGGCCGACGACCGGGAGGGCACCGCCAATTCGGTGGAGCGGTTGATGGGGACCAAAGCCGAGGCGCGTTTTGCCTTCATTTCCGACAAGGCGGAGTTCGCCAGCGACGAGCTGTTAGACGTTTAAAGGGGCCTATGCCGCGGCGCGGAAAAGCGCCGCTTATTTTACCTTCCTATTGAAATCAAAGCGCTTTTTTATTTCCAAATTTATCTGGCCTGCCGTTTATCGATTGGTGTACCCCCCGGGCCACAGTTTTTGGGATCAAAGCCGCTATAATTACATCCGAGATTCGAAATTGAGCACTGGATTTGGTGCTAACGGCTGAGGGACTTCGTGATGAAAAAGTTGGTTTTGGCGCTCACTGCGGTTGCGGCGTTTACTGGTTCGGCCCTCGCGGCTGACCTTCCCGCACGCACCTATACCAAAGCTCCGATGATGCCTGAGCCGGTCATGAACTGGACCGGCTTCTACATCTTCGGCGGCATTGGCGGTGGCGTCTGGGATGCCGACCAGAACGTCGTGAACGGTGCTGGAAACGGGATCACCATCAATCAGAGGTCCGGCGGCGACGGCTGGTTGGGCACAGTTGGCGCCGGCTACGACTGGCAGTTCAACAGTTCCTGGGTCGCCGGCATCTTCGCCGACGGTCAGTTTGGTAGCCTTCGTGGAAACATCACTGACGCCTTCACCAACCTGCAAGGCACCGAGAAGCTTCGCGACACTTGGGCTGCCGGTGTGCGGTTGGGCTACCTCGTTGCTCCGAACGTTTATTCGTACGTCAACGCCGGCTTCACCGAGTCTTTCTGGTCGGGCGCTTCACTTGGTCCCGTGACTGGTACCGCGCCTACCGTCAATACGCCTTCCTTCAATCTTAACGGCTGGTTCGTCGGCGGCGGCGTCGAAAACAACCTGAACATCTTCGGCATCACGGCGCCCGGCTGGTTCATGAAGACCGAATATCGCGCAGCCTACTTCAGCAAGGCAACGCTGGGAGAGACGCTAATAGCGACCGGTGCTCCGACGGGCCTGTCGGATACCTTCCATCCGCTCGTGCAGACGGTCTCGACCTCGCTGGTCTATCGCTTCAACTGGGGTGGCCCGGTGGTTGCGAAGTACTGATCTGATTTAGATCTAGATCCTTAAAAAGCCCCGGCATGGTCCGGGGCTTTTTTGCGTCTAAAGTACCTCGTGACGAAGCCCTCGGGCCGTCTGTAAATGCCGCCAGGCCGAAAACGGCGTCACGAGAGGAAACCCCATGCGAAACGTGCTGCTCGTTCTAGGCCTGCTCGCGCTGGCCATCGGCCTGCTATGGATCGGTCAGGGCACGGGCTTGATCACCTGGCCTGCCTCGAGCTTCATGATCCGGCAGATCCAGTGGGCCGGATATGGCGCGGCGCTCTCCGGTCTCGGCCTCGTGCTGATCTGGCAAAGCAAGCGATAGGAAAATCCAACGTGACGCCAACGACGAAACCGCCGCTTTTCGACCTCCGCGGTGACGCGGTGACAAGGTACTCGCCCGTCACGCCGCCGGCGAATGCACGTGCTCCGGCCGAACGCCGATCGCGACAAATCGAGCGGTAACGCCCTGTAGCCAAGGCACCGCGTTGACAACTCTTGCAAACAGCGGGGCCCGAAACGGCTGGCTGCCCGGCCTCAAGGCGACACTGATGATGTTGTTCTGAACGACGACTTGCATGGCCTGCGTCATCCGCACCGGGAACAGGCGCCGGCGGCGCACCGCGTCGAGCTCATCTTCGGAGGGGCAGCCTCTGCTGCTTTTCAACGCAGCCAATTTCGCCGCAAGCAGATTGGCAGTCGCAACCGCATCCTGAATGGCCAAGTTAACGCCGACGCCGCCAACCGGCGACATCGCATGCGCGGCGTCGCCGATGCAGAGCAATCCCGGCCAACTCCACCGCTCCAACCGGTTGATCGCAACCGTCAGCAGCTTGACGTCATCCCACGTCTTCACGTCTGACATGCCCACACTCAGGATCGGCGCCATGCCGACGACGTCGCTGCGAAAGGCATCCAGCCCCCTCGCCTTCACAGCATCGAACTGGCCTTTGGCGATCACATAGGCGCATTGCCAATAGTCGCCGCGGTCGAAGGTGACGAGCATTTTGCCGGTTTGAACGCGTGCAAACAGATTCTCGTTTTCGTTTGGCCGCCGACCGGCGCGAAACCACAGCACATCCATCGGCGCGCCGATTTCTTCCACCTCAAGGCCCGCGTCTGGCCGCACGATCGAGTGCCGCCCGTCACATCCGATCGTTAGCCCAGCGCGAATTTCGACGGGCCCCTCTGCCGTATCGGCCTTGACGCCCACCACCGCGTCCCCCGAGCGGATGAGGTCGGTGGCATTGGCGTTCATCATCACCTGAAGCGAGGCAAAGCGTTTGCCGCTCTCGCGCAGGAAATTGAGAAAATCCCATTGCGGCATCATCGCAATGAAGGGGTATTTGACATGCACGCGGCTGAGGTCGGCAATGCGGATGGATTCGTCGCCGAACTGACCCTCCATCTTTTGCAATCGCTGATGCGGCACCTTCAGGAAGCCGTCGATCAGGCCCAACTCGTCCATCACCTGCAAGGTCGACGGGTGCACGGTATCGCCGCGGAAATCCCGAAAAAAATCGGCGTGCTTTTCCAGCACCAGCGTCTCGATACCGGCGCGGCCCAACAGATAGCCCAACATCATGCCGGCCGGACCGCCGCCAACGATGCAGCAATGGGTTTGAATGATTTTGGGCATCGATTGCTTCCGCACGTACGGAGTGCGCCATGTCCCGCCTTGCCGGCGGGCATTTAGCGCCGGAAGCTCTTTATCTCAGACACGCTACCGTCGCGATAGGTCAATTCGACCGAGACAAATTGGTTCGAAGGCGAAAGCTTCAGATAGGGCTTCGCTTCATAGGGAATAGCGCTCGGATCCTTCATGTCACACGGCGGCATTTTCAGGACCTGGTCCGGCACGGTCGTGTCGATCCCGATGCGTACCTCGCGAATGGCACATCGATACGACATCAGATGGGTATAATAGACCAGAAGCCCATTGAACTCGCGAAACGACAGCCAGCTTGTCGCGGTCATATCGAGGATTTTTCGCTGGTCGTGGATCAGGGCTGCTTCGGGATCGAACTTGATCGGAAACGGCCCCTGCAGGTTGCCGGAGATATCAACGTACCGCACTTCAATCGTGGCGGCGGGCGCGTCGGCAGCCAGTTCGACCGAAGGATTCGGCATCCGCTTGCGGGTACGAGGATCGAGCGTGTCGAGGAAACCGGTTTCACGGAAGTCGCCGGCAGTTCCCATCCGCCACGAAATTCCGAGCGTCGGATCGACGATCGAAAACACCACGGTCCAGCCGCCATTGTGGCGGGAGAACATTGCGATCGGCGCATTGACCGAGTCCTCTTTTGGCGGCCGCGGAATAACCGCCGGCGATAACCCGGCGACTTGCTGCTGCGGTTCGGCAGGTTTCCCCGAATCTTTTGCCGCATCGGCTTGAAGCTTGTCGGCGCCGTTCAGGAATACGTCGTCCACCATCTGGTCGAAATAAACCGGGATCTGCTTGTGGCTGACGGTCTCGGCCATCTCGCTGACGATGCGGCGGGTGTGCTGGGCCACCTGCACGAGATTCTCGCCCGGTTGCAGGAGCTCTTTGGCAAAGGTGCGGGTGAATACCGAGTTGGGGTTATTGTCATTGTTGGAGAGGCGATCGAGCGCAGTCTGGCGGGGACCCGCCGAAAACACCGAGAACACGCCTTCCGGCAACTGCGTCATCGGCGCCAGCCCGCCGCCACCGGCCACCGCACGCGTCCCTGTCCGTTCGAAAGGATTGTTGCGGCAGGCATCGAACACCAAAATCGCCGTGCGCACCTTCCTGTTCTGCAAGCGCTCGATGATACGGTCCGCCAGCACCGAAGCGTCACGCACCAGCTCCTCTTGGCCTTCGGTGGCCGCCGGCACATCGATCGGCAGCAGGAAATTCTGCCCGGCAATTTCAAACCCGTGACCGGCATAGAAGAAAAACGCGGTATCACCAGGTTCGACCGTCTTGTCGAAGGCGAGCAGCGTTTCGCTGAAGGCCTGCCGGCTCTGGTTTTCCGCGACCATCACGGAGAAGCCGAGCTGCTTGAGCGTCTCGCCCATGGTGCGGGCATCGTTGACCGCCTTCTGCAATTTCGGGACGTTCTTGTAGTCGTTATTGCCGATCACGAGCGCCACGCGCTTGGCCGCCTGCGCGGGGGCGGCGAGAGGCGTGACCAGCGCGAGCAGCAGCGCCGCGATCGCAAATCTCAACGATGGAAACTGCCTCATATGGGTCCCTGCGCCCGCAGAAAATGCCCTGTGTCGTAGTCGGCCCGGATACCTGGCGGGTTCAACCTATTTCTATCGTCAGCGCGGAATTGACATCCGCGTGTCTCAACCGCGGCGCCATCTTAACCGGCTAAATCTTCCGGCAAACGAACGTCGAGAACGAGCCGTGTCATTGCGACGCTGAATACGCCATCCGTCAGGGCATCAACCCGAGCCTTTGCAAACATCGCCATTCCCCCACGCCCGCAAGTTGCCACGTCCCTCCGGGATTTGAAGGCGAAACGATAAAAAGCCGGTTATTCGTGCGAAAACATTAAGCTTTTTCGGCCTTTTGCCCGTTCCAAGATTGACTTTGGCCGTTTCGACCCTATGTTCGCGGTCAGAGCGGATTTGGGTCGAATACAATTCCTAAATTGATCCGCCCGCTGGTCAGCGTCCTTCCACCGCCCCTGAGCTTCATCAAGCGCGCCGTTTCGGGGCCGAACGCGACCGCCTTTTACTCTCGATTCCGAACGGCGGTTTCGATTAGAGGCTCAATGTCTTTCTCTCATCTCGGTCTATCCGACAAGGTGATCGCCGCTGTTGCGGCCACCGGCTACACCACCCCTACCCCCATTCAGGAACAGGCGATTCCCCACGTTCTGGCCCGCCGCGATGTTCTCGGCATTGCCCAGACCGGCACCGGCAAGACCGCTGCTTTCGTCCTTCCGATGCTCACGATCCTGGAAAAGGGCCGCGCCCGCGCCAGGATGCCCCGCACCCTGATCCTCGAGCCGACGCGCGAACTCGCCGCCCAGGTCAAGGAGAACTTCGACCGCTACGGCGCCGGCCAGAAACTCAACGTGGCGCTTTTGATCGGCGGCGTTTCCTTTGGCGACCAGGATTCCAAACTGACCCGCGGCGTCGACGTTTTGATCGCAACCCCGGGCCGGCTGCTTGACCACACCGAACGCGGCGGGTTGCTGCTTACCGGCGTCGAACTGCTCGTCATCGACGAAGCCGACCGGATGCTCGATATGGGCTTCATCCCCGACATCGAGCGCGTCTGCAAGCTGGTGCCGTTCACCCGCCAAACGCTGTTCTTCACCGCGACGATGCCGCCGGAAATCAGGCGCATCACCGAGGCGTTCCTGCACAATCCCGAGAAGGTAGAGGTTTCGAGGCCCGCGACGACCGTGGCCACCGTCACCCAGTTGCAGGTACCCGCGGGGCGCGAAGCGCACGACAAACGCGATGTCCTCCGCCGCCTGTTGCGCGACGCCAAGGACCTCAATAACGCGATCATCTTCTGCAACCGCAAACGCGAAGTCGCCGTCGTCTACAAGTCGCTGCAAAAGCATGGTTTCAGTGTCGGCGCCCTGCATGGCGACATGGACCAATCCGCCCGCACGGCAGCGCTCGATCAATTCCGCAAAGGCGAAATTCCGCTCCTCGTCGCCTCCGACGTCGCCGCCCGCGGCCTCGATATTCCGGCCGTCAGCCACGTCTTCAATTTTGACGTTCCCCACCATGCCGACGATTACGTTCATCGGATCGGCCGCACCGGCCGTGCGGGCCGCGCTGGTACTGCTATTTCCATCGTCACCTCGCTCGACCACAAATCGATCGGCGCGATCGAAAAGCTGATCGGACAAAGCATTCCGTTCGCAGAAGGCAGCTCCAAAGCGCCCGAGTCTGAGCAGGCAGCCCCTCGTGAGCGTCAGGAGCGGTCTCGGGACGGCGGAAGAGAAGGCTCGCGCGGCGGGCGCAAACGGCGCCGCGGCGGTGACGCCGGCAGCGCCGGAAGCCGCAACCCGGCTCCGGCGGAACAATCCCCGGTTGTAGCCGCAGCGACACCGCCGGTAACCCCATCCTCCCGGCCGCGTCCCCCGTCGATCGGTCGCCCGTCGGAAACGCAGAAGTCACCGTCCCCTGCGGAACCGGCGGATCACTCTCATCTTCCAGCGTTTTTGCTGCGTCCGGTGCGCGCCCGCGTCTGATCAGTCCGGCGCCGACAGTACCGGGGTACGGGTCGCTCGTTTACGACCCGTTCATCAACCTCCGGTAGCTTAACCTTTATAGTTTATGAGATTGGCGCTGGCTGCGGTCGCGCGCTGTGTTGGGGGCGTGGTTTCGTGCTGGACGAACATGAACGCACAATGGCCTTCGCCGAGCTTGCGCTCGGCCAGATCAGGTCCCTGCGGCAAACCGCAATCCCCCGCAATTATGAGATCTGGTACGTCTACGCCACCGGATACAATTCGCAGCTCAATCAGGTCATCAACGAGACGCTTGCCCGCAACGGCAAGCTGACCGAAGCCGATCTCGAGCAGATCTACGAGACCTACCTCTCCCACCTCAAGACCACTGACCGCATCGACAAGGTCGGCGCGCGCGTGATCGGCGAAATCGATGACGTGGTGCAACTGATCGGCGACGCGCTCGGCATGTCGGCCGCTTTCAATGCAAGCCTGTCCGGGGCTACCGAACGGCTCTCGAAGGCCCTGGATCGTGACCAGGTCATGAAAGTGGTCAACTCGCTCGTCAAGACGACCCACGAGATGCGCGACACAACCAAGGCCCTGGAAGATCGGCTGGTACTGTCCAAAGCGGAAATCAGCAATCTCCAGCAGAGCCTCGAGGCGATCAGGGCTGAAAGCCTCACCGATCCCTTGACCGGCCTCGGCAACCGCAAATACTTCGATCATTCGCTTGAGATGGCGGTCGCGACTGCGCTGGAGACCTCCGAGCCGCTTTCGCTGTTGATGTTCGATATCGACCACTTCAAGTCCTTCAACGACTCCTATGGCCATCTCACCGGCGACCAGGTGTTGCGGCTGGTCGGAATGTCGCTGAAGCAGTCGATCAAGGGGCAGGACATCACGGCCCGCTACGGCGGCGAGGAGTTCGCCGTCGTGCTGCCCAACACGGCGCTGCGCCAGGCCCTGACGGTCGCCGATCACATCCGCCGTGCGGTGATGTCCAAGGAACTGAAGAAGAAGTCCACCGGCGAGATCCTGGGTCGCGTCACCATCTCGGTCGGAGTGTCGATGCTCAAGCCGGGCGACGATACGGACTCGCTGATCGAACGGGCGGATGCCTGCCTTTATGCCGCCAAGCGCGGCGGACGCAACCGCGTTGTCTGTGAGGCCGATCCGGAATATGTCGCCGAAACCCGTGGCCAGGTTGCTTAAGTCCTCATCGCCGCTTTGCCTGACGCGAGACTGATTTCTTCTTCGATGCGCCTTTCCTGGATACCTGCGCTTTGCTCGCTGCTTTGGTCAGCTTCTTTGCCTTCCTGGGTGTCTTTGAGCGCTTGTGGAGCGCCGCACGCTGCGCTGCCGCCAATGCCGCCCTCGCCCAGCCGGTCAACTCCTCGGAATCGTCGAATAGCCGCGCCGGCAATTCCCAATACGAGTTGACGGTGACGACTTTCGCCGTCGATCGCTGTTGATACTGGAACGGCTTCGATCCTTCCGCCTGGAATTGCGGAATGGTCTCTTCGTCAGCGCGGAAATAGAGACCTGCGCGCAACGCCAGCGCAAAGTTGATGCCGTCAACGGAAATGCCGTAGCCGGAGAACATCCGGCGCAGCGTCACAGGGCCAAAGTCGGAAAACAGGTCGACCAGGAAATCGCGATCCATCGGACCGCCCCTCAGCCCTCGACGTCAGCCGGCTTGAGCTGCACGGATTCGCCGCAGCCACAGGCGCCAATCTGGTTCGGGTTATTGAAGATGAACTGGGCCTGCATTTTATCAGCCTTGTAGTCCATCTCGGTGCCGAGCAGGAACAGCACCGCCTTGGGATCGACCAGAATCTTGACGCCCTTGTCTTCGACAACCTCGTCGGTCGGGCGCACCTCATGCGCATATTCGACCGTATAGGACTGCCCGGCACAGCCGCCGTTCTTGACGCCAACCCGAAGGCCGACGATCTCGGAATCCGAGCGCTTGGTCAGTTCGGCAATACGCTGGGCGGCAGCTTCCGTCAGCCTCATCACTTGCGGACGAGGGCGGGGTTTCGCTTTCGGCGATGGTGATGTCGGGCTCATGTCAGTCATGTGGTCAGTCCCAAAGCCAATTCAATAAGGTGCTCAACGTCGCCGGCGAATGCTCACCACATATTGAGCACCAGACGCGCCTCGTCGGACATGCGGTCCGGCGTCCACGCGGGGTCCCACACCAGGTTCACATTGACCACGCCAACACCGGGAACACTCGCGACCGCGTTTTCCACCATCTGCGGCAGTTCGCCTGCGGCCGGGCAGTTCGGCGTGGTCAGCGTCATCATCAGATCGACGGAGCGATCGTCCTTGAGTTCGACTTTGTAGATCAGGCCGAGCTCGTAAATGTCTGCCGGAATTTCCGGGTCGAACACGGTTTTCAGCGCGGCCACGATGTCGCCGCTCAGCCGCTCGGTTTCCTCCGGCGGCAACGCCGAATGGGTTTCCATGTTGGATGTCCTGGTTTCCAAATCCTTGGTTTCCAGATTTTTGGCTTCCAGATTCTTGGCTTCGACAGTGCCGTTCATGCGAACAATTCCCGCGCCTTGATCAGCGCCTGTGCCAGATGGTCGACTTCTTCGCGCGTATTATACATCCCGAACGAGGCCCGGCACGTCGCGGTCACGTTGAACCGCTCTAAAAGCGGCATCACGCAATGGGTGCCAGCGCGAACCGCGATCCCCTGCCGGTCGATGACGGTTGCGACATCGTGCGGATGCGCGCCCTTCATTTCAAAAGAAATCACCGGCCCCTTACCCTTGGCGGTGCCGATCATTCGTATCGAATTGATCTCGCGCAAGCGCGATTCCGCGTAAGTCAGAAGGTCGTGCTCGTGCGCGGCGATGCGCTCCTTGCCGATCGAATTGACGTAGTCGATTGCGGCCCCGAGCCCTACGGCCTCCACGATCGCGGGCGTACCCGCTTCGAACTTATGCGGCGGATCACCATAGGTGACCCAGTCGCGCGCGACTTCGCGGATCATCTCGCCGCCGCCATTATAAGGCCGCATGTCGACGAGGTGATCGTATTTGGCGTAAAGCACGCCGATGCCGGATGGCCCGTACAGCTTGTGGCCGGTGAAGACGTAAAAATCCGCGCCGATATCCTGCACGTCGATCGCGAGGTGGACCGCGGCCTGGCTGCCGTCGACGAGCACCGGAATGCCCCTGGCATGCGCGATCTTCACGACTTCCTTCACCGGCACGATAGTGCCGAGCGCATTCGACATCTGGGTAATGGCGACGAGTTTCGTCCGCGGCGATAGCTGCTTTTCAAACTGATCAATCAGGAAATTGCCATCGTCATCGACATCGACCCATTTGAGGACGGCGCCCTGACGCTCCCTGAGAAAATGCCAGGGCACAATGTTGGAATGGTGCTCCATGATCGAGAGCACGACCTCGTCGCCGTTCCCGATATTGGGCGCGCCCCAGGAGGACGCCACCAGGTTGATCGCTTCCGTCGCATTGCGGGTGAAGACGATTTCCTCGGTCTCGCTTCGCGTTGAGAAATTGCGCGACCTTGGCACGTCCGCCCTCATACGCCTCGGTGGCGGCGTTGGCGAGGTAGTGCAGGCCGCGGTGGACGTTGGCGTATTCGCTTCTTGTAGGCCTCCGTCATGCGATCCAGCACGGCGTTCGGTTTCTGCGCCGACGCCGCATTGTCGAGATAGACAAGCGGCTTGCCGTAGACCTTCAGCGCCAGCGCCGGAAAATCCTCCCGCAGGCGGGCAACATCATAAGAACCATTTGCGACCGCTGGATGCATGCTCATCCCCGTGCCGCCAGCCAACGCTGCGCGGTCGAGATCGCAACCTCGCGCACCGCATCGCTGGCAATGGATTCGATAGCTTCGCCCACAAAAGCCTGAATCAACAACGCCTGAGCTTCCTTTTCAGAAAGTCCGCGGGCGCGCAGGTAAAACAGCAGGCTCTCGTCGAGCGCGCCCGTGGTGGCGCCATGACCGCAGGTCACGTCGTCAGCAAAGATTTCCAGCTCCGGCTTGTTGTCGGCCTCGGCCTCGTCCGACAGCAGCAGGGCCCGCGTCATCATCTTGGCGTCGGTCTTCTGCGCCTTGGGCTGAACGATGATGCGGCCCTGAAACACCGAATGGGCGCGATCGTCGACCACGGAGCGGAAGATTTCCCGGCTAGCGCAGTTTGGAACCGCGTGGTCCAGGAACAACGTGGTATCGGCGTGCTGCCGGCCATTGAGAAGATTGACGCCGTTGGCGGTCACCTCGGAGCCTTCGCCCGCAAAAGTGAGGTAACCCTGATAGCGGCTGAGGCCGCCGCCGCTCGTCATGTTGAAAGTGGTGAGGCGGGCCTTCGCGCCGACTGTGAAGATCGCGGTCGTGATGTTGGCCGCATCCGCGCCATCTGCCATCAATCGCACATGCTGCAAATGGGCTTGATCGCCGAGCGAGACGACGAGGGCATCGTTGACCTGATAGGACTTGGCATCGCCAGCCGCGACAAAGCTCTCCAGGAGCGTCGCCTGCGCAGCGTTGCCAAGCTTCAGGAACGAACGGGTATAGCTCGCAGCCGACGAGCGCGTTGCGACGTGCACGATATGCAGCGGTTTTGCGAGCACTGTGCCATCGGCAACGGTGATCACGGCGCCATCGGTCGCCATGGCGGCGTTCAGCGCAATCATGGAGCCCGAAGCCGTACCGCTCTCGAGCAGATCGGCGCGGGCAGTATTGGTGCTGTCTTCCAGCATCTCGCGCAAGGTCTGCACGCGAACGCCAGCTTCCAGCACGCCCAGATTCGAGAGCGAAGGGGCCAGCGTGCCGTCGATCAGCACCAACCGGCAGGCATCAACGGCCTTGAGTTCGGCCAGCGCTGCCTCGCTACGCTTCAGGGCCGATGCATCGGGTGCAGCCGCTAGCGGCAGCACTTCACGCATCAGCGCGCGCAGATCGGTATATTTCCAGTCTTCCAGGCGACGATGCGGCAGGCCGGCGCGCTCGAAAGCATCGAACGCCTGCCGACGGACGTCAGCCACCTTTCCGGTTCCGGGCAGCCGGTCACGCGCCGCAGTAAATATGTTCTCCACCGCGCGTCCGCTTCCGGTCTTTGCCAAAGCAATGTTCATCACAAAACCCGTCTCGCGCCTCAGGCCGCGTCTTCGAACTGCGCGTAACCGGACGCCTCAAGCTCCAGCGCCAATTGCTTGTCGCCGCTCTTCACCACCCGGCCCTTCGACATCACATGCACGAAGTCCGGCACGATATAATTCAGAAGTCGCTGGTAGTGTGTGATCACGACCATGGCCCGCTCCGGCGAGCGCAGCGCATTGACGCCATCGGCGGCAACCCGAAGTGCGTCGATGTCGAGACCGGAATCCATTTCGTCGAGAATGCACAGGCTCGGCTCGAACAACGCCATCTGAAGGATTTCGTTGCGCTTCTTCTCGCCACCGGAGAAGCCGACATTGACGCCGCGCTTGAGCATGTCCTGCGGGATATTCAACCGCTTGGCGACCTCGCGTACCTTCTTCAGGAAGTCCGGCGTCGAGAACTCGCCTTCGCCGCGCGCCTTGCGCTGGGCATTCAGCGCCGTGCGCAGGAAGTTCATGGTAGCAACGCCGGGAATTTCCACCGGATACTGGAAGGCGAGAAACACACCCTTGGCAGCGCGCTCGTCGGGCGCCATCTCGAGCAGGTTTTCGCCCTTGAACAGGATTTCACCGCCGGTGACTTCGTAGCCGGGCTTGCCGGCGATGACATGAGAGAGCGTCGACTTGCCGGAGCCGTTCGGCCCCATGATCGCGTGTACTTCGCCTGTGTTCACCGTAAGCGACAGCCCGTGGAGGATCTCACGTTCCTCAACGCGGACTTGCAGATTTTTGACTTCGAGTAATGGCATCACGTTGTTCCGTCTTTTCCGTTCGTCCTCATCCTGAGGAGGCCTTATCCGACCGACCCCTCAAGCGAGATCGAAATCAGTTTCTGCGCCTCAACAGCAAATTCCATCGGCAACTGTTGCAGCACGTCCTTGACGAAGCCGTTGACGACAAGGCCAACCGCCTCTTCCTGGCTCAATCCGCGCTGCACGCAATAAAACAGCACATCCTCCGAAATCTTCGAGGTCGTGGCTTCATGTTCGAACAGCGCGGAGGAGTTTTTCGCTTCAACGTAAGGCACAGTGTGCGCGCCGCATTTGTCGCCGATCAGAAGCAAGTCGCAGGCGGTAAAGTTGCGCGCGCCCGTCGCCTTGCGGTGGGCCGTCACGAGGCCGCGATAGGTATTCTGCGATACGCCGGCCGCGATGCCCTTGGAGATGATCCGGCTGGTCGTGTTCTTGCCGAGGTGAATCATCTTGGTGCCGGAATCGACCTGCTGGTGGCCGTTCGAGATCGCGATCGAGTAGAATTCACCCCGAGAATTATCGCCGCGCAGGATGCAGCTCGGATATTTCCAGGTGATCGCCGAACCGGTCTCGACCTGAGTCCAGGAAATCTTCGAATTGATGCCGCGGCAGTCGCCACGCTTGGTGACGAAATTGTAGATGCCGCCCTTGCCTTCGGAGTTGCCGGGATACCAGTTCTGGACCGTCGAATATTTGATCTCGGCATCGTCCAGCGTGACCAGCTCGACCACCGCGGCATGAAGCTGGTTTTCGTCGCGCTGCGGCGCGGTGCAGCCTTCGAGGTAGCTGACGTAAGCGCCCTTGTCGGCAATGATCAGCGTGCGTTCGAACTGCCCGGTATTGCGCTCGTTGATGCGGAAATAGGTCGACAGTTCCATCGGGCAACGCACGCCTGGCGGCACATAGACGAATGAGCCATCGGAGAAGACGGCCGAGTTCAGCGTGGCGAAGAAATTGTCGGAGGTCGGCACCACCGTGCCGAGATACTTCTTCACGAGTTCGGGGTGCTCGCGGATAGCCTCGGAGATCGGCATGAAAATCACGCCGGCCTGCTTGAGTTCCTTCTGGAACGTGGTCGCGACCGACACCGAGTCGAACACGGCGTCCACCGCGATCTTGCGCCCCGCGGGCGCCGTCTCGCCCTCAGGGCGCGCTACGCCTTCAAGCACCGCAACTTCGCGCAGGGGAATGCCGAGCTTCTCGTAGGTCTTGAGAATCTCCGGATCGATTTCGTCGATCGAAGCGAGCTGCTTCTTCGGCTTCGGCGCGGAGTAGTAATAGAGATCCTGATAATCGATCTTGGGATAGTTGACGCGCGCCCAGGTCGGCTCGGTCATGGTCAGCCAGCGGCGATAGGCCTCAAGGCGCCATTCCAGCATCCAGGCCGGTTCGTTCTTTTTCGCGGAAATGAAACGGACGGTATCTTCCGATAGTCCCTTCGGGGCCTTCTCGGACTCGATAAGCGTCTCAAACCCATATCGATACTGGTCGACGTCGATCTGGCGAACCCGATCGACCGTCTCTTGTACGGCAGCCATTCAGTCCTCCGCTCGCGGTTTCAAGGACCGCGGTGGATCAAAATCTTGTGGTCTCTTACGATGTTTCCGGGACGAAATCACCCTCTTAGAATCGTTCAAGCTGTGTTTCGTCGCTGACCCTTAAGTAAGCGACCGGAGAGGTTTCGCCAAGCCTCCAGGCAGCGATCTACGTCCGCATCTCGCGTGGACCAGCCCATACTGAGCCGCACTGCGCCTTGGCCGATGTCACGGTCGAATCCCATCGCTTCCAGCACATGGGACGGCTGCACCTTGCCCGAGGAACAGGCCGACCCCGAAGACACGGCAATGCCGGCCAGATCGAAGCCGATCACGGCGGTTTCGGCCCTCAAACCGGGAATCGTGAAGAGAGTGGTATTCAGCAACCGTTGCACGGAACTGGAGAACACGATGGTGCCGGGGGTTAGCTGCAGACCGTCCTCCAGCCGTTTTTGCAGGCGCTGGAGGCGACCACTTTCGGGCGGCAAGCAAGCCATGGCGGCCATCGCCGCAGCGCCAAATCCGGCTATTCCCGCCACGTTCTCGGTTCCGGCACGACGGCTCAATTCCTGTCCGCCGCCGCGCAAGAGAGGCTCCAGCCCGGCCAATCCCTCTGCCAGCACCAACGCGCCAACGCCCTTGGGGCCACCGATCTTGTGCGCCGACACGGTGAGAAGGTCGGCGCCCAATTCGCCCATCTCGAACGGTATCTTGCCGAAGGGCTGGACGGCATCGACGTGCAGGAGACCACCCGCTGCGTGAACGATCCCGGCCGCCTCCGCGATCGGCTGGATCGCGCCGGTTTCGTTATTGGCCAGCATGATCGACACCAGTGCGGGCGGGCGACCGTGAAGCAATTCACGCAAATGCCCGAGATCGACGATGCCATCGCGGGTGACGCCGATGCGTTCGATCGCGGCTTGAGAAAACCTTCCCCCGGCAAGGACGGACGCATGTTCGATCGCGGAGACAACCAGCCGTTCGACGGGCGGAGCACCGTCTCGCCTCAGACCAGGTGCAAGCGCGAGTGCGTTGGCTTCGGTTCCACCAGAGGTGAAGACAAGATTTTTCGGCAACGCTCCGACGGCGTGCGCAATGGCGGTTCGCGCTCCCTCGATCCACTTGCGTGCTTCCCGGCCCTCGGCATGAACCGATGAGGCATTACCCGGAAGATCCAGCGCATCGATCATCGCGCGCCGCGCTTCGTCACGAAGCGGCGTGGTCGCGTTCCAGTCGAAGTAGGCGCGGTCTGACATGGAAGTAAAATAATACCTTAATCTTCTCGCAGGCTTTCCTGCGCACCGCGTTATGCCAACTGGCGATGCTTACGTCTCTCCACAATCCCAATCGCAGCCAGCATCCTCGCAGGCAGGCGGATGTTGAAAACCCTTGCTTTTTGCCCCTTGCCTTATGTTAGAACGCGGCCTCATCACGAACCGTCGTTCGCACACCTCCTCAAGGCGCCTGCTCCAGCTTTTCCTCTCCGCGAGGTTTTTGCCAGAGCGCCAGATGATGCCAGCGACACACCGGTCGATTTCGCCAAGGACCGTCCATGCCTGAAGTTATTTTTACCGGCCCCGCGGGCCGTCTTGAAGGCCGTTACCATCCGGCGAAGCAGAAGAACGCACCGATCGCAATGATCCTGCATCCACACCCGCAGTTTCATGGCACGATAAATCATCAGATCGTCTACCAGTGCTACTACGCTTTTGCCCATCGCGGATTTTCGGTGCTGCGTTTCAATTTCCGCGGCGTCGGCCGCAGCCAGGGTTCGTTCGATCACGGCACCGGCGAACTCTCGGACGCGGCGTCCGCGCTCGATTGGGCGCAGACCATCAATCCCGAAGCGCGCGCCTGCTGGGTCGCCGGCTTCTCGTTCGGCGCCTGGATCGGCATGCAGCTGTTGATGCGCCGGCCGGAGGTCGAAGGTTTCATTTCGATCGCGCCGCCCGCCAATCTCTACGACTTCTCGTTCCTCGCGCCCTGCCCGTCTTCGGGCCTGATCGTGCATGGCGAGAGGGATGCGGTGGTGCCGCCGAAGGACGTCAACACGCTGGTCGAGAAACTCAAGACGCAAAAGGGCATCGTGATCGATCAGCAGGTCATTCCCGGCGCCAACCATTTCTTCGATGGCAAGCTCGAACCGCTGATGCAGTCGGTGACCGCGTATCTCGATATGCGGCTCGCCAACGTGCGATAGCGTTTTCAAGCGAAGTGTGAAGCGGTTCGCATGAAGAAACCGCGTCAGAAAGAAGACCTGTAAAAGCATGGCCGCCTGGGTCGCATTGTTGCGTGCGGTCAATGTCGGCGGCACTGGCAAGCTCGCGATGAGCGAGCTGAAGGCAATGTGCGACGAACTCGGCTTTGCATCGGCCAAAACCTATATCGCCAGTGGCAATGTGGTCTTTGAAAGCCGGAAGTCGGAGGCCGCGATCAAGTCGGCCCTTGAGAAACGGCTTGAGGCCTATGCCGGCAAGCCTGTCGGCGTCCTCGTGCGCACCGCAGCCGAGATGGCACAGGTCGCGGCCGACAATCCGTTTCCGAAACTGGCGCCGAACCGCACGATGGCGTTGTTCCTGGACCGCACGCCGCCGGCCGATACATTGGCCGGTGTCCGCGGCCAAAAGGACGAGAAAGTTCGCCTCGGACGGCGCGAGATCTATGTCCACTATGGCGAGGGCATGGCGACATCGAAACTCGTCATTCCCGCCGCCAAAGCCGGTACCGCGCGCAACATGAACACGGTTGCCGCGCTCGCCAAGATGGCCGCTGAACTCTGAAAGTTAGCTATGTCGCGGCGAACGCCTGGAGTTGCGATATCCAGGAATTTCGCCGCCTGAGGAAATCGCGCAGCAGCGCCGGGTATTCGGTGCTCACCGCCGACTTCACCGACGGCCGCACCGCCAGCGATGCGCGCCAATGCGCGAGTTTCGGCTTGCTGGCCAGAATG
Organism: uncultured Alphaproteobacteria bacterium; assembly: GCA_963775545.1. Taxonomy (GTDB): domain Bacteria; phylum Pseudomonadota; class Alphaproteobacteria; order Rhizobiales; family Xanthobacteraceae; genus Bradyrhizobium. The sequence goes on from CAVZJE010000013.1 coordinate 204,166, forward strand.
CCGAATTCGCCGATTTCGTCGAACACATCGAAATAACGGAACACAGGCCCAAAGACCGCATCGACGAGCGAAAACGCCTCGCCGTCGAACCACGGCGAAGCCGCGATACGGTCTTCAAGCCGCACAATGCGCGCTTCGAGTTGTGTTGCCTTGGCCTTGAAGGCGGCTTCATCGGGCGCCGAATAGAACCCGGCAATATCGTTGAGCACAGCAGAGCCAAATTCGATCCAGCCGCGATGTTCGGCGCGACGCAACGGGTCAGCCGGATGCAACGGCTTTGGCCCGGTCTCCTCGAGATATTCAAGAATGACTGCGGATTCAAAAATCGCGGTGTCGCGGACTTGCAAGACGGGCGTCCGACCGAGCGGCGAGACTTTCAGAAACCAGTCGGGCTTGTTGGCGAGGTCGACGTCGACGCGCTCGAAGGCGACGCCCTTCTCCGTGAGCGCAATCACCGCCCGCTGCACATAGGGACAAAGCTTGTGGCTGATCAGCCTGACGGAGCCTGACATCGACATTCCCGGCAGTTAAATGCAGATGCATTAATTTACATGCAGTTGCATGTACCGGTCAAGCGCCTAGCCTTCACGGTCGCGCGACAATGCCTCCGGTCATCGGGATCGGCACCCCCGTGGTGGCGGGGTAGCTGAGCGGCAAACCCTTCAAGCCCCGTGCGGCCAGAAAGCCGAAAGCCTGGGCTTCGATCGCGTCGGTCGACCAGCCGAGCGCATCGGCCGCTTCCACGGGCGCTGGACGAAGCTTCTCACGCAGCATCCGCATCATGGTGAGGTTACGCGCGCCGCCTCCGGCGACGACCCAGCTTTTCGGCCGCTTCGGCAGCAGCGGAACGATCCTTGCGATCGCAGCCGTGGTGAAAGCGGTCAACGTGGCCGCGCCATTGGCGGGCGAGGAATCCCGAAGCAAGAGCTTGCCGAAATCGTTGCGATCGAGCGATTTCGGCGGTGGCAGCGCAAAAAACGGCAAAGACAATGCCTGCGCGATCCAATTCTCATCGACGACGCCCTGGGCCGCCATGCGGCCGTCGCAGTCGAAGCGCTGGCCAAGCGAGCGCTGCATGAAATCATCGATCAGTGCGTTTCCGGGTCCCGTGTCGCAGGCGATCAGGGTATCGCCGTCGATATAGGTGATGTTGGACACGCCGCCGATATTGAGCACGACAACCGGCCCTTCGCGTTCCAGCGATTGCGCGAGCGCGCGGTGATAGACCGGCACGAGCGGCGCACCCTGGCCACCGGCTGCGACGTCCGCGGCGCGGAAATCGTGCATGACCGGGATATGGATCGCTCTGGCCAGGGCAGCGGCGTCGCCAATCTGCACCGTCATCTTCTCGGCGGGGCGGTGCAGCACGGTCTGGCCATGGAAGCCGACGATATCGATGTCTTCGCTGGCAATCCGGTTCTGGGCCTTGAAGCTGGCGACGGCTTCGGCATGCGCCATGGTCACCACCCGCTCAGCCTCATGGAGGATGCCCGGCCGCGCCTCGCGCGCCTGCAAGTGGGTGGCCTCCGTCAGAGCCTGGAGCAGCAGACGGCGCTCGACGTCGGTATAAGGTCTGTAGCTGGACGGGCCGAACGCCTGCACGCGTTTGCCGTCGGTTTCGATCATGGCGACGTCAACCCCGTCCAGCGAGGTCCCGCTCATCAGGCCTATGGCCGTTAACATCATCGTATTCTAGCCTCAGCCCTACCCTAGGACCTTTAGCTTGTGCCCAATCGGCACATCTTATAATGCCACAGCGCCGACACGGGGGGCAGTCCATCCGGCCGGGTTCCGCCAGCTTTGCTTAGCAATTAACGTAAAACAAAAATGATCAGGTTCGAAGAAAGATGACCGCTTTTAGATCAGATTTTCTCAATGAGCTGCAGTGGCGCGGCTTCATTCATCAAGCATCGGATGCGAGGGGATTGATAGCCTCGCAGCGCGCGGCGCGCTTGTGGCCTACGTCGGCTACGACTGCACAGCCCCGTCGTTGCACATCGGGCAACTGATCTCAGCACGATGATGTTACACTGGTTACAGGACAGAGGTGGAGGCAAACCGATCACCCTAATGGGCGGTGGAACAACCCTGGTTGGTGACCCTTCGGGAAAAGACGAGACGCGACAGCAATTCTCACGGTCGACCAAATCAAGGCGAATAAGAAATCGATCAAAGGCGTCTTTAAGCGCTTCGTGCACTTCGGCAAGGGTAAAACCGACGCCTTGATGGCTCGATAACGCGAAATGGCTGACTAAGCTTAACTAGATCGAGATGCTTCGCGATGTCGGACGAGCATTTCTCAGTCAATCGAATGCTGTCCATGGATTCGGTTCGAGCTCAGACTCGATCGCGAACAGGAGATGAGCTTCATCGAATTCAACTACATGATCTTACAGTCCTACGATTTCGTTCAATTGGCGCGGCAGCATGGCTGCAATTTGCAGATGGGCGGCTCGGACCAGTGGGGCAACATCGTCATGGGCGTCGATCTAGGTCGACGTATGGGTACGCATCAACTTTTTGCGCTGACGACGCCACTTTTGACAACTGCCTCCGGCGCGAAAATGGGAAAGACTGCGGCTGGAGCGGTATGGTTGAACGCCAACCAATTTAGTTCTTATGACTATTGGCAATACTGGCGAAACACCGAGGACGCCGACGTCGTTCGGTTCCTGAAGCTGTTCACGACGCTGCCGATGAGCGAGATCGGCAAGCTGGCGGCGCTGCAAGGGCAAGAAATCAACGAAGCCAAGAAGATCCTCGCTAATGAAGCAACTGCTCTCCTACACAGGCGCACTGCAGCCAAAAAGGCCGCAGAGACAGCTAGAAAAACATTTGAAGAGGGCGTCGTTTCTCAGAAAACCTTGCCGACATTCGAAGTCAAGCGCCAAGAGCTAGAAGATGGATCGGCATTCTGACGGCCAATGTCGCGGTTGGATTTGTTACGTCGAATGGCGAAGCAAGACGTCAAATTAAGAGTGGTGGTCTCCGCGTCAACGACGTGATTGTCACTGACGAAAAAATGGTACTGACGTTCTCGGAACTGACACCGGAGGGTGTGATCAAGCTATCATTTGGCAAGAAGCGTCACGTGCTTTTGAAGCCGGTCTAGGCTTCATCGCACCGGCCGCATCGCGCGGAAGGTAAAGCTGCATAGGTGTATTCGCTTTTCACGCTTGCGAGGACGTGCTGAAACGCGCTCTCTGCCTGCGATGGATCAAGCCACGCCGCTGCAGGAAACGCCAACCAGGCCGACACGTACCGCGCTGGGCGTGCTCGCGTTGTGCTTTGCGCTGTCGGTGCTCGGCCGCGGATTGGGTGAGAGTTTTTCGGTCTTCCTGCTGCCGATTTCCGAAAGTTTCGGCTGGAACCGCGCTGACGTCGTCTCGGTCTATTCGCTGAGTGCGCTGGCCGGCGGCCTCGCCTCTCCCTTGATCGGCCGGCTGTTCGATTACTCCGGGCCGCGCAGCGTCTATTCGCTTGGCCTGTTGCTGATTGGCGGTGCGTTCTTGTTCGCCGCCTATGCCACACATCTTTGGCAAATCCAGCTCAGCGTCGGCGTCTGCGTAGGCTTCGGCATTGCGCTGATCGGCAATGTGCCGAACTCGATTTTGCTCGGCCGCTGGTTCGGCCCACGGCTGCCGACCGCGATGGCGGTGGTTTATTCCGCAACCGGCGCCGGCGTGCTGGTATTACTGCCGGCGTCGCAACTGCTGATCGACCACATCGGATGGCGCGGCGCCTATCAGATCTTCGGCGTGACCGCGCTGGTCTTGATGCTTCCCCTTCTGGTGCTGCCGTGGCGGCTGTTTTCAACAGGCGCCCCCCATATCATCAAGGAAGCGGCGGCCGAACTATCGGACGAAGGCTGGACGCTTGATCGTGCGGTACGCCACCACGCCTTCTGGGCCCTGTTCGCGACGTTCTTTTTCACCGCGATCGGCATGTATGCGCTTACTCCCCAAATCGTCGCCTACCTGATCGAGGCCGGCTTTCCGCCGTTGCAGGCGGCGACCGCCTGGGGCTTCTCCGGCGTCGTACTTCTGTTTGGCATGCTCGGCGTCTCCTGGCTCGATGGCATCATCGGACGCAGGCCATCAGTTCTGTTTTCCTACGCGATGTCGGTGTTCGGAATCTTCCTGCTGTGGCTGCTGCAATGGCATCCGAACATCTGGGTGCTGACCGGATTCGTCGTCTGCTTCGGCAGCATGATCGGCTCACGCGGGCCGCTGCTGACGGCAACGGCGATGAAGCTGTTTCGCGGAAAGCATGTCGGCACCATCTACGGCGCGATCGCGATCGGCAGCGGACTCGGCTCGGCATTCGGCTCGTGGAGCGGCGGCCTGATCCACGACGTCACGCACAGCTACAATCCGCTGATCCTCTATGCGCTGATCAGCGTAATCCTGGGCATGATCCCGTTTCTGGTGGTACCGGCATTGCGGCGCTGACCAGCGGCGAAGTCATCGCTCCGTGGTCGATTGCGGAAGTTCGACCGAGTTGTTCTGCTTGCCGGTATTGAACTCCATGATCTTCCGGGAGACGCCGGGGAAGATGGCCGAGATCGGATTGACCCGAAGCGTCGGTTTGTCCGGGGTGCCGACAACCTCATAGGTGAGGCCGAATACCCCTTCATTGCTGCCGCCCAGGAACAATCCGAAAACCGGGACCTGATTGAGAAGGTTGTTCAACCCATATAGCGGAACAAAGGTGCCGCTCATGCGCACCTGGTTGCCCGGATAATCGATACTGCCTTCGATCGTGCCGCCGATGGTCGGCCCCTTAAGGACGCCTTCCTTGATCGTGAGCTGTCCGTTCTGCCGAACAAATTCTGCGCGCAGGCGCGAGAAGCCGATGCCGGCTTGCGCACCCACCGGGCCGCCTGCCGCCAGCTTGTCAAGCGAGGCCTCCCCTTTGACGGTGAAATCCCGGACGTTGAGCAAGCCCTCTTTCGGGCCGGGCTCCGCGGTCGGCGGATCCAATGCCAGCTGAAGCTGCCCGCCAACGACCTTGGAGTAGGTGTCGGTGAAGCGAAGCAGCGCGCCTGCATCGTTGGTCTCGAGATAGATCACCTCGCGGCCCTGCGCGCGGCCGCGCAAGTCCGCCGTGACAGGCGTGTCGCGTCCAAGTTTGCTCGTGAAGGCAAAGCTCTTGATCGTCCCACCGCGGCGGGACATTTTGACATCGACGCTTCGTAACGCCTCCCCGAAGAATCCCGCCACCGCGCCGAGCTTCACGTCGACGTCGAAATCCATGTTCTTTGTCTTGCTCTTGGAATCGGTCTCCTTGCCGGAGATCGCGGTCTTCAGAAAACCGCGGCCGTCAAACACGTCACCGCGCATCACGACCTTGATTACGCCGTCCGGCCCGCGATCGGCCCGCAGCGAGGTCTTGTCGCCTTCCGAGGGCGCATAGGTCGGGAAGTTCGCACTGATGAGATCGCCGTTCTGATCGACCTCAACCGATCCCTTGATGGAAGCGCCGCCGCCTTCGATCACGATGTCTTCCAGACGGGTCGATTGCGGTTTCTGAACCACGTTGAATGTCGCGTGCGTCGACTTGCCCGACGCCTTGACCCAGCCGGGAAGAATATTGTCGAGCTTCAGGGACGTGAGATCGGCATCGATGCCAAGGCGCGTGTCGCCGCCGATCTTGCCGGTCAGCTTGACCGGGATGGAGCCGCTTACCGCCGGCCCAAGGTCAAAACCGAACCGGGCGCGGCTTGCTTCATCCAACGTCGCCTGCAGCTTGATATCGGCATCGCCATCATTCTGCTTGCGGTAGTCGAGCGAGGCCGGCTGCCCGTTGATCTTCACGTCGCCTTTGATCTGATAACCCTGATTGTTGGCGATCACCTTCAGCGTGTTGGCTTCGAGCTTCTGATTCATCATCAGACGGTCGGCGGCAAATCCGCCGAGATCGGCCGTGACGGTGTAGCTCGTCTCGGCCCGCGTGATGTCACGCTTGATCGGCAAAGCCAGCGTGACGACGGCGGAAGCCGTGCCCTTGCTCGTGTTGGGATCGATCAGGGTCGCCGAAAGGTCGCTCAACTTGTCCGAGGCCAGAATTTCGGCCGCCGCCGGCACCGGACCGTCGATCCGGAATTTCACCTTGGCCTGCACCGGTTTCGGCGCCATATCCGCGATCTCGAACGCAGCATCGGAAACATTGAGCTTGCGGCCCGCTGGCGTGTCCGCCACGCCCTGGCCGACGGTGACGGTTGCGGTTCGCCCGGTGATGTGCGCCTTCAGGTCGGCGTCGTGAATTGCAGGCAACCCGTCGACGGGCCGCAACGTCACCCCAGTGGCGACAATGTTGACGTTGAGGCCGTCGTCGGGAATCGGCGGCCCTTTTCGCGAGAGGTTTCGAACCGGCGAATTAACCCCGATTTCGATGCGCTGAATCGCGCCGCGTTCAACCCGGTCGACCACCCAATCCCGAACGTCTGCAACGACCAAAGTTGGCCAGATCCGCTTGAGCGCCGATACCGACATGGGGGTGCCGGCAAATCCAAGCATCATGCGAGGCTCGCCCGAGTAGTCGATGCTACCCGTGCCGGCAACGCCAATCTCGCCATTGCTGAAATCGGCCTGCGTCAGGGTCACCCGCTTTTTGTCGGTATCGATGCGCACACCGATCGAGACGCGATTGAAGATGACCGGCGGCTCGTTGTCGTTTCCGGCAAGCAGGACGGTTCCCCCGCTAAAGCCCAACTGCCACTCGGTGGTATTGCCATTGGGGGGCTCAAGGGTGGCGAGCAGCGTGATCCTGTTCTCGCCGGAAATGATTTTGAATGGCGCTGCCAGCACCCGCTTGCCGGCGTCCCATTCGAGATTCACGTCGATCGCATCGATCGTCATCGGAAAATCGGGCGTATCGCTGTCGACGACCTGTCCAGCTCCCGCCGTGATCTTGCCGCGGAAATAGGTCGGCAAACCGTCGCGACCCAGTTCGCCCTTCAACTCGCCGCTCAACGGCAAATTCGCGCTGTAGTTCAAATTCTTCAGCCGCAGCGCCAGAAGGATGTTGGCGGTCGAGACCTTGTCGGCCTTGATATCCACCGATCGCACGCCGTTGGCGGGAGGGCCCACCGCTACGCGCAACGACCAGCCCTGCTTGCCCTCTTCGGCAACACTCAGCGCGACCCCGCCGCCGCTTGGCCGCCGCAGACTGAGCGAGATGTTCTGGAAATTCCATTTGTTGCCGCGCTGCTCATCGTCAACGATCAGGCTGCCGTTTTTCAATCCGATCTCGTTGAGATTCTGCCCGTCAAGTCCGGTCAGGCTCAGGCTGTCGAGCCAGTCGAGGCCCGCAAGCAGTCCCGCCTGTGCACTGTCCGCCGCCGGCGCGGCAGCGGCAGGCTGGCTTGGCTGCGGCGAAGCCGATCCGTTCGGGCCGGCCGGACGCGGAAACGTCGGAGGCAGCCCCGCTTCCTTTTTTGAGGCGACGCCGGTGGCAAGTGGCCGCGCATTGTCGCCGGTGGACACGGTGACATAGCCGTCGGGGGTGATGCGCACACTGAGTTCGGCATCCACCAGATTCAGGCTTTCGGCGCGCAGCCGTCCCATCAACAGCGCCATGCCCGAAAGTCTCACTTCGGCCTTCGGCGCGCTCGCAACGACTGCGTGATCGCGATCTCGTACGATGATGTCGCGGATACGCACCGCAATCCGGATTCGACCGGCCCGCTCGATCTGCGTGCCGCCGACCTCGACGGTGTTGCCGTGGCCGATATTGTCCTCGATCGCAGCAGCCAGCCACGGCGTCGCTATGTCGAGGTTGATCGGCCCGGCGCCGAGCCGCCACCACAGGCCGGCGAAGCAGCCGGCAAAAATCACAAACAGCGAGAGGACGACAATCGCGAGCCGCCAGAACCAGCGTTCGCCGGCGAGATAGCGCCGTACGGATCCCCAGCGATCGCCGAGCGCATAAAAGCGGGGATTGGATTGCGACAACAGCCGGCGTGCCCGGCGCCCGGCGGCCTCATCGTGCCCTTCCGCGTGCCAATCGGCGCCGTCCCATTGGTCGTGCCGGGCGTCAGCGGGCAGGCTGGGATCCTGGGTCGGCTTATGTCTTACCATTGCCTCTCGTTGCCGGCGCCGATGGATGGGCCAGGACGGACAACGACGGCTCCGAGCGCCAGCATTGCTCCCTCCTCACTCCTGTGGATCCGATTTGATATCCGCTACCCATTTGCCCGAGCTCCCAAGCGAATCTCAAATCCCGAACTCCACTAAAACCGATATTTGCAAATAGTCCTTCGATTCCCGCATTTGCGAAAGCATCTACCCGTGTCGCAAGCGGAGCGACGGCGGCTTCCGCTCGTCATCCGGCAGAAAGCCACGCGAGCGGAGGAGTGGCGCGCCAAAATCCTTTTGAGCATAATCCGAAAAGGCCAAACTGACCTGCTCGGTAACCGACCCGATCCAATACCTCAATGATTGATCCGCGGAAAGCGACGAAAGGAAGGCGTATGTCCAAGAAAACGCGCAAGAAATCCGGTACTGCGGCCGCCGCGAAAAAGAGCGCCGCAAAGGCATCCGCCAAGCGTCCGGCTTCGAAGGCGGGAAAGTCACCGGCGACCAAATCAAGCAAGAACTCAAAAAAGAGGCAACCCAGTGCACGCCGGCTCCCATCCAAGGTCTCAAGGACGTCGGCCACCGTCCAAGCGAATCGGAAGGCAGGATCCGCGCTCGCCGAAGGCGCGAAGGCGCCCGCCTTCCATCTGCCTCGCGATGGCGGAACCAGCGTTTCGCTCAAGGACTATGCCGGCCAGAAACTCGTGTTGTTTTTCTACCCCCGTGCCGACACGCCGGGCTGCACGAAAGAGGCCATCGACTTCACACGGCTCTCGGGCGATTTCGCCGTGGCGGGAACTGCGGTTGTCGGGGTCTCAGGCGATCCGCTCAAGGCGCAAGAAGCCTTCCGCAACAAACACCGGCTTTCGGTTCCTCTTGCATCGGATGAGAAGCACGAGATGCTTGAGGCCTACGGCGCCTGGGGCGAAAAATCCATGTATGGCAGGACGTTCAAAGGCATCCTTCGCAGCACGGTTCTGATTGGAGCGGACGGCCGAATCATCAAGATCTGGCGCAACGTGCAAGTCGACGGACACGCCGACGACGTGCTTGCAGTGGCTCGCTCGGCTTGAGCCGAGAGAGCCCTCATTCGCGAAAAATTAACCATGACCGGGTCAAATCTCCCTTAGAATTTGCGCCGTACGGAACTCCCCTCCGACCGGCTCGGGAGTGTCGATGTCGTATCGTTCCGGTCAACAGTCCGCGTACCGCCAGCCGCATGGTCCGGGCCGGCAAGTCGCCCGCCACCCGATCAATTCATCCACCGCCAAGCCTGACGAGAACGGCTACACGCTGGTCCATGCCGGCAAGCAGGTCCGCTTCGGACCGGTCGCCTTCTGGATCGTGGTCGGCACGGTCACCGCGCTTGGAATGTGGTCGGCGGCAACCGCTACCTATTTCGCGTTTCGCGACGATGTCTTGACGCGACTGATCGCGCGACAGGCGGATATGCAATACGCCTACGAAGACCGGATCGCCGAACTTCGCGCCAAGGTCGATCGCGCCACCAGCCGGCAACTGCTGGATCAGGAGCAATTCGACCAGAAGCTCGAGCAGATCATGCGCCGGCAGACCGCGCTTAAATCGCGCGCGAGCGCCATGGGCGCCATCCCAGACGTCACGGGCTCGGTCAGGGCTCCGTCGCGCGGCGCTGCCGCGATCGAGCCTGCGGCCGCGGGCATCCCGAAACCCTCCCCGATCAGCGACACCGCCGTATTCGTCGCACCGCCCGATCGCGAGGCGCGCCTGGAATCTCGCGCGCCGATCCTCGTCAACGCGCCGGCAACCAAGGCTGCGAAGATCCAGGGCGTCGGCAACGTGATCGTGCGCCTGCAAAATTCGCTCGATCAGGTCGAGCGGCGGCAACTTTCATCTCTCAACTCGGTTGAAGACAATCTCGAATCGCGCGCGCGACGCATGCGCGGCGTATTCACCGATCTCGGTCTCGACATCGGCCAACTCGAAGCTGCAACGCCGCGCGCAGGCATGGGCGGCCCCTACGTGCCGGTAAAATTGCCAGCCGACGCCAGTGCGTTCGATCGCCAGCTTTATCGCATCAACATCAGCCGCGCCCAGGTCGAGCGCCTTAACCGCACGCTGGCGCTGGTGCCTTATCGAAAACCCGTGGTCGGCGAGGTGGAGTTCACTTCCGGATTCGGAATCCGCACCGATCCCTTTCTCGGCCGCCCGGCGATGCATACCGGGCTCGACTTCCGCGCCTCGGCCGGCGATCCCGTGCGCGCCACCGCCAATGGAAAAGTAGCGTCCGCCGGTTGGGCGGGCGGTTATGGCCGGATGGTCGAGATCGACCACGGCAATGGTCTGTCGACCCGTTACGGGCATCTCTCCGAAATCAACGTGAAGGTCGGCGATGTCGTCAAGATCGGGCAGGTGATTGGCGCGGTGGGTTCAACCGGCCGCTCGACGGGCCCGCATCTGCACTATGAAACCAGGATCGATGGCGAGGCTGTCGATCCTCAGAAATTTCTGCGCGCTGGCGTACGGCTCAGCGCCGGCTGAGATAAAAAATTAGTCCACATCCTCAACGGCGCCGGTGGCCGTGCCGAAGGCACGTTGCGCCAGCGTTGCCGCCATGAATTCATCGAGGTCGCCGTCGAGCACGCCCGAGGTGTCCGAGGTCTGCACGCCGGTGCGGAGGTCCTTGACCATCTGGTAGGGCTGCAACACGTAAGACCTGATTTGATGACCCCAGCCGATATCGGTCCTGGCGGCCTGATCGGCGGCGGCCTGCTCCTCGCGCTTCTTCAGCTCGATCTCATATAGCCGCGCGCGCAGCATGTCCCACGCCTGCGCGCGGTTCTTGTGCTGCGACCGCCCGGCCTGGCAGACCACCGCGACACCCGTCGGAATATGCGTCAATCGCACGGCGGACTCGGTCTTGTTGACGTGCTGACCGCCCGCGCCGCCCGAGCGCATGGTGTCGGTGCGCACGTCGGATTCCTTGATGTCGATCTTGATGCTGTCGTCGATCACAGGAAAGATTTGTACCGAGGAAAATGAGGTGTGCCGGCGCGCATTGGAATCGAACGGCGATATCCGCACCAGGCGATGCACGCCGGCCTCGGTCTTCAGCCAGCCATAGGCGTTGTGTCCGGAAATCTGGATGGTGGCGGATTTTATCCCGGCCTCTTCGCCTTGCTGCTCCTCCAGATACTCGATCTTGAAACCGTGTTTCTCGGCCCAACGGGTATACATCCGCAACAGCATCGAGGCCCAATCCTGGCTCTCGGTACCCCCCGCGCCGGCATGCACCTCGAGATAAGAATCGAAGCGATCGGCCTCGCCCGACAGCAGCGCTTCCAGTTCGCGGCGAGCGACTTCCTTCTTGAGCACTTTCAGCGCAGCTTCGGCCTCGGTCACGACATCAGCATCGTTCTCGGCTTCGCCGAGCTCGATCATGCCGATATTGTCTTCGAGCTCACGCTCAACCTTGCCGATGCCGGACAACGCATCCTCCAGCGAGGTGCGCTCCTGCATCAGCTTCTGTGCCTTCTGTGGATCATTCCAGAGATTTGGGTCTTCGGCGAGCTTGTTCAGCTCCGCCAATCGCGCGGTGGATTGTTCGACGTCAAAGATGCCTCCTCAGCAGCCCGACTGACTGCTTGATCTCTTCGACTAGGCGTTCGACTTCGGCGCGCATAAATTTCTCTGAGCTGTGGGAAGACGTGAGACGACTTCCGCGGATGTAGCGGCGGAAGCCGCAAAGCGCAATCTAGCACTAAACCTAATATAGACCGCCGGTGCCGGAGCGGAACAGGCTTCGATCGGCGTCGGGCGGCGGCTGAAGCTGACGGCCGTCGGAATCAGCGACGCCAATGGCGGCGTAATTATCCGGCGGCGCGGTGCCCGGCTTGAAGGCTTCAAGGATGGTCCGGCCGGTGTCACCGGGGCTAACGCGCATGCCAGTCTTGGCATCGACACGGATAAGCTTGATCCCAGCCGGCACCTTGAACGGGATGGCCGGCTTGTCGGCCAGTGCGAGCTTGAGGAAGTCGCGCGCGATCGGCGCGGCGAGGTGACCGCCGGTTGCTGCGTTGCCCCGGCCGAGCGGCCGCGGCTTGTCGTAACCGAGATAGATGCCCACCACGATGTCCGGCGAGAAACCGATAAACCAGGCGTCCTTTGCCTCATTGGTGGTGCCCGTCTTGCCGGCGATCGGCTTGCCCACCTCTTTGACAGCGATCGCCGTACCACCCTGCACCACACCCTCGAGCATGGAGGTGATCTGATAAGCGGTCATCGTATCGAGCACCTGCTCGCGATGATCGATCAGTTGCGGCTCGGGCTGGTTCTTCCAGCCTTCCGGCGCGTCACAACCGCGGCATTCGCGCGTGTCATGCTTGAAAATGGTATGGCCGTAGCGGTCCTGGATGCGGTCGATCAAGGTCGGCTTCACGCGACGCCCGCCGTTGGCAAGCATCGAATAGGCCGTGACCATACGCATGACTGTGGTTTCACCGGCGCCGAGCGCATAGGACAGGTAGTTCGGCAACTCGTCATAGACGCCGAAGCGTCTGGCATATTCGCCGATCAGCGGCATGCCGATATCCTGCGCCAAGCGGACCGTCACCGTGTTGAGCGATAGACGCAACGCGTTACGCAGCGTCGTCGGCCCCTGGTATTTACCGGACGAGAAATTGTCCGGGCGCCAGACGCCGGCACCCTGCCCCTGATCGATTTCGATCGGCGCGTCGACCACCTGGGTCGAAGGCGTATAGCCGTTGTCGAGCGCCGCCGAATACACGATCGGCTTGAACGACGAGCCCGGCTGCCGATAGGCTTGGGTAGCGCGGTTGAACTGGCTCTGGTCGAACGAGAAGCCGCCAACCATCGCGAGCACCCGGCCCGTCCATGGATCCATCACCACCATCGCGCCGGACACTTCCGGCAATTGACGCAGCCGGTATTGACCTTCGACCGCGTTGCCATCCTTGAACAGCGGATCAGCATAGATCACGTCACCTGGCGACAGCACCTGCGATACCGCCGTCGGCGCCCTGCCTTTTGTCGACCCCGCCGTAGCCTTCGCCCATCGGACACCATCAAGCGTAATGATGCCGGTCTGGCGTTCCTTGCTCACGGCGCCGCCGAGTTCGCGGCCGGGCTGGAAACCGATACGGGCCGACTGGTCGCTGGTCTCCAGCACCACCGCCATCCGCCAAGGCGATACGTCCGACAAAGATTTGACGTCGGCGAGTTTGACGCCCCAATCGCCGGAAATATCGAGCTTGCTCAAAGCCCCCCGCCAGCCCTGGGCCTCGTCGTAATTGACGATGCCGGCGGCCATGGTCTTGCGCGCCATCACCTGAATTTTAGGAGCGAGCGTGGCGTGAACGGACAGGCCGCCCTCGTAAAGCTTCTTCTCGCCGTAACGCTCGAAAATGTCCCGGCGGACTTCCTCGGCGAAATATTCGCCGGCGAAGATATGCGCGCCGTTGGTGCGGTTGGTGACGATCAACGGATCCTTGCGGGCCTTGTCGGCATCGGCCTGCTTGATCCAGCCGTTTTCCAGCAGGCGATCGATCACGTAGTTGCGCCGTTCGATCGCGCGCTCGTGGTTGCGTACCGGATGCAGCGCCGCCGGCGCCTTCGGCAGCGCGGCGAGATAGGCGGCCTCGGCGACCGTGAGTTCATTGACCGATTTGTCGAAATAAACGAGCGAGGCCGCGGCAATGCCATAGGCGCCAAGACCAAGATAGATTTCATTGAGATAGAGTTCGAGGATCTTGTCCTTCGAGTAGGCCCGTTCGATCCGCATCGCCAGCAAGGCTTCCTTGATCTTGCGGGTAAAGGAGACCTCGTTGGTCAACAGGAAGTTCTTGGCGACCTGCTGGGTGATCGTGGAGGCGCCCTGCGGGCGGCGATTGGAGCCGAAGTTCTGCGCGTAAAGAATAGCCGCGCGCGCCATGCCGGAATAGTCGATACCGCCATGCTCGTAAAAATTCTTGTCCTCAGCAGCAAGGAAGGCGTTGATGACGAGCTTGGGCACCGCCTGGATCGGCAGATAGAGGCGCCGTTCCTTGGAATATTCGCCGAGCAACGCGCCGTCAGCCGCGTGAACGCGCGTCATCACCGGCGGCTCGTAATCCTGCAGCTGGGAATAGTCGGGCAAATCCTTGGAGAAGTGCCAGATCAGCCCTGCGGCGGCGGCCACGGCCACGAGGAACACGACGGTTCCCGCGGCGAACAAGAAACCCAAGAACCGCACCAGCAAGCGCATATTATAAATTCCGTTCAGTCTCTGCGCCGACATGGCCGGCACCCTTCGAGATTTCTTCCGCTACGGAGCTCACAGCCCGGCGGATTCTATCCGGATGTCGTCCATTATACGCCGCCGCGAGGCGATTTGCGGGGATTCCATAGGCCTTGCGGCGGTTTATAGGACCGTCGCTGTGGCCAAACTAGGGCTTCTCCATTCCGGCGGTTTACCTCAGCTTTAGTTCCCGTTGCCAGCCGTTGCCAACCGCTTGGCGAAGAACGCATCGATGGCGTGCGCCACCGAGCCGACGGTACGCGAGCGCCAGTTCTCGGATACGAGGTGCTCAAGGTCATCCTTGTTGGAGACATAGCCAAGTTCGACAAGAACCGAGGGTACATCCGGCGCCTTAAGCACCCTGAATCCGGCCGACTTGAGCGGGTTCTTGTGCATCCTCGTTGCTGTCTTCATTTCCGTCATCAGCAGGTGCGCAAAACGGTTGGAGAAGGCTCGGGTTTCGCGCTGCGCGAGGTCGATGAGAATGTCGGCGACCTCCGTGGGCTCCTCCGTCAGATTAACTCCGCCGATGGCATCGGCCTTGTTCTCCGCTTCGGCCAGCCTTTCGGCTTCGGCGTCCGAGGCGCGGTCGGACAATGTATAGATCGTCGCCCCCTGGGCGTCCCCTTCGCGGCGCGGCAGCGCGTCGGCGTGGATGGACACAAACAAGGACGCTGATTGGCTGCGCGCAATCTTGACGCGGTCGTCGAGCGGAATGAACGTGTCGTCGGTGCGGGTCATGACGACGCGATATTTGCCGCTTTTCTCGATACGGTCGCGCAGCGCCAGCGCAAACGCCAGTACCAGCGTCTTTTCGCTCGCACCATCCCATTGCGTCCCATTGTCGGGGCCGCCATGACCGGCATCGATGACGATGACAGGACGTCGATCGGGAGGCGATGGCGGCGCGAGAGGCTCGTCCAGCTTTGCCGGCACGGTCGATACCGGAAGCGATGGCGCGCGGGGCTCGGCGATCGCAGGCCTAAGTTCAGGGCGATTTTCCGAGGCCAGCTGCTGCACGAAGGTCGTGCGGTCGACCTCCTCTAGTTCGAGCACGAGCCGCGGCGGCTGGCCGTTGGCAGCCTCAAGCATCGAAACATGGGCAATCTTGGCGGGGGCAGTGAGGTCAAAGACGATCCGCGAGCCACCGGGCATCACGAGACCGTAGCGGAAGGCCTTGATCAGTCCCCGTCCCGCGGTCCCAATTCCCGGCGCGAGATGAAAACTGACCTGCGGAATATCGACCACGATCCGATAGGGGTCAGCTAAGGGGAAGGCGTGGACGGAGATCGCCTGATTGAGGTCGAGAATGAAACGGGTCTGCTTGCCGTCGCCCGCCAAGCGAGCGTCGGAGGCGATAGGGATTCCGGTGGAAACGGCGGGCTGGGGCGTCTGGCTTTCAGTCGCGGCGGCCTTACTTGGCGGCGGGCAAAAGAATGCTGCGGCGCACAACGGCGCGAAAGCCAGCAATACAAGGTGATTTGCGCGGCCCGCCAACGAATCCGTGCCTCCGAGCAGCTCTTTACCGCAATAAGACCGCAGGGTTAATCGTGCCTTAATGATGACGCACCGAAAAGAAGTCACTGTTGCTCCCCAGCGACGCCTCCCTTGCAAGGGGCACTCAATCCACGTATGTAAACGATGCTGACGGCCAAAATTTACGGTTGTGTCGCGTTCAGCCTCTTGGTGCAGCGTCGGAACCTCCAAAGGAGGAGATTTCAGCGTCTTTCCGGCCCTTCCGCAGCCAGCGCAGCGCGCGGCTGACAGAAGTGACGGTTTCAAGCCCGAGCGGCGTCCGCTCCCAGGTCACCAGCTTGTTCCAGGGACGGTATGAGATTCGACCTAGCCGATTATCGGGCCCCACAGCCCGATATGCGATTGAGGCGTGCACTTTGGCACCACGCCGGGCCTTCAGCGACCGACAAGCGGCCTCTTTTGCCGCCCCAAATTACTCAGACGGGCCGACGCTTAATGCGCCAGACTGTGTTGCCGGCACTCCAGGGACAAATATCGCCGATGCGAGGCGCAAGCCGCGCACGCCGTTGTCCGTCCCGGGAAACATGTTCGGCAAGGCGCTCCAGCTTGCGTTTCGGCCTTCCCCTCACCCCCGAATCAGGTGGACCGTCGCGTCACCCGGCCGTGCGATTTGCGCGCGCCGCCCTGCGCGCCCGTCGCCGTCAAGAGTCCCAAAATGCCCAACAAGATGCTTATCGATGCCACCCACCCGGAGGAGACCCGGGTCGTCGTCGTCCGCGGCAACCGCGTCGAAGAATTTGATTTCGAGACCGCGCAGCGCAAACAACTGCGCGGCAATATTTATCTCGCCAAGGTCACGCGGGTCGAACCGTCGCTGCAAGCCGCCTTCATCGAATATGGTGGCAATCGCCATGGCTTCCTGGCCTTCAGCGAAATTCATCCCGATTATTATCAGATACCGGTCGCCGATCGTCAGGCGCTGATCGAAGCCGACGAGCGCGCCCACCGGGAAGCGGAAGAAGAATCCGAAAATCGCTCCAGCCGCCGCCGTTCGCGCCACCGCAGCTCGCGCCGGCGCGGCCATGGCGAACGGATTCAAAGCGAGGTCGTGGAGAATGCGAGCCCGGAGGCGTCGCCGGAGCCGCAAGATGCTCACGCACACGCCAACGAACACCACGATGACCACGTCCATGACGTCCATGATAGCGCGCATCATGACGACGCCGCCGACCACCACGATGAAGCGGCGCATCATCATGACCACGACGAACACGAGCATTCGCATGATCACGAACATCATCATGATCATGAGCACGCCGAGGGCGATGAGCATGGTGCGGCCCACGCCATCGAGGCGCCTGCACCGGCAGCCGAGCCCGTAGAAGCCACCGTCAATATTTCGGAGGCACTGCGTGAGGCTCCGGAGGAAGGTGCTCACGAGGACGATGCGCACGAACATCATGCCGATGGCGAGGCCGGGCCGGATGAGGTTGCGGCCGAGAACGCCGCTCATGCTGGATATGCCAGCGAAGCCCAGGCCGCTTCACCCGAAGAAGCGCATGCGGCAGCCGATGGCGAAGAGCATCACGAGGACGATGAGGGCGACGAGGCCGAGGAAGAACTTGTTGAATCCGTCGGCGGCGACGACGTGCTGGAGGAAGTGCCGGAACGTGCCTTCCGCCCGCGCCGCCAGTACAAGATCCAGGAAGTCATCAAGCGCCGCCAGGTCATGCTGGTGCAGGTCGTCAAGGAAGAGCGCGGCAGCAAGGGCGCGGCGCTTACCACTTATCTTTCGCTGGCCGGCCGCTACGCGGTCTTGATGCCGAATACCGCGCGCGGCGGCGGCATCAGCCGCAAGATCACGTCCGCCCAGGACCGCTCGCGGCTGAAAGAGGTCGTCCAGGACCTCGACGTGCCCGAAGGCATGGGGATCATCCTGCGCACCGCGGGCGCCTCCCGCACCAAGCCCGAAATCAAGCGCGACTTCGAATACCTGATCCGGATGTGGGAGACGGTGCGCGACATGACGCTGAAGTCGCAGGCGCCGACGCTGGTCTATGAAGAAGGCTCGCTGATCAAGCGTTCGCTGCGCGATCTCTACAACAAGGAAATCGACGAGATTTTGGTTGCGGGCGAAGCCGGCTACGACGAAGCGCGCGACTTCATGAAGATGCTGATGCCCTCCAACGTGCGCGCGGTGAAGCAATATCGCGACGGCCAGCCGCTGTTCTCGCGCATGGGTGTGGAAAGCCAGTTGGACGCGATGTTCTCGCCGACCGTGCAATTGCGATCAGGCGGATACATCGTCATCAACCAGACCGAGGCGCTGGTCTCGATCGACGTCAACTCCGGCCGCTCGACGCGCGAGCATCATATCGAGGACACCGCGCTCAAGACCAATCTCGAAGCGGCGGAGGAGGTCGCACGGCAACTCAGATTGCGCGATCTTGCCGGGCTGATCGTGATCGACTTCATCGACATGGACGAGAAGCGCAACAATCGCTCGGTGGAACGCAAGCTGTCCGACTGCCTGCGCCAGGACCGGGCGCGAATTCAGGTCGGCCGTATCTCGCATTTCGGCTTGCTCGAGATGTCGCGCCAGCGCATCCGCGCCAGCGTCCTCGAAAGCTCGACCGAACCCTGCTCGCAATGCGGCGGCAGCGGCCACGTTCGTTCCGTCTCCTCGGTGGCATTGCAGCTGCTGCGCGGACTTGAGGAAGTCTTGATGAAGGGCGCAACCCACAATCTGGTGGTGCGTACCCGGACCGACGTTGCGCTCTATGTTCTCAACCACAAGCGCGGCCATCTGCGCGACCTCGAAGACTCCTTCAAGGTCACGCTTGCCGTCATCGCCGACCCGACCGTGAGCGGACAGCAGTCCTTCGTGATCGATCGCGGCGAACAGGTGCACACGCTGGAGGCCGCGAAGGCACTATTGGTGGCTCAGGCCGCGGCCTCTCCCTCGGTAGTGGAAGAAGCTTTCGACGAAGAAGAACTGCTCGACACCGAAGCGGAATCGGAAGTGGAAACCGAGGAGACCGAAGGACTTTCGGGCGAAGCTGCCGGTGGGGAAGCAGGTTCGGAAGCGGGTGGCGACGGTACGCGCCGACGCCGGCGGCGGCGGCGGCGTGGCCGCGGCGCTGGCGGTGAGGCGCCCGAAAACGGCGCGCCGCGCGAGGAGAGCCCCTCCGCCCAGGAGGCGTCCGTTCCGGCTGATGCGGAGGTCGCCGACGAAAGCGAAGCCGAGGAAGATGAAGCCGGCGAACAGACGAGCCAGGGCCGTGCTGATCAAGGATCAGGCGAGCGACGGCCGCGTCGCCGCGGGCGCCGTGGCGGACGCCGCCGGCGCGGCGGACCCGAAGACGGTCTTGCCGGATCGATTGCCGATGAGCTCGGACCCGTTCCCGCGCCGGAGGTAGCCAGCGCGGTTGCTGATTTCGACGAAGTGTCTTCGCAACCGACGTCTTCCCCGGCCGAACGCGAAACACGCGTCGTCGAGCAACCGGCGACGGTCCAGCCACCGGCGGCTTCGGCGGCAGAAACCGAAGCGCAAGCGCAGGAGGCCGAGAAGGCTGCGCGGCGACGCTCAACCGTGCGCGAGAAAGTCAGCTTCGGGGTCAGCTCGCAGGCTGAAACAACGGCGCCCGATCGTCATCAGCCGCAACCTGCGGAAGCGCCGGCCGAAATGCACTCCGAGCCGGGAAGCGAAACCGCGACTGAAACCGAGCAGCCTCGGCGCGCGGGATGGTGGTCGCGGCGCTTCGGCGGCGGCGAATAGACTTCAGATCTAAAAAATCAGATCCACAAAAAACCGCCCGGCGAAACCGGGCGGTTTTACATATCCGGATCGGCGCGCTTGGCGGCGTAGAGTTCAGCTCGTCGTCACCGCGGTCTCGATATCGGTTGGATCGACCTGCTTGTTGAGATTGGCCACCAGGCGGTCGCGATCGAGTTCGCCTTCCCACGCTGACACCACGACGCAGGCAACGCCGTTGCCGCAAAGATTGGTCAGCGCGCGGCACTCGCTCATGAACTTGTCGATGCCGAGCACGATGGCCATGCCCGGCACGAGGCGCGGGTCGACCACTGCGAGCGTTGCGGCCAGCGTGATGAAACCCGCGCCGGTGATGCCCGAGGCGCCTTTGGACGTGAGCATCGCAACCACGAGGATCGTGATCTGCTGGCCGAGCGTGAGATCGAAGCCGAGCGCCTGCGCGATAAACAGCGTCGCCAGCGTCATGTAGATGTTGGTGCCATCCAGATTGAAGGAATATCCGGTCGGCACCACAAGCCCAACCACCGACTTCGAACAGCCGAGCCGTTCGAGCTTTTCCATCAGGGACGGCAGCGCGCTTTCCGAGGACGATGTACCGAGCACGATCAGGAGTTCGTCCTTGATGTAGGCCAGGAATTTGAAGATCGAGAAGCCGAGGAAGCGTGCGATGATGCCGAGCACCACGATCACGAACAGCCCGGCGGTGACATAGAACGTCGCAATCAGGCCGACGAGGTTGAGGATCGCACCGGTGCCGAACTTGCCGATGGTATAGGCCATGGCGCCGAAGGCGCCGATCGGCGCTAGCCCGCATGACGATCGCGATCACGCCGAAAACGCCCTGCGCCGCATCGTCGATGAAGGCGCGTAGCGTATGGCCCCGCTCGCCGAGCGCCATCAGCGAAAACCCGAACAGGATCGAGAACAAGAGAACCTGCAGGATTTCGCCGGTCGCAAACGCGCCGACCACCGTGTCGGGAATGATGTGCAGGAAGAAGTCGACGGACTTTTGAGACTCCGCCTGCTTGGCATAATTGGCCACGGCCTGGGCGTTGGCCATGGTGCCGCCGAAGCCCGCGCCGGGCCGCACCAGGTTGCCGACCAGAAGCCCGATCATCAGCGCGAAGGTCGAAACGACCTCGAAATAGACCAACGCCTTGATGCCGATGCGGCCGACCTTCTTGGCATCCTGAATATGCGAAATGCCAGATACCACCGTGCAGAAGATGATTGGCGCAATCACCATCTTGATCAGCTTGATGAAGCCGTCACCGAGCGCCTTGATCCAGTCGCTGGTCGCAAAATGCTGAAAATACGTACCGACAAGGGCACCGAGCACGATAGCGATGAGGACCTGGATATAAAGAACCTTGTACCAGGGCTTCGCCGCGCGGACCGGCGCTGGTGAGGTTACAGTCGTTGGCGCCATCAAACTCCCCCCATCAACCTTCTTGGTTTAAGTGAAATTCCATTGCACGAAAAGTGTCAATGGTACCAGCGGTCCGATTCTAACATTCGCTCGACGAACCCGCGGCTAGCTGAGTAGCGAATGTCCAATCCACTCCACTAGCCGGTTTTAGCCGCGTCACTTCAGCCAACGGGCGATGCGCTCCACGGCCTCGCGCATTTCCTGCGCTGACCGCGCATAGGAAAAGCGAATGAAGCGGCGGCCGTGCACGGGATCGAAATCGACGCCCGGGGTTGCCGCAACATGGGCTTTTTCCAGCATCAGGCCTGCGAATTCAAAACTGTCGGACGTGAAGTCCGAGACGTCGGCGTAAAGATAGAAGGCGCCATCGGCGGGCAAGAACTTGGTGAGTCCCGCGCGTGGCAGACCCTCGATCAGAATGCGCCGGTTCTCCAGATAGCCGCGCTTGATCTCCTCCATCTCGGCGAAACCGTCGAACGCCGCTTCCGCTGCGATCTGCGACAGCGTCGGCACCGAAATGGCGAGATTCTGCTGGAGGCGCTCGATCGGGCGCACCAGCGGTTCGGGCACCAGCATCCAGCCGATGCGCCAGCCCGTCATGCAGAAGTATTTGGAGAATGAATTGATCACGAGCGCGTCGGCGGAAAGTTCCGCTGGTGTTACGGCCGGAAACGCGTAGTCCAGGCCGTGGTAGATTTCATCCGAGATAAATCGGATGCCGGCGCTTTCGGCGGCTGCGATCAGGCTACTCAGGGCATCGCGGGACATCATGGTCCCCGTCGGATTGGCCGGACTTGCGACCAGCACGCCCTTCAGCGGCGCCTTGCGATGCGCGGCGAGCAACGCCTCGCCCGTCAGCGCATGCCGCGTTTCGCTCGATGTTTCGATCAGCACCGGCTCGCAGCCAAGCGCGGTGAGGATATGGCGGTAAGGCGGATAGCCCGGGATAGTCACGCCGACCCGGTCGCCGGGTTCGAACATGGCCAGAAAGGCCAAAATAAAGGCAGCCGAGGAACCCGTGGTGACCACGATCCGTCCGGGATCGACGGCAAAGCCGTAACTATCGCGGTAGTGGCGGGCAATCCGCTCGCGCAGGCTCGGGGTTCCAAGCGCGGCGGTATAGTCGATGCGCCCCGAATCCAGTGCGGCGTGGGCCGCCAATATCGCGGTTTTAGGCGCTGATGCAGCCGGCTGCCCGACTTCCATGTGGATCACATGACCGCCGGCCGCCTCGATACGGGCAGCCGCCGCCATCACATCCATCACCATGAAGGGCGGAACGTCGCTACGCCCGGACGCCGTGGTCAACAGGCCCTTGGCGCGGTCTCTCAGTGTCGCTTCAAGCATCGATATCTGCTATTTTTATTAGTAGCCCCAGACTAGCCTTAATCGGCGGTTTGTAAGGGCATATCGCGGATCGCACCCGCCGCCAATCGATAAAGACCGTTTGATGCTGATCAGCTTCGCCCCCTTCCGAACCACGACGAAAATGACCGCGATCGCGACCGTGATCGCCCTTCTCGCTGCGCCAATGGCGGCGCTTGCCCAGGAAGGTAACCTGCCGATTCTGCGCGACACCGAGACCGAGCAGCTCTTGCGCGACTATGTGCGGCCGATCCTGCGCGCGGCGGGCCTAGAGAAGCAGAATGTGCAGGTCACGATTATCAATCAGCCCGTATTCAACGCGTTTGTCGCCGACGGCCATCGCATTTTTATAAACCATGGCGCGTTGCTGCAATCGGAGACGCCAAACCAGATCATCGGGGTGCTGGCTCATGAAACCGGCCACTTGGCCGGCGGCCATCTCGCCCGATTGCGCGAGCAATTGGCCCGGGCGCAGACGCAGATGATCATCGGGATGCTGCTCGGCGCCGGAGCGCTGGCGGCGGGCGCGAAAAGCGGTCTTTCTTCCGGCGGCGCTGGTCTGGCGAATGCAGGCGCGGCCACGTTTACCGGCTCGCAGAACATGATCATGCACTCGCTGCTTTCCTATCAGCGCGAACAGGAGGAAAGCGCCGATCGCGCGGGGGTGAAATTCCTGACGGCGACCGGTCAATCTGCCAAGGGCATGTACGACACCTTCAAGCGCTTCTCCAACGACAGCCTGTTTTCGTCCCGTGGCGCCGATCCCTACTTCATGTCGCACCCGATGCCTGCCGATCGTGTCGCTGCCCTCGAAGAGATCGCACGCACCAGTCCCTACTGGGACAAGAAGGACGATCCGGCATTGCAAGCGCGTCACGACATGATGCGCGCCAAGATTTCCGGCTTTCTGGAGCGCCTCGAGACCGTCTATCGGCGCTATCCGCTCTCCAATACCAGCCTGCCCGCACGCTACGCCCATGCGATCACGACCTATCTCCATGGCGATTTGAACAGCGCGCTCACCCAGATCAATTCGCTGATCCAGACCCAGCCCAACAACCCCTACTTCTACGAGCTGCGCGGCCAGGCGCTGCTGGAAGGCGGCAAGCCTGCGGACGCCATCGCGCCACTGCGCAAGGCCGTGGCTCTTTCCAATAACGCGCCGCTCATCGAGATTTTACTTGGGCAGGCGCTCGTGGCGACTGAGAACAAGGCCTATACTGAAGAAGCTATCACCATCTTGCGCAACGCAATGGCGCGCGAAACCGAACAGCCGCTAGGATATACTCAGTTGGCCATGGCCTATGCCCACAAGGGAGACCTCGCGGAGGCGGACCTCGCATCGGCGCAGGCTGCGTTTTTGCGCGGCGACAACAAGACCGCGCGAGACCTTGCCTCGCGCGCCAAGACCCGCTTCGCCGTCGGCACCCCCGGATGGGTCAAGGCCGACGATATCGCGTCGGCAAAGCTGCCGGCAGGAAAGAAAGACAACTCGCCTCGATTTCAGTTTCAAGTAGGTCCCCAGGATCGAACAGGTCGTCCGGGTCGAGGTCCCGACCCCGGCTTGGATGCGAGCCAGTAACGAACGCTACTCAACAAGACCCGGTTCAAAAGGAATCCCCAATGTCCCCGCTCCGCCCTCTCCTTCCTGCCCTGTTCGCGCTGGCGATCGTCGCCGCGCCGTCGGCTGCTTCGGCGCAAAGCTTCTCCGATGGCCAACGCGGCGAGATCGAGACCATCATCAAGAGCTACCTCGTCAGCCATCCCGAGGTGCTGGAAGAAGCCATGGCCGAGTTGAACAAGCGCCAGGCCGCGGCCGAAGACGAAAAGCACCAAGCAAGCGTGGCGCAGAATTCGAACGCGATCTTCAACTCGCCCCGCAACGTGACGCTCGGCAACAAGAACGGTGACGTCACCTTTGTCGAGTTCTTCGATTACAATTGCGGCTACTGCAAGCGCGCGATGTCCGACATGCTCGACCTGATGAAGTCCGATCCGAAGCTCAAGGTCGTGCTGAAGGAATTTCCGGTGTTGAGCGAAGGTTCCGTGGAAGCGGCCAGGGTCGCCGTCGCGGTACGTATGCAGGATCCGGGCGGGAGCAAATATCTCGACTTCCACCAGAAGCTGCTCGGCGGCCGCGGCCCCGCCGACAAGGCACGCGCGCTCGCTGCCGCCAAGGACGCGGGGCTCGACGTCGCCCGTATCGAGAAGGACATGACGAGCCCCGAGGTCCGCGCCACCATCGAGGAGAACTTCAAGCTCGCTGAAGCAATGGGCATGAATGGCACGCCGAGCTACGTCATCGGAAAGCAGGTGGTCGTCGGCGCCATCGGCCTCGACGGCCTCAAGGAGAAGATCGGCCTCGCGCGCTGCGGCAAGGCGACTTGCTGATCGCCTTTCGACGCTACGTCATTCTTTCAAGCAAAGGCCGGCGAATTCGCCGGCCTTTTTCTTTGTGATTTTTGCGGCGCGACAATTCGGCGCGGCCGTTTATCGCGCATTCATCAAACAAACCTGATGGAACTGGCAAAGGCCTGGAACATCGCTGATCTCCTTTCGTTGTTTGGCGGGCAGCGAAACACCTGAGGAGAGGTTTGATGACTAATCGTTTGATGATCACCGCGGCAACCGCCGCATTGATCGCCGGGTCCGGCCTTGCCTACGCGCAAGGCAACATGGGCCACGAGGGAGGAACTGCCGGCGGCGCCGGCATGCAGCAGAGCGCACCATCTTCGCCTGGCGCGACGAGCCATCGAGGGTTCGGCGGGCATGAAGTCGAGCCAATCCGAAGAAAAAGGCGGCGCGACCAACCGCAGCGCTCAGCAGGACATGAAGTCCGGCGGCGAGCGAGGCGCGATGGGCGAAAAATCGGGCAGCGAGAAATCAGCCCAGCAAAGCAACCAGGGCGAGCGATCCAAGAGCATGAGCTCGCAGAATGACAAGGGCGCGCCGGCCAAGGACATGAAGGCCGAGGGCCAAGAACGAAACGGCAAGATGAAAGCCGAGGGTGAGGAACGCAACGGCAAGATGAAGGCCGAGGGCGAAGAACGCAACGGCAACATGAAAGCCGAGGGCCAGGAGCGTAACGGCAACATGAAGGCCGAGGGTCGCGAGGAAAGCCGTTCCCAGACCACTGGCCAGGCTGGCGCCGGGGCCAAGCTCTCGACCGAGCAGCGCACACGGATCACGACCGTTATTCGCGGTGAGCATGTGGCGCCTGTGAACAACGTCAACTTCGCGATTTCGGTCGGCACCCGCGTGCCGCGCGAGATCGGTTTCCATCCGCTTCCGACCGAGATCGTAACGATCTATCCGGAATGGCGAGGATATGAGTTCTTCCTCGTCCGCGACCAAATCGTGGTGGTGGATCCGCGGACCCTTGATATCGTCGCCGTGCTTGACGCGTAATCAGGACCAGTCTTTGCGAATCCGGGGCGGGCCTTTACGGCCCGCTCTTTCGTTTTGAGAGCGCGAATGGAGCATTTGGCCACGCCGGACCGCTGACCACTCTTTGTGGTTAATGAATGGTTTCCGCAAATTCTATGCGGGTTTTCACCAAGAAGATGAGGCATTTGGGAGCCGCAGGGCCCGGGCTTGAGGCTTCCCTCCCGGCCCGTAGTTACCTATAACCGCGCGACCGCCCTTAATCTTGACGGGATTTGGATGGCCAAAACGGTTTCCGAGACAATTTACGTGCTTAACGGTCCCAACCTGAATCTGTTGGGAACCCGCGAGCCCGAGACGTACGGCCACGCCACGCTCGCCGACGTCGAGAAATTGTGCGCCGACACCTCCGCGAAATTCGGTTTGAACGCCGATTGCCGGCAGTCGAACCGTGAAGGCGAACTGATCGACTTCATCCACGAAGCCCATGCCAGGAAAGCGGCCGGCATCGTCATCAATGCCGGCGGTTATTCGCACACCTCGATCGCGCTTCACGATGCGCTGGTCGCCGTCAAGATCCCGACGGTCGAAGTGCACATCAGTAACATTCACGCCCGCGAG
The DNA here is from genome assembly GCA_963775545.1 of uncultured Alphaproteobacteria bacterium. Classification (GTDB taxonomy): domain Bacteria; phylum Pseudomonadota; class Alphaproteobacteria; order Rhizobiales; family Xanthobacteraceae; genus Bradyrhizobium. The sequence goes on from CAVZJE010000013.1 coordinate 230,568, forward strand.
AGCTTTCGTCATCACTCCTTTACCGCCAAGGCCGCTTTCGCGACCCTTGCCGGTTTCGGTATCGACGGCTATCGCCTTGCTATCAGCGGCCTCGCGGCCAAGCTCGGCGTCAAGGCCAAGGCCTGACGCACGCACCTCCTTAAACCACTAGCCCCTTAAACCACGAGACAGAGAGTTCCGGATCAAGATCATGGCGCGCCAGCCTGACGACAAAGCAGCCGCAAAGTTCGCAACCAGCGACGGAGCGCTCATTCGTGAACTCGCTTTGCTGCTGGATGAAACCAGTCTCACCGAAATCGAGATCGAGCGCGCCGGCCTTCGCGTGCGCGTCGCGCGCAATGTAAGCATTGCCGCTTCGGTGCCTGCCGCGGCCCACGTTGCAGCGCCGACGCCGGCAGCCGCCGCAGCGCCGGCCGCCACCGTCGACATGGCCAAGCATCCCGGCGCCGTACCCTCGCCGATGGTCGGCACCGCCTATTGGGCTTCCGAGCCGGGCGCCAAGCCCTTTATCGAAGTCGGTACCAAGGTTTCAGTCGGGCAGACGCTGTTGATCATCGAAGCCATGAAAACGATGAATCAAATTCCTTCCCCGCGCGCCGGCACGGTCACGCAAATTCTCGTCGAGGATGGTCAGCCCGTGGAATTCGGCGAGCCACTGGTGATTATCGAGTAGCGAATGGTGAGTAGCGAATAGCGAATGGTTTTCTATTCGCCATTCCCTATTCGCTATTCGCCCCGAAGGGCACGATGTTCGATAAAATCCTGATAGCCAATCGCGGCGAAATCGCACTGCGCATCCTGCGCGCGTGCAAGGAGCTTGGCATTGCAACGGTCGCGGTACATTCCACCGCCGATGCCGACGCCATGCATGTGCGTCTCGCCGACGAAAGCGTTTGCATCGGCCCGCCGCCGTCCAAGGACAGCTACCTCAATGTGCCCGCGCTGCTCGCGGCCTGCGAAATCACCGGCGCCGATGCGGTGCATCCCGGCTACGGCTTCCTGTCGGAAAACGCCCGCTTTGCCGAAATTCTCGCCGACCACAATCTGCATTTCATCGGACCCAAGGCCGAGCACATCCGCCTGATGGGCGACAAGATCGAAGCCAAGAAGACCGCCAGACGCCTCGGCATTCCCGTCGTTCCCGGCTCCGACGGCGCGGTCAGCGCCAACGACGACGCGATGGCGATTGCAGAGGGAATCGGATTCCCGGTGCTGGTGAAGGCGGCCTCCGGCGGAGGCGGACGCGGCATGAAGGTCGCGCAAACCGCACAGGATCTGATGCTCGCGCTCTCGACGGCCGCCAATGAAGCCAAATCCGCTTTCGGCGACGCTTCCGTCTATCTCGAAAAATATTTGCAGAAGCCGCGCCACATCGAAATCCAGGTGCTCGGCGACGGCCGTGGCGGCGCCATCCATCTCGGCGAGCGCGACTGCTCGCTGCAACGCCGGCATCAGAAGGTCTGGGAGGAAGGCCCCTCGCCCGCACTCGACGCCGCCGCCCGCACCAGGATCGGCGCGACCGTGGCAAAGGCCATGCAGGAGATGAAATATCTCGGCGTCGGCACCGTGGAATTTCTCTACGAGGACGGCGAGTTCTATTTCATCGAGATGAATACCCGCATTCAGGTCGAGCATCCCGTCACCGAAATGATCACCGGGATCGATCTGGTGCTGGAGCAGATCCGGATCGCCGCCGGCGGTGATCTGCCGGTGACGCAGGATCAGGTCGTCATCAACGGCCACGCCATCGAATGCCGGGTCAACGCCGAAAACCCCGTCACCTTCCGTCCCTCGCCCGGCAAAATCCTGCAATACCACCCGCCCGGCGGCCTCGGGGTGCGGATCAATTCCGCCGTGTATCAGGGCTATGTGATCCCGCCTTATTATGACTCGCTGGTCGGCAAGCTGATCGTGCACGGCAAGACCCGCGCCGAGTGTCTGATGCGGCTGCGACGCGCGCTCGACGAGATGGTGGTGGAAGGTATCGAAACCACGCTACCGCTGTTCAGGGCGCTGGTGCGTGAGCCCGACATTATTGATGGCGACTACCATATTCATTGGCTGGAACACTATCTCGCCGGCAAATCGCCGGCCTGAACTTTTCGAACCCCGAGGCGAAATAAGTTCCTCACGTGGAACCAAATGCGACGGTTGGGCGTTATGTTCGGCTTAAGGGGCAACACCCGCCAGAGGGCTCTTGATTTCATTCCGCGAGGCCATGGGAACGCGTGAGGCCCGGCGCAGCCGCGCCCTTGGTCAAACCCTGCCACTCGCGGCCGGAGTTCTGGTGCTGGTCGCGATCAGCGCGCTGTCGGTCATCCTGGTCAATCGCGCCCGCGAAGACAATGCCTGGGTCGTCCACACGGTCGAGGTCGAAAATCAGATTTCAACGCTCCTCCTGCGCATTCGCACCACCGAAAGTGCGGCGCGCGGCTATCTGCTCACCGAAGAACAACGCTTTCTCGACGAATACCTGGCCGCCGGAGCCCGCGTTCATTCCGATATCGATGAACTGATCAGACTGTCCGGCGACAATCCCGCTCAGATCAATAATTCCAATCAGATACGGGAGCCGGTTCAGGCGCAACTCGATGAATTCGAAAAAGCCATCGGCTTTGCCAACCGGCACGATACCGCCGGTGGCATCGAGATGCTGCGCACCTCCAACTCCGGCCAGGCGGTCGCGCGCATCGACGAAATTGCCGGTCAGATGCGACGGGAAGAAGAGCGTCTGTTCTCGCTTCGCACCCAAACCGCTGATCGAACGGAGCAGCTTGCCTCCATCGTGACGGTCGCGGGCTCCGGTCTCGTGATATTGCTGGCCGGCATTTCCATTTTCCTGGTGCAGCGCTCGACCCGCGCGCGCGACCACGCCGAGGCGCAGTTGCGCGACAACAACCTCAACCTCGAGGCCACGGTGGACGAGCGCACCTCCGATCTTCGTGAAGCCAACAACGAAATTCAACGCTTCGCCTATATCGTCAGCCACGATCTTCGTTCGCCTTTGGTCAACATCATGGGATTTACCAGCGAACTCGAGGAATTGCGCTCCGATATTTTCAAGCGGATCGCCGCGTTACGCCTCGCCGCCATCGCTGCCCCTCCTCCAACCGTCGATGATGGCGACGCCGAAGGCGCCCTCGAAACCGAAGACAGGCAATTGCTCGAAGGTTTTTCCGAAGCCCTCGAATTCATCAAGTCATCGATTGCGAAAATGGACCGGCTGATTTCGGCCATCCTTAATCTCACCCGTGAGGGACGGCGCGAGTTCGATCCGGTCGAGATCGATATGCGCGAACTGATCGAAGCGATCGTGACGACGGTGGCGCATCAGGCATCCGAAGCACAGGCGCAAATCCGTATCGAACCGTTGCCTGAAATCACCAGCGACCGTCTCGCGGCGGAGCAGATTTTTTCAAATCTGATCGACAATGCACTCAAGTACCTCAGGCCCGGTGTCCCCGGTGACATTTCCGTGCGGGGCCGTACCAAGCTCGGCTATGTGATCTTCGAAGTCGCCGACAATGGCCGGGGTATCGACCCAAAGGACCATCAACGAATTTTCGATCTTTTCCGGCGCGCGGGGCTGCAGGACAAACCGGGGCAAGGAATTGGCCTTGCCCATGTCCGTGCCCTGGTGCGGCGGCTCGGTGGAACCATGTCGGTCGCATCGGAGCTTGATAAGGGAAGCACCTTCACGGTAACCCTTCCCATCCATTGGGACGTCAACCGTCGGAACAGGGACTCATGAGCACGCCGGTCACCATCATCATGATCGAGGACGACGAGGGTCACGCCCGCCTGATCGAGCGCAATATCCGGCGCTCCGGTGTCAATAACGAAATTGTGGCGTTTACAAGCGGCACGACCGCCGTACGCTACCTGTTCGGCAGCGACGGCCTGGGCCTCGATCACAAGGGAGAAGCGCTCCTGATCCTGCTCGACCTGAACCTGCCCGACATGGGCGGGATCGAAATCCTGCAACGGGTCAAGGAAAACAAGCATCTCAAATCGACGCCGGTGGTGGTGCTGACCACGACCGACAACTCTCAGGAGATCAAGCGTTGCTACGAGCTCGGCTGCAACGTCTACATCACCAAGCCCGTCAATTATGAAAGTTTCGCCAACGCCATTCGCCAGCTGGGACTGTTCTTCTCGGTCATTCAAGTACCCCCTGCCGCCACATGAACGCTGAAACTCCAACCCTCCTCTATATCGACGATGACAAGGCGCTGGCGCGGCTGGTCGACCGGGCGCTGACGCGGCTTGGGCTGAAGGTCGTCCATGCCGCGAGCGGCGATGAGGGGCTGGATCGCCTGGCACAAGGCGGCATCGACGTCGTCGCGCTCGACCAATACATGCCGGGCCTCGACGGACTGGAAACGCTGGAGCGGATCCTGGCGATCCCCCATGCGCCGCCGGTGGTGTTTGTCACCGCCGCGCAGGATTCCAAGATCGCGGTAACCGCGCTGAAGGCCGGCGCGGCCGACTACCTGGTCAAGGACCTGCAGGGCGACTTCATCCCCCTGCTCCAGGTCGCCGTCGAAGGTGCGCTGCGGCAAGCGCGTTTGCAAAAGGCCCGCGACGACGCCGAGGCCGAGGTACACGCCTCGCGCGACCGCTTTGCCGCGCTCGCCGCCGAGCGCGAGGTATTGTTGCGCGAGGTCAATCATCGCGTCGGCAACAGCTTGCAGATCATCGCCTCGCTGTTGCACCTGCAAGCGAGTTCGGCTGTGGAGGACGACGTCAAGGCCGCGCTCACCAACGCCATGGGGCGGGTTGCCGCCGTGGCCCAGGTCCATCGCCGCCTCTATACCTCGCATGACCTCAAAAGCGTGCTGCTGAACCAGTATCTCGACGCATTGCTCGAAGACCTGCGGCGATCGGCCGAAGGCAACCGGATGTCGCGGCTGACGCTAAAAGCGGAGCCGATCGAAATCGATCCCGACCGGGCCGTTGCGATCGGAATCATCGTCAACGAACTCGTGATGAATGCGGTGAAATACGCCTATCCCGACGGCGCTGGCCCCATCCATATCGATCTCTCGGCACGCGATGCCGAACTTGTCCTGTCGATCGCGGACAATGGCGTCGGTCTCAATGTCAAGACCGATCCGCGCTCGACCGGGATGGGGCAACGCATCGTCGCTGCGATGGCGTCCAAGCTTGCAGCGACCGTCGAGCGCGACCCGGCCCATCACGGCACACGGATCGTGCTGTGCTTTCCCCGCGCCGGCAATACGGCGGCCAAGGCCGGGCTCAAGGCTGCAGGCTAGGTTTGCGAGGCGATCGTCGGGCCTGCTATTCTTGTCCCCATGACGTCGCGCAATTCAGCCGGTTCCGAAATCACACCCGAAGTGCTGCTGCGCGCCTACGCCTGCGGCATCTTCCCGATGGCCGAAAGCGCCGACGATCCGAGCCTGTTCTGGGTCGAGCCGGAGATGCGCGGCGTGATCCCGCTCGAAGGGTTTCGTATTGCCTCCCGGCTTGGCCGCACCGTCCGCTCCGATGCCTTTACGGTCACTGCCGACAAGGCTTTCAAGGCCGTAATTGCCGGCTGCGCCGCACCGCAAGCAGGCCGCGACGACACCTGGATCAACCGGCGGATACGCGACCTCTATGTGGGGCTGCATGATCTGGGCCACGCTCACAGCGTCGAGGTCTGGCAAGACGGCGATCTGGTCGGCGGTCTCTACGGCGTCAACCTTGGCCGCGCATTCTTCGGCGAAAGCATGTTTCACCGGGTCCGCGACGCCTCGAAGGTCGCGCTCGTGCATCTGGTCGCCCGTCTGATCACGGGCGGCTTCGAATTGCTCGACACGCAATATGTGACGGAACATTTGCGCAGCTTCGGGGCGGTCGAAATTCCGCGCCGTCGCTACATCGTGCTGCTTGATGAGGCGCTCAAGGGAAATGCGGATTTTGACAAGCTGCCGGCCGACCAGCCCCTCGCCGGCGCGCGCGCGCTCGAAATTATCGCCGCGCGCGGCTAGTGCGCTTCCAGTACGGCATCCACGCTATTGCCGGAAAATCCCGAACAGGCCGCCCGATTGCGGCGGCGGTTGCGGCTGCGGCGGAGGCTGTTGTTGCTGGAACTGTGGCTGAGGCGGCGGCTGCGGCCGCGGTTGTGCCTGTTGCGCCTGCCTCGGCGCCGGCTTTTTGGGCGCGGGCGGCGGTGCAGGCTTTGGCGTATCGGTCTGCACGCTGACGACCGTCGTGTCCGGCACTTTGCAGTCAGTCAGCCAGATATCGTAGATCGGGTGCTCGACGCCGTGCAGGCCGGGGCTTGCGGCAAACATCCAGCCTGAGAAAATCCGCTTCACCTCGCCCTGCAAGGTGATCTCGTCGACCTCGACAAAGGCATCGGTGTTGGCGGCTTCGGTCGCGGGACGGGTGTAGCAGGCGTCGGTTTTCACGCGCAGCGCGCCGAACTGAACCGTCTCGCCGATGTCTTCGTCGAAATTGATGATGCGGCCGGTGATCTTGTCCAGGCCCGAAAAGCTCGCCTTCTTGTTCACGATCTTCTGCGCCGGGGGCTCGGTCACCACCTCGTCGCCCGGCTGCAATGGAGCGGCCGGCTGCGGCACGCCCTTTTGCTGCGGACGCTGTCCCGGCTGAACGTTGGCGCCGGGCGGCGCGGTCGCGACACTCTGGTTGGGTTGCGGGGGCGCCACCGCAATACCGGGCTGCTGATTTTGCGGAATCACGGTCGTGCCCGGCGGCGGGGCAAGCGGTTGCGACGTCACGGCTCCCGGCGGCGGCACGCCTTGGCCCGGCAGCGGACGGTTGGGCGTTGGCAGCAGGCGGCCGCGCGGCAATTCCGGTACTTCTTCTTCGTCCTCGGGAACGACCTGCTGCTGGCCACGGGGCACGCTGCCTGGCGGCCGCGGCTGATCGGAAAAGATATTGCCGATCTGCGCATGCGCCGGCGGCGCAAGCGAGATGGTCGCCACGGCGACAAGGGCCACAAGGGCCGCAAAACCGGTCAGCAGAAGGGCTCGGATCATCTCGCGGATATTACAAGCAAATCGGGCGTCTGACACGGAAAAGCTCCCGCCGCGCGCAGGCTTTCCGGTTAACACGCCGAATACGGCGGGGAAAGGGCGGCTTTAAGCCGCGTTCACACTGGTCAGGTCGGCCGGCCGATGGAATAGTTCACTCCATCAAGGCCGATCCCCAAGGTTCCAACGTCATGCCAGTCACCCTCGATCCGGATGCAGCCTTTGTCTACAAGGCCTTCCAGGATGCCGGCCGCCCGGCTTACGAGACGCTTTCGCCTACCGAAGCACGCGAATATTACCGGCAGGCTCGCTTCGTCACCAATCCCGAACCACCCCTGCTGAAATCAGTCGAACCGTTGGCGATCGAGACGGCTGATGGCATCATCCCGGCACGCCTCTATACGCCCAGGACGCTGAGGCAATCGAACGACGGTGCGCCCTGTCTGGTTTTCTTTCATGGCGGCGGCTGGGTGATCGGCGATCTCGACACCCACGATGTCGCCTGCCGAAAACTCGCCGATGAGGGGCAACTCATCGTCATATCCGTCGATTACCGACGTGCCCCTGAACATAAATTTCCGGCCGCCGTCGATGACGCCACCGCCGCGACGGCATGGATTTCGGATCACGCCAAAGAACTCGGCCTCGATACCACCCGCCTGATCGTCGGCGGCGACAGCGCCGGCGGCAATCTTGCCGCGGTGGTCTCGATCGCGGCACGCGACGGCAACGGCCCGTCCATTGCAGGACAGGTGCTGGTCTATCCCGCCACCGATTTTGCAATGACGCAGCCTTCGCATCGCGAACCGGAGACCAGCATTCTGCTCACGCACACCGTGATCCGGTGGTTTCGCGATCACTACCTTAACAGCGCCGCCGACGCCGAAGACTGGCGGGCTTCGCCGGCGCGCACCCAAACGCTGGCGGGCCTGCCGCCGGCCTACATCCTGACCGCGGGCGCCGATCCCTTGCGCGACGAAGGCGAAGAATATGCCCGGCGGCTCGAAAAGGCCGGCGTGGCCGTGACGTACCGAACCTTTCCGGGCCAGTTTCACGGCTTCTTCACGATGGGCAAGCTTCTCGACCAGGCCAATGTCGCCGCGCGGGACATCGGCGCCTGGCTGCGGGCGTTGAAGTGACGAGGCGGTTGGCTAGAGCTCCGATTCCGAAGTTCGCATGATATCGCGGCAACCTCTGATGCGAACTCCGGAATCCAAGGAGCTCTAGTAACATATTGATTTTAGTGCGGCCTTGAATTTGAAGTTCCTATGACGAACCCGCCGCAACACTGATAGGAACTTCAAATTCGCCGCACTAGTGCGTGATCTGCCGCTCGCCCGGCTTGCACGCGCCGAGGCGACGCGAAACCGTCACGATCTCGCTTTCCGGAATAGGGACAGTCTTTCCATTGGGTATCTGGATGACCCCGCCCTTTGTATGCACCTTGCTGGTGAAAGCATCGGGACCGGTTACCGCGATCGTCCCGTTCGAGGTCAACGTACTGCCGTTGATGTTACACTCCATTGAATAGGAGCTGACGTCGCCGACGGTCTTGATGGCGTCAACCTTGCAACTGGCGCCGGGAACCTTCGACATCGATCGCGTCAAGAGATTCTCATCGAACGTCTCATCGACAGGAAAACAGACGATCTGCGGCTGCCCCTTGTCGATGATAATCTCCCACTCGCCCGCATGCCTGACGGGCGCGGCCGAGACGGCTGTTATGGAGACGGCGAACACGGCGGCAACGAATGCGGTAGGTTTCAGCATGGTGGTTTTCTTCCCTGCCAAGGCGTCAAGCTGAATATCGTTTGAAACTGCCAACCAATGAAATCGGCTTGAACTTCTACTATGGATCCATCCGAGTATACGGACCATGGCGCAGGCCCGCCATGCCAAACGGGCTTGCCGATCGAAGCGAATCATTTAGGGCTTGAGGGATTGCCTCGATCCCAAGAGTGCCCATGAACCGCCGAGAACGCCGGGCCCGGAAATCGAACACGGAAGCGCCCGCGCTCACGCCTGTTGCGCAATGCGAAGCCGGCCACCGCTATCTGCAAGCGGGGCAATCTCTCGAAGCCCAGCTTTGTTGCCAGAAATTGCTGGCAGCCGATCCCAATCACGCCGGCGCGCTGCACCTGATGGGCCTGATTGCCCTCCACAACAAACAATACGATCACGCGCTGGAGTGGATGGCCCGCGCCATCGCGCAAGAGCCCAAGCCGGATTATCTCGCGGGCCTCGGAACGATCCTGTCGCGGCAAGGCCGGCATGAGGAGGCGCTGAAGGCCATCGACAAGGCCGTCCAGCTCAAACCTGACGATGCCGCGCTCTGGAAGCAGCTCGGCGACGCACTGCTGGAATTGAGGCGGCTACGATCATGCGCTGTTGAGTTTTCAGCATGTGCTCAAGCTCGACCCCCGCGACCAGGATGCCGTCTACAAATGCGGCGTCCTGCTCCACGACACTGGGCGGTTCGAAGAGGCTATCGCCCATCTCAATGTCTGCGACGAACTATTGCCCAACCACGCCCCGACGTTGCAGGCCCGCGCACGCGCGTTGCTTGGTTTGAGGAAATTCGAGCAGGCCCTCGCCGATGATTTGCGGGCCAACACGCTTGCCCCGGGCGATGCAGATACTCTCAACAATATCGGCGCCTGCCTGCAATCGCTTGGCCGCGAGGACGAGGCACTGGTCTCGTTCAATCAAGCACTCGAGCGCCTGCCGGACTCCATCGAAATCCTGAACAACAAGGCCAACATCCTTCGGCAGTTGCAGCGGTTCGACGAGGCGCTCGCGCTCTACGATGACATCCGCGCCCGTCATCTCGACAACGCCACCACGAACTGGAATTTGGCGCTGTTGCAAATGCTGCTCGGCAATTTCGAATCCGGTTGGGCCGGACGCGAAGCGCGCTGGACCACACCCGATCCCTCACCCTATCCGAAGTTCAGCCAGCCGATGTGGCTTGGCAAGGAGTCGATCGAGGGCAAAACCATCCTGATCCATGTCGATGAAGGATTGGGAGACACGATTCAATTCGTTCGATATGTGCCTGACGTGGCGGCGCGAGGCGCGCGCGTGATTCTGGTCGTCGAACGCCAGTTGGCCTCCCTGCTGTCGGGATTTCCCGGCGTCTCTCAATGCCTGGCGTTCTCCGATCCCCTGCCCGCCTTTGATATGCATTGCCCGATCGGCAGCCTGCCGCTCGCCTTCAATACGCGGCTCGATACCATTCCAGCAGAGAGAGCCTATCTGCCCTCACCGCAGCAGAGCCGCATTCAGGAATGGAACGCGCGTCTTGGACCTCGCAACCGCCTGAGGGTCGGACTGGTCTGGTCAGGCAGCCGGACCCACCGCAACGATCACAACCGATCGACGTCCTTGGCGATGCTGTCGCGCCTTCTCGACATCGATGCGACCTTTATCAGCCTCCAGAAAGATATCCGCGACAATGACAGGGCCGAGCTTGAGAAGAGCAACATCATCGACCTCACCGCCGAACTCTCCGATTTCGAAGACACAGCGGCGCTGGTGAAATGCCTTGATCTTGTGATTTCAGTCGATACCAGCGTCGCGCATCTCGCCAGCGCGCTTGGATGTCCCACCTGGATCCTGTTGCCCTGGACGCCGGACTATCGCTGGTTGCTCGACCGTGATGACAGCCCCTGGTATCCGACCGCCCGGCTGTTCCGGCAAAGCCAGACACGCGACTATGCAAGCGTGCTCGACCGGGTACGGTCCGAGTTGCTCAAGCTGACGGCCGCCAGATCCTTCCCATAAGGCGCCGGCTCGCGACCATTTCCTTCCGCGTTGGAGGTGGTATTTCTCCGCTCCAATCGGTAGATTGTGCGGAAAGGTCGGCCGCGCTGCCGAATGACTGTCATAAGGGAACTCGCAGGCTGATAGCGACACATGGTTGAGATGAACGAACGAGCCAAACTTTCGCCGCCGGATGGACAGAAGCGCGTGCTGTTGCACTCCTGTTGCGCGCCGTGCTCCGGCGAGGTGATGGAAGCGATGCTGGCTTCCGGCATCGACTACACGATCTTTTTCTACAATCCGAACATCCATCCGCAAAAGGAATATCTGCTGCGCAAGGACGAGAACGTCCGCTTCGCCGACAAGCATGGCGTGCCGTTTGTCGACGCCGATTACGACACGGAAAACTGGTTTGCGCGGGCCAAAGGCATGGAATGGGAGCCCGAGCGCGGCGCCCGCTGCACGATGTGCTTTGACATGCGCTTCGAGCGCACCGCGCTCTATGCCCATGAGAACGGTTTTCCGCTCATGACCTCCTCGCTCGGCATCTCGCGCTGGAAAAACATGGCGCAGATCAACGATTGCGGGAACCGCGCGGCAGGCCGTTATGACGGCCTGAGCTACTGGGATTTCAATTGGCGCAAGGGCGGCGGCGCCGCGCGCATGATCGAGATCAGCAAGCGCGAAGAGTTCTACCAGCAGGAATATTGCGGCTGTGTCTATTCGCTGCGCGACACCAATCAGCATCGCCGCAACCAGGGCCGCGCCCCGATCACCCTCGGCACCCAGTTCTATCGCCAGAGCGGCGATACCTGACAGCTAGTGGAGCGGAATGTTAGAATCGGACCACTAGCCGCCTTGAACATCTTCATTCCAGAGGTCTTCGACGACAAGCCCGGCGCGCAGAACGCCAAGACGGGCCTTCTCTATGTCGTGCTCATTTCCGCAAACGTGCTGGCGTGGCTCTGGGCATTCGTGCAGTTCCGCGATCAGCCGATCCTGCTCGGGACCGCGTCGCTGGCCTATACGTTCGGGCTTCGTCACGCGGTGGACCCCGATCACATCGCCGCCATCGACAACGTGACGCGAAAGCTGATGCAGGAAGGCAAGCGGCCGATCTCGGCCGGGTTCTTCTTCGCGCTCGGACATTCGACCGTCGTTATTATCGCCTCGCTATTGGTGGCTCTCTCGGTCGGCGCGCTCGAAGCAAGGTTCGCCTGGTTCGCTTCGATGGGCGGTGCGATCGGAACCGGCGTTTCGGCCACGTTCCTGCTCGTCATCGCGCTGATCAACGCGTTGATCCTGATTTCGGTCTATCGCGCGTTCACGGCGATCCGGCGCGGCGAGAGGGTGACGGAGGAAGCGCTCCAGGGCCTGCTTTCCCGGCGCGGATTTCTCTCCCGCATTCTGCGGGCGTTGTTCGGCGTCATCACCCGAAGCTGGCACATGTATCCGCTCGGCCTTCTGTTTGGCCTGGGTTTCGACACGGCGAGCGAGGTTGGGCTATTGGGGATTTCCGCGGCGCAAGGCTCGGCGGGACTCTCGACCTGGTCGATCCTGGTATTTCCGGCACTGTTCACCGCCGGCATGTCGTTGATCGATACCACCGATGGCGTGCTGATGGTGCAGACCTATGGCTGGGCTTTCATCAAGCCGGTCCGGAAACTCTACTACAATCTCACCATGACGCTGATATCGATCGTCGTGGCGCTTCTGATCGGTGGCATGGAAGCGCTCGGCCTGCTCGCGAACAGGTTCAGGCTGGAAGGCAGCTTCTGGAATTTTGTCGATCGGGTGAATGGGAGCTTTGGCCTTCTCGGGTATCTCATCATCGGCGTCTTCGCCTCGGGGTGGATCGTCTCCGTGCTGATCTACAAAATCCAGGGCCTGGACCAGGTTGAAGAGAGTCTGTCGCGCACCGGCGATTGAAAGCGTGCTTTCATTCGCTCCGCACTGCCAGAAACCGGCAGCAACAAATCTCCGAAAAGCGAGTCAGGATTCGTTAATCATACCCGCCCATGAATTAGTTGATGTTTTAGGCCGGAGATTCCATGTCATCCATTTCAGCGCTCGGATCGAACCAGTCCACTTACACCAGCCCTCTTCAACAGCTCGAAGCAGAACTTCAATCCGAGGTGTCGGCGGGCACGGTAAGCTCGTCGGATGAATCCGCGCTGTCTTCTGCCCTGACAAGCATCAACAGTTCGCTGACCGCGGGCCAGTCTTCGGGTTCGACGGATGGCAGCGGAAATGCCGGTCCTGGCGACATCCGGTCCAAGATCGACAGTCTCATCCAGGCCCAGGTTTCCAGCGGCGCTTTGACCAGCTCTCAGGCGACCGAATTGCAAAACCTCTTTAGCAACACATTCGGTAACGGCCAGGGTGGCCGTCCCGGTGTCGTCAGGGTGGACCTGGCGGCCCCGGAGGTCCCCAAGGTGGACCTCCTCCCGGACCGCCCCCGTCCGGAGCCGGTTCAAGCGGCTCGTCTTCGGGCAGCCTGGGTTCGGCGATCGATCAACTGCTCGATAGTTCGTCTTCAAGCGATACCTCGTCCACCGATAGTTCGTCGACGGACGGCACTTCGTCGAGCAACGCTTTGCAGGATTTCCTGAAGCTGCTTCAGGACGCTCAGTCGCTTTCTTATGGGGCGAACGGAGCCACGGCGGCATCCAGCTCGCTTGCGTCAACGCTCATCAACTATCAGGCCTGAGAACAGCCCGAAATTTTTGGGTTAGCTATGGAGTAGGCTCGCTGGCGATAGCCGGCGAGCCATTTGTTTTGCCATGGTCGAACTTCGCTTGAAGCGACTAACGCGCCCGCAAGGCAACGAGATCAGGCCGCGCGCACGGCGTTCAGGAATTTCTCGACCTGGCTTTTCAGGCGGTCGCTTTCACCTGCGAGCAACTGCGCCGCGGAGAGAACCTGGGATGAGGCGAGGCCTGTCTCGCTGGCGCCACGCTGCACTTCGGTGATATGCGAAGAAACCTGCTGGGTGCCTTCTGCTGCCTGTTGCACGTTGCGGGAGATCTCCTGCGTCGCCGCGCCCTGCTCTTCCACGGCGGCCGCGATGGCCGAGGATACCTCCGACAGCTTCTCGATGGTGCCGCTGATCTCCCCTATCGCATCCACCAACTCCTGCGTCGCCGCCTGGATACCCCTGATCTGCAGGCCGATTTCGTCGGTTGCTTTTGCGGTTTGCTGCGCCAGCGCCTTCACCTCGGAGGCAACAACAGCGAAGCCGCGTCCTGCCTCGCCCGCGCGCGCCGCCTCGATGGTGGCGTTCAAGGCGAGCAAATTGGTCTGGCCCGCGATGGTGTTGATCAGTACGACCACGTCGTCAATCCGGGCGGCCGCCTTCGACAATTCCCCGACACGGTCGTTTGTCTTGCGGGCCTGATCGACGGCCTCACTGGCCATCCGTGCCAAATCCTGAACCTGGCGACTGATCTCGTTGACGGAGGAACTCAGTTCTTCCGTGGCGGAAGCCACTGACTGCACATTGGTGGAGGCTTCCTCCGACGCGGCTGCGACCATGGTCGTGAGCTTCTGGGACTGCTCGGCGGTCGAGGAAAGCGTGGTCGCAGAGGTTTCAAGCTTGGTCGAGGCCGTTGCAAGCGAGCCCACCAGTTCGCCGATCATGGCTTCGAAATCCACCGTGGCGGCGCTGATCCGTTGAGCGCCCGCCAGGTGGACCGCCTTGTCGGCATTGGCAGCGTCATCCGATGCCCGCTTGGCGAGAAGCGCCTCCTTGAAAGTCTGAAGCGCAGCAGCAATCCGGCCGATCTCCGTAGGTTCGCCCTGGTGGGGAATCTCGACGGACAATTCGCCCTCGGTCAACTGCCCCATGGGGCTCAGGATCGAGCCGATGCCACGGCGGATATCGCGAGTCACGTAAATCGCCGCACCGAGGCCGAGCACGATGCCACCGACAAGAATAACAATCATCGAGCGGATGGCGTTCCAGTAGGTGTCCTCAGCGGTCTGCCCGGCCGCTTCGGCTCCCTTGTCGTTGAACTCGGTAAGCCCGACGAGCGTCTTGTCCATGGCGCGGCCGGCCGGGACCACCTTTTCGGCGTTGATTTTCTTTGCCGCCGCGAGATCACCCTTGCCGACAAGCGAACGAACCTCGTCCGACGCAGCGAGGAAGCCTTGCCAATCCTTTTCCAGCCGGCTGGCTAGTTCGCGCTCAGTGGCCGAGGAGACGAGCTCACGGTAGGCCTTTGCGGCCTTTTCAAAGTCGACCTTGCGGGCCACCAGATTCTTGTCAACATCAGCTCTGTCCGCATCCTCAACAATGAGATGGTCGCGCAGCACGGCACGAAACCGCGCGGACTGCGTCCGCATCTCGCCGATCCACCGGACGCTCGGCAGCCACTCGGCCTGAATGTCCTGAGCTGCGGCGTTGATCGCGCGGATCTCCAGGAACGCAAAGCCTCCGATCGAGGCGATCACCAGAAACAGAAACGAAACGATCGCATAAAGCTTGGCGCTGATGGAAAGTCTTGCAAGCACAAAAGTTCTCCAGGTTCAAAGCCTTCATTAACCACTTCGATCCTAATATTTGGCTAAGAGCCGATCGATCTCGCCGTGGGGACCGGAGCAATTTGCGCCGGTCAGGGACCCGTGGCTCTTTCAATTTTGCAATTTAATAACGATGGCTACTGATTGGCGATGCCGTGCAATCGCCTGTAAACGTCGTCTGCCTACAACCTCCACATACGAAAACATTACAGGGGGGTTTGACATGACTGATTTTTCCATAAGCGCTGCTGCCTCGATTGGCTCGGTTCGCGAAACCGAAAATCATCCGCTCAAGACGATTGTGATCTTCAGCTGCGTTGGGCTGATGGTATCGTTCGGTCTGATGACGTTCGGCATCAATCTCGGCGCTGGCTGGATCTAGCCAGCAGGCTTGAGAAAGTTTCTTTTCCCATGAGGATGTGATAGCGGCAGCCCGACAATAGCTGCGATCACATCGAAGTGCCTCTTGGCCGGATGACGCGTCAGCCCTCGACCCGTCTCGGGTTCGGGGGCGCATCGTCGCGTGCACTACCGCCGCTCAGGTCTGGCGGGCCGTCCCGGAAAATAGCTCGAAAGCAAGATTTCGAAGCCATTTGTGGCCGGCGTCGCGATGATAGCGCTCGTGCCAGAATTGGGCGATCTCGATTCGCGGCAGCGGAACCGGGGTGTCGAAAGCGATGAGGCCAAGCGACGGCGCGAGCCGCCTTGCGAGATTGGCCGGCAAGGTGACGATGCCATCCGTCTCCGCTGAAACGATGGCGCCGGCAATGAAACTCGGCACCCGCAACATCACATTCGTGGGCGGGATCGCGGAAGCCAGCACCCGATGCGCAATGCCGTGGGCGGCGTGACCGGTCTCAGACCCCGTTACCAGAATATGGCGCTCGGCGAGGAAGCCGGCGAGAGACTGGCACTTTCGCACGCGCGGATGACGCTTGCGGAGCACGCTCGAATAGCTGTCAAAGTAAAGGCGTTGCCGACGCAGGTGCCGTGCAGCCTTCGGAAATGCGCCGAACGCGAGATCGGCCTCGCCGGTTTCGAGCCGGTACTCGAATTGTCGCGCGTCGAGCGGCACTGCGCGCACGCCGATATCAGGTGCGACCGCCGCCAGGCGCGCGATCAACGGCGGAAGGAAGTGGATCATTCCGACATCCGTCAAGAGCAGGCTGAACCGCCGATCCGATCGGGCCGGATCGAATTCGGTCGCGCTCGAGCGAAGGCCATCCGCAGCGGCGAGAAGGACGCGGAGCCGCTCGGCAATATCGAGCGCTTTGGCGGTCGGCTGCATGGCCTGGCCATTGCGGACAAACAGCGGATCGGAGAACTGCGCACGCAGCCGCCGCAGCATTTTGCTGATCGAGGGCTGGGTCATTTCCATCACCTCAGCCGTGCGGGTGATGCTGCGTTGCTGCAGCAACGCATGGAGAACCCGCAGCTCGCGCAAGCTCAATTCCGAGTATGCCTCTTTGTCCATATCCATCATTCCATTCTTGACATGGCTATGGTCATCGCCGGACGCTACGCTTGGGTCAATGACAAAGGCAAGCCGCTGACGAACACGGAGGACCCCAATGGCCAAGTTCATCGTCGAACCGCATTTTCGGCTTCAGGAGTGGGTCGCGGAGGAAAAAGGCTATTTCCGCGACCAGGGCCTCGACTACGAGTTTCGCGAACTGATCCGCTCGACCGAAGGCCAGCACCATAACAAGGGCGGCAGCGGCGCCTTCCAGAGCATCGAGCAAGGCCGCGAGGCCAACGTCAGTTGCGCCTGCCATTGGACGGTGAACGTTGCCGCTTCAAACGGCCATACCAAACTGTATTCGGACCTTTACTCGATCGCGCCGTCAGGGATTTTCGTTCCCGCCAACTCGGAGGTGCGGACCCCGGCCGATCTGGCGCACGTGCCGATCTCGGTCGGCTTTCAGTCCGGAAGCCACTATTCGACGATTCAGGCGCTGGAACAGTATATCCCGGCGGCAAAAATCAACCTGGTTTTTGAAGACGGTATGCTCTTCAGCCGCATGGAGCGGCTGATCGACGGCAGAAGCGAAGCCGCCGCGCTGTTTAGCGGTCCATACTATTTTGCCGAGCAATTGGGCTTCCGCAAGATCATCGACACTACGTTCATGATCGCGGCCATGATCAAGGGCTCGCCGGAGGCCGAGGATGTTCGCCGCTACTTCCGTGCGCTACGGTCGGCACAGCGCGACATCGACCTTCGTCCCGAACTTTATACCCACTACTACAAGAACGAATTCCCCGATCGCTTCCATGCCATGATGGATACGCGGCGCTGGGGACCCGGAGAAAGAATCGTATTCGAGCCCTACACGAAAGAGGTGTTTGAAGAATTTTTCGAATGGATCGCGCAGCACCATATCTTCGCCGAGGGCGGCATGGGGTCCGGGCAATATGATCGATCGACCATCTCCTTTGCGCAGTAGGCAGATCGGCCGCTTGTGAAAATCGGCGCGGTCGGCCACGCCCAAGCGAAGGACGGCTTGATGATGAGAATTGCTCCGGCAGCCGTATTGGCTCTGGCACTTGGAGCGAGTGGGCCATCATTCGCTCAACATTCGCCCGATCCCCGCGTAGCAGATCTCGTGCAATCCGGCGCGCTGCGAGTTGGACTTGGTCTCGGGAGTTTAACGACGGCAATAAGAAATCCGGCGACCGGCGAGCTCAAAGGACCGGCATTGGAGTTGGGGCGTGCGCTCGCGGCTCGAATGGGTATCCAATTTGTACCAATCGAATATCCGAGACCCGGCGCGGTAATTGACGGCCTGCGTGCCAACGCTTGGGATGTCTCTGTCCTCATTGTCGACCCAGTGCGTGCAGAGCAGGTGGATTATTCGAATCCGTACCTGCAAAGCGACCTCACGTACCTGGTGGCCGCCGGGTCCACCATCCAGCGCGTCGCGGACGCGGATCGTCAGGGGATTCGCATCGCCGCCGCACGCGGCGATTCGTCGGATCTGCATTTGACCCGTACGCTCAAGCGAGCTGAATTGGTCCGCACGGATAGCATCGCCGCCGCCGTTGAACTGCTACGAAGTGGAAGCGTCAACGCAATAGCGCTGAACCGCCCGAGCCTGATCGCCCAATCCGCTACGCTGCCGGGTTCGCGCGTTTTGGGCGATGGTTTTGCTGACATCTATTCCGCCGTGGCCATACCCAATGGACACGATAGGTGGCTTGCGTACATCAACGAGTTCATTGAGGACGCGAAAGTCTCTGGCCTCATGAATCGCATGATTGAAACATTAGCGCTGCAAGGGGTTCGGGCCGCTCCGCCCCAAAGCTTGTCCAAAGTAAAGAGATGACAGAGCGGCAGATCGTACCGCCGAATTTGATCGTCTACGGCTTTCAAGTCCGCGCGGCGCGGCGAAGCGACTACAGCGGCTGGCCGAAAGTCGGCTGGCTGCGCCGCTCGCTCGATCGTTTCGCCCGCAGATTGCATCCATGGCCACAGCTGACGCTGAAAATGCCCGGGAGAACTCGGACTAGCTTTTCGGGGTAAACAGCTGGCACCAGCCGCTCGGGCTGATGTTGCCTTGAACAAATTTGCACGCGTTCGGCGGTTGGAAATTGGCGCAGCCGTCGCAGTGCTGATCGCCTTTCGGCGTGCCCTGATATGTAGCGTCCGCCTGGCTGATCTTCTGTTGCGCTGCCGCTCGGCGAGACCGCCGTAGAAATTGTAGCCGCGCCGAGTGCAGCCGCGGCGCCGGAGAGCGCCACACGGCGTGAGATGCGTTGGCAATCGTTGCTGCCGTTATTCATGGCCTGCTCCCAATTGGCTTTCGCTTCGTCCAGGCCGATGCCTGTCGTGGCGGAGACATCAAGCCGACAATGACGATCCGCCGTTCACCGATGCCCGTATTCTGTGAAAACGTAATCCCGTGCCTTCACCACCGTGTGGCATGCGTAGCCGCACTTCGCATCGCTCGCCTGCGGCGGACTGTCATTCGAATTACCAGCCCTGAACGTGTCGGACGCGGCGTCGTACTCAAACTCGGCATATCCCCATCCGCCGCTGTCGGCGAACCTCTTGCTGTCCTTCAACATGAAATCAACGTCGTGCTGGGTCCCCGGCACCGTTGGCTGGCCGGGATACGTCTCCTGCTTTTTCGGGATCCAATGGATTTTCGCCATCATGGCACCGTCGGGAAATGGCTTGCCGTTACCGGGTACGCCCGCCTTGAAGGCGTCGATCATGGTGGGATTCCCCATGATCGCGGCGATCATGCCGCCGTTTTCACTGACGGCAATGACCGACCAGCCTTCGTATCCTCTGAACTCAGCGAACGCGAGCCCGCCCGGCACTTCCAGAGTGTACTTGTCCTGCGCGGAAATCGCCCTGCCGCCAAAGACGGCGACTACTGCTGCAAAGATCAAGATCGCGGAGAATGCAGTTCTCTTCATGACTCTCTCCCCGTGCTTTAGCGTTTAAGCGTTATTGATCCTTTCCTTCCATGCTGATTTTATCGCATTCTTGCGATTTTGAGAAGCGATCGGTCGCAGTCAGTAAAAGCCGATCGTGCGGCAATCGAATACAGTCGTGACTAACCCGTCCGCGCAGCGCGGCGAAGCGATTGCGGCGGCTGGCCGAAGGCGCGGATGAAGGCGCGGCGCATCCGCTCCGGATCGCGAAAGCCGGCGGTTTCCGCCACACGTTCGATCGCTTCGGTTGAAGACTGCACTTGCTGGCGCGCCACTTCCAACCGCAGGCGCTCGACCGCTTTCGACGGCGTGCTACCCGTCTCGGCGATGAAGGCGCGGGTGAAATGCCGCGTGCTCATTCCGGCGCGCTCGGCCAGATGCTCGACCGTCAACGGCTCGTCGAGATGCTCGCGCGCCCAGGTAAGCAACGGACCGAAACGCCGCGTCGAGGCTTTCAATTCCAGCAGCGAGGAAAATTGCGACTGCCCGCCGCTGCGCCTGTCGTAAAGCACGAGCTGGCGCGCGGTTTGACGCGACACGTCCTCGCCGAAATCCTCCGCCATCAGCGCCAGCGCCAGATCGATCCCGGCACTGATGCCGGCCGAACTCCAGATCTCGCCGTCGCGAACGAAGATCTTGTCGGGCTCCAGTTTCACCTTGGGATAGGCGGAAAGAAAATGCCGCGTGCGTCCCCAATGGGTGGTGGCGCGGCGGCCATCCAGAAGCCCTGCTTCGGCGAGGATGTAGGCGCCGGAGCAGACGCTGGCGATACGGACGCCGCGCTTTGCCGCCGCGCGCACGAAAGCGAGGATTCGCTCCGATCGCGCCGCGGCGCGAACCCCCTCGCCGCCGGCGATGACCAAGGTCGAGAGCGCGGCTGAGGCCCGCAAGCTGCGCGCCAGCATCTCGACGCCGGATGAGGAGCGCACCGGCCCCGGAGTTTCGGCGAGCACTTTGATCGACGATGGCGCGCCGGCAAAACGACCCGCGATCTCAAACACCGAAATCGGGCCGGCCGCGTCCAGAAGCTGGAAGTCCGGAAATATGAGGATGCCGATCATGACCGCCTCGATGTCCGAAAATGAGGGAAATTTGCCATTTCGGACGATAGACGATCATGCAACATTGGCGAGGTCAAGCCCAACCGCGAGAGCCCATCATGTCGAAGCCGCTTCAGATTGGAATTCTGATTTTTCCGAACGTAACGCAGCTGGACTTCACCGGCCCGTTGCAGGTGTTCTCAAGCCTGCCGAATACGACCGTCCATCTGATCTGGAAGCGGATCGAGCCGGTCACAAGCGACACTGTGCTGACGATGACGCCGACCGTCGGTTTTGCCGATTGCCCGCAACTCGACGTGATCTGCGTTCCCGGCGGCGCTGGCACCGACGACATGGTCAATGACGAGGAGATGCTGCAATTCCTGCGCAGCCAGGCTACGGGCGCGAAGTACGTCACTTCGGTGTGCACGGGATCACTGGTTCTGGGCGCGGCCGGCCTGCTCAGGGGATACAAGGCGACCACGCATTGGACCGCGATGGAATACCTTGGGCCTTACGGGGCGCTGCCGACCAAGACGCGGGTCTGCGTTGACCGCAACCGCGTCACCGGCGGGGGCGTCACCGCAGGGATCGATTTCGCGCTGACACTGGTTTCGGTCATGGTCGATCGACAGACCGCGGAAGCTATTCAATTGCGGCTCGAATATAATCCGGCGCCGCCGTTCACGTCGGGCTCGCCCGACACCGCACCGCCGGAAATACTCGCACGCATGAACCAACGGATCGCAGCCGGCCGGGAGCGCCGAGGCGCCGCCAACCAGCGCGCCGCCGCTCGCTTGAGCGCTGCGCCAATCGCTGCGAACGGCTGATTGGGCAAAGGCAAAAGAAAAAGGCCGCCCGGTTTCCCGAACGGCCTTTCCTGTCTCACGGTAGCCTCACATTTAAACGGGCGATCTCAGGACCTCGTCAGCCAGGGGCCTATCTCCCAGCTCATCCTGATCGGAAGCCGCTGCTTATCGGGTCAGTCGCGATCTGTGGTCCGATCCGTCGCGGTGGTTTCCCATCTCCGTAAGATGACCCTACTAAGCCATCGCCCCATGCAAGGCGCAACAGCGGCATCCTTGATGTCCCCGTTGATCCCGTTGTTCACAGGCGCGCGCGCGCTGCACAACTCAAGTTCGGCCGCGCAGCAACGGACGGATGATCCGATCGAGTTCCGTAAATGACGCCACCACATGATCGGCGCCGGCTTGCCGGAGCCGCGCATCGTGGCCCGCCTGGATATGCCCCGCCGCCGTCAATCCGATCACCGTGGCGCCGGCGGCGCGCGCGGCCGTGACACCGCTGACACTGTCCTCGATCACGATGCAGTCGGCAGGCTTGACGCCAAGCCGCTCGGCCGCGTGCAGGAAGATGTCGGGGTGCGGTTTGCCGCGCGCGACGTTGGAAGCACTGAACACCCGCCCCTCGAACTGCGCGGTCATGTTCAGCACCTGGAGACTTAACGCCAGTCGCTCGGGCGACGACGAGGAGGCGATGCACTGCGGCACCTCGCGCCAGGTCTCGAGAAATTCCGTGCGCCCACGACCGGCTTGAGACGCGCGCGAAAGGCGTCGAACGTCCTCGCCTGATAGGCATCGGCAAAATCCGCCGGCAGCTTGCGGCCGATCACGCGCTCGATGGCCTCGATCACTTCGGAAAGCCGCTTGCCCATGTAGGTGCGGTAGGCGTCCTCGACCGTCGTCGGCACGCCCAATTCGCTGACGATCTCGGCGAGCACGGAATTGGACAGTACCTCGCTGTCCGCGAGGACGCCGTCAAAGTCAAAAATGATGGCGCGGTGTCGAGCGCTCAGCGGCGAGCTCAGCTTCGAAATCAGTTTCCCGGGGTCCAGGGCTGGTAATCGCCGGTAGCCTTGGGCCGGCGGCCGCTCGCGAGCGTCGAACCGGACGGCCGATAAGCCCTCGGCGTGCCGGTCATATTCGGCACATGCGGCTTTTCCCATTCGCGCGGCGTGTAGTTTTCCTCGGTCGGGGCGACGTCGACCGTGTGATGCAGCCAGCCGTGCCAGGACGGCGGCACGCGGGTCGCCTCCGCGTAGCCGTTATAGACCACCCAGCGGCGCTCGAAGCCGAGCGCTGGGTCGATCTTGCGGCCTTTGGTGCGGTAGTAACGGTTACCCTGCTCGTCCTCGCCGACCAGCTCGCCGAACCGCCAAGTCCACAGCTGCGTGCCGAAAGGTCTGGCCGTTCCACCAGGTGAATACTTTGAGGAAGAACTGTTTCATCGGGGCATACGCCGCTTCATTGGATGATGCGGCTCTGATGCCACCTGCGGGCCGGATTGTCCAGTTACGTCACCGACAAAAGGCCGTGCGAAGTCGGGGAATTGAACCCTAAGCCGCGCTAGACCTTGGGAGTCGCGGCCTCTTTGGTAAGGGCCGCGATCGAATTGCCGGATTTCCGAATAGTATCGGCGAACTGCGCTTCCGACAGCCTGAGGCGCTTGCGCAAGACTTTCACTTGCACCTTGTCTCTCAGATCCAGCGAGTTGCGAAAATAGGCAGCCTTGCGCCTGATCATGGTGTTCACTCGCGATTGAGGAAGGATCGGACCGCGACCAGGCGGGCGTTACACCGCCCTGTCGCGATGGTGACTGTCCCGCTCGTCACGAGGATTCCGTCTCCGCCAAACCAACATGCGGCAGTGGGCAAACGTTCCGGCGCGCCTGGAAATATCAGGCCTTGAGGTCAGTTTGCCGCAGAGCCCTCCTCGATTTCAGGATTGCGTCGCGAGCGCTACGCCCGCGAGCGTAAAGATAAGAGCCGCGATCTGGCCGATGCCGAGCGGCTCATGCAGCGCGATGGCGGAAGCCGCAACCCCGATCACCGGCACCGCCATGGTGCCGATCGCCGCCACCGAGGCCGGCAGGCGCGCCAGCGCCGCAAACCAGCAGACATAGGCGATGCAGAACTGGCCGACGGTCGAATAGCCGAACAGAAGCCAATCGTTACTGCTCAATCCGGCAAAATTGGACTTTTCGAACAACAGACCCACAATCGCGACTGGCAGGCAGCCAATCCCGATCTGCCAGGCCGCGGCCGATACCGGCGGCAAATCCAACGGCAGCTTCTTGGCCAGCACCGCGCCAACGGCAAAGCCGATCGCGCCGCCGAGCGCCATGATAATTCCCGGCAACTTGGACAAGCTCGCCGCAAAGCCATTGCTACCCAGGATCGCGCTCATCCCGGCAAACGCCATGACCAGCGACAGCACCCGCAGCGTATTCGGCCGCTCGCCGAGGATGGGCCAGGCCAGAAGCGAGGCCCAGACCGGCATCGTATAGGCGATCAGGGCGGCTTCGCTCGCGGGAAGATAGACCAGCGCAAATCCCATCAGCACCATCCAGCATCCGACATTGAGGATGGCGGCGAGCACCAGCCGCGGCCAGTAGGCGCGCGGCACATGCAAGGTCTGGCCCCACAACAGGGCGAGAATCGCCAGCAAAACCGCGCCGATCACCCCGGTGGTGCCGCGCAGCGTCAGCGGCGGCAGATAGCCGATCAGGTATTTGGTGACGGGCCAGTTGAAGCCCCAGCCGACCGAGGTGACGGCGAGGAAGGCAATGCCCGCGGGCGCGATGCGTGCTTTCGCGCCCGGCTGGTTTGGAGATGTCATGAAGGTGTGGAACCGGCCAGCTAGTGCGGTGAGAATCGACGCCACCTTGCCGCTTCTTGTGGGCTCAAACCATCGGCTTCACGGCATGCCTGACCGGCCGCTTCCGTGGAATTTCCGTAGGCTTACGTGAGTCTCCGTCAGGCAAGAGTTTGGGCACAATAAATAGTTGGCCTGTGAACAGCGGGGCGAAGTCTGTGGCGACCGTCCGGAGCAATTTTTTTCGCTTGGGAATCCCTGAGGACTCACTGATACTTGGCGGCAACAGTTCAGGGCATGGCCCCCTGGTTTTCCCCCATTTCCACCATATTTAGTATTTGATTCAGGAACTCGTACTAGTTCTTGACGTGCGCGTTGGAGTCGTCCTAGCTTTCTATCTGTTCGGCGCGAGTGTGTTTGGGTCCCGCCGGTCGCTCCCTCAAGGGTTCCAAAACTACCACTCCGACGGCCGGTTGAGGCAGCGGACATGGGTCGTTTTGTCTCTGATCCAGGGGTCCTTCGGGGCGCAAAAAACCGACCGGAAAGGTCGCAAGTTTTGAGAAGAAAGAGTTTTGAAGAGGTTTGAGTTTTGGGGCGTTGAGTACATGGACTTTGAACGGCGCTGGGGAGCCCCGTTTTGAGACCATGCGCCGGTTCCGCCAGCGGTGCGCGCTATCCGCGGGTTGAGCCGTCAGAGAAACGGGCCGGATCCACCGGCGAGAACTTGCGAACTTCAGGCCACCTTCCAACGTGAAGGCGGGTCGGAGGGATCGCTCAAGGAAAA
This sequence comes from uncultured Alphaproteobacteria bacterium, assembly GCA_963775545.1. Classification (GTDB taxonomy): domain Bacteria; phylum Pseudomonadota; class Alphaproteobacteria; order Rhizobiales; family Xanthobacteraceae; genus Bradyrhizobium. The sequence goes on from CAVZJE010000013.1 coordinate 255,730, forward strand.
CAGTACCGGCAGCCGCGGCGGCGGCCGGCCTAAAAAAGAACGGGGCACGACCATGCGAATCGAACGGCGCAATACCACTGCGGGCCAGTCACCCTACGCACAGATAGATTTCAGATTGACGACATCTGAAATCCGCAATCCCGACGGCTCGGTGGTGTTCCGTCTCGAAAACGTCGAGGTGCCCGGCTTCTGGTCGCAGGTCGCCTCCGACGTGCTGGCGCAGAAGTATTTCCGCAAGGCCGGCGTCGCCGCGCGGCTGAAGAAGGTCGAGGAAGAGACCGTGCCGTCCTGGCTGTGGCGTTCGGTGCCCGACACCGAGGCGCTTGCGGCCCTGCCCGAGAACGAGCGCTATGTCAGCGAACTCTCGGCCAAGCAGGTGTTCGATCGCCTCGCGGGCTGCTGGACCTATTGGGGCTGGAAGGGCAAGTACTTCATCGAGCGAAGAAGACGCGCGCGCCTTCAATGACGAACTGCGCTTCATGCTGGCCAAGCAGATGGTCGCGCCGAACTCGCCGCAATGGTTCAACACCGGGCTTCACTGGGCTTACGGCGTCGATGGTCCCGGCCAGGGCCACTATTACGTCGATCCCTTCACCGGCAAGCTGACGAAATCGAAATCGTCCTACGAGCATCCGCAGCCGCATGCCTGCTTCATCCAGGGCGTCAGCGACGACCTCGTCAACGAGGGCGGCATCATGGACCTGTGGGTGCGCGAGGCGCGCCTGTTCAAATACGGCTCGGGCACCGGCTCGAACTTCTCGCGGCTGCGCGGCGAAGGCGAAAGGCTGTCCGGCGGCGGCCGCTCGTCCGGCCTGATGAGTTTCCTCAAGATCGGCGACCGCGCCGCGGGCGCGATCAAGTCGGGCGGCACCACGCGCCGCGCCGCCAAGATGGTCGTGGTCGACGCCGACCATCCCGATATCGAGACCTATATCGACTGGAAGGTGAAGGAGGAGCAGAAGGTCGCCGCTCTCGTCACCGGCTCCAAGATCAACCAGAAGCACCTCAAGGCCGTGATGAAGGCGGCCGTGAACTGCGAAGGTTCGGGCGACGACTGCTTCGACCCCGAAAAGAACCCGGCGCTTCGTCGCGAAATCAAACTCGCGCGCCGCTCACTCGTGCCTGACAACTACATCAAGCGGGTGATCCAGTTTGCCAAGCAAGGCTACAAGGACATCAACTTCGACATCTACGACACCGACTGGGATTCGGAAGCCTATCTCACGGTGTCCGGCCAGAACTCCAACAACTCGGTATCGCTGAAGGACGATTTCCTGCGCGCGGTCGAGACCGACGGCAACTGGAATCTGATCGGCCGCACGACCAAGAAGGTCACGAAGACGCTGAAGGCCCGCGATCTCTGGGAGAAAATCGGTTACGCCGCCTGGGCGTCGGCCGATCCCGGCCTGCACTTCAACACCACGATGAACGACTGGCACACCTGCAAGGCGTCCGGCGACATCCGCGCGTCCAATCCGTGCTCGGAATACATGTTCCTGGACGATACGGCGTGCAACCTCGCCTCCGCCAACCTGCTCACCTTCTACAACATCGACGACCAAGACCTTCGACGTCGGCTCCTACGAGCATCTCTGCCGGCTGTGGACGCTGGTGCTCGAAATCTCCGTGATGATGGCGCAATTCCCGTCGCGCGCGATCGCCGAACTCTCCTACGAGTTCCGCACGCTGGGGCTGGGCTTTGCCAATATCGGCGGTCTCCTGATGACCATGGGCCTGCCGTACGACTCCAAGGAAGGCCGTTCGCTCTGCGGCGCGCTGACCGCCGTGATGACCGGCATTGCCTACAAGACCTCGGCCGAGATGGCGGGCGAGCTCGGCACCTTCCCAGGTTATAAAAAGAATTCCGCGCACATGCTGCGGGTGATCCGCAACCACCGCCGCGCCGCGCACGGTACGGCTTCCGGCTATGAGGCGCTCGCGGTGAGCCCCGTGCCGCTCGACCACGCCTCCTGCCCGCAACCCGACCTGATCGCGCATGCCACGAAGGCCTGGGATGACGCGTTGTCGCTCGGCGAAGCCAACGGCTTCCGCAACGCGCAGACCACCGTGCTCGCGCCGACCGGCACCATTGGGCTGGTGATGGATTGCGACACCACCGGCATCGAGCCTGATTTCGCGCTGGTCAAGTTCAAGAAGCTCGCCGGCGGCGGCTACTTCAAGATCATCAACCAGGCGGTGCCGGCGGCCCTGCGCGCGCTCGGCTATCGCGAAAGCGAGATCGCGGAGATCGAGGCTTACGCGGTGGGTCACGGCTCGCTCTCGAATGCGCCCGGCATCAACGCTTCCACGCTGAGGGTCAAGGGTTTCACCGACGAAGCGATTGCCAAGGTCGAAAAGGCCTTGCCGACCGCCTTCGACATCAAGTTCGCCTTCAACAAGTGGACCTTTGGCGAAGACTTCATCCGCGACCAGCTCGGCATCGGCTCGGAAGCCATTGCGGCGCCGAATTTCGATCTGCTTACCGCGGTCGGATTCACCAAGCGCGAGATCGAAGCCGCCAACGTGCACATCTGCGGCGCGATGACGGTGGAAGGCGCACCGCACCTCAAGGCCGAGCACTATCCCGTGTTCGACTGCGCCAACCCCTGCGGCAAGGTCGGCAAGCGCTATCTGTCGGTGGAAAGCCACATCCGCATGATGGCGGCTTCCCAGCCTTTCATTTCCGGTGCGATCAGCAAAACCATCAACATGCCGAACGATGCCACCGTCGAGGATTGCAAACAGGCTTACCTGCTCTCCTGGAAGCTCGCGCTGAAGGCCAACGCGCTCTACCGCGACGGTTCAAAACTCTCCCAGCCGCTGAACTCGCAGCTCATCTCGGACGATGAGGACGAGGACGATGCGGTGGAAGCGTTCTACGACAAGCCGATGGCCGCGCGCGCCGCTCAGGTCTCGGAAAAGATCGTCGAAAAACTCGTCGAGCGCATTATCGTGATGCGCGAGCGCGAGAAGATGCCGGATCGCCGCAAGGGCTATACGCAGAAGGCCGTGGTCGGCGGACATAAAGTCTATCTCCGCACCGGCGAATATGACGACGGCCGGCTCGGCGAGATCTTCATCGACATGCACAAGGAAGGCGCCGCGCTGCGCTCGATCATCAACAATTTCGCGATCGCGATCTCGCTCGGCCTGCAATATGGCGTGCCGCTGGAAGAATATGTCGACGCCTTCACTTTCACCCGCTTCGAGCCGAATGGCCCGGTGCAGGGCAACGACAGCATCAAGTATGCGACCTCGATCATCGACTATGTCTTCCGCGAACTCGCGGTCAGCTACATGTCGCGCTTCGATCTCGCCCATGTCGATCCAACCGAAACCAACTTCGATGCCATGGGCAAGGGCGTCGAGGAAGGCAAGGAGCCCGAGAGCACGGCCAGCAGGCGACCAAATATCTCTCCAAGGGGCTGACACGCTCGCGCACCGACAATCTCGTGGTGATGCGCGGCGGCAGTGCCGCGGTCACCGTTCGGACGCAGCTCCCTCGGGCGGCAGCAAAGTGACCGGTCGCTGTCCCGACGCACGGCCGCGTCTCCGACACGACAGAGGGCGCGGTCGCGCTGAAGCAGGAGGCTCAACACGACCTCTCGCCGACGGAAAAGCTCGAGGCGCTGCAATGGAGCAAGGCGGGTGCGGCCGCAGCCCCTTCGAAAGCCGAACGCCGCGCGGAAGCCAAGGCCAAGGGCTACGAGGGCGAGATGTGCTCGGAGTGCGGCAACTTTACCCTGGTGCGCAACGGCACCTGCATGAAGTGCGATACCTGCGGATCGACGACGGGATGCAGCTGAGTCATGTAGCGCAAGCCTTCTGGAGACAACATGCCTGTCGTGTTCCGCCAAGATGGCTTGTGTCATGGCCAGGCGCAGACGCAGGCCCCGGCATCCAAGAATTAAAAGGGCGGCCGCAAGGCCGCTTTTTTTGACGACTGCATGTTCCGAAGGGTCAACTGGCCCTTGACGTTGCCTCGTCACGCCTGCGCATTATTCGCGCGGGGGACGTGTCATGAGAAATCCGCTCAAGCTCTGGTGGCGGCATATCCGAGGGCCTTGGACGGGCTACCGTGTACCAGCGACACCTTTTGAAAACTACGTAATCGGTCGCTCCAAGCTCTTCTTTCTTAAATCGCGCTACCGGCTGCATAATTGGCTCAAAGCCCCTCCGTTGTTGGCACCGCGACTCCGCACGACGGTCAAGCGCAAGGCCAGGCGCAGTCAGCGCTTGCTTCGCGTTCGGGGAAAGAAGGCTTTTGACGGCGCAAGGAGGCATTTGGCGCAAGTTGATCGGCGCCTGATACGTCTCCGGTATGAGATGCAAAGCCGCGTCGCGAGACGGAGCAGAGCCATCATTAGCGCCGTGATGATCGTTGCGCCGGTCGTCAGTTTTTGGCTCGCACCCACGTGGCAAGATGCCGTGGGAGCTTATTTCAACCCTGAGCGCTTCGCGGTCCTACGCTCGCTTCTTTCATCCACTGGCGGAGCGTTAGTAGGCGCGACGGCTATCGGGTTTTCGGTAGTGATGGTCGCGGTTCAACTGAACTTTGCTCGGATGCCACATGGATTATTCCGGCGGCTGACTTCAGACCCGAGGCTGCTGGGTGCATTTGCCGCCACTTTTCTTTTGGGAATAGGTGTCTCCGCGCTCTCATTGATGCCAGATGCTAGTTGGGTAGCACTCGCTCTGACAGCCGCCGCTTGGGGAACGCTTCTTATTCTATATCTATTTCTCTACGGATACTGGCGCGCGCTCCACCTCTTAAATCCAGCAGTTCAACTCGGCTTCATATCTGAGGACGCGCAGAAAGATCTGCAACGGTGGTCGCGAAGAGCGGAGCGCTTGGCGCCACTACTGCCTTTCAGGCACGATGGTGCCCCTCCCAAACTGGACCTGCGTCGCCTAGCTTTTTATAAAGCCAACCCTCAATGGACTGTTCAAGCGAAGCGCGCTGTCGCGCACGCAATTTCCTTTGCACGCCGATACGCCGAACAGAACGACTTCGAGGTCTCTGGTCTAGCTCTGCGAATAATTGTCGCCATCAACTTGAGTTATATAGCTGCGAAAGGAAAAACGTTCGTCGCATCAAATCCGATCTTCGATATTCCTGACGCCAGCGATGCCTTCATCAATGACGCGCTCGAACATTTGCGAAGACTCGCACGCATCTCTACCAGCCGTCAGAGTGAAGAGGGAACCCGTCAAGTCCTCGCGACCATGGCGGCGTTAGCTCAAGTCTACTTGGCAATCGACTACTCAGCGCCCGGTATCGAGACGAAAGAGCACTCTCAGCTCGCGGCGTCATATCTGACGGGAGCGGTCGAGGCAATTCTGCCGACCAATTCGCCAGATTTGATCATGGAAGGGGTACGATTAATCGGCAGTTCTGCGCGCGGTTTCTTGGCTGTCGAACATCCTAAGGAGATGACGACATTGGCGAGCAAAATTGGCGCTCTCTCAATTATGGGTGTTGTTAAGCCCGAATATCGGCCTGTGACGCTAACGGCCATGTGCGACCCCGCTTCTGATCATGTCGTGTGACAATTTAAGATCATTTACGGCATACCGGCGCGGGCCTCGGCTGCTGATGTTGCCCCGGCGACACCTCCCTGACTATTGCCTCAATCGCTACTTCCTCACATGTCGGCGACGAAAATCTCGTCGCGCGGGCTGATCGCGATGGTGTGGGCCTGGCCGTATTTTCCGAGCGACTTGTCCCGCCCTGCCGTTTCTACGCAACAGCAGCAAGAATCAATCGCGGCTGAAGATGACGGAGCCACTGGAGATCATGATCATCTGCTTTGCGTCAGGTGAAAATCTATAGGCTGCCGTTCCACTGTCTCCCACCTTTGATAATATCACCTGACTGCCGTCGCACCACCATTTCCCGCCCTGGCCGCTGCGGTGCGACCATGTTCCGTTCCGCTCAAACGTCGTGTCGGACTTGCCAAACACCGCGGATGCCCAACTGTGCCATGTCCCCACGATATTCGGGCATTTGGGTGCTTCCGGCTGTCTATTCTGCGAGGTCGAGCCATTAGACCGGCGAGGTTTACTCGCAGGCACGGCGTGCCGGGGACTACAGACTCGTCGCCGCCCGAGATGGATTTATCCTGCTTTCCGATCGTGCCACCGGTCGATCCGGCTTGCGCCAATGCGACCGCGCTCGCCACGAAAGACCAAAGCATTCCGAATGCAAGGATCAATATGACCCGACGGCCTGTCTCTTTCACGCTTGGCATGTTGCGCCCCCCGGTTGCAACTGTATCTGCTGCCGCCTGCGTTGCAATGGATTTGGACATGAAGAAATGCTGCCAAGGAGTTTAATCAGCTCGTAGCGAAACCCATCGACCTCCTTCGCGTGCGTGATGACGCGATGGATATCGCTTCCGCCTGCGCTCGTTGAGCTACGGCGGCCGCCGCCATTGATGCACCCTACCCGCTGCCCGTACTCCTCCCACTAGCCACAGGTCCGGAAAAAGCAAGCGCCTCCGCTGATGTTCTCGCCCGCGCCAGCGATGTGAAGCCAAGCGCGAGCGAGAAGCAGGATCTCGCCGCCTTCATCCATCGTACAAGCCCCATACCGCCCTTTTCCACTCCCAAGGCAAGTGCTATATCTCTGACATGACCACCGCCGAAGACATTGAAAACGCCATCGAACAGCTTGCGCCGCACGAGCTGGCGCGGTTTCGCGCTTGGTTCGAGGCGTTCGATGCGGCGCAATTTGATGCCGCCATCGAGCGGGATTCTCGCGCCGGCAAGCTCGACTCGCATGCGGAAGAAGCCCTTGCCGCCCACCGCGCCGGGCGCTCGCGCGAATTGTGAAGCATTTCGCCTCGGCAACATTCTGGACCGCTTACGAGGCGCTGCCGCCTTCCGTTCGACAGCTAGCTGACGTAAATTACGCGATGCTCAAGCGCGATCCGCGCCACCCATCGCTGCAATTCAAGAAAGTCGGCCGTTACTGGTCCGTCCGGGTCGGCCTGCGTTATCGAGCCCTCGCCATTAACGTGGACGGCGGTTACCTCTGGTTCTGGATAGGCTCGCATGCCGACTACGACAAAATGATCGGCTGACTTGCGCCGAAGTAGCCCGCCACCTGGCTCGAGCGCCCGCGAAAGCCCCCGCATTGCCTCCCACTGTGCCCACCAAAACCGACCTAATAGATCGTCTTCGAAAATCACTCGATACTGATCCATAGAGTTACGTGGACGCGGCCCGTTTATGCGCCCCTACTCGCTGCCCATCCTCTTTCCCCCAAGCCACATGCCAAGAACAACCAACCGCCTCCTCCCTCGCCTTCGCCGCTGGCGACGGAGCGCACGTTGGGCGCGACGGAAGTTCGCAAGGGCGCCGCGGGCAATTAAAATCGCGAGCAGCGTGGCGATCGTGTTTGCGGTCGCCGCGCTCATGAATCTCGTCTATCACGTGAACCACAAGCCAACCGAGCTGTTCGCCTTCATCGGTCACCGGCTCGACAAGGAGCCGGCCGAGACGTGGCGGCAATACGGGCCGCTGTTCCGCACCTATTCCACCAGCACGATCGCGCCGGAATTGCTGGCCGCGCTGGCGCAGGTCGAGAGTTCTGGCAATCCGGTAGACCGCACCTATTGGCGCTGGCGATGGAGTTTCAATCCTCTCGCAATCTACCAGCCCGCCTCCAGCGCCGTCGGCCTCTTTCAGATGACCGATGGAGCTTTCGGCGAGGCCGCGCGATTCTGCATCCGGGATCATGCCGTCGTGGATAGCGGCTGCGGCTTCACCAGTCTTTATATCCGCACGATCCCGAGCCATGCCGTCGAGCTGGCGTCCGTGTATCTGGACCGCCATGTCGCTGAGGTTCTCGCCCGCGTCGGCGATGTAAAGCCAAGCGCGAGCGAGAGGCAGGATCTCGCTGCCTTCATTCATCTCTGCGGCACGGGTCCCGCCACGGCCTTCGCGCGCCGTCATTTTCAGATGATGGCCGGCGAGCGCTGTGGCGATCATTTCGTCGCGGCCTATGTCGCTCACGTCAATGCGCTGAAGCGTCAGTTCCTGAGCCTCGCGGCCGATGGCGCAAACTAGCGCTTGCGAAACCCATCGATCTTCGTCGCGTGCGTAATGCGATGGGTATCGCTAAGCTCCATCCGCCCTACGCACCGACGGAGAAGAAGAAATGACCGCCAAACCTGCAACTCCAAAGGCCGAAGATTATTCCGTCGTTGCCGGCTCGTTGGGCCCGCGCCGTGATTTTCGCATCAGCGTGGGCTTGCGCGAGGGATGGGACGCCGACGGCCGTGTCTTTGACGTCTCAGAGGCCGTTCGCACCGCGCGAGCCTGGATGAAGCGCCGCGTCGAAGCAGGCGAGCCTGCCTTGTCCGGCATGTTCACCCGCGCGGAAGTGACCTATGCGTGGCCTCGCCCGGATGGCACCGTCGGGTCCGACCGCGAACCGGTCGCGCTGTTCACCGGCGAAGCCGTCCACGCCTATCTCGGACATCTGCCGGACGAAGCCATCGCTGCGATGTTGAACGAACTGTCGATCGAGCTTGGCGTCGCGCTCGGGCAAGAACGGATCTATGTCGCCTTCGGTGACCGGACCTGGATTCTGGATGCCGGAGAACGTTTGAACAAACGTTGAGCTGACGCCGCCTGACAATCGCCCGCCCGGGAGCATCGCTGGTTGGCAGTTCCCGGCCGGCGGCGAACTCGCGGCGCCCGACAACGTTCCAGCCAACGAGCAGCCGGAAATGAAATAGATTCTCATGCGGTGCAGTGTTTGGGTCTAAGGTTGGAGCGCTTGAACGTCGTAAAGGAAAAACAAATGACCGGTCGTATGCCGCCTATCCCGCCCGCAAATCGGAGCAACAAGGGCGTCCCACAGAATGCCGAAGCGGCGAAAGACACGTCGCACAAGAAAGACCATACGCAAAACACCGACGAACAGGGCGACACCGCGAATATCAAGCAGAACACCACGAACGCCGGCTTCTTCAAGGGCCGAAGGGTGAAGTAGATCGTCCCGCCTCGCGCGGCCATCGCGAAAAGCCGGCAAATCCGGTTGCGCCAAAAATCCAATTTCGCAAATCCGATCAAGCCTGAGTCTACTGTCCAGTCCTTGCCGCGAAAATATTTCGCTTAACCCGTCGGGCAAATCACCTCTAAACGTTTGCGCCATCCCGCACCCGAGAAGAGGGGCGTATCGCGATCGTCACGGACGTTGGGCGCGGGATGCGATGGACGCTTTGGCGGCGCGTTGACGAACGGCGCAAAAGCGGACGGCGAAGTCGTGTGGGCCTGATGTCCCGACGCTGATATCAAGCTCTTGAGAAGCTAACGCTTCTCAGGGGGGACGGAGACAAAAAAGCCCGGTCTCCGGGGCGAGCACGAAGGAAACCGTTAAAACCATTGCGCAGGGAAGGCCGGATGCTCCGGCGAACCTGTGGCGACGACGCTCGTGTGCTTTTTCATTTTTGCACGCGGGGCTATGGGTGCCAGCCGGGCACCCGGCTTTCCCTGCGCCCTCCATTTTGGGCGAATCATTTCTCCATAATCGGGCGCGATCGGCGCCGCGGGATAGTTCTTGTCATGCCCGGACCCCGATCCGGGCATCCATCAATCTTCGTGATGAATCCTTCGAAGAAGATGGATCACCGGGTCAAGCCCGGTGATGACGAAGAGTGGAATCGCGATCGCGGCTGTTTGACAACGCCATGCACAAATCACACACCGGGAACCGCCCACGCGCTCGTGAGCAACTACCTCTGCAAAACCAACGAAAGTAGTGCGGCTCATACGCAACACCCCGGCGATATTCGTGATCGCGCAACCTGAGGTTCTTGTCCACGCCGCAACTCCGCCGCATTGTCAACCCATTCCGACGCTTGACCTTGCTGGCAACTCTTGGAAAGAGCCAGGCAAGATCGCGCCTGTCCCTGCCAACTTGAAGGAGAATTTCCGTGGTGAAAGTGCTGATCGCAACTGCTGCTACGCTTGCCCTGGTGACTGCGGCCTCCGCCGCCGACTTTCCGAAACGGCAGCCTGCGCCCGCTTATTCCGAAGCCCCGGCCGTCGGCAAGATGCCGATTGGCAAGTCCCCGGTCGGCAAGGCACCGTACGGCAAGGGGCCGGTCGCCGCCCGCTACTGATACAAGCCAATTATTGGACTGGCCGAAGCGCAGACGCTCCTCGCGTCTGCGCTCCGTATTTCGTGAAAGGCAGCCGTCATGACTGATTAGGCTGAGCCACTCGGCGCTGTGCCTGCTTGCGGGCTTGAGCGCACTGGCGATTGGATTTGCAGGCGCGGCTCAAGCCGCTTCCGCCAGCGAGAGCCAGGCGCGCAACCCTGACGCCAAAGTATTGGCCTCGATCGAGACACCGACTGATACGACGAGGTCCGCGGCGCGAAAGCCAGCGCCGGTATCCGCACGAGGCCCCTACTACGTCGATTTCCGGGCGCGGACCGCGGCGAGCTGGGGACACGCTTTCGTCTGGTACGGCAAGACCAGCGAGCGGGCGGTCGAGGTGGCCGGCCTGACGCCGGCGGGGGACGTCACCACCTATGTCCTTGGCTATGTCACCTGGGTGCCGTCGGAGACCGGGGCCAGCTACGGCGATCTCGACCCGGAATATCTGACCGCGCATTACAAGGTGTACCTGAGCGAAGCCGACGCCAAGCGCGTGTTCGCCTACATCAAGCATCTGAAAGAGAGCTCGCCGGTGTGGAGCGCTGAAATCAGCAACTGCACGAGCTTCATCGGCGACATCGCCGAGTTCATGGGGTTGAAAACGCCGTCGCGGTGGAAACGCCCCGAAGCCTACGTCAACGAACTCAAGGCCCTGAACAACGGGCGGCAGGTCGTTCGCCTGTCGGCGCAATAGCTCGTAGGACCCCCCCTTCGTCATTCCGGGATGCGCCGTGAGGCGCAGGCCCGGAATCCATTCCTCCCTGCATTCATGCGGCGCGATGGATTCTCAGGTGCGCAATTGCGCACCATAACTCGCCGCTATCGCGGCGCTCCGGAATGACAGCCGTTGTCGCCTGTCACAATCGGTGCCAATTTCAGCACCATGCATACCGTTCTCGCGATCGCCGGCGCCGTCATCAATTTCGTCGCCTGCCTCAGTTACGTCCGTGCCATCCTGAAGCGCGAGGCCACGCCGAACCGCGTCACCTGGTTGCTCTGGGCGCTCGTGCCGCTGATCGCCGCTGCCGCGCAGTGGCGCGCCGGCGTCGGGATTTCGACGCTGGTGGTGCTGTCAGTCGGGGCCGGTCCCGCCTGCGTCGTGCTGGCCTCCTTCGTCCGCGGAACGGGTTCGTGGAGGCTCGGACCATTCGACTACCTCTGTGGCGCGTGCTCGCTGGCGGCGCTTGCGCTGTGGGCCATAACCGGCGATCCCGTCACCGCCATCGTGCTCTCCATCCTGGCTGATGCGGCCGCAGCCCTGCCTACCCTGAGGAAGGCGTGGCTGGCGCCTGCGACCGAGGACCGGCGAGCGTATCTGATCTCGCTCGTTGGGATGGCCCTCGGCATCTTCTCGGTCCAGGAGGCGACGTTCACAGCCTACGCCTTCAATGCTTATCTGGTGGCGGTGAGCGGCCTTCTCGTTCTGATCCTCTATTTGCCGCGCCGACGGTCTCTCAACGGAACAGCCCCCAGGATGCGTTGACTTGCGCGACGGCGCTCTACAACCGAAAATAGCGACCGCTTGGCTCAAGGGGGCTCGTGATATGGGTACAGCTTCGTTACGCGCATTGTTTCGCGGCGGGCTCGTCGCCCTCGCGACCACCACCGCGTCAGCCCAAACCACCGCGCGCCCACCGGTCGGCGGCTTTGGTTCGCCACCGGACGCCATGATCTTCTATGCCGCGCATGGCGCGGAGGGTTCTTGCGGCGCGGGCTGCGCCGACTGGATCGCCGCCGAAGGAACGGTGCAGTGGGACACCTACAAGCGGCTGATCAACATCCTTGACCGGCAAGGTGGCCGCAAACTGCCGCTCGTCATCCATTCCTGGGGCGAATCCAATCTCAATGTCGCGGTCGGCCTGGGGCGCATCCTGCACGATCGCGGCATCGACACGTCAGAAGGCACGACGGAAGTCGCCGCCTGCAAGGACAAGAGTGATGCGGATTGCTTTGCGCTCAAGCGTCCCGGCGGGCCGTTGGAGGCCACGCTCAACGCATCGAATGCGCCCTGCGATATCGCCTGCGTGCTGATCCTGGCCGGCGGCATCCATCGCAGCCTGCATGCGGGCACGCGCGTGATCCTGACCGGCATGGCGATCCACAACCGCCTTGCGCCCAACGTCTCCGACGAGCACCGCGAAAGCCTGACCACGATCTACGGCGAACAGTTCCGCGCCTACCTGCGCGAGATGGGCGTCGATACCGAATTGCTCGACATCGTCGACCGCAATAGCGAACAGCGGCATGCCACCGAAGTGCCGCCATCCGACTGGACGCGGCTGCACATCGTCACGAGCCCTTAGGATGGGTCGAGCACTTGCGAAACATCGCCGCCCGCCGAGCTACGGCGGACGGGATCGCTCCACGCATCCTGCCTGTTCAATCCGTCGAAAATGAACCTATGCGGTCGTTGCAATGACTTACCGTTTTCGGCCGGGCAGCGTGCGCCCTGGCAACCGCGCACGCGACGTGGAGGAAATGGCAATGAAATCCAACTACCAAAATTGCGGCGGCTGCCATCGCGAGCTTTGTTCTCGGCGCCAGCACGGTCAGCGTCTTGCACGCGCAGGCCAAGCTACCGGCTTATGCGTTCGTGGAAATCGACGTCAAAGATCAGGACGGTTATACCAAGGATTTTCTGCCCAAGGCGCAAGCCAACATCAGGGAATACGGCGGCAAATACCTCGCCGGCGGCTTTAACAAAGCGATCAGCCTGAGCGGATCGCCCCCGCCAACTCGCGTGGTGCTTTTGCAATTTCCCGATATGGACTCGCTGAAGACATTCAATGTGAAACAGAGACAGCTTGAGGCGGAGCTTGGCGACAAATACGCCAGCTTCCGCGGGGTGGCCGTCGAGGGCGTCGAGCAGAAGTGACCATGCGGAAGGCGGCGGCGTGAGCATCGTCACGACAGTGCCGCCTTCCAATACGAGCGCCGCGGCCGGACTCAGGGCGAGCCCGGCCGAGTCGGAGAGAATGGATCAGGTCTCGCCGCCGGCGAAGATATCCTTCCTGATGACGGCATGGACGCCCCAGTTGCCGTCGACCACTTGGGTGATGCCGAAGTCGACGCCAACCGAGATGAGAGAGATGGCCTCATCTTCGCTCAGCTTCTTGGTCGTCATCAGGAATCTGCGCATCTTCCGGAACGCGTCGCGCATGGCGAGGTCCACGGACGATTTCGAATAAATGTCCGACTGCGCCTTGTCGCCGAGTTCGCTGAGATAATTGGCGAAGCTGAAGCCGTGCACCAGCCACTCGTCCTTGGTTTCCAGCATCGGATAGTCAAGCGCTTCGAGAGCCGTACCGACGAGATCGGCCTTCTTGTGCAGGATGATCTGGAAGGTGCCGTTCAGCGAGCACTCGATCGCCGTGCCGCACAGTTCGGAATCGCCCTGCGAAGCGTGGGAGTCGCCGACCGATAACAAGCCACCCTCGACCGCGACCGGATAATACATCGTGGCGCCCTTGCCGATCCGCCAATTGTCGATGTTGCCGCCGGTATAGCTCGGCGGGATCGAGTCGACGATGTCGGCTTCCTTGGGTGCGAGACCGATGACGCCGAAATGCGGGCGTATCGGGATGCGCACGTTTTTCAGGATGCCGTGGTTCTCCTTGACCGTGGAATGATCGACGTGAACACCGGGATAGTCGATGGTCTTGTGCACGACGCCGGCAGGATCGGTCTGCGGAGTCCATTGGAAATTGTAGACTGCTTTCGCCCAATTGCGTTCGCCTGTCGCGTCGACCTCGTAGATCGTGACCACTTCGCGCGGCTTCGGCTCGGTGAGCAGGTCCTTGTAGTGAAAGCCCCACCATGCGGCGGCGTTGCTGCCGAAAGCCTTTCCGGCATATTGCGGATTGGCGCAAGGCCGCGGCGCGACGTCGATGATGCGCAACTCGATCACGTCACCCTCCTGGGCGCCGCGCACATAGACCGGACCGGTGCAGATGTGCACGCCAAGTCCCTCGCCCGCACCACGCCCAAACAGCGAGGCATCCATGGGCCCGGCGCCGCGCCGATTGACGCCCTTTTTCTCCTTCGTCCACAGGAACACGCTTTCGAGGCCCGGGTCGCCCTTCACCATGCGCTCGGCGTCGTCGTTGGAATGATGGGTCAATGCCTCGATGGTGATGAAGTCACCTGAATCTGATCTCGACCTGCGGCTTCAGGCTCTTGCTGAAGTAGCCCCAATGCACGGTGTCGGCGTTGGCGGGCAGATGATGATAGGACCGCTTGGCTGGCTGGTTCTTCTCGGCGGCGGCCGCCATCTGCGGCGTTACCAGGGAAATGCCGCCCGCGGTCATCGCCGCTGCGCCTCCGGCGGCGGCGAAGCTCGATCTCAGGAATGAGCGGCGCTCGTGATCGAGCGTTTCCTTGAATTGGCGGTGATGCAATTCGAATTCGGGACAGCTCTTGTCGTCACCTGCGCACATCGTATCCCCTCCTGGTTTGACTGTGCATTTCAGACGCGCGCCTGATCCCACCTCAGTTCATCGTGGCAGTCAAACCTCCGTGTTGTCGCGGCTCTTATGCGGCGATGAGCGTCGCGCCCGCGCAAGTGAAAGAAAAACAGGCGTGTTGCGTATTGCTTGGGCTCCCCGTGCTCAAATTTTGAGAAGCGGACCGCCTGGTCGAACGCGAAACGCGTCCACCAACGCAACCAATGATAGGCAACGCTAGCTTTCTATCTCGGTGGTTCGGAAAATCGTAGCGGCTGACCAGTTCCGCAAGAACGTTTTCAGGATCGATCGCATGCTGAGGACAGACGCTGCTTTTCCCGGTGACTGCCGGCGACCGAGGGAGCAATCGGCAACGAATGTGCCGCGGTTCAGGCGTCTTTCAGGCGATATTTTGCGATATTTCGCCATGTAGAATTCAGCCACTGAGTCGTTGGGGGCGGCACGTCGTAACGGAGCGACCCATGCGTGTCGCAGTGATCGTAGTGATGATGATGGTGGCAACGCCATCGGTAGCCTCGCAGTCCTGCATGAGCCAGACTGAGGCGCGCAACCATTTTGCGTCGTCCCACCTTTATTGGCATGGCCCGGGCCATTGCTGGGACGCGACAGTCCCGCGCCACCATCAGATCCAGGTTCGGAAAAAAAGCCTGATCAGGGAAGCTCGGCGCGACAACGATCGGCCTAAGTGGCAAGATTCGCAGGAACTCAATTTCGGCCACGTCACTTGGCGACGGACTTGTCCGGTCTCCCAGAACGCCTGCGTCGTCGGAGGTCGATCGCCAGGATGATAATGCAGTCATTGGCACGCCATGGGCAGATCGTTGGGTGGAACTCAGGCCACCTCAATCACCCCTGGTCGCGCGTCCGGTCCGCGTCGTTCAGGTTTCGCCCGCGCCCGTCATCGAGCACGGATCCGTCCAGATGATTTCGTCGCAAAACGTCGTGCTGCTGGCGTTCCTCGCCTTCATCATGACGCTCGGGATGATCGCGGTCTTGTACCGGCAGGATTCATGACCGTGCAAAAGGCTTGCGGATGCGCTGCGAGGATTTGAAATGAGCGATTCCGAAACCGCCCAAAAAGCGTTCGATGCGTTGCAACTGGCGCAACAGGAGCCGGCGCAAAAAGCATTGCCGATCCTCAACGGCCTTGTCGGTCTCGTTCAAGGAAACGGCGAACAGCCGTTGGAAGTGGAGGATGCGCGCGCCAGCGCATTCCTGGCGATTTGCGAAGTCGGAAAGGCATTGCACCGCGGGCAACCGACGGACAGCCAGTACGCAAGAGCGATCAGCGCCACCGAACGCTGGCTGGCGCTGACAAGGTAAGCCTGTCGGATGGATTGAGCACTCGCTCTACCCATCCTACGAACGACCACGAGGACCGAGAAAGCAAGCCCGGACCGCATGAAAATCTCCTCATCATCAAATGATGCGGGGATCAAAACTTGCGGGACAGACTTAGGTTCCTCTGCTTGCGGCTATGGATGACACTTTGCGCTTCCGCTAGACTTGCTTCGGCGTCAGGGAGGAAAAACCCATGCCGGACCTTACTTCGCTTTCCACAACCGAGCTTTCCGACCGGATCGGCATCCTGCGCGATAATCTTCGCCAACTCACCGAACAGGCGGCGGCACAATCGGGCGCCGCGAATGAGGAGCGGCTTGCGGACCGGATCGAGACGCAGAGCAAGGAGCTGGAGGGGCTTCTGAAGGAGCAGGAGCGCCGCGAGCGGAAGTGATCCGAATTATTAGCAGCCAAGGATTAGTAGCAGCCAGGGCTGAAGTATCTCTTGGTTCGCCAGTCGGTCGGCTACCCACAACGCTGTGCTAACCTTCTGCCCTTATGATTGCGACCTATTAAGCGCGTTAACGCGCAATTTACTTTCTTGCGGGGGCAGGATGCTCAGAGTTGCAGTGATTGCCGCAGCGTTGTTGCTGTCGGTCGGCGAAGCATTTCCGCATGGCGAGGAGCCCGCGCCGCCGCCGAAAAAAGAAACGCCGCTGTTTCCGGTGAAGGTGGTGCAGACCCGCAAGGGCCAGATCTTCGTCGACGCCAACGGCATGACGCTTTACACGTTCGACCGCGACACCAGCGGCCACAGTTCGACCTGCGAAGGCAAATGCACCGAGCGCTGGAAACCGCTGGCTGCGTCCAACGACGCGGAGGCCAAGGGCGATTTCACCGTGATCATCCGCAGCGACGGCAGCAAGATGTGGGCCTATCGCTATCGCCCGCTCTACACCTCGCAATCCGATCACGCGCCCGGCGACATCAACGGATTTGACGGCGCCAATCTCTGGCACGTCGCCCGCCCGGCGTTCTGAACCGCGGCGTCGAGACCATCCGCCATCGGCGGGTTCGCGCCCGCGCGCTCCACGTGTTCGATAACGGTCTTTGGAAAATCGACCCTGAGCGGGGAACACGAGACCCGGTGAGCCTAGGAGACCGGGTCTCGCGAACATCCCCCCACCCCTATGTGGCCCAAAAGCCGAAAGGGTCAGTGGCCTTCGATTACGCAGAATTCTTCGCGCGCGAAAGACCGTAGCACTACGGTGCAAACATCGCGCCGGGGACACAGAAATCGAATCGGATTCTGGCTCACGGCATCACGATAAACCTCCGACGGAATGATCGCAGGCTTTCGGGATTTCCCGTTCGGGGCTCCTAGAATTTTTCGGAGCGGCGATCCAAGCAACTCGACGGCAACACTCTTTTCGAAATAGATGAGTCAATCGAATCAGTTGCGCTCTGTCGCGACAGCAACAGGCAAGCGGCGATTGAAGAAAATTGTCTGAATTCCCCGTAGTTTCACTCACGGAATCATCCGGATTCTCCGACTCAGTTTGCACTGCTATCAAGACCATGCATCACGTTTTCCCGTCGAGGAGACGGACCATGGCTCAGCTCTTCTTCCATTGCTCGAACGATGACGGCGTGTGGATCGATCGGCGACTGGCTGCCACGAGCAACCTGACCGAAGCCATGGAACAAGCCGCGCGCGTCGTGCGGTCGTTGGTCATGGCGCCCTCCCACGAAGACTGGCGCGGCTGGACACTGCATGCCAGCGACGATTTCGGCGAAGAAGTCTTCGCCATGTCCTTCGCCTCCGTCCTCGGCAAGTCGCACTGAGAGGCCGCCATGCTGGTCACCCTGCTCGCCTCGAACCCGCTTCGCCACCGCCTCACCGCCCTCGCCGAGGGCTGGCAACGCCTGCTTCGGATGGCGAGCAAACCCTACCGCCCCGAGCTTCATTACATGCGCGGCCCCGGCCCCAAGTGCCAAGCCAAGCAGTTGAGTGAGCGCGCCGGTCTTTAGAGTTTCTCCCTGGCTGGTAAAGCCCACCTTCAGGCGCCGTCCAATAGACGGCGCTTTTTTCTTCTTGTTAAGCAAGCGTCTCCGCCAAAAGGCTAAGGGCCTTGCACTGGCTAAAAATCGCCAAATTGTTTTTATTGATGGGAAGTGATCTCAATCCATTCGGAGAACTTCCCATGCGGATCGCGCAATCGATCTTCGTTGGTTCGATCGCCGTTTTGGCTGGCCTCGCCTCGCCTGCGCTCGCCAACAACTCAAGCCCGAATTCCCACGCCAATGCCAATGCGCGAGCCGTCGACGAAGCGCCGGCCTCGTCCAACTGTCACGCCTATCAGAAGGGTCCCGACGGCGCCTGGGTCGAACTCGCCTGCCACGAAGGCACCGAGAGCGCAGCTGCGCCTGCTCGCAGCCGCGCCGCGAGCCACCATCCGGCGGATGAGACCACGACGCGTTGATAACGGGTTGGCTGCGATCAATTGGGGGCCGTGGCGCCGACTTTCGTCCAAGAGCGCAATAGCCAGCGGTCCAGCGCCAGCGGCCCGGAGCCGCCCAGCACCAACGCAATGATCCCGCAAATGTACAACAGATCGGTCTCATAGCCGGGCTGGCCGAATTGCGCGCCCGCTGACGTCACCGCGAGAAGCTTGATCGAGCTGAACCCGTTCGGAAGATGCACGGTGAAGATCGCAACCAGCAGGACGACGATCATCGGCCCGCTTGCAAGCGGAATGAAGAGACCGGCGATAACGGCGATTCCGCCTGCGATCTCGACGACGATCGTCGCCCAGGCAAGCAACGCCGGATCGAACATCCCGAGCGCAGACAGGATGTGAGTGAAGTTATCGGGGCCGCGCGCCAGCTTGGCATAGCCATGGTGGATAAAGCCGCCGCCGACGATCAGGCGAAGCGGAATCGCGTACCAGCATGATGCAAGCGAAGGAAAAAGCCTGATACAGCGGGCGATCAGCGCGTTCATGCGGAACTTCTTTCCGGGGTTTTGAGGCACAGGCGTGTGCGCTGACTATGTTCGCTTTCACCGCCGGATTTGTTACGCGCCGCCGCAAAAAATCGCCCGTCTGGTTTGCTCGACAAAGCTATGCCCGCCGATGCGATACTCGCCAAGACGGCTTGGCGCCATCCGCCGCGATGCGTCGTCAATGCCGCTTGAAATACTGCACCGCGCGTTCGTGCTTTTCGGCCGCCGCGCGCGACTTGAAGGTGCCGAGATTGCGGCGTCTGCCGGTCTTCGGATTTTGCTTTCGGGAGTAGAGCCGGTACTCGCCCGACTTGAGTTTCCGGATCATCTGACGACCCTTGTTGTCTCCCTATCAACCGCACCAGCGGCGCGTTTGTTCCTCGCGCTTACGCTAACCGTTCCAACCCGGATTCCAGGAGCGCTGGCGTCGCTTCAGCGGAAGCCAGGAACTTCAACAGCAGGTCGGAGGGACGCAACGTTCTTCGACGTCATCATCCTGCCGGCGGAGAACACCGCCGGTGTTTGCAGATGATGCGGCAGCGAGCCTACGATCTCGATACCCTTGACCTGCTTCAACTCGCTGAGCTGCTGGATCGCGACGTCAGCCTCGCCCGTGACGATGCGTTCGGCGGTAAAGCCGAGTGGCACAACCGTTGCGCGGGCGTTGATCGCATCGGCAATGCCCATCTTGGCGATCAGATGCGCGAAGAAAATGCCGCTGGCGCCAAGCCGCGAATAGGCAACCGACCGCGCCGCCAGCAGCGATGTGCGCAGCGCGGCTTCCGTCGAAATATCCGGATGCGGCTGGCCGGCCTTGACCGCAAGGCCAACCCAGGAACGCGCGAGATCGACGCAGCTTTCGCCGACCACGCTTTCCGCCGACACAAGACCCGCAAGCCCCTCGCGGGTTAGAATGAGGACATCGGCGCTCTCGCCTTCCTTCAGGCGTTCGAGCACCCTCACGGTTGGCGCAAAATCGGCGTCAATCTGCGCACCGCTCGCCGCCCGATACTTTTCCGCCAGCGCCCGAACCGCTCCGGCCAAAGCCAGCGTCGACAACACGCGTACCGAATTTTCCATTCACCGATCTCCACCGAAGCAGCGGGCGCTTCTAGCACGACAATCTCAGGCTCAAAACGCAATGATCCGCCAGGACTGCCATCCCGGCGGATCATGTTGAAGGTCGAACCTAGCGGCAAACCCCGCAGGCGCGTCCTACGTGACTTAAGCCGCCGCCTTCGCGTTGGTCGACACGGTGGCGATGGTCTTCAGCACCTGCGAAGCGATCTGGTAGGGGTCGCCTTGCGAGTTCGGGCGGCGATCTTCCAGATAGCCCTTATAGCTGTTGTTGACGAAGGAGTGCGGCACGCGGATCGAGGCCCCGCGATCGGCAACGCCCCAGCTGAAGGTGTCGATCGAGGCGGTCTCGTGCTTGCCGGTCAGGCGCATGTGGTTGTCCGGGCCGTAGACCGCGATGTGGTCGGCGCGGTTGACCTTGAAGGCGTCCATCAGCTTCTCGAAGTACTCCTTGCCGCCAACTTCGCGCAGGTGCTTGGTCGAGAAGTTGCAGTGCATGCCCGAGCCGTTCCAGTCGGTATCGCCGAGCGGCTTGCAGTGGAATTCGATGTCGATGCCGTACTTTTCGGTGAGCCGCAGCATCAGGTAGCGGGCTATCCACATCTGGTCGGCCGCGGTCCTGGAGCCCTTGCCGAAGATCTGGAATTCCCACTGGCCCTTGGCGACTTCCGCGTTGATGCCTTCGTGGTTGATGCCTGCCGCCAAGGCAAAGGTCGAGATGCTCCTCAACCAGCTTGCGGGCGAGGTCACCGACGTTCTTGTAACCGACGCCGGTGTAGTACGGGCCTTGCGGCGCCGGATAGCCGGAGGCCGGGAAGCCGAGCGGACGGCCGTCCTTGTAGAAGAAATATTCCTGCTCGAAGCCGAACCACGCATCCGCATCGTCCAGAATGGTGGCGCGCTTGTTGGAGGGGTGCGGCGTCTTGCCGTCGGGCATCATGACTTCGCACATCACGAGCGCGCCATTAGTGCGCGCGGCGTCCGGATAAACAGCCACCGGCTTGAGCACGCAGTCCGAGCTGTGGCCTTCAGCCTGCATGGTGGAGCTTCCGTCAAAACCCCACAGCGGCAGCTGCTCCAGCGTCGGGAAAGATGCGAATTCCTTGATCTGCGTTTTGCCGCGCAGATTTGGCGTCGGCGCATATCCGTCGAGCCAAATATACTCGAGCTTGTACTTGGTCATTGAGCCTCTCTTGAGTTGATGATGCGAAAGGCGTGAGAGCGAACCTGAGGGCAGCTACCCCCACACACCTACCCGGCCGCGGTCAGGGCCAGTCACGAATAAGCAATAAAAGTGCCAATTATTGCAGCGCGGTAGTGCATCCTCGGTGGATGGCTTCACGGATTTCTGCGCCGCTCAAGGTGCGGCAAAGACGCGCGGCGGTCCTCGGCACCCAAATCGGCGAAGGGGAGTTTTGCGCCGCAACCGCGCCTGTTTCCGTGGCATTCGTGCCCGAGCGCGTCGCCACCGATCAAGGATGCGGCAGGGGCAAGCAACATTCCGCAAGAAAATCGCCCGCATTCGCGGGGCCGCCCGTGCCGGCTCGTCCCGGTGACCGGAAACTGCATTGCACGGGGCAAAGGCAAATTTGCATATTTTTTAGCCAGAAAATGATTTCTTTTTAATCAGGTTGCACCCCCGGCACGCAGGACCGATATCCGCGTTCCAGTAACGGCACACGAACGAGTTGGGCGCAGCATGCGTTGAGAGGCGTCACGACCCATGGAGATTTCGATGAATACAAATCACGGTCAGGAGTTTGCGCGGATCTACCAATTTCCGGCCGGGGGCCGCGCAGCTCTCGGCGGAAAGCGCTACGACGAATTCAAGCCTGCCGTCGCGCAGGCCTCCTCACACGTCAACGAGACTGCCTGCAGCGGCAGCTGGTATCACGAGGAAGCCATTCGGGAAGCCGAGCGTGGGCACGATCACTGAGCCGGCATGATGTGGATGCGCCGGTTAAACGCGGCTTTGCGAGGTTATGAGAGCTCGCACGCCGTCACCGGGCGCCGCACATGCCTGATCAAGGCACCGCTTGCCGTCATGATCAGGCTCACCCCACTGCCGGAATAGCGCCTGCCGGACACCGTCAGGCCTTTCTTCAGCGTGACGGCACGGCCATCGATCTGCAGAAAGGCGCGCTTGTCGTTGGGGTAGAATGCCAGGATGAAATGCGTACCATCGGCGCAATGATAGGAATTGAACGACTGCGCCGATGCCGGTGAAGCCTGAGCAACAAAGCTCGCTAGGAAAATTGCCGCCCAGCCCATGGCGGCCCTGTGCCATCTCATCGTCGCCCTCGCCGTCCCCGTCTAAGGATGCAAGCCTGAAATAGCGCCGGCAAAGGCAGGTGTATAGGTCCTTCGCACCGAGCGCTTTGGCGTGGCTCGGCGCAGCACACAAACCGCTTAGGCAGCCGCTTCCAGTTCTTCCATTTCGGCGTCGAGATCGGCGATAACGTCCTCGAATGCGGAAATCGCCTGCTGAACGGCGGCGATCTGCATCAATTCCCATCCACTGACAGGGCCGTTGCGGTTTTGCAGTGCGACCACCAGATCCCGCCGCTGCTCCTTGAGCTGGACGAGCGGCAAACCGTGGTCAGGCAGATGTCTCAACATGATGCTTCCAGCCCCCTCGATTGAGCGACCTTGAAGCTATAACCTGACCGTTCTGCGTTTCGCTTACAAAACTCCCGCAAATTTTAGCGATCGTCGAATACCGCTGGAATATGGGCGTTATTTTCGCGCAAACGTGTTGCGTTTGATTATTCTGGTCACATTGCCAACGGGTTTTTGCCTGACGATAGTGGGCCGCGATACTTAACGGTTTCTGCTTTCCCCTCGGCCAGGAGACATCATCGTGAAAGGAAAGATCGTCGTCGTGACCGGCGCCTCAGGCGCGCTCGGCAAGGTCGTCGTTGCGTCGGCGTTGGCCAAAGGCGCCAGGGTCGCCGGCATCGATCACGCCGCAGCGACGATCAAAGCGACGAGCGAGCGGATCGAACTGGGTGGTGTCGATCTTACCGATGTGGCCGAAGCCGGAAAGGCGATCGATGCGGCCGCTTCGCATTTCGGCAAGCTCGACGCGCTGATCAATATCGCCGGCGGATTTGCGTTCGAGACCGTCTCCGACGGCGACCCAAAAACCTGGCAGCGCATGTATGCGCTCAATGTCTTGACCGCGCTCAACGCCTCACGATCAGCGATCCCTTATCTCACTGCGTCCAATGCGGGCCGGATCGTCAATGTCGGCGCCATGGGCGCGCTTCAAGCCGGTTCCGGCATGGGCGCCTATGCGGCGTCGAAAGCTGCAGTGCATCGCCTCACGGAAGCGCTCGCCGCGGAATGGAAAGGCAAGATCACCGTGAACGCGGTCTTGCCGTCGACCATCGACACCGCGGCCAACCGCGCCAGCATGCCGGGTGCCGACTTTGCGAAATGGGTCCGGCCGGAAGAGCTGGCTGATGTCATCCTGTTTCTCGCCAGCGACGCGGCGAGCGCAGTCACCGGCGCGCTGCTCCCGGTCAACGGACGGGTTTAGTCCGGAACCAGCAATCGGAGCCGTGATCTGAAGCGGATGCTCTGCTTGCCGGCCAGCGCGATGCCGTCACTCTCGGCCCCCTCATCGGAATAGGTGCCGGTGAAGCCGATCGTGACCACCTTGCGTTCCCAGATCGGCCTCTCGCCAAAGCTCGGCGTATGCTCGAGATTGGTGACTTCCCCCTTCCACTTGCCATCGGCCGCAGTGTAGCTGCCATAGGCGTAAAAGAACAAATCGCCGCCGCGCAACGTGCCGTCGCGCACCACCATCACCCCCTGATTGCCACCCTTCACGCCGTCGAGCATTTCGACGGTGATATGGTAGAGGCCGTTTCTGATCATAACCACGCCCGCAAGGTCCCCAGGAGAACATCGTCGCCCGTATTGACGGCGATCATGCGACAGGCAAGCGCATGATCTGGAGTAGACTTGAGCCAGTGAGTCGCCCCATCACTGCTCAGGAACTGCCGTTGGAAACCGCACTCTATCTACCCGTCAAGCGATTTCTCGAGAAACTCGGCTTTACGGTCAAGGGCGAGATCGGCGGCTGCGATCTGGTCGCGCTCAGTGGCGACGAGCCTCCGATCGTGGTCATTGGCGAATTGAAGCTCGCCTTTAACCTCGAACTGATCCTGCAAGCGGTGGATCGCGCTGGCGCCTGCGACGAAGTCTGGCTAGCCGCCAAATTGTCGGCGCGCGGCAAGGGGCGGGAGAGCGACGCGCGTTACCGCAATCTTTGCCGCCGCCTCGGCTTTGGCATGCTCGCGGTCACCACATCGGGTGCGGTCGAGGTGATCGTTTCCCCAACTACCCTTCCTCGCCGAGATCTGAAGCGGCGCTCACGCCTGATTACCGAGCATCGAAAGCGTCAAGGCGATCCGGCCCTCGGCGGCAGCACGCGCGCCCCGATCATGACGGCGTACCGGCAGCAGGCGCTGGCCTGCGCTTCAGCGCTATTGCAGGGTCCCCGCAAGGTGCGCGATCTCAAACCGGCGATTCCCGACGCGCCAAAAATTCTGCTGCATAATGTCTACGGCTGGTTCGACCGCGTCGAGCGCGGCGTCTACCGCCTGACCGATTCCGGGCGCGCAGCGTTGAAACGGTGGCCACAGCAACCGATCGACTTTGCGACCGCCGGCGATTCAGCTCCATAGCCGAGGCAAGACCGGCTGAATCGAAAACCGCGGGGAGAGCCATATGATTTTGGTGACAGGCAGCATGACGGCCCGGGAGGACTCCATCCAGGAAGCCCGCCGATTGAGCCTCGAGCACGTGCATCGCTCGCGCAAGGAGCCGGGATGCCTTTCCCACGCCGTTCATGTCGATTGCGAGAATCCGTTCAGGCTGGTCTTTATCGAGCAGTGGGCGGACCGGGCTGCGTTATCGGCGCATTTCGCCGTACCGGCGTCGCGCGATTTCGTCCGCGCCTTGCGCCCCTTGGCCGCAGCTGCGACCACCCTCGAAATCTATGATGCCGCCGCGGTGAGCCTTTGAGCCCAACAATGCATAGCTGGATTGCCACGTCAGTTTCATATTGCAATGCAACATACCCATCCCTAGATATCTCCCGCCAAGTGAGGGGTCGGCGATGAGCCAGGATTGGAACACCAAATACGGACCGCGGCGCGTTCGGCGCGATCCGCCTACGCTCGAAGAAGCGATCTTCGCAGCCGCAGGGATTACCGACGACCAGAGCGAGCAGGCGGAAATCGCGGCGTCGCTGATGGGGATGCCGATCGACGCCGTCACCGCTGAAGTGAAAAAGGCCGGACGCGCCTTGGCGCGCTCCTCAACCCGTGTGATCGCCGGCGAGCAGGGCGCTCAGCGCTCGATCGTGGTCGAACGTCGCGTCGTCAGGAAATTCGGTAACGACAAACGGACCGGCACTTAAAGACCCCGGGCGACGCCAGCAAGAAGCGGCGCCGCGACAAAGCCCGTCGCTCACGCGATCTGCTTCCAGCCATAGAGCCGCAACAGAAACTTCCAGTAAGCGCGATTGAACTGGATGATCGCCCGCGCGGTATCCATCGGCGTGAAGACGGCCGGCGTTGCCGGCGCAGGCCGCGGCTGTTCTTTCAGGTCGATGGCACCAGTGGATTCGCCGTGGCGGAATGTCAGGTGCGCGCCAAACTTGTTGGCGAGCGCCCGCATCGCGTCGTTTTGCGCACCGGTCGTAATCCGCAAGGTGCGGTAGCCTTTGGCGCGGGCTTCCGCGATCAGCTTTCGAAACAGAATGCTGCCGACCCCCTGTCGGCGGAGGCCAGCCTCAACGCTGAAGGCGATCT
Organism: uncultured Alphaproteobacteria bacterium; assembly: GCA_963775545.1. GTDB lineage: Bacteria > Pseudomonadota > Alphaproteobacteria > Rhizobiales > Xanthobacteraceae > Bradyrhizobium. Next base: position 281,555 of record CAVZJE010000013.1, read on the forward strand.
CCGGCTGCAAATCCGGCGACGTCTCCGGGGGATGAAGTTCCGCCGCCGCTCGAACCACGCCAGCTTCGAGATAGGCAATGACAAGCGTGCCATCGCTTGCGCATTTTTCGGCATAATGCTCGATGAAGCTGTCGTCCATGAAGCCGTGAAAACGGTCACGCCGGCTTTCGTGATCAAGCCTTAGTAGATGATCCCGCAATAGCGGCAGCTCGTCCTGCCGGTTCAGTGTCCGAACGGTGCCTTTGGCGCCTTTCGGGCGGGGAATATCCTGATAGCTCACGTCGAAACTCCTCTTGGTAGCCCTCGAGGAGGCGTCGAATCCCTAGACTCCGAATATTGTGCATCGCAGCATGAAATTCAAGCCCGGTCCGGACGCGTGAAAGATCGTCGTTAATCGTCCGTAGCATCCGCTCAGAGAACCATCTGGGTCTGGATCACGATCGCGACGAGCTTTCCCTCTTCGGTTTCAAGCCGGGTTTGCCAGACCTGGGTGCGCCGTCCCCGATGGATCGGTGTCGCCGTCGCGACGATGGTGGTCCCTTCCTTGGCGCCGCCAATGAAGTTGGTCTTGCTTTCAATGGTAGTCGTACCCTTGGCGTCCTCCGGCAAATTGATCACGGTCGCGGCAGCGCCCACCGAGTTGGCGAATGCCATCACCGCTCCGCCGTGAATGCTGTGACTGACCGTACAGAGATCGGGACGGACCAGCATCCGCGCCACGACGCGGTCGGTGTCGGCTTCGACGAAAGTGACCCCCTTCAACTCCGCAAACGGCATCTTCATCGATCGAATTTTTTCAAGTGGCGTCATTCGCCCTCCTTCAACGCGCTCATTCCACGATAGCCCGAAAGGCTTGGACGCGAGGTTTTCAACTGGCGCTAGTGTCCCGATTCAAAGCCGGCATCAACCGCATCCAGGATTTTCTGTTGATGTCGTCAGCCTTCATCGCTTGATCCTCGCCCCATCTCACAAAAAGACGATTATAGCAGCGCGCATCGGTCGGGATACTCGATCCGCTTTGAGAATCGCCGCCGTCTCAATAGACTTCGCGCCAGAACTTACCTGCAACGGGAAATCCCAGATGACCGCCGAACGCAATGTCTCATTCGCAATGGGGAGTTTCGGCATCCAGGCTGCGCAGAAGGCCCTCTGTTTCCTGGCGACCTTCGGATTGCTGGTGGCCGCCACAGCAGGCGCAAGCGACCGTTGGGCGCGAGCAGGATATCGTCAACTTGCGGCTCGGACAGCGCGTCAAGGTCGACGACGGGACCTGCGCCGCCGGCCAAATCAAGGAAGTATCGGGCACCAAGATGACGGCAACGGGCGTCGTTTGGGCGCGGAAATGTATCCCCCGCGTCGGTCCCAAGCAAAGTAGGTGACCGCGACGCCGGCTGGCCGCGTGTCTCAAAACACCGATGATTTCAATTGCCCGGATCAGCCGCTGGACGAGTTAAGCTCGTCCATTGGCCGATAAAAGCGCGGTACCGCTCCGCCTCGACGGCAACTTCCCCCTTCTCTCTCTATTGGACGAAGTCGCCGCATTTCTGGACCGTGCTATCGGCGGCTCCCCAAGGCATGATCGGCACTGAAGATGTCGAATTTTTCGGAGAGCCTTCGATCAGCTTGTCTGAGTAAACCATATAGACCAGCACATTCCGCTTGGCGTCGCAGCCGCGCACGATTTGCATCTTTCTTGAAGAACAGCGAGCGCCGTTGCCGGAACATGTCGTCGCCCTGCCCCATCTTGTCCTTGAAATGAATCGGGCCGATCTGGCGACAGGACAGCGAAATGTCCGATACTTCCTCGGCTACTCCGAGCCAGCCTTTGACGCCGCCCCGCTCAGGCACCGTGAAGTGACAGGCCACTCCCTCCACTTCCGGATCGTCGATGCCGTAGGTCGCAAGCTTGTCGTTGGGGCTGAGCCATTTAAACACCGTGGAACGGCGGAAGATCAGATCCGGTTCGTCCGCGGCCCGCGCCGGCGAAGCCGCCGATACGAGCAGGGCAATCAGCGGCAACAACAGTCCCGTTCTCCACCTCCTGTGGCGCGGTCGGGGAGCGGGGCGTTTCATGACAGTCTCCTGATATCTGATGGCGAAATAGAACGGTGGGAGACCGGCGCCTCTTGAGCCTTGAAATCAAAGGGCACCGGCAACTCGTTGATCCAGTGCAGCTTTGACCTGGAAGCCCCGCTTTGACATGAAGATGACGGTATTCCGGCAGATTCTCTGGGCTGGTGGACCTGAGAACATCGCGATGTAGGCACCGTCCACGTTGTCGGAAAGGCCTCGGGTCAGCTCGTCGTTAATATTAAGTGAGGCTTTTTTGCTACGCTTAGGCGGAAATTGCAGGCCGCAGAAGCGTTAAGCTGGTGAACCCGTACCTCGTCTGCAACACTCAACTAGAAGCTGGAATATGGAAGGCACGCGCGTGAGCGGAAGAGGAGTTTGTGTTGGGGGCGGGCGGCTTTGGCAGCTCGCGGTTTTTGTCGCAGTTGGAGCGCTCGGTCTCGCCTCGCAGGCGCAAGCCGCCATCTATTACTGGCAGGATTCGGCACCCGGCGTCGCCCAGCCGATGCCAAGGGAACAGGTACGACGCGCGAAATCCACCCGCCATGGCGAAAAGAGATCCCACGCTGTTGTCGAGAAGGAATCGAAACCCCAGGGACCGCTGATCATCTCGATTTCCATCGCCCAACAGAAGCTACGGATCTACGACGCACATGGGCTGTTCGCTGAGACGCCGATTTCCACCGGCATGCCCGGCCATCTGACCCCGATGGGCGTTTTCAGCATCATCCAAAAACAAAAGTTCCATCGTTCCAACATCTATAGCGGCGCGCCGATGCCCTTTATGCAGCGGATCACCTGGTCCGGCGTCGCCATGCATGCCGGCGTGCTGCCAGGACATCCGGCCTCGCACGGCTGCATCCGCATGCCGATGGCCTTCGCCGTCAAGATGTATGGCTGGACCAGGATGGGCGCGCGCGTCATCGTCGCGCCGGGCGACGTCACGCCAGCCAGCTTCGCCCACCCTCTGCTCGCGGCGGTAAAGGTCACGCCCCCGCCGGTCGCGGTGCAAGAGACGAAAGCGGACGTCGTTGCCGTTCCAAAGACCCAACAACCGACACCGACCGAGGCGAGCGTGCCGCCAGCCGTAACCGAAACCAAAATTGAGCTTCGTCCAACCGTCGGTCATGTCGAGGAAACCAAGTCCGCGGCGCAGGTGCAAACGGCAGACGCCAGTGGTGCGATACCGGCATCGCTTTCGACGAGCGCGACGCCGGACTCGGCACTGGCCGTTGAACGTGCGCCGCAGTCCTCGGAGGCGAGCGCTTCGAAAGCGGAAATCGATCCGAATATCGTCAAGCATGACACAGCGGCCGCTTCGTCGGCCGAGAGCCAACCGACAAAAATCGCAGAGAGCGACGGCCACGCGGTCGAGACCGCAAGCGATCAACCTGCAAAGCCAGAGGCCGCGACGGTCGCCGGCGAAGCAGCCAAGCCCGGCGACACGGCCGCAAGCGCCACTCCAACTGAGTTGAAGGTAAAGGCGAACACCGAAGGCCAGGGCGCAAATCCGGCGACGGCCACCGCGCCGGCCGCCCTGCCCGCTGCAACGAACGAGACGCCGCTCAAGGGTGACATCAAAAGCGACTTTGCAAAGGCCGCCGCTTCCAAGACGGATCCCGGCTTTAGCTTCAAAAATGCCGGACAGATCGCGGTTTTCGTCAGCCGCAAAGATTCGAAACTTTACGTTCGGCAGAATTTCTCGCCGCTGTTCAATGTGCCGGTGACGATTGCCCCTGACGCACGTCCGCTCGGCACCCACATTTTCACGGCCCAGGTCGACGGCAGCGACGCCAATGTCCTGCATTGGTCGGTGGTCTCGCTGCCTGCCCCCTCCAGATCCGCCGGGCGGCACGCCGAAGACGAGCGGAATTTACGCGGCCGCAGGTTCGCGAGCGCAGGCCCGATCCAGGCCAAGCCAGTGCCTGTGCCCGACAATCCGGCCGAAGCATTGGATCGCCTCAACCTGCCCGCGGAAGTCATGGCGAAAATCTACGAGGCTGTTTCGACGGGCGGATCAATCATCGTCTCCGATCAAGGCATCGCGGCCGGTGAAACCGGCGAGGGAACGGATTTCATCGTTTCGCTGCGCTAAACGGTGTGTGCGGCCGTAGTTTTGGCTTGACCGACCGCGCGCCCCACACTTTGGCTCTTCGCATGACTTCCGCGTAAACGCCTTTTACTCGCCTGCGCGAGGGAAACCCGGCCTCCTCCTTTTCCGGATCATGCGTTAAAAGACCGCCGGCATGGATCAATCCCCGGTACTGACCTCAACCCCTCAATCCCGCGCGCGTTTCGATGCGCTTGCGCCGCTGACCTTTCTCGGCTGGCGATGGGGACTGGCGGCGATCGTCATTGGCCTCGCGGCGTCGTTCTTTCTCTACGGGTACGCGCTGGTCTATTGGCGTAATGCCGATATGGACCTGATGGTGATCTATAACGCGCTTGTCCTCAACGACGGCAAACCGCAGCAATTTTTCGACCACACCGGCTATCTCACCATCGTCTCCGTCAAAGTCTGGCTCGAGATGCTGCATGGGCTAGGCCTGCTCAATGCCTATTCGCTGTCGAGCATGCCGCCGGCCTCCAACGCTCACGCCTTCGATGCCGCCATGACCAGCGCCGTCCGCGCCGGCCGCGTGCTCGCCTGGTTGATCGCAACGGCCAGCGTGCTGGTCTTTGCGTCGCTCATTCGGGCCATCGTGCGTGACTGGCGTCTCGCCTTGATCGCAACCTTCGCATTTGCCTTCTCGGGCGGCATTGCCGTACATGAGCGCATCTTGCGCACGGAACTTATGGCGGCCTGTCCGGTCATTTTCGCGCTGATGATCCTGATCGTGATCGGACGTCGGGCGAGCATCGCGCGTCCGCTGCGGATGGCGTTTGCGGCCGCGCTTTGCGTGTTGGGCCTGGAAAACAAAGTGCAGGCGATCCTGCTCATCGCCGCATTACCCCTGCTCATTTTGCCGTTTGGAGGCGCCGAGAGCGCTAGCGTTGCCTTTTGGCGCGACAGCCGATCCGCCCTTGCGCTTGCCGTCCTCTCGGCAATGACAGCCGCAGTCGCGGGGTGGACCGCATGGCCGCTGGTCGCGAGCGGTTTCGATCGCATCCTGCTCGATGCGGCCGGATTTCATCCGCTATTGTTCGGCCGCTTTGGCGTCTATCAGGTGGCGCTGTTGTTCTTCGTCGGCGCCTGCATGTTGGCCTATGCTGCGATCTGGCGGATCAGCGCAGCCGAGACGCTGGCGTCGATCGCCGCCATCGCAGCCGGCGCGTCGGTCGCGCTGCTCGCGCTCAACCTCGATTACAATTCCGGAAATGTCATTGCGGTCTTCAATCCGCTGGAAAAGATGCTGAAGTTCGTCGATGCGGGAACGGCTGCGGCCGCCAACCAATCGAGCCTTGCGGATATCTTCCGGCTTCTGCTGGACGGCATCGCCTCGGTGGCCGCGCGATATTCCTTCGTCCTGCACACTTCGCCACGCCCCACGGTCTTTCTGACCTGGTTGATTGTGCCCGGTATCATCTATGCGTTGATGCGAGGCGAAAGGCAGGCCGCGATCCAGGCTTTCCTGTTGCTGGCGGCGGCGGTCGGTATCGATGCGCTCGGCGTCCGGCGGGGATTGAAGTCCGAATATTTCATCCTCACCGATCCCCTGACCATTCTCGCCGGCGCGCTTCTGCTCGATCGCTTGAGCGATCTGCGCTTTCACAAATGGGCCTATCCAATTGCGCTGGTTCTTTTCACGTTACAGCTCGTGATCAGCCAGGCGGAGCCGATCAAATATGCCTTCATGCGCCGAGGACCGGAATCGATCTGCGAATGGAACCAGTATTACTTGCCGCTGATGCCGTTGCCCTGGTGTCCGGTTTCGCGTTCCTGAGGGTTGGTCAGGCCCCGAGGAACCCGAAATACTACGGGTTTGCGCCCTGCGAAAGCCGATATGGCGTAACGTCGCAACTCGGCTATGATAGGGGAAGACGGGGAAGTCGCGCGGCAAGCCCGGAAACATCCCGAGGCGCCGCGCGATCAGAAACAGGGAAAAGCTACCATGCGAATTGCGGCTGGATTGATCTTTGCAAGCGCGATTTCACTTTGCGCGAGCGGTGCGGCGTGGTCGCAAACCCCGCCTGCCAAGACCGACGCCAAGCCTGCCGCCGCAGCCCCCGCTCCAGCCACAGCTCCCGCGCCAGCCAAGCAGGCCTGCGCCAATCCTGACGCGCTCGGGATTAGCCGCGTCGTTGAGGTCGACACGACCGGCGGACCGGGATTTGGCTTCGAACATTTCAAGCAGCTTGATTTCCTGCGTGACAAGGAGGTCGTGCTGACCTTTGACGACGGCCCGTGGCCAGAGAACACGGCCTCCGTCCTCAAAACGCTCGCCAACGAATGCACGACCGGAATTTTCTTCTCGATCGGCAAGCACGCGACCTACTATCCCGAAATCCTGAAACAAGTCCTCGCGGCCGGTCACACCATCGGTACTCATACCTGGTCGCACGCGACCCTTACCAACAAAAAGCTGACCGAAGACCAGCGCAAGGAAGAAATCGAGAAGGGTTTCAGCGCGGTGAAATGGGCGCTGGGCGGCGTCTCGCCGGCTCCCTTCTTCCGTTTCCCCGCGCTACAGCATCCGCCGGAAATGGTGACTTACCTTGGCACGCGAAATATCGCGATTTTCTCCTGCGACCTCAATTCCTTCGACTTCAAGGCAAAGAATGCGCAGCAAGTCATCGACGTCACGATGAAGAAGCTCGACAAGCTCGGCAAGGGCATCATCTTGATGCACGACTTCCACAAACACACCGCAGAAGCGCTGCCCGCCTTGCTGCGCAAGTTGAAGGAAGGTGGCTACAAGGTCGTGCAGATGAAGGCCAAGGCGCCGGTTCAAACCCTTCCGCAGTATGACGAGGAAATACTGAAGGACGCCGCGCTCCCGACGGTCAGTTCTCGGCCGGTGTCGAGCGTAGTGCAGACGATTTCGGAATAGTTTTCGCGCAATCCCGATAGCACTGTGCCGGCACTTCGTATCGAGGGTTATGTCATCGTGTCCGCCGACGGAATGTTGGCGGACGCCCGGCATGTGATGCCGGATACGTTGAAATTCGAGGGCGACAAGCGGTTCTTCAATGCCGCGCTCGACCGTGCCGCCCTGATCGTTCATGGCCGGCGCTCGCATGAGGGCCAGCCAAATTCGCCACAAAGAAACCGGATCGTTCTGACGCGGACCGTCGCCGGCATCGCCGGAGATCCGTCCAATCCCAAGGCGACCCTATGGAATCCGGCCGGCGCTTCTTTCGAGGCAGCGTGCGGCCACGCCGGTGTTCACGGAGGGACCGTCGCGATCATCGGTGGACCCGACGTATTCGACCTGTTCATGGATCGCTACGACACGTTTTGGCTTTCACAGGCGCCCAACATCCACGTGCCCGACGGACAGCCCGTCTTCTCAGGCGTGCCGCAGCAGACGCCGCAGCAAATCCTCGCAGGCCGCGGCTTGACCGCTGGCCAGAGCCTCGTCCTTGACCCTGCAAACGGCGTTACCGTCACGCCGTGGCAGCGGAGCCTTCAGACGTCGTAACCGGGCTCGTGTACCTTTGCGCTGCGGCTCGATCCAGCGATCATGAACAAGGCGCCGATAAGCGACAGGTTTTTCAGCGCATGGACCAGGTTGTTTCTGGCGTCAGGGCCGGTTTGATTCCAGAAATCGTGGAAATAAAACGTTGCGGCTGCCACGAACAGGATCAGCAGGATCGCAAAGAAACGCGCGCCAAAATTCAGCGCAATCATGAGACCACAGATGACCTCGATCGCACCGGCTACGATTGCAAGTATCTGCGCGATCGACATTCCGGTGATGGTCTCGAGCTGCGCGGTATAAGGAGCGAAGATCGCCGGCAGGACGATCTTCTCCGTCATTTGGGCTGTTGCCGACAGGTCCATGAGTTTGGCGGCGCCGGAGAAAACGAAGAGAACGGCGAACAGAATTCGTCCAAATGTAACAAACGCTGGCATTATCGGCCTCTCTCGGTCGCAAGCTTATGGATGGCGGGACGATTATGGGTTCCGCGCCGGCTTTTTCAATCAATTTCCAGCTGGCAACGATCGCCAACCGGCCTTAGTTGCGCCACCGTTAGCCGAATAGCGAGGGCTGCTGACGGCCGGCTGGTTCCTGCGCCTCGACAGCGGCGATTGCCGTCATATTGAGAATGCCCCGCGCGGTTACCGACGGGGTCAGAATATGCGCCGGCCGTGACGGACCTATGAGGATCGGACCAACCGGCAGGGCATCGGCCAACGACTTGATCATTTGATAGGCGACGTTGGCGGTGTCGAGATTGGGCATGATCAGGATATTCGCCTCTCCTTCGAGATGCGAATGCGGCAGGACCAGCTTGCGGGCCGCCTCTGAAAGGGCGGTATCGCCCTGCATCTCGCCGTCAGCCTCGATTTCGGGATGGTTCTGCCGCAACAGCGCCGTGGCGCGGCGCATCTTGCGTGACAATTCCGTGTCAAAGCTGCCAAAATCGGAATGCGACACGAACGCGATCTTGGGCTTGATGTTGAAGCGCTGCACATGAACGGCCGCCAGCGCCGCCATTTCGGCGATCTCCTCGGCGCTGGGATTTGGCCGGACCTGGGTGTCCGCGATGAAATAGGAACCCTTGCTCGTGATCAGCAGCGACAATGCCGCGAAATCACTCACCCCCGGCCGGAAGCCGATGATTTCACGGACGTGGCGCAGATGGCTCCGATAGCCGCCTTCGACGCCGCAGATCATGGCATCGGCCTCGCCGCGACTGACCGCCAGCGCGGCGATCACGGTGGCGTTGGTTCGCACCAAGGTGCGCGCGGCGTCCGGCGTGACGCCGTGGCGGCCGGCAATGGTGATGTAGGATTGGACGTAGGAGCGATAACGCGGATCGTCCTCGGGATTGACGAGGTCGAAATCCTTGCCGGCCTTGATGGCGAGACCAAATCGCTTGATCCGCGCTTCCACTACCGATGGACGACCGACGAGAATCGGCCGCGCCACGTTTTCTTCCAGCACCACCTGCGTCGCATGCAGCACGCGCTCGTCTTCGCCTTCGGCGTAGATGACACGCACCGGCTGGGTCTTCGCCTTGGCGAACAGCGGTTTCATGACAAGCCCGGAGCGGAACGCAAAGCGCTCCAGCTGGGTTGCGTAGTCCTCGAATTTTGCAATGGGGCGGCTCGCCACACCGGAATCCATCGCCGCCTTTGCGACCGCGGGCGCGATACGCAGGATCAGGCGCGGATCGAACGGACTTGGAATCAGCGAACCCGGCCCGAACCCTTGCGCCTGCCCGCTGTCGAAACCGGGCGCCAGCGCGTCCACCGGCGGATCGCGGGCGAGTTGGGCGATGGCATCCACCGCTGCCTTTTTCATCTCCTCATTGATCGCGGTCGCGCCGACATCGAGCGCGCCGCGGAAAATGAACGGGAAACAAAGGACATTGTTGACCTGATTGGGGAAGTCGGACCGGCCGGTGCAGATCATCGCGTCGGGGCGTGCCTTCCGCGCCTCGTCCGGCATGATTTCCGGGTTCGGGTTGGCCAGCGCCATCACCAGCGGCTGGTCGCCCATCTGCTTGACCATCTCCGGCTTCAGCACGTTGGGTGCGGAAAGGCCGAGGAAAATGTCGGTGCCGGGAATCACGTCAGCGAGCACGCGCTTGTCGGTCTTCTGCGCGTAGACTGCTTTCCAGCGGTCCATCAATTTCGCGCGGCCCTCGTAGACCACGCCCTCGATGTCGCAAACCCAGATGTTCTCGCGTCTCGCGCCCATCGACACCAGAAGGTTGAGACAGGCGAGCGCTGCCGCACCCGCCCCCGAACAGACGATCTTGACGTCCGCCAGTTTCTTTCCACTCAGGAGCAGCGCATTGGTGATGGCCGCGCCGACAATGATGGCCGTGCCATGCTGGTCGTCGTGAAACACCGGAATTTTCATCCGCGCCTTGAGCTGAGCCTCGATCTCAAAGCATTCCGGACCCTTGATGTCCTCGAGGTTGATCCCGCCGAAGGTCGGCTCGAGCGCCGCCACGGTTTCGACCACGCGCTCGATGGTATCGGCGGCGATCTCGATATCGAAGACGTCGATCCCGGCAAACTTCTTGAACAGGACCGCCTTGCCTTCCATCACCGGCTTGGATGCCAGCGGTCCGATGTTGCCGAGACCGAGCACCGCCGTTCCGTTGGTGACCACCGCGACCAGATTGGCGCGGGCGGTCAGCGTGGCCGCCTCCGCCGGGTTGTTGGCGATTTCGGTGCAGGCAGTCGCCACGCCAGGAGTATAGGCCAAAGCAAGGTCGCGCTGGTTGGCGAGAGGCTTGGTCGCCTGGATCTCCAGCTTGCCGGGCCGCGGCAGCCGATGATAGGCGAGCGCTGCGGCATGAAGGTCTTCGGAATAGGACATTCGCTTTCCCCCGGGCTCGTTACCGCCCCGACACAATCGATCTCGGTGGTGTTGTCTGCCGTCAGTTTTGCGGCAGATTGAGCCGGATGTGAAGCTCGCGCAACTGTTTCGGCGTGACCTCCGAGGGGGCGCCCATCATCAGGTCTTCGGCCCGCTGGTTCATCGGGAACAGCACCACTTCGCGCAAGTTTTCCTCGCCGCATAACAGCATGACGATCCGGTCGATGCCGGGCGCGATGCCACCGTGCGGCGGGGCGCCAAGCGAAAGCGCGCGAAGCATGCCACCGAACTTCGCCTCAAGGACGTCTTCGGGATAACCCGCAATCGCAAACGCCTTCTTCATGACGTCGGGACGATGATTGCGGATCGCCCCTGACGACAATTCGGTACCGTTGCAGACGATGTCGTACTGAACGGCCTTGAGGCCGAGCAACTTTTCGTGGTCGTTCGGATCAAGCGCCAGGAACTCTTCCGGCTCGATGTTCGGCATCGAGAACGGATTGTGCGAGAAATCGATTTTCTTCTCTTCCTCGTTCCACTCGAACATCGGGAAATCGACGATCCAGCAGAATTCGAACCTGTCCTTGTCGATCAGGTTCAATTCTTCGCCGAGCTTGGTGCGGGCAAGGCCTGCGAATTTCCAGAACTTGTCGGGATCGCCAGCGACGAAGAAGGCCGCATCGCCCTCCTTCAGGCCGAGTTGTGTGCGGAGCGCCGCCGTCCGCTCAGGCCCGATATTGTTGGCGAGCGGACCGGCGCCCTCGCCGCCTTCGCGCCACATGATGTAGCCTAAGCCCGGCTGGCCCTCGCCCTGCGCCCATGAGTTCATCCGGTCGCAGAAAGCACGCGAGCCGCCCTTCGGTGCCGGAATGGCCCACACCTGGTTCTTGGGATCTTCCAACATCCGCGCGAACACCTTGAAGCCGGAGCCGCGGAAATGCTCGGAAACGTCCTGCATGTGGATCGGGTTGCGCAAGTCGGGTTTGTCGGTCCCGTATTTGCGCACCGCCGTCGCAAAGGGGATCAGCGGGAATTTGGCGGTCACGGATTTGCCCTCCGCAAACTCCTCAAACACGCCGCGCATCACCGGCTCGATGGCGCTGAACACATCGTCCTGAGTGACGAAGCTCATTTCGACATCGAGCTGATAGAATTCGCCCGGCGAGCGATCGGCGCGCGCATCTTCGTCGCGGAAGCAGGGCGCGATCTGAAAATACCGGTCGAAGCCCGCGATCATCGTGAGCTGCTTGAACTGCTGCGGGGCCTGGGGCAGCGCGTAGAACTTGCCCGGATGCAGCCGCGACGGCACCAGGAAGTCACGCGCGCCTTCCGGCGAGGAGGCCGTCAGGATCGGGGTCTGAAATTCGAAGAACCCCTGCTCTTTCATGCGCTTACGGATGGAATCGATGATCTGGCCGCGCTTGATGATGTTCTGGTGCAGCTTCTCGCGGCGAAGGTCGAGGAAACGGTACTTAAGCCTGATATCCTCGGGATATTCCTGCTCACCGAACACCGGCATCGGCAGTTCCGCCGCCGGTCCCAGCACCTCGATTTCGGTAGCGTAGATTTCGATCAGGCCCGTCGCCAGTTCCAGATTGTCGGTCCCCTCCGGACGCCGCCGCACCTTGCCGTCGATCCGAACCACCCATTCGGAGCGCAGCTTTTCGGCTACCTTGAAGGCCGGCGAATCCGGGTCGGCCACGCATTGCGTCAGGCCGTAGTGGTCGCGCAGATCGATGAACAGCACACCGCCATGGTCGCGAATGCGGTGGCACCAGCCGGACAAACGAACGCTCTGGCCGATATCGCTCTCCCGGAGCGCGCCGCAGGTATGGGACCGGTAACGATGCATCGAGTTTCCATCAGTCAAATGTCGGAGAATCGGGCGGCCTAAAAGCCTGCCCGAGGAGGCTGAGGGTTTAGCCGAGGCTTTCGAACGCGGCAACCGCCGCCAAGACAATTTGGTCTACGCCAGGGCCATGCGGGAAAGCCGATTGTTTAATCCCCACATATGCCTATCTTGATGGCATGACGGTGCATTTCCCCTTCCAAAACACCTATGCGGCGCTCCCGGACGGCTTTTTCGCGCGGGTGGCGCCGACGCCTGTGGCCTCGCCTCGGCTGATCAAACTAAACCGTCCCCTCGCGGTCAGGCTTGGGCTCGACCCGGACCGGCTGGACAGCCCTGAGGGTGCCGAAATCCTCGCCGGAAAGCGCATCCCGGACGGGGCTGAGCCGATCGCCATGGCCTATGCCGGCCATCAGTTCGGTTATTTCGTGCCGCAGCTCGGCGACGGTCGCGCCATCCTGCTCGGGGAAGTCATCGATATCGACGGCGTTCGCCGCGACATCCAGCTCAAGGGCTCCGGACCGACGCCATTTTCCCGCCGCGGCGATGGGCGGGCAGCGCTAGGGCCGGTCCTGCGCGAATATATCGTCAGCGAAGCGATGGCGGCGCTGGGCGTTCCGACCACGCGATCGCTCGCCGCTACCATCACCGGCGAACACGTCATCCGCGAGACGCCCCTGCCCGGCGCGGTGCTTACGCGCGTGGCTTCTAGTCACATTCGCGTCGGTACCTTTCAGTATTTCGCGGCCCGCGGCGATACCGCGGGCATCAAGCGTCTCGCCGACCACGCCATTGCGCGGCACTATCCGCAGGCCGCTCAAGCCGAGCGCCCCTATCACGCCTTGCTGGAGGGTGTGATCGCCCGACAGGCCGAATTGGTGGCGCGCTGGCTTTTGGTCGGCTTCATCCACGGCGTCATGAATACCGACAACACCTCGATCTCGGGCGAGACCATCGACTACGGTCCCTGCGCGTTCCTGGATCACTACGATCCGGCGGCGGTGTTTTCCTCGATCGATGAGCAGGGCCGATACGCTTACGCCAACCAGCCGCGGATCGCGCTCTGGAATCTGACGCGGCTTGCCGAATGCCTGCTGTCGCTGTTTTCCGACGACAAGGACAAGGCGATCGAGCAGGCGCAACTGATCCTGGCCGAATTTCCGGCGAAGTTTACCGCGGCCTATCAGTCCGGCCTGCGTCAGAAGATCGGCCTCTTCACCCAGCGCGACGGCGACGAGGTCTTGGTGCAGGAGCTCTTGGACGCCATGGCCAAAACCCAGGCGGACTTCACGTTGACCTTCCGCCGCCTGAGCGAGGCGGCCGAGGACGCCAATCGCGATTCCGGGGTTCGTCAGCACTTCGCCGATCCCGCCGCTTATGACGAATGGGCGGTGCGCTGGCGGCAACGGATTGGCGAGGAGTCGCAAACGCCAGCCGAGCGCGCGGCGATGATGCGGGCCGTCAATCCCGCTTTCATTCCCCGCAACCATCGGATCGAGGCGGTGATCCAGGCCGCCACCGGCCGCGACGACTTTGCGCCGTTTGAGGAATTGCTGACGGTGCTATCGAGACCTTACGAGGACCAGCCGGCATTCTCGCACTATGCCGAGCCGCCGGAGCCGGATCAGCGCGTGCTCCAGACCTTCTGCGGAACATAAATCGTTAACCTTCGGCCAAACATTGGGCGGCCCAAGCGTCGTCCGGCGCCGCAAATTAAGAAGCGGTCAATCGCTTCCCAACAAATCTATCGGTTTGTTTGGGGGATTTTCCGTGGACGCGTTGGTTTTTGAATTCATGGGTCTGGCGATCGTCGCGCTCTGCGTCATCGTGCTGGTGATTCCGTCCACCCGGCGACCGGCCGGGCGGCAGCTTCGCGATTTCTGATCGAGTGACGCCTCGAAATCGGCGCGGACAGCTCCGCAATGCTGGCGGCTGTTTGCCTTAAATGATGCGGAAAGCGTAGAATCAAGTCTCGAATTCGCCGCAACGCCCTTGACATATCAGCGCTTTCGGCCGAACGCCCTTCGGGAAAGCGTCATGGACCGTTCATGGATCTGATTTCTACTACCGCGGAACTTACCGCCTTTTGTGATCGCCTCGCCAAACACCGGGTCATCACCGTCGATACCGAATTCCTTCGCGAGACCACCTATTACCCGCTGCTTTGCGTGGTGCAGATGGCAAGCGCAGAAGAGGCAGCGGTGATCGATGCGCTGGCCGAAGGCATCGACCTCAAACCCTTCTTCGAGCTGATGGCCGACGAAAAGGTATTGAAGGTCTTCCACGCCGCGCGCCAGGACATTGAGATTGTCTGGCACCGCGCCGGAATAGTACCGCACCCGATCTTCGACACCCAGGTCGCCGCCATGGCGCTCGGTTATGGCGATTTCGATTGCTTACGACCAGTTGGTCGAACGCGTCACCGGCCACCGGCCCGACAAGACCCATCGTTTCACCGACTGGTCGCGGCGGCCGCTGACGGACGACCAGATGCACTACGCGTTGGCCGACGTCACGCATCTGCGCGACGTGTTTGCGGCGCTCGACGCCGATCTCAAAAAGCGCGGCCGAAGCGACTGGGTGAGCGAGGAAATGGAGGTTCTGACGAGCCCCCGAACCTACGACTTTCACCCCGAGCGCGCATGGGAGCGGTTGAAGACGCGGGTACGCAAACCGAAAGAGCTTGCCGTGCTGATCGAAGTTGCGGCGTGGCGCGAGCAGGAAGCCCAGAGCCGTGACGTGCCGCGCGGCCGCGTCCTGAAGGATGATGCCGTCGGCGACATTGCCACCCACGCGCCGACCAGCCTTGAGAAGCTCGCCAATCTGCGGTCGCTGCCGAAAGGTTTCGATCGATCGAAGTGGGGCGCCGATATCGTCGCTGCCGTACAACGCGGCCTCGCGCGCGACCATGGGACGCTACCGAAGATCGAGAAGCCGCGCAGCAACTCCAACGGCGCAGCCATCGTCGAACTGCTCAAGGTATTGCTGCGCATGACATCGGAGCGTCACGCCGTCGCAAGCAAGGTGATCGCAACCGTCGACGACCTCGAGCAGATTGCAGCCGATGACAATGCCGATGTCGGCGCGTTGCACGGTTGGCGTCGCGACCTGTTCGGCGAAGCCGCGCTGGCACTCAAGCAAGGCCGGCTCGCGCTCGCGATCGAAAAAGGCAGAGTTGTAAAAGTAGACCGCAACTGACTGACCGTGCGTCAAACGCGATCGGCAGCGCCTACCATTTCACCTCAACACCCATCGTTGCCTGATGGGATTGCAGCGCTGAGCGAAACTTGCCGTCGTAGTTGAGGTAAACGCGCACAGCGTTGGTCAGGCTCAGCGACAGGGCAGCGCCGGCGTCCGCGCCGTATCGGCTTTCGCCGATCCCCTGAACCAGGATGCTCTCGGGTCCAAGGCTGACAGTGACCGCGCTGAGATTTTGCTCGAAGTTGTCGACGAACTTGCCATAGGCCGAAAGGTCGAGGATTTTTTGATCGACGATCCAGTAGTGGCCGATCTCCGCACCGACCAGCATGCGCGAGCGTTCAAGCGTCGCGCCGCTTGCCGAAACCGGGTCGAGGCCGCCCATCTCCTGAAACGATCCCGTCGATGCGTGAACGTATTCAAGCGCAGCTTTGGGCACCAGCCGGCTCTGGTCCAAGGTCCAGTAGTAGCTGAGCTCGGTCAGCGCACCGTCGATCCGGCCGTTGTAGCCCGCGCTGGCAGTGCCCAGCGCCGTATCGCGGCTCGAGTTGATGTTTCCAAAACCGTGAACCAGGGCGACCGCCCACGTCCACGGCCCCTTGTCGATCGATGCGTTGAAGCCGAGCTGAGTAAGATCAAGGTTTGCCGACTGCATCGCCAGCGGCACGTCAATGCCGGTTCGGCTTTGGTCGACCGAAAATCCGACATTCACACCGGGTGCGATCCGGGCACCAAACCCAGCCACGCCGCCCGAGGTCGCGCGGTTGTCGCCGACGAAATTGCCTTGCTGACCGGTCTTGCTGGAAATCCCATAGGCCTCACCCCAGGTTCGGAAGGCTTGACCATCAATGGTTTCCGACGCGCCCCCGCCGCCCGGATTGCTCCGCGACGCGCGACTGACGCCGCCGCTCGCCTGGTCACCGAGCCGCTCCAGGAAATTGCTTCCGAGGTTAGTGATCGCAGCGCCGGAGGAAAGATCGGACGCTGGAATTGATGGGGTCGGCGAAGGTGGCGGCGGTGGTGGCGGCACGAGGACTTGCGCGCGAGCCTGCTGCGCCGAAAAGCTCAGGACAAACGCAACGGCCACGAAAAAGGTCTTGCCGGGCCACCACCCGGCCCCGGTCTCCACCGCTCGCGAAGACCGCAGCGACCAGTCCATCCAACGGATTCCCAAAAAAGGGCGTCGCGCCCAAAATATCAAATCGTCATCAATTGAAGGCGATTTGGGCCTAGTTCCGCCGGAGCGTCAATTGGTTGAGGCCCCGCTTTGAGCGCGATTGGCGAGCCTTGTTGTTCTCCGGCCACAGGCCCCTTAGGGTGAGCCGAGGCCGTCCGGCAATTTCCTCAAGGGCCCCAGAAGCTTGCTAAGCTGCAAATTTCGTGTTGCAATCCCTGCCACAATCGGAATTAGGCCGATCGGCTGTGCGTTTCGCGACCAGGAAATTCTGCAGACATCCGCAAAGCCCGCTTGTGGCGCGGCACGCAAATCGCGTGACGCGTCTTCTTTATGTCTAGACCAGGAGACAGGCGATGCAAAAAGGCACCGTCAAGTGGTTCAACCCGACGAAGGGTTATGGGTTCATCAAGCCGATGGTCGGCGATAAGGACGTGTTCGTCCATATCTCTGCCGTCGAGCGCGCTGGGCTCACCACCCTTAACGAAAATCAGGTTATCGAATACGACCTTGTTGAGAATCGCGGCAAGACTTCCGCAGAAAATCTCAAGGTTTCCTAAGCTTCGTCACGATCCGCGCAAGCAATCCTGATGTACCCCCGGCCATGCCGGGGGATTTTGTTTATCTATGCCCCAGTGGAGTGGATTTGACATTCGCTCCCCCCGTAACCCCAGAAGCGCCAAGCGAATGTCAAATCCAAAACTCCACTAGCAACCCATATTAGCTAGTGGTCCTTTGATTCTAACATTTGCAAAGTGCCCACCAGATCGGGATGCAAATGTTAGAATCGGACCACTAGACCCCGCGCGCAAGCTGCGGCGATATCAACGCGTCTTCCACGTCGACGGCGCCGTCGACGTGACAGACCGCACCTTCAAGACGTAGCCTTCCGCTCGCCAGAAGACTCAAGGCCTTCGGATAGATCTGATGTTCGACCGTCAGAATCCGCGCCGACAGCATTTCGGGCGTATCGTTATCGCGGACCACAACCACCCCCTGCATCACGATGGGTCCGGCGTCGGTTTCCGGCGTAACGAAGTGGACGGTCGCTCCCGATACTTTGACGCCGGCGTTCAAGGCCTGCGCGTGGGGATCAAGGCCGGGGAAAGACGGCAGCAGCGAGGGATGGATGTTGAGCATCCTGCCGTACCATCGCTGCACGAATTCAGCCGTGAACAGCCGCATGAAGCCGCCCAGGCAGATGAGTTCGATACCATGGGCCTCAAGCGCCGGCTGCAAGACCGCTTCAAAGGCCGCGCGATCTTTCCCGAACGGCTTGCTTTCAATCGTCACCGTCGGGATGCCGTCCGCGCTCGCCACGGCAAGCCCGGCCGCGTCAGCGCGGTTTGAAATCACGAGCGCAATCTCGGCGGGAAAACCCTCAACCTTGGCGGCCTTGATCAAGGCAACCATGTTCGAGCCACGTCCCGAAATCAGGATTGCCACACGGGGTTTCGACGCCCCCTCTCGTCGATTTGCATCACCATGAAAGATCGAGATGGCCGTTATAGACGACGCGATGCTCGCCCTGTGCCGGGATCACTTCGCCCAGCACCGTCACGCCCTCGCCGGCCTCGTTAAGAATGCGGCTGACGGCTTCAACCGCGCCGGGCTCGACGACGGCAATCATGCCTATCCCGCAATTGAACGTGCGTAGCAGCTCGAGCTCGGCGACGCCGCCCTGCTCTGCCAGCCATTTGAAGACTGGCAATACCGGCAACCGCGCCAAATCGATCCCGACGCCCAAGTGTTTCGGCAGCACGCGCGGGATATTGTCGGTGAATCCTCCGCCCGTGATGTGCGCGAGCGCCTTGACCGCGCCGGTTTCACGGATCGCCCGCAGGCAGGATCGGACATAGAGCTTGGTCGGGGCCAGCAACGCCCCTCCAAGCGTCATGACCGGCGAAAACGGCGCCGGCGCGTCAAATCCGAGACCTGAGGCCTCAACGATCCTGCGGACCAGCGAAAAGCCGTTGGAGTGTACCCCTGACGAGGCGAGGCCGAGCACGGCGTCGCCGGCACGGATATCGGCACGCGGCAATAGAGTACCGCGCTCGGCGGCGCCGACCGCAAACCCCGCAAGGTCGTAGTCGCCGTCCTTGTAGAGCCCCGGCATCTCGGCGGTTTCGCCTCCGATCAGGGCGCAGCCGGATTCCCTGCAACCCTCGGCGATGCCTGCCACGATCGAGGCGGTCGCCTCGGGATCGAGCTTGCCGCACGCGAAATAATCGAGAAAGAACAGCGGTTCCGCGCCCTGCACCACGAGATCATTGACCGACATCGCGACGAGGTCGATCCCGATCCCGCCATGCAGGCCGCTGTCGATCGCGATCTTGACCTTGGTCCCAACGCCATCGGTGGCCGCGACGAGAACAGGGTCCTTGAAACCCGCGGCCTTCAAATCGAACAACCCGCCAAAGCCGCCGATTTCGGCCTCGGTGCCGGGGCGCGCCGTGGCACGAACCATCGGCTTGATCAGATCGACCAGCCGGTTGCCGGCATCGATATCGACGCCCGAATCCGCGTAAGTGAGCCCGTTCCTGCGCTCGGCCATGGCCTATTCCAGTTGATGCCGGCTGGTTACGTCGGATTTGACTTATGTGCAATGGTGGCAGCCGCTTACCATGTAGACAACGGCCAGTTCGCCCAGCAAAACTCCACTGGAAACCTATATTTGCCAGTGTGGCGGTTCAGAAGTCCGCACCATTGCTGCCGCGGGCTCGTCATGCGGACTTCTGAACCAAAGCCACACTAGATCAATAGGTTTGCTAGTGTCCTTTCAATTCCGAAGTTCGAAACGTGGCTCCGCAAAATGCTACGAACTTCGGAATCGGGACACTAGTGTCCCTTTGGTTCTGACATTCATAAACGAACTCGCTGCGACGGATTGCAAATGTCAGAGCACCAGACCAGTAGGCGGGAAACGACCGAGTTGAGTATTCCAAATATCATTACGTTGGGACGCATCATTCTGGTCCCTGTGATCGTCTGGGCAATCGCCTCCAACCAGATGGAGATCGCATTTGCGATCTTTGTCGTCGCGGGCGTCAGCGACGCCGTCGACGGATTTCTGGCCAAGCGCTTCAACATGGCGAGCGAATTGGGCGCGCTGCTCGATCCGCTCGCCGACAAAGCGCTTCTGGTTTCGATCTACGTGGCGCTCGGCATCTGGGGCGCAGTGCCGCGCTGGATCGTTATCCTGATCGTGTCGCGCGACTTCATGATCGTCGCGGCCGTGATCGTGTCGTGGTTGTTCGACAAACCGGTTCCGATGAAGCCGTTGATGGTTTCCAAGCTCAACACGGCGACCCAGGTGGCCCTAGCGGCGCTGATCCTGGCCTCGCTCGGTTTCGGTTTCAAACCGATGCCGTATGACGCGGTGCTGATGGGGCTGGTAACGGTCTTTACTTTGGTTTCCGTATCCCTCTATCTCGTCGAGTGGGTACGGCATATGAGCACGATCGAGGCGAGTTAGGCCTGATCGTAAGCGCCGGAATCGGAGTCTCGCGTGGCAGGCCGCGTTCAACCTCGTCAACTGGCGTTTGCGCTTCCGCACGCAGAGAGTTTTACGCGCGATGATTTCCTCGAGGGACCGGCCAACGCCGCAGGCCTCGCGCTGATCGATCGCTGGCCGGACTGGCCGAACCGGGTGATGTTTCTGCTCGGCCCGGAAGGGTCCGGCAAAAGCCACCTCGCCGCCATATGGGCCGAACAATCCGGCGCTCGCTCGACATCGGCGCATACACTGACCGCAACAGAGGTTCCAGGCGCACTGGCGACGGGCGCGCTCGTGATCGAAGATCTGAAAGCCTCGGACATCGATGAGCGCGCGCTGTTTCATTTACTGAACCTCGCGCGCGAAGAAGGCGCCTTCGTTCTGATGACCGCACGTGCACTGCCGACCGAGGTTGAACTTCGCGACTTGCGCTCAAGGCTGCGTGCGGTGCCGGCCGTCGAGTTGCTGCCGCCAGACGACCAACTGTTTCGCGCCTTGATCGTCAAATTCTGCGCCGATCGGCAACTCGCCGTCGACGAGACCGTTGTCAGCTATCTCACCACCCGTCTCGAGCGTTCCTATGCCGCCCCGCGGCAGGCGGTCCAACTCCTGGATACCGAGGCCTTGCGGCTCGGCAGGCCGGTCACCCGGGCCCTGGCAGCCGAACTGCTCCGCAGTAACGCCTGATCGAGGCGCGGTCCGGCACCTTGACGCGGCCCGAGGCGGGAACATCAATGTCATTGAAACGTAACCGCGATATCACATGATCTAGCCCATCGCGCCGCGGCCGGAGCCGAAATGGATCGAAACTTGATGGATTCCGCCCAAGCCATTGTAATAACAGAGAAAGATTCTGTTACTGCCAGCGCGCCGGCCATCGGCAGCAGCCCCGAACGCTTCATCAATCGGGAGCTCTCCTGGCTGCATTTCAATCGCCGGGTATTGGAGGAATCGGTCAATCCGGGCCATCCCGCGCTGGAGCGCGTCCGGTTCCTGTCGATTTCCGCGAACAACCTTGATGAATTCTTCATGGTCCGGGTGGCCGGCATCAAGGCCCAGGTGCGCGAGGGCATCACCGAGCGCAGTCCCGACGGGCTTAGTCCGGCCGAGCAACTCGTCATGATCAACGAGACGGTTTCCAAGCTCGCCAACGACCAGCAGGCAATCTGGCGCGACCTGTACAAGATTCTCGCAGCCGTAGGCATCGTGCTCGTCGAAGGCCGCGATGTCACCAAGTCCGAGCGCGCCTGGATCGAAGATCATTTCCTCCATAATATTTTCCCGTTGTTGACGCCGCTGGCGATCGACCCCGCGCACCCGTTCCCGTTCATTCCGAGTCTTGGCTTTACCGTTGCGCTTCAACTGGCGCGGGGCGCCGACGGCAAAGCAATGAACGCGCTCATTCGCATGCCCGGAAAGATCGACCGCTTTATCCGTATGCCTGCCGGAAAGGACGGCGCGGTTCGGGTGATCACGCTCGAACAGGCCACAGGGCTGTTCATCGGCCGCCTGTTCCCCGGCTACACCGTCAAGGGCCAGGGCGCGTTCCGTGTCATCCGCGACTCCGAACTCGAAATCGAGGAAGAAGCGGAAGATCTCGTCCGCCTGTTCGAGACCGCGCTGAAGCGGCGGCGGCGCGGCTCGGTGATCCGACTCGAAATGGAAGCCAAGATGCCGGAAGAGCTGCGTGCTTTCGTGCAACGCGCGCTTTCCACCGCCGACGACGAGGTGTTGCTGGTTGATGGCGTGCTTGCCATGAACGAGCTGTCGCAACTTACCAGGCTCGATCGGCCCGATCTCGAATTTGTGCCGTATGTGCCGCGTCACCCCGAGCGCGTGCGCGATCATGGTGGCGACATCTTTGCCGCTATCCGGCAAAAAGACCTCATCGTCCACCACCCCTACGAATCCTTCGATGTCGTCGTCCAGTTCCTGCAACAGGCGGCGCGCGACCCTGACGTCGTTGCCATCAAGCAGACGCTCTATCGCACCTCGAACAACTCACCGATCGTGCGCGCGCTGGCCGAAGCCGCCGAGGCCGGCAAGTCGGTCACCGCGCTGATCGAACTCAAGGCGCGCTTCGATGAGGAAGCCAATATCCGCTGGGCGCGCGACCTCGAACGGGCCGGCGTGCAGGTCGTGTACGGATTTATCGAATTAAAGACCCACGCGAAGTTGTCGATGGTCGTCCGCCGCGAGAGCGGCAACCTCACCACTTACGTCCATACCGGAACCGGAAACTACCATCCGGTAACGGCGCGCATCTATACCGACCTGTCCTACTTCACGTCCGATCCGATCATCGGCCGCGACGCCGCGCGGGTGTTCAACTACATCACCGGCTATGCCGAGCCGAGCGACATCGAGAAAATGGCGGTGTCCCCCCTCACCTTGCGCAAGCGGATGATCGAGCACATTCGCGGCGAGACCAACTATGCCCGCCATGGCAAACCCGCCGCCGTCTGGCTGAAGATGAACTCGCTGGTCGATCCCGAAATCATCGATTCGCTCTATGAAGCCTCGCAGGCCGGCGTTTCGGTCGAACTCGTGGTGCGTGGAATTTGCTGCCTGCGCCCGGGCATTCCCGGGCTTTCAGAGAATATCCGCGTCAAATCGGTCATCGGCCGATTCCTCGAACACGGCCGAATCTATTGCTTCGGGATGGGACAGGGCCTGCCTAGCACCAAAGCGGCTGTGTATATCTCGTCCGCCGACATGATGCCGCGCAACCTGGATCGCCGCGTCGAGATCCTCTGTCCATTGCAGAATCCCACAGTGCATCAGCAGGTTCTCGAGCAGATCATGGTCGCGAACCTGAAGGATAACGAGCAAAGCTGGCAATTGTTGCCCGACGGTTCTTCAACGCGTATGAAGGCCGCGAAGGGCGAAGAACCCTTCAATCTGCACAACTATTTCATGACGAATCCGAGTTTGTCTGGCCGTGGAAAGTCACTTAAGGAATCATCGCCGCGCCGCCTCACCCGCCGCACCGAGCGCCAGCAATCGTCATAAGAGGATTGGGCGGTGAAGCGGGCGCGCAAACGCGCCTCGAGCGTCGCGGTCATCGACATCGGCTCGAACTCGGTACGTCTCGTCGTCTACGAGGCGATGGCACGCAGCCTCATCACGATCTTCAACGAGAAAGCCTTGTGCGGCCTCGGCCGCGAGGTGCAATCCACAGGCTTGCTGGCGCCCGACGCCGTCAACAAGGCTTTGACTTCGCTACGGCGTTTTCGGGCCCTATGCAGGGTGATGAAGGTCGGGCGTGTTTATGCGATCGCAACTGCGGCTTGCCGCGACGCCAGCAACGGCCCCGATTTCATTGCCAAAGCCCAGCGCATTTGCGGAACGAAAATCGAAATCCTGTCGGGTGCGCGCGAGGCAAAGTTATCGGCACTCGGAGTCGTCTCCGGCGTCCATCGGCCGGACGGTATCGTCGGAGATCTCGGCGGCGGTTCGCTCGAATTGATCGATGTGCGCGGCAATCGCGTGCGCGGCGGGCTGACCCTTCCGCTCGGAAGCCTCGCGCTGCAGGATTTGTCGGACAAGTCGCTGAAACGCGCCGAACGCATCGTCAAAGCCGAGCTTTCCGACGTCGATCAGATCAAGGCCGGCCGCGGGCGCACGTTTTACGCGGTGGGTGGAACATGGCGCGCCTTGGCGCGCATTCACATCATTCAGAGCGAATACCCGCTCGGCGTGATGCATGGCTATACGATCCCGGCCCAGGACGCGCTCGATTTCGCGCGGCGGCTACGTCGCCTGGTAGCTGCGGACATGCTGGCGAACATCGAGGTTATCGCCGACGCCCGGCGGCCGCTCTTGGCCTACGCCGCGCTGGTTCTCGAATACATCATCCGCGTCGCGCGGCCGAAAACCATCGTATTTTCGACCTTCGGGGTTCGCGAAGGCCTGCTCTACGAAATGCTGCCGGGCACAGAGCGCGCCAAGGATGGCTTCATCTGCGCCGCCCAGAAGCTCAACGAACTGCTGTCGCGATCGGCCCGCCACGCCCAGGAACTGATTGAATGGACCGACCGGTTTGTACGGGTCGCCAGGTTGCGTGAAACGGAAGAAGATCGCCGCCTGCGCCACGCCGCCTGTCTCCTCTCGGATATCGGTTGGCGCGTGCATCCCGATCATCGCGGCGAGGAAACCCTCAATCTCATCACCAACGGAAATTTCGGTTCGATCAGCCATCAGGGCCGGGCCTTTGTCGCACTGTCGGTTTTCTACCGCTATGCAGGCTTGAGCGAGCAGAATGAACCGCCGCAGGCCATGCAGGAGCTGGTGCCACCGGCGATGCTCGAACGCGCACGCATGCTAGGGGCAGCCTTCCGCGTCGCTCACCTGATTTCGGCAGCGCGCCCCGGCGTGTTGCCGGCGACGCATTTCCGCAGCCGCGACCGCAAGCTGACGCTGGTGTTCGAGCACAGACTGGTCGATCTCGTTGCCGACCGCGTCGGCAGTCGTTTCAAGCAGCTCGCGCGACTCATCGGACGCTCCGGATCGATCGTCAGACGCTAGATTTTTGCGGAAGCGCCAGCCGGCTTTTCAAGCTGCTTCAGCCGGCGTCGCCGCCAGATCGATCCAGCCACCAGGACAGTGACGGCTCCGAGAACCGACGCCAGATATCCCATGAGTTCATGCGGGGGCAGACCCGAGATGATCGATTTCACGTCAAGGTGAGATGCGATCGTGGCGTCGAACAGCCGATACAGCCAGGGTTGCACGGCGGGATCGCTTTCGATCACCTCGCCCGCGATCCAGCCGAGCAGCATCGCACCCAGCCATACCAGAATCGGAAAACGATCGAGCACCGCCATGATCAGCGCAGCGCCGGCGACAATTATGGGAATGCTGATGGCAAGACCGAGGATGAGGAGCGATATCTGACCGTTGGCTGCGGCTGCGACCGCAATAACGTTGTCGAGGCTCATGATGATGTCGGCGATGACGACAATGCGGATCGCATGCCAAAGCGTAGTGCCGGCCGTGATTTCATCGTCCTCGTCTTCGGGCACCAACAGCTTGGCCGCGATCACGAGCAGCGCGAGACCGCCGATCAGCTTCAGATAGGGCAGCGCCATCAGCGTGGCGACAATTCCGGTGAAGACGATCAGCAGCACCACGGCGATGCCGGCGCCGATTATCATGCCCCAAAGCCGGTGCCGGCCACGCAGGCCGCGGCAAGCCATGGCGATCACGAGCGCGTTGTCACCCGACAACAGGATGTTGATCCAGATGATTTTGCCGACCGCCAGCCAGAACGCTGGCGTCTGCACGTCTATCCGCAACTGTGCGAAAAAGTCGCCGATATTGACGGGATCAACGAGCTGCAACAGCGCGTTCACGGCCTTCCCTCTCGAACGCGGGTCACTGTCGCCCGCGGCTAATGTTGAGTCGCGCCGTCAAAACAAGTGTCACGATTCCGAAGTTCGCATCATTTTGCGGAGCCACGTTTACGAACTTCGGAAAGTCATGGGCACTAGCAAATCCATGATTCTAGTGCCGCTTTGCTATTTGAAGTTCCTGGATCGAATTCGCTGCTTGTGGTGCAGGAACTTCAAATAGGCGACACTAGCCGACAATCTCATTGCCGGAAAAGAACTGGGCAATCTCGATCGCCGCCGTTTCCTGGGCATCCGAACCATGCACGGAGTTCTCGCCGATTGATTTTGCGTGCACCTTGCGGATCGTGCCTTCAGCCGCCTTGGACGGATCGGTTGCGCCCATCACGTCGCGATGTTTGAGCACGGCGTTTTCTCCTTCGAGCACCTGAACGACAACGGGGCCCGACGTCATGAAGTCCACCAGTTCGCCGAAGAAGGGACGCGCCTTGTGGACGGCATAGAAGGTTTCCGCCTGCTCACGTGTCATCCGAATTCGCTTCTGAGCGATGATGCGCAAACCTGCTTTCTCGATCAGCGCATTGACGGCGCCGGTCAGATTGCGAGCCGTCGCGTCCGGCTTGATGATGGAAAAGGTGCGTTCGATCGCCATGGTTTCATCCTTGAAAAGCGCCGATGGAAGTTGCGGGCTTATATCGGTGCGGCCGCTGCACGGCAAGCGAGGTGATGACCCGCAACGGACGGCGCGGGGCCCGCGACTGGGTGCAGAATTACGCCGATTTCACCCAGATGAACCTTTTCTGAAACCGTCGTCCCGCTGCCGTTCACGTGGCCAGGCGTAGGGTTTTATCAACCGGACGCCGCCGCCTCGGAAGGCGTTCAGGGAGAGTGATTTTCACCCGTGGCGCCGTGGGCGCCCAACCTGAGGAGACGACGATGTTACGCAAACTCTCGCTCGCTTTAGTTGCCGTGGCTTCGCTTGGCGCGGCAGCATTGGCACCCACCTCCGCTTCCGCCTGGAACGGCGGCTGGCATGGTGGTTGGCACGGCGGCTGGCATCGTGGCTGGGGCGGACCGCGCCTCTTTGTCGGCGGCCCAGCCTATTATGGCTACGGATATGGCGGCTGCTACGTGCGGCGGCTGGTTCCGACCCCGTTCGGACCGCGCTGGCGCCTGATCAACCGCTGCTATTGAGTTGACGCGCGAGATACAGCGTCAAGGACCCCGACTGTCTCCAGTCGGGGTTCTGCAGCGTTCCCGCCGGCGAGGTGGATAATTTATCGAAAATTAGCCAAAACAGCGGGGAACCCGCGATAACTGGAAACAAATTCCGTTCCGAAGACTTGGTACGCCGTAGCCTGATTGACATTATCAGGCACGGAACGGGTCAATGAAAATTGCGCACACCGACGACAACATTGAGTCGCTCGATCATAAGACGAGCCGGTCGATCTGCGACGCTGTGGGCGAACGCCTTCAGCAAGTCTTCCGTCCCGATTCGCGTAAATCGTCCCACCTCGAGCATCTCGTCGATGAATTGCGAAAACGCGACGAGATCGGCGTGAAGCCAAACTGGCACGACAAGCGTTAGCCTGTTTTTTCCGAACGCCCGGGCCAACATACAGGTTGCGTTTTGGAACGGCTGCGGTGAAAAGCCCGCATGCTTGCCCTTTCCGACATCTCGGTCCGGATTGCCGGACGTCTTCTGATCGACCACAGTTCGGTACAAATCGTACCTGGCGCACGCGTCGGCTTCGTCGGCCGTAACGGCGTCGGTAAATCCACGCTGTTTCACGCGATTCGCGGCGATCTGCCGACGGAAACCGGCAGCATCGCAATTCCACCGCGTTGGCGCATTGGCAGCCTTGCACAGGAGGCGCCCAACGGCCCGGAAAGGCTGATCGAGGTCGTTTTGCAAGCCGATCGCGAGCGCGAGCGGTTGATGCGCGAAGCAGAGATTGCCAGCGATCCCATCCGTATTGCCGAAATTCAAACCCGGCTGGTGGACATCGAGGCGCATTCCGCGCCGGCCCGTGCCGCGGCAATCCTGAGCGGTCTCGGATTTTCGTCGGAAGACCAGAACAGGCCGTGCTCGGAGTTCTCCGGTGGCTGGCGGATGCGCGTGGCGCTTGCGGCGACGCTGTTTGCTGCGCCCGACCTCTTGTTACTGGACGAACCCACGAACTATCTCGACCTCGAAGGCACGCTTTGGCTGGAAGACCATTTGGCCAATTACCCCCGCACCGTCATCGTCATCAGCCACGATCGCGATCTACTGGAGACATCGGTCGATCAGATCCTCCATCTCGATCGCGGCAAGCTCACGCTCTACAAGGGCAGCTATTCCTCGTTCGAGGAGCAGCGCGCCACGCGCGAACTCCTGGACGCCAAGCATGCCAAGCGGCAGGCCGAGGAGCGCAAGCGGCTGCAGGCTTTCGTCGACCGCTTCAAGGCCAAGGCCTCCAAGGCCCGTCAGGCGCAATCGCGCGTCAAGATGCTGGAGCGAATGAAGCCGGTGACGGCGCTCGTTACTCAGGATGTGCACGAGATCGCTTTCCCGCAGCCGGAAAAAATGCTGTCTCCACCGATCATCGCCGTCGACGAGGTGTCGGTCGGCTACGACCCGAAGCAGCCGGTCCTCAACCGCGTGACGCTGCGGATCGACAATGACGATCGCATCGCGCTGTTGGGGGCCAATGGCAACGGCAAGTCGACGCTGGTCAAACTGCTTGCCAACAGGCTTTCGCCTTTTTCCGGGAAAATCACCCGGGCCGAAAAGCTGTCGGTCGGATACTTTGCCCAGCACCAGGTCGATGAACTCAATCTCGACGCTTCATCCTACGATCACGTTCGCAGGCTGATGCCTGATGCGCCCGAGAGCAAGGTGCGCGGACGCACCGGCGCCATCGGCTTCTCAAGCAAGGCTGGCGACACGCTCGTGAAGAATTTGTCGGGCGGCGAAAAAGCCCGCCTGCTGTTGGGGCTTGCGACTTTCTTCGGCCCCAACATGATCATTCTGGACGAACCCACCAACCATCTGGACATCGACAGCCGCGCGGCGCTCGCCGAAGCCATCAACGAATTTCCCGGCGCCGTCATCATGGTCTCGCATGATCGCTACTTGATCGAATCCTGTGCCGATCGGCTGTGGGTCGTCGCTGACCGCACGGTGACGAGCTATGACGGCGACCTTGATGATTACCGGCGGACGGTGTTGTCGGCACGCGGCGCGCCGACCGCTTCGCGCGAACGCGGGCCCGAACGGAATGGGCGAAACGATACGAGCTCATCTCGCCCGAAGGAAAAACGCATTCCGCCCAAAAAGCGGATTGCGGAAGCAGAAGCCGAGATGACGCGTGTCAGCGGCATTATTGCGAAGATCGATACCGCGCTCGCGTTACCCGATCTGTTCACACGCGATCCGAAACAGGCCGCCCAGCTCAGCAGGGCGCGCGCGAGTGCCGCGGACGCTCTGACGAAGGCTGAGGAGGAATGGTTGGCGGCGAGTTCGGAATCCGACGAGACAACCCGTCAAGCCTAGGTCGGCGCCGGCTTTTTCTTCTTCGGCTTCGCGGGCTTCGGCTCGGCTACGGGCTCAGCCCCGCGCTCGACGGAGGTCAGCCGTCCCCCGGTGAAGGTGTAGATGCCGGCGCGCGCGCCTTGCGAGAAATTGATCACCGCGACGCGATCGCCGCGCGGATTCCGCGAGATGTTGACAGAGCCGGGTGCGCCAATGCCGCGGACAACGTCACATTCAGTATGGCCGAGTGCAACCGTGCCGGTGGTCGCCGGTGCAGGAGCTGCCGTACCATCCGATGATGCGTTGGCGTTCGTCGGAGCATTCGCGGAAGCCATTCCTGGACAGAAGCCTTCGGCACTGACGAGATCTTCGGCCGTCACCGGCTTGTCGGGCGTGAGCGGCGGCGCATCAATCGACACGTTCTTGATGAAAAGCCTGCCGCTTCGCGAAAACCATTCGGCATCCTTCGACAGCAGATCGGACGAAAAGAGATCGGAAGTCGTGGCTCCGCAGCCCGCCAGCATGGGGGCAAACAGAAGCAGCGCCAGCACTGATTTCCGGAGACGGTATTTGCCTTGCACGACTAACTAGATCTCACCCTTGCCCTAAGCGATTGTCCGACCATCACTTTGCGGCACGACCGTGGCCTTATACAGGCTCACGGCCCAAAAACCATAGTTTATCATTAATCGCGGAACAGGTTAATCGCGCTTCTGCCACCGGCCCCGTTCGTCGGCCTGCCAATAGGTTACATCGAATCCCCGCGCCTTGCAGTCGGTCCACGACTGACGCGCCGCAGCGAGCGCATCAGCATCGTCCCCGTTGAAGAGCAGAACGACGCGGTCGTAGATATCCGAGTTTGCCGGCAAGGGAGCATTGTCGACCAGAAATCTTACGTTGGCTCGATTAGGGTTGCTGTCCTCGACCGCTAGAATGATCGGCTGATCCTGGGCATCGGCGACACGCCAGTTCGCGTGCGGCAAGAACGAATCCTCGCGATAGGTCCACAAATGAGCATCGAGCGCCTCGGTTCGTTCCTCCGAATTTGACTGCACGACGACCCGCCAGCCGCGCTCAAGGGACTTTTCGAGCAGCGGCGGCAAGACGTTTTCCAACGTCACGTCGTGCAGATGGTAGAACAGAACTTCCGTCATCGTTTGGCTTCGTAATGCTCCGCAACCAACTGATCGAGCAGGCGAACGCCAAACCCTGAACCCCAACTCTGGTTGATCTCGGTTTTTGGCGCCCCCATCGCGGTGCCCGCGATGTCGAGGTGGGCCCATGGCGTGCCGTCGACGAAACGTTGCAGGAATTGCGCCGCGGTAATCGACCCGCCGTTTCGAGTCCCGGTGTTTTTCATATCGGCAAACTGCGAATCGATCTGCTTGTCGTATTCGGGGCCGAGAGGCATGCGCCAGACGCGTTCTCCCGTCGCAAGTCCTGCCTCGGTCAGACGTTCGGCCAATTCGTCATTGTTGGAAAACAGGCCCGCATATTCGGTGCCCAGCGCAACCATGATGGCGCCGGTCAACGTGGCAAGATCGACCATGAATTTCGGCTTGAACTTCTTGGCCACGTACCAAAGCACATCCGCCAGCACCAGCCGCCCCTCGGCATCGGTGTTGATGATTTCGATGGTCTGGCCGGACATCGACGTCACGATATCGCCCGGACGCTGGGCGTTGCCATCGGGCATGTTTTCGACCAGGCCGATCGCGCCGATCACGTTGGCCTTGGCTTTTCGCGCGGCCAAGGCCTGCATCAATCCGACGACGCAGGCCGCCCCGCCCATGTCACCCTTCATGTCTTCCATGCTGCCGGCCGGCTTGATCGAAATGCCGCCGGTATCAAAGCAAACGCCCTTGCCGATAAAGGCCACAGGCTGTTCACCACGCTTGCCGCCGTTCCAGCGCATGATCACGGTCCGGCCGGGTTGCGTGGAGCCCTGGGCCACACCCAGCAGCGCGCCCATTCCGAGTTTCTTCATTGAGGCGACGTCGAGTACATCAACCGCGACGCCAAGCTTGCGCAATTGTCCGGCGCGGCGCGCGAATTCGACGGGAAACAGTACGTTTGGCGGTTCATTGACGAGGTCGCGCGCGGTGATGACGCCATCGACAACGTGCGCGTTGGGCACAAAGGCTTTGCGAGCAGCCGCTACATCACCGACCGCAATCGACACGTTAGCGCGTAACGTTGCCTCCTCGCCTTCCTTTTTCCTGGTCTTGTAACGATCGAATGTATAGGCGCGCAGCCGAATGCCCGCGGCGACCCCGGCAGCCTGATCGGCGCTCATCGTGCCCTTCGGCAATTCGGCAATAACGCCGACCGCCTCGCGCCCGGCCTTCAGCTTGCCGGCCACGGTGCCGCCCAGTTTCAGAAAATCGCGGTCCTTCAACTCGGCGGGTTTCCCGGCCCCCACTACAATGAGGCGCCTGGCCTTCAGACCCTGCGGCGCCAGAATGTCCAGAATCGATCCGTTTTTTCCCTTGAACTGATTGGTTTCGGCCGCCCCCTTGATCAGATCTGCGGCTAATCCCAAAGCTTTACGCGTGGCAGGACCGAATTCGAGCTCATCGTCGCAAAAGACCACCAGGACGCCGCTCGGGGCACCGGAAAACGGAACAAAGCCGACCTTGACGGCGTCGGTCATCAGCAAATCCTCCAAGAATCAGGGCAGTCGTGACATTCGAATCCTGTCGCGGCGGGCTCGCTTACGAATGTCAGAACCAAGGGACACTAGCAAATACTGGATTCTAGTGCGGTTTTGGATTTGGCCTTGGCCCGGAAGGCACAGGTGACATCGATGCGAATGTCAAATCCGCTGCCGGTCGCCGCGCTGCCAAGCATCGCTCAAAGCTCCTGCACCACAACCGTGGCGGCAAGGCAACTAGTTCAAAATATTAACTATATGCTGAGGCCGCCATGGCTCAGCCATTTTGTTGACGGATCAAAGGGATGGTAGTGAGAATGTAATGCCAGCCTGAGTAGCGCGGACCGGCCGAGGGGATCCCATCCGGGATTGGTCGTTCAACGCTCCAAAGGCACGCCAAGGTGGGACTGTTCGGTTAGCGATGGGGTCGATCGACAAGTATATCTTTCGCACGACGCTGGCGTCGTTTGCGGTCGTCCTGGTCAGCCTGACAGGCGTGATCTGGATAACGCAGGCGTTGCGGGGCATCGACCTGATGACGAGCCAGGGCCAGACCATCCTGACCTTCCTCGGCATCACGAGTTTGGTCATTCCGGCGCTGGTTCTGATCATCTCCCCGATCGCATTGATGATCTCGATCTCGCACACGTTGAACAAGCTGGCGACCGATTCGGAAATCATCGTGATGAATGCAGCCGGCTTCTCCCCGGTTCGCCTGTTCCGCCCGTTTATTTTTGCGACGTGCGTGGTCGCACTCATGGTGGCGTTCATCGCCGCCTATCTCGCGCCCGAAGGCTTGCGTCGAATCAAGCAATGGGACGCCGAAATCACCGCCGACGTGCTGACCAATGTCCTGCAGCCCGGCCGTTTCGCCCAGCTCGATCAGAATTTGACCATCCGAATCCGCGAACGGCAGCCGGGCGGCCTGCTGAAGGGTATCTTCATCGATGATCGCCGCGACCCCAAGGAACGCGTCAGCATCGTCGCCGACCACGGCACTGTGGTGAAGAACGCGGATGGTTCTTTCCTGATTCTTGAGGATGGAAATCTCCAGCGTTTCGAAGTTGGCAAGCGCGATCCCGCGCTGGTGGCGTTCGGCCGCTACGGCTTCGATATGTCAAAATTTTCCAACCAGGGTCACGACGTCGCGCTCGGCATTCGCGAACGCTACCTCTGGGAATTGCTGGCCCCTGAAAACTCGGACCCGATCTATCGGCAGCTACCGGGACAATTTCGCGCGGAGCTGCATGACCGCTTCATGTCGCCGATCTACCCGTTCGCATTTGCCGCCCTCACCTTTGCCTTCCTCGGCGCACCGCGCACGACGCGCCAGAGCCGAAATTTTTCGATTGGCGGTTCGATTCTTGCGGTGTTCGGATTGCGGATGGCGGGATTCGCCTGTTCGGTCTTGACGGTGAAATCACCGCTTGCCGCACTCGTCCAGTATCTGATGCTGGTTGCCGCGATCGGCTTAAGTTTCTGGATCATCATTGGCGGCATCGTGATCGAGCCGCCCGCAGGCTTGATCGAAGCCATCAATCGATCGAACGAGCGCATTCTGCGGCTGTTTGGAAGGCCGGCCGCGGCATGAGCATGGTCACCAACACGCTCGGGCGCTACTTCGCCGGCCGCTTCGTGATCGCGGCGATCGGGGTTTTTGCCGCCATCTTCGTGCTTCTGGTGCTGGTCGATTACATCGAAATGGTGCGCAAGACGTCGGGGCTCGTGGACGTTTCCGCGATTGCGGTCGCGGAAACGTCGCTGTTCCGGGTGCCACAACTGCTCGAAAAGATGATGCCGTTTTGCATCCTGATCGGCGCCATGACCTGCTATCTGGCGCTATCGCGGCGGCTTGAGCTCGTGGTGGCGCGGGCGGCGGGCGTCTCGGCTTGGCAGTTCATCGCGCCGGCGCTTGCCAGCGCGCTGGTGATGGGGGTCCTGGCCACGACCGCCTACAATCCGATGTCGGCCAACCTTCGCGAACTCTCCAAACAAATGGAGGCCAAACTGTTCGGCAACGCGCCCGGTGGCGGGGTACAGGATGCTACGGGCTTCTGGATCAACCAGGTCAATAGCGACGGACAGGCCATCATCAACGCCGCCCGTAGCGAGCAACAGGGGGTGCGGCTGACAGGGCTGACCGTGTTCCGCTTCGACAACGACAATCAGTTCAAGGAACGAATCGAGGCGCAGCAGGCCACCCTCGAGGAAGGGCACTGGCTATTCAAATCCGTCCGCCGATACACCCTCAATAGCCCACCGGTCGATCAGGATAGTTGGACGCTTCCCACCAGCCTCTCCCCTGCTCAGGTCCGGAACAGCTTCTCCACTCCCGAAACTGTGTCTTTTTGGCAACTACCCGACTACATCCGCTCGTCCGAGAGTTCAGGGTTCGCCACCGCCGGCTATCGGCTGCAGTATCACAAGTTGATCGCACAGCCTTTTTTGCTGGCGGCCATGGTCATGGTGGCTGCCAGCGTGAGCCTTCGCTTCTTCCGTTTTGGCGGTGTTCAGAAGATGGTTTTGAGTGGCGTGGGCGCAGGCTTTCTGCTCTACGTTCTGTCCAAAGTAACCGAGGATTTGAGCAAGGCTGAGTTGATGCATCCGATCGCTTCGGCGTGGCTGCCGGTATGTGTTGGCGGCCTCACCGGCTTTTTGGCCTTGTTGTACCAGGAGGACGGGTAGTGGCTGTTCGTGCCGCCCTCCAAGGAAGCTGGTCAGTGTTACAGCGACGCACGGTTGTGCGGCGCGAGAGTGCTGTCGTGACCGGCGTCCGGAAGGCGGTTTTTTCGGCCGCAATCGGTTTGCTGCTGTTCGGCGCTCTTGGGCTGGTGGCAACACCGCCCGCTTTCGCACAAAGTTTCACCTACAATCCGAGACCCCCCAAGCCTGTCACGCAACGTCCGGCCAATGACGGACAGATGCTGGTGCAGGCCAATGAGGTGGATTACGACTACAACAATTCGCGGGTGTCGGCGGTCGGCAACGTGCAGCTGTACTACAACGGCACCAGCGTCGAGGCGGACAAGGTCATCTACGACCAGAAGACCAAGCGGTTGCATGCCGAAGGCAACATCCGCATGACCGACGTTGACGGCAAGATCACCTACGCCGACGTCCTGGATTTGAGCGACGACTATCGCGACGGCTTCGTCGATTCGCTCCATGTCGACACGGCCGACGCCACGCGCATGGCCGCCACACGCGCGGATCGCAGCAACGGCAACTACACCGTATTCGAAAACGGCGTCTATACGGCGTGCGCGCCTTGCAAGGACGATCCGAAGAAGCCGCCGCTGTGGCAGGTCAAGGGGATGCGCATCATCCACGACCAGATCGACAAGATGCTCTACTTCGAGAACGCGCAGCTGGAGTTCTTTGGCGTTCCGCTGGCCTATATCCCCTACTTCTCCGCGCCCGATCCGACCGTGAAGCGCAAATCAGGCTTCCTGACGCCGAACATTTCGAGCAACAGCACCTACGGATACGCAATCGAGGTTCCCTATTACTGGGCGATTGCGCCGGACTATGACGCGACTTTCAACCCGCGCTTCATGACCCAGCAAGGCGTGCTGATGCAGGCGGAGTTCCGTCAGCGCCTGATGGATGGCTCGTATCAAATCCGCGCCTACGGCATCGATCAGCTCGATCCCGGCGCCTTCGCCGGCCAGGCTGGCGACAAGCAGTTCCGCGGCGGCCTCGAAACCAAGGGCGAATTCGCCCTGAACGACAAGTGGGTGTGGGGTTGGGAAGGCATCGCGCTGTCCGACTACATGCTGCTGTCGGACTACAAACTCGCGGCCTACAAGGATCCTTTCCAGTCGTTCCTGACGCTCCCGACGGAAGCGCCGTCGCAGCTTTATCTGACCGGGGTCGGCAACCGCAGCTACTTCGATGCGCGCACGATCTATTACGAAAGCCTGTCCGGCAGCCAGTCGCAGGTGCCGGTGATCTGGCCGGTGGTCGACTATTCCAACGTCATCAATCACCCGGTCCTGGGTGGTGAGGTCTCTTACAAAACCAACTTCACCAACCTCACCCGCTCCGATGCGGTGTTCGACGCGATCAACCCTGTGGCCGCCGCCAATGGCGCGTGCTTGCTCAATTCAGCTGATTCGGCCCAAAGCATCGTCCGCCAGAACTGCCTGATGCGCGGCATGCCCGGCACCTATACGCGGCTCACGGGCGAAGCCGATTGGCGGCGCTCGTTCACGGACTCGGCCGGTGAAATCTGGACGCCATTTGCCAGCGTCCGCGCCGACGCCGTCAATGCCGATATTTCCAACCAACCGGGCGTCGCCAGCTTCCTGCCTGTCGGCGACACCCAGGCGCTACGGGTGATGCCGACTGTCGGCATGGAATATCGCTACCCCTTCATCAACGTTCAGCCGTGGGGCTCCACCACCATCGAGCCGATTGCCCAGGTCATTATCCGCCCGAACGAATCCTATGCGGGCAAATTGCCCAACGAAGACTCGCAGAGCATGGTGTTCGACACCTCCAACCTGTTCGAGGTCGACAAGTTCTCCGGCTATGACCGGGTCGAAGGCGGCGGGCGGGCCAATGCCGGCGTGCAGGCGACCACCCAGTTCGACCGCGGCGGATCGATCACCGCGGTGTTCGGCCAGTCCTACCAGCTGTTCGGCATGAACTCCTACGCGGTGCAGGACGTTACCAATACCGGGGTCGATTCGGGCTTGCAGACCCCGAAGTCGGACTATGTCGCGAGCCTGGCCTATTCGCCGAACCGGACCTACACGATCTCGACGCGGGCGCGCTTCGACCAGGCGACTGGAAATATCGAGCGTTTCGAGACGGAGGCAAGCGCGCACTTCGATCGCTGGTCCGTCAGCGTGCTGTACGGCGACTACGCCGCGCAGCCGGACCTCGGGTTCCTGACCCGCCGCGAGGGCGTTCTGGTCTCGGGCTCGGTCAAGGTTGCAAACAACTGGGTCGCCCAGGGCGCGGCCCGCTGGGATCTGGTTGCCAACCAGATCAACCAATACGTCGTCGGCGCGGGCTATGTGGATGACTGCTTCGTGCTCGCCGCCAACTACGTCACCTCCTTCTCCTACGCCACCACCACCTCGCCGCCCATCCTTGGTCATGCCTTCATGTTGCAGATCGGCTTGCGGACCCTTGCCAATACGAATGCGCAAAACTAAGTCTTGGCGAAGGCACGCGGGCGTCATTGCCCGGTAAGGCAATAGGTCCCTGCGAAGGTCGAAGCAAGGAGCCGCCGACAAGCATGGGTTCTGGTCGGGTTTTGGATTAATGATCGCCTTGCCGGCGACGTGACGTCAAATCTGCTTCATTCGACTTGGGCTAACGTAGCGAAGATAACCATGACCGTTACATTCTTCAGAAGGCTTTCAACGCTCATCCTGGGCGGCGGCATGGCCGTTGTTTTGATGGTGGCAACCCCGTCGCCGGCAAGGGCGCAGCAAGTCGTTGTCATGGTCAACGGCGAACCCATCACGAATTTCGACATCGAGCAGCGTTCCAAGCTGACCATGCTGAGCACCCATAAAATGCCGGAGCGTCAGGATGTGATCAACGAGTTGATCGACGAAAAGGTGAAAATCAGGGAAGGAAAGAAATTCAGCATCGATCCTTCCGCCAGCGACATCGATCAATCCTATGCCGCCATGAGCGGACGAATGCGCATCACTCCGGACCAGTTGACGAAGACGCTGGAGGCCCAGGGCATTCGTGCCGAGACGCTCAAGGCGCGCATCAGGGCCGACATGGTGTGGAGCAACCTGGTTCGCGGCCGATACAAGGAAAGCCTTCAGATCGGCGAAAAAGAAGTCGCTGCGGCGGCCCAGGAAAGCGGCGACGAAAAGGCCACTGAAACCCAAGGCTTCGAATACAAGATGCAGCCGGTCGTGCTGGTTGTGCCGCGAGGGTCTGGACCGGATGTCACTGAAGCACGCAAGAAGGAGGCCGAGGCTTTGCGTACGCGCATCCAGACCTGCGCCGAGGCAAACGCATTCTTCAAATCGATGCAGAACGCGGCGATACGCGAGACCGTGGTCAAAACCTCGGCCGACATGCCCGCTGCACTCCGCGAGATTCTCGACAACACGCCGATCGGCCACCTGACGCCGCCCGAAATAACCAAGCAGGGGGTCGAGATGGTCGTGCTGTGCGCAAGAGACCCGACCAAGATGGACACGCCTAAAAAGCGAGAAATTCGCGACAAGATGTACAGCGCCAAATACGAGGCGAAGTCGAAGTCGTATTTGCAGGACGTCCGCCGAGCCGCAATGATCGAATATCCGAAGTCGCAATAATCGGATATCGTTGACGCATGGCAAAGCCTATTGCGCTGACATCGGGCGAGCCCGCTGGAATCGGACCCGACATTACGCTCAAGGCATGGCTACGCCGTAACGAACTCAAATTGCCTGCCTTCTATTGGCTGGGCGATGCTGCCTCGCTCGACCGCCGGGCCAAGACGCTTGGACTAGACGTCAGGCTCGCCGAGGTTCGCCCTGAAGACGCAGGCGGCACATTTGCGCAAGCCTTGCCGGTCGTCGCCACCGGTCAGGTCGCAACCGCACAACCCGGTCACCCCGATGACAGCAGTGCCGATGCGGCCATGGCCTCGATTCGCCAGGCGGTAGGCGACGTGATGGCGGGCCGGGCGGGCGCGGTCGTCACCAATCCGATTGCCAAGAACGTGCTCTACCGTGCCGGTTTTCGCCACCCCGGTCATACCGAATATCTTGCCGAACTTGCCGCGACGAGCGCTTCCACACCTCAGCCCGTCATGATGTTGTGGTCGCCGGCGCTTGCCGTCGTGCCTGTCACCATTCATGTCTCGTTGCGCGAGGCGCTGGCTCAGCTTTCTAGCGACCTGATCGTCACGACGGCGCGTATCGCGGCAGCCGAACTGAAATCCCACTTCGGAATTGCGCGTCCCCGTCTCGCCGTGTCCGGTCTCAACCCGCATGCGGGCGAGGACGGCTCATTGGGTACCGAGGACCAGACCATCGTGGCGCCCGCCGTCAATCGCCTGCGCGGCGAGGGTTTGGAAATCCGGGGACCCCTGCCGGCCGATACGATGTTCCACGAAGCCGCGCGGCGGACATATGATTGCGCGATCTGCATGTACCACGACCAGGCG
Organism: uncultured Alphaproteobacteria bacterium; assembly: GCA_963775545.1. GTDB lineage: Bacteria > Pseudomonadota > Alphaproteobacteria > Rhizobiales > Xanthobacteraceae > Bradyrhizobium. The sequence goes on from CAVZJE010000013.1 coordinate 320,439, forward strand.
CTGATCCCGATCAAGACCCTCGCCTTCGAGGATGCCGTCAACGTCACCCTGGGGTTACCGTTCATCCGCACCTCGCCCGATCACGGGACGGCTTTCGACATTGCCGGAACGGGCAAGGCCAATCCGTCGAGCCTGATCGCGGCATTGAGGCTTGCCGCCCGCATGGCCGACGCTCGACGCGCATGAGTGCGATCGACGACCTTCCGCCACTGCGCGAGGTCATTCGCCGCCATTCGCTGTCGGCCCGCAAATCTCTTGGGCAGAATTTCCTGCTCGACCTCAACCTCACCGCCAGGATCGCGCGCGCCGCCGGTCCGCTTGAAGATGCGACCATTGTCGAGATCGGGCCCGGCCCCGGTGGGCTAACGCGTGCGCTGCTGGCATCGGGCGCGCGCCACGTGATCGCCGTCGAACGCGACGAACGCGCCCTGCCAGCGCTCCAAGAAATTGCCACGCGATATCCGGGACGGCTGGAGGTCGTCTGTGCCGATGCGCAACATTTCGACCCACGTCCATGGCTCGGATCCGGCCGCGCAAAAATCGTCGCCAACCTGCCTTACAATATCGCGACCGCACTCCTGATCGATTGGCTGTCGATCGAACCCTGGCCGCCCTGGTACGACACGATGGTGCTGATGTTTCAGCGCGAGGTCGCCGAGCGTATCGTGGCACACGAGAACGACGAGGCCTATGGACGGCTCGGCGTGCTCGCGAACTGGCGCGCCGAGACAAAAATCCTGTTCGACATTTCGCCGGCGGCTTTCGTGCCGCAACCCAAAGTGACCTCCTCTGTCGTGCGGTTGCTGCCGCGCCCGGCCCCGGAAGTCTGCGACCGCCGCGCGCTGGAGCAGGTGGCTGCGGCAGCCTTCGGTCAAAGACGAAAGATGCTGCGTCAAAGCCTGAAATCACTGGCGGTTGACCCGGCCCGGCTGGTCGCCGCGGCCCAGGTCGATTTGACCCGGCGCGCGGAGACCGTTCCCGTCGGCGGCTTTGTTGCCATGGCTCGGGAATTGACCCATATACGCAACGCCACCTAAATATTCTCCGGAGACGTCTCATGCCGCTCATGCGCCGCCAATCGCTGGTCAAATTCGATGCTCCGCTGTGCGAAACCGTCATCGATGCGCCCAAGCCTGCCGGCCGGGAGGTTCTGGTCCGGATCGAGCGCTGCGGCCTTTGCCATTCCGATCTCCACATTCAGGACGGCTATGCCGATCTCGGCGGTGGCAAGAAGCTCGACACCACCCGCGGAATGACATTGCCTTTCACGCTCGGCCACGAGATCGCAGGCGTCGTCGAGGAAGTTGGCCCGGACGTGTCGAAGGATATCGTCGGCGCAAAGCGCGCTGTATTCCCGTGGATCGGCTGTGGTCAATGTCGCGAATGTTTGGCCGGTGATGAAAACCTCTGCGCCAAACAGCGGTTTCTCGGCGTTGCTATCGACGGCGGCTTTGCCACCCATGTGCTGGTGCCGGACGCGAAATACCTGCTGGAATACGATCCGCTGCCGGTCAATCAGGCCGCGACGCTGATGTGTTCAGGGGTTACCGCTTACGGCGCGCTGAAACGGCTGGTCGACCGCCCGCGACAGCGCAACCTGCTGCTGATCGGTCTCGGCGGCGTTGGTATGATGGGACTTGCCTTTGCGCAGGCGATGTTCAAGCAGCCGATCACGGTCGCCGACCTGAGCGCAGCGGCCCGCGAAACGGCGCTCAAGAACGGTGCGGCCTTTGCCTACGATCCGTCCGAGCCGGAGATCAGCAGGCGCATCACCAAGGAAACCGACGGCGGATTCGACGAGATCGTCGATTTTGCCGGCAACGAAAAGTCGATGGCGTTTGCGGTTTCGGTTCTGGCGCGCGGCGGCAAGATCGCCGTCTCGGGCCTCATGGGCGGCAATTTCAGCCTGCCCATGGTGCAATGGATCTACAAGCGCATGACGATCGAAGGCTTCATGGTCGGGACGCTTGGCGAAGCGCATGAGCTCATGGCGCTGGCGCGCGCCGGCAAGATCAAGCCCACCCCAATGAAGGAGGAGCCGATGGCGGATGTCCAGAAATGGATCAACTCGCTGCGGTCGGGGCAGGTCGTCGGCCGCATCGTGCTGAAAAACTAAGGCTCTACCGAAGAACTAGGGCCTCGGAATCATCATCCAGAGCGTGTCCATAAGGCAACGGGCGCCAGTGTGGCGGTTCAGAAGTCCGCATCGGTTGTGCCGCGTGTTGGTCATGCGGACTTCTGAACCAAAGCCACACCAGATCAATAGGTTTGCCAGTGTCCTTTCGATTCCGAAGTTCGAAACGTGGCTCCGCAAAATTCTACGAACTTCGGAATCGGGACACTAGCCCGAATTAAGCCTTATGCTGTCCGGATTTGCGGCGTATTGCGACCCAAGTTTTTGGGGAAGTTTGGCGTGTGAAATGTACCGCGTTCACCGGAGCTACGCATGCCAAGCCGAACCGCGAAATCCGCATCAGCTATTTTTGTCGGCATTCTCGCAAGTCTTCCACTTACAATGATGGCGCGCGGCGAGACGCCCGCAGCAGATAGCTGCCTTTCCAGTCCGAAAGGCGAAACGCCACCAGGTGGCCATTGGCGCTATCACATCGATCACGCCAATAAACGCAACTGCTGGTATCTTCGTCTTGAGGACGGCGGGGTGTCGCAGGCCATTCCGCAAAACAGCCAGCCATCGCCCTCTCCCATCGCGAAGCCATCGGTCGCCGATGCCCGCGCCGAATTCCGCCCGCAGGCGGTCCGTGAAGACACCCTCACCGTCAGCCCGCCCTCCAATAATGCTGCAGGTAAAGAGACCAGTTCTGCAAACACTTCGATCTGGAACGCAACTGCCGCCGTGGCCACGCGCTGGCCGGCATTGCCACCGGCATTCGCCATGCCGAAGGTAGCGGCGAGCACGGCCGCTCCCGCCAGCGATGTAACGCAATCATCCACCGACCCAGTTCCGGCCGCCGCTCGGTCGGCTCCCTTCACCTATTTATCCATGCCGATTCGGCCGGAAATGATTCCGACGCTGTTCGCCGCCACGATCGGCGCACTGGCTTTTGCCGGCGCCGCAGCGCTCATCTCCAGACGTCGCCGGACGCGGCTGCGCCGCCGCGTGGCGCAATCTGCACGGGATCCGGTGTGGGAAACGACCGACGACGACCGGATCATCCTGTCGGATTACCCATCCCAGGATAAAGCGGAATATCGGCCGCGATTTGCCCGGAGCGTCAAGAACGCCGCGCCGTCGAACAAGCGCGCGGCGGAATTTGCCTCGCGCGCACCCCGGTACGCGCGGAGGTAAGCTACTTTTCCAATTGCCGCTGCAATTCCCGAACAAATGTCGTCAACCCGGTACGGCGTTCACGCTTGAGACGTTCTGCCTTCAGGATCGATTGAACCTCGGCGAAGGCCTCGTCGACGTCGTGATTGATGACGATGTAGTCGTATTCCGCCCAGTGACTGAGCTCATGCGAAGCGCGGCTCATGCGAGAGCGTATGACCGTATCGCTGTCCTGGGCTCGACTATGCAGTCGCTTCTCCAGATCAGCCGCCGACGGCGGTAAAATAAACACACTCACCACATCCGCCCGCGCTTTCTCGCGCAGCTGCTGCGTACCCTGCCAGTCGATGTCGAACAACACGTCCTGGCCCGCCGACAAGGCCGCTTCGACTGCCGCCCGCGGCGTACCATAGCTATTGTCGAATACGATCGCCCACTCGAGCAGTTCGTTGCGGTGGACCATCTCCTTGAAACGGGGCTGATCGACGAACAGATAGTCGCGACCGTCGACTTCCCCCGGCCGCATCGAGCGAGTCGTCGCCGATACCGACATTTTCAGGCCAGCGGTCCGCTCGATCAGCAGACGCGACAGCGTCGTCTTGCCCGCGCCCGAAGGCGAGGACAGGACGAACATCAATCCGCGCCTTTCAACCGACATCGCCGTGCCCTCGATCCGCCATGCGTCACTCCAAATTCTGCACCTGTTCGCGGAATTGCTCCACCACGTTCTTCATTCCAAGCCCGGTATTGGTCAATTCGATATCGTTGGACTTCGAGCAACACGTATTGACCTCACGATTGAATTCCTGCGCAAGGAAGTCGAGGCGGCGGCCGACTGGCCCGCCCTTCGCAATCATTTCGCGTGCCTGAGCGACATGGGATGCGATGCGATCGAGTTCTTCGCGAATGTCGGCTTTTGCTGCGATCAAAACCGCTTCCTGGTTCAGACGGTCGGGATCGAAACGGTCGGAGGTCTCCAGCAGCGCGGCAATCTGTTCGGCAAGGCGCGCCTTGACCGCGTCCGGCTTGCGTCCCGGCGCCGCCTCCGCCTTCTTCGCCAGCCGCTCGATCTCATCCATTCGCTGCAACAGTATCTGCCCTAACGTTGCGCCCTCGCGCCCGCGCATGTCGATCAGATGAGCGAGCGCCTGATCGAAGGCTGCGGCTGCTGCAGCCTTGGCGGCATTATCTTCCGCTTCATCGCTTTCTGGCTCGACCACCTCGATCACGCCCTTGATCGAGAGCAACCCGTCGATACTGGGCGCCACTGCATCGATCTTGCTGGCGAGCGCTCCGGCGACGCGCACGATCGAGGCCAGAACGTCTTCGTTGACACGAACCGTCGACAACGCGTTGACACGCTTCACGTTGAAATTGGCGTACACCGTGCCCCGCGACAGCACCTCGGTGGCACGCTTTTTGGCGAAAGCCTCCAGTTCGTCCCACCCGGGCGGCAGCCGCACGCGAAGGTCCAGCCCCTTGGCATTGACCGACTTCAGTTCCCATTCGAACGTATAAGGCCCGCTGGCGCCATGGCTGCGGGCAAAGCCGGTCATACTCGACAGGACCATCGCGTTGGGTTCTCCGGACGAAACGAGGGCCAGGGATTCGCTGGCGGAATACAAAGCTTAGCGCGTCTCCGGCTAAAGTGGAATTTGCGCGCTGCGGAATTACATTTCGATGGAGAGCCATCGAAATGCGATCACGCCCGGTTTATCTGTCCGCTACTGCTGGACCACCGGGGAAGGTGCTGACGATTGCGACGTGCCTTGCCGGGGCGAAGACCGCGCCGGCCTCTTGGCCGGAGCCGGCTTGGCCGGCGCGGCGGGCGGGCCCGAATCCGCCGACGCGTTGGCCGCGGCCGGCGGCGGGGGCTCGTCCGCCGGTTCAACCGTATCGTTCTGGATCTGCTTTTCCATCGCCCGGAGTTTGGCGACGTTTTTCTGATGTTGATCGTAGGAGTCGCTGAAGGCGTGGCCTCCGGTGCCATCGGCAACAAAGAACAAGTCACGCGTTCGCGCAGGATTGGCGGCGGCCTCCAGGGAAGCACGGCCCGGATTGGCGATCGGCCCAGGCGGCAATCCCTCCACCACATAGGTGTTGTAGGGTGAAGGCTGCTGGATTTCGCTCCGCTTGATCGGCCGACCCAACGTTCCCTTGCCGCCGACCAGCCCGTAAATAATCGTCGGGTCCGACTGCAACTTGATTTTCTGCCGCAGCCGATTGACGAACACCGCGGCAACCCGGCTGCGTTCATCGGCCTTGCCGGTTTCCTTTTCCACGATCGAAGCCAGGGTCACCAACTGCTCCGGCGTTCTAATCGGAATATCGGGATTGCGACGCTCCCAAATATCGGCAAGCACGCGCTTCTGTGCCTGCTGCATGCGCGCGATGACCTGCTCTCTGGGGGTCCCGCGCGGAAATTTATAGGTTTCAGGGAGGAGCGTGCCTTCCCGCGGTATCTCGCGTACGGATCCTGAGAAAATATCGTTGTCGGAAAGCCGGGCGACGATTTGTTCGGAGGTCAATCCTTCGGGGACGGTGATGGAATGCTGAACCACCTTGCCATCGACGATGGTGCTGATGACATCTCTCAGGCTGGCATTCTTCTGAAACTGGTACTCGCCGGGCTTGAGATCAGAACGCGCTCTGAGCGCAAATACGCTACCGATAAATGCCCAGCGATTGTTGTCGATGACCCCTTCGCGCTGCAAGATATCGGCAATATCGGTCACGCCGGCTCGCGACGGAATGTTGACGACTTTGTCCTCCTGCAAGGGACCTGGCGCCTCGATCTTCTGCTTGCCGTAGATATACGTGCCGCCGGCGGCGATCATCAGAAACAGAATCAGCGTGATGATGGCGTTGCCGACCACGATGAACGGATTGCGGGCGCGTTCAGAGCGCTTGGGCGGCGGCGGAACCTGCTCGGGCTCCAGCGCGGCGCGCGGACTCCTTGGCGAAATGGGCGGCCTTTCACTCATCGATGCAACCTGAATCCCGTCGGTTCAATCGTGGCCTGCACAACTACGTCGGCCGGTGGTCTCGCCCACATCTAGGAATTATCACCGAATACGGCGAAACGGTGAACTTCTACACAATAGGTCACGCGCGGCTGGGTTGATTTTAGCATTCGCATGCGCCTGTGTTGATCAGGTTCCGAAGCTTCGCCGCTTTAGTCGGTCACGCGTCGCAGAATCACCGACGCGTTTGTACCTCCGAAACCGAATGAATTCGATAGCACGACATTGATTTCGCGCTCACGCGGCGTTTTCGGAACGAGATCGATTGCGGTTTCCACCGACGGATTGTCGAGATTGATCGTCGGCGGGGCGATGTTATCGCAAATCGCGAGAATACTAAAAATCGCTTCGATCGCGCCGGCTGCGCCGAGCAGGTGTCCCGTGCACGACTTGGTCGACGACATGGAGACCCTTGAGGCCGCATTGCCGAGCAGGCGTTCCACGGCTCCCAGCTCGATTTCATCACCGACCTGCGTCGAGGTGCCGTGAGCGTTGATATAGTCAATGTCGGAGGCTGAAATTCCGGCGCGCTTCAGCGCCGCGCTCATGCTGCGAAAGGCACCGTCGCCGTCCGGTGATGGCGAGGTGATATGATAGGCATCGCCGGATAGCCCGTAGCCCACCACCTCGGCATAAATCTTGGCACCGCGCTTTTTCGCATGCTCGAACTCCTCGAGCACAACGATGCCGGCCCCCTCGCCCATCACAAAGCCGTCGCGGTCCTTGTCGTAGGGGCGCGAAGCTTTTTCAGGGGTTTCGTTGAAGCCCGTCGACAGCGCACGTGCCGCGCAAAATCCCGCCATCCCCAATCGACAAATCGGCAATTCCGTGCCGCCGGCCACCATGACATCGGCATCCCCCAACGCAATCAGCCGACTGGCATCGCCAATCGCATGCGCGCCTGTCGAGCAGGCCGTGACGACGGAGTGATTGGGGCCCTTGAGACCGTGCTCGATCGACACGTAGCCGGAGGCGAGATTGATCAGGCGGCCGGGAATGAAGAACGGCGACACCTTGCGCGGCCCACGCTCCTTCAAGAGGATCGAGGTATCCGCAATACCCGACAGGCCGCCGATACCGGAACCGATCATGGTGCCGGTGGCACACTTGTCTTCCTCGCTTGCAGGATGCCAGTTGGCGTCATCGAGCGCCTGGCGTGCCGCGCCCATCGCAAAAATGATGAAGTCGTCGACCTTACGCTGGTCTTTCGGCTCCATCCACTGATCGGCGTTGAAGGTGCCGCCAGAGCCGTCACCGCGAGGCACCACGCATGCGATCCGACTGGTAAGATCGGAAACCTCGAAGGTCTCGATCTTCCGCGCGCCGCTTTCGCTGTTCAGGATACGCTTCCAGGTCGGCTCGATGCCACAGCCAAGCGGCGAGACCATGCCCAGGCCCGTGACGACAACCCGCCTCATCTAGTTACTCCAGCCCGCAATTCGCGGTCCCCGGCAACAGGCGGCGGGACCGCGAGGCCACGGTCCCTTTCCGTCTTTGTGAGTTCCGCCCGGGGCGTCAGCTCTTCGCGTTCTTTTCCAGAAATTTAGTCGCATCGCCGACGGTTAAAATCGTCTCCGCGGCATCGTCGGGAATTTCACAACCGAATTCTTCTTCAAAAGCCATCACGAGCTCGACCGTATCGAGACTGTCGGCGCCGAGGTCATCAATAAAGCTCGCGTTGTCGACCACTTTTTCGGGTTCGACACCAAGGTGCTCAACCACGATTTTCTTAACCCGCTCGCCAATCTCACTCATCGCTCAACCTCGTGCTGTTCTATTGGACCGACCCAAGACGTACGAGCCATCGTGGTCGTGAATTTCATTCGCATTCGCGCGCAGTCTTGAGGCCCGTCACGGCCGACACGGACCCAGCGCACGATGACAGGCTCCGCACCGCCAATATACAGGGTTTCAATATCCTGCAATGGTGTTCTTTGCCCCTCATCGGGGTTCGGTTACCACACTTCCAAAGCCTTGACTACAAGCCTCGATTGCCCGCCCCAGGCGGCGTTTCGCCCCCGCCACAAGGACCAGCCTCGGCCTTAAATCATGGCCATCCCGCCGTTGACGTGAATGGTCTGCCCGGTCACATACGCCGCTTCATTCGAGCTCAGATAAACTGCCGCAGCCGCGATGTCGTCCGGTGTACCAAGCCGCGCCGCCGGAACCTTTGAGAGAACGGCTTCGCGTTGCTTTTCGTTAAGCGCATCGGTCATGGGCGTGGCGATGAAGCCCGGCGCGATGCAGTTGGCGGTGACATTGCGCCGGGCATATTCGGCGCCAAGCGTCTTGATCATCCCGATCAGACCGGCCTTCGAGGCCGTGTAGTTGCCTTGGCCAGGATTGCCGGTGACGCCGACCACCGACGTGACGGCGATGATCCGGCCGAAGCGCTTGCGCATCATCAGCTTGGTTGCGGCGCGGGCGAGACGGAAGGTTGCGGTCAGGTTGACGTTGATCACCTGGTCCCAGTCCTCATCACGCAACTGCACAAAAAGATTGTCGCGTGTGATGCCGGCATTGGCGACGAGAATCTCCACCTGCCCCATGGCCTTCTCGGCCGACGGAACAAGCGCCTCGACCTCGGCCGCATCGGAGAGATTACAGGGCAGCACATGGACCCGCTCGCCAAGCTTGCCGGCAAGCGTTTCCAATGCCTCGCGACGGGTCCCCGAAATGGCCACCGTAGCGCCTTGCCGGTGCAGGGCCTGCGCGATCGCGCCGCCGATGCCGCCGCTTGCGCCCGTGACCAGCGCGGTCCGGCCGGTGAGATCGAACATCATTTCTTCTCCCAACTCATGACATTCGCTCCCCATTTAACCGCAGTCTCGCAAACGAATGTCAAATCCGAAGCTCCACTAGAAACCCATATTTTTGCTAGTGGTCTAATGATTCTAACATTCGCAAAGTCCGCGCTGAGAAGGGATGCGAATGTGAGAATCAGACCACTAGCGCGTCTTTCGCCGAACCGATATCGCCGGGCCCGCCGACCGAAACGCCGACAGCGCCCTCGGCGATCCGTTTGACCAGACCGCTCAGCACCTTGCCGGCGCCGATTTCAAAAAAACGCGTTACGCCATGATTGGCCATATAAGCCACCAACTCGCGCCAGCGTACCGTGCCGGTGACCTGTTCGACCAGCCGCCGCCGGATCTCGTCCGGCTCCGTAATAGGCGCCGCCAACACATTCGACACCAGGGGCGCGGCCGGCGGCTTGATGGTAACGCCGGCAAGCGCTTCCGCCATCGCATCGGCCGCCGGCTGCATCAGCCGGCAATGAAACGGCGCGGACACCGGCAGCAGCATCGCACGCCTGGCACCTTTTGTTTTCGCGATCTCGACCGCACGCTCGACCGCGGCTTTGTCGCCGGAAACGACAACCTGGCCACCGCCATTGTCGTTGGCGGCCTGGCAGACCTGTCCTTGAGCGGCTTCATCTGCAATGGCAACCGCGGCCTCGTAGTCCAGACCGAGCAAGGCGGCCATGGCGCCGACCCCGACCGGAACGGCCTTCTGCATCGCCAGGCCACGAATGCGGAGCAAGCGCGCGGTGTCGCTGATAGCCAGGCTCCCGGCCGCAGCCAGCGCGGAATATTCTCCGAGCGAGTGTCCCGCAACGAAAGCGGCGTTTTTGGCAACGGAAAACCCAGCCTCACTTTCCAGCACCCGCATCGTTGCCAATGAGACCGTCATCAGCGCCGGCTGAGCATTTTCGGTGAGTTGCAATTTCTCAGCCGGACCGTCCCAGATAATAGCCGTCAGCTTTTCGCCGAGTGCCGCATCGACCTCGTCGAACACCGCACGCGCCGCCGGAAAAGCCTCCGCCAGCGCCTTGCCCATGCCGACGGCCTGGGAACCCTGACCCGGAAAGGTGAATGCTGCCGTCATGAGTGCTCCCCAGACATCGATTTTCCTGCGGACGCTTTCGCGAAAGCGAAAAGGCAGGAAATATACATATTTTTCAATATCTTGCGAGAATATCCGGAACCAGGTTCGCGTCAAGCCGCCAATCGCGCCCGCAAGTCGGGCCGAAAGACACCGCTCAAGGCGCCTATGTCAAGCGCAGACGCTTTCCCAGCGTCTAGGCGATCTACTGGCCGCCCCAAGGCTTTCCCTTGCCAGTACGGCCAAAATGCTTATAACGCGGCCATCCGTGGGTCCCTGGCCGGGAGCTGAACGGACGGTCTCAGCAATTTCACCTTTTCCCGGTGTTTTGATGCGGCAGGGCCAGTCGGCCCGTCGTCCCGTGCTTCCGCCTTCTTGAGCTTATCCCGAGTCCTTTCCGAAGGGTTCGAAGGGCTTGCCGCCGGCGACCTACGCCAACACAGGAAAGGACATCCATGCCTCTTTATGAGCATGTTTTTCTCGCGCGTCAGGACGCGAGCACCCAGCAGGTCGAAGAACTGACCACCCAGATGACCGGCATCGTCGAACAGGCCGGTGGCAAGGTCACCAAGACCGAGAACTGGGGCGTGCGTTCGCTGACCTATCGCATGAGCAAGAATCGCAAGGCGCATTTCGTGCTGCTCAATATCGACGCGCCGTCGGCCGCGGTTGCGGAGATCGAGCGTCAGGAGCGGATCAGCGAAGACGTGATCCGTTACCTGAGCGTTCGTGTCGAAGAGCTTGAAGAGGGCCCGTCGGCGATGATGCGCAAGGCCGATCGCGACCGCGAACGCGACGACCGGGGCGGTGGTTTCCGTGGTGATCGCGACGGCGGCGGCTTCCGTGGCGATCGTGACGGCGGCTTCCGCGGCGATCGCGGCCCGCGCCGCCCCCGCGATGACGTCGAAGCGACGGGAGAGGAGTAAGAACCATGGCCGAAGCTGGTGCACGCCGTCCGTTTTTCCGCCGCCGCAAGACCTGCCCGTTTACAGGTCCGAACGCGCCGAAGATCGACTACAAGGATTCCAAGCTGTTGATGCGTTACGTCTCCGAGCGCGGCAAGATCGTGCCGAGCCGCATCACTGCCGTTTCCGCCAAGAAGCAGCGCGAACTCGCGCGCGCCATCAAGCGCTCCCGTTTCCTCGGTCTGCTTCCCTACGTTATTCGCTAATCACTTCGGTCCGCGGCGCTAACGCTGCGGACCGAATTATTCATAAGGCTTCCGGGTCGTCCGGTTGCCGATGGTTGGGGTCGAAAAGACCTCTAACCGCTCGAAGGGGGCGGGACAGCTGATGATCGCGACCATATCCATGGCATTGGCGGCTGGCCTCGCGTCGGCATTGATGTTCGCCTCGATCACGTCGGGCGCACCGATAGCACTATTGCTGATCAACCTCGCGCCGTTGCCGCTGATGGTGGTGGGGGTGGTATGGGGCCCATTAAGCGCAGCCATCGGCGGGATCGCGGCGATGACCGTCATCGCATCCCTCTTTAGCCTTCCCTACTCCGGGATGTTTGCGGTGGTGAATGCCCTGCCGGCCTGGTGGCTGGCGCATCTCGTCCTGCTCGCGCGCCCGCTGCCGAAGGAAGCCGCCGTCGCAAATCCAGATGCCCCGCTGGAATGGTATCCGGTCGGCCGGATCCTGCTCTGGATCGTCGTTTTTGCAACGATCATCACGGCGACCACGCTGCTGATGATGGGCACCGATGCTGCAACCATCCAGAACACCATTCGCAAGGGCTGGAGCGATGTTCTGGAATCGACAGGCCTGACACTCAACAATTCCACGCTCGATGCGCTGGTGATGATCGCGCCAATTGGCGCGGAAATGGCTGCTGTCGCCATGCTGACACTCAACCTGTGGCTTGCGGCCAAAATCGCCGCGACGTCGGGACGACTGCACCGACCGTGGCCGGATCTGAAAAATACGACGCTGCCGACCGTGATGATCGCGGCGCTCCTTGCTGCCATCGTTTGTTGTTTTTCCGGCGGTCTGCCGGGGATTTTGGCGCAGGTGGTGACCGCCGGCCTGTCGATGGCCTACGCCCTGACCGGCTTTGCCGTGCTGCACACCCTCACACTGGCTATGAAGAGCCGCCCGTTGTGGCTTGGCTGCGCCTACGCCGTGGTCGCGGGCTTCGCCTGGGCTCTGTTGGCAGTCGCCCTGCTTGGACTAGCTGACGCCGTCTTCGGGCTCCGCGAGCGCTATTTGCGCAGCAGGCCACCGCCGCTGCCCAAGTCATGATCCTGAACTCACTTTTCAACCCCGAATAACCTGAAAGGAAAACGAATATGGAAGTCATTCTGTTGGAACGCGTCGCCAAGCTCGGTCAGATGGGCGAGGTCGTCCGCGTCAAGGACGGGTTTGCCCGCAATTTCCTGCTCAAGCGCGGCAAGGCGCTGCGCGCCACCGCGGACAACCGCGCCAAGTTCGATGGCATGAAGGCCGAACTCGAAGCCCGCAACCTGCAGGCCAAGAGTGAAGCCGCCAAGGTCTCCGAAAAGATCGACGGCCGTAACGTCGTCATTCTTCGCCAGGCTTCCGAAACCGGCCAACTGTTCGGGTCGGTCAGCGTTCGCGACATCATCACCTCGTTTCAGAACGATGGCGTCAGCATCAACCGCAGCCAGGTCATGCTGGACGCGCCGATCAAGACCATCGGCAAGCATGGGATCGCAATCGCCGTGCATCCGGAAGTCGAAGTCGGCGTCACCGTCACGGTTGCGCGCAGCGCGGACGAGGCCGAACGCATCAACCGCGGCGAGGATATTTCGACGCGTCGGGAAGATCGGGATGCAGCCGCGGAAGCCATCGCTGCCGCCGGCGAATTCTTCGATCCCGAAGCGCTCCCCACCGATCTGGCGCCGCAGCCGAGCCCCGCGCCTGAAGAGTAAGCCGTCCCTCGACACGCGACGGATGCGAAAAGCCCGGCCGTCTGGCCGGGCTTTTATTTTCGGTGATTACTTGTCGGCCTAAAATGCCGATGCTGCCTCTGCTACCGGGAGATCGGCGGCGCCGGCGGTCCCCCTGCTGCCGGAACCGGCTGCGGGGCCGAAGCGGTCACGGCCGGCGGTTGCGAAGCGGCGGGAGCTGGCGGCTGAGGCGCGGCAGGCCCAGACGACCCTCCAGAAGCAACGGCGGCCGCAGGCGCGGGTGTTGAAGCGGCGGGCGGTGCAGGCGTCACGGCAGGCACCGGATCTCGACGAACCTCGGGTTTGTCGCCCGAAGCGTTTTCCTTTGGCGCCTCGATTTTGGCAGGCTCCGATTTCGCCTCACTGCTAGGTTTGGTTTCGGCATCGGGCTTGGCGGGCTCCGCATGGCCGATCTCTTCCTTGGGCTCGACCTTCGCCTTGTCGTCGGTGCCTGTTTCAGTCTTGATCGGCTCAGTCTTGGGCTGCTCAGTCTTGGGCGGCTCGTTGGCCATCGAAGGCTCCTCGGCGCCAGGCTTGCCGAGCTTGCCCCGCTGTTTGGCCGAAGGCCTGCGGCCATCAGGGCCGCGCTCCGTGGTTGGCTCCGCCGGGACGTTGGCAACGGGCTTTGCCTCGTCCGGCGGCTCGCCGGGACGCGTGAGCCGCTTGCGTCCTTGCCGCGCGCCTTCAGCCGGGGGCGGTGCATCGTCCGGCCGTGTGGCTTCCTGGGTCGATGTATTTCAACTCCTGCGGCCTTGACGATCGGACGGTTCATTGCCGCCCTGTTTTTCCTTATCCGCGCCCTGCTTGTCAGCACCCTGCTTGGCCTGTCGGCCATCGCTCGCGCCGTTGGAGATCAGGTAGGTGGCAAGCTGCGAAGCCATGTCGCTGCTCGTCGTGTAATGCTCGCGCAGGAAACTCGTCAGCGATCCGGGAGAGACTGTTTTCAACAAACCGCGCGGACTCTGTGGCAAGCGTTGCAGGTGCCGGCAAAGAGTTGGGAAGCGCTTTTGCCAGCTTCAAGGTTTTGCGCCTGCGCCCACGCGGCCGGGCCCTCGAGACAACTCACCAGAAGCGTGACCGTCGCAAAAATGCGCGCTCGGCTCGACATTCCCTATTCTCCAGATGCGGAAAACGCTTCCAGCGCTCTTTCTCGAAAGGCTGGCGGCGTCACCTTTTAGCCGATTATCCCGCGAATGGAAGCGCGCTTGTGACGAAACCGCGTGACCGCGGGCTCTCGGAATATCTGCTTTGTATACAATGCATTAGCGGAGCAGGCCGAAGCTATTCTCCTAGTTGTCAATTGGCTGCGCAGGAACTATTTTGTTTAGTGCGCTTTTGACTTTTTGTGGGATCGCTCTTTCGGGAATTGCTCGTCCTGGTGATTCAATGGAACGTTTGTTGCGTTACTTCCTCCAGCGGTTCATTCGCCGCGGCGCGATAACCTTTACCGCTGCCAACGGAGAAAAATTCGCCTGCGGCGACGGAACAGGATCCCCTATCTTCGCCCGCTTCCTGACTACCGACGCCGAACAGAGGGTACTGCGCAACCCGGAACTTGCGCTTGGCGAAATCTACATGGAAGGCAGTTTTGTCGTCGAAAACGGCTCGATTGCGGATGCACTCGCCATCCTGATGGATCAGCCGGAAGTCCTGCCTCGCTGGGCCAAGCTGCAGTGGTTGTTGCGGTATCTGGGCCGGCATCTACGCCAGTTCAATTGGCGCGGCCGCGCCAAAAATAACGTCGCCCATCACTACGACCTGGACGGCAGGCTCTATTCGCTCTTCCTGGACGCCGACAAGCAATATAGCTGCGCCTATTTCGAGCAGCCGGGCATGACGCTTGACGACGCCCAGTTGGCCAAGAAGCGGCATGTCACCGCCAAACTTTTGGTCCGGCCGGCCGATCGCGTGCTCGACATCGGTTCGGGCTGGGGTGGTCTTGGCCTCTATCTGGCCGAAACAACCGGCGCCAACGTGACCGGCGTGACGCTGTCGGCCGAGCAATTGCAGGTCTCAAAGGCCCGCGCAGCCGAGAAGAATCTGGCCAGCTCCGCCAGCTTTTTGCTGGAAGACTATCGGGACATTCCCGGTCCATTCGATCGCATCGTCTCCGTCGGCATGTTCGAGCATGTCGGCGTCGACTTCTACGACACCTATTTCAAGCGTTGCGCCGAACTGCTGACCGATGACGGCGTGATGCTGCTCCACTCGATCGGCCGTTCGGACGGTCCCGACGTCACCAATCCCTGGATCGCGAAGTACATCTTCCCGGGCGGCTACATCCCCGCACTCTCCGAGGTCATGCCGTCGATCGAGCGCGCGGGGCTGCTGGTCTGCGACATCGAGATCCTGCGGCTGCACTATGCGGAAACGTTGAAAGCCTGGCGCGAACGTTTCATGGCGCGCTGGGAGGAAGCGGTTCAGCTCTATGACGAGCGCTTCGCGCGCATGTGGGAATTCTATCTCGCTTGTTCGGAGATGGCCTTCCGCAAGCAGAACCTGATGAACTTCCAGATTCAGCTTACCAAACGTCAGGGCGTGGTGCCGATGACGCGCGACTATCTGGCTCAGGAAGAAGCCAGGCTGCGGCGGGCGGAGCTTGGCAAACAGCCGCGCCTTCAGATGGCCGGCGAATAGGCCGTCGTTCGCGCTTGCCTTAGTTCCGCAGGCTGAAACGAGAGGCATAGCTGGAATAGGCGATCGCGGGCTGGGCCAGCCGGGCGCGCACTGCGGCGAGTTCAAGCCGGTCTACCGGGCGTGAGCGCCACTCGGCACGAGAAAATTTTTCCATCGCCTCGATCAGCCTCGACAGCCACAAGGTCTGGCCTTTCCCGGTTCGCCATGACGGAAGTTGTTGGCTCATAGCGGTTCCATCCTTGTCAGCCGTTCAAAAGCCCGCCGATCGATAATCCCGATGTCGCCCGCTCGTTCCGAACCGACCATGTGTCCGAAGAAAATTCGTCGTGCTGTGATCTGCTTCACAAAAGACTTCTGCGCCCTGCCCTAAATCTCCAGAATGGCTCAGAAAACCGATCGACCGCCGCGCGGCACGCCTTCGGATATCCGAACCGACTATGCCTTGATTGTGACGGCCGCCGCCGCCGCACTACTCGCGCTGATCTATCTCATCTTTTTCTGACGGCTTTTCGCACCACCGGGCGCCCGACCCTTAATATGGGTGAGTGTGTGCGCAGGCTAATAAGGTTCACCGGGTTGTGAAGCTTTGTACGCGTCCTGCTTTTCCCGGACGATCACCAAATCGCGTCAAGCGCCAATGCCACAGACCTCACCAATTCCCCACCCTCAATTGTGTGAATCGGGCATAAGGCGGTTTGCCGCTTCCGCTTGATGCGAGAGAGGCGCTTTATCGCCACCCCTTGTCCGCCAAATTCCGCCAAAGTTCCGCGAACACTGAGCCCCATGCCATCGCTTGATTCGAACGTTCTGAAACTCGCCCCCGAAACGGGAACCCCTGCTTTCCGCAGCGCCCCGCACAATATCGAGGCGGAGCAGAGCCTTTTGGGCGCGATCCTGGTCAACAATGACGCGTTCTACAGGGTTTCGGATTTTCTCGAGGCCAAGCACTTCCTGGAGCCGATTCATCAGACCATCTTTGAGACCTCCGGCAGTCTGATCCGGATGGGCAAGGTGGCTACTCCGGTCACGCTGAAGACCTTTCTGCCGGCCGATGTCGACATCGGCGGCATGACGGTCGGTCAATACCTCGCGCGCCTTGCCGCGGAAGCCACCACCATCATCAATGCCCAGGACTATGGGCGCACCATCTATGAATTGTCGCTGCGCCGCGATCTGATCCGGATCGGCGAAGACATGGTCAATGTCGCCTTCGACGCGCCGGTCGACTTTGCGCCGCGCGCCCAGATCGAGGACGCCGAGCGGCGGCTCTACGAACTGGCCGAATCCGGGCGTTACGACGGCGGATTCCAGCGCTTTGCGCAGGCCCTCACGGTCGCCGTCGACATGGCGGCCAAGGCCTTCCAGCGCGACGGCAAACTGTCGGGTATCGCGACGGGCCTGCGCGATCTCGACATCAAGATGGGCGGGTTGCAATCGTCCGACTTGATCGTCCTGGCGGGCCGCCCCGGCATGGGCAAGACCGCGCTCGCCACCAACATCGCCTACAACGTGGCCAAGGCACATCGCGCCGAAGTTCAGGCCGACGGCACCATGAAGTCGGTCAATGGCGGTATCGTCGGCTTCTTCTCCTGCGAAATGTCGGCCGAGCAACTCGCCACACGTATCATCGCCGAACGGACGGGAATTCCATCCAGCAGCATTCGCCGCGGCGGCATCACCGAAAACGATTTCGAGAAGATCCGCGACTATTCGATCGAATTGCAGTCGCTGCCATTCTACGTCGACGAAACTGGCGGCCTGTCGATCTCACAACTCACAGCGCGGGCGCGCCGGCTCAAGCGGCAAAAGGGTCTCGACGTAATCGTGGTCGACTACATCCAGCTACTGCAGGGATCGGGCAAGCGTGGCAACGACAATCGCGTGCAGGAAGTGACCGAGATTACCACGAGCCTGAAAGCGCTCGCCAAGGAGCTCAACGTTCCCGTGATCGCGCTGTCGCAGTTGTCGCGTCAGGTCGAAAACCGCGACGACAAGCGCCCGCAATTGTCGGACTTGCGCGAATCCGGCTCGATCGAGCAGGACGCCGACGTCGTGATGTTCGTGTATCGTGAAGAATATTATCTCGCCAACAAGGAGCCGCGCGCGGGTACTCCGGAATATGAAAAGTGGATGCTCGATATGTCGCTCGTTCACGGCAAGGCCGAGGTCATCATCGGCAAACAGCGCCACGGTCCGACCGGCACCGTTGAACTGCAGTTCGAGGCCAGCCTAACCCGTTTCGGCGATCTCACTCCCGATAACCATTCGCCGGACCGGACATACTAAAGCGGGACCTCTCTCGGGTTGAACGGCCGCCAGCACGCGCATAAAATACGGCATGAACATCGCCTCCGATCCAAAGTCGCTGCCGGCCGATTCTGTTCTCTCGCCGGAAGCCAACAGGGCGGCGGGACTGGCTGCCGTCAATGGCATTCTGACCATCGATCTCGATGCGCTGGTCGCCAATTGGCGCAAGCTCGAGAAGACCGCAGTGCCCGCCGAATGCTCGGCCGTGATCAAGGCCAACGCCTATGGCTGCGGAACAGAGCCGGTCGCACAAGCCCTCGCCAAAGCCGGCTGCAATACTTTTTTCGTTGCGACCCCGGACGAAGCGGCGGCGGCGCGGGCTGCGGTGCCTTCAGCCGCCATTTACGTCCTCAACGGCTTTATCCAAAACTCTGGCGAGGCCTACGCCAAAATTGACGCAAGGCCAGTCATCGGAGACCTCAACGAACTCGCCGAATGGGACGTCTTTTGCCGCCGCACCGGCTGGGCAGGCGGCGCGGCCATTCACATTGACACCGGAATGCAGCGGCTCGGCCTCACCGTTGCGGAAGCGCAGGGCCTCATCCCGAGGATCCACGCCGGCGATCACGGCATATCGCTCGTGATGAGTCATCTGGCCTGCGCCGAAAGCCTTCATCACCCCATGAACGCCCGGCAATTGACCGCCTTCCGCGCCATTGCGAGCGAATTTTCCGGCGTGCCCGCGTCACTTTCGAACTCGTCCGGCATCTTCCTGGGAGGCGCCTTTCAGTTCGACATGGTGCGGCCGGGCGCGGCCCTCTACGGCGTCAATCCGACGCCGGAAGCCGATAACCCGATGCTGCCGGTCGTCGAGCTCAAAGCCCGCGTCATGCAGATCCGCGACGTCGAACGCGGTGAAAGCGTCGGATACGGTGGCAACTGGACCGCCCGGCGGCCAACCCGGCTTGCCGTCGTCGCCGCCGGTTATGCCGACGGCTATTTCCGTGCCGGCAGCAGCAATGACGGCACGCGCGGCGCCGAAGTGATCGTCGCCGGCAAGCGTTGCCCGGTCGCCGGCCGTATCTCGATGGACCTGATGGCCGTTGACGTCACCGATCTCGAAAAAAACGCCGTGCGCCGTGGCCATCTGGTGACGCTGATTGGCGAAGGCATCACGGTTGACGAGTTGGCCCATCACTTCGGCACCATCGGCTACGAGGTCCTCACCAGCCTCGGCCGACGTTACGCGCGGGTCTACAAGGGCGAAACTGTCGTCGGTTAGCCGTGCCCTCGGACCGTTGTTATTTCATCTGTGCATCAAGAACCCTTTTGCAGGCATCACCGAGCGAGTCGCGCTGCTTGTTGAGACACGCAATGATGCGACCACCACCGGGCGTAACTCCCGAACAATATTTTTGATAATCGGACTTGCACGCGGTCCTCTGCTCGGAGGTCAGGTTCTGTGCGAAAGCTCCGGTTGAGGAGCCGGCGGCAAGTGCGACAGCAGCAATGAGAAGCCTGGACATATAACCTCCCGTCATGACCGATCGACCATAGCTGATCTCCCGATGAAAATCGCGACCTTCAACATCAACAATATCAATCGGCGGCTGCCGAACCTATTGACGTGGCTCAAGCGAGCCAAACCCGACATCGTCGCCTTGCAGGAATTGAAAACGGCGGACGGTGGCTTTCCGCATGCGGCCATCGAGAAGGCCGGCTATGGCGCGGTGTGGCGCGGACAAAAGACATGGAACGGCGTGGCGATCCTGGCGCGAAACGCCGATCCGGTGCTGATCCGCAACGCCCTCCCCGGCGACGCGCGCGATACCGAGGCGCGCTATATCGAAGCCGCCGTCAAAGGCATCATCGTGACAAGCCTCTATTTGCCGAACGGAAATCCGCAGCCAGGACCGAAATTCGATTACAAGCTCGATTGGTTCGAGAGGCTGCGGGCACACGCCGCCAAATTCATCAAGCTGGACGTCCCGGTGGTATTGGCCGGCGACTATAACGTCGCGCCGACCGCACTCGATATCTACCCGACCAAGTCCTGGGACAAGGATGCGCTGATCCAGCCGAAGAGCCGCGCCGCATTCCAGGCCTTGATGCGACAAGGCTGGACCGATGCGATCCGCACGCTTCACCCTTCCAAGCCGATGTTCAGTTTCTGGGACTACAAACGCAACCGCTGGCCACGCGACGCCGGCCTCAGGCTCGATCATCTCCTGCTCAGCCCGGCGCTTGCGCCGCGGTTGAGGAAGGCGGGCGTCGACCGAGTGGTGCGCGGAGAGGAAGGCGCGAGCGATCATGCGCCCGCGTGGCTAGCGCTAAATTAGGCGGGGTTCCTCACCAAAGGCCAATCAATCGGCTGGATTCGCTTAGGTTTTGCTTAATGAAGCCGGGCTACGATCCCCTGTTATTGCGGCTTTCGTATTGGAATTAAGCGGCTACTTTTATCCCGGCCAAGAAAAATGCTCGTTTGTTATCTCACTGATGAGCCGTCCAAGATTCCGGCGATCCGTGCCCTGCTGGAGCCGCATCATCATGTCGTGTCCGGAGTGCTGGGCGACAAGGTGATCTTGGGTTCGGACGGCGTTCTGATGGTCGATGCCGACCTGCGCGTCATGGCTAGGGTCGAGCAAATCAAGGAAACGTTGAGCTACCTGAAGGCGGCTTCGGAAAAACTCTTCGTCGTTCAGAAGCACCTTCACCACATGGTCGCCCAAGCCTATGCGTTGGGTGCGACCTCGGTCGTTCGCAGTACCCGCGAAATCAGCCCCAAGCTCGCCCAGATCGAGGCTGCGGCAAAAGCCTCGCCAGCAACTGGCGGAACCGTCCGGTCTGAAATAGTCGATTGCGCAAGAGCTTTCGCCTCGATGTTTTCCGCAATCAACCACGACCAATCGATCGACCTTTCGGAGGCCGAACGCGCGACCGCACGCGTCATTGCCGGCATCGAGCGCGACGGACTCGGCGCCTGGCTTGACGACGTCCGGCGCTATCACGAGGGAACCTTCCAGCACTGTCTGCTGGTCACCGGCATCGCGGTAGGCTTTGCGATCGAAATCGGGTTTACCGATCTCGACATCAAGCGGCTGGGAATGTCGGCGACACTACACGACATCGGCAAGGCTAAAATTCCGCTATCCATTCTCGACAAGCCGGATCGTCTCAATCCAGACGAGGATGCGATCATGAAGCGTCATCCGGCGATCGGCCATGAGTTGTTGAAGGATATGCCCGAGGTCAGCGGCGAGATACTCGATGGGGTGCGGCACCATCACGAATATCTCGACGGCACTGGTTATCCGGATGGGCTCCAGGCGGGACATATTTCCGATCTCGTGAGATTGCTCACCATCTCGGATATCTTTGCCGCGCTCATTGAATCGCGGCCGTATAGGCCGCCGATGTCGCGGCAAGACGCCTACAAGATTTTGTGCGATATGGATGGCAAGCTGGAGCTGCCGCTCGTCAAGGCGTTTCGCAACGTCGCGCTCGTGGCGTGACGGCGAACGTTCTCCCGGCCATTTCCTCCTTACTTCCTTAGATGCGATCCGGAAAGCGGATGATGAAATTGTCGCGGTTCGGCATTTTCACCTTCGGCAGGGTTTCCGCGTTCATCGTATCGTTGGCATCGATCAGTTTGTTCTCGGCAAGAATATAGGCGGTGAGCGCGTAGACTTCATCGTCGCTCAGCGAACGGGGTGCGGTGAACGGCATCGCACGACGGATGAAATCGAAGATCGTCGTGGCGTAGGGCCAGAAATTCTTGATGGTTTTCTGCGACGCCGAGATACCGCTGATTTTGCGCTCAGCCACGAGTGCGGCTGCAACACCACCCTTGCCGTTGTCGCCATGGCAGGCGGAACATTTTTCGGCAAAAATCACAGCCCCTTGGGCGGACGTGCCGCTGCCTTTCGGCAATCCGGTCCCGTCGGGCTGGATGCTGATGTCCCAATTGGCGATCGCGGCTTCGTCGAGCGGCTTGCCGAGATGCGGCGTCTCGGCCAGCGATACGCCGGCGGTCGTTGCAAGCAGCAACGAGGCAGCGAAGAGAATGCGCTTAGGCGTAGACATGCTTAACCTCGCCATTGCTTGCGACGCCCCAGCTTGTGATCGAGTTGCAATGCTGATTTGGGAAACTAAGTATCGGCGGCGGCTTCGTCAGCTCGCCACGAACGGCGACGAATTCGGCGCGGGTCGGCTGCACGTTGCCTGCTTCGTCCCATGCCCTGCTCTGTAATGTCGCAGGTCCACCATCCCAGCGCCATGGCATGCGGAAGCGCGTGAACGCTTTGCTTAAGACCGGTTCCTGAAGCGCGGCTTGGCCCCAGCTCGTCCCACCATCGGCCGAAACCATCACCTTCTCGATCCGTCCCGCACCGGAATAGGCGATGCCGGAAATTTCGTAGAGACCCGGCCCCTTCAGCGCCATGCCATGGGAAGGGTTGGCGATGAAGGATTTGACCTCTTGCAGGAAGTAGAAACGATAGGCTTTGCCGTCAGGCAGGATCTGCGAATAGGTTCGCGATTCATACATGCTCATCGCGGGCTGTTCGACGACCTTGATACGGCGCAGGAACTTGACGTTCATGTTGCCCTCATAGCCGGGCAACAGCAGGCGCATCGGATAGCCGTTTCCAGGCATCAGGCGCTCGCCGTTCTGGTAGAGCGCGATCATGGCGTCATCCATCGCCTTCTTCACCGGTACGCTGCGGCTTAGATGCGGCGAATCCGCGCCTTCAGCGACCAGCCATTTGGCCTTGGGATCGATCCCGGTCTCCTCCAACAGCGTCGAAAGCTTGACGCCGGTCCACTCGGCGCAAGAGACGAGACCGTGCAAGGCTTGCACGGTCTCCTGCAACGGCACCGGGGAAAACATCGGCGCGCTGTTGCCGCCGCATTCGAGGAAGGTCACGCGCGAGACCTGCGGATAGCGGGACAACGTTTCGAGTGAGAATTCCAGCGGCTGCTTCACCAGCCCGTGAATAACCAGGCGGTGCTGCTCCGGATCGATGGCCGGGATACCGCCATGATTGATGGTGAAATGCAGTCCGTTCGGGGTGGTCATTCCCTCCAGCAGATGGTGCGGGGTGCGCGCATGGGAATTGCGCGGCTCATTGTTGGGATTGCTGAGCGTGCGCACCACCTTGGCCTCGAATTTCGACCGCAGTTGGTAAGGCGGCGTCGCTTCGCCGATCTCAAGGCTCCATGGACCATCGGTGAGCGGCTCGGCGCCGGCGGCCGATGGCGCTATGCCCGTCCCCATGGCGCCCGCCAACATTACGCCACGTCCAAGCAGTGCGCGGCGATCGATCAAGCCATTGCCGGCCACGACTTCCAAAGCTTGCTTTCCTGCATCGCGCTTTCCTGCGATGCGATCGGCGGACTTGTTCATCAACAGCCCTCCCTGACGCCCGCGCGTTTTCAGCCGCCCGGCGCTTGGCAAGCAGGCTAGCCCCTCACATTGCAGGCGTCTATATCCCACCATTCGTGACGCGGCGCGAAGAGTTGCCGTTGTTAAGAGCGAGCAATTCGCGGGAGACCAGCACCTTGAGTTTTCTTTTCGTCCTCGCCGTCGGCCTCGTTGCCGGCACGATCTCCGGCATTGTCGGCACCGGATCATCGATCATGCTGATGCCGGTCTTGATCTACCAATACGGACCGAAACAGGCCGTTCCGATCATGGCTGTCGCGGCCGTGATGTCCAATCTCTCGCGCATCCTCGCCTGGTACCGCGATATCGACTGGCGGGCTTGTGCCGCCTATTCCATTCCCGCAATCCCGGCCGCAGCACTTGGCGCGCGCACCTTACTGGTGCTGCCATCGCGCATCGTCGATATTTCCATCGCCTTGTTCCTGATCGCGATGGTTCCGGCGCGGCACTGGCTGGCCACCCATAACTTGAAGCTCACGTTCTGGCATCTTGCCGTCGGCGGCGCGGTAATCGGCTATCTCACAGGTATCGTCGTTTCGACGGGCCCCTTGAGCGTGCCGCTGTTTGTATTCTACGGCCTGACCAAGGGCGCCTTTCTCGCCACCGAGGCGGCGAGCTCGCTCGGCATGTATGTGAGCAAATCCGTGACCTTTCAGCGCTTTGGCGCACTGACGCCGGAGATCGCGCTGCAAGGCCTGATCGCCGGCTCCTCGCTGATGTTCGGCGCTTTCATCGCCAAGCGCTTTGTGCTGCATTTAAAGCCTGAAGCGTTTCGCCTGCTGATGGACGGCATCATGCTGGTGGCCGGCATTTCCATGCTATGGAATGCGATGCAATCCTAGTGCCCACTTTCCGAAGTTCGTGCTCCATCGCTGCA
The DNA here is from genome assembly GCA_963775545.1 of uncultured Alphaproteobacteria bacterium. Taxonomy (GTDB): domain Bacteria; phylum Pseudomonadota; class Alphaproteobacteria; order Rhizobiales; family Xanthobacteraceae; genus Bradyrhizobium. The sequence continues at coordinate 344,751 of CAVZJE010000013.1, forward strand.
CCCACTTCCACGAACTTCGGAAAGTTATGGGCACTAGCAAAACTATTGATTCTAGTGCCGCTTTTCTATTTGAAGTTCCTGGATCGAATTCGCCACTTGTGGTGCAGGAACTTCAAATAGGCGGCACTAGTAAGCGGTGACAGAAACCTCAATGGCCAAAAACACACTCTCATTCGTCTGCCAGAACTGCGGCGCGGCGTATAACCGCTGGCAGGGCAAGTGCGAATCCTGCGGCGAGTGGAATACGCTGGTCGAGGAGGATGTCACCGGCGCCACCACGATGCCGGCCTCGATCCGCAGCAAGCGCAAGGGCCGGCAGTTTGCGCTGGAGAGCCTCACCGGCAAAAGCCAGGACGCCCCCCGGCTTGCTTCCGGCATGGCCGAACTCGACCGCGTCACCGGTGGCGGATTTGTGCGCGGCTCGGTGCTTCTGGTCGGCGGCGATCCCGGCATCGGCAAGTCGACGCTGTTGACGCAGGCAACCAGCCTGCTGGCCCGCGCCGGCCACCGCGCCGTTTATATCTCCGGTGAGGAGGCCGTGGCGCAGGTGCGGCTGCGCGCCGAACGCCTGGGATTAGCGGACGCGCCGGTGCAACTGGCCGCGGAGACTTCGGTTGAAGATATCGTCTCAACCCTTTCCGAAGGCGCCGTGCCGCGCCTGATCGTGATCGACTCGATCCAGACCATGTGGACCGATACGGTGGAATCCGCGCCGGGCACGGTGACCCAGGTGCGCGCTTCGGCGCAGGCACTCATTCGCTTTGCCAAGAAATCCGGCGCTGCGATCATTCTGGTCGGCCATGTCACCAAGGACGGCCAGATCGCCGGGCCCCGTGTGGTCGAGCACATGGTGGATGCTGTGCTGTCGTTCGAGGGCGAAGGCTCGCAGCAGTTCCGGATTCTGAGGGCGGTGAAAAACCGCTTCGGCCCGACCGATGAAATCGGCGTGTTCGAAATGACAGGCCTTGGCCTTCGCGAAGTCTCCAACCCCTCCGAACTATTCCTGTCCGAGCGCGATCTCGGTAGTCCCGGTACGGCCGTATTCGCGGGCATCGAAGGCACCCGCCCGGTGCTGGTGGAGTTGCAGGCCTTGGTGGCGCCGACCTCGCTCGGCACGCCGCGCCGCGCCGTGGTCGGCTGGGACCCCAGCCGGCTCTCGATGGTGCTGGCGGTATTGGAGGCCCATTGCGGGGTCAAACTGTCCGGCCATGATGTCTATCTCAATGTCGCCGGCGGCCTGCGCATTCAGGAACCGGCTGCGGACCTTGCTGCGGCTGCGGCGCTGGTGTCGTCGCTGGTCAACGCCACGCTGCCTGCGGACGCAGTCTATTTCGGGGAAATTTCGCTCTCCGGCGCGGTCCGGCCGGTGGCCCAGACCGCAGCCAGGCTTAAAGAGGCCGCCAAGCTCGGCTTCGGACGTGCGGTTCTGCCTGAATCGGCCCGTGGTGAGGCTGGCGGCGATTCAGGCCTTTCGTTGAACCCTGTGGGAGGATTAACCAGCCTGGTGGCGGAAATCGCCGCACGTGGGTCCCCCAGAGGGAACAGGGAAAGTGCGACGCCTGAAAAAAATACCACACCTGCGAGATTCCGGCGTCAGGATGGCTAGCCGCAGGTGACGTCCCCCACCCTCGCCGCTATACATCGCCCGCGCGAGGCTGGATGGCGCGATTTCCGGCCTTGCCGAGTGCCCTATCGGACCGCCAGCCTAAGACGGTGATTCGCGGTTTGAACTAGATGCGGACCTGACAAGCCGATGCCAATTACAATTCTCGATCTCGTTCTGCTCGGTGTGATGCTGATTTCGGGCCTGCTTGCGATGGTACGCGGCTTCATGCGCGAAATCCTGTCGATCGCCGCCTGGGGCACCGCCGCACTGGTAACGCTCTATTCCTTCTCCAAGCTGCTGCCGACCGCGAAGACCTATTTCAACAACGATACGGTGGCGAGCATTGTCGTGGTCGCCGGCGTCTTCGTCGGCACCCTGATCGTGGTTTCCGTGATCACCGTGCGGATCTCCGACATGATCCTGGATTCGCGGATCGGGGCGCTCGACCGGACGCTCGGTTTTCTGTTCGGACTGGCGCGCGGCCTGCTTATCGTCGTGGTGGCCTTTCTGTTCTTTACCTGGCTGGTTCCTGACAAGCAGCGGCCGGACTGGGTGACGGGAGCAAAATCCCGGGTCGTCCTGCAGGGGACCGGGGATTGGCTGATGGCGCTCTTGCCGGATGACCCGGAGAACACCATCTTGAAGAGATTCAAGAAGAATAAACCTGAAGATGAGCAAACTGACACCGACCAGGGCGCGCCGGCCTCGGGCGATGGTTACAGCAAGCCTGCCCGCGACAGCCTTAAAAAGCTGATTGAAAAGCCTGCGGCGCGGTAATATCTGAGCGAATGAGAGGCGCGATGGACAGTCAACAGAGCTCTTCCGACGACGCCAAAGCTCCGGGGCCGGACAACGGCCCCCTCTATCTGCAAGATTCCGACCTGGAAGGCGACACGCTGCGTGAAGAATGCGGCGTGTTCGGCATTTTTGGGCATCCGGAAGCGGCGGCCATCACTGCCCTCGGATTGCACGCGCTTCAGCATCGCGGCCAGGAGGCCGCTGGCATCGTCTCATTCGACGGGACCCGGTTCCATTCCGAACGCCGGCTTGGTCTCGTCGGCGACACGTTTTCCCGGCGCGAGGTGATCGAGCGCCTGCCCGGCAATGCCGCCATCGGCCACGTCCGCTATTCCACCACCGGTGAGACCATCCTGCGCAACGTGCAGCCGCTGTTCGCCGAGCTCAATGCCGGCGGGTTTGCGGTCGGCCATAACGGCAACCTCACCAACGGGCTGACGCTGCGCCGCGAACTGGTGCGCGGCGGCGCCATGATGCAGTCCACCACCGATACCGAGGTCATTCTGCACCTCGTTGCGCAGTCCAAGCGCAACCATTTCATCGACCGTTTCGTCGAGGCGTTGCGGGCGATCGAGGGCGCCTACTCGCTGGTGTCGCTGACCAACAAGAAGCTGATCGGCGCGCGCGACCCGCTCGGCATCCGGCCGCTGGTGCTTGGCGAATTTGACGGCTGTCCGATCCTGGCGTCAGAGACCTGCGCGCTCGATATCATCGGCGCCAAATATGTCCGCGACGTCGAACCCGGCGAGGTCGTCGTGTTCGACGAGCGCGGTGCGCAAAGTCACAAGCCATTCCCGCCGAAGCCGCCCCGGCCCTGCATTTTCGAATACATCTACTTCTCGCGGCCGGATTCCGTCGTCGGCGGACGCTCGGTGTACGACGTCCGCAAGGCCTTCGGCGCCCAACTGGCGCGCGAGAGCCATGTGCCGGTCGATGTCGTCGTGCCGGTGCCGGATTCCGGCGTACCGGCCGCCGTCGGCTACAGCCAATTTTCAGGCGTCCCGTTCGAGCTTGGCATCATCCGCAACCACTATGTCGGCCGCACCTTCATCCAGCCGACGCAGAGCATTCGCGAATCCGGCGTGAAGATGAAGCACAACGCCAACCGGGCCGCCATCGAGGGCAAGCGCATCGTCCTGATCGACGATTCGCTGGTACGCGGCACGACCTCAAAGAAGATCGTTCGCATGATGCGCGACGCCGGCGCTCGCGAAGTTCACTTCCGCCTCGCTTCGCCGCCGATCGTGTACCCTGATTATTACGGCATCGACCTGCCTGACCGCGGCGGCCTGCTTGCGGCGACACACAATCTGGAGGAGATGCGCGAACTCATTGGTGCCGATACGCTGGCGTTCCTGACGGTCGACGGTATGTATCGCGCCATGGGCCTTCCGGGCCGCGATGCCGCCAACCCGAAATTCTCCGACCATTGCTTTACCGGGGTCTATCCGACCAACCTCACCGACCACGACCAGGTCGAGCCGCAGCCGCGGCAATTGTCGTTGCTGGCAGAGGCAAGTTAGCCGTCGTCCCCGCGCACGCGGGGACCCATAACCACCAGCCATCATTGTCCAGACAGTGTTGGACATAAGCGTCTTCCCACATCATAACCGTCACGGTGTATGGGTCCCTGCTTCCGCAGGGACGACGTCAGAATCTGTGTGAAATGACCTTTCCCCTCGCCAACCGCATCGCCCTCGTCACCGGCGCCTCGCGCGGCATCGGTTACGCCACAGCGCGCGCGCTCGCCAAGGCCGGCGCGCATATCGTCGCCGTGGCGCGGACGCAAGGGGGCTTGGAAGAACTCGACGACGACATCCGAAAGGACGGCGGCAGCGCCACGCTGGTGCCGCTCAACCTGACGGACGTCGACGGCATTGCACGGCTTGGCGCGGCACTGCATGAGCGCCACGGCAAGCTCGACATTCTCGTCGGCAATGCCGGCGTGGCCGGTCCCTCTTCGCCGCTCGGCCATATCGACATGAAGCCGTGGAACGATGTGATCTTGGTCAACGTATCGGCCAATTTTCAGCTGATCCGCTGCATGGAGCCGCTGCTCAAGAATTCCGACGCCGGCCGCGCGGTGTTCATCACGTCGGGCGCGGCCAACAAGGCCTCCGCCTACCTCGGCCCCTATGCGGCTTCGAAAGCAGCGCTCGAGGCGTTGGCGCGGGTGTGGGCCAATGAGACGGTATCGACGCGACTGCGGGTCAACCTGTTCAATCCCGGCCCCCTTCGCACCCGTATGCGTGCGACCGTCTTCCCTGGCGAGGATCCGATGACGCTCGACACGCCGGAGCAAGCCGCCGAGTTCATCGTGCCGATGTGCCTGCCGTCATGGAACGAGACGGGCCGTTTCTACGACTACCAGACCCGCACGCTGATGAGTTTTCGCAGCCCCGCCTAGCCAAAGCTGCGCTAGGGTATTTTATCGCCGCGAGACTTCGTTCCGGAGAGCGTGCCGGCTGCAATGGCGACCGCCAGCACGACCAGCGCGGAGGCGAGGAAGAACGGCGCGCCCGGCAGTTGCATCGGCGCCTGCGCACCGATGAAATAGGCAAAGGTCAGCGTAAACAGGAATGGTCCCAACAACTGGGAGACGCTCTGCACGCTCGATGAAGCTCCCTGCAACTGGCCCTGCTCGTCCGCCGCAACTTCTTTGGTCATCAGGGACTGGATCGCCGCGCCTGAAACGCCCCACAACGACATCACGGGAATTCCGAGCCAGGACAAAGGCCCGGTAGGGGCAACGGCAAAGATTAGAAAGCCGGCAGCGCCGCAGACCAGACCCAGCACCAGTGCAAGACGCTCGCCGAAAAGCCGGATGATCGGTCCGATGCCCGCCCCCTGCACCAGCATGGCGCAGATACCGACCATCGCCAGGGTGACGCCTACAGTCTTCGAGTCCCAGCCATATCGGTAGGTGGCATAGAGCACAAAGGTCGACGGCAGCACCGCATGCGCCAACTGGGTGAAGAAATTGACCAGCGATAATCCGGCAAGAATGCGCTTCGAGCGCAACAGATTTAGCGCGCCAATCGGATTGGCGCTTTTCCATCGGAACGGGGCGCGGCGATCGCGCGGCAGCGATTCCGGCAAGATCAACAGACCATAGATCGTGTTGGCAAAGCTCAGGCCCGCCGCCACCCAAAACGGCAGCCGGGGATCGGCGTCGCCAAGCAAACCGCCGATCGCTGGACCTATGATGAAGCCGGCGCCGAAAGCAGCGCCCACCTTGCCGAACACCGCGGCCCGCTTTTCAGCAGGCGTGATATCCGCGATGTAGGCGAAAGCAGTTGAAACGCTGGCCGAAGTGATCCCCGAGATCACCCGGCCCACAAACAGCCAGATCAAGGACGGCGCGAGCGCCATCAGTACGTAATCCAGCCCCAATCCGAAATTCGACAACAGCACCACCGGCCTGCGGCCAAATCGGTCCGACAGGCTGCCGAGAATCGGCGAGAAGAAAAACTGCATCAACGCCCACGCCGTTCCGAACGCGCCAAAAATACGGGCCGCGCGCGCGGTATCGTTGTCGACGAAGCTCTCGACCAGTTTTGGCAGGATCGGCATGATCAAGCCGAGCGCGAACATGTCGAGCAGGATCGTGACGAAGATGAAGGCGACCGCAGCGCCGCGTGCGGGCGCCGCTGCCGGCGGCGTACCGATCGCGCTCGTATCGCTCACGACAGCCGTTTCCGTTTATGCGCAAACGGATTGGCCTTCTCGCGCAGCGAAATTCGCACCGGTGTACCCGGCAATTCAAAATATTCGCGCAAGGAATTGACGAGGTAACGCAAATAGGATTGCGGTACCGCATCGGCGCGCGAGCAGAACAGCACGAAGCTCGGCGGCCGCGCCTTGGCCTGCGTAATGTAATTCAGCTTCAGCCGGCGGCCCGAAACCGCCGGCGGCGGATTGGCGTCCACCGCCTGCTCGAACCAGCGATTAAGCGCAGCCGTCGCCACGCGGCGATTCCACACGGCATAAGCATCTTCGATCGCGCGCATCAGGTGGTCGATACCCTCGCCCATCAGGCCCGACACCGCAACCAAGGGCGCGCCTCTGACCTGCGGCAGCAGGCGATCGGCTTCGGCGCGCAGCGCGGAAATCGCGCCCGACTTTGTCTCCACCAGGTCCCATTTATTGACCGCGATCACGAGCGCCCGGCCCTCGCGCTCGATCAGATCGGCGATGCGCAGGTCCTGTTCCTCGAACTTGTTTTGCGTATCCATCATCAGCACCACGACTTCGGCAAAGCGCACCGCGCGCAAGGCATCGGCAACCGACAATTTTTCCAGCTTCTCCTCAATACGCGATCGCCGTCGTAACCCGGCGGTATCGAACACACGAAAATCCCGGCCATTCCAGGTGATTTCCACGGCAATGGAATCGCGCGTGGTCCCGGCCTCGGCGCTGGTCAATAGCCGCTCCTCGCCAAGCAGGCGATTGATCAGCGTGGATTTGCCGGCATTCGGACGGCCGACGACCGCGACGCGAATGGGCCGTTTGACCAGATCCTCGTCCGATTCGATAATGTCGTCATCGTCGAACTCTTCGCTCTCCTCTGCAGGCTCCGGCATCAAAACGCGCAGCGCGTCGTAAAGCTCGCCCATGCCTTCGCCGTGCTCCGCCGAAACCTGGACGGGATCTCCGAGACCCAAGGCGTAGGCCTCCATCGCACCAATCTCTCCGTGTTTGCCCTCACTCTTGTTGGCCACCAGAATTACCGGCTTGTTGGCCCGGCGCGCATAGTCGGCAAAAGCGCGGTCGCTGGGCATCAGTCCGGCACGGGCGTCGATCACGAACATCAGCGCATCCGCAAGCCCGATCGCCGCTTCAGTCTGCTCCTGCATCCGCGCGGTCAGCGATCCCTTCGCGCCCTCATCGAGCCCTGCGGTGTCGATCACGGTGAAACGGAGGTCGCCAAGCCGGGCTTCGCCCTCACGCCGGTCGCGGGTAACCCCCGGCGCATCGTCGACCAGCGCTAACTTCTGCCCGACCAGACGGTTGAACAGCGTCGACTTCCCGACGTTAGGCCGGCCGATAATGGCGATCGTAAAGGGCATCAGCGACCAGAGATGGGAGAAAGTCGAAAAAGAGCGTATTCTCGCAACAGACAAGGCAGCCGTGCGGGAATAGCCCATCGCTCCGACCGTGAGCAATGAAATAGGCAGTTAGCGCGTAAACGTGCCGCCGGGCAGCGGCGCCGGGAATGCCGCGCCTGATTGTTGGGCCGGTGGCGCGGGCTGTGCCGGCTGAGCGCCAGATTGCTGTCCGTTGGCCGGCTGATCAGGCGGCGGCGCAGTCGTGCGCTGGCGAACGATTTTCTTCTTCGGAGCTGGCGGTGCCGCTGCGGTCGTGTCTTCCTCCGGCGCGGCCGCGGGGTCAGTGCTCGCAGTTGCCGCCGCTGGTTTCTTCTTGGCGGTCTTTTTCGGTTTGGTCTCGGGAGGCGGCGGGGGCGGCGGGACGGCCACAGCCCCCTGCGCGTTCTGATCGCCTTCCTGAGCGCCCTTATACAGGGATTTCGGCACACCCTGTTCGAGACCCGGCACGCCATCGGGGAATACCGGCTTGCGTTCACCGGGTAACTTTTTCTTGGTGTCGATCCAATCAAGCCAATCCATCGGATCGAAGCTGCTCATGTTGCTCGAGCAGCCGGCAATCACTGTGGACAGTGCGACAAGCACGGAAGCGGCGATCAGACGTTGCAGGCGACGCATGGTCGATTTCTCGTTCAACACGTTTTCCTGTCGTCAGCTCTTGGCGACTGGCGGAAGCAGCGCCTGGAGCGCCTCGGCGCGCGAGCGTAGGCCAGACGGCGTCGCACCATCGTTGGCGATCATGTCGAGCCATTGCCGCGCCGCGGTGGCGTCATTGGCGCGCCAAGCCGACAAGGCAAGCAATTCACGCGCGCTATGACGGAAGGTCGCGTCCGGCTTGGTGGAAGCCTCCAGCCGCTGCAACATGTTCGGATAGCTGTCGCTGTCCAGTAGCAGCCCCGCGGCGCGGATCCGCGCCAGGTCCTGCTGCTCGGTGCCAACGCTGCGATCGGTCGCGATCTCATCGTACATTTTGGAGCCGGCCTTCGGATCGCGGGTCGCGACCTCAGCCGCCGCGCGCAGCCGCGCCAGTATGCGATATCCCGACGGCGCCGTAGCGGCGATCTTGTCGAAGGCCGCCTCTGCTTCGGCGTGCTTGTTCTGATCCGACAATTCGATCGCGGCATCAAACGCCGCTCCGGCCGCGGCCGCTTTCTGCGCTTCCAGATATTGATAGCCGCGCCAGCCGCCGACGGCGGCGACGATCAGAATCGCAGCTGCGATGATATAGATCGAGTACTGGTCCCACAGCTTCTTGAGTTGCTCGCGGCGGACTTCCTCGTCAACTTCATCAAATAATTCAGACACTTAGAGACACCCCATCCCCGGCCACCCGCGTCCGGAACCCACCGACGCCGTCAATCTGTTTCCTGATGGCGGCCGCGTTACCTTAGTGATGTGGCGGTGGCAAGGCAAAGCTAGCCCCGTCAAAGCCTTAACGACGCCGATACGGACTTCTGAACGGACCCGCCTGGCGATCACCCGACCCTTCGGGCCTCCGCAACCCGGTGCTCACGCCTTCGTCTTCATGCCGTAAACATGCTCGGGCCCCGGAAATGCGCGCGACCGGACATCAGCCGCATAGCCCTGGATCGCCGCCTCAATCATCGGGCCGAGGTTACCGTAACGGCGGACAAATTTCGGGGCACGCGGCGACAATCCCAACATGTCCTCCAGCACCAAAACCTGACCATCACAGGCCGCACTGGCACCGATGCCGATGGTCGGAATGTCGATCGTCTCGGTGATCTTGCGCGCCAGGGGCTCCGCGACCGCTTCGACCACGACCGAAAAGGCGCCGGCCTGCGCAACCGCAATGGCATCGTTTTCGATCGGCTCCCAGCTTCCTTCCTCGCGCCCCTGGGCACGGAACGAACCGAGCGTATTGATTGACTGCGGCGTCAGGCCAATGTGGCCCATCACGGGTATGCCGCGCTCGACTAGAAACGCGATCGTCTCCGCCATCCGTGCGCCACCTTCGAGCTTGATCGCGCCGCAATGGGTCTCCTTCAAGATTCTCACCGCCGAGTGAAACGCCTGCTCCTTCGAAGCCTCGTAGGAGCCGAAGGGCATATCGACGACGACAAGTGCATGCTGCGAACCGCGCATCACCGCATGGCCTTGCAGGATCATCATGTCGAGCGTGACCGGCACGGTGGTTTCAAAACCATGCATGACATTGCCGAGGGAATCGCCGACCAGAATAACGTCGCAATAGCGGTCGACGAGAGCTGCGGTATGGGCGTGATACGACGTCAGCATCACGATCGGCTCGCCATTCTTGCGCGCGCGGATATCGGGTGCGGTCTTGCGCTTGATCGCGGCCTGAACTGACATTTTAAACTCCTACGACGGGAACGCCGATTACAACGGGATGGAACGCGAAAGCCAGCGCCAGATAGACGACGATGCCGACTGCAACTGCAATCATGTCGTTGCCCCAGCCACCGACCGGGATTGGCGGGCCTCCGGCATCGGATCGGTGCTTGAGCGAGATACGGTCAAACACCGCCCAGCCAAGGAACGAGCCGAATAGAATAATCGAACCAAGATCGCCGTTGGCCAGCAAATGCGCTGCCGCCCACAACTTGACCCCGGCCAGCATCGGGTGCTTGACCGCGGTATAGATGTGGCCGCGCATGAAAGCGGCGACCACCAGAATGACCGCCGGCAACATCAAGGCGATCGTAATGTGCTTGAGAATGACGAGGGCTTTCGCAGGAACGAGCCCTTCCCAGACGTCAATCATTCCCGCCGCGCGATAATGCGCAAAACCCCAGGCGATCAGCGCGATCCCAAGGACAGAGACGAGCGCGTAAGCAAGCTTGTAACCGCCCTCGCCCATCGCAGCGATAGTGCGCCCACGTAGTTCGCGCTGGGCCGGCAAGGTGTGCACGCCGAGAAACAGCGCGAGGCCCAGGATCATCACCGCCAGTCCCATGATGCCGCGTCCCTCCGGATAGCCCCGTTCGGGCATCGCCTACACGTTCGGGGGCCAAACGGCAATGCGCGAGATCGAGGCCGGGGGTCGTTTTCGCAGGTCGCGGGCCGGCGCGGCTAGTGGTCCGATTCTAACATTTGCATCACGTCTGGCTGGCACTTTTGCAAATGTTGGAATCAAAAGACCACTAGCAAATATAGCTTTCTAGTGGAGTTTTGAATTTGACATTCGCGTTTCACGCATTTCCGGCTACGGGGTAGCGAATGTCAAATCCACTCCGCTAGGGCGTCGCCTTCTGCTTGTCGATATCGCGGTTATCGACGTAGCGGATGGCGATTGGCCGTCCGGCCAGGGCTCCGCCGAGATTGCCGGTGAATTTGAGCGGCATGCACGCGCCGATGGAATCGTTGATCGCCTTGAGATAGGTATCACGAACCTCGGTCGGCGTGCCCCGGGTGGCGAACGTCATGCGCGGGGGACCGATCAGATCGCCCGATCGCTTGAAACTGAAACGCACGGTCATCTGCATGCCCTCTTTCGCCGATTCCGCCGGTGGAGGCGTCCAGCAGGAGCGCAGAGCTGCGAAGAGATCGCCGATATTGTCGAGGTCGTGGTCGGGCTTTTGATATCGCGGCGTGTCTTCCTCCGACGGCTTGCTCTCGACCGTCAGCTGGAGGTTTTCACCATAGGGATAGTAGATCTCGGGAATACAGGGACCGCGATTGAACACACTGCAAAAGGATGGCGTGCACGGCCGATGGGACAGAACACTGCAAGGCTCATGAGAAAAAGGCGTGGCATTGATCTGGTGGTGCCGTCTTGCGTCGGCGCTGCCCGAAATGGCCAGTCCTGCAGCAGCAACAACGAAAACGACAGCGATGCGACGGAGCATGCGCAGGGCCCTCAGAAGCAGCAATATAACGCGAAAACGAGATGAAGGCTCAGGGTTGTCGCCGTCTGCCCGTTCACATCCTCGCGTGTCGCCCAGTACGCTTCCGGAAGGGCGGGGCGCTATGCCTTCTTCTTCACGTCCTTGATGCTTGAGAAGACAATGCCCTCGGCACGCTCCTTGGTGTAACCGAGATAGAATTCGTTCTTGGCGAGAAACACCGGGTCGCCGTCGACATCATCGGCAACGCCAGAACCGTTGGCCACAATAAAGGCCTCGAGCTTTTTGCGGTCGTCGGACGAAATCCAGCGCGCCAACTGGAACTCCGACACCTCGAATTCCACCGGCAATGCGTATTCCGCTTCCAACCGCGCTTTCAGCACATCGAGTTGCAGTGGGCCGACCACCCCGACCAAAGCCGGCGCGCCGTCGCGCGGCCGAAACACCTGGACGACGCCCTCCTCCGACATCTGCTGCAACGCTTCCTTGAGTTTTTTGGCTTTCATCGCGTCGGTGAGCCGCACGCGACGGACGATTTCAGGCGCGAAACTCGGGACTCCAACGAAGGTAAGCTCCTCACCCTCGGTCAGGGTATCGCCGATCCGTAAAGTACCGTGGTTGGGAATTCCGACGACATCACCGGCAAAGGCTTCGTCTGCCAGCGCGCGATCCTGCGCGAAAAAGAACTGCGGGCTCGAAAGCGACATGTTCTTGCCGGTTCGCACCAGCTTCGCTTTCATGCCGCGGGTCAGCTTACCCGAGCAAAGCCGCGCAAACGCGATACGATCACGGTGATTGGGATCCATATTCGCCTGGATCTTGAACACGAAAGCGCTCATGCGCGGTTCGGCGGCTTCCACCTTGCGCAAATTACCTTCCTGCGCACGCGGCGGCGGCGCGAAGCGGCCGAGGCCCTCGAGAAGATCGCCAACCCCGAAATTGCGCAGCGCGCTGCCGAAATAGACCGGCGTCAGGTGGCCTTCGCGAAACGCGTCGAGCTCGAATGGCTTGCAGGCTTCCGAGACCAGCGCGAGTTCTTCCTTGACCTCGGCGACATCGAGATTGGCATTGCGGCCGGCCAACTCGGCAATATCGATCTGCTGTGCAGCGCCGGTCTTGGCGCCGCCGCCCTCCAGAAGGCGCACCCCGCCGCTGGCGAGATCATAGGTGCCCAGGAAATCGCGGCCGCGGCCAACCGGCCAGGTCATCGGCGTCGTGTCGAGCGCCAGCGTCTTCTCGATCTCGTCCAGGAGTTCGAACGTGTCGCGGCTCTCGCGGTCCATCTTGTTGATGAAGGTGATGATGGGAATGTCCCGAAGGCGGCACACTTCAAAAAGTTTACGCGTGCGCGCCTCGATACCCTTGGCGGCGTCAATGACCATGACCGCGGAATCGACCGCCGTCAGCGTGCGATAAGTATCTTCGGAAAAATCCTCGTGACCGGGCGTGTCCAGAAGGTTGAACACGAGGCCGTCGAATTCGAACGTCATCACCGAAGTCACCACGGAGATGCCGCGCTCCCGCTCGATCTTCATCCAGTCGGAACGGGTATTGCGCCGTTCGCCCTTGGCCTTGACCTGCCCCGCCAGGTTGATGGCGCCGCCAAACAGCAGGAGCTTTTCGGTCAGCGTGGTCTTGCCGGCGTCGGGGTGTGAGATGATCGCAAAGGTTCGCCGGCGCGCCACTTCGCTTGCGAGCGGCGACGGGGATGAAGAATCAGCGTTGAGGGCGACGTCGGACATGGGGCAGCGTTTGACAGGGATAACGGCTCGGATCAAGGAGGGCCGGCGCCACTCCATATAGGGATAGCGCAGCCCGGCTCCAGTCAGGGCCGTCCGATTAGCGCAGCAATATTACCAGCCAGTAGGCCGCTGCGGCGACCCCGGCAGCAGCCGGAATGGTAATGATCCAGGCGTAGACGATCGAACTCGCCACATTCCATCGTACGGCCGAGACCCTCCGCGCGGCGCCAACGCCGACGATGGCCCCGGTGATGGTGTGGGTGGTCGAAACGGGAACCCCGAGGAAGGTGGCAAGGAACAGCGTCGCCGCACCACCCGTCTCGGCGCAAAACCCCTGCATCGGCGTCAGTTTGGTGATTTTCAGGCCCATGGTGCGGACGATCCGCCAACCGCCCATCAACGTTCCCAGCGCCATCGCCGCCTGACAGGCCAGCACGACCCAAAACGGAATGTAAAATTCCGAGCCGAGCTGGCCTTGCGAAAACAACAGCACCGCAATGATGCCCATGGTCTTTTGCGCGTCATTGCCGCCATGGCCGAGCGAATAAAGCGAGGCGGATGCAAACTGCAAGATCCGGAATGCCCGGTCGACCGCGAACGGCGTCGAACGGACCGAAGCCCAAGACACAATTACGACTAGCACTAGCGCCAGTAAAAATCCGATCAGTGGCGACAGAACGATCGCCAGCAACGTTTTGATCAAGCCGCTCCAGACTGCCGCCGAAAGCCCGGCTTTCGCCATGCCGCCGCCGACGAGCCCGCCAATCAGCGCGTGTGAGCTCGAGGACGGAATGCCCAACGCCCAGGTAATCAGATTCCAGACGATGGCGCCGACAAGGGCAGCAAAGATAACGGTCACGTCGATGACGCTGGGATCGATAATGCCGGTGCCGATGGTATGGGCGACGTTGAGCCCGAATACCGAAAAGGCCACGAAGTTGAAAAACGCCGCCCAGAACACAGCATATTGCGGGCGCAGCACGCGGGTCGATACGATCGTTGCGATCGAGTTTGCAGCATCATGCAGTCCGTTGAGAAAGTCGAACAGCAACGCGACAGCGATCAACCCGACCAGAACCGGAAGACCAAGCGCAGCATCCACCTGATGGCCCTGCCCTATACCTGTTCGATCACGATGCTGTTGATCTCGTTGGCCACATCATCGAAACGATCGGCCACTTTCTCCAGATGGTCGTAGATTTCCACGCCGACAATGAAGTCCATAACACTGGCGTGGCGGTGCTTGAGAAAAAGCTCCTTCAGGCCGATATCGTGAAGGTCGTCGACGCGTCCCTCGAGCTTGGTCAGTTCCTCGGTAATCGCCGTCAGCATCGAGACGTTATTGCCGATCGCCTGAAGCAGCGGCAATGCGCGGCTGACGAGGTTGGAGCAGTCGACGATAAGGGTCCCCATCTCGCGCATGGGCGGCTCGAAGGTGCGAACTTCGAACAGAACGACGGCCTTGGCGGTTTGCTGCATCTGGTCGATGGCATCGTCCATCGCAGTGATCAGGTTCTTGATGTCACCGCGATCGAAGGGCGTGATGAACGTGCGACGGACCGCGGTCAGCACCTCGCGCGTGATATTGTCGGCATCATTTTCGAACTGATTGACGCGCTGGCAGAAAACCGGCGTTTCTTCCCCGCCCCGGAGCATGCCTTGTAGCGCCAGCGCGCCCTGTTGGACTGCCTGGGAGTGCCTGGCGAAAAGATCGAAAAAGCGTTCTTCCTTCGGAAGGAGGGCGCGAAACCACCGCATCAACATTGGTTATTATGTCCAAATTGCCGAACAGACCGGTCAGAGCGACCCGTCATAAATCTGTCTTAGACCATTTTCCGCAATTGCGCGCGGCAGCAGCCCTGTGGAACCCCGTCATCCACGGCTTTGTGACACCGAAACGGCCAGTCAAAAACCGCCCCTCACTAGTGTAGCGGTTCAAGAAATCCGCATCGTTTGTGCCACAGGTTGGTCATGCGGACTTCTGAACCAAAGCCACACCAGATCAATAGTTTGCTAGTGTCCTTTCGATTCCGAAGTTCGAAACGTGGCTCCGTAAAATGCGACGAACTTCGGAATCGGGACACTTAGAGTGAGCGTCGAAAATAATTGGCTATTTCGCCTACGATGCCGCGCCGGAACGTCAGCACGCAGGCCACGAAAATTGAGCCCTGGATCACCGTCACCCACGAGCCGAATCCGGCGAGATATTGCTGGGTTGCGACGATGATGAACGCGCCGATCACGGGCCCGAATACCGTGCCGAGGCCTCCGACCAGCGTCATCAGAACGATCAGCCCGGACATCGCGACCTCGACGTCGGACAGCGAGGCGTTCTGAACGACGAACACCTTCAGAGAGCCGGCAAATCCCGCCAGCGTCCCCGACAAGATAAAGGCAACCAACTTGTATTGGTCGGTCTTGTAGCCCAGCGAAATCGCGCGCTGCTCGTTCTCACGGATCGATTTCAGCACTTCGCCGAACGGCGAGTTGATCGCACGGAAGATGACGAGAAAGCCGAACAGGAAATTCGCGACGACGACGTAATAAAGCACCGTCGGTTTCGAGAGGTCCAGGATCCCAAGCAAATGGCCTTGCGGGAT
Source organism: uncultured Alphaproteobacteria bacterium (assembly GCA_963775545.1). Lineage (GTDB taxonomy): Bacteria > Pseudomonadota > Alphaproteobacteria > Rhizobiales > Xanthobacteraceae > Bradyrhizobium. The sequence continues at coordinate 360,429 of CAVZJE010000013.1, forward strand.
ACCCTGGATGCCGTCCTCACCATGCGTAAACGGCGCTTGCAGATAGATGAAATAGACCAGTTGCGACAGCGCCAGCGTGATCATGGCGAAATAGATGCCCTGACGCCGGATCGCAACGATACCCGTGATAACGCCAAGCGCCGCCGAAGCCGCCACGCCAATCAGAATGCCGAACTCAGGCGGCAAGCCCCACACCTTGAGGGCATGGGCCGTGACGTAACCACCGGTACCCAGAAACATCGCATGACCGAACGACAGCAAGCCGCCATAACCGATCAACAGATTGAAGGCGCAGGCCAGCAGCGCAAAACACAGCGCCTGCATCACGAAGAAAGGATAGAGGTCGGTCAGCGGCACGATTAGCAGCAGCACGGTCATGACCGCGAACGCAATCATCTCATCGCGGATCGCGCGCGGGCTTTCCGGTAAGGTATTGTCGGTCATCGCCGTCATCTTACGTCGCCCGCCCCGTCAGTCCCGTTGGTTTCACCAGCAGCACCAGCACCATGAGCGCGAATACGACGGTGTTGGATGCTTCCGGATAGAAATATTTCGTCAAGCCTTCGATCACGCCGAGCGCAAAGCCGGTGATGATCGACCCCATGATCGAGCCCATGCCGCCGATCACCACGACCGCAAACACCACGATGATGATGTTCTCACCCATCAAGGGCCGGACTTGATTGATCGGCGCCGACAGCACACCGGCGAGCGCAGCGAGACCGACGCCCAGGCCATAGGTCAGCGTGATCATTCGCGGCACGTTGATGCCGAAGGCGCGTACCAGCGTCGGATTTTCCGTGGCCGCGCGCAAATAGGCGCCAAGCCGGGTGCGCTCGATCAGGTACCAGGTCGAAAGGCATACGACGAGCGAGAAGATCACCACCCACCCGCGATAGACCGGCAGGAACATGAAGCCAAGATTCATGCCGCCCTGCAGCCCGTTGAAATTTCCGATTTTCGGATAATCCGGGATCGCATAGGGCAAGCCCGACGAACCGAAATAGTTCTGGAAGACGCCCTGAACGATCAGCGCAATTCCGAAGGTCAGCAACAGGCCGTAAAGGTGATCGAGACCGGACAGCCATTTCAGCATGGTTCGCTCCAGAACCATGCCGAAAATGCCGACGATAATCGGCGCGATGATCAGCGCCCACCAATACCCGAGGCCCGTCAGATTGAGCAGGAAATAGGCGCAGAACGCTCCCATCATATAAAGCGCACCGTGCGCAAAATTGATGATGTTGAGCATGCCGAAGATCACGGCAAGCCCGAGACTGAGCAGCGCGTAGAACGAGCCGTTGATCAGTCCCACCAGTAGCTGTGCGAAAAGCGCTTGCATCGGTTCTCTCGGCGCCTCGTTCGTTTCAATTCATGATCCTCGGGCGGCAATCGTGGCCGCCCGAGACGTCAAAACAGATCATTTCTTCAGCAGGGGACAGGTGCTCTTGTCCAGCGGCGTAAAGGCTTCGCTCGCCGGAATTGTCGCCACGAGCTTGTAGTAGTCCCAGGGTCCCTTCGACTCCGCCGGCGTCTTGACCTCAAAGAGATACGCGGGATGAATCGTGCGGCCGTTCGGTTCGATGCTGCCCTTGCCGAACAGCGGATCATCGGTCGGCATTTCCTTCATCTTCGCGACGACTTTGGCGCCGTCATGCGGGTTGCCGCCAAGGGCTTCGAGCGCTTTGAAGTAATGCAACAGGCTTGAATACACGCCGGCATGGACCATGGTCGGCATGATGTGGTTCTTCATGCGCTCCTGGAAGCGCTTGGAAAAGGCCCGCGTACCGTCATTCATGTCCCAGTAGAACGTCTCGGTGAAGTTCAACCCTTGTGCCGCCTTCAAACCGAGCGCGTGGACATCGGTGATGAAGAGAAGCAATGCTGCGAGCTTCTGTCCGCTACCGGTGATGCCAAATTCGGCGGCCTGCTTGATCGAGTTGGTGGTGTCGGCACCGGCATTGGCAAGGCCGATGACCTTGGCCTTGGAGGCCTGCGCCTGCAGCAGGAAGGAGGAGAAATCAGCCGTACTGATCGGAGCCTTGACGCCGCCGAGCACCTTGCCGCCGACGGCCTCCACGGCCGCGGTGGTGTCGCGTTCCAGCGCCGCGCCGAACGCGTAGTCAGCGGTCACGAAAAACCAGGTGTTGCCGCCGCTCTTGGTCAGCGCCGTACCGGTACCGTGCGCGAGCGTATAGGTATCGTAACTCCAGTGAATCGTATTGGGAGTGCACTGCTTGTTGGTCAGATCGGATGAACCGGCTCCGGAATCGAGCAGGACGCCGTTCTTCTCCTTGACGAGGTTCGAAACGGCGAGCGCTACACCGGAGTTGGGTACGTCGACAATGACGTCGACCTTGTCGACGTCGAACCACTGCCGCGCGATGTTGACGCCGACATCCGGCTTGTTCTGGTGATCGCCGGAGATGATGTCGATCTTCCAGCCCTTGGCGGTCAGGCCGGAATCCTCGACCGCCATCTGCGCAGCAAGCGTGGACCCCGGGCCGCCGAGATCGGCATAGAGGCCGGATTGGTCGGACAGTGCGCCGATCTTGACGGTCTTGTCCTGGGCGCTTGCAAAGCCGGTGGCCGAGAGACTTACGGCCGTACCGAGCAACAGGCTTGCGAAAATTCTGGTCTTCATGATGGTCCCTCTTTGGATATCCCGTAGTTCTCAGACGCCGAGATAGGTGTGAAGCTTGTCCATATTGGCTTGCAGCTCCGCATTGGCGAAGCCGTCGATGATCTTGCCGTGTTCGACGATATAATAGCGATCGGCCACAGTCGCCGCGAAGCGGAAATTCTGCTCGACGAGCAGGATGGTAAAACCCTCGCTCTTGAGGCGTTTGATGGTCTGGCCGATTTGCTGGATGATGACGGGAGCAAGCCCTTCGGTCGGTTCGTCCAGCATCAGAAAGCGTGCGCCCGTACGCAGGATTCGAGCGATCGCCAGCATCTGCTGTTCGCCGCCCGACAACTTGGTACCCTGGCTGCTCAGCCTTTCCTTGAGATTGGGGAACAATTCGAAAATCTGGTCCAGCGAAAGACCGCCGCTGCGTATGCTCGGCGGCAGCAGAAGGTTTTCACGGACATCGAGACTGGCGAAAATTCCGCGTTCCTCGGGGCAAAACGCGACACCCATACGCGCGATCTTGTCCGATGCGGCGCGGATGATCTCCTTGCCGTCGAAGCGGACCGAACCGCTACGCTTGCCGATAATTCCCATCACCGATTTCAAGGTGCTCGTCTTGCCTGCGCCGTTACGGCCGAGCAGCGTCACCACCTCGCCCGGATTCACCTGGAAATTGATGCCGTGCAGAATATGAGACTCGCCATACCACGCTTCGAGGTTCTGCACCGACAGAATGGGCGCGCCGGAAGCGGACGGCGCTGCGGCGGCATTGGCCATCGTGACGTCAACCATGGCCTGCTCCCAGATAGGCTTCCTTCACGCGCGGATCCTTCGACAGATCGGCATAAGTACCTTCCGCCAGCACGTAACCGCGCGTCAGCACGGTAATGATATCGGACAGGTTGGCGACCACACTGAGATTATGTTCTACCATCAGGATGGTATACTTCGCGGAGATGCGCTTGATCAGCGCGGCGATCTTGTCGATGTCCTCGTGGCCCATCCCCGCCATCGGCTCATCGAGCAGCATCATTTCGGGATCGAGCGCGAGCGTGGTGGCGATTTCGAGCGCGCGCTTGCGGCCGTAGGGCATTTCGACCGCGGGCGTCTTGGCGAACTCGCTCAGGCCGACATCGTCGAGCAATTCCAGTGCGCGGGCGTTGAAGCGGTCGAGCACGGCCTTGGAACGCCAGAAATCAAAGGACTGCCCGTGCTGACGCTGGAGCGCGACGCGCACATTCTCCAGCGCCGTCAGATGCGGAAATACCGCCGAGATCTGAAACGAACGCACGAGGCCAAGCCGCGCCACGTCGGCCGGCGCCATCGCGGTGATGTCCTGCCCCTTGTAAAGGATCTGGCCCGCCGACGGCTTCAGAAACTTGGTGAGCAGATTGAAACAGGTTGTCTTGCCGGCCCCGTTAGGGCCAATCAAGGCGTGAATACTGCCGCGCCGCACCTTCAGGCCAACGTCGCGGACGGCAAGAAATCCCGCGAATTCCTTGGTCAATCCGTGGGTTTCGAGAATGAACTCATCCGCCAATCAAATTCCCCCGCGAGCCATCGCCGCGACATCCCGGGTCGCGCGTAGCCGATCTTTTCCTTACGTCGGATTCCCCCAGGATGCCTGAAAATGCCGCGTCTTGGTTCGCGTGCTGAATTCGTCCTGGGACCCGCCGCCTCCGGGGCGGAATATGCCGTCAACGGCCCTCGTTGTGCAAGGCGGAAAGCGGTACGAAGCACGTCAGGCCCTTGATAATTGGCCATTAGTCGAATGTTCCGTCCGGCAAATCGCCATGGTTGAAAGCTCTCCGATGCTCGTTTGGAAAGCAGTCGTTAACGCTATTTGGTCGCCCTCGAACCTCCTTCACCAAATGTTTTCGCCTTGGTCCGAAAGTTCGGTGTTTTCATCAAGATCGGACTTTTGGACCTTGGATTTCGAGAGCGCCAACCCGACGGTCGTCAAATCGATCAAGCAGCGTGATCTGCTGAACACGTGGCTGCGGCTTTATGCCCCTGCACAGCGCGTGCCGCGCAAGGCGGACTTTCAGCCTGCCCGGATCGAAGATGAACTCCCCGACCTGGTTTATATGACGGTCGAAAGCATAACCCCGCCGCGCCTCCTCATCGACAGCGACGGCACCCGCATGTCGATGGCCTACGGCCATACCGGCAGAGGCCGGTATCTCGACGAATATCTTGGAACGCGGCTGACGCCGATCGTCTTGCCGGTCTACCAGCGATGCCTGGAACGCGCCCTCCCCGTTTACACCGTCTCCCATGTCGACGACGCGAGCGGACGCATCGTGGCCTATGAACGCCTGTTGTTGCCGTTCTCGGACTCCGAAGGCGTCACACACGTGATTGCGTCCCTGAAAACGATCAGCGAAGACGGCGGTTTCGAAATCAGGAATCTGATGCGCGGCAACGATGCGCTACCGACGGCAAAACTTCGCGCGGTGATCGACCGCGAACTGTTCCACCGCACGCTCGGCCGAATTCCATCCGCCGATGTGATCGAGTTCAGCTAAACCCATCTGCTTCAGGCGCGCCCGCGTTTGCCGGAGGCGCCAACTTCCTTCGCATAGACCTCCGGCTTGAAGCCGACCAGCAACTTGCCGCCGACATCGAGCACCGGCCGCTTGATCATCGAGGGCTGTTCCAGCATCAGCGCCATCGCCTTGCGTTCGTTCAGCCCTTCCTTGTCGGCGTCGGGCAATTTGCGAAACGTGGTGCCAGCACGATTGAGCAGAGTTTCCCAACCGACTTCACCGGCCCAGGCCTTCAGCTTTTCCTTGGGCGAGCCCGCGACCTTGTAATCGTGGAATTCGTAAGCGACGCCATGGCCATCGAGCCAGGCCCGCGCCTTTTTCATCGTGTCACAGTTCTTGATGCCGTAGATGGTGATCGGCTTCGTCATCTGGATTGCCTCACTTCGCATATTTGTCGAAGGCGCTGAGGACCGCGAGCGTCATCGCCTCAACACCGGTCTCGATCGTTGGCTTCGGCACCGGCGCGAACTGCGGTGAGTGATTGGACGGCAGTTGCGGACCTGTTCCGTTGAAAGCCGCAGCCACCCGCTCCGGCTCGTAGACTCCGATATTGAAGAACATCGAGGGCACACCGGCATCGATGAATTCGGAGAAGTCTTCACTCGCCGTCACCGGCGGCGACGTTGCGATCTTGTCGCCGAAGGCTACCTTCAGCACCTTCGCCGCGGTCTCGACCACTCCAGCATCGTTCATGACCGCTTTGGCGCCCTCGGTGAAGGTGATGTCGGGCTCCGGCGCGCCCGACATGGCGGCGGCCGCCTTTGCCGTTCGCTCGATCCCCGCCAGCATCTTGGCGCGGACTTCCGGCTTGAAGGTGCGGATGGTCCCACGCAGCATGACTTGATCCGGAATGATGTTGTGGGCGGTGCCGGCGTGAATGGCGCCGATGCTGAAGACGCCGAACTCGGTCGGGTCCTTTTCACGGCTGATCACGCTTTGCACATCGATGATGAAGCGCGCCGCGATCATCACGGGATCGATGGTCCGCTGTGGCGACGCGCCGTGGCCACCGCGGCCGTGGAATGTGAGGTCGAGGCTGTCCGAGTTCGATGAACCAACGCCCGTGCGATAACTGAGCGTGCCATAAGCGAAGGGCCCGTCGTGCAAGGCAAAGCCGAAATCCGGCTTTTTGAATCGCGTGAACAGACCGTCCGCAATCATCGCCTTGGCGCCGGAGACCGTCTCCTCGGCCGGCTGGGCGATGAACATCAGCGTGCCCCGCCACCGATCCTTCAAACCAACCAGCGTTTTGGCCGTCCCGACCCAGGTCGCCATATGAATATCGTGGCCGCAGCTATGGTCGACGAAGGTCTCCTGCCCATTCCAGTCGGTCTTGTCGTGGCTTGCATAGGGAAGCCCGGTCTTTTCCTCCATCGGCAACGCGTCGAGTTCGGTCCGCACCAGGATAGTGGGGCCTTCGCCATTCTTGTAGATCGCGACAAGGCCGGTCTTGCCGACCTTCTCGGTCACCTCGAAGCCGAGGGCGCGCATCTCAGCAGCGAGCTTCGCCGCCGTTTTCACTTCCTGAAAGGCCACTTCCGGATGGGCGTGAATATCCTTGTAGAGCGCATCAAGTTTCGGATAGTCGGCTTCCACCGAAGTTTCGATCGAGGTCTTGAGCTTGGCAACATCGAGTTCGGCGCGCGCGGGAACGGTCGCTGCAAGACATAGCCCCGCAGACATCAACATCGACCTGGTAAATCCGTTCATGGCAGTGCTCCTTGTTCTTATGGCCAGCCGCAGTAAGGGCTCGACTTCATTTCGAAGCGTGGGCAAGGTTCTGGAGAGCGCCAAGTATGCGCATTCGTTCCCGCGGCGCAAGACGCGTCCTCCCTGCCTACGTGCAAATGAAAGAGCGTACAAATTCGTCCCCTACAGGCGCATCAACCGGCTAAATGGCTCTGTTCGTCACCCGCCGCCACGCCAACACCGCGCCGGTGAGACTGAAGGCAAGACCGCAGACGCAAAGCCCGACGATCGCGCCCGCGCGCAGCCCGGGGTGCGACGCCAGCGGAGGAAAGTCGAGTGTGTGCATCATTCGGAAAAGCTCGTCGCTGTGGCCGAACAGGCCGTCATTCATCGACAGGAAGCCGGAAAAAATCCAGGAGAGGAGGAATGGCGCTGCGATCAGGCCCGAGAGGTGGTGCCATCGCTGCAATCCCCGATAAGTCGGCCCGGTGCCAAGCCGGACCAGCCCGAGGAATACACCGAGCGCGGCCCCGATGGTGGCCAGCAGTGACAGCGACCACATCAACCAGCTCCAGGCTTTCGCGTGATGGCGCAGTGCGGTCGGATAAAGCCAGTGCGCGACGCTGCCAGCATAATTCAGCAGGCGCTGATCACGTGTCGTGATGAGAACGGCCTTCCGCGACGTTGCGGACACGTAGACTTCCGTGCCCGCGGCGTCGTTCAGCGCGATGCGATTGAGCGGGCGATCGGAATCGAAATTTCCCGCGACCGTCCATTGATCGTAGTCGATCTGCTCCGCCGTCACGCGGGACATATCCATGCCGCTTGGCAAGGTTTGCTCGTGGCGCGTCGGGAACGGCACGAAGTGCATGACGATGCCCGACGCGAACCACATTGCAAAGAAGAGGCAGAATGCGAGACCCCACCAGCGATGAAGACTTGCGAGGACGCCCATGCCCATGCTTCACCACTTCGCCGAGGCTGACAGCTCGAACGTCCGCGGAGCACCCAGCAGGACCTGATTGGGCAGGCCCGGATCGGAGAATTGGGCATAAAGCGCGTTCGTCAGATTTCGCACGCGGAACATCAGGCGCATCTTGTCCAGCCCCTGCCATGGCAAGTCCCGGCCCGGGATGTCGACAAAGGCGAAGAGATCGGCGGTCGTGTAAGGCAGCATCACCGTCATGTCATCCTCGAATAGATAGCGCGCCCCGACGTGCCGTATTGATCCGCCAATCTCGGTTGGCCAGCGCCAGCTATCGAACCGGTAGGACGCGCCGGCATTGACAATCACCGGAGCGACGTTTGACGGCGTGTTGCCGGTCCAGACATCGAAATTGCCGTATTTCGAGTCCATCAGAGCAACGTTGCCCCAGATTTTCACATTGTCGATCGGATGCACGGCCGCCGCGAATTCGATGCCCTGGGTATGGACATCGCCTGCCAGCGTCGCAACGTTATTGGTTATCTGCACATAGACGTTCTGCCGATCGATATCATAGACCGAGATTGTCGCTTCGGCTCGCTTGTCATCCGTGATCACCTTCGCGCCGGCTTCGTAGATGCGCGCGCTGGTCAGCGCCAGCGACGTTCCCGGCGCCAGCGAGAAGATGCCGGCCGCAGCCGGGTCATACGCGGTGGCATACATGCCGTAGATCATGAGCCCCTTGAGGGGTTCGAAAACGGCAGCGGCGCGGTAAGACACCGGTTTCCAGTCGGTGGTAAAGGGTTGGCCGTCCGGAATCGTGCCATCGAAATTGCTGCCGCTGCGCGACAACGAGAAGTCGTCGGCGCGAACACCGCCGATCAAGGAAAGCCACGGCGTGATTTTCAAACGGTCTTCGACGGATAGAGCGACGGTGTCGAGCGTGTTGTAGCGGGTATCCGGGAACATCATGCCATAGGTGCCCGGCGACGGATTAACCACCGACACGGTGTCGAACGGGAATGAATTTGGATTACCTTCCTCTGTGAAAGTGATCTTGTTCTGGCTGACCTGGAATTGCGTCGCGAAACGGTTCTCCATTCCGTAAAACGACGTATTCCAGTTGAAGTCGATGTTGTTGCCGATGACCTGCTGGTCGTGGGTCACGAAGAAACGGTCACGGTCGATCGCGTTCTCATCGGGATTGAACGCATAGGTCTCGCTGTCGAACCAGTGCCGCTGGGCCGTATAAACATAGGCCTGATCCTTGACGGTCATCTGATTGTTGATTGCCAACTCAAACCCGCTGCGCAGCCAAAGCTCCTGCGCGCCGGTGGAATTGTCGGCGACGTTGTAGTTGGTCGTGGTCGTCCGCGAGTCCACGGTCACACCGGAAATGAGTGCATTGGTAGTATTGCCGAACGCATTGATCATCGATCCCGCGACCACGCCGCCGGTCGAGAACGGTCCGGAGAACGCCGTCGTCGTCAGCGGCGTACCCCAATAAGCGTGGCCCTCGTCGCGCTTGTAGTCGATCGCCACGAACACCTTGAAGTCGTCGGTGACGCGATAATTGAGCTGCCCGGACACGTTGCCGAGCTGCTGATAATCGCCATCAATGAAGCTGTTGATCTTCGAGGAGCTCACGTCGAAGCGGTAGTCTAGCCCGGAGATGTTGGTGCTGCCACCCGAGCCGTAATGCGTGCGGTAGGTGCCGAGCGAATTGAAGGACGCGTCGAGTTCGTTCTGGATCGGACCCGTGGTCGGCTGCCGCGAGACGTAATTGACGGAGCCGCCGATCGCGTTCAGGCCGGTCATCAGCGACGACGGGCCTTTCAGAAATTCGACCTGTTGGAGATTGGCCGTCTCCATCACACGCGAGGTGATGTCTCCGGGGCCGACCCAGATTCCATTATACAACACATTCACTTCACCGAACGAAAAGCCGCGCATCGAAAAGCTTGCCGGCGCGCCGCCCGCGTCCCCTGCAAGGACGCCGACCGCGCCCTGCGCGGTCTCCGTGGTGGTACGATAGCCCTGCTCCTGCATCTGCTGCTGGCTGATGACTTCGACGGTTGCCGGCGTTTCGTGGACAGTGAGCCCGAGCCGATTCGTGCTTGTCGCCACGACATTGGAGTTGAGCGGCGTCGGCTGCTCCGAATTGGAAATCGGCTGCGGCGGTTTCGGCAATGTCTGCCGCGCTGCGCGTTTCGCGCGCTTCGGTACGCCCTGCGGGCGGTTGCCGGCAGGTGCAGCAGTCCCGCGTGGCGTCGCGGGAGCGACGGTGACGGGGTCAAGCGTTTGCGAGGTCTGCGCCGAAGCGGGTCTTGGCACATCGAAGAAGGCCAGAAGCACCCCAAGCGGGAGAGCGGAGCCCGACAACCAGCGATGGTTTAGAGAGATCGAGTGAAAAACGCGCGCACGACCACGCCCGGGTGCGCCAGAGATTTTATAAATCACGATGATAACCGACGGCGAACAATAAAGCCGTCACGTACGTTGCCGATTAATGTCTGCCCTTCGCCCCTATTGGCAGATCACAACCGGCTCTTGCAACGCCTCGGAGCACCCCGCCCGACGCGTTTGTACGTAACAACGACTGGTAGCAGGTTTCCTGGCTCGCGGGTCAGCGCCTTGGACCACCTTCCCAGAATCGGATGATTCCAGTGGCTTATATGGTCGTCGGCTCGCCGCTTACAGTTGCGGGGGCAGCTGCGGCATTGTCGTGAGACGCACCGCATTCCCTTGTTAGGCCCTTGCGGGCACTACCGTCATCAACTTGGCATCGGTTCAGCGCGCGTGTCAATGCGTGCGGCGAAGTGCCGCTTTCGGGCGATCGCTTCGCGCGCCCGGGCGGTGTTTCGTCAGTTGCTAGGCCGCGCCTCACGGCCGCCTTGGAATATCCAGTCCGCGCTTGACCGCCGGCCGCGCCAGGCCGCGATCGAGCCAGGCCGGAACATGGTGGAAATCATCGAACGCGACCAGTTCGCGCGCGCCATAGAAGCCGATCAGATTGCGCACCCAGCCGAGCATCGAGATATCGGCGATGGTGTATTCGTCGTCCATGATCCACTGCCGGCCGCCAAGACGGGACTCGATCACTCCGAGCAGGCGCTTTGATTCATTGGCGTAACGCTCGAGCGGCCGCTTGTCGGCGATCTCCTTGCCGGCGAATTTATGGAAGTAGCCCAGTTGGCCGAACATCGGCCCGATGCCGCCCATCTGGAAGTGCAGCCATTGAATGGTCTGGTAGCGGCGCGCCGGATCGGCCGGCAGCAGCTTGCCGGTTTTCTCGGCGAGATATTGCAGGATCGCACCGGACTCGAACAAGCCGAGCGGTTTGCCGCCGGGTCCATTCGGGTCGATGATCGCGGGAATTTTTCCGTTTGGATTGAGCGACAGAAATTCCGGCGTCTTCTGGTCGTCCTTGTTAAAGTCGACGAGATGCACCTCGTACGGCAAGCCGGTCTCTTCCAGCATGATCGAAACCTTGACACCATTCGGCGTCGGCAGCGAATAGAGCTGAAGCAAGTCCGGACGTTTCGCGGGCCAGCGTTTCGTGATCGGAAAGGCCGAAAGATCAGACATTAGCGGCTCGCATCTTGCTCAGGTTTGATTATTCAGGCTTGGCGGCACGCCTGATTTTACTTCCCGTCGTCGAAGCTGACGATCACGGCCGCGTTGGCAATGAGAATAGGATCGTTACCGCTCTCGGACGGGATTTCGAGACCGCCTTTGACCGCGGTTACTTTTTTCGTCCCGTAAGGCAGTTCCTTCGCGACCGCCTCAGTGTCAACGCCTTCCGGATTCGGCACGGCGATCGTGACATCGACGAACATGTCGTTGGCGGTCTTGCCCAGCATCCGAAAGAAGCCGAGGCTGGAATGGCGGATCGCGTCCGACACCGCGCGCTTGGCCGCCTTCGTCGCGTCCCTGCCATGGACGTCGACGCCCATGCCCATCTCGGTAATACAACGCACGCGTGTCATCGATCCCTCGTCTTGGTCAGGTTAAAGCTCGCTGCTGGATATTGGTTCCACGCGGGGCGAGTCAACTGCCATCGTCGGCAGCTTCGCCATCCGCCGCAAGCATCAGCTTCGCGTCGTTCACGATATAGCGAGCATAACGATAGTCGCGGATGAAGCTGATGCGGCCGTCGCGCCATTCGAGCCACATGAAGTAGCTGGGCTTTAGGTCGGCGCTGTTTTCGAACACCGCGATCACTTCGCGGCCCTCGACCCAGGCCGGCGCGAGCTTCACGCCTTCGAATTTGGCGTAAATCGTGAAGAACATGCCGACATCCGCGGCCCCGACGCGAACCGGATGGGTCGACTGATGCAGCTTCACATCGTCGGCCAAAAGCGCGCGCAGGCCGTCCCAGTTCTGCGCGTTGAACAGCGCGACATAGCGTGCAACCGCGGCCGAAACCGGCCTTGTAGCGGCAAGCGTGGCGGCTTGCGCATTGATTTCGCGAAGGCGCGTGCGCCCCCGCGCCAGATGGGCCTTCACGGCATCGACCGTCAAATCGAGCAGTTCGGCGATGTCCTTGAGCAATTCGTCCAGCACGTCCTTGAGGATCACGACACTGCGCTGAAGCAGCGGAAGCTCGGCAAAACGCGAAACGGCGGTCTCGACCGCTTCCTGACGCATCAAGACCTCCATCGGATCAGGATTGGCTTCGTCGGCGATATCGGAGGCGGCTTCGATCGGCTCCGCCTTCCGCACCGCCCGGCCGCGCAACAGATCGAGCGCGCGATTATGCGCAATTCGAAACAGCCACGGCCGAAGCTGCGGCGTTTCCTCGGCTTCGCCGAGCGCCACGAGCGCGCGAGCGAGCGCGTCTTGCACGACGTCCTCGCCGTCGATCACTGATCCCATCAGTCGCGCGCAATAACGGTGCAATTCACCACGCAGCTCGCCGGTCAGAGCCAAGAGCTCCGCCCGGCGGTCAGAATGCGGCGAGGATGGCCCAGCGTTCAAGCCGCCGCTCCCTCGATCATGGTTATCCCCGTGTCGCCCTTGAGGCCAAAGACGACGCCGTCAGCGTATTTCGGGTCCTCCAACACGCAAACTACTTTCTCGCCGAATTCGCGCGGCGGCATCGGCGCCCCGAAGCGCGCCAGGAATTCCTCGCGTCCGATGCCCATCGCGCGGGCATAGGCGTTGGCGCCGGCATCACCGACCCCAGTATCGCCGATGATCTGCAGCGGAACGATCGCCTGAAAGCTGATTCCAAGCTTGTTCTGCACCGAGACGCCATTGGCATATTTAGCCATCAGCCAGAGCATCCGCTTGGCGCCGGCATAGCCGCCCGAAAGCGGCGACCCGTTTTGGGCCGCGCCGCTCGATCCGACGAGGACTCGGCTGCCGGATTTCAGTGGCGTCTTCAGCGCCGCCTGCATCCAGTAGAGCCCACCCTTGACGTCGGTCTCCCACGTCGCGCTGAAATCCTCCCAGCTCAACAGGTCCAGCCGTCCCATCGGCGGCTTCGCGCCGGCGTTGAGCACGAGGATGTCCGGGTGAATTTCGCCCAAAATCCGGTGGGCGGCGGCCTCGTCGGTGACATCGGCTGAGATCACGGTGACACCGAGCCGTTCCCGCGCCGCCGCAAGCGCATCGCTATTGCGCGCCACGACCGTCACTTTGGCACCATGTTCGACCAGCGCCTCGACCAAGCCAAGACCGAGGCCGCGGCTTCCACCGGTGACGACAACTTTCTTGTCTTTCAGGTTCATCGCTTCGCTCCATTGTTTGAATGTAGCCAGAACGATCGAGGCCATGAAAAAGAGTCGCGATACCTCATCAAGAATGCGGATCGGCGCTTCGTCGCCGCGAGATCAGCTTCAGCCACGGCGCCGAATGAAAGACGCCCATCAGCAAATACATGGGCGCCATTCCGCCCGGCCATAAGTGACCCGCGGCCGAGCAAAGTGTATTCGGCAGTCCGCTATCGACAACAACCGTCAGCAGCGCCATAGCCACAAAGGTTGGCGACGCCGCGAAACGTAGCCATTTGGCCATGGCCCGCGCCGCCACGACGCCATGGTCGTCAAAGCGCGTATCGCTCACGCCGGCGGCGGTCATACCTTTGCGCCTGCGTCACGCTTGCGAAAGGCGGCCTCGCCGGCGTCCGAGACCTCGACCCACTTGGGGTCAGGCGCGGCATGGGGGATGTAACTCTCGTTCCAGTTCCACCACTTGTAGGGCGGGCTCTGGGGATAGCCGGCCGGCGAGTCCTCCCACGCCTCCTGACGGCCGAGCGCGGTCATGTCGAGGTAGCTCCAGACCGTGCCCATCGCTTCGTCGCCGCGGCTGTTGATCAGGTAGGTCCGGAATATCTGTTCGCCATCGCGGATGAATGCGTTGTGGCCGTGCCATTCAGCGACGCCAAAGTCAGCGTCGAAGCTGTCGGTGATGGTGTACCAGGGGATCCTGCCCCAGCCCATTCGTCCCTTGAGGCGCGCGATGTCGGCCTGCGGTGCCCGTGAGGCGTACACCAGCGTCGTATCGCGCGCGTTCAGGTGGACAGGGTTGGACACCTGGTCGGCCCCCAGCGAACAGCCGATGCAGGCGTGCTCCGGCCAGCCGTGTACGCCAGGTTCAAAGAAGGCGCGGTAGACGATTAACTGGCGGCGGCCCTCGAACAAATCGAGCAGGCTCCGTTTACCCACAGGCCCGTCGAACTCGTAGGTCTTCTCAACAGCCATCCACGGCATCCGCCGGCGCTCGGCGGTCAGCGCGTCGCGGGCGCGGGTCAGGGCCTTCTCCTTTGCGAGCAGTTGCTCCCGTGCGGCCTCCCATTCCTTCGGCGATACGATCGGTGGTGTGTTTGTAGGGAGCGGCATAATTGACCTCCTGTTGGCTGTTTGGGCACCCGAGCCCGGTTCAAGTGGCCTGATGGAGCAAAGACGTTCGAGACGCCGAAAAGGAGTCAGGTCTGCCGCAAAAAAACGCCGCCGCCCTTGCTGACCGACGGCGCCTCACGCGAGCGTTACCCGACGGGATCGCCGGTCGTTGTGCTGGCAGGTCGTTAGGCCGGCACGGCGGCGGGCTCGGCCTCGATCTTGGGGAATGGCGTGAATGTCAGGAGGATAAAGAACGCGCCGAGTCCGACGGCCCAGGAGCCGATATAGAGCCCGGCGTAGCTGCCGAAGGTGTCATAGATCAGGCCACCGGCAATCGGTCCGGTCGCCATGCCGAGGCTTCCGGCCATCGACAGCCCGCCGATCACGGTGCCGAGCATGTGCATTGGAAAGTTCTCGCGTACCAGCACCGAATAAAGCGGCATGGTGCCGGCATAGATGAAGCCGAACAGTGCTGCCACCGCGTAGAACTGGCCTAACTGCTGCGCGAAGACGTAGCCGAGCGCGCCAAATGCCTGCAATAGCAGCCCCGTCACCAGCACCCGCTTGGCGCCAAAGCGGTCGCCGAGCAGACCGAAAGCGAGACGGCCGCCCATTCCGGCGAGGCCTTCGACGCTATAGATCGTGACCGCCGTGATCATCGGAATGCCGCAGCTGACGGCGTAGCTGACGGTATGGATGATCGGGCCGGAATGCGTCGCGCAGCAGAAGAAATTGGTCGTGAGCAGAATGATGAATTGCGGCGAACGCAGCGCCTCGGCCAGCGACATCCCCGGCTGCGGCGCGCTGCTTCCGGACAGCGCGACGGGCGCGGCCGCGAGCGCTGGCGGACGGCGCGCCAGAAACGAGACCGGAATCATGATCGCGCCAACGACGCCTGCAAGAATGAGCATCGTGGTCCGCCAGTCATGATGCGAGACCAGCCAGGCGACGAGCGGCGACATGGTCATCGGCGCCATTCCCATGCCGGCCGAAACCAGCGACACCGCAAGGCTGCGATGGGTTTCGAACCAGCCGGTGACGGTCGCCATCATCGGCGCAAAGATCGCGGACGTACCGGCCCCAACCATCACGCCGAAAAGGAATTGAAAGGCGAGCAGCGACTTCGCCTGGCTCGCGAGCGCGAAACTCGTCGCGATCACCACCGAGCCGCTCAAAACGACCGGCAGCGGCCCGTAGCGGTCGGACAAGGTGCCCCACAGCATGCTGGTCATGGCCATCGCCAAAAAGCCGATGGTCATGGCGCTGGACACGCCCGTGACGGACCAGCCGGTATCCCGTGCGATGGGCTGGAGCAGCACCGGCAGCGAGAACATGCCGCCGACCGCCACGCAGCCAAGCAGGCCACCGGCGGCAACAATCACCCAGCGATAGTACGAATTGGTCATTCCAGGGTCTCCCATCCAGTCCAGTCTGCATAGAAGACGAACCGAACTCCCGGAAACCGACACTCGATTGGCCGTAACCTTACATTATTTTGACCGATCGGGTGCCTCGTTAGGCGACCTTCTCCCACATGAAGTAGGCATTGCGGTCCCGCTCCTGCTCGTTGACGACGGAGCGAATGCGCAAAAGGTCCTTGCGGGCGATGAGGCCGACCACAAGATGCCTGTCGCGATCCACAATCGGAATGCGTCCGAGATCGGCCGACACCATGAGGTCGGCCACACGCCCCAGCACCTCGTCGGGATAGGCCGAGACCGCTGAGGTATCGGAGACGAGATCGTCCAGGGTCGCGGCCTGGTGCGCGCCCTCGGTGCGCCAGCGCAGAACATCCGACCGAGCTACCATGCCGGCGAGCCGCCCATCCGCCGTCACCACGGGATAGGACTTGTGACGGTGTTCATCGGCGGTGAAGAAGGCGACCGCATCATCCACCGGCATGCTGACCGGCAGTGTATCGACATTCTTCACCATCACGTCGGCGACCCGCAACAGCTCGAACTGATCAATCGAGTATTCGCGGGTGACGTGCTGTCCGCGCCGGGCAATCTTTTCGGTCAGGATCGAGCGTTTCAACAGCAGCACGGTCACGGCATAAGAAGTGCCGGTGGCCGCCAGCAAAACCGGCAGCATTTCGATATTCCCGGTCAGTTCGATCGCGAACATCACGCCGGTGAGCGGCGAACGCATCGTGCCGCCCATCATCGCGGCCATGCCGACCAGGGCCCAGAACGAAGGCCCGCCCGGCAACATCTGGCCTTCGAGCCAGCCGGCCGAGCCACCGAGGATCAGAAGCGGCGCCAACACGCCGCCGGAGGTGCCAGACGCCAGCGCAACGATCCAGATCGCCGATTTGACCAGCAAAAGCCGGCCGACCTCATGCGCGGTGGTATGACCGGACAGCAAATTGGCGATCACGTCGTAGCCGACACCGAGCGCATGCGGATCGGCTAGCCCGCCAAGCCCGACCGCCAATCCGCCGAGCGCAGGCCACCACATCCAGTGCAGCGGGATGAAATCGAACATATCTTCGGCCGCGTACAGCAAGCGCGTCATCAGTCCCGACTGGAGACCGGCCACCAGACCGACGCCGACCGCGGCAGCCATTGCCCACAAAGGAAGGTTCGGGTGCTCGGCGAACGGAAACAGCGGTGCTTGGCCGAAAAGGAGCGGACGGCAGACAGCGCAAACGATGACCGCGGTGACCACCGGCAGGAAGCTGCGCGGCTTCCATTCAAACAGCAAGAGCTCAACTGCGAGCAGCACGGCCGCGATCGGCGTGCCGAAAATCGCCGTCATGCCGGCGGCAGCACCGGCGACCAGCAGCGTCTTGCGTTCAGCGGCGGTGAGATGAAAGCACTGGGCAAACAGCGAACCGACCGCGCCGCCCGTCATGATGATCGGGCCTTCAGCGCCGAACGGGCCACCGGTGCCGATCGAGATCGCCGAAGACAGGGGCTTCAGAACGGCGACCATCGGCTGCATGCGGCTGCCGCCGAGCAGGATAGCCTCGATGGCTTCGGGTATTCCGTGTCCCCTGATCTTCTCCGACCCGAATCGGGCCATCAGCCCGATGGCGAGCCCGCCTACGGCCGGAGCCAGCACCATCCAGAGGGGACCGCGGCTGGTTTGCGCCAGCGGAATACTCGTGCCGCTGAGCTGCCCGAACCAGACCCAATTGCTGACCAGCGCGATCAGCTTCAGAAGGATCCAGGCGGTGACGGCGCTGGCGCTGCCGACCACGAGAGCCATGCCAATCAGCAGCAGGACACGGCGATCCGCCGTGAAATCGCCGAGCTTGTTACGATGCCGCGCGGCACCGCGGGCTTTCTCGATCATTTGACGCATGGGTAGGGCTTCTTTGGGGGGATTTCGGAGTTCCTCACTTATATCGCACTGCGATATATATCAAGCAGGCCTGTCGCATGGCTCCAATCGCGCTATGCGTGATCGTGCCGTAACTGACTTGGGGATGCAGGGCTAAAGCCCTGCCACGTCAGGATCGGCCTCTTTACCGTTATCAAAAATTACTTAACGCGCTTTAACCGCAGGGCCGACCAGTCCTCGTCGATGGCGATCTGGCTCACGGTATCGAGGCCGTGTTGGGGCGCCAGCGCATGGATAACGTCCCGACTCAGGATGGCTGTCTACTTCTTTTTGGCTTTGCCTGCGTTCGACCGGCTAGCCGCTGGCGCTTTCTTCGTCGACTTTTTGGCCGTGTTGTATTCAATCGCGGTGCGGATGAGATTTTTCAGCGCGGGCGCGTTGACTTTATCGCCCTCGAAAAAATCGATCGCGCGGCGCTCGTTGCCCTCAAAGCCCGCGTTAAAGAGTTTGTCGGGATCGGCGAGCTTCGCCCCATACATGAAAGTGAGCTTCACCTTGCCCTTGTGGGCATTGCCGACCGCAATGATGCCGTCCCGCGACCAGACCGGGCTGCCCATCCACTTCCATTCCTCGATGATCTCTTTATCCGCGGCGAGGATGGTCTTGCGGACGTTGGCGAGAGTCTTGCCACGCCAGTCCGCGATTCCTGCGATCAGTCTGTCGATTTGTTCCGAGGCATCCATGGGAATCACGCCGATCTTTTCGACATCATCCGTCGAACGAGGTGGCCTTTCCACATCCATAACCCGGAAAGCAGCATGACGGGGAAGAAAACAAACCGCGTCCGCGGGGCATAATTTGGAATGACCGCGAACGGGCTATAGATGTAGCCGACGATCGGGACGGCACAAATGATGTGAACCCAGCGAATGACCAGACGTATCGTCAAATCTTTCACGACCAATTTGTGCTCCCTAGATCAGCGAGACAGTTGCGTCGACGTCCCTTCGGATGGCGTGCCGGCCTCAATCCGGCCGCGCCAATAGCTGCCCGAGATTTTCGAGAAACTTCTGCCAGCCGAATTTGGCGCCACCGAAGGCCTTCGGCTGATCGGCCCGGAAGCCCGATTGTTCCATACGCAGGCGGGTACCGGTGCCGGTCGGGGTAAGTGTAAAGGTCACTACACTCACGACTCTCATCGGATTGGACGGAGCTTCGTCCTGCGCAAAATTCCAGGTGTAGGACAGCGTCTTGTTCGGCTCGATGGCGAGAACCTCGCAATCCAGCACGCCGCCCCACTCTCCGCGAAGATTGAAATGGTGACCCACGGTTGGCTTGAAGTCGTTCTTCATCAGCCATAACTCGATCAGATGTGGTTGGGTGAGTGCGCGCCAGAGCTTTTCCGGCGCAAACGGAAACTCGCGTTCGACAACGACGGAACGCGTTTCGGTCGCAGCCTGGTTCATTGATCCATCCTTTTTAGCAGGTCTTCGAGACGGTCGAACCGGCTCTGCCAGAATCCGGTCATCTGCCCCGTCCAGTCGATCAGCGGGGCCAAGGCGTTAAGCTGGGCGCTGTAATGCGTCTGGCGGCCTTCGTGGCGATCGCGCACCAGTTTCGCCCGTTTCAACATCCCGAGATGCTTGGAGACGGCCGGCTGCGAAACTCCGGAGCGCGCCGTCAGCGCCGCGACGGTCTGCTCGCCTTCCCGGCACAGGCGCTCGAAGATCGCCCGCCGCGTGGGGTCGGCCAGCGTTCGAAACAGCATATCGTGGGTGTTCGGCATGAGATATCAATAACTCAATGGTTATTGATTGACGTATAACCGTCGGGATATGGATTAGTCAAGTGCAAAAGCCCCCTCCCCGAAAGATCGCTAAATCTGCGTGATACAAGAGAGACAACGTCGTCATCGGCGAAACGGTCCGTCACGAACGAAGGTCTAATGCTCCACCTCGGCATCTCGTTGCGCGCGTTACGGCGAATTAATTCCTTGCACAGGAAAACTTAATTCTCCCGACAGGTCGTCGTAATGCGCGCGCGTTAACTCCATAGGCAAGCCAACCGGCTTGATCATTTTTGGAGATACAATCATGACAGACACCAATCAACCGCCTCGCCGCAAGACGTGGTCCGCACGGCGCCTCACCCTGCTTTGCTCCGCAGCCGTGCTCGGCTCCGCGCTCGTCGTGGGCGGACCGCTCGGATACGGGCGGTTTGCCGGACGTGCTTACGCCGCGACGCCGGCACCGGTGACGATAAATCAGCCGGGGCAATCCGGCTTTGCCGACCTCGTCGCGAAGGTCAAACCCGCCGTGATTTCGGTGCGCGTCCGGATCGACCAGGGCGTCGAGTCCGACGGGTCCCAAACG
The DNA here is from genome assembly GCA_963775545.1 of uncultured Alphaproteobacteria bacterium. Taxonomy (GTDB): domain Bacteria; phylum Pseudomonadota; class Alphaproteobacteria; order Rhizobiales; family Xanthobacteraceae; genus Bradyrhizobium. The sequence continues at coordinate 380,729 of CAVZJE010000013.1, forward strand.
GACGATCAGGATAATTCGCCGTCCATGCAGGGTTCGCCCTTTGAAAAATTCTTCCGGCAATTCGACAACGGTCCGCAAGGTGGGATGCAGCGCCACCAGATGGTCACCGGGCTCGGCTCCGGGTTCTTCATTTCGGCCGATGGCTATGCCGTCACCAACAACCATGTGGTCGACCATGCCAAGTCGGTGCAGGTCACAACGGAAGACGGCACGGTCTATACCGCCAAGGTGATCGGAACCGATCCGAAGACCGATCTCGCGTTGATCAAGGTCGACGGCAAGAGCGACTTCGCCTATGTCGAGTTCGAGACGGCAACGCCGCGGGTCGGCGATTGGGTGGTCGCGGTCGGCAATCCCTATGGCCTCGGCGGCACGGTTACGGCCGGCATCATCTCGGCCGAAGGGCGGGCGATCAGCTCCAGCCCCTATGACGACTACATCCAGATCGACGCCCCGATCAACAAAGGCAATTCCGGAGGCCCGACCTTCGATACCAACGGCAAGGTCATCGGAATCAACACTGCGATTTATTCGCCCTCCGGCGGATCGGTGGGGATCGGGTTCGACATTCCGGCCTCGACCGTGAAGATGATCGTCGCTCAGCTCAAGGATAAGGGTGCGGTAACCAGGTCGTGGCTCGGCGTGCAGGTGCAACCTGTCACCGCGGGTATCGCCGAAAGCCTCGGCATGAAGAAAGCCGAGGGCGCACTGGTCGATGAGGCGCAGGCCGACACGCCGGCAGCCAAGGCGGGAATTGAGCCCGGCGACGTGATCACCGCGGTCAATGGAACAGCCATCAAGGATTCGCGCGCGCTCGCACGCGAGATCTCGGGGCTCGCTCCAGACAGCTCCGCCAAGCTCGACATCCTGCGAAAAGGCGAGGCGAAGACGATCACGTTGACGTTGGCGAAAATGCCTGACCAGCTCAAGAAGCAGGCCAATGCCGACGAGCAGCAAGGCCAAACCGAGCGCGGCGTGCCCCATCTCGGGGTGTCGGTAGCGCCCGCGAGCGAGGTGGCAGGCGCCGGCAGCAACGGCGTCGTGGTCACCGGCATCGATCCCAACGGCCCGGCCGCCCAGCACGGCGTGCAATCCGGAGACGTCATTCTCGACGTCGGCGGCAAGAGCGTTTCCAGCGTTGACAATCTTCGCCAGGCGCTCTCGCAAGCCAAGACCGATGGCAAGCACGATGTGCTGATGCGGGTGAGGAGCTCGGACAACACGCACTTCATCGCCATGCCTATTGGCTAAAGCATGATTCGGAAAAGTGTGTAGCGGTTTTCCGAAAAAATCATGCTTCGTCAAAAAGGCGTGGTGACTGAGCCCGCCGCCGGCGCTTTCTCCAGGCGCCGCGGCGGGCACCTTTCGGTTTAGCGATACCAGCAACGGGTCACTCGGCCTTGAAACCCGCGCGATCGGTGATGTCGCCGCCGGCCTCGACCAAAGCCTGGCCGTCCTTGGCGTGCGCGCGCAGGTTTGTCAGTGGCGTCGAACCCTTGCCGGCGACCAGTATGGCGTTGGAGCCCTGTCCGTGGGCGAGAACCTTGCCCTTGATGTCGATCGCACTCACCTTCCCGCCTTCGATGGCGTACGTCGTAACTTTGGCGCCATGGGTGGCGAGGTTGCCGCCGACGACAAGTTTCTCAACGAGCCCGCCAGGCTTCACGCTGAAGGCCTCCGCCGGAAGCTGCATGTTCACGCCCTTGACGAGGGTATTGCCGATCGAGCCGTGCGTCGTCACGCCCTCGTCGACCACGATCGTGCCCACGGGCTTGCTGACCTGGATGCCGATCGAGCCATCACCGAAGGTCTCGATGGATTTGAACCTGATGTTGCGCACGGTGCCGTCATATTGGTTAAATCCGCGCGCACCGAGGCCATGGGTCACGACTTCGGCTTCCGCGACGAAATCGTCCACGGTGCCGAAGTTGACGAAGCCGATGCCGCTCGGCCCGTACGAGACCACCGGTGCATGCGCGATCCACCGATCCACCGTGCCCCAGGTGTCCAGCACCATGTCATTGACGCCATAGGTGACGATCTCACCGAAGTGCTCGACGCGTTTGGCGTGGACGCCATACACGATGAAGACGCCGGCCGTGATCATGTCCGCCGTGCCATAAGGCAGCATGCCGGTGGAATAGACCGCGCCGGTCGTGAGCTTTTCGAGCTCCACCAGACCGCTCTGGTCGCCGAATCCGCTGACGAAAATGCCGGACCCCAATACGGGAGCATTCCTCGCTCCGACGACGACATTGGTCAGGGATGCCTTGATCCGCGAGTTCGCATCGCCATTGAAATTGTAGACGGTCAACGCCCCCTGGTACACGTTGACGCCGTACTTCTGCGGTTGCTCGCTGTAGCGGCGGCTATCGCAGGCGGCAATGCGCAGCCCGTCCACGACGAGGTCCAGACGGTCCGTTCCCGCGCGCGTGAGAATCGAAACCTGTCCCGTCACGGCAAGGTCGCTCAGCGTAATGGTGCCCATGTCCGATATCCCGGCCTGCGTATAGATGGCGCGGACACTGGGCATGGCGATAATGGTGATGCCCGAAACTTGGTTGTTGGCGGTCAGCCCGATACCGTCCCCGTTGCTGAAGCTGAGGACGCAGCGGTCCTTATCCTTCCCCGTGAGCGAAAACCCCGGCGGCAGGGTGATCGAATAGGGACAGACCACGGAAGTCTGAAGATCGAGATTGCGAGGCTCTGCTCCTGATAGTGCGGACATCAGCGTTGCGAGAGACGTGACGGGTGTGCTGGGACTTTTCACAAGGGCCTCCTTCAGTTGGCCGCGAACATTGCCTCCGCCGGACATCGAGCATCGGCATCGCTCACGTCCTCGAAACGATAGGCGCGCGTTGGCTCAATCTCAAGGGACGATACCCGGGGCACGCTATGGCGCGACGAAGATCGCAAGCAGTCCTAGGCGCTACGACGACGACCAGTCACTCCCACTCAATCGTCCCCGTCGGCTTTGACGTCACGTTATTTAATTTTCGAACAGCCACGCGTCGTCACCCCTGCGGCGCGGACAGCGCCCAAGTGATGCACGGACCTTGTCCCTCCAAAGAGAGGGCGCAGGGAAGACCGGGCGTCTGATGCGCCCGCGGCCTCGTATGTAAAAATAAAAAACATACGAGTAAGTCACCACAGGTCCACCGGATCAATCCGGCCTTCCCTGCGCAATGGTTTTAACGGTTTCCTTCGCGCTCGCCCCGGAGACCGGGCTTTGTTGCCTCCGTCCCCGCCGAGAAGCGGCAGCTTCTTCGGCAGCTTGATATCAGCGTCGGGATATCAGGCCCACACGACTTCGCCGTCCGCAAGCTATGCGCTTTCGTCTTTCGCGCCGCCCGCGTCCATCGCATCCCGCCCAACGTTCGTGACGATGGCCAACGCCCCTCTTTCGGGCGAGACGGGCGAACTTCTAGAAGTGATTTGCCCGACAACTTAAGCGAAATATTTTTTGCAGGAGGGCTGGACAGTAAACTCAGCGTTGATTGCGTTTTGGAAATTCGATTTTTGGCGCAATGCCCTCCTCCGTCATTCCGGAAGCCGTGTAGCGGCTATCCGGAATCCATTCTTCCCAGCATTCAGGCCGCATGATGGATTCCGGGTTCGCCTCTGCGAGGCGCCCCGGAATGACGACCGAGACCATGGCCCCGCCGAATGCCCGGGCCTCCATTGACGCCAGCGGGCCGAGACACGACATATGCCGCACAGTCCCGCCCGGGAGCAAGATATGAACGCGCCGCCGAACATCGATCCCGCTACCGCGTATTCCGACAGCGATGTCCTGCACTGGCTGACCAACGACGCGCGCGAGGAGCGGTTCATCGACAACATCTTTGCCGAGATGTGCCAGCGCTTGCAGCGCGCCGGCATCCCCCTCAAGCGCGCATCGCTGCATGTGCTGATCCAGCATCCGCAATGGCTCGGCGCCAAGATCATGTGGGCCGACGGCATGCGTGAGGCCGAGATCACGCGCGTGGACCACGACGTGGCGGGGCGATCCCAATACATTGGCAGTCCGGCCTCGGAAATCCATCACGGTGCGACCGAAGTGCGCGAGAATCTCGCAGGCGACCCTGCGCTCGGCCGAAAGCACGCCATCTACGACGATATGCGCGCAATGGGCCTCACCGATTATGTGGCGTGGCCGCTGTACCATACGCTCGGCAAGCGGCACGTCGTGACCTTTGCGACCGACCGTGCCGGCGGTTTCGACGATGCGCACGTCAAAAGCCTGTTGAAGCTGGTGCCTATCCTGGCGCTGGTCAGCGAAATCCGGGTCAAGAACCGCCTGGCGCGAACGCTGCTGGAAACCTATGTCGGCTCGCACGCCGGCGAACTCATTCTGGCCGGCGCGACACGGCGCGGAACGGGCACGACGGTCCGCGCCGCCATCATGATTTGCGACCTCAGAGATTTCACCCATATCTCGGACAACTGGCCGCGCGACGACGTGATCGATCTGCTCAACGGCTATTTTGACGCGATGTCGGAGCCGATTGCGCGACATGGCGGGGAAATCCTGAAATTCATCGGCGACGGCCTGCTCGCGATCTTTCCGCTGGACCAGCCCAATGCTTGCGCCAATCTGCTGCATGCCGTGACCGAGGCCCGCCAGGCCATGATCGCCCTGAACCAGAAGAACAGCGAAACCGACCGTGCGCCGCTCAATTACGGCATCGGCGTCCATGTCGGGGACGTCATGTACGGCAATATCGGCTCAACCACCCGCCTCGACTTCACCGTCATCGGCCCTGCGGTCAACATGGCCTCACGCTTAGAGGCGCTCACCAAACAATTGGGAAAAAACGTGCTGCTGTCGCAAGCGTTTGCCGATCTCGTCAAAAGCGATTTCGATCTTGAGCGCGTCGGCGAATTTCCGTTGCGTGGCTTCAACGACCCCGTCGAGCTGTTTGCGTATCAGGGGTGAATGGTGATTTGCCCGTCGAGGCTGGGCAAGTATTCGAACGTCTGTCGGGGCTGCAGAAAATCTATTCACCGATGCCGGCGACGATGCGCACAAAATTCTATCGCAAGCGCTGTTCTGGCAATGTGAAAGAATAAGTATGCTACATGCGCGAGAACGCCACGAGTTCTTGCCCAGCCTCGTCGGGTAAGTCAGCTTGCCATTTGCGAGCGTCCAATATCGGGGATCAGCGCATCTGTGGGTCCGTCGTGCAGGCTAACCGTCAGTCAAAGGCTTAGGAGACGACATTTGCCTTACAAGAAGGTGCAAACTCAGGGAGAGCCACAACAATGTGAGGTTTGCGGCTCTCCAGCGACAAGTATGCAAGATGGCTATTATCTTGTCACAGACTGCTCCCGCTGCGGTGACTTTCAAATAGGCCGTGAAGCCTGGGCTGACTGGTCGCGCACGTCCACGAGCCCAGAACAGCGAGCCCTGGCCAGCCATCTCATCCGCAGAATGCAAGGCCCGAAGCGACCAATTCTAGACGATACGTTTTTTTCGTCACTGTCTCAACGAGTGCTGCCAACGCCAACTGAGTTGAGCGATAACCTCCTATTGACGGTTGCCGAACGTGTTGGTGGGCGGCCCGGTCGGCCGATATCCATACCCCACAGCTTTGATCTACCTCTTGCTGCTTCGATTGGAGCAGTTGATGACGCAGATGTTTTTTGGGCAGTCCGCAATCTTGAAGAACAAAATTTAATTAAGGGAACATGGGGAACACATTTTTCTAATGGCTGGATCACCGCTCCAGGGTGGACACGCATCGAAGATCTGAAACGCGCGCATGTAGCGTCACGGTATGCATTCTTCGCGCGTAAATTTGCAAACGAAGACTTGGACACTCTATACAAGAACTGCCTAGGACAAGCTGTCGCCGACACCGGATTCGAATTGCGCACGGTCACGCAAAAGGCAGGGCACATCGATGCAATAATCGAGGACGAAATACGTCGCAGCCAATTCCTAATCGCCGATTTGTCCGATGCTAACGCCGAGGCTTATTGGGAGGCCGGTCTGGCCGAGGGATTAGGAAAGCCCGTGATCTACATTTGCCGCGATGGGATCGAGACGCATTTCGACACGGATCACCGGCAAACGGTACGGTGGGATCTAGCCAAGCTAGATGAAGCGGCCGCGCGATTAAAAGCCGTGATTCGGAACACGTTGTTGGGAGATGCAAAGCAAGATGAGTAGTTTGGGCTGCAAGGCCAAATCGTTTGGTTTTGCGTTCTCTAGCTAACTCCGCATAGCGCTAAACGCGTCGGCTGTGGTCTACAATATTGCGGCAAGTTCTACGCTGCCGGCGAGTACCCACTCACGGTGCTTGGACCCGCCATAAGCCGCACTGCTCAGTCCGGTCCTAATTCAAACTCCCTCCCACTCGATCGTACCCGGCGGCTTTGACGTCACGTCATAGACCACGCGGTTGATGCCCTTGACCTCGTTAATGATGCGGGTCGCGGTCTCGCCGAGGAATTTCATGTCGAATTGATAAAAGTCCGCGGTCATGCCGTCGGTCGAGGTCACCGCGCGCAGGCCGACGACCGGTCTTGGCGATCCTCCCAACAACCAGCGCTCACGAGGCCTTACGCCTTACGACCTTTCGCAAGGTCTCATCTATGCGCGACTGCCAGCCTTTCCCGCCTTTTTTGAAATGCCGAATCACCTCCGGACTTAGACGCAGCGATACCTGCTTCTTGGTCGGCGCCTTGTTGGGGCCGCGACCTCGACGGATCGAAGCCGAAAGATCGGGGAAGACTTCCGCGAATGGCTTTGCTTTGGCGAAATCCGCCTTGGTCAACTCGGGGCTGTCGCTGACTTCGCGCAGGTCCTTGTCGCTGAAGCCACGGCGTTTCTTAGCGGTGGTCATAATAAAGCTTCCTTTCATTCCGGTTCGCGGCACGCATGCTGATGACGCTGACGCCTTCGCTGCCAAGGCGGGCAAACACCACGACGATGACGCCACGGATGTTGACGCCGATGCCGACCCAACGCCTGGCCTTGCTATGCGACGGGATGATCAGCGCGCTGTCGAAAAACAGCTCGTTCAAATCAGCAAAATCCAACCCGTGCTTTTCCAGGTTGGCGAGGCGCTTCGGCTCGTCCCAAACGATTTTCACGATTTAATTGTAGTTACAATTTAGACGCTCGTCAAGTATTTTGTATATACGAAATGCGTTGAGGAACGCGCCCTTCGGGGTTTACTCCCACTCAATGGTCCCCGGCGGTTTTGACGTCACGTCATAGACCACGCGGTTGACGCCCTTGACCTCGTTGATGATGCGGGTCGCGGTCTCGCCGAAGAATTTCATGTCGAAGGAATAGAAGTCCGCGGCAAGGCCGATGCGCCCGCGATGGCAGCGGTTGCCCCTTGACCCGGGCCCCGCAGTCCATTATTTAGCCTACTTGCTAATTAGCGGGGGTGCTAAATACAGCGATGACAGATCCTCTCAGCATAACATTGGCGGCGTTGGCTGACCCTACCCGCCGGGCGATCCTCGCTCGATTGAGCCAAGGCGAGGCAACGGTGAATGAGCTGGCCGATCCATTCGACATCTCGCTGCCCTCGATCTCACGCCATTTGAAAGTCCTGGAGAGCGCAGGCCTGATCACTCGGGGCCGTCAGGCGCAATGGCGTCCGTGCAAGCTGGAAGCCGCGCCGCTGAAACAAGTCGATGGCTGGCTGGAGAGGTACCGCACGTTTTGGTCGGAAAGCTTCGACCGGATGGATGCGCTTCTGACGGATCTCACCAAAGCGCCGAAGAAAGGAAGAAAGCAGTGAGTGAGCTTCGCGAGAATGAACTGATGATCGAGCGTGAATTCAACGCGCCAGTACCGCTCGTTTTTCGACTTTGGGAAAGCCGCGATCACATGCTTCGGTGGTGGGGACCCGAGAAGTTTACCGCGATCGAGTTAGACTGGGAGCTGACACCTGGTCGACCGTGGCGCGGCGCAATGACGTCAAGACAATACGGTCTTTCAAGGTTTGGCGGTGTCATCCGCGAAGTGCAGAAAAATAAGCGCATCGTCTTCACATTCCAGTGGGACGGGGATTCCGGTCGCGATTGCGATACGCTGGTGACCGTTACCTTTGCCGATAAGGAAGGAAACACGATCCAGACGTTCCATCAGGCGCCTTTCTCCAGCGTCACTATTCGCGACAGCCACATCGGCGGATGGAATTCGCTCTTCAACAAGCAACAGGTCTACGTCGAGAACATCGCCGTGGCTGAACAGAACGGATTTCACGCATGATCACGCTCACAACGTACAAATGGGTTCCAGATTTTGCGGCACCGCTCATGCGCGCGTTTCGCGTGCGCTGGGCGCTGGAGGAGGCTGCTTTGCCATACGATGTTCGCACGGTGGCACTAGGGCCGGAACAAAAGTCGTCCGAACATTTGGCGCGCCAGCCGTTCGGCCAAGCGCCCGCGATTGAGGAAGACGGCCTTGCACTATTTGAAAGCGGCGCTATCGCTCTCTACGTCGCAGAGAAGAACCAAAAGCTTCTGCCAAAGGACCGCATCGAGCGCGAGCGCGCTACCGCATGGGTATTCGCGGCGCTCAATTCGGTCGAGATCTGGATTCAACAGCTCGCGAGCCTCGACTTCTTCCATGCGAAAGAAGAATGGGCGAAGGCATGGCGGCCCCAAATTGAGAAGATGGTTCAAGATCGTTTGGGAATGCTCGAGAAGGCTCTCGACGGGAAGGACTATCTCGAAGGGAATTTCACTGTCGGAGACCTAATGATGGCCGACGTACTGCGTATCCTCGATCACACGGAGCTACTGGCCGCCTATCCTCGCCTCAGTGCCTATAAACGGCGCTGTGAAGCGCGACCGGCATTTCAGCGGGCGATGAAGGCGCAGATCGATGGGTTCAGGAACGCGGCCTAAGATCGTTTAAAACCAGGTCCAGCAAGGCGAAGCCCAACGCCGCAGCGCGGCGCGAAAATCGCCGCCGAAACCGCGCCATCGCCGCCGACCGTCCCCTACTCCCACTCGATCGTCCCCGGCGGTTTTGACGTGACGTCGTAGACCACGCGGTTGACGCCCTTGACCTCGTTGATGATGCGGGTTGCGGTTTCGCCGAGGAATTTCATGTCGAACTGGTAGAAGTCCGCGGTCATGCCGTCGGTCGAGGTCACCGCGCGCAGGCCGACGACATATTCATACGTGCGCCCGTCGCCCATCACGCCGACAGTCTTCACCGGCAGCAGCACCGCAAAGGCCTGCCAGATGTTGTCGTACAGCCCGGCTTTGCGGATCTGGTCGATATAGACCGCATCCGCGTTGCGCAGGATGTCGAGTTTTTCGCGCGTGATCTCGCCGGGGCAGCGGATCGCCAGCCCCGGTCCGGGGAACGGATGCCGGCCGACGAAAATCTCCGGCAAACCCAGCTCGCGTCCAAGCACGCGCACCTCGTCCTTGAACAGTTCGCGCAACGGCTCGACCAGCTTCATGTTCATGCGCGCGGGCAAGCCGCCGACATTGTGGTGGCTCTTGATCGTCACCGAGGGCCCGCCGGTGAACGACACGCTTTCGATCACGTCGGGATAGAGCGTGCCCTGCGCGAGAAACTCGGCGCCGCCGACCTTCTTGGCTTCCGCGTCGAACACGTCGATGAAGAGTTTTCCGATGGTCTTGCGCTTCACTTCCGGATCGGTGACGCCCGCAAGCTCGCCCAGGAATTGCTTCGAGGCATCCACGTGAACCAGCGGAATGTTGTAGTGATGGCGGAACAGGTCGACGACGGTTTCGGCCTCGTTCAGCCGCAACAGCCCGTGATCGACGAACACGCACGTGAGCTGGTCGCCGATCGCCTCGTGGATCAGCACGGCCGCGACCGCGGAATCGACGCCGCCGGAGAGACCGCAGATCACCTTGCCCTTGCCCACTTGCGCGCGGATCTTCTCGATCGCCTCCTCGCGGAAGGCGCGCATGGTCCAGTCGCCAGTCAACCCTAAGACCTTGCGAACGAAATTGCGGATGAGTTTGGCGCCATCGGGCGTGTGCACCACCTCGGGGTGGAACATCAGCCCGTAATATTTGCGCTTCTCGTCCTGGATCACCGCAAACGGCGCGTTCGCCGAAGTGCCCGCCACCGCAAAGCCCGGCGGCATTTGGGTAATGCGGTCGCCATGGCTCATCCACACCTGATGCTTTTCGCCGATGCCCCAGGTGGTGTCGAATAACTGGCTTGCGGCTTTCACCTCGACATCGGCGCGGCCGAACTCGCGGTGATGCCCGCCCTCAACTTCGCCGCCGAGTTGCGCCGCCATGACCATCTGGCCATAGCAGATGCCGAGCACGGGAACCCCGGAATCGAAGATCGCCTGCGGCGCGCGGGGCGAGCCTTTTTCGTGCACCAATTCCGGCCCGCCGGAGAGGATCACCGCCTTCGGCTTCATGTCGCGGAAGGCGGCGTCCGCCTTCTGGAACGGCACGATTTCGGAATAGACGCCCTCCTCGCGGACGCGGCGGGCGATCAATTGCGTCACCTGACTGCCGAAATCGACAATCAAAATCTTGTCATGCGCCGAGGCCATTGGGGGCATCAACTCGCTGGTCTTGGGTGCGGAGGTCATCCGAAGGAATTACGCGACGGGGGGCGGCCTCGCAAGCCTCGCCGGGGTGCCATGGAGGACTTCGGCTCGCGATCCACGTTTTTCCCCGTCATTCCGGGATGCGCCGGCAGGCGCAGGCCCGGAATGACGGAGTAACGGCGGCATGGACAAATCCATATACGTCAGTAATACTGACATATATAAAAACGGAGGAAACCATGGCAGGCCATCATGCGCCCTCGGATCTCCTGGCGCTCGCGACGGAATGGATCGCCGCGTGGAATTCGCGCGACCTCGAACGGGTTCTCACTCTCTACACCGACGACAGCGAAATGAGCTCGGAGAAGATTTCCGCGCTCGGCTTTGACGCCAGCGGAACCCTGCGAGGCAAGGACCGCCTGCGCGCCTATTGGAGCAAGGCGCTCACGTTCCGGCCCAAGCTGCATTTCACGCTGATCGAAACCTTCGCCAGCCCGGACAGCGTCGCGGTGCTCTATCACGACGAATTGGGAAAGCAGGTTTGCGAATATCTGCGGCTCGACGATGCGGGCAAGATTAGGCAGGCGTCAGGCAATTATCCGGTGCGGTGGGCCTAGTCGTCATTGCGAGCGAAGCGAAGCAATCGAGACTTTCTCGGGGACGTCATTCCGGGGCGATGCGCCGAGCATCGAACCCGGAATCCATCGTGCCACGTATTCCGGGATAAATGGATTCCGGGCCTGCGCCTTAGGCGCATCCCGGAATGACAGCGGCTGGATTGCGTCGTCGCTGACGCTCCTCGCAATGACGAGAGGGACGGCACTACCCCTTCCGCAACACCGACACGAAAAACCCGTCCGTTCCGGTGCGGCGCGGCGTCATCAGCAGCCCTTCCGCCGACTGGAGCGTGGCGGCGGCGAAATCGTCGGCCTTGTCCCACAGCGCGGTCACGGTCTCCGAGGGCGGAATGACCGAAAAGTCCGGATGCCGCGCCACAAACGCTCGGATCTGGCCGCCATTCTCAGGCACCAACACCGAGCAGGTAATGTAGGCGATACGGCCGCCCGGCTTGACCAATGCGGCTGCGCGATCAAGCACCTCGGCCTGGTCCTTCAGACGGATCTCGAGCGCGCCCGGCCGCATCCGCCACTTGGCGTCCGGGTTACGGCGCCAGGTTCCGGTTCCCGTGCAGGGCGCGTCGATCATCACGAGATCGGCTGAGCTGCGGATATCGGAGAGCGCATCGCCCTCACCTTTCGGCGTGCGCACGTCGCAATTGTGGATGCCGGCGCGCGACAGCCGCTCATGGATCGGGGCGAGCTGGCGCTTGTCATGGTCGGTGGCAATGAGCCGCCCCTTGCCTTGCATCTGTGCTGCAAGCGCCAGCGTCTTGCCGCCGGCGCCGGCGCAGAGGTCGATCACCTGTTCGCCGGGCTTTGCAGCCGAGAGCAGCGCGGCGAGTTGCGAGCCCTCGTCCTGCACCTCGATCTGCCCCTTGATAAAGGCTTCCTCGGCATGAATGCCGGGATTGCGGGCGTCGGCGCCAAGCTCGATACGAAGCCCGATCGGGGACCACCGCGTCGGCGTCGCGCCGAGATGCGCGATCGAGGCCAGCACCTTCTCGGGTTTGGCCTTGAGCGTATTGACGCGCAGGTCGAGCGGCGCGCGGCTCGCCATGGCGGTGGCTTCAGCGACGCGGTCGTCAGCAAATACCTCGGCGAAATAAGGGTCGAGCCATTCGGGATAGTCACCCGCGACGTGAGCCGGCGCTTTCGCGAGAGAGTTCGACGTCAATGCACTCCGCTCGGCTTCGGTGATGGGCGCCGGCGCAAAACGGCTGCCGTCGCACAGCGCGGCAATGGCGTCGGCATCGAGGCCGCGCTCGAGCTTGAGCATGCCGAGCAGGCGCGCGCGCGCGGTGTCGCTCTCCATGATCCAGGCGATCGAGGCGCGACGCCGCAGCACGTCCCAAACCAGGCCGGAGATCGCGGCGCGGTCGCCGGAACCGGCAAAGCGATGCGCGGTGCCCCACTCCTTCAGGGCTTTGGCGGCGGGAACACGCTGGTCGTCGATGGTCTCTATCAGCTCGATCGCTGCCGAAAGCCGCGCTGCGGGGGTCATTCAAATCTTTCAATGTGGGGTCAGATGAGGAGCAATATCTTCAGCGCGAAGTAGACCCACATGACGAGCAGCACAAGCACGCCGACGAGCCACGCGGTCGAGCGCCGGCCGAGATCGTTGGAACTCACGAAGACGCCCGCATGCACCAGACGGGTCAACACGAATACCCACGACAGGATCACGATGATGAGATCGGCGTGGCGAAGCGGTAGCGCCAGCGCAATCAGCACATAGAACAGCACCGGCAGCTCGAACTGGTTCCGGTAACAGTTGCCGATCTGGGTGGCGCGGGCGGGCCAGTTCGGCTCGCCCAGGGCGATATCCCTGATTTTGGTCTCCCTGCTCACCAATGCGCCGCGGCGAGCAAAAACCATCCCAAGCAGAAGCGCAAAGGTGAGCCCGACCAGAACGAAGACCGGCAGCAGAACGCTTGGAATCGACATATCAGCCCCCTTTGGAGTGCCCCAGCATGGCGCGTCCACCCGCTATAGCGGGGCGCAGTCTGCGTGACAATGAATCGGCGGCTGCGCCTTGAACCCCGGTGCGGCCGCAAGCGACCAACCCGTTGAAAGCGTCCGCGTTCGTCTCCCTCTTTTGCCGAGATAGTGCGATGAACCTCGATTCCCTCCGCCACGCTGCCGCCGACCTGACGAACCTGTTCGCGGCGGGGATTTGGCCCGACCCGAGCACCGATGATGCCGGTTTGCTGATGCCGGCGCTCGCGGGTGTCGCCGCCGGTATCACCGTGGCGCTGATGCTGGCGATCTATTTCCAGACCGGCTATCGGAGCTATCGCGACATGATCCGCCACGGCCTTACCGCGGCGCTCGGATTGAGCCTGCTCGCCTTCGTGATCTACGACATGCGCAATGCCGCGATGGCCCATATCGCGAGGACGGCCAGCCCCTCCAGCCAATTCGAATTGCAGTGGCAGCAAACGACCGAACGGGCAAAAGCTCTGGCCACCGAGATGGACCAAGCCAGCCGTCCCTCGCCTGAGGCGCATCAGGGCTGATCCACCGAAATAGCCCCGTCACAGCGCTTCCGCTAATCTCCCGACAACAATCAAGACGTTGCGGGAGTGAAACGACATGCGGCTGAAAGATCGTATCGCGATTGTAGTTGGCGCCGGGCAAAGCCCGGGCGAAGGCATGGGCAACGGCCGCGCCACCGCGATCACCTTTGCGCGCGAAGGCGCCTGCGTGCTGTGCGTGGACCGCAACCTCGCTTCCGCGCAGGAGACCGCCGGCCTGATCGAAGCAAAAGGCGGCAAGGCGATCGCCTTCGAGGCCGATGTCACCAAAGAGCGCGACATCAAGGCGATGGTGGAGGAAGCGCCGCGGCGATGGGGCCGCCTCGACATTCTCCACTGCAATGTCGGCGTCAGTCTCGCCGGGGGCGACGCTGAACTGCTTCAGATCACGGAATCTGCGATCGACAATTGCGTCGCGATCAATCTCAAGAGCTGCATTCTGGCCGCGAAATATACGATCCCGATCATGCGCAAGCAAAAAAGCGGCGCCATCATCAACATTTCCTCGATGGCTGCGATCACCGTCTATCCCTATGTCGCCTATAAAGCGACGAAGGCAGCGATGATCGCCTTCACCGAACAGCTCGCCTATCAGAATGCCGACTACGGCATCCGCGCCAACGTGATCCTGCCGGGGCTGATGGATACGCCGATGGCGGTCGATACCCGCGCCAAGGCGTTCAAGAAGAGCCGCGCCGAAGTCGCGGCGATGCGCGACGCACAGGTGCCGCTGCGCCACAAGATGGGCACCGCATGGGATGTCGCCAATGCCGCGCTGTTTCTCGCCTCCGATGAAGCAGGCTTCATCACCGGCGTGACGCTGCCGGTGGATGGCGGCGCCAGCGTGCGGCGGGGATAAATCGCGTCAGGGTTTTTTAGTCGCAGGCACCGTCAGCCGCAGAAAGCTCATCACCGCGCCGACCGCGGCAAATCCGGCGCCGAGTGCGAGCGCGACGGTCGCGCCATCGCGCCCCGCAAGCGCAAAGCACAACGCTGCGAGCGCGGCGCCCGTCGTTTGTCCGGTCAGGCGCGCGGTCGCCACGATGCCGCTGGCGCCGCCGCTGCGATCGGGCGGCGCACTCGACATGATCGCTCGCAGGTTCGGCGTCTGGAAGAAGCCAAATCCCAATCCGCAGACCGCCATGCGCCAGACGATATTCAAGATGCTGGGCGAGGCCGGCAGCGTCGCCAGCAACGCCATGCCGATCCCGAGCAGGACCAGGCCGAGACCGCCGAGTAACCCCGCCGGATGACGATCGCTCAAGCGACCGCCGACCGGCGCCATGATCGCAACCACCAGCGGCCACGGCGTCATGAACAGGCCGGTCTCGACCTGCGTCCGGTGCAGAACATCCTCGAAGTAAAACGGCAACGAAACGAAGCCGATCCCCTGGATCGCAAACGAACAGACGGCTGTCGCGGCCGACAACGCAAACATCGGCCGGCGGAAAAGATCGATCGGCAGCATCGGCGCGGGATGGTCGGCCTGACGGCGAATTAATATCAGCCCCAGCACGATGCCTATGACGAGTTCGGCCGATACCAGGCCAAGCGGGGCCCTGTGCGCGGCGCTACCGACGCCGAGAATGACGAGACCAAGACAGATCGCTGCCATCAGCGCGCCGAGAAAATCGAAGGCATGGCCGGCGCGCGGCGTCGACGGCAGCGTTCGCATCCCGATCGCGATCGCGGTCAGGCCGAAGGGAATATTGACCGCAAACAGCCACGGCCAGGTCCCCAGCGCCAGAATACCGGAGGCGATCGTCGGCCCGAAGGTGAAGGCGGTGCCAACGACCATCGCGTTATAGCCAAAGCCGCGGCCGAGGATCCGGCTCGGATAAATATAACGGATCAGCGCCGAGTTGACGCTCATGAGACCACTGGCGCCGACGCCTTGCAGCACGCGCGCGACCAGAAGGCTCGGTAGCGACCAGGCACAGGCGCATCCGAGCGAGGCAATCGTGAACAGCAACAGGCCGGCGAGATAAATGCGCTGGTGGCCGACGATCTCGCCGAGCGCGCCGAGAGGCAACAGCGTCGCCA
This sequence comes from uncultured Alphaproteobacteria bacterium, assembly GCA_963775545.1. Classification (GTDB taxonomy): domain Bacteria; phylum Pseudomonadota; class Alphaproteobacteria; order Rhizobiales; family Xanthobacteraceae; genus Bradyrhizobium. The sequence goes on from CAVZJE010000013.1 coordinate 396,452, forward strand.
CCAGCGCAATCTGATAGACGTTGACGACCCAGACCACATCCGCCGGGCTCACATGCAGGTCGGCAGCGATCGTCGGCAGCGCGACATTGGCAATCGCGGTATCGAGCGAGGCCATCGCGATCGCCGTGAAGATCGCAGCCACCGCCCATCGCCGGCGCTGGGGTGGCAAGCCGTCCATCGCTAGCGACGACGCCGGCTTTGCGACCTTGACCTCCTGCAACATCCGGCAGACCTCTCCAGCGAAATGGCGGCACTGCGCCGCCACGCTGGCGGATGTACTATGGAAGCAGGGCTATCCCCATACGCCCTGTTGCATGATGCGTATGCAGTCTCCGTCATGGCGAGGAGCGGCAGCGACGAAGCCATCCAGCGTGTATCCGATGGCGTCATTCCGGGGCGCGAGCGGAGCAAGCGAACCCGGAATCTATGGTGCCGCAAGAATGCCGGGAAAAATGGATTCGGGGTTCAGCCCGGTGGGCTGCCCCGGAATGACGAAGGGGACGACGGTGACGGCGCTTTACGCCCCGCCCGGATAGTTCGGCGATTCGCGCGTGATCGTCACGTCGTGGACGTGGCTTTCGCGCAAGCCCGCGCCGGTGATGCGCACGAACTGCGCCTTCTGATGGAATTCGGCGAGATCGCGCGCGCCGACATAGCCCATCGCGGCGCGCAGGCCGCCGGCGAGCTGATGCATGACATTGGCGACCGGTCCCTTGTAGGGCACTTGCCCCTCGATGCCCTCTGGCACGAGCTTGAGTGTGTCCTTGATGTCCTGCTGGAAGTAGCGGTCGGCCGAGCCGCGCGCCATCGCGCCCACCGAGCCCATGCCGCGATAGGCCTTATACGAGCGGCCCTGCCACAGAAACACTTCGCCCGGAGTCTCGTCGGTGCCGGCGAGCAGCGAACCGACCATGGCGATGTCGGCGCCGGCCGCGAGCGCTTTCGCCAGATCGCCGGAAAACTTGATGCCGCCATCGGCAATCACGGGCACGTCGGCTTTCTTTGCCGCCTCGACCGCATCCATGATGGCGGTGAGCTGGGGCACGCCGACGCCTGCGACGATTCGCGTAGTGCAGATCGAACCCGGACCGATGCCGACCTTGATGGCGTCGGCGCCGGCGTCGATCAGCGCCTGCGCGCCTTCTCTCGTCGCAATATTGCCGGCGATCACCTGCACCGCGTTGGACAGCCGCTTGATACGGTTGACGGCTTCCAGCACCCGCGAGGAATGGCCGTGGGCCGTGTCCACCACGATCAGATCGACACCGGCGTCGATCAGCCGTTCGGTGCGCTCGAACCCGCCTTCGCCGACCGTGGTCGCAGCCGCAACTCGCAGCCGGCCTTGCGCGTCCTTGCAGGCGAGCGGATGGGCGACCGCCTTTTCCATGTCCTTGACGGTGATCAGGCCGACGCAGCGATATTGATCGTCGACCACCAAAAGCTTTTCGATGCGATGCTGATGCAGCATGCGCTTGGCCTCGTCCTGGCTGACGCCCTCGCGCACGGTCACGAGGTTTTCGTGCGTCATCAGTTCGGAGATCTTCTGCTTCGGATCGGTGGCGAAGCGCACGTCGCGGTTGGTGAGAATGCCGACCAGTTTTCCCGGCCGCCCCTCGCCGCCGCCGGTGACCACAGGAATTCCGGAAAAGCCATGGGCGCTCATCAGCGCGAGCGCGTCCGACAGCATCGCATCCGGACCAATGGTAAGCGGATTGACCACCATGCCCGACTCGAACTTCTTGACCTGACGGACCTGCCCCGCCTGTCCCTCGACATCGAAATTGCGGTGAATAACGCCAACGCCGCCGGCCTGCGCCATCGCAATCGCCATGCGCGCTTCGGTGACGGTATCCATGGCGGAAGCCATGATCGGAATGTTGAGCGGGATGGCGCGGGTGACGCGCGATCGGATGTCGGCTTCGGAGGGCAGGATGTCGGAGAGACCAGGTTTCAGGAGTACGTCGTCGAACGTAAAGGCTTCGCTGATCGCCTGAAGTCCCTGTACCTGCGCCATTACCAACTCCATCCGGCGGCTCACGGGCCGCGTAAGATCCCGGGATGAGCCAATACGCCGGCGAAGCGGGCTTCGCCGTCGAATCAAGGCCCATCGGTAGGGTTGGCGGTGGTCGATAGCACGCCACCATGACAAATCAAAGGGGCCAAATCCGCATCACGGCGGTTCGCCCACAGCCGCCCTCATCGCGGCGGCAAAAAAAGAATCGCGGGCTGGCTTTGGGCGCAGCCCGCAAATCACTTCTAGCTCAACTTAGCGGAAATCCTGCGCGGTACGAACGCGCGAACCGCCATCAATGCAACGCCGGGCGGATTCGATTTCAGCCTCGGTAGCGCCCTTGCTCCGTGCCCAGGCTTCAGCCATGGACGCGCTGTACTTGGCGACGTAATAACGAACGACCGAGCAGGATGCGCGATGAAAAATGCCCTCGGCGGAGGCTTCAACCGGAGCCATTACAAAGAGGACCGCGAAAATAAACAACAAACGAAACCCCATTCCGGGCCCTTCCTTCTCTAAGAACTGATACGGGAATTGCTGAGCAACACAGCTTCTGCTGCGGCCTAGGTCCCATAACACTTACCGAGCGACAACCCCATCCCAAGCATGTCGCGCGCATGAGCTATGCAGGCAGTAACGCATTAACGTTTCTGCACAAAATCGCCACAAACACCCGACGAAGCCTTTTGGTAGCATCTGCCGAGAAAGCATTGAAATCAAAGATTAACTGAGACGATCCCCAGGTTCCGCGCCGTTCACCATGAGCTAAAGGCGGAACTCCCTCCCAAAGTTCCCGGCCTCACAAAAAATCTCAATGAACAAACAACGTTTGATCCCACTGATTGTGGCCACCGCCCTGTTCATGGAAAACATGGATTCGACGGTGATCGCGACGTCGCTGCCGGCGATCGCCGCCGATATCGGCACAAGCCCGCTGACGCTCAAGCTTGCCATCACGTCCTATCTTCTCGCGCTTGCCGTGTTCATCCCGGCGAGCGGCTGGACCGCGGACCGCTTCGGTCCGCGACTGGTGTTTTCCGGCGCGGTCGCTGTCTTCATGGCGGGCTCGATCGGCTGCGCGTTGTCGGGATCAGTGACCGACTTCGTGATCGCGCGCACGCTGCAAGGCATCGGCGGGGCGATGATGACGCCGGTCGGACGTCTCGTGCTGTTGCGCTCGATCGACAAAAGCGCGCTCGTGAACGCCATGGCCTGGGTCACCGTGCCCGCGCTGGTAGGACCGGTGGTCGGGCCGCCGCTCGGCGGATTCATCACCACCTATTTCTCCTGGCACTGGATCTTCCTGATCAATATTCCGATCGGCCTGCTCGGCATCTTCATGGCGCTGCGCTTCATTGATCCGATCAAGAGCGAAAACCCCGAACGCTTCGATCTCTACGGGATGGTGCTGGCCGGCGTCGGGCTTGCCGGCATCGCTTTCGGCCTCTCGGTGGCCGGCCTCAATCTTCTGCCATGGAGCGTCGTCGCCTCGCTGATCGCAATCGGGGCGATCTCGATGACGCTCTACGTCATCCACGCCCGACGGACATCTTCTCCAGTACTCGATTTCGGTCTGCTGCGGCTACCGACCATGCGCGCCAGCATCGTCGGCGGCTTCCTGTTTCGCGTCGGCGTCGGCGCGCTGCCGTTCCTGCTGCCGCTTCTGATGCAGGTCGGGTTCGGCCTCTCCCCGTTCCGCTCCGGACTGGTAACATTTTCTTCCGCTGTCGGCGCCATGGGCATGAAGACGCTGGCGGCGCGCATTATCCGAACCTTCGGCTTCCGCAACATGATGACGATCAATGCCGTTGTCAGTTCGATCTTCCTCGCTGCCTGTGCGCTTTTTACGGTGACGACGCCGCTGCTTCTGATCGCGATCATTCTGGTGGTCGGTGGCTTTTTCCGCTCGCTCGAATTCACCGCGATCAATACGGTCGCCTATGCCGAGGTCGAGCCGGCGCAGATGAGCCGCGCCACCACGCTCGTCAGCGTCAACCAGCAGCTCGCGGTTTCGGCTGGGATTGCGATCGGCGCCTTCTCGGTGGAATCCACTTTATGGATGCGCCACATGAGCGAACTGACGGCGGATGTATTCGCTCCCGCATTCCTGGTGGTTGCCGTGATATCGGCGATGTCGACCTTTTTGTTCTGGCAAATGCCTGACGATGCGGGCCACGAAATCTCCGGCCGCAAGGCGGTCGAGATTTCCAGCCGCAAGGGCGCGGCTACTGCGGCGGTCAAGGTGGCGAGCGAGGAAACACAGAACGCGCGCGATCAGCGACTGGGGTGACAAGAAAAGACCGTCGCTGCCTCGTCCCTCCCCCGCGTCAGCGTGGGGAGGGTGGCACTTCGTGAGCACAGCGAACGAAGTGTCGGGTGGGGGCATCACTCCACCCTTCCATCTCAAAGAGCCTGCATTTGGCCGAAATTTCTAAACATGGATCGTGATGGGAGGTCTCCCCCACCCTGGCCTCCGCTCCGCTTCGGCCTTCCCTCCCCACTGCTCGCTACGCTCGCGGGGGAGGGATAAGCAAGGACCGCGGCCTATCCTGCTGTCTCCTTCCCGCCCCGAAATCCCGTCGCCAGCAAGTAACGCTCGGAAGAATCCTGCCGGCTCGCGGCCGGCTTGACGTGGCGCACGCTTGAAAAATCACGCTTGAGCTGGACCATCAACTCGGCGTCGGCGCCGCTCTGGAATGTCTTGGCGAGGAACGCGCCACCCGGCTTCAACACCTCGGCGGCAAAGGCCGCCGCGGTTTCTACGAGACCCACCATGCGCAATTGGTCGGTCTTTCGGTGGCCCGTGGTGTTCGCGGCCATGTCCGACATCACGACATCGGCGCGCCCTTCCATCATCGCGATCAGTCGTCCCGGCGCGTCAGCTGCCAGAAAATCGAGCTGCGCGAAAGTGACGCCTACAATCTCCGGCATTTCCAGAAGATCGGTCGCGACCACCCTGCCCTTGCCATTCGCAAGGCCAATCCGCTTGGCGGCGACCTGGCTCCAACCGCCGGGCGCGGCGCCAAGATCGACCACTGTCATGCCGGATTTAAGCAGATGATATTTGTCGTCGATCTCGGTGAGCTTGTAGGCCGCGCGCGAACGAAAGCCCTCGCGCTTGGCGCGGGTTACATAGGGATCGTTGAGCTGGCGTTCCAGCCAGAGTTTTGAGGACAGCTTGCGCTTGCCACCGGTCTTGACGGTGACGTGCAGCCGCCCGGTCGTATCTTTTGCCATGTCAATCGTACTTGTCGGGGCCTCATGGTTCGAGACGGCGCTCTGCGCCTCCTCACCATGAGGGTTGATACCTCATATCAGGCTGGAAATCCTCATCCTGAGGAGCACGCTCTCGCGTGCGACTCGAAGGATGAGGCCACTGACGTCCGTTTATCGGCTGGCGCTCAGCGCGCCGTCCTCGCGCATCATTTCCACCAGCATGCCCTCGCGCAGGCCCCGGTCAGCGACGCGCAGCCGCGGCAGTGGAAACCCCTGGCGGATCGCATCGAGAATGGCGCAGCCCGCGAGAACGAGATCGGCCCGCTCGACGCTGATGCACTGGTTGGCGGCGCGCTCCTGGTAGCTCATCCGCAACAGCCGCGCGATGCTCGCGGTGATTTCCTCGTCACTCATCCAGATTCCGTCGACCCGGCGACGGTCGTAGCGATGCAGGTTGAGATGAATTCCGGCAAGTGTCGTTACCGTGCCGGAGGTACCGAGCAGGTGCATGCCCGTCAACTCACAGGCGTGCTCGGCGGCAAACGGCCCGACATGCCGAGCAACTTCGTCGATCATTGCGGCGTAGCACTGCGGGGTGACGTCGCGGCCGCCGAAATGCTCGGCGAGGGTGACCACGCCGAGCGGGATCGACATCCATGCCTTGATGCGCGGCGTGGCATCGCGGTCGGCGGGATCACGCTCGATCCGGACCAGTTCGGTCGATCCACCGCCGATATCGAACAGGATGGCGCCGCGTCCCTGCGGATCGATCAACGGCGAACAACCGATCACGGCGAGCGCAGCCTCGGTCTCGCGATTGATGACCTCCAGACGAATCCCGGTCTCGGCCGCGACGCGGTCCCGAAAGCCTTCGGCGTTCGAGGCGGCCCGGCAGGCTTCGGTTGCGATCAGCCGCAGCCGCCGCGCCTTCCTCGAGCGAATCTTGTCCCGGCAAACGCTTAACGCTGCGATCGTGCGTTCGATTGCCGCGTCGCTGATACAGCCCGTTGTCGAGATCCCTTCGCCGAGGCGCACGATCCGCGAGAACGAATCGACCACGCGGAACCCGTCCTCTGTGGGGCATGCGATCAGCAGCCGACAGTTATTGGTGCCGAGGTCCAGCGCCGCATAAACCTCGGTCCCCGGCACTAACTTGGCGTCTGCGGCATCGGCTGCGACCGGTATGGTCAAGCTTCCGCGCGACGACGCGTCGCCGCGAGCCCGCGTATCTTCCGTCATTCAAATGTCTTTCCCCGGCCTATCTAGGCAGCCGACGAGGAATACCGTTTCGGTCAAAACTCTAGCTCTATTAAGGGCGGCGCAACAACCCTCTACATGGGACCATGCCCAATCAGGCGTTGTCGTCCCGCGGGGGGTGGTCTATTTGGGGTACGGGCGGCAAAACTAGCCAAAAATCGGCGATTTCGGGTATTTTCGATGCAAGATCACACTTCCCCAGCCTCCCTTGAAAACGCCCTTGCGGTGCAAAAATACGGCGTGGGACAGCCGGTCCGCCGCAAGGAGGACGACACTCTCGTCCGCGGCAAGGGCAAATATACCGACGACTTCAATCTTCCGCGGCAGGGCTATGCCTGGATCGTTCGTTCCAGCCACGCCCATGGCGTGATCCGCGGCATCGACACGGAAGCCGCCAAGGCCATGCCCGGTGTTCTCGGGGTGTGGACGGGAACCGATCTGGTCGCGGCCGGCTATGGCCCGTTCACCTGCGCGCTGCCGCTGAAGAGCCGCGACGGCACGCCGCTGCATCAGACCAACCGCACGGCATTGATGACCGACAAAGTGCGCTATGTCGGCGACCCCGTTGCCTTCGTGGTTGCGGAGACGCTGGTGCAGGCGCGCGATGCCGCCGAAGCGGTGACGGTCGACATCGATCCGCTGCCCGCCGTTACCGACCCCGAAGAAGCGGCCCAGCCCGGCGCACCGCAGCTCTATGATCACATCCCCAACAATGTCGCGCTCGATTATCACTTCGGCGATGCGGAGAAGGTCGAAGCGGCCTTCAAGAGCGCAGCACACGTCACCAAGATCGACGTCATCAACAATCGCGTTGCGGTGGTGGCGATGGAACCGCGCGCGGCGCTCGCCGCCTACGACAAGCCGACCGAGCGGTTTACCATTCAGGTGCCGACGCAGGGCGTCGCCGCCAATCGCACCGGTCTTGCCAAGAATCTTCTGAAGGTTCCGCACGACAAAGTGCATCTGCTCACCGCCAATGTCGGCGGCTCGTTCGGCATGAAGAACATCAACTATCCCGAATATATCTGCATTCTTCATGCGGCGAAGGCGCTGGGGCGGCCGGTGAAATGGACCGACGAGCGCTCGACCAGCTTCTTGTCCGACAGCCACGGCCGCGCCCAGAAGGTTCATTGCGAGCTGGCGCTCGATGCGGACGGTAAATTTCTTGGCCTGAAGGTCTCCGGCTACGGCAACCTCGGCGCTTACATCACCGGCGTGGCGCCGCAGCCGCTGTCGCTGAATATCGGCAAGAACATCGCCAGCGTGTACCGCACGCCGGTCATGACGGTCGATATCAAGACGGTGCTGACCAACACCACGCTGATGGGCGCCTATCGCGGCGCCGGACGGCCCGAAGCCAACTATTTCATGGAGCGGCTGATCGATCGCGCTGCCGATGAAATGGGTATCAACCGGCTGACACTTCGCAAGCGCAACTTCATCAAACCGGCGCAGATCCCGTTCAATGCCTCCTCCGGCATGGTCTATGACAGTGGCGACTTCCAGGGCGTGTTCGACAAGGCGCTTGAGATTTCCGACCACGCGAACTTCGCCAGGCGCAAGAAAGAGAGCCGCAAAAACGGCAAACTGCGCGGGATTGCGGTCGGCTCCTATCTCGAAGTCACCGCGCCGCCCAATGTCGAGCTCGGCAAGATCGTGTTCGAGAACGATGGTTCGGTGAAAATCATCACCGGCACGCTCGACTACGGCCAGGGCCATGCCACGCCGTTCGCGCAGATTCTCGCCTCCCAGCTGGGCGTTCCCTTCGAACGCGTCACCCTCGAACAGGGCGACAGCGATCTCGTTCATACCGGCAACGGCACCGGCGGTTCGCGCTCGATTACGGCGAGCGGCATGGCGATCGTCGAAGCATCAAGACTGGTCATTGAAAAAGGCAAGCGCGCAGCAGCGCACCTGATGGAAGCCGCCGAAGGCGACATCGAATTTGCGGGCGGCCAATTCACGATCGCCGGTACCGACCGCTCGATCGACATCATGGATCTCGCCAAGCGCGTGCGTGACGGCAAGATGCCCGAAGACGTGCCCTCCTCGCTCGATGTCGATCACACGAGCGGGCCGGTGCCTTCGACCTTCCCCAACGGCTGCCACGTCGCCGAAGTCGAGATCGATCCCGAGACCGGGGTCGTGCAGATCGTCCGCTACACCGGCGTCAACGATTTCGGCACCATCGTCAATCCGATGCTGGTGGCCGGCCAGTTGCACGGCGGCGTTGCGCAGGGCATCGGGCAGGCCTTCATGGAATGCGTGAGCTACGACGCCAGCGGCCAGCCGATCACCGGCTCCTTCATGGACTATGCGCTGCCGCGAGCCCAGGACATTCCGCACATGCAGATCGGCGATCACGCGGTGCCGGCCAAGTCCAATCCGCTGGGCACCAAGGGCTGTGGGGAAGCCGGCTGCGCCGGCTCGCTCTCGACGCTGACCAATGCGGTGCTGGATGCGCTGTCGGAACTCGGCGTTACCCAGATCGATATGCCATTGACGCCGGAGCGCGTCTGGCGCGCGATCCACGGTGCCAAGGCCAAGGTGGCGTAGCTTTTCAGGCAGAGCTCGTCACAGCCGCTTGTCATACGCGGGCTTGACCCGCGTATCCATCAATCCTGAGAAGAGCCTCGCAAAGACGAATGGATTGCCGGGTCATAGGCGAGCGGAAGAGACGCCGTCCTTCAGACGGCTATGCCCGGCAATGACAGGCTTGAAACGCTACTACGCCGCGGCCTGCTCGCGCGGCTGATAGATCGCCACATGGTGACAATGCGCAAGCGGCGTCGCGCCATTGCCGACGACAAGCGCGTCCAGCTCGACGAAGCGATGACCCTTCTTCTCGTAATTGTCAGTGACTCTTGCGCGAGCGGTAATTTCATCGCCGCGGCGGGCGGCGCTCAATAGCTGCATCTTGCTTCCGACGTGAATCCAGGGTCCCAGGATCGCGTTGTCGACCAGCACCTTGTTCATCACCCGCTGCAACAGCCCGGGATGACCAAGCCCTTCGCGCGCATAGACGGAATCGCGCTCGCGCACCTCGCTCAGATATTCTTCCGCCGCGTCACCGGCCCAGGTGCGCGGCATCGACCCCAGCCATTGGCCTGCCTGATAGGAGCTGACGCCGATCGGCTGGCGCTCCGAAACGGCTGCGACTTCCACATAATCTGTGATCGAGAAGCGAGGTGCGGCCGCGGGAAGCGAGGCGGTCCCGGTC
>CAVZJE010000014.1:0-293072 GCA_963775545.1 uncultured Alphaproteobacteria bacterium
CCGGAAATTTCCCCAGCGCCTTTTCGGTCAGCACCGAGTCGCAATATTCCCTGATTTCCTTGATCTTGCCGCCCTCCAGGCGAAACACCAGGCAATAGTCGTTGTCATAGCGCACGCCTTCCCGCGTGACGTTGTCGCCCTTGGCCTCCACGGCGACACAATCGCCATCGGCAATGAAGCGATGCGCAATCGTGCGGGTCCGCTCGGCCAGCCGCGAGCGAACGTGACCGTGCAGGTCGTTCAGGATCGACTGCTTGCCAGCGAACGTGCGCGACCATGAATATTGGCCCGTCACCACCCATTTGGCGTCATCGGCGAGACTGGCGACAAACAGCGCGCGGTCGCGCGCCGCGGGATCTGGATTGCCGGCGGCAGCGAAAATCTGCTCGATCAGTTTCTTGTTGCTGGCGGTATCGCTCATGACGGCCTCTTTCATCGGTGAAATATTCCACCGATCATCGCCGCTTTACCATCATTCTTCCAATCGATATGAAATATGATATCTATTCACTTGATGAATTTGAATTCGCTTGACCTCAATCTCCTGGTTGCGCTCGACGCCCTGCTCAGGGAAGCCAGCGTCAGCCGCGCAGCGATGCGGATCGGCCTGTCGCAACCTGCGGCGAGCCACGCGCTGCAACGGCTGCGCGACGTGATCGGCGATCCGCTTCTGGTGCGCACCGGCGCGCGGATGGAATTGACGCCGCGGGCGCAGGCGCTGCGCGGCCCGCTGGGGCAGGCGCTCGATCAGGTACGCACCCTGTTCGCGCCGGACGAATTCGACGCGGGCCGCAGCGAGCGGCACTTCCGCCTGATGATGCCGGATCTCGCGGTCGAGCTTCTGATGCCGTCGCTGATGGAGAAGGTGACGAAGCAAGCGCCGGGGGTGACCATTGACGTGGTGCCGTGGCGGGGGCCTGCGATCTTCAACGCGGAATTTGCCCGCACCATCGATCTCGTCATCTCGATCGGCGACGCCTTCAAGGGCTTTCACCGCCAGCGCCTCTATACCGACAGCGACGCGCTCGCGGTGCGCCGCGGCCATCCCGTCGGCGCAGGATTAAGGAAGCGCGAAGCCTTCCTCGGCGCCCGGCATGTTGCGGTCGTGATCCGCGGCTCGAGCGAAGACCTGATCGATACCTGGTTGCGCTCAAAAGCCGTCGAACGGCGGATCGCGCTGGTCGTGCCCGGCTATATCGAGGCGCTGCATGTTGCCGCCCGCACCGACCTCGTGGCCTTCGTCCCGCGACGCCTGATCGCGGCACTCGCGAAACAGTTGTCGCTCAAAACGGTCGCGCCGCCGCTCGATCCCGGCATCGACGAGCAGCACATGTTCTATCCGACCCGCGCCCAATTCGACCCGGGATCGATCTGGCTGCGCAAGCTCATGCTCGCGACCGGCCGGGAGCTGGACGGATCGAAGCGGCGAACCGCCTGATTGACGGCACGTCGGCGCGGTCCATCAAGCTCGCCAGAACGGCTTGCTGACTTCGTCGGATATCGACGACCAGCAGGTTCCCATGTCCTGCAATTCATAACTGGCTTCGCGCGGCGAGCTCGCGGCGAAAGCGGGCGCGGGCCCGCCAGGTCCGCACCGTCGACAGCGCGCTCAAGGCCACGCCGACAACGAGGCCCGGCCGTGGAGCGTGATGATCGCGGTACAATCCAAGGGGGATATTCCGGCAGTCGTTGGCAATCCCTGTCATGGCGGTTCTCCGTTGCGTCTTGTCTAACGCAGGCCTGCTGACAGCGTGATGTCAGCAGCACGGAGGGCGGACCGGCCCATTTTTCACTGTTGCCCGCTGCCGCCCCTCATGTCATGACGGCCGTCATAGAGGGTGGCGCATCATGACAGTTCTTATTGCCGGTGGCGGCATCGGCGGCCTGACTCTGGCGCTCAGCCTGCATCAGATCGGCGTTCCCGCCAAAGTCTTCGAGAGCGTTGCCGAGCTGAAGCCGCTCGGCGTCGGCATCAACGTGCTTCCGCACGCCGTCCGCGAATTGATCGAACTTGGCTTGCACGACGAACTCGATGCCGCAGCCGTGGCCACGAAGGAATTGGCCTATTTCTCCAAGCGCGGCCGGCCGATCTGGAGCGAACCGCGTGGCCTGGAGGCCGGCTACAAGTGGCCGCAATTCTCGATCCATCGCGGCACCCTGCAACAGATCCTGCTCGATACCGCGACCAAGCGGTTAGGCGCGGAGAACATTCTGACCAGCCATCACCTGAGCGACTGGACCGAAACTCCCGACGGCATTCGCGCTGATTTTGTCGACAAGGCAAGCGGAAAACCGGCAGGCCATTACGACGGCGCGGTCCTGATCGCCGCCGACGGCATTCATTCCGCGGCCCGGGAAAAGCTTTACCCGAACGAAGGCCCGCCGCTCTGGAACGGGCGCATTCTCTGGCGCGGCGTCACCGCGGCCAAAGCCTTTCTTTCCGGCCGCACGATGATCATGGCCGGCCACGAAATCCTGAAATTCGTCTGCTATCCGATTTCAAAAGCGCCCGACCGCGACGGCAAATTCAGGATCAACTGGATTGCCGAGCGGCATATGCCGCCGACCTATCAATGGCGGCGGGAAGATTACAACCGGACCGCCCGGCTGGAAGAATTTCTGCCGTGGTTTACCGACTGGACATTCGACTGGCTCGATGTCCCCGGCCTGATCCGCAACTGCTCGCAGGCGTTCGAATATCCGCTGGTCGATCGCGATCCGATTCCGCAATGGACGTTCGGCCGGGTTACCTTGATGGGTGACGCCGCGCATCCGATGTATCCGGTCGGCTCGAACGGCGCCTCGCAGGCCATTCTCGATGCCAGGGTTCTGACGCGCGAGATATTGGCCCACGGCCCGACCAGCGCGGCGCTAAAGGCTTACGAAGCCGAGCGCCGTCCCGCCACATCAGATCTTGTGCTGCTCAACCGCCGCAACGGGCCCGAGCAGGTGATGCAACTGGTCGAGGAACGCGCGCCCGATGGCTTCGACGAAGTCACCGACGTGTTGTCGCGGCAAGAGCTGGAAGACATCGCGGCCAACTACAAGCGTGTCGCCGGTTTCCAGGTCGAAGGCCTCAACGCCAAGCCGCCGATCGTGCCGCAGCCAGGCGCGATCTAGCGAAACGCCCTCGCCGCCTCGACCAGCCGCGCCGTCGTGCTGGCGGTTGCCAGCACAGCGCCACCATGGGCCATCAGCTTGCCCTCCATGAAGGCGACGGTTTTGCCGAGCTGGATGACCTGAGCCTCCACGATCAGCGGACCCGGCTTGGCGGGCGCAAGGAAGTTCACCGTCAGGCTGATGGTGGTGGCGTAGAATCTTCCGGCGCTCGTCATGAAGGCCGCAGGTCCCATGCTGTCGTCCAGCATGGCCGAGAGAATGCCGCCCTGGATGAAGCCGGCCGGATTACAAAACTCGGCCCTTCCGTCAAAGCCGACCTTGAGCCAGCCTCTGTCGGGCCGGGCATCGAGCAGCCGCCAACCAAGCAATTTGGCAGACGGTGGAGCGGGAATATCGTCGAGCGCGGTATTGAGCATCGCAGGCCTCCATTGGAGGCACGCTAACCGATGCCTGCTGCCAGCATGGTGTCAGCAGCGTCAGACCCCAATTCCGTGTGCGATCACCTTGCGCATCACGTTTGGCAGCGCTTCGTCCTCAAGCGTCGCGATCGGCACCCAGCGCATGCCCTTTGGCGCGCGGGCGCGCGCCGGCACATGCGCGGTATAGACCACAAGCTCGAGCGGAAAGTGCGTGAAGACGTGGGTGACCACACCCACCTTGCGATGCCAGCGGGTCACACCGCCAAGCTGAGGGGCTTGCTCCAGCGCAGCCTTGTCCTCTTGCGCAGCGCGCCAATCCGAGCCCGGCACTTCGGTCATGCCGCCGAGCAGGCCTTTTTCGGGGCGGCTGCGAACCAGAAGCTCGTCGCCACGCGTGACGACAAAGGCCGCGCCGCGGCGCAGCTCGCCGGCTTTCTTCGCTGCCTTGCGCGGAAAGCTCTCCTGATCGCCGCGCTGGCGCGCCGCGCATCCCTCGTTGAGCGGACACAGGCTGCATGCGGGTTTCTTGGGCGTGCAAATCGTGGCGCCGAGATCCATCAGCGCCTGCGCGCTATCGCCAGCGCGAGACTTCTCGTCGCCGGCGCGAGAAGTGCCGAGCAGCGTCGCAGCCAACTGTTGAATGACAGGTTTGGCCTGCGGCAGCGGCTCCTCGACCGTAAACAGCCGCGACACCACGCGCTCGATATTGCCGTCGACCGGCATGGTGCGGCGATCGAAGGCGATCGCGGCGATGGCCGCTGCGGTGTAAGGCCCGATCCCCGGCAAGCTGCGCAGGCCTTCTTCGGTGTCGGGGAACACGCCGCCATGGTCGCGCAGCACCGACACCGCGCAGGCATGCAGGTTGCGCGCGCGCGAATAATATCCGAGCCCCGCCCACATCCGTAGGACGTCATCGAGCGAGGCGCGGCCGAGCGCGGCGACATCGGGCCAGCGCGCCAGGAATTTCTCGAAATAAGGCCCGACCGTTTTGACCCCGGTCTGCTGCAACATGATCTCAGACAGCCACACCGCATAGGGATCGGGGCGCTGCCCCGCCGGCGGACGCCAGGGCAGCACCCTTCGATGCCGGTCGTACCAGGCCAGCAAAAGCGCCGGGCGCGCAGCCAAGGGGTCTGCAATATCCGGCGAATGGCCTTTCTTCCGCCGGACGGTCGCATTTGTTAGTGTCATGCGGTCTTATAGCGTTACTTGAGGATGCGACCGAAGCTCCTGACAGAAATCTCACCAGGAAAACTTCGATTGGAAATGAAGCACACATGGCCAAGCCCGGCCCAATGTTCGCAAAACCGCTTTCCGTCCTGCTCAGCGACGTCTTTTCCGACGCCTATGCCAAGCAGGGCTTTGCCGCGCGCGAACTGGTCACGCGCTGGCGCGAAATCATCGGTCCTGAGCTATCGGCCCATTGCGAACCGCTGAAGATGCAGTGGCCGCGGCCGGTGGAGGGACAACAGCAGGAACCGGCAACGCTGGTGCTGCGGGTGGAAGGCCCGATGGCGCTTGAAATCCAGCACGCCTCCGACGTCATCCTTCAGCGTGTCAACCGCTTCTTCGGCTGGAGCGCGGTGGGCCGGCTGGCGCTGCGGCAAGGCCCCCTGTCACGCCGGGAACGGCCGCGCCCCTCGCCTCCGCCCGACGCCAGCCAAATCGAACAGGTCGCGCAAACTCTGTCCTCGATTGAGGATGAACAATTGCGCGCGGCGCTGGCGCGATTAGGGGCCTCGATCAAGCGAAATTGAGCCCATCGCCGACTGTGGCCGCTGCGGCCCGCCATTGCCACATTTGTGGTTTCAAGCTAGCGAAGGGGCGTTGTTTGGTGTGTTCGGCGCCAAGGCGCCAATTCGGGAGCCGATCTTGATCATCACGCGTCGCGCCTTTACCGCCGCCCTGTCGCTGACCGGACTTGCCGCTCTCGCAGGCCTGTCGCCGTTTCACCTGATCGCCGAGGCGCTGGCCGACGACGTCGCCGACGTCGCCAAGCCGCAATCGCTGCCCGATATGGCGCTTGGGCCCAAGGACGCGTCCGTGACCATCACCGAATACGCGTCGATGACCTGCCCGCATTGCGCGGCGTTCAACGATAACGTATTCCCGAAGATCAAGGCCGCCTATATCGACACCAACAAGATCCGTTACGTGTTCCGCGAGTTCCCGCTCGACATCAAGGCGGCGGCGGGCTCGATGCTGTCGCGCTGCATCGCCAAGGACGACGCCGCCAAATACTTCGCGGTGACCGACCTCCTGTTCAAGCAGCAGGCCGACTGGGTGATGAAGAACACCACCGAGACGCTGACGCGAATCGGCAAACAGGCAGGTCTAAGCCAGCAGCAGGTCGAATCTTGCCTCAAGGACCAGGCCCTGCTCGACAAGATCGTCGCCGACCAGAAGTACGCCTCCGAGGTGCTGAAGGTCAATTCGACGCCGACCTTCTTCCTCAATGGCGAGAAGATCAAAGGCGAGACCTCGTTTGAGGAATTCGACAAGCGGATCAAGGCCCTGCTCAAGAGCTAGGAGATGAGCCGGGAACCGTAATTCCTCCCGGTTCGCGGTGAATTCGCTTGTAATTCCCTCGTAAATCCCTTGGGAAAAGCCACCCGCGCCGGTTGCCCTGCGGCACCCGCCTCGCCATTGTCGATCCCTCAAGGGCCGCTTTAAGCAACTCGCCCCACACACCGACATTGCCTTCTATGGTATTGTCCAGGCAGGGAGATTCGCGCCCCGCCAACAGAGAATCTGTGCCTATGAAGCTGACCCGCCTTCGCCTCCACGGTTTCAAGTCGTTCGTTGAACCCACCGACTTCGTGATCGAGCCCGGTCTGACCGGAGTCGTCGGCCCGAACGGCTGCGGCAAATCCAACCTGGTGGAAGCGTTGCGCTGGGCGATGGGCGAGACCTCGCACAAGTCGCTGCGCGCCGCCGACATGGATGCGGTGATTTTCGCCGGCTCCGGCAACCGGCCGGCGCGCAATCACGCCGAAGTGGTGATGACGATCGACAATACGGAACGCACGGCGCCCGCGGCCGTCAACGACAGCCAGTCGCTTGAGATTTCCCGCCGCATCGAGCGCGAGGCCGGATCGGTCTATCGCATCAACGGCCGCGACGTGCGCGCCCGCGACGTGCAACTTCTGTTCGCCGATGCCGCGACCGGCGCGCGTTCGCCGGCGCTCGTCCACCAGGGCAAGATCGGCGAAATCATTCAAGCCAAGCCCGAGCAGCGCCGCCGCGTGCTGGAAGACGCCGCCGGCGTCGCAGGCCTTCATGCCCGCCGCCACGAGGCCGAGTTGCGGCTGAAGGCAGCCGAGACCAACCTCACCCGCGTCGAAGACGTTATCGGGCAATTGGCGGGGCAGATCGACGGCCTGAAGAAGCAGGCCCGTCAGGCGATCCGTTATCGCGAAGTCGCCGCCAAGGTCCGCAAAGCCGAAGCCCTGCTGTTTCACCTGCGCTGGATCGAAGCCCAGGCCGGCGTATCGGAGACCACCCACATCCACGATCTCGCCGTCCGCGAGATGGCCGAACGGACCCGCGAGCAGGCCGAAGCCGCCCGCATCCAGGCGGTGCGCGCATCCGAACTGCCGGCGCTCCGCGAGGCCGAGGCCCGTGCCGCCGCAGGCCTGCAACGTCTCACCAATGCCCGCGAGATGCTCGATCGCGAGGAAGCGCGGGCGCAGGAGCGCGTCGCCGAACTCGATCGCCGGCTGACGCAGTTTTCGGCCGACATTGCCCGCGAGCAGCAGCAAACCGCTGACGCCGACGCGGCGTTGCTGCGGCTCGACACCGAAGATGCGGAGCTGAAGGAAGAAATCAAATCGCGCGTCGAGAAGCGCAGCGGCGTCGATGAGCGGGTGTCCGAAGCGGAGACCACTTTGACGGCCGCCGAGCGCCTGTTCGGCGAGCTGACCACGGCGCTTGCCGACCTTACCGCCAAGCGCAGCCAGCTCGAAGGCAACGTCCGCACCCATCGCGACCGCCTGGCGCGGCTCGATCAGGATCTCGCCAATGTCGAGCGCGACGAGCAGAAGCACGCGCAGGAGACCAGCGCGCTGGGCGACCTTGCCGCGCTTGCCTCCGTCATGGAGGCCGGCCAGCAACATCTTGCGGCCAGCGAAAGCGCGGCCCAGGCGAGCGAAGCCGGCCATGCCGCCGCCCGCGCGAAGCTGGAGGCCTCTCGCGCCCCGCTCAACGAAGCCGACAAGCGCGTGCAGCGGCTTGAGACCGAGGCCCGCACCATTTCCAAGCTCGTCAATGGCGAGACCAAAAATCTGTGGCCGCCGATCATCGACGGCGTCACGGTCGCCAAGGGCTACGAAAAGGCGATCGGCGCCGCACTTGGCGACGATCTCGATGCGCCGGTCGATCCGTCCGCGCCGATGCGCTGGACCCATGCCGAGGCGACCGAAGGCGATCCCGCGTTGCCCGAGGGCATCGAAGCGCTCGCCGCCCACGTCCAGGCGCCGGTCGAACTCAAGCGGCGTCTGGCCCAGATCGGCGTCGTGGCGCGCGAACGCGGCGCTGAACTGGTCTCGCAGCTCAAGACCGGACAGCGGCTGGTGTCGCTGGAGGGCGATGTCTGGCGCTGGGACGGGTTCGTCGCGGCGGCGCATGCGCCGACCGGTGCGGCGCGGCGGCTCGCCGAACGCGCCCGCCTCGTCGATATTGAGAACGACCTGGAGCAGGCGCGCATCGATGCCGCCGCCAAGCGGCAGACGCTCGAGACGGCTGAAGCCGAATTGAAGGCTGCTGCCGCCGCGGAGACCTCGGCACGCGAGGCCTGGCGCACCGCCCAGCGCGAAACGGACGCGGCGCGCGAGCGTCATGCTGCGACGGAGCGCGAAATCAACCGTCACGCCGCGCGCAAGTCGGCGCTGACCGAAGCCCGCACCCGACTTGCGGCAGACCGCAGCGAGGCGCAAGGCGCCCATGAGAGCGCCAACGCGGCGCTCGCGGAACTGCCGCCAAGCCTGCCCACCGAAACCAAGTTGGCGGAAGTCAAAACCGGCATCGACGGCTGCCGGCGCATTGCAGCCCAAGTGCGCGCCGAAGCACAGGCGCTGGCGCGCGAGGCTGAACTCGCCGACCGCCGGCTTCAGGCGATCATCGCCGAGCGCAACGAATGGCAAAGCCGCAAGACCAGCGCCACCTCGCAAGTCGAAACGATCGAGGTTCGCGTCAACGAGATCAAGGCCGAGCGCGCCGAGCTTGAGAATGCACCGGCGATCTTTGCGGAAAAGCGCCGTGCCTTGATCAATGAAATCGAGACGGCCGAGAATGGCCGCCGCACCGCCGCCGATGCGCTGGCGGAGGCAGAAAACGTGATGGCCGAGACCGACCGCGCCGCCAAGGCCTCGCTTGAGGCGCTGTCGAGCTCGCGCGAGGCGACCGCCCGCGCCGAGGAACGCATGGATGGCGCCAAGCGCCGTCTGGTCGATATCGAGCGCGAAATCCACGACATGCTGGAAATCGAGCCACAGGCGGTCTCAGGCCTTGCCGAGATCGAGCCGGGCGCCGAGTTGCCGCCGCTGGCCGAGATCGAGGAAAATCTCGAAAAGTTGCGGCGTGACCGCGAGCGGCTTGGTGCCGTCAACCTGCGCGCCGAAGAAGAGCTGCGCGAGGTCGAGACGCAACACACGACGCTGACCACCGAGCGCGACGATCTGGTGGAAGCGATCAAGCGGCTGCGCCAGGGCATCCAGAGCCTCAACCGCGAGGCGCGCGAGCGGCTGCTCGCGTCGTTCGAAACCGTCAACGGCCATTTCAAGCGCCTGTTCGTCGAACTGTTCGGCGGCGGCGAAGCCGCGTTGCATCTGATCGAGAGCGAGGATCCGCTGGAAGCGGGCCTTGAGATCATTGCCAAGCCACCCGGCAAGAAGCCGCAGACGCTTTCGCTCCTGTCGGGCGGCGAGCAGGCGCTGACGGCACTGGCGCTGATTTTCGCGGTGTTCCTCACCAATCCGTCGCCGATCTGCGTGCTGGACGAAGTCGACGCGCCACTCGACGACCATAACGTCGAACGCTTCTGCAACCTGCTGCACGAAATGACCGCAACCACCGAAACGCGCTTCGTCATCATCACGCACAATCCGATCACGATGGCGCGGATGAACCGCCTGTTCGGCGTCACCATGGCCGAACGCGGGGTGTCGCAGCTCGTCTCGGTCGCGCTGGATGAGGCCGTGAAAATCCTCGACCAGAACGTGGCGTGAGCGCGCCTGAGCTTCCCGCCGACCTGAGAAGCTCGCTGGAGGCAAAGCTGCATGGCCTTGCGCGCGATGAAATTGCGGCGCGCGCGGCGCTGATTTCAAAGACCTATCGCGACGGCGGCAATTCCCGTGTGATCGCCACACAGACGGACGCGCTGGCCTACGCACTGGTGCGGATGCCCGCGACCTATGCCGCCGTGGCCGCCAGCCTTGGCGCGCTTGCCGAGTTGAAACCTGACTTCGCGCCCAACAGCCTGCTCGACGTCGGAGCAGGTCCGGGAACCGCAAGCTGGGCCGCGGCCGAGACGTTCTCCTCGCTCGAGAGATTTACGCTGCTCGATATCAACGCGGCGTTGCAGACGCTGGCGCTGGAACTCGGCCGCGACCATCCACGGCTCGCCGCGATGACCTGCCGCCGCGACATACACGCGCTCGACGAGGCGGAGCCTGCGGATCTCGTGATCGCAAGTTACCTGATCGGCGAAGTCGGCAAGGCGGAACGCCGCACGTTTGCCGAACGCTTGTGGGCCAAGACCCGCGATACGTTACTCGTCGTCGAACCCGGCACGCCGGCAGGCTATGCACGCGATCATCGAGCTTCGCGCGCAACTGATCGCTGATGGTGCCCACGTCGCGGCCCCCTGCCCGCACGATGGCCAATGCCCGCTTTCCGCGCCGGACTGGTGTCACTTTGCGCAAAGATTGCCGCGGCTGCGCGCGCATATTCAGCTCAAGGGAGCCGAGCTTCCTTTCGAGGATGAAAAGTTCAGCTATGTCGTGCTGACCCGCGAACCTCCGCCCAAGCGTTCCGCGCGCGTACTCGCGCCGCCTGTGGTCGGAAAGGTCGAGGTGTCGGCCAAGCTATGCACGGCGAACGGCGTCGAAGTCACGAAGGTGGCGCGCAGGGACAAAGCCGCTTATGCAAAAGCCCGGCGCTGGCGCTGGGGTGACGGGCTCTCGGATTAAGGCCTCGATTGATCAAATTAACCTTGGGTCGCGCCCGATCCATTGAACGATCCCGGCCTTGCGGCCGACCAAACAGATACCCACCTCGTGGCGGCTGCCGCTCAATTTCCCTTGATTTAGGTTATCCGCATCGGTTTCCCATCAGGAGTTTTCCATGTCCGGCTGGATCGTGCTTGGCGTCATTGTCGTTCTCGTCCTGTTTGCTTTCGGTGCCTATAACCGGCTGGTCGCGCTCGGCCAGCGCGTCAACCAGGCCTTTGCCGATATCGACGTGCAGCTCAAGCAGCGTCACGACCTGATCCCGAATTTGGTCGAGACCGTCAAAGGCTATGCGGCGCATGAGCGCGGCACGCTCGACGAGGTCGTCAAGGCGCGCAACTCCGCGATGTCGGCGCAGGGACCAGCACAAGTATCGGCGGCGGAAAATCAATTGAGCGGCGCGCTTGGCCGGCTGATCGCGCTGTCGGAGGCCTATCCCGACCTCAAGGCCAATGCCAACTTCCAGCAGTTGGCGAGCGAGCTGTCGGACCTCGAAAACAAGATTGCGGCGAGCCGGCGTTTTTTCAACAACGCGGTTCAGGAATACAACACCGGCATTCAGCAGATGCCGGCGGCGCTGTTTGCCGGCATGTTCGGCTTTACCCGCAAGGAATTCTTCGATCTCGGCGCCAGCCGGACCGAAGTCGAAGCCGCGCCGCAGGTGAAATTTTAAAAGGTATGGCGCCCTCTCGTCGCGGTCGTTCCGGGGCGTCGCGACGCGGCGAACCCGGAACCTCGCTCTGCGCAACGATCCAGAGATTCCGGGTTCACGCCGTTGGCGTGCCCCGGAATGACAGTGAATAGTGAATAGCGGATACGCTAACCATGGCCGCCTACGGTCTCTACACGCATATCGCGGCGAACAAGACCCGCTCGATGCTGCTGCTCGGCGGGCTGTTCGTGCTCGTCTATGTGATGGTCTATGCCGGCGCGTTGATCGCGGAGGTCATGACCTATGGCGCAGGCGCGCCGGCTGACTATTACCTCACCGCCGCCGCGCACGACCTGATCAAGGCCTTTCCGTTTGCCACCGGCGGGGCGCTGCTGTGGATCGCGATCGCCTATTTCTTCCATCAGAAGATCGTCGATGCGGTGACCGGCGGCGAGGACGTGACGCGGCAACAGCAGCCGCGGCTTTATAATCTCCTCGAAAATCTCTGCATCTCGCGCGGCATTCCGATGCCGAAGCTGAAACTCATCGAAAGCGATGCGCTGAATGCCTACGCGACCGGGCTCAACCAGCGGCAATATGCCGTCACCGTCACCACGGGCCTTCTGAACGCCCTCGACGATCAGGAGATCGAGGCCGTGCTCGGCCACGAACTCACCCATATCCGCAACGGCGACGTGCAGATGATGGTGATCGCGGTGATCATTGCGGGCGTGGTCGGCTTTTTCGCCGAGCTGTTTTTCCGCAGCTTCACCAATTTCGGCTATTACGGCGGCTATGGCGGTTTTGGCCGACGCTCGTGGTCGTCTTCGTCGTCCGACGAGTCTTCCTCCTCGTCGGATAACCGAAAAGGCTCGAGCGGCGGCGCGATCATCGTCATCATCGTCGCCGTCGCGCTGATTGCACTGGCGTGGCTGTTGTCGCAGATGGTGCGGCTGGCGCTGTCGCGCTCGCGCGAATATCTCGCCGACGCCGGTTCGGTCGAACTGACCAAGAATCCGGACGCGATGATCTCGGCGCTGCGCAAAATCGAGAACCGCGGCGAGTTGCCGGGCGCAACCTCGGCCGTCATGGAATTGTGCCTCGACAACCCGCGCGAGGGCTTTTCCGACCTGTTTGCGACCCATCCTTCAGTCGATGCCCGCGTCCAGGCGCTGGTCAAATTTGCCGGCGGGCACGATCCGGGGCCGCTGGCCTTGCCCTCGGACCCGACTGTTGCCGCGGATGATCAGGCCCTCCCTGCCGACGGTCAAACGCCGTTGCCCATCCCGAAAGGGCCCTGGAGCGATGCGACGGCCCCTGCCGACGGCGCCCCACCTGACGGACCGTCCGGCCCATGGGGTAGCGAAGCGGGGCCTTCCCCCGGGCCTTCTAGTGGGCCTTCTAGTGGACCTTGGGGACGCCACTAAAAGCCCGGCCGTCTTGGAAAAATGGCTCCAATGGCCACCTTGAGGCCGCCTTCTGCCGTTAACGACGCCCGCATGATTGGGGCCAATCGGCTTCTAATGAATTGAATTCTCCCTTGTTTCTGCCATCTTCCCACCCAAAGCAGGCAGGGGAGCTTCGATTTTGATCGGGGACGCCCGGTCGTTTGGGGTTTAGGGACATGATCCGGGTCCATCCCGGCCTTTCCGGAACCAGATGTCTGGTACGGCGAGGGGCGATGTTCCCAACAGGATGGCACAGGTAGGTTCATGGCGAAGCCGGCAGTTATCGTGGTGGGCGCCGACAAGGGCGGGGTCGGCAAGACCACCGTCTCGCGGACGCTTTTGGATTATTTCAGCGCCAATAATGTTTTGACCCGCGCTTTCGACACCGAATCTCCGCGCGGCACACTCAAGCGCTTCCACCCTGACATCACCGAGATCGTCGACATGACGACGACTTCGGACCAGATGAAGATCTTCGATACCCTGAATTCGGTCGCACCTTCGGTCACCGTGATCGATGTCCGCGCCGGATTGCTCTCGCCGGCGCTCGCCTCCTTGCGCGACATCGGCTTCCTCGATGCGGCCAAGTCCGGGCAGATCACTTTTGCCGTGTTCCACATTCTCGGGCCCTCGATCGCCTCCCTCGACGAAATCGCGGAAACCGCGAATTTCATGGTCGGAGCGCGGTATTTCCTGGTGAAGAACTTCATCAACGACACCCAGTTCTTCCAGTGGGATCAGGCCACCTACAATTCGTATTTCCACCGGATCAAGGACGCGACCGACCTCGTCATCCCGAAGCTCAACGAAATGGCCTACGAGCAGGTCGAAGTCGCCTCGGTTCCATTCCTGAAATTCGTCGCCAACAAGGGCGTCAGCGACGAGGCCGCGAACTATTCCTTCGTGCTGCGCGGCTATGTCCGGCACTGGCTCGCCAATGTCTGGAGCGAATTCGACCGCATCAAGCTCACCGACATCGTCGGTTCCGGCAAATCCTCGACGCGCGGCGGCGAAAAATAATTGCGTCGCCCATCCGATTGGGCTGGAATAGGTCTGGATTTCGCGTGATACCTCCGCGTGATGCGCCAGACACCTGTCTACATCATCTGCTCGCCCCGCCCACTGGTCGGCAAAACGCTGATCGCGCGGCTATTGAGCGAATTTTTGCTGTTGAAGAACGGCACGGTGACGGCTTTCGACGTCAATCTGAAAGAGCCGTCGCTGCTGGAATATCTTCCGAAAATCACGGAAACCGCTGAGGTCGACGATACCTTCGGCAAGATGGCGCTGATGGACCGCCTGATCATCCCCGACGGCGTCGCCAAGGTGATCGATCTCGGCTTCCATGCCTTCGACAAATTCTTCGAAATGACGGAGGAGATCGGCTTCATGAAGGAAGCGGTCCGCCGCGACGTTGCGCCGGTCATCCTGTTCGTCGGCGATACCGACCGCGTGTCGGCCCGAAGCTATCCGGTCTTGCAGCGCCAGATTCCACCGTCCGCGCTGGTGACCGTCGACAACGAATATGTGGTGCGTGGTGAGTTGCCGGCGGCTTTCGTGCGGGGAAAAACCCTCCACATCGCGGCACTGCCGAATTTCCTCAGGACTTATATCGACCGGCTGTCATTCTCTTTTAGCGACTATTTGCGGCACGAGAAAGATTCGTCCACCGAACTGCATCAATGGATTCGCCGGAACTACCTCAGCTTCCGCGAACTTGAACTCAGCCTGATCCTTCAGGGGTCGTAGGGCGGCATCGTGTCCCGGACGCGGCGCAGCGTTCTTCACGCTGCTCCGCAGAGCCGGGACCTATCGGCGGCGTATGGACCCCGGATCAGCAGCGCACCGCTTTCGCGCTGCGCAGCATCCGGGGAACGAGCCCTCACCGGTTGCGCGCGCCTCAATGCCCGTCGAACGCCATCAGCGTTCGCACCGGCACGTCCATGGCCCGCAATTTTGCGGCGCCCCCGAGTTCAGGCAAATCGATGACGAAACAGGCCGCGACCACGTTGGCGCCGATCTGGCGCAACAGCTTGACCGCGCCTTCGGCGGTGCCGCCGGTGGCGATCAGATCGTCGACCAGGATGACGCGCTCGCCCGGATGAATCGCGTCAACATGCATCTCCATTTCATCGACGCCGTATTCGAGCGAATAGGCGATGCGCACCGTAGTATGAGGCAGCTTGCCCCGCTTGCGGATCGGCACAAAACCCGCGGAGACCTGATGCGCCATCGCGCCGCCGAGAATGAAGCCGCGCGCCTCGATGCCCGCGATCTTGTCGATCTTCGACCCCGCCCAGGGCTGCACCAGTTCATCCACGGCGCGGCGGAAGGCCCGCGCATCGCCCAATAGGGTGGTGATATCGCGAAACATGATTTCCGGCTTCGGATAGTCCGGTATGGATCGAACCGTGGCCTTCAGGTCGTATTCGGGAGTCATGGCTGCCTCTCTAAATCCTGTTCGTCATCTTCAATTCGGTCTGCGGGTCAAGCCGGAACGCGTTTTCAACGATGCGCAGGCCCACCTCGCTACCGAGCGACATCAGCGATTCCGGGTGAAACTGGACGCCTGCGACCGGCAAGGTCTTGTGCTCGATTGCCATCGCGACGCCATCCTCGGTGCTCGCCGTCACCTGTAGCACATCAGGCATGCTGTCGCGCTCGACATAGAGCGAATGATACCGCCCGATCACGATTTCATTGGGCAGGTTCTGCATCAATCGCCCGCCTCGCACCTGCACCCGCGACGGCCGCCCGTGCGCCGGTTGCTGGAGCTGGCCCAATTGGCCGCCGAAATACTCGCCGATCGCCTGCACGCCGAGGCAAACACCGAAGATCGGCAACTTCTTAGCCATCGCCGTATCGATCGTCGCCGCAATATCGAAATCTTTCGGCCGCCCGGGACCCGGCGACAGCACCAGGAGATCGTAAGCAGCACTTTCAAGCATTTGCCGGGCGTGAACATATCGCACGACCGTCACGCTGGCGCCGACCTGCCGGAAATAATCCGCCAGCATGTGCACGAAGCTGTCGTCATGATCGATCAGCAAGACCCGCTTGCCCGAGCCGGTGGCGTCAGGCGCAAACGCCGAAAGCGGCTTTGGCGGGTCGCCGCGCAGCGCCTGAAACAGCGCCGCCGCCTTGACCTGGCATTCGCGATCCTCGGCAGCGGGATCTGAATCGAAAAGACAGGTGGCCCCTACTCGCACCTCGGCGACACCGTCTTTCATCCGGATGGTGCGGATGGTGAGGCCGGTATTGATACTGCCGTCGAAATTCACGACGCCAATCGCGCCCGCATACCAGCGCCGCGGCGAACGCTCATGATCTTCGACAAACTGCATGGCCCACAGTTTCGGCGCGCCCGTCACCGTGACCGCCCAGGCGTGGGTGAGGAAAGCGTCGAGCGAATCGAAGCCCGGCCGCAACATGCCCTCGACGTGATCGACGGTATGGAACAGCTTCGAATAGGTTTCGATCTGGCGGCGCGCCAAAACCTTGATCGTGCCGGGCACGCAGACCCGTGCCTTGTCGTTGCGATCGACATCGGTGCACATGTTGAGTTCGAATTCGTCTTTTTTCGAATTCAAAAGTTGCCGTATCTGTTCGGCATCGCCGATCGCATCGGCGCCGCGCGCGATGGTGCCGGAGATCGGGCAGGTTTCGATTCGTCTGCCATCGGAGCGGACGAACATCTCCGGCGAAGCCGAAACCAGAAACTCGCCGTCCCCGAGATTCATCAATGCGCCGTAAGGCGAAGGGTTGATCCGGCACAGCCGCTGAAACACCTCCGCCGGCGAACGCTCGCAGGGCTCGCCAAACAATTGGCCCGGCACCGCCTCGAACAGATCGCCGCGCGCGAACGCCGCGCGCGCGGTTTCCACCGTGGCCTGATATTCACCCGGCGCGTGATCGGAAAAGCCTTGCCGCGGTATTTTTGCATAGACGCTGTCGGCGGTGTCGCGCGGAAGGCCGTTCGAGGATTTGCCGTTCCAGGCAAAGTCGTAGCTCAAGACGACGCCGCGGCCGGTGGCGCGGTCATAGGCCAGCAACCGGTCGGGCACGTAAAGCACGATGTCGCGCTGGTCGCTCTCGCGCGGGCGCTTCTGCACCAGGTCTTCGATCTGGAATACGAGGTCATAGGCGAAGGCGCCGAAAAACCCGAGCAGCGGATCATCGCTGGCGGCGAACGCCGCGACCAGTTCGCGCACCAGCGACATGACGCTGGCGCGGCGCGTGCGCTGATCTTCATTGACCGGCGCATCGCCGCGCAGGATGTGGCCGGCAAGACGGCTGGCGCTGCGCTCGGTGACGACGACGCAGGGTTCGCGAAGCACCTCGCCCAAGAAGGCGATCAGAACCTCGCCGCGCGCGTTCAGCGCGCTAAGCGAAAAATTCACGCCTGCGGTTTGCAACTGTAGCGGCGGATCGGCAAAGCCGATGTCGAAACTCTCGTAGCGGCCGGGCACTGTGGTGCCGGACGACAGCACCACGCCGCGGCGGCGATCGAGCAGCTCGATCAGGTCGTCGAGCCTGCTGGCGCCGCCCGAAAAATGCTCGACCGAACGCGCGACCAGAAGCCCGCCACGGGTGCGGTACTCGCTATGGTCGGGCAAAGAAAATAGCGTCCTGTTCATGTGATCCTCTTAACCAGACTTGCCGAGGGAACGCCACACAGGACAAACGAAAGCCGCCTGCGATGGCGGCCCTTGAACGATCAGAATTAACGCAAAATCGCACCGGCCACCTCTTTAGGAGGTGCGCCACCAACGACGAGAGGGGTGAACGGCGGTGCTCATGGAGCGTACTCACCATGGCGCGGCGGGGACGTCAAGGGCGAACCGTGGGCAGTTCATGTGCGATGGCGAGGCCCGCTCGGTGCGCTCTCTCCCCCGCTTGCGGGGGAGAGGTGGAGTGGGGGCATCGCAAGCACTGGCTCCCCCACCCTAACCCTCCCCCGCAAGCGGGAGAGGGGACATAGTAGCGTCCGCCGATGAACAGGACCGCTCGCATAACCCCCAAAACCGGCATAGGCTTCAATCGGAAACAGCGGGAGGCCGCCGTGTCGTTGCAGGCTTTAGGTTACGTTGGATTTGGCTCGACCGCGCTGGAAGACTGGCAGAAGTTCGGAACTTCGCTCGTCGGATGGCAGGCGATCGAACGCGGCAATTCCCTGCTCTCCTTCCGCATGGACGACCGCAAGCAGCGCGTCGTGATCGATCGCGCGATGGGAGACGGCGCGCGCTTCTTCGGCTGGGAAGTCGAAAACGGCGCTGCGCTGGATGCACTGGCCGCGAGGCTGGAGGCAGCCGGGGTGAAAGTCGTCGCCGAGCCGCAAACGCTGGCCGATGCCCGACGGGTACGCGCGCTGATTTCGTTCCACGATCCCGCCGGCAACCGGCTTGAGGCTTTTCATGGCGCGGAAATCGACGACACGCCATTTTCGCCGGGCCGTTCGATCTCCGGCTTTCGCACCGGCGCGCTCGGGCTCGGCCATATCGTGCTGACGGTTGAACGCATTGACGAGGTGATGCCGTTCTATGTCGACCTGCTCGGCTTCCGTCTCTCTGACTATATCGAGAAGCCGTTCCGCGCCTATTTCTTCCACATCAACCCGCGCCATCATTCGCTCGCCTTGATCGAGACCGGCAAAAGCGGCGTGCACCATCTGATGGTGGAATTGTTCTCGCTCGACGATGTCGGCCAAGCCTACGATATCGCGCTGGCCGAGGAGCGCGTGAATGTCACGTTTGGACGCCACACCAACGATTTCATGACGTCATTTTATGCCAAAACGCCATCGTCCTTCATGGTCGAGTGCGGCTGGGGCGGACGCGAGATCGACCTTGCAACCTGGCAGCCGGTCGAGATGCATCACGGCCCGAGCCTGTGGGGCCATGAACGTATGTGGCTCTCGGAAAAGGATCGCGAAGCGGCGCGCCAAATGCGAATGCTCGCGGCTTCAGACGGCCTGCGCGCGCCAGTTCAGGTGATGGACGGCAATTACAGACTGATGTCGGGCACGTGCGCGTGGTGGGACGGTGTGCGCGAGGGGACGCGCTGAGCATCCGCCACCGGTCTCGATGCCGAGCTATCGATAACAACCGTGTTCGATTTCCTCGATCAGGCTTCGCGCCTTCGGCTTCCAGCCAAGCTGCCTCGCTCTGACCGCCCGTACCCTGCTGTTCGAAGCCATCGTATCCTCGGCGACGCCCTCACCCCATTCGGAGGCCGCCTCTTCCATGGACATCGCTGACGGCGCCGCTTCATAGCCCAGCATGCGGTTGATGGCCTCGCACACCTCGCGCATCGAGTTTTCGCCGTTCTCGGCGAAGAAGAAGGCCCCGGCAGGCGCTTTCTCGATAGCGAGCGCATAAAGCATCACCAGATCGTCGATATGCACGTTCGACCAGATGTTCTCGCCGGGCCCGGCATAGGCGGCACAACCTCGTTTTCTGGCGAGGCGGATCAGGAGCGGCACCTGCATGCTGTGCGGCTCGACGCCAAGGCCGAGACCGTAGATCAGGCTCGGGCAGATGATGACGGGCCGGCAGCCCCTGTCGCGATAGGAAAGAATGAGATCGTTCAGCGCGACCCGGGCCGCACGCGCGGCTGAGGGGGCGATCGGCGTGCTCTCGTCAAAGATGGCGTCGGATCGATGCCCTCGGGCGCGCGTGCCGACGATGCTCGATCCCGAGGTATGGATGAACAGCTTGCCGCTTCCGGCGAGAGCGCCGAGCAACGTAGCGACCGCGCCATGATGATCGGCGTTCGCCGCATTGACGACGATGTCGGCGGCCTGCGCCGCTTGCGCCAGACGTTCGGCATCGTCCAGCGTTCCCAGCAGTGGCTCGATACCCCGGGCGCGAACCGCGTCGGCCTTTTCGATGGTGCGAACCAGGCCGGTTACCTGATGCCCACTGGCAGCGAGATGAGCTGCAACCGATCCGCCGATATAGCCGGACGCGCCTGTGCAGAAGACCTTCATCCTAGTCCTTCAAGCGACAATTGCTGGACCCGGCGTGATTTACCCCAGATGCTTCCTGAAAAACTCGGTGGCGCGATTCCACGCAAGCTCCGCCGCCTTGCGGTCGTGCACCGACACGCGCTGTTCGTTGACGAAGGCGTGCTCAGCGTCGTAGCGGAACAGTTCGAGCGATTTACCGGCTTCCTTCATCGCCTTCTCGAAGCCATCGACCACTTGCGGCGTGCACCAGTCGTCCTTGCTGGCGAAATGCGCCTGCAAGGGAATCTTCACATCCGAAGGCTTGGCCGCAGCTTCCGGCGGAATGCCGTAGAACACCACGCCCGCGGTCAGCTCCGGAATTTTGGTGGCGCCGATAATCGTCACCGCACCGCCGAGGCAAAAGCCGGTCAGGCCGACCTTGGCGCCGTTGCGTGCCAGATATTGCGCCGCGCCGCGGACCGTCTGCGTCGTCGCATCCATGAAATCGAGCGAGTTCATCTCTTTGCCGGCGGCATCGGTGTCGTGATACGGCACGACCTTGCCCTTGTAGAGGTCGGGCGCCAACGCGTCGAAACCCGCCACCGCAAAGCGGTCGCACAGCCCCTTGATCTGGTCCTGAAGGCCCCACCATTCCTGGATCACGACAACGCCCGGGGCATTCCCCTTCGCGGCATTGGCGAGATAACCGTGGGCTTCCTTGCCGTCGGGACGCTTGAAAGCGATGCTGGTGCCCATGTTTCCTCCTGCGGTTATATGCAACGGTTGGCCGCATTCTGTCCGCAGCGGTTGCCGGGCGCAATCGCCAAGCCGCAGTTCGTAGTCATCCCGCAACGAGCGGGCGTTAAAAAGACCGTGAAGGCAACAAAAAAGCCCCCAAACGGGGGCTTTTTTTTCGAGAGTGGCGCGAGAGATCAGTGCGCGTCGGCCCAGACCTTCTTCTTGGTGAAATACATCAGGAAGGCGAAGATGATCAGGAACACGAACACCTGCAGGCCGAGGTGCTTGCGTGCTTCCATCTTCGGCTCTGCCGCCCACATCAGGAAGGTTGCGACGTCGTGCGCATATTGCTGGACAGTCGCCGGCGAGCCGTCATCGAAGGTGACCTGGCCGTCCGAGAGCGGCTTCGGCATCTTGATGGCGTGGCCAGGGTAGTACTTGTTGTAGTACGTGCCCTCGGGAATGGTGACGCCGGCCGGCGGCTTGTCCTCAAAGCCGTTCAGGATGGCGTCGATGTAGTTCGGGCCCTGCTCCTGAAACTGGGTGAAGAAGTCGAAAATGAACTGCGGGAAGCCGCGCTCGTAGGACCGCGCCTTCGCCATCAGCGAAAGATCCGGGGGCGCCTTGCCGCCGTTGGCGGCAGCGGCGGCCTGCTCGTTCGGGAACGGCGGAGGGAAATAGTCGGCGACCCGACCGGGCCGGTCGAACATGTCGCCGGAATCGTTCGGGCCGTCCTTGATCTTGTAATCGGAGGCAAACGCTGCCGCCTGCGCCTCGGAATAGCCCGGACCGCCGGGATCGGCGAGGTTGCGGAAGGCGATATAGTTCAACGAGTGGCAGTTGGAGCAGACTTCCTTGTAGACTTTCAGTCCGCGCTGCAACGCGCCGCGGTCGTATTTTCCGAACGGACCGGAAAACGACCATTTCTGCGACGGCGGCGTATTGTCCTCGGCACGCGCGCTCTGCACGCTGGCGGCAATAAGACCGCCAGCGACGACAAACGCGACCACGATCGAGGCTACCCTCTTGCCGTACTTGGCAAGCACGTCGTCGGCGATCGAATTCGGAAGCGGCCGCGGCGTTTCGATCCGGGACAGTAGCGGCAGCAGGATCAGGAAGTAGGAGAAATAGCAGACGGTAAGGACACGCCCGGCAATGACGTAGATGCCTTCCGGCGGCTGCGCCCCGAGATAGCCGAGCAGCACGCAGACCACGACAAAGATCCAGAAGAACTGCTTGGCCAGCGGGCGATACTTCGACGAACGCGTCTTCGCAGTATCGAGCCAGGGCAGAAACACCAGCACGATGATCGCCGAGAACATCGCGATCACGCCCGCAAGCTTGTTCGGGATCGAACGCAGGATCGCGTAGAACGGCAGGTAATACCATTCCGGCACGATGTGCTGCGGCGTCACGCCCGGATTGGCCGGGATGTAGTTGTCGGCATCGCCGAGATAGTTCGGCATGTAGAAGATGAACCAGGCGAAGAAGATCAGGAAGCAGGAGATGCCGAACATGTCCTTGATGGTCGCGTAAGGCGTGAACGCCACAACGTCCTTTTCCGTCTTGACTTCGACCCCGGCCGGATTGTTCTGACCGGCGACATGCAGCGCCCAGACGTGCAGCACCACGACGCCCGCGATCACGAACGGCAACAGATAGTGCAACGAGAAGAACCGGTTCAGCGTCGGGTTGCCGACGGAGTAACCGCCCCACAGCAGCGTCACGATGTCATTGCCGATCCCGGGAATGGCGGAGAACAGGTTGGTGATGACGGTGGCGCCCCAGAAGCTCATCTGGCCCCACGGCAGCACGTAACCCATGAAACCGGTCGCCATCATCAACAGGTAGATGATGACGCCGAGAATCCAGAGCACCTCGCGCGGCTCCTTGTACGACCCGTAATACAGGCCGCGGAACATGTGGATGTAGACGGCGAGGAAGAACATCGACGCGCCGGCCGCATGCATGTTGCGCAACAGCCAGCCATAATTGACGTCGCGGACAAGGCTTTCGACCGAGCGGAAGGCGAGATCGGCGTTCGGCGTATAATGCATCGCCAGGACCACGCCGGTCACGATCTGCAGCGCCAGCATCAGCGACAGGATGGCGCCGAACGTCCACCAGTAGTTGAGGTTGCGTGGCGTCGGATAGGCCACGAAGGAGGAATGGACGAGACCGAAAATCGGGAGGCGCCGTTCAATCCATTTGATGACGGGATTGGTCGGCTGGTAGTCGGATGGTCCGCTCATGATGCGATCCCTAGGGAAGTAAGACGACGCGACAGGCGTAAGGTCCCGGACGTTTGGAGTCCGGGGTCTTAGCCGATCTGGATTTTAGTGTCGGAAACGAATTGATAGGGCGGGACTGCCAGATTGGCGGGCGCGGGCCCCTGCCGAATACGGCCGGAGGAGTCGTATTGCGAACCGTGGCAGGGACAGAAGAAGCCGTCGTAATTGCCCTCGTGGGCGATCGGGATGCAGCCGAGATGGGTGCAGATGCCGATCACGACCAGCCACTGGTCGTGACCGTCCTTGACCCGGGATTGGTCGGTCGCCGGATCGGGCAGGCTCGATATCTGCACGGCGCGGGCCTCGTCGACCTGCTTCTTGGTGCGGTTCATGATGTAAATCGGCTTGCCCCGCCAGAACACCTTGATGTCCTGCCCCGAGGCGATCGGCTTCAGATCGACTTCGATCGGCGCGCCGGCCGCAATCGTCGAGGCGTCCGGATTCATCTGGGAAACGAACGGCCAGAGCGTGGCTAATCCACCTACAGCGGCGGCGGCCCCGGTTGCAACGAAGAGGAAATCACGGCGTGTCGGATGCTCCGCCGAAGACGCTGTCGTCACGATTCCAAACCCTTTCATAGCTTGCTGCCGGTGGAACCGCCCCGGAAAAGCTGACCGGGAGGCTGCCGGCGCCCGCGACCCCCGCGGCGGCAAAAAGACCGCCCTTTCCGACCCCATCGGCAAAAGGAACAGTCCAGAATCGTTCTATTGGCACCCTTGCCGTAAGAGCGCAAGCCCGCTATCGGCTACCCCACGTGCAATGCACTAATTCCGCGCAGCAGGGCGATTTATCCGGATATTTCGGGCAGCTCCCTCAATCGGCCGCTCGTGAAATCGGGATGACAATCGCCGTCCACCTGGCCAAAAACTCACGGCGCGCCAATTCAGGGAATCGGCGGAATGCAGATCGCGCTTTACCAGCCTGACATCCCCCAGAATACAGGCACCATCCTTAGACTATGTGCCTGCATGGGCGTGGCCGCCCATATCATCGAGCCCGCCGGTTTTCCGA
Organism: uncultured Alphaproteobacteria bacterium; assembly: GCA_963775545.1. Taxonomy (GTDB): domain Bacteria; phylum Pseudomonadota; class Alphaproteobacteria; order Rhizobiales; family Xanthobacteraceae; genus Bradyrhizobium. The sequence goes on from CAVZJE010000014.1 coordinate 23,852, forward strand.
TATCGGACCGGCATTTTCGCCGTGCCGGGATGGACTACCTCGACCAGGCCAACTGGACCCGCCACGATTCCTGGACGAAGTTCGAGGAATGGCGAAGGCTCGGCGGCCATCGGCTTCTCCTGCTCACCACCAAAGGCGCGACGCCATATCTTGATTTCCGCTATCAGGCGTCGGACATCTTGTTGTTCGGACGGGAATCTGCGGGCGTCCCGCAAGCTGTCGCGGACGCCGCCGATGCGCGGCTCGTGATCCCGATCAGGCCGGAGTTGCGTTCGCTCAATGTCGCCATGGCGGCCGCCATGGCACTGGGAGAAGCGCTTCGGCAAACCGGTGACCGAAAGGCGGTGCCAGATGACGTCCGTTCCGGTTCAGGCATGACCCATGGATAAGTCCCCGCTCGATGAACGCAAGGCGCGCGCCAAGGCCTGGTTTGAGTCCTTGCGCGATGAGATCTGCGCCGCATTCGAACGGCTGGAGGACGACGCCCCGGTAGCACTTTATCCTGATAAGGCCGGCCGATTCGCACGGACACCGTGGGATCGCACCGACCACACGGGCCGACCGGGCGGTGGCGGCGTCATGAGCCTGATGCACGGGCGGCTGTTTGAGAAAGTCGGCGTGCATTGTTCGACCGTTCACGGCGAATTCGCGCCTGAGTTCCGCGCTCAGATTCCAGGCACCGCCGACGATCCAGGCTTTTGGGCGTCCGGCATTTCGGTGATCGCCCACTTACGCAACCCGCATATCCCTGCGGTCCACATGAACACGCGCTTTATCGTGACGACCAAAGCATGGTTTGGCGGCGGCTCGGACCTGACGCCGGTCCTGAACCGCCGGCGCACCCAGGAAGACGCCGATACGGTGGCCTTCCACGCCGCCATGAAAGCCGCCTGCGACGCGCATGCGGCCGTTGCGCCTTACGACAAATACAAAAAATGGTGCGACGACTATTTCTACCTGCCCCATCGCAACGAACCGCGCGGCATCGGCGGCATCTTTTACGACCACCACGATTCCGGCGGATGGGAAGCCGATTTCGCATTCACGCAGGACGTCGGCCGCGCCTTCCTGAAAGTCTATCCCGACCTGGTCCGTCGCAACTTCGCAACGCACTGGACGGAGGCCGACCGCGAAGAGCAACTGATCCGGCGCGGCCGTTATGTCGAATTCAATCTGCTTTACGACCGCGGCACCATCTTCGGCCTGAAGACCGGCGGCAATGTCAATTCGATCCTGTCCTCGATGCCGCCCGAAGTGAAATGGCCTTGAGACGGCATTTTTAGATCAAACCAGATGCCGCAACGCTGCCGACATCATGGCGAGACCGCCGACGATCACGGCGGCGTCGAGAATGGCGGTATGGATGTGCACCGGCATCCGCTCGACAAAGCTCCTGGCGAAAAAAGCGCCGGGCAGCGCAACGGCGCCGATCAGAAGCGCAAAGGCGATCACCTGGGCGGTGAGGACGCCGGCGAGGCCAAACACAGAAATCTTGATGATGCCGGTGGAGAGCGAAATCACGGCATCGGTGGCGATCACGGCCGCTCCTTCAAGTCCGGAAGCCATCAGAAGCGACAGCAAAATCACGCCCGAGCCCGACGTGCCACCGACCACGACGCCGTAGGCCACCGCGCTAAATCCAAGTGATGTTTCGCCGATCCGCCATTGCCGGCGCCGCGCCAGACGCCGCAGTGGAACGCTCAGAATCAGCATGGTGCCGATCACCACTGCCGCGCCTGCGCTGGTCAGCATCGTATAGCCATAAGCGCCGACCGCGGTCGTCAACGCCGATGCCAGAATCACGATGGATGCCCGCCGGCGATCGAAGTAACGCCGGTAGGCCGTGGCGCGGCTGAGATTACTGAAGATGGCGGAGATCGCGATAATCGGCACCACCGGCTCGGCGCCGATCAGAGGCACCAGAACCAAAGGCATCAGTGCGCCGGTGCCGTAACCGGCCACGCCTCCGATCACCGAGGCAAACAGCGCGACACTGGCGACCAGTATCAGTTGAATGAGCGAGATGTCGGCAAAACCGGAAAGGAGATTCACGGCGTGGGATTCACGGCTTGATTTTCAAGATTTGGGTTCGCGGTTAAAGCGCGCCGCGGCCTGATCGGCGATCGTCTCGAGCGAGGGACGATCAAGCGGGAATTCCGCGGCAAGCCACGCATCCTCGGCCAGCGCAAGGGCCTGCCCGAGTTCGGCGCCCTGGGCCATCCCGCGCGCAATGAAGTCAGCCGCTTTGAGTGGAAATTTCGGGGCAGTCCAGCGCGCCGGCAAATCAGCGAGTTCCCGCCACGACGCAGCGTCGGCCGTATCGCCCGAACGCGCCCACGCCAGGATCAGCCGGTCACGGTAGCGCTCTTCGCCAAGACGATAAAGCCGGCGCCGCGCCCTCGCCTCGTCCATCCCTGCCAGCCGCCACCAGCGATGGCCCATGGAATCCAGCGTCTTGGTCTCCGCATTGGTGAGCCGCAGGCGCGTCGCAACGCGTCTGGCATCCTCGGTGACGGCAACCGCAAGCGCGCCCAGCCTGCGGACCGGGTCAGGCGCAAGGCCAAGCGCACGCTCGGCCGAAATGGCAACCGCAAACGGCCCGGTATAGGCGACACCGCCAAAGATCGGCAGCAACAACCCGCCCTCGACCATCGCATTCACGGCAACCGCCGCACCATTGGCGACCATCAGCTTCAATATTTCGACACGTATCCGCTCCGCGGACAGGTTCACAAGGCCCGCCCGAGCGCCGATACAGGCGAGATAGCCGGCGCGATCGGGCTCGCCTGCGCCATAGGCGGCGTGAATCCGGAAGAAGCGAAGGATGCGCAAGTAGTCCTCGGCGATCCGCTTTTCCGGCTCACCGATGAAGCGTACCCGTCTTGCCGCAATGTCTTCGAGGCCGCCGACATAGTCGTGAACGAGCCCCTCCCCATCGACCGACAGACCGTTGATGGTGAAATCGCGGCGCTCGGCGTCCCGCACCCAATCGCGGCCGAATGCGACCTTCGCCTTGCGGCCGAAGGTCTCGGTATCCTCGCGCAGCGTCGTAACCTCGAAGGGGTGGGCATCGATTACAAGCGTCACCGTGCCGTGCTCGATGCCGGTCGGCACGCTCTTGATGCCGGCCGCCTTGGCGCGGCGGATGACCTCCTCCGGCAAGGCCGTGGTCGCGATGTCGACGTCGCCGATCGGAAGATCAAGCAGCGCGTTTCGGACCGCCCCGCCCACGACGCGGGCTTCCTCGCCATCCGCATTGAGCAGTTTGAGCACGCGAGCGGCGAAGCCTGTTTTCAGCCACGGCGCCTGATCAAGCCGCCGCGCGCCGCTCATTTCTCGACCCCTGGAACAAGTATGCCGTTCTCCACGTGGGCAGGAACGTAAGTCGAATGCGGGGGCGCGCCCGAGAACTCCGCCAGCAATATCAGGCTAAGGACGACGAGCAGCAGCGAACCGAGCAGCAATCGTCCGATGATGACCACCGGCCAGGACGAAAGCGTCATCAATCCGGAACGACTGGCGACCAAAAACAAGGCGTAGACCGCAAACGGGATCAGAAAGATTCCGATCTCGGTGAGGGCCGGACGAATCATGATGCAAGGATCCGTTCGTACAGCACGCGAAGGATTCCGGCGGTCGCGCCCCAGATATAGCGCTCTCCGTAGGGCATGGCGTAGTAAAGGCGTTCTACACCGCGGAATTCCTTGCTGTGCTGCTGATGGTTCGCCGGATTCATCAGAAACGCCAGCGGGACTTCGAAGGCATCGTCGACCTCCGAGGGGTTGATGCGCAACTCGAAGCCGGGCCTGACCTTTGCCACCGTCGGCAAGATGCGAAAGCCGAAACTCGTTCCGTAGAGATCGAGGTAGCCGATGGGATCGACGAATTCGCGTGTAAGGCCGACTTCCTCTTGCGCTTCGCGCAACGCCGCATCGAGCGGCGAAGCGTCCGTTGCATCGATCTTGCCGCCCGGAAAGGAAATCTGCCCGGCGTGTTCGTTGAGGTGAGCCGAGCGCTGCGTCAACAGCACGGTCGGCTGCGGACGATCGACGACCGGAATCAATACCGCCGCAGGACGGATAGGCTGTTCGCGGGCCAGGATCGCGAGCATGTGATCGGTGCCTTGATCTCCGCTCGCAGGGATCAGGGCAGGATCGGTCAAGCCGGCGGGAATTTCGAAACGCAGGCGTGCCCGCGCCCGATCGAAAAACTCCGTCGAACTGATTGCGGCGGGATCGTTCTCCGCCATCGCCTCGCTCAAACTAGTATCCCCTCACCTGTTCCGCATCCGCCATCGCAAAGAACGCGCCGGCCGATGCGACCCCGAACATCTGGCGACCATCGACCATCCGCTCCTCGCCGATGTCAACCAGATCATAATAGAGCGCGCGCGTGACTTTTGCCCAAAGATCGGCGCGGACATGGAGATAAGGCGTCAGCCCGCCCTCGGCGGAAGCCTCAAAACGCAGCCGATGCGCGCCATCGCAATCCACCCAGTCGTCCACATTGGTGCGAAAGCGCAAGGACCGCCCCTTCTCGTCTTGCTCCTTGATCATCTCGACGGCCAGAAACGGCGCATCGTCGACGCGAATGCCGACCTTCTCGACCGGCGTCACAAGAAAGTGCTTGCCATCCTCGCGCTTGAGGATCGTCGAAAACAGCCGAACCAAAGCTGGCCGCCCGATCGGCGTCCCCATATAGTACCAGTTGCCATCTGCCGCGATTCGCATGTCGAGATCGCCGCAAAAGGGCGGATTCCACAGATGCACCGGAGGCAAGCCTTTTCCGGTCGCATCGGTGTTCGCGGCAGTTTTCGCCGCGGCTGTGAGACCTTCGAGACCTTGAACCGGTTCCCGCCCTTGCTTCGCCATGGTTTGCCGTGAGTTAAGGACGCCTGATATTGGAACGCTTGAATGGATGCTTGGTTTGGCACGATTGGTGCACGCAAACAAATATCTGATCCTAGTGTCCCGGTTCTGACATTCGTACCCTGTCGCGGCGGGTCCTTTTACGAATGTCAGAACCAAAGGGACACTAGTGCCCACTTTCCGAAGTTCGTGCTCCATTGCAGCACCCGCTTCCACGAACTTCGGAAAGTTATGGGCACTAGCAAACTCGTTGATTCTAGTGCCGCTTTTCTATTTGAAGTTCCTGGATCGAATTTGCCGCTTGTGGTGCAGGAACTTCAAATAGGCGGCACTAGCAACCATATGATTTTAGTGTGGCTTTGACTCTGACGTTCCTCCGAAGAACTCGCGGCGACACTGAAAGGAACGTCAGTGTCGCCACACTAGCATCGCGCGCGCGTTTTGGACGAATTTGGCCGTATTTGCCCGGACCAAGTCTCCCCATAACGTGATGTCGTTCATACCCCGAAATGCCGATAATGTGGGGATAGTTTAATTCAACGAATACACGACCTTCGCGTGAGTTTAGCATAGGCTTGACGAGACTAGTGGAGTGGATTTGACATTCGCCATCAGCCCAGCCGCGAATACGTGAAGCGAATGTCAAATCCGAAACTCCACTAGAAACCTGAATTTGCTAGTGGCCCTTTGATTCTAACATTCGCAAAGTGGCCGCCGAGAAGGGATGCGAATGTTAGAATCGGGCCACTAGTGGCGGATCAGGCTTGAGGTTTTAGGAGAAGAGAATGGCTGGCGCAGACACGGGTGGTTCAAGCAGTGTCGAGAAACTCGAGGACGTCATCGTCCGTTCGGCTGAACAAGTTGCCGGTCAGATCCGTTCCGCCAAGGAAGCGATTTCCACCGTTATCTTCGGCCAGGATCGGGTCATCGAAAATACGCTGGTAACGATCCTTTCGGGGGGTCACGCGCTTCTGATCGGTGTGCCCGGCCTTGCCAAAACCAAGCTGGTCGAGACGTTGGGCATTACGCTCGGACTTGATGCCAAGCGCATCCAGTTCACGCCGGACCTGATGCCGTCAGACATTCTGGGCGCGGAGGTCCTGGACGAAAGCACCTCCGGCAAACGTTCGTTCCGTTTCATCGCCGGACCGGTATTCGCTCAGCTTTTGATGGCCGACGAAATCAACCGCGCCAGTCCGCGCACCCAATCGGCGTTGCTCCAGGCCATGCAGGAACAACACATTACGGTCGCGGGCGCCCGCCACGATTTGCCGAAGCCATTTCACGTGCTCGCGACACAAAACCCGCTCGAACAGGAAGGCACCTATCCATTGCCGGAAGCACAGCTTGACCGCTTCCTGATGGAAATCGACGTCGATTATCCCGATCGGGACGCGGAGCGCCGGATCCTGTTTGAAACCACGGGCGCCGAGGAGACCCTGGCGAAAGCGGCGATGAACGCTGAAACACTGATCGCGGCACAGCGGCTGGTGCGGCGGCTGCCGGTCGGCGATTCCGTCGTGGAGGCGATCCTGTCGCTGGTGCGCTCCGCACGCCCCGGCTCTGAAGGCGAAGCCGGCAAGCTGATTGCCTGGGGACCGGGACCTCGTGCCAGCCAGTCGCTGATGCTTGCGGTTCGCGCGCGCGCTTTGCTCGACGGCCGTCTGTCACCGTCGGTTGACGACGTGCTCGACCTGGCCGAGCCGATCCTCAAGCACCGCATGGCGCTGACCTTCTCCGCCCGCGCCGAAGGCCGCACCATCGCCGACGTCGTCAAACAACTGAAGACGCGGATCGGCTGATGGCAGTGGTTGCCGAGCATGCCGCAAGGGAAATTGTAGCAATCCGACGTGCCGATGGCGAAAGCCGAACGCTCGCCGCATCGCTGCCGCGCCTTGTGCTGGAAGCCCGGCGGATCGCAGCCAACGTCATTCACGGTCTGCACGGACGGCGGCGCGCCGGCGCAGGCGAAAGTTTTTGGCAATACCGCCGTTTCGTTTCCGGCGAACCCGCCCAGCGCGTCGATTGGCGCCGCTCGGCGCGCGACGATCATCTTTATGTCCGCGAACAGGAATGGGAGGCCGCGCACACCGTCTGGCTGTGGCCGGACCGGTCGCCGTCGATGGCTTTTGCGTCGAAAGACGCGCGCGACAGCAAGCTGGAGCGCGCTCTGATCGTGACGTTCGCGCTTGCCGAGCTTCTGGTCGAAGGCGGCGAGCGGGTCGGCATTCCCGGCCTCATCAGCCCGACCGCCAGCCGCAACATCATCGACAAGATGGCGCAGGCGATGCTGCACGACGACGCGGATCGCCCCAGCCTGCCGCCGTCCTTTGTGCCATCGCCGCTTTCCGAAATCGTGGTGCTGTCGGATTTCTGGTCACCGATTGCCGACATCCGCAGCATGCTCGCGGTACTGTCGGCGTCCGGCGCGCACGGCGCGCTGATCCAGGTCGTCGATCCCGCAGAAGAAACCTTTCCCTATTCGGGGCGCGTCGAATTTGTCGAACCGGAGGACGGCAACGTCATCATCGCCGGCCGGGCAGAGCGATGGGCCAGCGACTATGTCGCGCGCGTCGCACTTCACCGTGAGCAAATTCGCATCGAGACCGGCAAGCTCGACTGGTTGTTTTCGACCCACACCACCAGCCGTTCGGCCGCCGAGCTGTTGCTGTTTCTGCACTCGGGCATGATGGTGAGCAAGGGAAGTGCTCGCAGCGCAACGGTCAAAGCGGGACGTAGCGCATGATCGCAGGCCTGCCGCTGTCGTTTGCCGAGCCGATGCTGCTGTTCGGCCTTTTGAGCCTGCCCGTGCTGTGGTGGCTATTGCGGGTGATGCCGCCGCGGCCGCGGCGCATCGAGTTTCCGCCGACGCGACTGCTGTTCGATATTGCGCCGAAGGAGGAAACCCCTTCGCGTACGCCCTGGTGGCTGACGGCGCTCCGTCTTGCGGCTGCGGCGCTGATCATTCTGGCGGCGGCAGGGCCGATCTGGAATCCGCCCGCAGGCGCCACGGCTTCACGCGCACCGCTCGCCATCGTGATCGACGATGGCTGGAGTGCGGCCTCCAGCTGGGACGCACGGGTAAAAGCCGCGGACGAATTGATTTCCAATGCCAACAATGACCGGCGCGGCGTCGCTCTTATCCCGCTGTCCGAGCCCACGCGCGACATTGCGATCATGCCGGGCGGCACCGCGCGCGTGGCGCTGCGCCAGCTCGCGCCGAAGCCGTATGCAATCGATCGGGTGGAAACCCTGGGCGCCATCGACCGGTTCCTGAAAGCGACCGGCGATTGCGATATCGCGTGGCTGTCGGACGGGGTCGATAGCGGGCACGGTGCGGACTTTCTCAAAGGCTTGAGCAAGATTGTAGGCGATCGCACGCTGACGGTTTTCGAAGGCGGCACACCGCCTGCGATGGCGCTGACGGCCGCCGAAAATGCGGCCGCAAAGATGACGGTGAAAGTACTGCGCGCCAACGGCGATGTCGGTAGCGGCACCGTCCGCGGACTCGACCAGAAAGGCTCGCCGATTGGCGAGGCGCATTTTGCCTTTGCGCCGGGCGAACGTGAGACCGAAGCTTCGTTCGACCTGCCGGTCGAACTGCGCAACGACATCGCCCGGCTCGAAATATCGGGCGAGCGCTCGGCGGGCGCGGTGCAATTGCTCGACAAGCGATGGCGGCGACGCGCCGTTGGCGTGGTCTCTGGCTCAAGCAGCGATACCGCGCAGCCGCTATTGGCGTCGATATTCTATCTCACCCGCGCCTTGGCGCCGTTTGCCGACGTCCGGCAGGGCGATCGCGGCGGCGCGCCACAGCAGGCGGTCGCGCAGTTTCTCGATCAGAAGCTGCCGATGATCGTGCTGGCCGATGTCGGAACCTTGTCGCCGGAACTGCGCGAACGCATCGATGCGTGGATCGAACATGGCGGCGTCCTCGTGCGTTTTGCCGGGCCGCGGCTGGCGCAAGCCGACGATGACCTGGTGCCGGTGAAATTGCGCCGCGGCGGTCGAAGCCTCGGCGGCAGCCTGACCTGGGAAAAGCCGCAGCACCTCGCAGCCTTCGCGCCCGACGGGCCGTTCGCCGGCCTCGCTGTGCCCAAGGACGTTACCGTCAACCGCCAGGTGCTGGCCGAGCCCGACGCGGTGCTGCCGACCAAGAGCTGGGCTTCGCTGGAAGACGGCACCCCGCTCGTCACGGGCGAGCGACGCGGCAAGGGATTGCTGGTCCTGTTTCACGTCAGCGCCGATATGCGCTGGTCCGATCTGCCGATGTCAGGCTCCTTCGTCGAAATGCTGCGGCGGATCGTCGATACGTCCGGCTACGCATCGGGCCCGGCTCCGGGTGCTGCGAGCGAAGCGAAGGCGGAAACGGTCGCGCCATTGCGCACACTCGATGGCTTTGGCGTATTCGGGCCGCCGCCTTCGACCGCAAAGCCGCTCGCCGCCGATTTCCGCGATCGCGCAACGCTGGATCATCCGCCGGGATTTTACGGTCCCGCGGATGGACCGCTCGCGGTCAATACGCTGGCGGCGTCGGACCGCATCACGCCGCTCGATACATCCGGACTTCATGCGAGACGGGCGAACTACACCAACTCCGAACCACGCGACCTGCGCGGCATCCTGCTCTCGTCTTCGCTCGCGCTGTTCCTGATCGATGCGCTGATCGTCGCTCTTCTCGGCGGCGGCATCGCGGGCCTGTTGCGGCGGCGCGTGGCACCGGCTGCGCTGTTGTTGGCGCTGCTGTTGCCGATGGGTTTGCCTTCGCCGATCAGAGCCGAGAGTGCCGCCGACGAATTCGCCATCAAGGCCACCGCGCAGACCCGGCTCGCCTATGTCATCACCGGCAATGCCGACGTCGATTCGATCGTGAAGGCTGGAATGTCCGGCCTCACGCTATTTCTCGCACAACGCACCGCGCTCGAGGCCGGCGATCCCGTCGGCATCGATCCGGCGCATGACGAACTCGCCTTCTTCCCGCTGATCTACTGGCCGGTGGTTCCGGGCGCGCCAAAGCCGCCGCAGGCGGCGATCGACAAAATCGACGCCTATATGAAACAAGGCGGCACGGTGCTGTTCGATACCCGCGACGCCATCGAAGCGCCGCCCGGCGACAACGGTGCATCGCAAACGCCGGGCATGCGGACGCTGCGCGAGATTCTTTCCTCGCTCGACGTTCCCGAGCTCGAACCGGTGCCGCGCGAGCATGTGCTGACCAAGACGTTTTATCTCCTGCGCGATTTTCCGGGCCGCTTTGATAGCGGCCAGACCTGGGTCGAAGCGTTGCCGCGCAACGAGGACGAGGACACCGCTTCACACCCGGCACGCGGCGGCGACGGCGTCTCGCCCATCATCATCACTTCCAACGATCTGGCCGGCGCCTGGGCGATACGCCCCGACGGACAGCCGATGCTGCCGCTGTCGCCGGGCGAACCGAGGCAGCGCGAATTTGCCTTCCGGGCCGGCGTCAACATCGTGATGTACACGCTGACCGGAAACTACAAGGCCGACCAGGTGCACGCACCGGCATTGATCGAACGGTTGGGACAATGATGATCGCCGCGATCACCGACAGGCCGACGTCATGAACTACGGCATCGCGTTTACCCCGCTGATTCCTTCGGCTGTGCTCTGGACGGCACTGGCTGCGATCGTCGTTATCGCGGTATTGCTGTTGCTGGCGCGCCCGCGGGGCGCGTGGCTGCGGCTGCTGGCGTTGAGTTTGCTTCTGCTGGCGCTCGCCAATCCATCCTTCACCCGCGAAGAACGCGAACCGCTGTCGTCGGTAGCCGCCGTCGTCGTCGACAAGAGCCCAAGCCAGAGTTTCGGCGATCGCACCAGCGAGACCGCCCGCGCGCAGCAAGCGCTGGTCGACAGCCTCAAGAAAATCCCCGGCCTCGAAGTACGCGTGGTCGAAGCCGGCCAGGCCGACGGCGAGACCGATGGTACCAAACTGTTCGGCGCGGTATCGTCGGCGCTCTCGGACGTGCCGGTTGATCGCGTCGCCGGCGCTTTCCTGATCACAGACGGACGAGTGCACGACATCCCGGCGAACGCCGCCGCGCTCGGCTTCCAGGCGCCGCTCCATGCGCTGATCACGGGCCGCAAGGATGAAAAGGACCGCCGGATCGCGATTGCCGCCGCGCCACGCTTCGGCATTGTCGGACAGGCGCAGACCATCACCTACCGGCTCGATGATCAGGGCGTCACAGGCCAACGCGCCAAGGTCGTGGTCCGCGTCGACGGCGAAACGATCAACGAGCGCAATGTCGTCAGCGGCCAGACCGTCAATGTCGATATCGACATCAAGCACGCCGGACCCAATATCGTGGAGATCGAGGCCTCGCCCCTCGAAAACGAGCTGACGCTCGTCAATAACCGTGCGGTGGTTGCGATCGACGGCGTGCGCGACAAGCTGCGCGTTCTGCTGGTCTCGGGCGAGCCGCATTCCGGGGAGCGCACCTGGCGCAACCTGCTGAAGTCCGATCCCAGCGTCGATCTCGTGCATTTCACGATTCTGCGGCCGCCGGAAAAACAGGACGGGACGCCGATCAATGAATTGTCGCTGATCGCGTTTCCGACTCGCGAGCTGTTTCAGCAGAAGATCAACGAATTCCAGCTGATCATCTTCGATCGCTATGCGCGCCAGGGCGTGCTGCCGATCGCCTATTTCGACAATATCGCGCGCTACGTACGCTCGGGCGGCGCGGTGCTGGTGTCGGCCGGCCCCGACTACGCATCGTCCACCAGCATCTGGCGCACGCCGCTGGATTCGGTGTTGCCGGCAGAACCTGTCGGCGTCACCGAGAAGCCGTTCTATGCCATGCTCAGCGACGTCGGCAAACGTCACCCCGTCACGCGCGGCCTCGAAGGCTCCAACAGCAATCCGCCGCACTGGAGCCGCTTCTTCCGCACCGTGGACACCCGTAACGCGACCACCCCGCCCGTGATGACCGGCGCGGACGGCAAGCCGCTGCTGTTGCTGTCGCGATTTGGCGAGGGCCGGGTCGCGCTGCTGTTATCGGATCATATCTGGCTGTGGGCGCGCGGCTATGAAGGCGGCGGCCCGCATCTTGATCTGTTGCGGCGCATGTCGCACTGGCTGATGAAACAGCCCGAGCTCGACGAAGAGGCGCTGCATTTGCAGGTCCACGGCCACGACCTTGTCGTCCAGCGTCAGACGATGGCCGATAGCGTCACGCCGGTGACGGTGACCTCGCCGTCGGGCGCCACGCGCGAGTTGACCTTGAGCGCCGGAGAGCCGGGAATGTGGACGGCGACCATGCCGGCCAATGAGCTCGGCCTGTGGCAGGCGACCGACGGCACGCTGAAGGCGCTCATCAATGTCGGTCCGACCAATCCGAAGGAATTTTCCGAAGTCACCTCGACTACCGAAACGCTGAAGCCGCTGGCGCAAGCAACCGGTGGCGACGTGCAGCGCATCGCTAGCGGCTCCAGCATCGATCTGCCCCGCATCGTGCCGGTTCATTCATCCAGCATTTTCCGCGGCGACGGCTGGATGGGCGTGAAAATGCGCGATGCCAGCGTCGTCAGAGGCGTCGGCGTCTTGCCGGTCTTCGCCGGCTTGATCGGTTTGTTGCTGCTGCTCGGCGCGTTCGCGGCGACCTGGCTGCGCGAAGGACGCTGATCACGCCTGGTTCCGCAGCCTTGGCGCGGCGCTTCACGCGATGCCAACTCACAAATTGTTTTTCGACACCGACGATGGTTGACATCCAGGCGTCGCGCTTGCGATGTTATACTGTAACGTCGGAACCATCGGGGTGTTCGGTTTCCGGCGCGGGGCGTGATCGGCATGAAGTGGGTGCGGTCGAAGATCAGAGTTGGCGCGCGAGCTGCGCTGTTTGCGCTCGCCGTTCAGCTTGCGCTTTCGTTTGGTCACTTCCATCCGATTGCTGCGCAAACTTCGCCGTCGATACAATCCGCTCAACAGCTACCGGCGTCTGCTCCGGATTCGGATCAGCACCCGGATGATTTCTGCGCCATCTGTGCCGTTGTCGCTTTGGCGAGCACGGCCATGGCCGCAGCCCCACCGGCCTTGCCGTTGCCGCAGGCTGTCGAACTGCCGCGCCGAACAATCGCGACGGCATTCCTTCATCTGCACGCGACCCGCGTCGCGTTCCAATCACGCGCTCCTCCCCTCTCCTGATTTCGATTGCTCCGTGATCCGCGTTCGACGGCTGCGTCGCTTGCAGCCGTGCTCGCGGATTGAATCGAAATAGCCCGTCACATCGACGGCTTGCGTCCCTTGGCAACTTCATCAAGCACGGCCGCCGGCGATGCGTTTCAGGATCAGGTCATGGTACGTTCCCTCAAAGGTATCCTTCTTCTTTCCAGTTCACTATCGCTGCTGCTCGGTTCAAATGCTGCCGTTATCGCGCAAACAGCGGACGCACCGGCCGCCGGAAATGCCCCGATAGAGCTCCCTAGCGTCGAAGTAACGGCGCCGAAGCCAACCACCGTCGCGCACAAGAAGCCGCACACACATACGGCGGCGCGCCGTCCGACCTCCACGACGACGGCGCAATCGACATCGAATTCGTCCGTCACACAGCCTTCCTCGCAGGCCGCGCAGCTTGCCGCCAAAAGCGGTGCTTTCGATCAGGCGCGCGGGAATATCTTTACGACCGCCGGCACGACCTCAAACTCGATCGGTCACGACACAATCCAGGACCTGCCGGGGGGCACCAATCAATCGGTGGAACAGGTGCTGCTCCAGGCACCCGGCGTCTCGCAGGATTCGGCGGCCAGCGGCTCGCTTCATGTCCGCAATGACCACGCCAACGTCCAATACCGGATCAACGGGGTGCTGTTGCCTGACGGCGTTACCGGCTTCGGCAGCATCTTCGACACCAGTTTCATCGGCAGCATGTCGCTGGTTACCGGCGCCCTGCCGGCCGAGTACGGACTGCGCACCACCGGCCTCGTCGACATCACAACCCGCTCCGATCTTTTCAACAATAGCGGCAGCGTCGGCATGTACGGCGGCAGCCATGGAACCATCCAGCCGAGCATCGAATATGGCGGCACGTTCGGCAGCACCTGCCCCACGAGCACGACTACGAGCACGGCCACGCTGACATATAAGGCACCTGCCGCCGTCGCCGATTGCTTTGCCGGTGTCCAATATTACTTCACCGGCCGCTATCTTCAGAACACGGTGGGAATTGAAAACCCGACGCCCGCCTACAATGCGATTCACGATTTCTCGCAGCAGGACAGAGGCTTCGCCTATATGTCGGCTTTCGTGGACCCGACCACGCGGGTCAGCCTGATCGCGGGCACCGCCTACAACAATTTTCAGATTCCCAATGTTCCCGGTGCACCGATCGGTCAGAGCGCAGTGCCGGTCACGAACGCATTCGGTGCGACCAGCTTCAATTCGGCAGCGCTTAATGAAAATCAGGTCGAGAAGACCCAATTCAGCGTGCTGTCGGTGCAGAAGTCGGTCGACGGCTTCGATGGGCAGTTGTCCTATTTCACCCGCTACAACGAACTGCGCTTCACGCCCGATCCGATCGGCGATCTCCTGATCAACGGCATTGCCTCCGATGTCGGCCGCATCTCCTATACCAACGGTATTGCGGGCGACGGCTCTTACAAGCTCGACGATTCACATACTCTGCGTGCCGGCTTCTCTGTCAGCGGCGAGCAGGCATCCGTCAGCAATACGTCGCTGGTCGAGCCCTGCACGCTGTGCGACGGCTCCGACAACGGCGCACCGGTCGGCATCACCGACAACGTCTCCAAATTGGGCTGGCTCGCGGCCGTCTATGCTCAGGACGAGTGGAAACTGACCAACCAGCTTACCATGAACTATGGCTTGCGCTTCGATCAGATGGATCAATTCGTCAGCGCCAACCAACTCAGCCCGCGCTTGAGCTTCACCTACAAGCCGTTCGAGAACACCACGTTCCACGCCGGCTATGCGCGCTACTTCACCCCGCCAGTCCTGGTGGAGGCGGCGCCTGCCAATATCAGTCTGTTCAACGGCACCACAGGCCAATTGTCCGGCCAGAGCGATCCGGTGTTGCCGGAGCGCTCGCATTATTTCGATGCCGGCGTCGACCAGAAATTCAAATTCGGATGCGGCTCAGACGGGAAAAACTGTTCGAATCTCGATCTGGGCGTCGATGCCTATTACAAGATCGCGACCGATCTGATCGACAATGGCCTGTTCGGCCAGGCCCTGGTGCTGAGCGCCTTCAACTACGCCCGCGGATACAATGAAGGCATTGAGTTCAAAGCGAAGTATGCAACCGGCAACTTTCAGCTCTATGGCAACCTCTCGGTGGCCCAGCAGAGAGCGAGCGATCCGGTGTCGAATCAATATCTGTTCGACAACACCACGGCGCTTGCGGACCTCGGCGGCTTGACTGCGCTTCGTACGCTCAGACGCACTTTCTCTATACCGATCACAACCAGTTCGTCACCGCCTCGGCCGGCGCCCTCTACTCGTTCTGCGGCCGGCCAGCCACCGCGGCCGAAGCATTTGGCGACAACGGATTTTCGTGGTGCGGCGTCAAACTGAGCGCCGATATGGTCTATGGCAGCGGCTTGCGCAACGGCGACGACAATATCTCCTCGCTGCCGGGCTATACGCAGGTCAACATCGGCATCAAGCGCGAATTCCTGCTGCCGAACGATCCGAAACCGATGACCATTCGCTTCGACGTCGTCAACCTGTTCGACACGATCTACGAAATCAGGGACGGAACCGGGATCGGTGTGTTCGCCCCGCAATTCGGACCACGCCGCGGCTTCTTCCTCGGCATTTCAAAGAAGATTTGAGAAGGACGTGTAAACGAGAACGACAGCAGGATCGATGACTTTGACCCTGCTGCCCTCTCCGACTGAACATCTATTTGGCAAAATCCCAGTCCGGGCGGATGGCGCCCGAGATATCGTTGAATGCGCCATCGACGAGTTCGGCGACCAGCAGGCGTTTATAGTCGACCGGTCCGGGCATGGTTGCCCGGCCGACCGGCACGGCCTTGAAACCGACACGGCTATAATAGGCCTCGTCACCGACAAGCAGCACCAGGCGATGCCCCTTGGCCCTGGTGTCGCGAAGCGCGCGTTCCAGCAGCGCACGTCCGACGCCGCGGCTGCGAAACGGCGGCTCAACGGTCAACGGCCCCAGCAGCAAGGCCTTGGCGCTTCCAACGACCACCGGCAACTGACGCACCGAGCCCACCAGCAACGTTCCGATCCAGGCGGTGAACGACAGATCGAGCACGTGATCGACGTGCTCGCGGATCCGGTACGCGCTCAGGACGAAACGGCCAGGCCCGAACGTGCGCTCATGCAGGCGCTCGATCGCCTGCGCGTCGTTGGCGGTTTCGGCCATAATGGTAAGAGAGAGATCGCTCATGATCGCGAGATAGCATCTAGTGCTGCGAATTTGAAGTTCCTATCGGTGTCGCGGCAAGTAATTGATAGGATTCAACGCCGCACGCGCCGGTCAATCCGTGCCGGTTGGCGCCTGGGACAGATAGGCTAGCAGCTTCATCTCGCGGCGCCCGCGCGTCACGGTATCGAGCACCAAACCTGACGAGACCGAGAGCACGGCCAGGATCATCAGGCCCATCGACAAGACCGCGGTTGGCAACCGGGGAACGATGCCCTCGTCGAGGTAGGTGACGAGAACCGGGAACGCGAGACCGACCGACACCAGGGTCAGGAACGCGCCGATGGCCGTGAAAAAGCGCAGCGGCTTTTCCGAACGATAAAGCTTCAGGATGGTGCTGAGAATCCGCAACCCGTCGCGCCAGGTGTTGAGCTTGCTGACCGATCCCTCGGGGCGGGCATAATAGGGCGTTTCGATCTCGGCGACCGGCAGCGCGAGTTCAAGCGCATGAACACTCAACTCGGTCTCGATCTCGAAGCCATCGGACAGTACGGGGAAGGACTTGACGAACCGGCGGGAAAATACCCGGTAGCCCGAAAGAATATCCTTGAAGGCCTGACCGAATACCGCCGACAGAAAGCCGGTCAGGAGCCGGTTGCCGAGTGCGATGGCCGGGCCGCCAGGCGGCTTCCGCCTGATCGACGCGAAGGCCCACGACCATATCGAGGTGATCCGACAACAGCGTATCGATCATGCGCGGCGCGCTTGCGGCATCGTAGGTGGCATCGCCATCGACCAGCACGTAGATGTCGGCGTCGATGTCGGCGAACATGCGGCGGACCACATGGCCCTTGCCCTGGCGGCGTTCGCTGCGGACAGAGGCGCCGGCTTCACGCGCGACCGCAACGGTGCGGTCCGATGAGTTGTTGTCGTAGATGAAAATTTCGGCCGACGGCAGCGCTTTGCGAAAATCGGCAATCACGGTTGCGACCGCAGCTTCTTCGTTGAAGCAGGGCACGAGAACGGCGATCCGCGGCTGCGCTGGCTCGACTTGGGTAAATTCGGATTTTGCAAACTCCGCCAACGCCTGCGCCATGCCGGCCAGATCGCCGCGAAGCTTCGGCGGGTGTTTGAGTTCCGGTGCGGCGCTCATCAACCAATCCTTAACGATCGTTAGGGTTTTGCGGCCCGATCATAAGGACGTATCGCTAACGTTCTCTAACGCCAGGTCCGGATTGGCAGCCTGTTTTCGAGCACTTCCGATATCCGCAGCCGCGTGCCCGCTGTGGTTTCCGCCGGCAGGGCCTGCGTTTCGAAAAAGCCGCAATCGACGATCTCGCGGTTCGGCTCGGGCAAGCGGTCCTGCCTGAACTGCCTGACAAGGTAGACCGCAACGTGGTCGCGCCGGGAAATGTGGCTGTTCAGATAGACGCCGAACAGAGCAGGCTCGCCAACAAGCTCAATCCGTCCCTCCTCCACCAGTTCGCGCTGCAAGGCCTCGCGAAATGTCTCGCCCGTTTCCACCCCGCCGCCCGGCAGATGCCAGCCGCTGATGTAGCTGTGCTTGACCAGAAACACGCGATTTTCCGCGTCGAGCACGACGGCGCGGACGCCGAGCGTCATGCCGCGCGCAAATCGCCAGTAGAGATGAAAGAGCCGCCGCAGCGCCGGCTCAGATCTTGTTCGCAAGCGCTGCAATCTCGTCACGGGGAAATCCTAGCGCGTCGGAATATTACGTTTGATCCTTGCATCCCGCGTGCCGGCTTGCCAATACATTCGTCGACCTTGCAAGGCGGTGACGAGACGATCATGCAGCGGCCCGTTCCGATAAACCGAGAAAGCGGATACTAGTGGAGTAGATTTGACATTCGCTACTGGCCTGGCCGCGAGTTTGATAAGCGAATGTCAAATCTAAAACTCCACTAGAATCTATAATTTGCTAGTGGTCTTTTGATTCTAACATTCGCTAGGGTGCCAACTGAGAGGGAGAGCGAATGTTAGAATCGGACCACTAGTAATGGCGTCTTTCTCCCTCGCCCATTTATCCGATCCTCACCTTCCGCCGTTGCCGGCCCCTCGCCTTTCCGAACTCGCCGGCAAACGGGCGCTCGGCTATCTCAATTGGACACGCAATCGGCATCGCTTCCATCGGCGGGACGTCATCGATGTGCTGATGTCCGACTTGCAGGCACAAGTGCCGAACCACATTGCGATCACCGGCGACCTCGTCAACCTGGCGCTAGAGGCCGAGTTTGCGCCGGCGCTGGCCTGGCTGGAAAGTGTCGGACCACCGGAACGGGTCACCGTCGTTCCCGGCAATCACGACGCCTATGTTCGCGCGACCTGTCATCGCTTTACTGAAGCATGGGGAAGCTATCTCGCAGGCGACAATGCAGGTGATCATGATGGCGCGATCTTTCCGACGTTACGCCGCCGCGGCCCGCTCGCGCTGATTGGCGTATCCTCGGCGGTGCCGACACCGCCGCTGATGGCGACGGGATGGCTTGGAAGAAGCCAAATGGATGCGCTCGAACACCTCCTCGCGACGCTTGCTTCCGAGCCAGCATTTCGCATCCTCCTGATTCATCATCCGCTCCGCTCCCGCGCGCGGGCCAAGCGCCTGACCGATTCATCCGAATTGCTTGCGCTCCTGAAGCAGTACGGCGTGGAACTGGTGTTGCACGGGCACGATCACGTTCATTCCACGATCTGGGTCGAGGGACCGAACGGATCCTCAATTCCCGTGGTCGGCGTGCCTTCGGCATCCTCGCTGGCGCACGGCCATTATCCCGATGCGGCCTACAATCTGTTTTCGATCACACGCGATGGCGACGGCTGGCGCTGCCAGCAAATGGTGCGCGGCATCAACCAAGCCCGTCAGGTCCGGGAGATCAGACGCGTGCGGCTAATGTAGTGGAGTGGATTTGACATTCGCTACCCATCTAGCCGCGAGTTCGTCAAGCGAATGTCAAATCCAAAACTCCACTAGAAGCCTATATTTGCTAGTGGTCCTTTGATTCTAACATTCGCAAAAGTGCCCGCTGAGAAGGGATGCGAATGTTAGAATCGGACCACTAGTGTCAGCGAGCTAGAAGCTGCTCAGGCTTGCGTACAGTGCCACGCCGAACAGCGCGAAGACGCCAAGCAGAAAGCCGAACGCGAACGGCCAAAACCGGCTGCGGCGGCGGGGCTCTTCAGCCCGAACCGGCACGGCGACGGGAGAAGCAACCATCGCATGTTCGCGCTCTACCATGCGGCGCGCGACATAGTCGGTGACGGCATCGACGATGTCAGGCACGTCGTGAGACTCCGCAATCAGGATGCGGCCGAAACGGGTGTCCTGCACGAAGCGATAAGCGCGCTTGTCACGGCCCATCACAATGTGGGCGACGACATCGATCCACAGCCGGGGCGTTTCGCCCTGGCTGATGCCACGGTCGAACAAATCGACGCTGTCGGGAACTTGCGCAAACAACGGATCCAGCGCTTCGCCCAGAATTTCGAGCCGGGCGACTTCCGCATCGCGCAGGTCGACGACGACGCCGGTACGATCGGCAGCCTCGATGCGCGCCTTGCGGAGCGCATCGCGCAATCGCGTCGGGCGCGCTTCGTCGGCTGCTTCGCTTCCGATATTTTGTGCCTCTGCCATCGGCCTTCCCGTCCCGTCCTGATCCAATCCGGAATTCCGTTAACCTATCAGTAACCGAGCCGTCCGCAAAGGTCGTTTATTCACAGTCACTTACATGGGAGGCCGGCGACCAAACAGCAACGGCCCCCTGCATGGGGGATGCAGAGGGCCGCGGCCGTCCTTGAGCGTTTCTAGATCGGTCAAGCCACCACGCGTGCCGGCTCTTCCACAATCGAAAAGCGCACGCCGGCCTTATGACAACTCTCCTCCGAGACCTCGCGCCAGCAGCTTTCAGCATCCGCGCGGGTCTTGAAGGGGCCTTTGACCTGGGCCGAACCTTCCACGAGTTTGTGGAAGTTCATCGAGCCGAACTCGCCACCGATCACCCAGAAATTGCTACCGTGTGTCATTGTCAGTCTCCTGTTGCCGGTGCGCGATCAGTCTGGAATTCGACGCCTCCAGACTGATCACCTCACCATTAGCCGAACTGGTTCATCGTGTTATGGGCGCCGCCCGCCTTCAGGGCAGCTTCCCCGGCGAAGTACTCCTTGTGGTCGTCGCCGATGTTGGAGCCAGCCATGTTCTGATGCTTCACGCAGGCGATGCCCTGACGGATCTCGGCGCGCTGGACGTTCTTCACATAGCCGAGCATGCCCTGCTCGCCGAAATATTCCCTCGCCAGATTGTCGGTCGAGAGCGCCGCGGTGTGATACGTCGGCAACGTGATCAGATGGTGGAAGATGCCGGCGCGCTTCGCTGAGTCGGCCTGGAAGGTGCGGATACGCTCGTCGGCTTCCTTCGCCAGCGGAGTGTCGTCGTATTCCGCCTTCATCAGCTCGGCACGATTGTACTTGCTGACGTCTTGGCCTGCTTCCTTCATCGCATCGTAGACCTGCCAACGGAAGTTCAGCGTCCAGTTGAAGGACGGCGAGTTGTTGTAGGCCAGCTTCGCGTTCGGGACCACCTTGCGGATCCGATCGACCATCCTGGCGATCTGCTCGATATGCGGCTTCTCGGTTTCGATCCACAACAGGTCGGCGCCGTTCTGCAGCGAGGTAACGCAGTCCAGCACGCAGCGATCTTCGCCGGTGCCCGGGCGGAACTGATAGAGATTACTGGGCAACCGCTTCGGGCGCATCATCTTGCCGTGCCGGTTGATGATGACATCACCGTTCCGGGCATTGTCGGCCGTCACTTCCTCGCAATCGAGGAAGCTGTTGTACTGGTCGCCGAGGTCGCCGGGCTTGTGGCTCACGGCGATCTGCTGGGTGAGGCCGGCGCCGAGCGAGTCGGTGCGGGTCACGACGACGCCGTCTTCGACGCCCAGTTCGAGGAACGCGTGGCGGCAGGCACGAATCTTCGCGAGGAAGACGTCGTGCGGCACGGTCACCTTGCCGTCCTGGTGTCCGCACTGCTTTTCGTCCGAGACCTGGTTTTCGATCTGCAGAGCGCAGGCGCCCGCTTCGATCATCTTCCTGGCGAGCAGATAGGTTGCTTCCGCGTTGCCGAAGCCGGCATCGATGTCGGCGATAACGGGGACGACATGCGTCTGGAAGTTGTCGATCTTCTCGATCAGCGCCTTTTCCTTCGCCTTGTCGCCTTCCTTGCGGGCGGCATCGAGCGCTCGGAAGATATCGTTCAGCTCGCGCGAGTCGGCCTGACGCAGGAAGGTATAGAGTTCTTCAATCAGGGCCGGCACCGAGGTCTTCTCGTGCATCGACTGGTCAGGCAGCGGTCCGAACTCGGAGCGGAGCGCCGCGATCATCCAGCCGGACAGGTACAGGTAGCGGCGATCAGTCGTGCCGAAGTGCTTCTTGACCGAGATCAGCTTCTGCTGAGCGATGAAGCCATGCCAGCAGCCTAGTGACTGGGTGTACTTGGTAGGGTCGCCGTCATAGGCGGCCATGTCGGCCCGCATCAGCGCCGCAGTGTAGCGGGCGACGTCGAGGCCGGTCTTGAAGCGGTTCTGCAGGCGCATGCGCGCGACGGCCTCGGCCGTCACCCCGTTCCAGGTCGGCTTGGTGTCGAGGAGCGCTCGGGCTGCCTCGATCTCGCTCTGATATGAGGCCGGACCCTGGAGAGCCTGATCGCCGATCCCACGTGGCTGGTAGTTCATGTTCGTAATCCTTTCGATGGCGACAGATTCAGCGTTACGTCGCCATTATCGACATTCGTGACAGTGCATCGCAAAATGCGTGTCACGAGATAAACGCGAGACTCGCCATTTGGTAAATACCGCTTGATTTCAAATGGTGATGTCATGTAACACATAAACTTGTGATATAAGTAATTTTGTAATTTTTGTCACAAATTGGCGAGTCAAACCGCCGATTGTTTGTAAAATTCAACCAGGCGGCCTGTTTCGCTGGAACCGGGCCGACGTCAGGACAAGCCATGCCAGCCGATTCCGGAAAGAAGCTGTTTGTCGGCCCCCGCTTCCGGCGGATCCGCCAGCAATTGGGGCTGTCGCAGACCCAGATCGCCGAAGGTCTCGGGATTTCGCCCTCCTACATCAACCTGATCGAGCGCAATCAGCGCCCGGTGACGGCGCAGATCCTGCTGCGATTGGCGGAAGCCTATGATCTCGACCTGCGCGACCTCGCCACGGCTGACGAAGACCGCTTCTTTGCCGAACTGAACGAGATCTTTTCCGATCCGCTGTTTCGGCAGATCGACCTGCCGAAACAGGAATTGCGCGATCTCGCCGAACTCTGCCCCGGCGTCACCCACGCGCTGCAACGGCTGTATGCCGCCTATACCGAGGCACGCCGCGGCGAAACCATGGTGGCAGCCCAAATGGCCGATCGCGACGAAGGCGCGCGGTTTGAGGCCAACCCGATCGAGCGCGTGCGCGATTTGATCGAGGCCAACCGCAATTATTTTCCCGAACTGGAAACGGCAGCGGAAACCCTGCGTGACGAACTGAACGTGCCGGCGGAAGAGTTGTTTGCCGCACTCTCGGCGCGCTTGCGTGAGAAGCATTCGATCCTGACCCGCATCATGCCGGTCGACGTGATGCGCGAGACGCTTCGCCGTTTCGACCGTCATCGCCGGCAACTCCTGATTTCGGAACTGATCGACGGCCCCGGCCGCGCGTTTCAGCTCGCCTTCCAGATCGGGCTCACCGAATGCGCCGGCGCGATCGAAACCATCATCGGCCGCGCCGGACCGCTGGACGATGCCCCGCGAAGGCTTTACCGGATCACGCTTGCGAACTATTTCGCCGCGGCTGCGATGATGCCGTACCAGCCGTTTCAGGCTGCCGCCGAAGGGCTCGGTTACGATCTCAACATCCTGTCGCAGCGCTTCAATGCCGGCTTCGAACAGGTCTGCCATCGCCTGACCACCTTGCAGCGGCCCAATGCGCGCGGCGTGCCTTTCTTCCTGCTGCGCGTCGATAATGCCGGCAACGTCTCCAAGCGATTTTCCTCCGGCACCTTCCCGTTCTCGAAATTCGGCGGCACCTGTCCTTTGTGGAACGTGCACTCCACGTTCGACACGCCGGATCGGCTGTTGAGCCAGGTGATCGAACTGCCCGACGGCACGCGATATTTCTCGATCGCACAGGTGGTGCGCCGTCAGGCCACCCCGCATGCGCAAGCTCAGCCGCGCTTTGCGATCGGACTGGGATGCGAGATCCGTCACGCGTCGAAACTGGTCTATGCGAGCGGGCTCAATCTCGAAGCGGCCGAAGGCACGCCGATCGGCGTCAATTGCCGGCTGTGCGAACGCGAGAATTGCAGCCAGCGCGCCGAGCCGCCGATCACGCGAACGCTGATCCTGGACGAGAACACGCGGCGGATGTCGTCGTTCACGTTCTCCAATGCGCGGGAATTGTGAGGGGCTATCGGCAAGCTTCGTCCTTGCGTCTGAATAGCAGCGGTTGGCTAATCCGCCGAACCGGTTAAGGTGTCCGCGAGGTTCCCGTCCCGTCCGACCCCCCAGAGTGGATATTTCAGATGTTCGTTTCGTTCTTCCCTCGCCCCAAGCTGTTCTTTTGGTCGGCCCTGATCTGGACCGTGCTTTCGATGGCGCTTTGGTACGGCTATGCGGAGGGTCTGGTCGCGCCATCCGGGACGATTGGCGTCGCGTTATTCTGGTCGGCCCAGCAGCTCTGGTTCGATCTCTATTTCGCCATCAGCGTCGCAATCTTCGCTGGCTTCTGGATGGCGTTTTCTCCGCACCGTTGGGCGGGGTGGTCAATTCTGGGATCCGCACTGATCCTGTTCACGTCCTACTTCCAGGTCCAGGTCAGTGTCGCCATCAACAGCTGGTACGGACCATTCTACGATCTCGTGCAGGCTGCTCTTTCGAAATCGAGGCCGGTCACGATCGAGCAGTTCTACGCCGAACTATCGACGTTTGCCGGCATCGCGCTGATCGCGGTCGTCGTCGGCGTGCTGACGCGGTTTTTTGTCAGCCATTACATCTTCCGTTGGCGCACCGCGATGAACGAATTCTATGTCGAGAACTGGCCACGGCTGCGCACCATCGAGGGAGCCTCGCAGCGTGTACAGGAAGATACCATGCGATTTGCCACCACAGTGGAAGGTCTCGGCGTCAACCTGATCAGTGCTGTGCTGACGCTGCTTGCTTTCCTGCCCGTGCTGTTGCGGCTGTCGAGCAGCATCACTGAACTGCCATTGATCGGTGCCATTCCCGATCCACTAGTATTTGCGGCCATCGCTTGGTCGATCCTGGGCACCGGTGCGCTGGCTTTGATCGGCATCCGTCTTCCCGGAATCGAATTCTTCAATCAACGGGTCGAGGCGGCTTATCGCAAGGAGCTGGTGCTTGGCGAAGACGATTTCACCCATGCCGATCCGCCGACGCTGGATACGCTGTTCGTGAACATCCGTAGGAACTATTTCCGGCTCTATCTGAACTTCCTTTATTTCAATGTCGGTCGGATCGTGTATTTGCAGACCGACGTCATCTTTCCCTACATTCTGCTCGGGCCGACGATCGTCGCCGGCAAGATCACGCTGGGTGCGATGAACCAGATCCTGAACGCATTCACGCAGGTGCGGCAGTCGTTCCAGTATCTCGTCAACTCCTGGAGCACGATCGTCGAGCTGATTTCGATCTATCAGCGGCTACGTGGCTTCGAAGCCAAGATCCAAGGTGCCCCGCTGCCGCCGATCGAAGCAGAGACGGAACCACAATCGTTGTGAACGATTGATTGGGGAAAGGAGATTCCGATGAAACTACCGATTTTTGCAGGCGCGACGGCGCTTGCCCTCGCCGCCGGAATGACAACCTCGGCGATGGCTTTCGAGCATCGAGGCGCGGGTGGTCATCACTGGCGTCACAACCATCGTTTCGTCGGCGCCTATGGTGGCCGGGCTTACGGGACCGACACCTATACCAACCTTGGCCCGTTGGGTGTCATTTTCGGGCCACCACCAGGACCCGGCTATTGCGGGCCTAATTGCGTTCCGGGTTCCTCAGTCGCTGCCTGGTCGTGGTAGGCGGCGCGCAGCCGCAACCTAACAATTATTTTAGGTGGCGTTCCCAATTCTTGTCGCAACAGCACGGCGGCGCGGCCGTTAACTCAACAGTGACTCCAGACGTTGAGGAGATTGTGATGAAACAACAGATCATCGCAGGCGCGATGGCGCTTGCGCTCGCCACCGGGATGACCACCAGCGCGATGGCGTTTGACCAGGATAGCGGATTCCACAGTCGGCGTTTTGAGGGAGTCCGCGGATTTAGCGGCTGGCGTCACGGCGAATGGGGTAGCCGGCAATTCGTCGGCGGCTACGGTCCCCGCTATGACGGCGATTATGGAGCCCGACGGGGACTGGCCGGCGTCGGAGCGGGCAGCTATTGCCCAGCCTTCAGCCGCTGCGGAGCAGGTCTGCCCAATTGAGCAATCTGGTTGGATGATCCGACATGTTTCGGATTTTGGGCTGCCATGTTTTGGCAGCCTTTTTTCGGCGCGCCAGCGCAAAAAGGATGCTACTGGAGACCTTCTGAGGGGAAATCCAACAGGTTATGCGATGCCGCTATCTATGAAACTCCGGGCCCTGCCTGGCGCGATCGGACTTGCGATGCTCGCAAGCACCGCGTGGGCGCAATCTGTGGCGCCCGGATTTCCCGCGCCGGCGCGAACTGCCCGCGCTGTCGTTCCGCGCGCGGCCAGTTGCCATAACGGCGCCAGCTTCGATCGCTTCCTGGCGGAGCTGAAGCAGCAGGCGCTTGCGGATGGCGTTTCGCAGCGCGCGATCAGCGAGGCCGCGCCCTATCTGGTCTACGACCAGGGCATCGTCAATCGCGATCGCGGCCAGCGCGTGTTCGGTCAGGTGTTCACCGAATTTTCCGGCCGCATGGCCGCGCCCTACCGGATGCAGCAGGGCCAGGCGCATATCAGGACCTATGCGGCAGCGTTCGCGCGCGCCGAAAAGGAATATGGCGTGCCACCAGCGGTAATCGCTGCGTTCTGGGGGCTTGAAAGTGACTTCGGCGCCAACATGGGCAACCTGCCGACGCTGCGCTCGCTGGTGTCACTGGCCTACGATTGCCGGCGTTCGGAGCGCTTCATAGGCGAAACCATCGCCGCGCTGAAAATCATCGATCGCGGCGACCTGACGCCCGAGGAGATGATCGGCTCCTGGGCCGGTGAGCTCGGCCAGACGCAATTCCTGCCGACGCATTATTTCACCTATGCGGTGGATTATGGCGGCCACCGCAATCTCCTGAGCAGCCCGGAGGATGTGATCGGCTCGACCGCGAACTATATCGCCAGCGGTTTGAAATGGCGGCGCGGCGAGCCCTGGTTGCAGGAAGTGCGCGTGACCGCGCCCAACGATTTCCCCTGGGACCAGGCCGATCTTACGATCCGCCTGCCGCGTTCGAAATGGGCGCGGCTCGGCGTCAAATATTCCGACGGCCGGCCGTTGCCGGACGACGACATGCCGGCCTCGCTGTTGCTACCGATGGGCCGCAATGGCCCGGCCTTTCTCGCTTACGCCAATTTCGCGGCCTATACCGAGTGGAATAACTCGCTGATCTATTCGACCACAGCCGGCTATCTCGCCACCCGTATCGCGGGCGCGCCGCCAATGCAGCGGCCGACCGCGCATGTAGCGCAGCTGCCTTTCAGCGAGCTGCGCGAATTGCAACAGTTGCTGGTGCGCGCCGGCTACGACGTCGGCAAGGTCGATGGCGTGATGGGCCAGCAGAGCCGCAGCGCGGTGAAGGCGATGCAGATCAAATACGGCTTGCCGGCAAACTCTTGGCCGACGGCCGAATTGCTGGCGCGGATGCGCGGTCCGCGCGCCCAGCCTGCGACGGCAGCCGCGGCGCAGCCGGCCAGATAAATGCCCTCATGGTGAGGAGCGCGTCACCCGAGCAGGCCGAGCTACGCGAGGCCGTTGCGAACGGTGCGGACAATAACGCGTCACCGGACGATGCCTAGCGTCGCCGGGAGAACCATGAGGCACAACCGAGCCAGCCTCCATCCTTCGAGACGCGGCCTTCCGGCCGCTCCTCAGGATGGGGAGGCCTTTTGGGTTCGATGAGAGTTGTATTGTTCTACAACTCATCCCATCTGTAGCACGCACCGTTCGGCTGCAAAAATTTTCACGCCACGAAAGAGCATCGCATGTCCTTTTACGACGCCTCCGTTCCTGCCTTTCTCCAGATCCTCGGCAGTCTTTCAGGTCTTCTCACCAAGGCGGAGGCACACTGCGCCGCCAAGAATATCCAGCCGGAGGTACTGCTTGGCGCGCGGCTCTATCCGGACATGCTGCCGCTGTCGAAGCAAATTCAGCTCGCGTGCGATTTCGCGGGCAAGGGCTGCGCCCGGCTCGCCCATATCGATGTGCCGTCAACGCCCGATACCGAGAAGACATTTGAAGATTTGCGGCAACGGCTGGCAAAGACCAGCGACTACCTGAAGAAATTTACGCCCGCGCAATTCGAAGGCGCGGACAGCCGTGAGGTCACTTTCCCGGTCGGCCCCGACAAAACCCTGACGTTGAAGGGTCAGGAAGTGCTCAATCGCTTTGTATTTCCGAATTTCTACTTTCACGCCGCGACCGCCCACGGCATTCTTCGTCACAATGGCGTCGAGATCGGCAAGCGGGATTTTCTAGGCGTCGCTTGAGCCGCAGGCGACACGCATCGGAGTTGAGCCTGCCAAAATTGGTCCCCGGAATAGGATGATCCTTATCATTCGGCGCCTATTTCGGGTAAATCATACCGGCTTGCGATTTCGTGATGGCGACCGGCTTGCCACGGCCAGCCGGAATGCACACCTCGATGTTGTTCCCGCCTGCTTTCCTCACTCACCGAGATCACCAACATGAGCACGTCCAAACTCCTCGAACCGTTCAAGCTTGGCTCGATTACGCTTTCCAATCGCCTTGTGATGGCGCCCCTGACCCGCAACCGCGCGCTGGAGGGCCTCGTGCCCAATCCTTTGGCGGTCGAGTATTATGGACAGCGGGCCTCCGCAGGATTGCTGATTTCCGAGGCCACGCAGGTTTCGCAACAGGGACAGGGATATCAGGACACCCCGGGCATCTATTCCAAGGAACAGATCGCCGGATGGCGCAAGGTGACCGATCGCGTGCACGCGCAAGGCGGACGCATCTTCCTTCAACTCTGGCATGTCGGCCGCATCTCGCACGTCTCGCTGCAGCCGAAGGGCGGCGCACCGGTAGCGCCGTCTGCGATCCGCGCCAAAACCAAGACCTTCGTCAACGGTACCTTTGCGGATGTCTCCGAGCCGCGCGCGCTCGAACTTTCGGAAATTCCCGGCATCATCGACAGCTTCAGGCAGGGCGCAGCCAATGCGATTGCGGCCGGCTTTGACGGCGTCGAGGTCCATGGCGCCAATGGTTATCTGCTGGACCAGTTTGCCAAGGACGGCACCAACAAGCGCACCGATGCCTATGGCGGCGGAATCGAAAACCGCGCCAAGCTGATGCTTGAAGTGACCAAGGCCGTGGCTGCCGAAGTCGGTTCCGAGCGCACCGGCATCCGCATCTCGCCCGTGACGCCGGCCAACGACGTCTCCGATTCCAATCCCCAGCCGCTGTTCGATTATATCGTCGATCATCTCAACGCGTTGAAACTGGTCTACATCCACGTCATCGAGGGCGCGACCGGCGGTCCGCGCGATATCGCGCCGTTCGACTATCACTCGCTGCGCAATCGTTTCAAAGGCGCCTACATCGCCAACAACGGCTACGATCTTGCGCTCGCCAGCAAGGTGTTGTCGGCCAACGAGGCGGACCTGATCGCGTTCGGCAAGCTGTTCATCGCCAATCCGGATCTGGTCGAGCGTTTCAAGCGCGGTACGCCGCTCAACGCGCCTGACAAGGCGACCTTCTACGGCGGCGGGGCCAAGGGATATACGGATTATCCGGTGCTCGAGTCCGCTGGCGCCGCGGAGTGATATCCACGCGTCCGGGTAGCGTCCGACTGCCGGCCGACGGTGGCGGTTAGAACCCGGCCGCCCTCACGTTGGCGTGAGGGAAAGGGAATGTTTGCTCCCACGCGGGGTAACACTATCAAGCCTTGGGAGGTCCTCCCGTCCGTCAGCAGGAGAAGTGCATGCGCAAATTTGCCATCCGGCTCTTGACGCTCGCCATGTTTGCGATGGCGTCAGCCGCAGTTTACATGGTCGCACCGGCGAAAGCCGCGACGGAGAACGGCACGACGGTCAAGAAGAAGCACAAGAAGGCAAGGGTGAATTCGGAAAGCGGACAGATGCGGGCCCCCGCGACCTCTTCGCAGTCTCCGCCTAACATGAGCGACGATCCGAATCGCAAGATAAGCTACTGAGCTTTCAATCTCGAAGCCCAGGTTCCCGGCGTCCGGTTTCCGACCGCAAGGCCGGAGGTTACTGAGCCTCAAATCGGCCCTTTGCTACGCCACAACCAGGTCATCAGCGAGCCCGAGCGTCCCCGAATCCGGGCTTCCTCCGGGCCGGCCAGACTCCCCGATTTGAACAGGGCGCAATCTCGCCCTGCGGCGTGAAGCAATTCGTCGCTTACCGCAAGTTCTGCGCCGTGGCTTGCCGCTACTTCCATTAACCGGCTCGCCACATTGACGGTGTCACCCGTCGCCGTGATGTAATGATAACTTCCGCCGCCGAGCCGTGAGGCGACAATCACGCCGAAATGGGCGCCGACCTTAAATCCGAGTTGCGACGCACTCGTCAGCCGCAGCGAGACCAGCCATCGCCCGACACTGCTGCAAAGCCTGAGCGCACACTCCGCCGCTCTCGCCGCATCGTCCGCGGTTGCGGCCGGCAAGCCGAACAGAATCATCGCGCCATCACCCAGAAAACTCGTGATCATCCCGCCGCAAGCGACCGCTTCCCGGTCGACCAGGGCGTGAAATTCCTTCAATAAATCGCGTGTGTCATCCGGCCCAAGCTGCTCGCTCAGCGATGTGAAGCCGGACAGATCGATAAAGACGACCGCCGCATCCTGGCGGACCGGCTCAGCAAGAAAGTTCGGATCTCGAGCCAACCATTTTTGTATCGCGGGCGCCTGAAACTGTTCAAGCAACTCGTTCCTGGCGGCAAAGTATTGTGCCTGCTGCCGGCCCGACCACAGCTGCAACGATCCGAATAAAGCCACCGGCACGGCCGCGGCAGCGATTGGCACAGCCGCGCCCAAGACTATTCCGGACGAAAATGCCAGGAAATTCGTCGCTATCCAGACCAGAACGACGGCCGCAGCCGCAATCAGCCCCACAGCATTTCGTCGCCACGCGAGAAGACCCACAAGAACTGCAGGCAACAAGACAGCAACGACGCCGTCCGCCATGCGAACCGATTGGTCCCGCAGCGGACCATCGCCAGCCAAGAGATGGCTGATGGCCGTCGAAATCACTTCCACGCCCGGCATCAGCCGATCAAAGGGCGTGGAGAAAAAGTCGCCGCCGCCACTGACTGCCGCGCCGAGAACAACAATCCGGTTTCGGATATCGTCGGGCGATATGTCGCCGGCAAGGACTGACGCCGCGCTGATCGTTCGGATCGTGCGCCGTGGGCCATAGAACGCCATGGGCAGGGCATGATCGACGTCGGTTGGTACCGAACGTTGACCCAGCGTCAAACGGTCGGGCTCGATCACGGGCTCCTTTCCGACGGCCAGCGAGGCGACGCGGAGCGGAAATGACAATTCGACCATATCAGGCGTACGAAACAGCATCGGAATGGAGCGAGGCGTACCGGTTTGATCTGTCGCCACATTGGCGATGCCAATTTTGGCGTGATCGGTGAATTTCTTCAGAGGCAACAGAAATCTCTCGGCCGTTGGAAGCCGGGAGAGCGGACCCTTGTCATTCTCTGAAGAAACCGACTGGCTGGCTTCGGGGAAGATCGCGGCAGCGGCAATGACTGACGGGCGCGCAGCGAGCGATTTTGCGAGAGCCTCATCGGCATCGGGGGGGCCATTGTCGATCAACAGGAGATCGATGGCGATAACCTTCGGCTCCAGCCGCGCGATCGCATCAACGATTTTTGCAAGATCGATCCGGGGAAGCGGATAGACACCCTGCGCTTTCACGACGTCATCGTCGATCGCAACAATGGTCACGAGATCCGGCGGCACTCTTTTGCCGCGAGCAAGCGTTCTAATATCGATCGTCGTGGATTCGATTCGATCGAGAAATCGCAATCCCCCTCGATTGTGCTCGAAATAGACGCCGAATCCCCAGATCGCGGCCAGAGTGACGGCAATCAAAGTCTGGATATGGCGGCTGATCATAAGCCGCTTATTGTCCGAGACGAGCCAGCAAAGCCGACACACGAGCGGGAGCCCAGCGCTTCACCGTCAGAGGAGCGCTCGGTTCGACGTCCACGCCTTCGCCAGGCCGCAAGGTTACGCCGTTACCGCCCGTTCGTCGTCCAACGCGGACGCTTCCGTTGACGACAAAAACGGAGGTCTTGTCTCCCGCGGCATCAACGGCCCACTTCGTGCCGCGGACCGCCGCGATCGCTTGCGGCGTAATGACCTCAAATTTGTTTCCGCCGGATTTCGGTGCGACCTCAATCAACAAGGCCTTGCCGCTCAATTCAACTGCATCGACACGGCCGTTACGGTTGCTCCGCAGAGTATATCGCGCGCCATCTTCAGCGACGATCGTAATCCCCGTTCTGCAATGCAGCGTTTGCGTCGCGCCCAAGGAGTTTTCCGAGGAACAACCCGGATTGGCGGGCTGCGCCGCGGCAATTTCAACTGAACTCAGCGTACATGCGAGCAGAACAAACCCCGCCTTAAATAACACGTTCATGACCGACTCCAACTTTACTATGCAGGGGATCGCATGGCCTATTCTGCCACGTTGTCATGCGGAGCGGTAAGGGAAAGCTTCGGTGCGGGATGCGGCGGAGAAGCGCAGAAAATGGAAGCCTGCCCGCGATGATTATGCCGGGATCGGCGGATCGTCGTGCTGGACGGCCTGCGGATGCCCCTCCTCGTCGATCGAGACGTAGGTGAAGTTGCCGTCGGTCACCAGGATCGGCTGCATTTCCCTGCGGCGCAGGACCCAGGCCTCGAGATGAACCGTGACCGATGTGCGGCCGATCTTCACCAGATTGGCATGCACGGAAACCAGGTCACCGACATAAACGGGCTTGCGGAAATTCATCGCCTCGATCGCGACCGTCACCGTGCGTGATTTCGCGAGCTTGGAAGCGAAGATACCGCCGCCGACATCCATCTGGCTGAGCAGCCAGCCGCCGAAAATATCGCCGTTCTGGTTGGTGTCGGCCGGCATCGCCAGCGTGCGGATGCAAAGATCCCCGCAGGGTGCGGTTTCGGTAACGGGCGGGGCGTGAACGGCTTGGGTGTCGGTCATGTCAAATGGAACTCATGCAATGCGGATTCGGATTATTTGAAACTATCCCAGCCGGCATCCGGCGTGAACCGGCCGCCGAACTTCGTGGCGAGCTGCCGCAACGCCGACACCACATTTTCCGCACCGCGCGTCCGCGCGTAATTCAAGGGACCGCCGCGAAATGGAGCGTAACCCGTGCCGAAAATCATGGCGCCGTCGACCATGTCGGGATCGTCGACAATGCCCTCGCGCAAGCACGCGACGCACACGTTCGACATCGGCAGGATCAGCCGGTCGATCATTTCCGGATCGGGCTCCGCCGTGTTTGACGCTGGCGCTTTGTCGGCCTTGCCGCCGGTCCAGACGTAAAATCCCTTACCCGTTTTGCGGCCGAGTTCACCCTTGGCGACCTTGTCGCGGAGCCATCCCGGCGTCGGCGGTAGCATGTCGCCGAATTTCGAACGCAGCATGTCGCCGACCGCAAGACAAATATCGAGCCCGACCTGATCGGCGAGTTCGATCGGCCCCATCGGCATCCCGAACTTTTCCGCAGCCGCATCGATCGTGGCCTTGTCGATATTCGCATCGAGCATCACCATGGCTTCGAGCATGTAGGGCGTCAGCGCACGGTTGACGACAAAGCCCGGCGAACTCTTGACCGGCAGCGGCAGGCGATCGATCGCGCCGACAAAGGCCAGCGCTTCCTTCAGCAATTGCGGGTCGGTGGCGTCGTGGCTGACGACCTCGACCAGTTGCAGGCGCGATACCGGATTGAAGAAATGCAGGCCGAGAAGCCGTTCAGGTTTTGCCAGCGTCGTGCGCAAATCCTGCAGCGGAATACTCGACGTATTGGTGGCGAGGATCGCACCCGCCTTCATCCGCGGCTCGAGGCCGGCATAGACCTTCTGTTTCAGTTCCAGCTTCTCGGGGACCGCCTCGATGATCAGATCGGCGGTGCGAACTCCCTCGCCGTCAAGATCGGGAATCAGCCGGTCGAGTGCATCGCGGACATCCGTGCGCTTGCGCATGATCTTGCCGAACAGATCGGCCGCGCGCTTCATCGCGCCGGCGATCGGCTCAGGTTTCATGTCCGCCAGCGTCGCTCTAAGTCCCTGGTTGGCGCACCAGGCCGCGATGTCGCCGCCCATGGCGCCGGCACCGATCACATGGACATGCCTGATCTTGTTGTCGGAGCCGGCGTGCTTCTTCATCTGATCGCGCAGGAAGAATACCCGGATCAGGTTTTGCGCCGTCGGCGTCACCATCAGATGCGCAAACGAACTCTTCTCGGCAGCCAGCATCGCGGCCTTGTCGCCGCCATGCTTCTCCCAGAGATCGATCAGTCCGTAAGGCGCCGGATAATGTTCAGGGGATGCTGACTTCGCTGCCTCGGAGCGCATGCGCGAAGCGAGAAGCCCGCGCACCGGACCGGCGTTCAGCACCGTGTTGAGAAAGCCGGGTTGAGAGCGTTTGAGACGGCCGAACACGGCGTCTTTCACCGCATTGCGAACGTGGCGCTCCTCGGTCACGGCATCAACGAGGCCGAGCGACTTCGCCCGGCGCGCATCGATCGTCTTGCCGGTCAGCATCAACGTCATCGCCTGCATCGGATTGACGAGGCGGGTGAAGCGCGCGGTGCCGCCGAGGCCGGGATGTAGCCCCAACATCACTTCGGGGAAGCCGAAGCGCGCACCGTCGATGGCGATGCGCATCTGGCAGGCCAGTGCGACTTCCAGTCCACCACCGAGGCAGAAGCCGTGGATCACGGCGACCGTCGGAAACTTCACCGCCTCCAGGCGGTCGACCACGGCATGGGCGCGGGCGATCTGCGTCTCGACCGCGGCCGGATCGGTCGCGCCGCGGAATTCAGTGACATCCGCGCCAGCGATGAAGCCGGAAGGCTTGGCCGAGCGAATAACAAGCCCGGTCGGCCGCTCGGTTTCGAGCGCCGTCAGCACGGTATCGAATTCGGCGAGCACATCCGCCGACAAAGTGTTTGCGCTGGCGCCTTCGCGGTCGAACAGGAGCCAGGCAACGCCGTCGGAATCGCGCGTCAGCTTGAAATGGCGATAAGGCCCGCTCACGGCAGGCGGCCCGAGCTCAAGAACGCGATCGGCGAGGACGTCCAGGATATGGCTTTCCATGACGCTCCCTATACCGTTTCGATCAGCATGGCGCCGCCCTGCCCGCCGCCGATACATTCGGTGGCGATGCCGCGTTTGGTGCCGAGCCGTTTCATCGCGTTGACGAGATGCAGAACGATGCGGTTGCCGCTGCAGCCGACGGGATGGCCAAGACTGATCGCGCCGCCGTCGACATTCAGCTTGGCGTGATCGAGCTGCCCTGCGGCGCCATCAAGCCCCAGGATCTCGCGGCAGAACTGTTCGTCGTTCCAGGCCGCCAGGCAGCCCAGCACTTGCGTCGCAAAGGCCTCATTCAATTCCCAGGTCTCGACGTCCTGAAGCGACAATTTGTTGCGCTTCAACAACTCGGTCGCCGACATCACCGGCCCCAACCCCATGATCGAGGGATCGAGCGCCGCCCATTGGCTGTCGACGATCACGGCTTTCGGCGTCAGACCATATTTGGCGACAGCCGCCTCCGAGGCGAGAATGGTCCAGCAGGCGCCATCGGTGATCTGCGAGGAATTGCCGGCCGTCACCTGCCCCCAAGGCCGTTCGAATACCGGCTTGAGCGTGGCGAGTTTTTCGGACGTGGAATCCGGCCGCACGCCGTCATCGTGATCGTAGAATTTGCCGTCGCGCGCAAACGCGGTCTCGACCTCGCCCTTCAGGAAGCCGCTCTCCTGCGCATGCGCCAATCGCCGGTGGCTTTCGACAGCATAGGCGTCCGACTGCTCGCGCGTGATGCCGAAGAGATGGCCGACGACCTCGGCCGTCTGGCCCATGTTCAGTTCGGTGATCGGATCGGTCAGGCCGCGCTCAAGCCCGATGATCGGCTTGAAATAGGCCGGACGCGCTTTCGCGATCGCGGCGAGCTTCGCCAAGATCCCCTTCGCGGTCGCGAGGCCTGCAAACCAGCGCACGCCCTGCTGCGGCCACACCAGCGGCGCGTAACTCAGCGCTTCGGCGCCACCGGCAAGAATCAAGTCCGACACGCCCTCGCGGATATAGCGATAGGCGGTGTCGATCGACTGCATGCCGCTTCCGCAATTGATCTGCACCGTGAAGGCGACCATCCTCTCGCCCATGCCGAGCCGCAGCGCGGCGACGCGCGCCGGGTTCATCTCGTCGGCAATGACGTTGACGCAGCCAAGAATGACCTGATCGAAAGCATCGGGGGCAAAAGGCTGGCGGGCGAGCAGCGGTCGGCCGCACTGAACAGCGAGATCGACCGGCGTAAAAGGCCCGGGGCCGGTGCGTGCTTTCAGGAACGGCGTGCGGCTGCCGTCGATAATGAAAACAGGAGCCGCCATCAGCTTGCCGCCCTCTGCTCACCCAGCTCCTGGAAGAAGGAATGCACGTCGGCCGGCTTCTTGTAGATCGGCGACAAGGTTTCCGGCGCGAAGTCATCAACCTCGATCACGCCGGCCACCGCCTCATGCGCGGCCTTGAGCTGTTCGCCTTCGGCTTGCGTGATGACACCGCGCTTTACCGCCTCCTGCCAATCATGCAGGTGCGCCGCACGCATGCGCTTGGAAATCTCCTCTGCGCCGGTCACCAGAAGGAATGCCTTTTCCAACCGCGCCACACCGCGGTCGTCGTCGACATGCGAGAGGTCCGGCGTCAGCCGATCGCGCGCCGCGGAAGGCTCCAGCACCAGCTGCGCGCATTCGTGCACCACCCGGTCGGAGGGCCCGAGCACGCGCGCACCGAACGGCTGCACAACGAACTTCAAAATCACCGCAACAAAGCGATTCGGAAGGTTCGCCAGGATTTCGGCAAAACGGCTCTCGATGGTGCGGAAGCCGCTTGCCATGCACCATTCGAGCGCCGCGAAATCCGCCGCCTGGCGTCCCTCGTCCTGCCAGCGTTTCAGCGCCGCCGACAGCAGATAAAGCTCGGACAGAATATCGCCGAAGCGCGCGGAGAGCATTTCCTTGCGCTTGAGCGCGCCGCCGAGCGTCAACAGCGCCATATCGGCGCAGAGCGCGAAGGCCGACGAATAGCGCGACAACTGCCGATAGAATCCGGTCGCCTCGCCGGCATCAGGCGCCGGCGCAAACATCCCGCCGGTCCAACTGCGGCCGAAGGCGCGAAATAGCGTGACCACGCTGTGCCCGACATGCTTCCAGAACGCATCGTCGAAGGCATCGAGGCCCTTGGCGTGATCTTGCTCGCCGAGCGCGTTCATCTCCTGCAGGAGATAGGGATGAGCGCGGATCGCGCCTTGGCCAAACACGATCAGGTTGCGGGTCAGGATATTGGCGCCCTCGACCGTAATGCCGACCGGCACCGAACGATAAAGACTGCCGAGATAGTTTTGCGGCCCGTCGATCACGGCCTTGCCGCCGTGAATATCCATGGCGTCGTCGATCGCAATGCGCATGCGCTCGGTGGCTTGCAGTTTCATGATGCCGGAAATCACCGCTGGGTGACGGCCTTCGTTGAGCGCGGCGCAGGTCAGCCGGCGCGCCCCATCGAGCAGATAGGCGATGCCGGCGATGCGGGCGAGCGGTTCTTCGATGCCTTCGAACTTGCCGATTGAAATCCCAAACTGCTCGCGAATTCGCGCATAGGCGCCGGTGGTGCGTGCCGCGTAGGCCGCACCCGCTGCCGACAGCGACGGCAGCGAAATGCCCCGGCCGGCGGCGAGCGCCGTCATCAGCATCTTCCAGCCCTGGCCGAGACGCGTCTGTCCGCCGATGATGTAGTCCATCGGAATGAAAACATCCTTGCCCCAGTTCGGACCGTTCTGGAACACCTGCATCGCCGGCAAATGGCGATGCCCGATGCTCACGCCCGGCAGATCAGTCGGGATCAGCGCGACCGTGATGCCGAGTTCATCCACATTGCCGGCGAGATGGTCGGGATCGTAGGCCTTGAAGGCCAAGCCCAAGCAGCGTCGCGACCGGGCCGAGCGTGATGTAGCGCTTGTGCCAGTTGAGACGAAGGCCAAGCACTTCGCGCCCCTCGAAGGTGCCTTTGCAAATCACACCGCTATCGATCATCGAGGCGGCGTCCGAGCCGGCCTCCGGACTGGTCAGGCCGAAGCAGGGAATATCGCGGCCATCGGCCAGCCGCGGCAGCCAGCGCGCCTGCTGCTCCTTGGTGCCGAAGCGCATCAGAAGTTCGCCCGGCCCGAGCGAGTTCGGCACCATCACGGTGACGGCCGCCGCTAACGAACGCGACGAGAGCTTGCGCACGACTTCCGAATGCGCGTAGGGCGAAAAGCCTAAGCCCCCATGCTCTTTCGGGATGATCATCCCGAAGAATTTTTTCTGCTTGATGAAGTCCCATACCTCGGGCGGCAGATCGCGCCATTCCCAGTTGATCTTCCAGTCGTCGAGCATCACGCAGAGTTCGTCGACCGGACCGTTGAGGAAGGCCTTCTCCTCGGCCGTCAGCGTCGCCGGCGCCTGGTTGAGC
Source organism: uncultured Alphaproteobacteria bacterium (assembly GCA_963775545.1). Lineage (GTDB taxonomy): Bacteria > Pseudomonadota > Alphaproteobacteria > Rhizobiales > Xanthobacteraceae > Bradyrhizobium. The sequence continues at coordinate 62,069 of CAVZJE010000014.1, forward strand.
AACTTCGACCAGTCCGGGTTGCCGGCGAAGAGATCGGCATCCCACCAAACGTCGCCGGCCTCCAGCGCCTCGCGTTCGGTGTCGGACATCGAGGGCAAAACCCCGCGTGCCCAGGAGAAGATCGGCTTGGTGATGAAATCGCGGCGGAAGGAGCTCATGGCGATGTCCTCATGGTCGGCGGCGCGATGGGGGGCAGCTACAGTTATGCCAAAACACAACTCATTAAGCGGAATGCGTCAGAATTTGGTTGATACACCGCATTCAAAACAAAGCGAAATTGATGCACAGGCGCCCGGCAAGAACAACGGCCGGGAGCCTGAGCAGTTCCGTAATACCATCAGTAGCTTAAAGGGGTGCTAATCCGGGCGCGTCATCTCGAACATGGCGTCCTGGCGGATCTCGAAATAATCGCCCTTGCGGCCGGCACGCACGATGGGGCGGGCGAGCGCGGTCTGATAGACGCCGTCCCGGATCATGGCCTTGTCAATGTGGACGGCGACGACCTCGCCAAGCGTCAGCCAGGCGTTGGCTTTCCGGCCGTCGGCGCCCTGCAGCTGCACGACTTGCGTCAGTTTGCACTCGAACGAGACCGGGCTTTCGGCGACGCGGGGCACATTGACGAGTTTGCCGGGCACCGCCGTCAGGCCCGCGATCGAAAACTCGTTGACCTCGTGGGCGACATGGGCGGCCGTGGCGTTCATCTGCCTGGCCAGGTCCTTGGTCGCGAGATTCCAGACGAACTCGCCGGTTTCCTGGATGTTGGCGACGCTGTCCTTCCAGGAGGTCGAGGAAAATCCGATGATCGGCGGCGTGTAGCAAAAGCCGTTGAAGAAGCTATAGGGCGCCAGGTTGACGTTGCCCTTGGTATCGCGCGACGAAATCCAGCCGATCGGACGCGGCGCGATGATGGCGTTGAACGGATCGTGCTTGAGACCGTGGCCGTTCTTCGGCTCGTAATAGTGCAAGTCCCTGGGGCTTGATGCGTCCACGACCTGTTTCCCTACAAGTTTCTTGAAGCGTTATTTCCGGTTGCGCGCAGCCAGCCCGTCCAGCATGAAATCGATCATCTGATCGATCTCCGCATGGGGCTTCCCGGGCTTGTTCATCGCCTGGGCAATCATCTGCGGATGGAAGTAGCCCATCATGGCCTGGCAGGTGCACATGGCCGCGAGCGGGACATCTGTCGCCTCGAATTCGCCAGAGGCTACGCCTTGCGCGATCACGCCGCCGATCGACTTCGACGATCGGTCTGCATATGCGCAACACAGACTTCCCAGCTCTCCTCCATCGCGATCTCGACCATCTCATGCAGCTTGGAATCGCCGACAAAGCGCTCCGAGTTCATGCGATGGATCGTCGTCAACAACTCCCGCAGACGGGGCGTCGCCGGGCCGGGTCTCGCCGTAATGACCCTCGCCACGTCCTCGACCTCGCCCATCAAGATACGGGCAACGCCTTCGTGGATCGCCTTCTTCGAATCGAAGAAACGATACACGTTCGCCGGGCTCATCCGCAGCGCCTTCGCGATATCGCCGACCGTGGTCTTCTGGTAGCCGAGTTCGCGGAACAGGCGCTCTGCCACCACGAGAATGCGTTCCCGGGTGTCTGGCTCGATATGTTCGGCAGTCAGCGTCATTTCTAAAACTCAGTTCACCCTGCTCAATTCGAGATCGAGCAGGGCCTTTGGTAAACGCTCTCGCGAGCTCAACGTTCGGTTCATTCCGCCGCTTCGGCCAACGGAAAAGCGGGTTGGGCGGCGTCCTGATGCTGCGGAGCCACGCCAACATGAACAGTTCCGCCGCTTTCTTCAAGGCTTTTGCGGAACCAGAGCGCATAGAGGCCTGGCAAATACAGCAACGTAAGGAAGGTTGCAACGAACAGGCCGCCCATGATGGTGATGGCCATCGGCCCCCAGAACGCCGAGCGCGATAGCGGAATCATCGCCAGGATAGCGGCGAGCGCCGTCAGCACCACCGGCCGGGCGCGCCGGACGGTGGCTTCCACAATGGCTTCACGGCGGGTCAGGCCGTGGGCCACGTCGGTTTCGATCTGGTCCACCAGGATCACGGCATTGCGCATGATCATCCCGGCGAGCGCAATGAGGCCGAGCAGCGCCACAAAGCCGAACGGCTGGTTGGCAACGTTCAAGCCCAGCGAGGCGCCGACGATGCCAAGCGGCGCGGTGAGGAACACCAGCAACAGGCGCGAGAAGCTCTGCAACTGGATCATCAAGAGCGTCAGCATCACGATCACCATCAGCGGAAACAGCACGAAGATCGAAGCGTTGCCTTTGGCGGATTCCTCGAACGCGCCGCCCGCCTCGATCCGGTAGGCCGGTTCGAGGTGATCGCGGATGTTCGTGAAGTTTTGGCCAGATCTGGTTGGTGACGTCGGGCGCCTGCACACCGTCGACGACATCGCCCCGCACCGTGATCGCCATGTCGCGATTACGCCGCCAGATGATCGGCTCCTCATGGGCGTATTCGATTTTGGCGATTTGCGCGAGCGGAACGGCTACGCCGTTGCGCGACGTCACGGTAAGATCGCCGACATGGCCGAGATCGAGCCGTTCCGAAGGCACCGCACGCGCCACCACCTCGATCTTCTCGACGCCGTCGCGCACCGTTGTCACGGGCACACCCGAGATCAGCATCGCAAGCGCCTGCGAGACGTCCTGCGGGGTCAGTCCCAGTGCACGGGCGCGGTCCTGATCGACCACGAGCTTGAGATACGGCGACTGTTCGTTCCAGTCGAGCTGCGGATCCTTGATGTTCTTGTTCTCCCGGACGACATCGCGCACCTTGTAGGCGATCTCGCGGACGACCTTGGGATCGGGCCCGATCACCCGGAACTGGACCGGGAAGCCAACCGGCGGCCCGAAATTGAAGCGATCGACGCGCACCCGCGCTTCGGACAGATCGCCTTCATCAACCGACTTTTCGATTCTGGCCTTGATCCGCTCGCGCGCCTCGACGTTCTTGGCGACGATCACGATCTCGGCGAAAGCCTCGTTCGGGAGCTGAGGGATTAAGCCCGAGCCAGAATCTCGGCGAACCCTGGCCGACATAGGACGTGTAGGTCGCAATATCCTGATCGCCCTTGAGCAGGCCTTCCGCCTTCTTCACGGATTTTTCCGTGACGTTGAAGGCCGTCCCCTCAGGCAGCCGAAGCTGAAGGAACAATTCAGGACGCTCGGACAGCGGGAAGAATTGCTGCTGGACATGGCCAAAGGCCACGATCGAGACGACGAACACGGCAGCGGTTGCCAGCACGGTCTTGACGCGGTGGTTCACGCACCACTGGATGACGCGGCGCAGCGCGCGGTAGATGGGTGTCTCGTAGATCGCGTGCGGATCGTGATTTTGATGAATTTTGATATTCGGCAGCAGCTTGACGCCGATATAGGGCGTGAAGATCACCGCGACGAACCAGGACGCAACCAGCGCAATCGCCACGATCCAGAAGATGCCGCCGGCATATTCGCCGACCGCCGAATTGGCAAAGCCGATCGGCAGGAACCCGGCTGCGGTGACCAGCGTTCCCGTCAGCATCGGAAACGCCGTTGATTCCCAGGCAAAGGACGCCGCGCGGATACGGTCCCATCCCTGCTCCATCTTCACGACCATCATCTCGACCGCGATGATGGCGTCATCGACCAGGAGGCCGAGTGCGATGATTAGCGCGCCCAGCGTGATCCGGTGCAGATCGAGCGACATCGCATCCATCACGATGAAGACGATTGCGAGCACCAGCGGCACCGACAGCGCCACCACGATGCCGGTGCGCCATCCGAGCGCGACAAAGCTGACGAACAGCACAATCGCGAGCGCCTCGATGAAGGAATGCACAAACTCGCTGATCGCGTGCTCGACAACCTCCGGCTGATCGGCGATGCGCTCGACATTGATGCCTTGCGGCACCGCCCTCATGAATTCGGACGTTGCGGCCGTAACATCCTTGCCGAGTTCCAGAATGTTGGCGCCCTTGGCGGTGACGACGCCGATGCCGATCGCGGGCTTGCCTTCCTGGCGCACGACGAAGCTCGGCGGATCGACAAAGCCGTGGCTGACGGTCGCGATATCGCCGAGACGAAACACACGGCCATTGCTTTCGACCGGCGTCTCCGCCACCGCCTTGACGCCGTCGAGCGCGCCGGTGACGCGAAGCGGCACGCGTTGAGCTGAAGTCTCCACCGTACCGGCCGGTACCACATTGTTCTGCTTCGCAAGCGAATCGAACAGCGCTTGCGGCGTGATGCCGAGCGTGGCGAGCTTGGCATGCGAGAATTCGACATAGATCTTTTCGTCTTGCGTGCCGTAGATATCGACCTTGGTCACGCCGGAAACCTTAAGCAGGCGCTGACGCAGGCCTTCGGCGGCTTTCTTGAGCTGCGCGTAATCGGCGCCGTCGCTGGTCATCATGTAGAGGATCGAGTTGACGTCGGAAAATTCGTCGTTGACGACGGGACCGAGCAGGCCTGAAGGCAACTCGCCCTGCACGTCGACGAGCTTCTTGCGCAGCATGTAAAACAGGTAAGGAACGTCCTTTGGCGGCGTCGAATCCCGGAACGTGACCTGCATCGCGGTGAAGCCGGGCTTGGAATAGGTCTGCACCTTCTCGAAATAGGGCAGCTCCTGCATCTTCTTCTCGATGGGGTCGGCGACCTGCTCCTGGATCTCCTTGGCGGTCGCGCCCGGCCACATCGCCGAGACATTCACGACCTTGACCGTGAAGAAGGGGTCCTCGGCCCGGCCGAGCTTCTGATAGGAGAAGAATCCGGCCGCGCCCAATGCGATGATCAGAAACAGCACCAGCGCGGGATGGCTGACCGCCCAGGCCGACAGATTGAAGCGCTTCATCGTACTTCTCCCCTGCCAGAATCGAAACGATAGGCCGCCGCAACGGCGGCATGCTCCCTCTCCCATGGGGAGAGGGTTGGGGTGAGGGGGTACGGTCTATCGATAGAGTGTAACCCCTCACCCGGCGCAGTGCGCCGACCTCTCCCAATGGGAGAGGTGAAGCCGGCACCGCGAACGACTTTCGATTTCATCTCACTCTCCCCCGCTCAGAACGACAACGACGACACGACCCGGACCTTTTCGGCCGGATCGAGTTTTTGCACGCCGAGCACGACGATCTTTGCGCCTTCGTCAACTCCGCTCGAGATGACGACGCAATTGCTGTCGTAGGACTTGACCGCGACCGGCTTCAACGAAATCGCTCCCTTGTCGTCGACGACATAGAGCGAGGGATCGCCGCCCTGGCTGTATAGCGATGACAGCGGCAGCCGCGCCACGCGATCGGTCTGTGAATCGGCAAGCGTCAGCGTCGCGGTCATGCCGAGCGAAACGTCATCGCCCGCATCGGGCAGCGAAAATTTGGCGAGATAGGTTCGTGTCGCGGGATCGGCTGACGGCGCGACCTCGCGCAACTTCGCGGCATATTTCTTGTCCGGCTCCGACCACAGCGTGACCGTCGCAACACCCGACTTGGCGCGATTGAGAAGCGTCTCGGGGACAGCGACGACGGCTTCCTTCTCACCAAGTCGGGCGACGCGGATCGCGGCCTGGCCCGCGGCAACCACCTGGCCAGGCTCGATCATCGTTGCCGTGACGACACCGCGGGTGTCGGCCACGAGCGTTGCGTAGGAGAGCGAATTGTTGGTGAGTTCGACCGAGCGCTCGGCGCGATTAAGTCGCGCCCGCGCTTCGTCTCCCGCGGCCTTGGCGGAATCGAGCTGCGCATCGGTGGCCCAGCCCTTGGCGCGAAGGTCCCTGGCGCGCTGCTCGGCGGCGCCTGCCTGCGCCAGCACGCCGGTCGCGGCGCGCTGTTCGGCCTCGGCCTGCTCGGCCTGCAATTTCAGGTCGACCTCATCGAGCGTGGCAAGCGGCTGGCCGAGATCGACCTTCTGGCCGACTTCAACCAGCCGCTTCGCCACCTTCCCGGGAACGCGAAAGCCCATGTCGGTCTCGATCCGGGGCTTGATCGTGCCGACAAAGCTGCGCTCGGGGGATTGGGCTTCGTAATGGACGGATGCGACCAGAACCGGCCGCGATTCCGGGGGCTTTTGAGCAACCTGGTCGTTGCAGCCGGTCAAAGCTATAGCGACCGCTGCAAGCGAAATTCCAGCCAAGAGCCTGGAATAGCTTGAAAAAAGCAATCGACCCAACATCGTAACTCTCCTCTCGGCTCCAGCCTTCTGAGGAGTGTTGATTATTGAATGATAAATGTCAATATTCGTCAGTAATCATGAAATCGTGATCACGGGGCGCTTCGGGCGGCCCGGCGCGCTCTTGCTCGGCCGGATTTTCTCGCTGTGGGATATCCTGGCCTATGGCGCCGGTATTGGTCTTGGGTTCGTACTGGATCGCCTGGCTGCGCGTTTCATTTCCGCCGAGCAGCCGACGCCTCACTCTCCGAGTTGAAAGCGCTCGAAGCGGTGCAGCTCTTCCTCGATCCGCCGCTTCAACTCCTTGCGCGGCCCCTTCGCGGCCGCGCCGATCCAGTTCCATTTCTGCAGCAACAATTTCCTGTTCTGCCGATCGGTTTTGAGATCAAGCGCGGCCACAATGGTGTCCCCGACCAGAACCGGCAGCGCGAAATAGCCCATGCGGCGCTTTTCCTTCGGCACATAGGCTTCGAAAAGGTGTTCGTAGCCGAAAATAAGATGCGTCCGCTTCCGCTGGATGATCAGGGGGTCGAACGGCGAAAGAATGTGAACGCGTTCGGCGGCGTCTCCTGCGATCTCCAGCGCCTCCGGCTGCGCCCAATGCTCCTGTTTGCCGGCGCCTTCGATCGCGACGGGAATTAGCTCCTTGCGGCGAACGCGCGCCTCGATCAATCGCCGGACCGCCTTCTTGCTCGGCGCGTCGAGATGACAGATCGAATCCAGGCTGACGACGCCTTGGGCACGAAGGCTGCGGTCGAGCAGATAGGCTGTGATTTCCAGCGTTGAGGCGGCCTTCGGCGATTTGTTCCAACCGAAATGCCGATCCATCAACTCATATGTCTTGAGCATGCCGTTGCGCTCGGAGATCGTGACCCGGCCTTCATAGAACGCCAGTTGCAGCGCCCGCTTCGACGGCTTGCGGCTCGCCCAAGCGTGCACCTTCTCGACCAGCACGTCGTCCTCGATGTCGCGAATGGTCAGCGCACCGTCTTTCTTCAGGAGCCGCATCACCTTGCGCAAGTCCGCGGGTTTTACTTCACTGAACCATTTATGCCCCTCGCGCCGGTGCAGCTTCATCGCCGGGACGAAGAAACGAAAATCCTTCGCCGGCACGTAAGACAGCGCATGCGTCCAGTATTCGAAAACGCTTTTGTCGACGCTCTGGGCATGATGCAGATCCGAGCGCCGATAATCGGGGATGCGATTCCAAAGGATATGATGGTGGCAGCGCTCGATCACATGGATGGTATCGATCTGCACGTAGCCAAGATGCTCGATCGCCGCTCGGGTGGCCTGCGGGCCTTCGCCAAACGGGGCTTCGGAATCAAGCCGTTGAGCCCCCAACCAGATCGCTCTGGCGGCGGCCTTGCTCAAAGCTATCGGCTTATCGGCACTCGGCATCGCGTAGTAACTTAACGGGATTCGCGCCTTTCAACAGACGTTTGCCCACAGCGATTCGGGCACCTCAAGGCTTGGCGTGATCGGCGATGCTTCCCGTCGCCATCTCCGCATCGCACACGGCCTTGCCGTGCTCGGGCGCCTTGCACCGGTAAACGCGCCGGTAAGGCGGTCGATCAGCCATACATTGTCTTCGAGGGAACTCTCCATGCCGACGAAGCGCGTTCCCACCGCCGTAATCAGCGTGGACAGCAAAATGGCGGTCGCAATGATGGCCGAACCCACCAAAACCGACGCTGAGGTTCCCACCTGCCCCTGTGCGATTGGCCGATACCCCTGATAGCCGTTGTTCTTCGGTTTCCGAAACAGAGCCAGCTTACTTCACTCACATCAAAGTCGTCACGGTGCCGCGTGAAAATCATTCGACGCGGCTTCGCCACTTTCTAGAGACGCATCTAGCCGATTTTTTGTCCGCACCTCGGCCACGGAGCGACCGCTTTGCGACGCATCACGGCCGGCGAGATCGGACCCGGTGAGGCCAGGCTAGGCGCTATGTGATACAAATCACATTCCCCAAATCGAACCTCTTTTAACCTCCGGGCATCCAATCAGACGCAATCGCGAGGATTAAACCATGACCAGTCGCCTCGGAATTTTCCGCATCACGGCGATCACGCTCGGTGCCGCTCTCTCGATGACGGCCGGCCTTGCGCTTGCTGCCGAGAACAACGTTTCAGCCGACCAGATCGTGAACGCCCTGCAACCGAAACCGCTCACACGCAGCCTGTCGGCTGACCGGGCCCCCGATCCGGCCGTCCAGGCCAGGGAAAACGGCATCGTCGACCGCCTGCGCAACAGAAAGACCCGCTCGCTCTCGCTCGGCGAACGCGAGCAGATTGCGGAACTCGCTGCCGCCAAGCCGAAGATCGATCTTGATATTCAGTTCGACTACAATTCAGCCAAGATCAGCCAGGCTTCGTTGTCCGCCGTGCAGGAACTCGGCAAGGCGTTGTCGAATCCCGCACTCAAGGGATCGACCTTCGTCGTCGCCGGCCACACCGATGCGATCGGTGGCGAGGCCTTTAATCAGGACCTCTCGGAACGTCGAGCCGATACGATCAAGCGATATCTCACCGATAAATACGGCATTGCCGGCGCCGATCTCGTCACCGTCGGCTATGGCAAGACCAAGCTGAAGGACCCGAGTGCGCCGACGTCCCCGGTCAACCGCCGCGTTCAGGTCGTCAATCTCAACAGCCAGACGGCTTCGAAATAAGTAACTGCCAATATCACCGCCCGTTCGCAGGAACGGGCGGCGTCCAAGAGTTCAAAATCTGGTTCTGGAAAATCCTCAGTCGGTTGAGCTACTGAATCACGCGCAAGCGCCGCCTCAGACGCTACGCTGCCGATTTGCCCTCGTAAGCCCGACGCAATTCAGCGATATCGAGCTTGGTCATACCGAGCATTGCTTGCATCGCGCGCTGAGCGCCGGCAGCGTCAGATCCGCCCAAAAATTCCGGCAGCACCGACGGCACAATCTGCCAGGACACGCCGTAGCGATCCCGAACCCACCCGCATTGGTGGGTCGAGCCGCCATCGGACAATAGCGCATCCCAGAGACGATCGACTTCCGCCTGATCCGCGCAGTCGATCTTGAACGAAATCGCGTGCGTAAATTCGAAACGCATCCCGCCATTGAGGGCCATATATTCCTGACCCGCCAGGGTGAAGCTCGACCACCAGCACCTCGCCGGCCTTTCCTGCCGGGCCGTCGATGGGATTTCGCTGGATGTGGTTGATCCGGGAATCCGGCAGCAGCGAAACATAGAATTTCGCGGCTTCTTCGGCTTCGCCGTTGAACCAGAGGCAGGGCGAGATCTTGGACATGGTCGGGCTCTCCTTCGTGGGGACGTCGAGCGGAGGACGAACGACGGAGCCTATATCCGACATCGGATTTTTAAAAATCGCGAAGTTCCACCCTTCGCTGTCCTGGCCGGAGCGACAGCGCGGAAAAGAAAATGGCCGGAACAAAAGCCCGGCCATCAGTCAAACCGTAGTCAGGTCGTCTTGTTATGTCGCGATCGGCGTCGGCATGTCGAGGAACGCCTTAGTCGCGTGCCAGAACAATTGCCGGTTGGTGGCCAGCACCACCGAATGCGCCGTGCCGGGAAGGATGATGAACTGCCGGTCGCCGTTCGGCAGCTGCTTGAAGAAATCCTGAAGGTCATCAACCGTGGCAATGCCGTCATATTCGCCGCGGATCAGAAGCGTCGGCGCCATCACCTTTTTCGGATCGACCAGCGGCAGGTTGGCGGTCATGTCGAGATAGGTGCCGGTCGGAATCTGGTCGCCGAATTGCATCTCCTCATCGGCCAGCGCTTCGACCGCCGCCTGGTCGCTGGTGCCCGGCTTGTCGCGGGTGGCAATCGAACGGATCATTTCGCGATCGCGCTTGCGCATATTATGGGTGCGGTAATAGTCGAGTTTCTCGGCACGCTTGGTGAGCGTCGGTGAGCCCTCGCCTTTGTAGGTGAAAGCGGCCAGCACCAGGCGATCGATCCGCTCCGGCGCCATCATGGCATAGGCACCGGCGCGCAGCGCACCGGAGGACTCGCCGAGAAAGTGATACTTCTGCCGTCCGGTTTCGCGGGCGAGAACTTCGGCCGCGGCCTTGAGATCTTCGGCGCCGCTCTTGACATCGGAATTGCCCGAGGTGCGCCCCGACTTGCCGTAGTTTTCATGATCCATGGTCCAGCAGTCGAAACCATAGCGGGCGAACTCGTTCATCACCGAATATTCGCCCTTGCCGGGTACCTTGAGGTCATAGCAGCGCGACGTCACGGACGAACCGTGCACGAAGAACAGAACCGGCTTGGAAGGCTCGCCCGCTTTCGGCGCACCGACGCGTTTGCGGAACATCCACAACGGCACGTCGCCTTTCTTCGCCCAATATTCGTTGCTCCAGATCTCGCCTTCCGCAGCGCCGGCGCTTGGTGAGGGAAGTGTTGCCGCGAGACTTCCAGCGACGAGGCCGAGACCGGCGCCCTTGATCAGCGTGCGGCGCCCGAGCGCTTGATTGGCGATCAATTCACTGGCGGGCGATTCCTTGGATTGCGTCACTATTCCTCTCCGATCACAGGTTTTTTGTTGTGAATTTTATCTCGCGAATCCCGACTTGCGATTTTCATCTAATGAAATCGTATCGCTTCCGAAATCTGCGGCGCAATGTAGCAGAGCGCACACGACGCAGGAAGACATCCAGCATCGCAGAGGCTACCCGCAAGATCGTATATGGTAACGACGCCGTGTGTGGGCGCTGTTTCTAGTGCGGCGAATTTGAAGTTCCTATCAGCGTTACAGCGGGTTCGTCATAGGAACTTCAAATTCAAGGCCGCACTAGAATCAATAAGTTACTAGAGCTCCTTTGATTCCGAAGTTCGCATCAGAGGTTGCCGCGATATCATGCGAACTTCGGAATCGGAGCTCTAGCCGTTGGGATCGCGGTGCACGGGATCGACCCACAGCACTTTCTCCGGCTTCTCGACCGGTTCGATATCGAGATTGATGGCCACGGCCTCGCCGTCGCTGCGCACCAGCACGCATTCGAGCGGCTGGTCGGGGCTGGCGTTGATTTCCTGATGCGGCACGTAGGGAGGCACGAAAATGAAGTCGCCGGGATTTGCTTCCGCGGTGAATTCCAGATGGTCGCCCCATCGCATCCGCGCCTTGCCCTTCACAACATAGATGATGCTTTCAAGGTGGCCGTGATGATGCGCGCCGGTCTTGGCATCCGGTTTGATCGTAACCGTGCCGGCCCACAATTTCTGGGCACCCACGCGGGCAAAATTGATCGCTGCCTTGCGATCCATCCCGGCGGTCGAAGGCACATTGGGATCGAGCTGATTGCCGGGAATGACCCGGACACCATCGTGCTTCCAGCGTCCCTCGCCATGGTCGTGGGAATGATCGGAATGGTTGTGATGGTGTGGATCGCTCATGTCGCTTGGTTCCCGTGAATCTTCGTGGAAACGCTACTGAAAATAGCTGTCACAAGCCAGCCCGCAAGGAACGTTTCGACGCCCCAAAAATTGGTCTTCATCAAACAAGGAGAACATTTCAATGGGTAGCACCGCAGACAAGATCAAAGGCAACACCAATGAGGCGCTGGGCAAGGCCAAGCAGGGCATTGGCGAAGCCACCGGTTCCGATCGCTTGCAGGGCGAAGGCGCCGTTCAGGAGATCAAGGGCAAAGGCCAGAAGGCGCTTGGCGACGCCAAGGAAGCTACCAAGGATGCCGTCAACAAGGCTGCCGACGCGGCCAACCGGAAGCTCTGATTCCAAATCGTGAGCGTCATCGCCGAACGAAAAAGGCCGGTCTTCGCAGACCGGCCTTTTAGTTTGTTTGTTGCTAAATCAGCCCTTCACGTCGAGCAATTCGACGTCGAAGATCAGCGTCGCATTCGGCGGAATGACTCCACCCGCGCCGCGCGCGCCGTAACCAAGTGCCGGCGGAATAATCAGCGAGCGCTTGCCGCCGACTTTCATCGAGGCGACGCCTTCGTCCCAGCCGGCAATCACCTTGCGTTGTCCGATCGGAAATTCGAACGGCTCGTTGCGATCGACGGAAGAATCGAATTTCTTGCCCTTCTTGCCGTCCTCGTAGAGCCAGCCGGTGTAGTGCATCACGCAAATCTGGCCGGGCTTTGGCGTTGCGCCCGTGCCCACCTTGGTGTCGATGATTTGTAGTCCTGAAGCTGTGGTCATGGCTTTTCCTGGAGTCTGCGCCATCGCTGCTGTCGGGATGACCGCCGAGACAGTCAAAGCGGCCAACGCAATGGCGGCCAAAGTGGAAAACGTCGTGCGCAAATTGGCATACCTTCCTAGAACGATCGGGCGCCTGTCTATCGTAACGTACGACAAGACCAGCCTCGATGAGACGAGATCACGCGGGCCTGATCTTTCAATATCCGAGCGCGCAGCCGTCCTTGCGGGGATCGGAGCCGCCGGTGAGCGTACCCTTTTCCCAGTCGATCCAGATCGCCTGGCCACCGCCGAGCGGCGGAATGATCTTGGTGGTCTGATGTCCGAGCCTCTCGAGGCCAGCGACGATGTCTGCCGGTACGCCGTCTTCAAGCTGATAGACATTTTCATAGTGCAGGCCGCGCGGCATATCGATCGCCTCCTGCACGTCGCATCCATAATCGAGAATGTTCGTCAGCACGCGGGTCTGGCCGACCGGCTGGTACTGCCCGCCCATCACGCCAAACGGCATCACCGCGCGGCCGCCCTTGGTGGCGAGCGCCGGAATGATGGTGTGCAGCGGACGTTTTCCCGGCGCAATGCAGTTCGGGTGGCCGGGCTCGATGCGGAAGCCGGCGCCGCGATTCTGCAAGAGAACGCCCGTCTTGTTGGAAACGATGGCGGAGGCCCAGGAATGAGCGACGGAGTTGATGAAGGAGCAGACGTTGCGGTCCTTGTCCACCACGCTGATGTAGATCGTCGACGGGTTCATCGGCGGCGAGACCTTCGGCAAGTCGAGCATCCGGTCCATGCGGATCTTGCCGGCCCACTCGTCGGCGAATTCCTTGGCGAGGATTCGGGCGACATCGACCTTGACGTGCGCGGGATCGCCGATGTTCTGCTCGCGCATCATGTAGGCGACGCGCGCAGCCTCGGCTTCGAGATGAAAGCGCTCGACGCTCATTGGCGCGAATTTCGTGAGATCGAAATGCGACAGGATGTTCAGCATCACCAGCATGGTGATGCCGGGCCCGTTGGGCGGGCACTGCCAGACGTCGAGATCCTTATACATGGTGCCGATCGGCACCGTCGTCTCGGTGTTGTGAGCTGGCGAAGTCTTCCAGCGTGTGCAGGCCGCCGGCACCGCGCAAGGTCTCCACCATGTCCTCGGCGATCGCGCCCTTGTAGAACGCATCGGGCCCGCCTTTGGCGATCGCCCGCAGCGTCTGACCAAGCTCGGGCTGCTTGATCACGTCGCCGGCGACGGCCGCCTTGCCGTGCGGCAACAGATAGCGCTCGGTATTGACGCCCTTCTTCAGCTTCTCGAACCCGTTCTTCCAGTCGAAGGCAATGCGCGGCGCGACGACATAACCTTCCTCGGCCGCCTTGATCGCAGGCTGCAACAGCGTGTCGAAGCCAAGCTTGCCGTGGTCGCGCAGGATCGTCGCCCACGCATCGATTGCACCGGGAATGGTGACGGAATGCGCCGAGGTCAGCGGGATCGCGCGGATGTTGCGTTCGAGATACCATTCTACCTTCGCCGCCTTCGGCGCGCGCCCCGAGCCGTTATAGGCTGTGATCTTGCCCTCACCCCTTGGCTGCATCAGCGCAAAACAATCGCCGCCAATGCCGGTGGATTGCGGTTCGATCACCGCAAGCAGCGCAGAAGCGGCCACCGCCGCATCCGCGGCGGTCCCGCCAGCGCGCAGCACCTCGATGGCCGTGAGCGCCGCCAGCGGGTGGGACGTCGCCACCATGGCGTTCTGGGAATGGACCGTCGACCGGCCGGCGAGATGGAAATTCCTCATGCGAAGTGGCTCACTTTGTCGCTATTTTTGCGCGATTTGCAGGGGCTTGTTGCGGATTACTTGGCATATTCAATACCATCTGCGCAATGCTTGGATGATGCATAACTGGAGGGATACCCCTGCCCTTCAGAGCCACCTGCTGCTAGATGACGGCCATGCCCTACAAGGTCGCTGCTTTTTACCAATTCGCATCCCTGCCGGACTTTCGCGATCTGCGCGAGCCGCTGCGGGCGCTGTGCGGTAGTCTCAAATTGAAGGGCAGCGTGCTGCTGGCGCATGAGGGGATCAACGGCACGCTGGCTGGCAGCGTGGAAGCGATCGACGAACTGGTCGCCACGCTGCGCCATGGTGATCTTTTTGGCGGCCGGCTCGATCGGCTGGAGCTCAAATTCTCCTCCGCCACGACGACGCCGTTTGGCCGGCTCAAGATCCGGCTCAAGAAAGAGATCGTCACGTTCGGCGACAAGGCCGCCGATCCGACGCGGCAGGTTGGCACCTATGTCGAGCCCAACGACTGGAACGCAGTGATTGCGGCGCCAGACACCGTGCTGATCGACACCCGCAATGCCTTCGAGGTTGCATTCGGCACCTTCGAAGGCGCCATCGATCCGGCCATCGCGAGCTTCGGAGAATTCAAGCAATTTGCCGCCCGCCATCTCGATCCGGCGAGGGACCGGAAAATCGCGATGTTCTGCACCGGCGGCATCCGCTGCGAAAAAGCTTCGAGCTACCTGCTCGCACAGGGCTTTACCGAGGTCTATCACCTGAAAGGCGGCATCCTGAATTATCTGGAGAAGGTCACGCAGACCGACAGCCGCTGGCGCGGCGAGTGCTTTGTCTTCGACGAGCGCGTTGCACTTGGCCACGGACTTGCGCGAGCGCGAAACGGAGCACAACTGCGATGAGTGATTCCAAGACACTCGCCGACCGCATCGATGTGCTGGAGGCGCGCCTGACATTTCAGGACGATGTCATTGAAACACTAAACAAGACCGTGACCGAACAGTGGGCCAGGATCGATGCGCTAACGAGGCAGCTTATTGCGCTCAGCGAGCGATTGCAGGAGGCGGAGGGCCAGATGCCGGGTCCTACCAACGAGCCGCCGCCGCACTACTGAAAGTGACCGTCCGACCGGCAAACAAACTTGTTTTTCCGGGCCTTTCTTGGTGTATCAGGAATGATCTTGTCGATCACAGGTATCTCTGAGTGAGCATGACCAAGCCGTTCCTGGAAGTACTCTCCGGCCGAAAGCAAGCGGTGCCGCCGATCTGGATGATGCGGCAGGCCGGCCGCTATCTGCCGGAATATCGGGAGTTGCGGGCGAAAGCGGGCAATTTTCTCGATCTGTGCTTTACGCCGGAATACGCGACCGAAGTAACCCTTCAGCCGATCCGCCGCTTCAACTTCGACGCCGCAATCATCTTTTCCGATATTCTTGTCATTCCCCATGCGCTCGGCCGCTCGGTGCGGTTTGAGGCCGGCGAAGGACCGCGGCTCGATCCGCTGGATACGCCTGAAAAGATCGCTGCCCTCGCCTCGCACGCTGATTTTGCAAAGCTTGAGCCGGTCTTTGAAGCGCTGCGTCGCGTTCGCGGCTCGCTCGATGCCAACACGGCATTGATCGGTTTCTGCGGCGCGCCGTGGACGGTCGCGACTTACATGGTCGCCGGTCAGGGCACACCGGATCAGGCGCCCGCGCGGATGCTGGCCTACCGGCATCCGCAGGCGTTCGAAAAAATCATCGACGTGCTGGTCGAGAATTCGATCCGATATCTCGTCGGCCAGCTCAAGGCCGGCGCCGATGTGCTACAGATTTTCGACACCTGGGCCGGCGTATTGCCGCCGCGCGAGTTTGCACGCTGGTCGATCGAGCCGACGCGCCGCATCGTCGAAGGCGTGCGCCAACAAGTCCCCGACGCGAAGATCATCGGCTTCCCGAGAGGCGCAGGCGCATCGCTGCCGGACTATGTCGAAGCCACCGCTGTCGATGGCGTCAGCATCGATTGGGCGGCCGAACCGTCGCTGATCCGCGACCGCGTGCAGAACCGCGTTGCTGTTCAGGGCAATCTCGATCCGCTCGTCCTGATCGCTGGCGGCGCGGCGCTCGATCGCGCTGTCGACGATGTGCTTGGAAAACTACGGAAGCGGCCGGCTGATCTTCAACCTCGGCCACGGCATTTTGCCGGAAACGCCGATCGCGCATGTCGAGCAGATGATCAAGCGCGTACGGAGCTTACAAGGCCTGAAGATCATTTCGGCCGGCTGCGCTCGATGATCTCGGCTGCGCCCTTGGCCAATAATTCGAGGCCCACGGCCCGACCGAGTTCGCGCGGCCGATCGGCGGGTCCGGCGCGCGAAACCTCGATAAAACGCCGCCCGTCCTCGTCCAGCACCGAAGCCGTCAAGGACATTTGCGCACCGTCGATCGTGGCCAATCCGGCGATCGGGGAATTGCAATGGCCGTTGAGCACCCACAACACCTCACGCTCGGCGTCCGCGCATCGACGCGCGGTGATGTCGTCGATCTTCGCTAAGATACCACGCGTCTGCCAATCTTCAGCGGCGCATTCCACCGCGACGATCCCCTGCCCCGCCGCCGGCAACATTTCCGCGACCGAAAACTCGTAAGCGATACGGTTTGCAAGGCCTACCCGCTCAAGACCCGAACGGGCCATGATCAGCGCGTCCGCAGGGCCGACCGCGCCGCCACCGGCGAGCCGCTGCTTTTCCAAATGGTCGAGCTTGCGCACGCGGGTGTCGGCAGCACCACGGTAGTGAATCACTTCGATATCGGGGAAGAGCCGGCGCGCATAGGCGGCGCGGCGCACCGCATTGGTGCCAATCTTGAAGCCCTTGCCGCGCGAGGCTCTCAATTCCTCGACCGACAGCCCTGGCCGCAGCACCAGCACGTCGTTCGCCGGATCGCGCGCAAGCGTCGCGCCGATCACCAGCCCCGGCGTATCCTCGTTGCCCGGCATGTCCTTCAGCGAATGCATCGCTGCCTGCAATTGACCGGCGCGAACGGCTTGACGGATTTCAGCGACGAAGGCGCCGCCCTTGCCGCCGTGAGGCAAGAGCTTGCCGGTCTGGTCGATATCGCCCGTCGTCTCGAACTTGACGATCTCGACATCGACGTCAGGAGCCACGGCCGTCAAACGCCGCGCAATGGCCTCGGTTTGGGCTAACGCCATGGTGCTCTTGCGTGTGCCGATCCGCAGTCGCATTAAACTTGCTCTCGCTCTGTCTTGATACTGCCGATGGAATGGCGCCGGCCCCAGGTACGAAGAATAGAACGCAGCAGGTATCGAATGCAAAACAGGTCCATTCGCCGTCGGACGAGGACGTCCAAACAGCTTCTATCCGGCAGGAGAAACCCAGGGAAGCGGCTGACCGGCGGTTTGCAAAAGTTCGGCCGCCACCTTTCGCCGGACAAAGAACGTCACCTTTGCCGAGGCAACGTCGAACCTGACCCAACCCCAAAGCGGAAACTTCGCGAGGCCGTATTCGAGAGCCGACCAGGGGATCAAAACGGGCTTGGTCAAATAAGACGGCCCGGTCACCCCCCATATTCGCCTGGCGAAAGCCTTCTCAGGGCTCGCCAAGTACAACCCGGCAGGCGTCGCCTTGACGATGCACGGGGTGTGAGATTCATCCGGCACAAAGAGAACGTTGGATTGAACAAAGGGACCGCCGGGTTCCACGGTCGCCGGAAAATGCTGCTGCAGGTTATGCCGGCCCTGCCGCGGGGCGAGAGCCATGACAAGCCCCACCCACACCAGAACGACGACGATCACTGCGAGAAGGACCACGACGCCCATTCGACCGCTCCGCGTCTACGCTGCCGTGCAAACTAGAGCAGCAAAGCTTTGCCAAATTCTAACCTGCTTTTACGAAAACGTCGGGAATGACTAACGTGCGTCCTGCAGGATCATATCGGAGGCTTTCTCCGCGATCATGATGACCGGCGCGTTGGTGTTGCCTGACACGAGGTCAGGCATCACGGAAGCATCGACCACGCGTAGGCCCTCGATCCCGCGAACGCAAAGCCGCTGATCGACCACGGCGAGCGGATCGTTCCCCATGCGGCATGTCGAGGTCGGATGGTAGATGGTGGTACCGCGGGTGCGGCAATAGGCCAACAACGCCTCGTCGCTCTTGACCTTGTCGCCGGGGTCGATCTCCTCGACGACATAAGGCGCTAGCGCCGGTGCGTGCAAAATCTTCCGCAATATCTTCAGGCCTTCGACATTGGTCGTGCGATCCACTTCGCTCGCGAGGTAGTTGATCCGTATTTCCGGTGGCGCAGCCGGGTCGGCGCTTCTGATCCGGATCGAGCCGCGGCTTTCGGGACGCAATTGGCAAACCGATGCCGTGAAGCCGGAGAATGGATGTAGCTTTTCGCCCATCTTGTCGGTCGAGAACGGCAGGAAATGGATCTGGATGTCTGGCGTCGCCAGTCTCGGATTGGTCCTGTAGAACGCCCCCGACGTACCGGCGGCGATCGTCAGCGGACCGGTTCGGAAAGCGGCATAGCGCAAGCCTGTCATCACCTTGCGGAAGGGGTTGTTGACGATGTCGTTGAGCGTGATGGCTTGCGAGCAGCGCATCACGACACGGACCTGCATGTGGTCCTGCAGATCGTGACCGACACCTTGCGCATCCAGCACGGTCTCGATGCCATGCTGGCGCAACAGGTCCGCCGGACCGACGCCCGAGAGCTGCAACAATTGCGGGGAATTGAACGCTCCGCCCGAAACCAGGATTTCCTTGCGCGCCCGTGCCGTGCGCGGAATTCCGGCGGCACGATACGTTACCGCAACAGCGCGACGTCCCTCGAACAGGATTCGCTCGGCGAGCGCCGACGTCTCGACATGCAGGTTAGGCCGGGCCTTGGCCGGGCGAAGATAGGCGACCGCCGTGCTCGCCCGTCTCCCGCCCCTCGTCGTGGTCTGGAAAAAGCCGGCGCCTTCCTGGGTGGCGCCGTTAAAGTCTGGATTTCTGGAGATGCCGACCTCTGCCGCTGCGTCAACAAAAGCGGTCGAGAGCGGATCGGTGTGCCGCCAGTCCGAGACCGGCAACGGTCCGCCGGCGCCATGGAAATCATCGGCGCCGCGCGTCTGATCCTCGGCCTTCTTGAAGTAAGGCAGCACGTCGTCAAAGCCCCAGCCGAGATTACCGTGCTGGCGCCAGCGATCGTAATCCTCGTGCTGGCCACGGACATAGAGCAGGCCGTTGATCGAACTCGATCCGCCCAACACCTTGCCGCGCGGCTGAAACACGTTGCGCCCGTTAAGGCCCGGCTCCGGTTCGGTCTGGTACATCCAGTTGACGGCTTTTTCCTTGAACAGCCGGCCATAACCCAGCGGGATGTGAATCCAGAGATGGGAATCCTCAGGCCCGGCCTCGAGCAGCAGCACCGAATATCTGCCATCGGCGCTCAGCCGGTTGGCCAGCACGCACCCCGCCGATCCTGCGCCGACAATGATGTAGTCGAATTCGAGTTGATCAGAACCTGACGCAGCAGTTTGGTTCATGTTGCTTCTTCGCAGGATCGATACGGGAAGGATAGACGATGGAACCGAAGAATAACTTCACGGGATCGTCAGTCAATGAAGGGGCCATGCGACCGGTACGCGCACTCCCATGCCCCTCGTTTGCTCTTGCGGAGATCCGAAATGCCGGCGCTTATTTGATCTCGACCATACCGACCTGATTGGCGAGGCTGTTGGCCATCACCGGATTGCCGTTGGGCATAACGCTCATATTGCGGACGATATCGCCGCCGCCCGGAATCGCCCAGCTTTGGAACTTCTCGGTAGCCGGGTCGAAGCGAACAATGGTGTTCGGCTTGGCGTTCAATTCATTGTACCAGACCGCACCTTTGCTGAAGACCATGCCATAGGGCTCGGACTTCGGGCCGCTTGGCGACGGCCACTCCTTGACTACACCGCTCGCAAGATCAAGCCGACCAAGATAGCCGCGCGCGAAATCGGCGTACCAGACAGCGCCATCTGGTCCAATGGCGAGACGCCGCGGTCGCGCGCCCGCATCGGGCAATGTGAACTCCTTGATCGCTATCGTGTCCGGATCAATCGTGGCAATTTTGTTGGTACCGAATTCAACGAAGACTGGCACGCCCTTGGCGTTAATCTGGATTCCGTAGGGACGCGACTTTGGCGTCGGCGAGGTCACGAGCTTGATCGCACCGGTCGACGGATCGAGCCGGCCCACCATATTGGCCTGCTGTACCGTGAACCAGAGAATCCCCTTCTGATCGAAGTTGAGGGTGTGGGGATCTTTGGCCTTCGGATCTGGCAGCGGATATTCGGTGACGATCCCGGTCCGGGGATCGAGCTTGCCGATCAGCCCGGCAAGGTTTCCCGTAAACCAGA
This sequence comes from uncultured Alphaproteobacteria bacterium, assembly GCA_963775545.1. GTDB lineage: Bacteria > Pseudomonadota > Alphaproteobacteria > Rhizobiales > Xanthobacteraceae > Bradyrhizobium. Next base: position 82,576 of record CAVZJE010000014.1, read on the forward strand.
TGTTGCCATCCTTGTCGTCGACCAGCCCGTGCGGACCGCTGAAGGCCGACTTGAGCGTATACTCCTGGATCGCACCCGTCTTCGGATCGACCCGGCCAAGCTTGTTGACGAGCTGTCCGCTCCACCAGACGGAGCCATCGCGCGCAGCAAGTGGATCGTGCGGACGCGATCCTTGTGTCGGCACGTCCCACATTTTGAAATCGACTTTCACCGGACCGTCGATGAGAACGGCCACCGGCCGCTTGCGCTCCGGAAAATTCTTCATGAGATAGTCGGTCATCGCGCCCCATTCCGCGGCGGGAACGGGCGCTTCCATGTTCTGCATCATTCGCACTACCGTCAGCCAGCCCTCAGGGGTGTAGCCGCCGCGGACCCGGTTGATGTCGTGACAGCCGTTGCAGGTGTCGACAAAGCGTTGCTTGCTTGGGCCTTCCGGCCAATCCTTGGCGGTGTATTGCGCATGCGCAATCGGTGCCCAAAGGGTAACCACCATCGACAGAACAAGTAATTTGGCACCGACCATCATGCTTGGAATCCTCCCACCGCCAGATCGAGCGACGAGCTCATCTTGATTGGTGTCACTAGCTAAGCCGCGGGTCATGCAGTCCGTCAAGGCAGGATCGGCCTGTGATCTTTCCGCGGCCGGACGCGCATTTGACAATGTGAAAGTTGGACGGCCTCACAAAGCACGCGTCGCGTCAGGCGCGGCTTCCACCGCCGCATACCAGTCCGCCAACTGGCTGCCCGTGAAGAAGCCGGCATCGGGTGATGCCGTCAGCAGGTCAAGCATGCGTTCCAATTCATGGATTCGGTGCGGGACCGATATCAGATGCGGGTGTAATCCGATCGCCAGCACGATCGCGCTGTCGCGACATTCCGTCTCGAACCGGCGCAGCGTGAATTCCAGACGCCTCGCCATTTCACCCGTCGCGTGCCGCTCGATGGCATAGATGATGGAATCGTTGACCTCAAGGTTGTAAGGCATCGCGATCAGAGCACCTTCGGTTGTATTCATCCACGCCGGCCGGTCATCGATCACCCAATCGCAGACGTAGTCGATCCCCTTGCGCTTGAGGATTTCGGGCGTATCGACGGTCTCGCGCAATCCCGGCGACAGCCAGCCGCGCGGACGCCGTCCGGTAAAGTCGGCGATCTTGTCGAGGCTCGCGCCGATCACCGCCTCTTCGCCACCCTCGACATGGTTGATGGCTTTCTGATGCATGCCGTGACCGATGAACTCCCAGCCCGCATCGCGCATCGCTTTGGCAGCTTGCGGATAGGCGTCGATGACGCCCGCATTGAAACTCGTGGAAGCCGGCAGGCGACGTGATGCAAACGCCTTGAGAATTCGAGGCAGCCCGGCCCGCATACCGTAGTCGGCCCAGGAGAAATTCGGCACGTCAGGCACGGTTTCGCGGCCATGCGGCGGCGTGACGATGGTGCGGGGCATCGGCTGATCGAATTGCCAGTTCTCGACGTTGACGACGAGGTGAACCAGGATTCGCTTTCCATCCAGCGGCGGCAACGCCGCACGGTCTGACGACAACAGATAAGGAATACGCGGATTTGCCATTGGCGTCCTCTAGTGCCCACTTTCCGAAGTTCGTGCTCCATCGCGGCACCCACTTCCACGAACTTCGGAAAGTCATGGGCACTAGCAAAACTATTGATTCTAGTGCCGCTTTTCTATTTGAAGTTCCTGGATCGAATTCGCCGCGTGTGGTGCAGGAACTTCAAATAGGCGGCACTAGTGTCCCGATTCCGAAGTTCGTAGCATCTTGCGGAGCCACGTTTCGAACTTGGGAATCGATAGGACACTAGCAAACCTATTGATCTAGTGTGGCTTTAGTTCAGAAGTCCACATGACCAACCCGCGGCACACAACGATGCGGACTTCTGAACCGCCACACTAGACCGGAGCGGCGCCGACCTTCATGTCGGACATGATGCGCGCCTTGTAAGCCATGAAGTCCGCACTGGTCAGGCTTGCGATCGAACGCGGCCGCGGCAGCGTGATCGGAATCGTGCGGATGATCCGGCCGGGCCGCGCCGACATCACGCAAATCCGGTCCGACAACAAAATCGCTTCGTCGATGTCATGGGTGACGAACAACACGGTCGTGCCGAGCGACTGCCAGACATCGAGCAGCAATTGCTGCATGGAGAGCCGCGTCTGCGCGTCGAGCGCACCGAACGGCTCGTCCATCAAGAGCGCTTTCGGAGACATCGCCAGCACCCGCGCGATGCCGACGCGCTGGCGCATGCCGCCCGATAATTGCACGGGTAGAGCGTCGGCAAACAATTCCAGGCTGACCAGCTTCAACAGGTTGCGCGCCTTCAATTCATAGTCGGCGCGCGGCACGCCTTGGACCTGGGGCCCGAAAATCACGTTTTGCCAGACGTTGAGCCAAGGAAACAACGCCGCCTCCTGAAAGACTACGCCACGGTCGGGGCCCGGCCGCGTTACCGCCTTGCCGTCGAACAGCAAAGTGCCCTCAGTCTTCTTCTCGAAGCCCGCGAGCAGATTAAGCAGCGTCGATTTTCCGCAGCCCGACGGCCCCAGAAGAGCGACGAACTCGCCTTCGCCGACGGCGAGATTAATCCCGTCCAGCGCCCGAACTTCAGTCTGGCCTGAGAATGTCTTTGAAACGTTTTCGAACGCGATCGTACCCATCGTCATCACATCGTCACGACTGGAACGATTGCAGGCGCCGCCATGCCAGCACCCATCTTTCAATCAAGAGAATGACGCGATCACTGATCAGGCCGAGCAGGCCGATGGTCGCCATGTCGGCAATCACGACATCCATGCGCCCGACATAGTAGGCGTCCCACAGCACATACCCAAGACCGGATTTGACCGCGACCATTTCGGCGACGATGACTGCGGTCCAGGCGATGCCAAGCCCGATCCGCAGCCCTGTGAAGATCGATGGCAGCGAAGCCGGCAACACCACGCGCCGCAGGATCGTCCAGCGTCCCGCGCCCATCATCATCGCGGCACGGACGAGATTGCGCTCGATATCGCGCGCGCCCTGCGCCGTGTTGACCACGATCGGATAGAATGCGCCAAGCGCAATCAGGAACACCGCGCCCATATCACGGATGCCGAACACGGCGATCGAAAACGGCAGCCAGGCCGTGATCGGGATCGGCCGCAGCAATTGGACGGTGGGATCAAGCGCACCGGAAGCAATCCGATTCCATCCGATCGCAAGCCCAACCGGCACGGCGACCACGATCGCGGCGACAAATCCCTTGCCAACGCGTTCGGCAGAAAACAGCAGGTTGGCAAGCCACGTGCCGCTATAGGGATTAAGACTGAGGCCGGTCGACCCGAAAGCCCACACTTTCCATGCATGCCAGACCTTGTCCGGGGTCGGTAACACACCGCCGAACAGCGAACCGCCGTTGCCCGCCCATTGCCAGAGCACGATCACCAGAACGGGAAGGACGATCGCGAGAAGGAGTTGCCGAAGACTCCTGCGGCTGGCGGGCGCAAGCATCAACGAGGTCAGGCGCGAGGCGGAAGATTCTCCCCTCGAGGCAATAGGTCCTGTCGAGATCGACATCTTGACGAAAATCCTCGCGAAGCCGGCGGCGCGGTTCGCTGCTCGCCCTATTTGCCTAAAGCCTTGTCCACGAAGGTGCCGTCCCAATGCGCATCGATCTGATCGGAGACGTCCTTCTGGATCACGCCGAGATCGGCAAAGCCCTTGGCCTGGCGCTTGATCTGATCCGGCGAGATCACTTCGCCCAGCTTGATGATCTTCGAGGCTTGCGCCGCGACATCCGGCGCCATGCCGGAGAGTTGCGCGTAAGCATCGGCGAAAGCCGTTGGTGACTTGGCGAGTTCCTCTTGCTTCTTGAGATAGGCCCAGACAAAGCGCTCGATCGCGGCCCGCTTGCTGTCGACCGCCGTCTTCGTTGTCATGAACATGCCGAGCTCGGAGCCGACCGCTTTCGACGAACCGTATTCGAGCCCCTTGGCGAAGAAGCCGTAACCGCCCATCACGGGGATGGATTCGAACGGCTCCCAGGTCACGAGGCCGTCGACCTCACCCTTCTTCAAGGCCTGGTCGAAATTGGCGCCGCCGCCCTGAATGTTGACCGCTTGAAAGCTGTTATAGGGAATGCCGTTTTCGACCAGCGTTGCGGCGAACTGGAACCAGACCGCCGATCCCGGAGCGATCGCGATCTTCTTGCCTTTCAGGTCGCTCCAGGAATCGAACTTCACGCCGTCACGGCCGATCACATATTTGGGCGAAGAACCCACGCCCATCAGCCCGACCACATTGGTCGAACCTTGCGCGAGCGAGATCGCAAGATCGGCCGGCCCGACCGAGGCGGCATCGAGGGAGCCCGCCAGCAGCGCGGTGCGCGCATCGGCGTAGCGAACGAATTCGACCAGCTTGAGATTGACGCCGAGCTTCTTCAAATCGTCGGCGATCAGGATGACCGGCGCCAGATGGCCGACCTTCTGGTAGCCGACCGTGAGCTCAACCGGCTGCGCCAGCGGCGCCGGCTCGGGTCCGACCGCCTTTGCCGGCAACGACAACGATCCGGTCGCCGCTACGACGAACAAAAGCCAAGCAACCTGCCTCAATCTCTGCACGATCTGCCTCCGATCAGCCAATGGCCACGACCTACAAACAAAGACTGCACCAACTGGCGCCCGTTGTGCAACCGACCGCGACCATTTGGCCGGTCATGGCTCGTCGGCAATCTCGGACGCGATCGCGGAGGGCACGCGGCCGTGCCAATCGGTTCGTTGCTGCAACTGCACCGCGATCTCCAGCAGAAGGGCCTCGCTGCCCGGCCGTCCGATCAGCTGCAGACCGACCGGCATTCCGCCGCTGTCGAAGCCTGCGGGAACCGCAAGCGCCGGCAACCCGAGATAGTTGACAAAACGGGTGAAGCGGCTGAGCGCATAAAGCACGCGCGGATTGAAATGGGCGGATGCCGGATCAACCTCATTTACCCGGGGTGTTCGGATCGGCAGCACCGGCAGCACGGCGACGCCGTTCTCACCAAGACAGGACAAGATAAATTGATCGCGAAGCGCATCGCGCGCGGCCAATGCCGAGGTGAGATCTTGATCCGAAATTGAGAGGCCCTTACCCAAACGTTTGCGCAAGGTTGCGTCGATATCTGGATCGTCGATGCGCTGGCGATGCTCGCGCGAAGCCTCCGCTTGCATCACCGTCAACACATGCCGATCTGCTTCCTCAGGAAATCCAGATTGCTCCACGATCGTCATGCCGCTGTCGGCGAGCACGCCGATGGCGCCACGAACGATGGCAGCGATTTCGGCGTCGCTGGAATCGAATGCATCCCGCAACACGACCGCCCGCGGAAATTTTTCCGATGCCGCGAGCGGCTCGCCGGAAATGACGGGCCACAGCAAGGCAAGGTCGGCGGCACTTCGGGCGAAAATTCCGAAGGTGTCGAGGCTTGGCGCCAGCCGCATCGCGCCGTCCAACGGGATCTTGCCGTAGCCCGGTTTGAGCGCGGTGACGCCGCAGCAATGCGCCGGTATGCGCACGGAGCCACCCGTGTCGGAACCGAGCGCGGCAAAACAGCAACCGGATGCGACGAGAATGGCGGAGCCCGTCGACGAGCCGCCGGGGACACGATCGAACCGCCAGGGATTGAGTGCGCCGCGTCGCCCGATCCCGGACGGCTCATAAGCGAGTTCCGTCATGGTTGCCGCGCCGATCAGACTGGCGCCGGCCTGATCGAGACGATCGATCACCGAAGCGCGCGGCAATGCCGGCGCTTGCGGCGTCGAACATCCCCATGACGGTCGGCTTTGTCCGGTTGCGAACATGTCCTTGGCGACGTAAGGCAGGCCTGAAAGCGGACCCTGACGTGCAGCTTCAGCAGGATAGATATGTTCGACCGCATGGAGCATTCGTCCGATATGCGCTAGCCGACGGCGGCATTGCTCAAGCGCCGCGGTCCGGCCAAGTCCGGAGAGCGAACTCCAATCCGGCAATCGGGCAGTCGATGGAGCAACCGATGTCATCGCTTCTCGTTATCACTGCTCGGGTCAGCGGGTTGTGCGGAAATCCCGACCTATGCGAGGTTCAAATGTCTGGTACCGTGGTGACGCGCCCAATATTCGATATCATGAGGCCAGTCGATACGTGAAATCAGATGAAGTGATCCACCATGCCGACGGATTGCCGCAACCGCAACTCGGCTGGGCGATCCTGACGATTGCGATCGGCCTGATCATGGCGGTGATGGACGGCGCGATCGCCAATGTGGCGTTGCCCACTATCGCGCGCGACCTCCATGCCAGTCCCGCCTTCTCGATCTGGATCGTCAACGGCTATCAGCTCGCGATCACGATCTCGCTGTTGCCGCTGGCTTCGCTTGGCGAAATCGTCGGCTATCGTCGGGTCTACATTGCGGGGCTGGCGCTGTTCACCCTTGCGTCGCTGTTTTGCGTGCTCGCTCACACGCTGACGCTGTTGACCATCGCCCGCATTCTGCAAGGGTTCGGCGCCGCCGGGATCATGAGCGTCAACATGGCGCTGGTCCGGCATATCTATCCGCGCGCGAGGCTAGGGCGCGGGATCGGCATCAACGCGATGGTGGTCGCGGTGTCGGCAGCCGTCGGCCCGACGATCGCAGCAGGCATTCTCGCGATAGGGTCGTGGCCTTATCTGTTTGCGATCAATGTTCCGCTTGGAGTTGGTGCGCTGGTGATTGGCATCAAATATCTTCCGTACACCAGGCCCGCGGGCCACGATTTCGACTGGATGAGCGCAGCTCTCAGCGCAGCCGCCTTTGGGCTCGGCCTCGCCGGAATCGACAGCATTGGTCACGACGAAGGTGCGGCGATTGCGCTGGCGGAATTTGGCGGCGCGACGGTCGCGGGCTTCCTTCTGGTGCGCGCGCAAACGCATGTGAAATCGCCGCTGCTGCCGCTGGATCTGCTGCGCATTCCCATTTTCGCCCTGTCGATTGCGACCTCGATCGCGTCTTTTTGCGCGCAGATGCTGGCCTTTGTCGCGCTGCCCTTCTATCTCGAAAACCGCTTCGGATATTCGGCCGTCGAGATCGGGCTCCTCATCACGCCCTGGCCGATCGCGGTTGCCTTTGCGGCGCCTTTCGCCGGATGGCTGGTGGAGCGCTATCCGGCGGGGCTGCTCGGTGGAATTGGCCTCTTGCTGTTTGCGCTCGGCCTCGGCGCGCTCGCATGGTTGCCGCCGCATCCCTCGTTCATCGATGTGGCGTGGCGCATGGCCGTGGCCGGCGCGGGGTTTGGCCTGTTCCAGACGCCGAACAACCGCACGATGATTGCGGCAGCCCCACGCGAACGCAGCGGCGGCGCCAGCGGCATGCTCGGAACTGCGCGCCTGTTGGGACAAACGATCGGTGCTGCATTGGTGTCGCTCATGATCGCCCGCTTCGCATTGGACGGCACACGGATAGCTCTGCTGGTCGCCGTCTGCTTCGCGGTCACCGGCGCGGCCCTGAGCTGCCTGAGGTTATCGGCGGCTGGTTCCAGGGGCGCCGAGCATGTCCGGGTCACGGAAGACCAGCGATTGAGGGGCGAATAGTTGCGGAAACGGAACGTACAAATTTCTAAACTTGTCTCAAATTTCGTTGCGTGACTGTCCTCGGCCTGCTATGAACAATCGCTTTCTTCGCGCCTCGAAAGAGAGAAAGCATCATGGGTGAACTCCACGACTGGCTGTCGCGCCAGCATCATGGCCTGAAGACCTTCAAGGCCTTTCGACAGAACATGCTCGACCGAGTTGCGACCGATACGCCCCATCGCGCGCTCTATCGCCTGCTTGCCGGACTTACTGAAGAATATATCGCCAAGTACGATGGCGAGGCCGTTCCGGTCGAGGTCGCCGAACAGACCTTCCGCCATCTGCTTGAGGTCGTTGCCAAGGCGGAAAGTTCGCTGACGGCGCCGGCGCCACAGCAAATTCAGACCTTGAATGAACTGGCCGCTGCGAGGCTCGTGTGATGCTTTAACGACATGCGCCGAGGTCCGAGCCGAGACGTTTTGTCTCGCCGCTCAGTGACCCTGTCGAGACGAATCCGCGTCATCAAATTTCGGAAAATACTTGCATTCATAGCGATTTCGCGATAGAAGTGGTTGTTTCTTCTTGAGTAGAGGAAACAACATGGTTGAGTTGCATAGCTGGCTTTCTCATCAGCATTCAGGTCTTCGGACCTACGTCACCCTTCAGCAAATGACGAATGAACTGGCAGAGACCGACGCGGACCATCGCGCGGTCTACAGGCTGTTGTCGTCGATCATCGACCCCTTCATCGCATCGTTTGACGAGGAGCCCCTTCCCGCAGGCGTCGCCGAGACGACGTTTCAGCGGTTGCTTGCCGTCGTGCGCGATGCCGACAACGCGGTCTCATTGGCGCCGGATCAGCAGATTGACGCGCTGAACAAGATCGCTGCGGTCGACCTGGTCTGAAGGCCGCAGACGTCCCGCGATTTTCCGTTGATGTCGCCAAGGGGATGCTGAATTAATGCTTCCCTGACGGCCGGAAATCATGTACCCCTTGTCTCAAATATGAGACAGACGGCACATGAGGCAGGCATGAACGCGACCAGCAACCGCTTTGCCGAGATCGGCGAAAGGCTGCGCGCCTACCGGATGGGCCGGGGGTTGGCGGCGGAACAGGTCGCCGAACGTCTCGGCGTGTCGCGCGCCGCGGTCTACCGGATCGAGGCCGGCGAGGTCGTCAAGATCGAGACACTCGATCGTCTTGCCAATGTTCTGGAAACCTCCGTCGGCTCCCTGCTCGGTCTGGGCGTCGAATACTACGCCAACGCCATCAGCTATTTCGAGCGGATGCGGCAGATCGAGGAGAAATCCGAACAGGTCATCGCGCACTTCCCGCCTTTGTCCTACCTCCTGACATCGGACAATTACGCGCGCCAGCTCAAGCAAACGCTGATCGAGGCGGCGCCATCCTATGCCGAGGACGGCAAGGACTACGAGGCCGAGATCGACGCGATCGTCGCGGTGCTCGACGAGCGCAAGCACGCGCGTCACCGCCGGCATCTCAGCGTCGTCAATTTCGTCAACATGCCGGAGATCGAGCGCTGGCTGAAGCTCGGCCTGGTCGGCCGCTTCGACCTGCCGCCCAACGAGATCGTCGAGCGGCGGCTCGCCGCGCGCGCCGAGATCGAGCACCTGATCAAGCTGATCGAGCATGAGCCGATGGGCATCCAGATCGGCCTGATCGAGGAGCCGCTGCCTAACATTACCTTCCAGCTGTTCCGCACTTCCGAGCGCACGCTGCTGGGCTTGAGTCCCTTCCGACTCGGCGGCGAATTGCCGAACATCCGCACCGGCGTGGCCATGCTCACGGCCGACGAAGAACCGGTGCGCCTCTACGAGCAACTGGTCGAGAAACTGTGGCGGCGCGCCCACAAGGGACGCGAGGCAGCGAGCCAGCTTCGCATGATCCTGGAGCGGTCGGCGATGCGAGCGACCGGTACGCGAAAGGCGTCGTAGCCTGGAGCCGCATATTCTGTTCACCTCTGCCCAATGGGGAGAGGTAAAGACCTGATCAGCTTCGAACCGACAGCTTGGCGCGTCCGCCATGGCGCGTCGACCAGGCCACGGGATCGGCCAGAAACCGTTCGATCTCGGCGCGATCCTGCGGCGAAACTGCGCTCGCCACCGGCGAACGCAAGATGTCGGCCCAGGTCGCGAGCGGATGCAATGTGAGGCTTGCTTGCGCGAGCCGCTCGGCCGCGCCGGGAAAGACATCGTGATAGAAGATCGTCAGCACGTGCTCGACGACCGCGCCGGCGGCGCGCAGGCCGCGTGCAAAATTGAGTTTGCTGCCGCCGTCGGTGGTGAGGTCATCGACCAGCAGCACGTTGAGCCCGTCGACATCGCCGCCTTCGACCTGCGCATTGCGACCGATGCCTAGCGGGCGCTTGCGGACATAACGCATCTTCACATTGAGTTTGTCGGCAAGCCATGCGGCAAAGGGAATGCCGGCGGTCTCGGCACCCGCGACCGCGTCGATCGGCGCCTGCGGCAACATCGAGGTGACATATCGAAAGCCGAGTTGCGTCACCGCCTGACGTAGTGCGGGATCGCCAAGGATGACACGGACATCGACATAGACCGGACTGGCCCAGCCCGCCGCCAGAATGAAAGGCTGCTGCCGGCTGACATGGATGGCGCCGCCCTCGAACAACAGCCGCGCGACTTCGCCGCCGATCTCGTGCCTGATATTTTGATCGTTCATGGCGCAACCTTCCCGATCGACCATGGCAGCGTCTCGCCGCCCCGGAACACCACGACTTCGGTGTCGTCCACGGCCACCGCGGCCATCACAGGCTGCTCCCGCCGCTCCAGCGTAATCGTGCCGCGGTTGAGTTCGAGGCCATAGAACCTTGCGCCATTGATCGACGCAAACGCCTCGAAGCGATCGAGCGCGCCCTCTTCATCAAACACCTGCACATAGGTCTGCAGCGCGGTCGCGCCGCCGAACACGCCGGCCGAACAGCATTCGGCTTCCTTGGCGTTGCGGCGATGCGGCGCGGTGTCGGTGCCGATGAAGAAACACGCTTCGCCCGAGGTGGCCGCCTTGCGCAACGCGAGACGATGCCTTTCTCGTTTTGCAACTGGCAGACAATAGAGATGCGGACGCAAGCCGCCCTGGAACAGCGAGGTGCGGTTGATGACAAGGTGATGCGGCGTGATGGTGCCGGCCGTATGCGAGGCGTGGGCGCGCACGATATCGACGGTCTCCGCCGTCGTGACATGTTCGACCACGACTTTCAAGCCGACATGCCGCTTCAACAGCGGCAACAGGCTCTGCTCCATGAACACGGCTTCGCGATCGAAAATATCGACCGCGGGATCGGTCGCCTCGCCATGGATCAGGACCGGCATGCCGATCTTTTCCATGCGCTGAAACACGGGAGCCAGCGCTGGGATATCGGTCACGCCGTGATGCGCGTTGGTGGTGGCGCCGGCAGGATAAAGTTTCGCGGCGGCCCAGACGCCGTCCTTGAAACCCTTTTCGATCTCGTCCGGCGACGTCGCGTCGGTGAGATAACAGGTCATCAGCGGCTGAAAATCGGACGCAGCGGCGCGGGCTGCGAGGATGCGCTCACGATAGGCGGTCGCAGCGGCGACCGTCGTCACCGGCGGCACGAGATTGGGCATGATCACGCCGCGGGCAAATTGCGCAGCGGTGAACGGAAGCACGGCTTCAAGCATCGCACCGTCGCGCAGATGCACATGAAAATCATCCGGCCTGCGGATCGTGATGCTGTCCGCGCGCCTGGGGGCTGCGGCCTTATCGAACAATTCGGTTACGCTCATTGGACGGCCTCTTCGATCGCAGCCCGCATTACCGCGATTCCGGCAACAAAATCATCCAGATTCATCGCCTCTTTCGGGTTATGCGAGCCATTTTCGTTGCGCACGAATACCATGGCGCTGGGGACGCCGGCATTGGCAAATACCGCGGCGTCATGCCCCGCCCCGCTCGGGATTTCTTCGTCCGGCAGGCCGAGCGCTTGCGCAGCATGCCGCAGACGCCGAACCCATTCCGCATCCATGGTAGCCGGCGCCAATTCCAGCCGGCGGTCGAAAGCGAACTCCACGCCGCGCTCTTCGGCAATGAGATTGCACTCGGAGCGGAACAGATCGTAGAAGCCTTCGAGGGTTTCCTTGCTCTGGCTGCGCACCTCGAAACTGAACGTCACCTTTCCCGGAATGCGCGCGATCGCGTGTTCCGCAGGATCGGTCCCGAAAACACCTGAGGTCACGACGACGTCGCGCCCGCGCTCCAGCAAGGTTCGCCAGTGACGATCGAGATGGGTCATCAGTTCGGCCACCGCGAACACGGCATCATGCCGCAGCCAGCGCGGCACCGCGCCGGAGTGGCCGGCCTCGCCGATACATTCGACGAAGCGATGTCGAACGTTGCCTCTGATGCCCGTGACAATGCCGACCGGAAGTTCTCGCGCCACCAGCACCGGACCTTGCTCGATATGGAGTTCGACCCAGGCGGCGATGCGTCTGGCATCGAGCAGCGGCTCGCCCTTCTCAATTCGACCAACGTCAGCGCCGACCTCGCGCATGCAATCGCCAAGCGCGCGGCCGTCGCGATCGACTACCCGGAGGTCTTCGGCCGTCAATTTACCGAACAGCGCCAGCGAGCCCATATAGGCCTTGCCGAAACGCGAGCTTTCCTCGCCGCGCAAACCGAACAGTTTGATGGTGCGGCGGGGCACGATCTTGTCCCGCTTGAAGCGCGCGAGCACGGCAAGGCCCGCGACCACGCCGGCCGCGCCGTCGAAGTTGCCGCCTTGCGGCACCGAATCCAGATGCGATCCACAGGCGAGATACGGCAGATCGCCTTCGCTGCCGTTGAGCGTCACGACCAGGTTGGCGCCGGCATCGCGGGCTGTCTCAAGACCGAATTCGCGCGCCTTGGCCTCAACAATGTCGAGCGTCGTGCGACTCGCGTCCGCTAAAGCTTTCGCGAGTGATGCCGATGCCGTCGAACGATGCGGCACGAAGGGCATCGAACAATTCGCCGGCCAATCGGCGGTCGGCCGCATCGTCGATGAAGACGTTGCGGGAAGGTGCAGCCTCTGTCGTCATGTCGGCGGACTGAGCCAGGCGAGATCCTGATCGTCAGCCTCCTCGATCACGACGCCATGAACCAGATCGGTCACGCCGGTTGATTTCGCGTTGCAGGCAGAACATCTCGATGCCGTCGATGATGCTGACCATGGCTGCGGGTTGCAGGAAGGTTGCGGTCCCGACCTGCACGGCGCTAGCTCCGGCGAGCATGTATTCGATCGCATCTTCGGCTGACGAGATGCCGCCGCAGCCGATGATCGGAATCTTGACCGTCTTGGCGCACTGGAACACCTGACGCAGCACGATCGGCTTGATCGCCGGGCCCGACAATCCGCCCATCACGTTGCCGAGGCACGGCTTGAATGTCTTCAGGTCAATCGCCATCGACAGGAACGTGTTGGCGACGACAACCGCATCGGCGCCGGCCGCTTCCGCCGCCCGCGCCACTTCGGCGATGTCGCCGGTGTTTGGCGTAAGCTTGACCCAGAGCGGCAGCCTGGTCGCGGCGCGCAGTTCGCGCGTGACCTTCTCGGCCAACTCCGCGCGCATCGCGAAAGCCTTGCCGTCCTCCTCGATGTTCGGACAGGAGATGTTGGCTTCGATCGCCGACGACCCCCGGCAGCGTCAGTTCGGCCGCGAGGCTTGCAAAGCCTTCCGCGGTCGGCGCGGAAATGCTGACGACCAGCGGCGGCTCGTAGGCGGCATATTTCGGGATGATCTTCTCGATGAAGTGCGGCACGCCCTTGGAAGGAATTCCGATCGCGTTGATCAGGCTGCCCGGCCGCTCGACCACGCGCGGCAGCGGATTGCCGGCGCGCAATTCGCGCGTCACCGTCTTGGTCACGAAGGCGCCGAGGCGATTGAAGTCGATCACCTTGTCGAGCCCTTCGGCAAAGGTGCCCGACGCCGGCATTACCGGATTGCGCAGCTTGAGCCCGCCGACATTGACCGAGAGATCGATTGAAAACGGCTTGATCACGGCAGCGCCTCCAACAGATCGAAGACGGGTCCGTCCCAGCAGACCCTGCGATTGACGATTTCACCTCCGACATTGAAGTCGCGCACGCAGCAGTAGCAAAGGCCGATGCCGCAGGCCATTTGCTGTTCCATCGCCACTTGTCCGGGAAGACCGAACTCGATCGCCAGCCGCTGCTGCACGCGCATCAGGCGGCTCGAGCCGCAAGTGAAGAACGCGTCGCACTTTCCTTCCGCGATCAGGCCGCGAAGGATGCGCTCGACATTGCCGGGGCCACTGGTTTGTTCGGCGTCCGTCACCGGCACGACGTCGGCGCCGTGATTTTTGAAGAGATCGACGGACACCAGCAGTTCGGGCCGCCGCGCGCTGAAGATCGCGGTGACCCTGGTGCCGTTGGCTTTGGCTGCCTTGGCGAGCGGCGCCAAGCGTGGCAAGGCCGGCGCCGCGCCCGATCGCCACGATATGCCGCCACTTTGGATCGAGCGTGAAGCCGGTGCCAAGCGGCCCCATGATATCGACGTGATCGCCGGGCTTGATCAAATCAAGCCCGCGCGTTCCCGCGCCGGTGACCTTGTACAAGAACTCGACCTGACGCGTGACGGGATCGGCGCCGTAGAGGCTCATCGGCCGCCGCAGGAACGGCTGCTCGCCGGCCGGATGCGGACAGAGCAATTGAAAGAATTGCCCGGCTTGCGCCGACGCCGCGACCTCGCTGCAATCAACGACGAGGTGGCGATACTCGGCGTTGACGGCGGTGTTAGCGACGACCTGAGCAAGCTCTGCTACAATGCTGGGCTTCCAGGGCGCGTGGGACGATGCGGGCGGCGTTGCCGCCGCCTGCACCTGATGTGATGAATGATCGAGTGACATGACTGCCTTTGGTCAACCATCACGTGAGCTGGGCGCCACGGCGCTCGGGGATCAACAGCCACATCGCCAGGATGTCGAGCACGTAAAGCGTGGCGAGCAGTGCGATCGCGGTCTCGAACGAATAGGCGGCCGCAATCGCGCCGACGACGACCGGACCAAATCCGCCGACGCCGCGGCCGATATTGAACAGAACATTCTGCGCCGTGGCGCGCGCTGCGGTCGGAAACAGTTCGCTGATCAGCGCCCCATAGCCACCGAGCATGCCGTTGACGAAGAAGCCCATGATCGCGCCGACCACGAGCAACTGGATAGGGATCGGTCAGCCGCGAATAGACCAGCACCATGACGGCGGCACCGAACATGTAGCTGAAGAACGCCGGCCGCCTGCCGATACGATCGGCGATATGGCCGAACATGAAAATGCCAAGTGCCATGCCGGCGAGCGTCACGCAGGTCCATGTCGCCGACTGCGTCAACGCAAAACCGAACCGGGTCGAAAGGTAGTTCGGCAACCAGATCATCACGCCGTAGTAGCCGAAATTCTGCACTGAGCAGAGGATGACCATGCCAAGGCTGAGCTTGGTGGTCTCGGTGTCCTTTACCAGAAGATGCAGCGCCAACTCCTTTGGATGATCTTTGGACTTCGCGACGAACACTTCGGGTTCGTGCAGCGACGCACGAATAAAATAGGCGGCCACGGCAGGAAATACGCCAAGCGCAAACATGCCGCGCCAGCCGATCACGGGCAGCAACAGCGGCGTGGCAATGGCAGCCAGCAGCACGCCGCATTGCCAACCCAAACCAACATAGGAAGAGGCTCGCGCACGTTTCGAGGCCGGCCAGGCTTCAGCGACCAGCGCCATGCCGATCCCGAATTCGCCGCCAAGGCCGACGCCGGCAAGGGTGCGGTAGATCAGGAGATCCCAATAGCCTTGCGCAAACGCGCAAAGACCGGTGAACACCGCGAACACGACAATGGTCCAGGTCAGGATGCGCACGCGGCCGAGGCGATCCGAAAGTATGCCGAAGCCGATACCGCCGAGCACCGCGCCGATCAGCGTGGCTGTCACCAGCGAGGCCGCCTGGGCCTGCGACAGATGGAGATCGCTTGCAATCGCCCGCAGCATAAAGCCGAGAATAAGAAGATCGAATCCGTCCATTGCGTAGCCGATCGCCGAACCCAGCAACGCCTTCCGCGCATTGCTATCGACAGTCGTCGGAACGCTCTCCATGCCGTCCGCCGTGATGCTCATTTTGACACCCCTCCTCGTTTGAAATCCCCGACGAAGAGTAGCGTGTCATAAATCTGTATCAATTACAATATTAATCTCAAAAATTATACATCACGGAAGCTCAAATATTTGTATCTGTTACGATTTTATTTTGTCTCATTAAATGGATTTTTAGCCGACCGCATTCCCGAGCGGGCAACTCTGCGGCCGGGACATCTTCTTCTGCGCGGCGGTCAGTGCGAGCCGAAGGCAGTTCGACCCGCAAACCAGAGTGGCGCACGCCGGGAACACTTCAAAATAAAGACGCAGATTCGCAACCACGTGGCGAAAAAAAGAGGCTGCCCAACGGGCCAGCCTCTCGGACCTCAATTCGATTTTGACGATTACCAAGCCGTCCAGGAATCACCCTTCCAGTAACCGCGGCCTTCGTGCTCGCGGAAGGTCATTCGTGGACCGGGACGCCAATCGTCTTCGTGAACCACCGGGGAACCCGGACGAATTGGCGGTTTCCAGACTGTTAGCGCCGGGCGGCGATAGGCGCGCTTGATCGGAAGCGATGCCTGTCGTCGTTCACGCGCGAATGGTCACCCCGCGATCGCGTGCCAGTTTTGCACCAAATGCTCCGCTCCACGAAGTGACGCAGCATACATCGTATAGGTAGGATTCACCGCGCCTTCGGTGGGGAACAGGGTCACGCCCGCGATCCAGAGATTGGGAATCTCGTGGGTTTGACCATAACCGTTGGTCACGGAATCCGCTGCGCTGCCGCCCATCGCCGTTCCGCCCACCATGTGGATCGTCGGCGGCGAGGCCCGCAATGCCCACAACTCTGTGGCGCCGGCCGCCTTGGCGATCTGCAGGCCTTCGTCGCAGGCCTGTCGCCAGACCCCGACCGCGTCCTGATCGTAGGCATGATTGATCCGCGCGAGCGGAAATCCGAATTCGTCCTTTTCGGTCGCCAGCACGACGCGGTTGTCGGGGTTCGGCAGTTCCTCCCCGAAAGCCTGAAGCCGCGACAACTGGCGCGAGCCGCGCTTGATGAAGTCGACCAGCGGCTGGCCGAACAGATCGTTGCGAGAGTTTGCGATGCCGCCGATGTCGTTGGGCTTGATCGCCGGGCTGCAGTGCCAAAGGATGCTGCCAAACGCTCCGGGCCGAGCCGTCTTGTCGTAGCGATCGTACGACCAGTGCATGGCGGCGAGCACGCCCATGTAATTCTGGAGATCCGGCTCGTCGAACATGCCCCAGATCGTGGCGCCGGTGTGCGCCATCACGTAGCGACCGACCAACCCGTTGGCATTGGCCAATCCGTTGGGGTGCTTATCGGTCGCCGAATTGAGAAGGATGCGCGGATTCTGAGAGACGAACGCCGCCAGGATGACGATGCTCGCTTCCTGAACTTGCCGCTGCTTGGCGCTATCGTAATATTCAATGCCGGTGACCCGATCGCCCTTGTCGTTCGTGAGCACGCGCGTCACGGTGCTGAAGGCACGCACCTCGGCGCCGTGTTTGCGAGCCTCGTCAAGATAGGTAAACGAAGGATTTGCAAGCGCACCGATCGGGCAACCGGCATTACACCACCCGTCGTAGACGCAGGCCGGCCTGCCTTTGTACTCCTGACTATTGATCGCGACGGTGGCCCGCGCCGTCTTCATGCCGAGCGCCTCGAAGCCCTTCAGCCACACGTCGCCATGCCGGAAACTCCTGATCGGAGGCATCGGATAAGGCTGGCCGGGAGGACGCCAGCGCTCTTCCGCCTTGGCGTCACCGGAAACGCCGATGTCCTGCGCGACGCGATCGTAATAAGGCGCGAGGTCGTCGTAGCTGAACGGCCAATCCAGGCCGCGCCCGTACGCACTCTTCATATTGAAGTCGCTCGGCAGCAGCCGAGGAAACATCGCAAAGTAGTGCGTGGCGGCACCGCCGCTGCCCCAGCCGGCGTTGTAGGAATAACCGAGCCGATCCTTTCCCTCGAGAATGGCCGGGTTCACGGTCTTGAGCCGCCGGCCCCAGATTTCCGAACTGATCAGATCGCCATTTTTCCAATCCGGCCCCTGCTCAAGCATCACCACCTTCTTGCCGGCGCGCGCGAGTGCGGAAGCAAAAACGGACGCGGATGCACCTGCACCGACGATCGCGACGTCGACTTTTTCCTGCGTGGCCACGATCACCACCTCTTTTCTGGAGTGATATGCGGCATGTAGGGCGTGCCGAGACTTTCGATACCTTCGACCGTTCCGAATGCGACATCGACGGCGTCGTGCCGCAGCAGGAAATAAATGAATGGACCCGGAGGGCCCTGCCAGCCCTCGATCTTGTTCTGTCGCATGCGATCAACGAAGTCGTATTGCTCGGCCGGGGTGAGTTGAGCGAACCGTTTGCCGTGGATGGCCTGGCAGCTACGTTCGATCGCTCCAAGGCCGGCGCGATAGAGGTTCACGAAGGGTGGGCGCACACTGGCGATGCGTGCCATCAACAAACAATCTCCCGGCGCTACGCCAAGCTGATTGTCTACAAAATTCGCGATCCCCGCTTTGCGCGCACCTGGAAGCAGGGTCTCACCCACGGCCTCCAGCGTTTCGACTTCTTCCGGCGTCAGCACGGCCATCGGCTGCGCCCTGGGCCTGCGCCTCACTCGGGCTCAACCAAACCTCTGCGCCATCGATGGTGAATGAAAGTGCGACTAGCGCTGCGCCCTTTACCAGGGCGCGTCGTTAAATCTCCGACATGTTGCCTTCCCCCCGAACGCCATTGTTATGTAGTGCTCAACGGTCGTGCGCGCATCCAATATGGAAGCCAAGCCCAATGCTGGCGCAAAAGCAACCATCCATGGACCTCATCATCACAGCTTTTGGGCAGAGCACGACTGTCCCGGCGCGATCTTAAAACTCAGCGTCCAACAGGGTTGGCGAAGGCGTCATAGACCAGCTTCCGAAACGCGACCCTGATTGGGCCGCGCTCGTTATCGGTCTGCTCCATCAGCAGGTAGAACATGTCGAGCTTCGGATCGATGCCGACATAGGTGCCGCTCAAACTGTCCCACTTCAGTTCGCCGATGGAGCCCGGCTGGTTGGTTTCTCCCGCACTGGTGCGCACAGCAAGGCCATATCCGTAACCGAAGCCATCACCCGGGAAGAAAAAATAGTCGTGGCCGATGCCGCTGCCCGGACCGATATGATCGGTCGTCATATCCTTGACCGCGGCCGTGCTGAGGTAACGCTTGCCTTCGAACATGCCGCCGTCGAGCAGCATTTGCGCGAAGCGTCCATAATCAACGATAGTCGAGACCAGCCCGCCGCCACCGGATTCCCACTCGGGACGGGATCGGCGCCGGCGCTCCTGCTCGACGAGGTTCAGATCGCTCGGCAAGGGCTCCGCCCGCAAGGCGAGCTCGTCAGCCGTATCGAGCACGAATTTGGTGTGCTTCATTCCAAGCGGATCGAAGATCGCGCGTTTCATGAAATGATAGAGCGTTTCGCCCGCGGCGACCTCGATGACGCGGCCAAGTACATCGGCTGAATGACCATAACGCCAGAATGTGCCGGGTTGCCGCGTCAGCGGCAGTTTGCCAATCCGCTCGGCGAGATCGGCGTTATTGAACTGCCCGTCGAACAGATGATCTCCATCGTAGAGCTTTTCGACCCAGCCGCCGACATAGCCCCCGGCAATGCCCGAGGTTTGCAGGAGCAGATCCCTGACCGTCGGTGGCCGCACGGCGGGGACGAGTTCGAACGATGGCCCGCCCTTCGCATTGGCCTTTTCAAGCGCCACCTTCGCGCCCGCAAAGGACGGGACGTATTTCGCAACGGGATCATCGAGCGACAATTTGCCGGCATCGACCAGCATCATGGCCGCGACGCTCGTGATCGGCTTGGTCATCGAGCGAAGGGCAAAGATCGTATCCGTCGTCATGGGAGCGCCAGTCCTGACGTCGCGCTTCCCAAAGGTCTTCAGGTAAACGGGTCGGCCATGCTGCTGGATCAGGACGACGGCGCCAGAGATCTTTCCCGTCGCAACCTCGTTCTCGAAAAAATGGCTGAGAACCTGAAGCTTTTCCGCCGATGGCGCATTCGCTTCAGCTGCGCGGGCGGCTGTGCTGACGCTTAGGGAACACAGCAGCAAGCCGATCGTCAGGGCCCAACGCCAGTGGACGGGAGACAACTGTGTGCGCTTCGTTGGCAAGATCGCCGGCTCCAGCAATAGACCCGCTGACGGTACAGCGCCCAATCCATGTTGTGCTGAAAAAGGTTGTGCCGAGCGGTGCGGCATCGGCGACGCCGCGCATGGTAGCGGGAGAGGGACTCGAACCCCCGACCCCAGGATTATGATTCCCGTGCTCTAACCAGCTGAGCTACCCCGCCACGACGCAGGCGAGCGCGGTTTTGATATGCCGCGGTCGCGAACGCGCGGCATATAAGAAGTAGCTCCTCGCCCTGTCAAGCAAAGCCGGTTTCCCGGCGGAAACGACTGAATTGTGGGGCTATTTCGGCCGGATGTTGGGATTGCCGCCGGGGCTTCCGGGCGGCGGGATCACCGGCGTGTTGCCGGCATCGGGCGTCGGCGCGTGCATTTCCGGATCGACCCCCGCCGGCGGACACAGCACGCCGTCAGACTTGGCGAGCTTGTCAGCCAAGGGCTCGTTGGCCTGCCCGGTCGTGGTGCCGTCCGGAGGAACGACGACGGTGCCGCGCGATGGCGCCGATGCCGTCGGCGTGCAATTCGCGGCCAATTCGGTCGGCGGAGCCGACGCGATGGGTTGCGATGGATGGGTCGCCGAGGGCGGAGCCTGCGCCGCCGCACCCTGCACCGAGAGCATCATCCCGAAAGCGAAAAGAAGCGCGTGTTTTGTCATCCCAAGAGAACGGGCGTCGCGATCCCTGGTTCCGCGTCTTTAAGGATTTGGGGCTTTTCGGTAACGGATCAGCGAGAAATGGCCCATCGGCGGCATTGGCCGGCGCTCGGTGAGGCTCACGCCGCCGTGCCTGGCCGCCCACTTCACCAGCCGCTCCCATGGAAATTCGGGCCGCCAGCCGAGCCTTCGCGCCAATGGCGCAAACGCGAGTTCGAAGGCGCGCCGCGGACCGCTTTCGGCACCGATATGATTGACCAGGATGAGTTCGCCGCCGGGCTTCAACACACGAATAAAATCATCCAGCGTCGCTTCGGGATCCGGAACCGCCGTAATGACATATTGCGCGACCACGGCATCGAAAAACGAATCCGCGAAAGCGAGATTTTTCGCATCCATCACCGCGAGCGTCTCGACGTTCTCCAGGCCCAGCGAACGCACCCGCTGTTGCGCCTTGCGAAGCATCGGCTCGGAAATATCGACACCGCACACCTTCGTCGTCGCGGCGTAATCCGACAGCGACAATCCGGTGCCGACGCCGACGTCGAGAATCCGGCCGCCGATCCGATCGGCCTCCGCGATGGTCGATTGACGGCCATGATCGAAGACTTTGCCGAACACGAGGTCGTAGACCGGCGCCCAGCGCCCATAAGCTTTCGCGACGCCTGCGCGGTCGATATCTGACGCCATGCCCCCGCCTTAAAACTTACCCGCGCACTGCCTCAAACAGTAGCGCCGCCTTATTGGCTATCCCCTTCGCGCTGGCGCTCTGGATGAAGCCGCCGCCGAGCACCCGGGCACGGCCGGACGGCGCATCGTAAAATACGCAGGCCTGGCCGGGCGAAACGCCTTCCTCGCCGGCGACGAGATCAACCGCATAGCCGTCGTCGGTGGCGCGCAGCCAAGCCGGCTGCGGCGCGCGCGTCGAACGAACGCGCACGAAAATCTCCAACCCTGAGCCGACCGCACGATCGAGCGGACCGTCGCCGATCCAGTTCACTTCGCGCAAGCTGATGCGATCCATCCGCAACGCCTCGCGCGGACCCACGACGACACGGCGCGTTGCCGCGTCGAGCTTCACCACGTAAAGCGGCGTGCCGGAGGCAATGCCCAAGCCGCGGCGCTGGCCGACGGTGAAATGAATGATGCCCTGATGGGTGCCGATGACGTGGCCGTCGAGATCAACGATCTCGCCGGGCTCGATCGCATTCGGCCGCAACCGGCCGATCACGTCGGTGTAGCGCCCACTCGGCACGAAGCAAATGTCCTGACTGTCGTGCTTGTCGGCAACTTCAAGCCCGAAACGACGCGCCAGTTCGCGCGCCTCGGGCTTGGTCATGTCGCCAAGCGGAAAGCGCAGGTATTCAAGCTGATCGCGCGTGGTCGCAAACAGGAAGTAGCTCTGGTCGCGGTCGCTGTCCGCCGCGCAAACCAGCGAACGCGAACCGTCCGCCAGGGCGCGCGAGGCGACATAGTGCCCGGTCGCCAATACGGATGCGCCAAGCTCGCGCGCGGTCGCCAGCAAATCGCGAAACTTGATCGAGCGGTTACATTCGATGCAGGGCACCGGCGTTTCGCCCGAGGCATAACTCTCGGCAAAATTGTCGATCACCGACTGGCGAAAACGGCTCTCGTAATCGAGTACGTAATGCGGGATGCCGATCCGCTCGGCAACATTGCGGGCGTCGTGAATGTCTTGCCCAGCGCAGCACGCCCCCTTGCGATGGGTCGCCGCGCCATGGTCGTAAAGCTGCAGGGTAATGCCGACGACGTCGTAGCCTTGCGACTTCAACAGCGCCGCCGTCACCGAGGAATCGACGCCGCCCGACATGGCAACGACGACGCGGGTGTCCTGGGGCCGGCCTTCAATATCGAGACTGTTGCGCATGGTTTCGGTCAAGGGTCACCGCGTCAGCTTAGTGTCCCGGTCCTGACATTCGTATCGGGGCGTTTTCCCAAAGCGCCTCATCGTTCGAAAGGCGGCCCGGAAAGCTGCACTTTAATATAGGGCGCTTGCGCGCGACGCAATCATGGCCAAAGGCGCACGGATCTGAAGCGGCAAATCTTGCCGCCGGGCAGAAAAGACGGGGCTGACGGCGGCCCGAGGGTCGAACGGCCAAAGTCATAACCATTTGAAATAGCTATATATTCAAGAGCCATGAGGAGTGGCCCGGTCTTTGCTGATTGTTTCGTGAATTCCCTCGCCGGAGACCACCCTGTGCTCAGTGCTACCCAAGATGCCGCTGCCGCAGCCAATGCCTCGTTCCAAGCTGCGCCGTCGTGGCTGACCCGATCCAATGCGCCGGCGAACGATCTTTTCGGGAACCTGGTCAGCCAGAACACGCCGAGCAATTCCTCAGCCGCGCTACCGCCTCCCCCGCCGCCGCCCCAACAGAATGATGCGGCCGCCTCGCCGCCGTCGTCAGGCGACCCCGCGCCTGCAAATAACGCCAATAACAGCGCAGCCAGCGCCGGCAACAACACCCCTGCCCCGCAAGCGCCGGCGAGCGGTGATTCAAGCAATACCGCCAATAACGCGCCGTCATCCGATGCCGGCTCCGGCTCCGGCGCTCCTGCCAATGGTACCAGCAACGGCGCTACGGCTAATGGGGCCAGCCAATCCACCACGACCGCGACGACGACGCAGGGCAATTCGAAATCCGGCGACCACAAGTCCAAGGCTGACGCCGCGGATGCGACTGCGGTCGACGCAACCATCCTGGCGCAACAGGTCGGCAATTCGCCGACCACGCCGACGCCGGTTGCCGTTGTGGTTCCCACATCCACGCCAACAACCAACGTGCCTGCGACAGCGCCGGCCTCCGGCGTTTCCACGGCCCCATTGGCCATTGCCGCTGCCGCGATCGCCGCCAGTTCACAACCGCTTGCACCGCCGCCCGGGCCATCCGAGCCGGCCACGACCGATCCCGGCACGACGCCCACCACATCCGGCAGCGCGGCAACGACTGCGAAGACGGCAGCTCCCGCAATCACCTTAAACGCCAGCGCGCGGGCCGGTGCTCAAACGCCGGCAGATGCCTCCGCGGTAACAACGGCCGTGGCCGCCACGGTGCCCGTCACACCGAAGACCGCGCAAGGAAAGACCCAGGCCGACGCCGCGGCAACCAGCAATTCCTCGACCAGTTCAACATCGACTGACGCGACCGCGACCGGCGCGACGGCGGATGCGGGCCAGAATGGGGTGACAACAACGCAGGCTTCGACAGCGGGCAAGCAGGACGCGCCGAACCTCGTTGTCCAGGGCACAACCACAGATGCAGCCGCCGCAACGCCGGCAGCATCGGGCCATGATCATGCGGAGACCACCGTGGCCGCCGCGCATGTTGTTGCCGACGCAGCCGATCCTTCCGCGCAGGCGCTTGGCACGCTGCAGCCACAGCTCAATTCAAGCTCGGCCCTCGGCCAGACCAATAACTTGACCGCGACGGCGGCGACCAACGCCGCCGTGCCCTTGAGCGGGCTTGCGGTCGAGATCGCCGCCAACGTGAAAAACGGCAAGAGCAGCTTTGAAATTCGGCTCGATCCCGCCGATCTCGGCCGCATCGACGTTCGCGTTCAGATCGATCAGAACGGCCAGGTCACCTCGCATCTGACGGTCGAGAAGCCCGAAACGCTCTCCATGCTGCGCCAGGACGCGCCCCAATTGCAGCAGGCGCTCAACGATGCCGGGCTGAAGACCGACAGCGGGGGCTTGCAGTTCAGCCTGCGCGACCAGTCTTCTTCCGGCCAGAACAGCGGCAACAACAACCCCAACGCCCAGCGCTTGATCATCACCGACGAAGATGCCGTCCCTGCCTCGGTTGCCGGCCGCAGTTATGGCCGTTCGACCGGATCGAGCAGCGGCGTCGACATCAGAGTTTGAGGAGAACACCATGACGACGTCAGCCGCCAATACCTCAAGCCCCGTCGTTTCGGGGACGACGACCGTGCCACCCTCGTCCAGTGGCACCAGCTCGGCCGCGGCCGCCAACGCCCTGGCGAACACGCAGATTGCCGGCAATTTTCAAAGCTTCCTGCAACTGCTGACGACGCAATTGCAGAACCAGAACCCGCTCAGCCCGCTCGACACCAACCAGTTCACCCAGCAGCTGGTCGAATTCGCCGGCGTCCAGCAGCAGATCAACACCAACAATTCGCTGGCCACGCTGGTCTCGCTCCAGCAGACCGCGCAATCGAGTCAGGCATTGCAGTTTGTCGGCAAGACCGCCGTCGTCAGCGGCAACACCGCGACGATGACCAACAGCGAAGCCACGTGGGAGTTCAACATTCCCTCCGCTTCGAATGTCAGCATTTCGATTGCCAACAGCTCGGGCTCAACCGTTTATACCAATACCTTTGCGGCCAATGCCGGCAACAACCAGGTGTTCAACTGGAACGGTCTGGGCAGCGACGGAACGCAGCTCCCCGACGGCAACTACACCCTCACGGCGACCGCCAAGGACTCCGCCAACAACACCGTGGGCGTCACCACCTCGGTCGCGGGCGTGGTCAGCTCGGTCAATCTCACCCAATCGCCGCCACTTCTGTCGATTGGCGGGCAGACCTTCACGGTCAATCAGGTCCAGAGCATCATCGATTAGCCATCCTGAACCGGCCGCCGGCCCTCGGCGGCTTAAGATTGGGTTAAAAAAGGGCGCCGAATGGCGGCGCCGGACCACGTCTGTGCGGGCATTTTCAAGGAGATTCGTATTGGAGGCTTGGGTTTAGGCAAATTTTAAGTCGCTGGGCGTAGCTTAATGGCGTGAGTTCAGTGGTTGAGAGTTTGTGAGTACGCCATGACAGAGCCCCATCGCCCGAGGGTAAAATACGTCATCGGGCCCGACGGCAGTCCGTTGACGATCGCGGATCTGCCCGCCCCCGGGACCAAGCGATGGGTTATCCGTCGCAAGGCCGAAGTCGTTGCCGCGGTTCGCGGCGGCCTGCTTTCCCTCGAGGAAGCCTGCAGCCGCTATACGCTGACCGTTGACGAATTCCTCTCCTGGCAGTTTTCCATCGATCAACACGGCCTTGCGGGGCTGCGAACTACCCGAATCCAGCAATACCGCCAATAGTCGTCACCCGAGACGATCGGTATTTGAGAGAAATCGGTTTCGCTTTGCGAAACCGATTTTTTTCCGTTTTGAACTTTCTCCTTCGCCCTTAACCTTCGTTAACCATATCGAAACCATACCATAGGCAATAATTGCCCAGTGATCGGATCCCTGACGGGACCGAATCTGAGGGGCAGTTGGTTTGCAGAGTCTCGTAAGCTTCCTGAAGGGCTTAGGCGCTTCGCGGCTGATGGCGATGGTGGCGGTGACGGCCGCGCTGATCGGCTTCTTCGCGTTCGTCATCATGCGCGTCACCACGCCGCAGATGACCACCCTCTTTACCGATCTCAGCCTCGAGGACTCCAACGCCGTCATCAAGGACCTGGAACGCCAGGCCGTTCCCTACGAACTCCGCAACGACGGCGCCGTCATCATGGTGCCCAAGGATAAGGTCACCCGGCTGCGCATGAAGCTCGCCGAGGGCGGCCTGCCGAAGGGCGGCGGCGTCGGCTACGAGATTTTCGACAAGTCGGACGCGCTGGGCACCACGAGTTTTGTCCAGAACATCAATCATCTGCGTGCGCTGGAAGGCGAGCTCGCGCGCACCATTCGCGCCATCGACCGTGTCCAGGCCGCCAGAGTCCACCTGGTGCTGCCGGAGCGGCCGCTGTTTGCGCGTGAGACCCCCGAACCGTCGGCCTCGATCGTCGTTCGGGTGCGAGGCAGCCTGGAGCCGCAACAGATCCGGGCGATCCGTCATCTGGTCGCCTCCGCCGTCAACGGCCTGAAGCCGCAGCGGGTATCGATCGTCGACGAGACCGGCCAGCTCCTGGCCGATGGCGCCGGCGGCCCCAACGACAACACCGCGGGTGACGAGCGGCGGTCGGCCTTCGAAAAGCGGATGCGCAACGAGATCGAGGCGATCGTGTCGTCGGTAGTCGGCTCTGGCCGCGCCCGCGTCCAGCTCTCGGCCGATTTTGACTACAACAAGATCACCGAGACCTCCGACAAATTCGATCCCGAAGGCCGGGTGTTGCGGTCAAGCCAGACCCGCGAAGAATCCAGCGCCACCGCCGACAACAATGGCCAGGTCTCGGTCGGCAATGAATTGCCGGGCGCCCAGCAGAACAGCAATGCGGCGGTCGCCCGTGACCAGAGCAAGAAGACCGAGGAAACCAACAATTACGAGATTTCGCACACCACCAAGACGGAAGTGACCGAAGCAGGCCGGGTCAATCGCATCTCGGTCGCCGTGCTGGTCGACGGCAACTATACCAAGAACGACAAGGGCGAGATGGTCTATCAGGAGCGCGGCAAGGCGCAGCTCGACCAGATTGCCGCGCTGGTGCGCTCGGCCATCGGCTTTGACCAGAAGCGCGGCGACCAGGTCGAAGTCGTCAACCTGCGATTTGCCGAAGCGCCGATCGTGGCGCCGTTGGCGGAGCCCGCCGGGCTGCTCGGAATGCTGCAATTCACCAAGGACGACGTCATGTACGTCATCGAGCTCGGCGTCATGATGCTGCTCGGGCTGGTGGTTCTGTTCATGGTGATCCGCCCGCTGGTCAAGCGCATCATTGCCGACGAGGTAGCCGCTCCTGCGGCCGGCGGAGGAATGTTGCCCGCAATCGCCGACGGCAGCGGTGCGCAGGCAGCGCCGGCCGGCGGCACGAGCGGTCCGGGCCTCGTTCCCGGCATCAACAACACCGCGCAGCTCATCGACGTGGCCCAGGTGCAGGGCCAGGTCCACGCCCAATCCGTCCATCGCGTCGGCGAACTGGCCGAACGCAACCCCAACGAAACCGCAGCCATCATTCGTCAATGGCTCTCCGAACCTGCCGCGTGATCCGATATGGCCGTGCCTCAAAACGTTAACGCCAACGACATCACCAGCGTGATTTCCTCGCTGGCGGCGCGCCAGGGCAATCGCGCCAAGGCCGCGCCGCTTGCGGGCGGCAAGCGCGCGGCCATCCTGATGCTGGCGCTGGGCGAACAATATGGCGGCAAGGTCTGGTCGCTGCTTGACGACGACGAAGTGCGCGAATTGTCGATCCATATGTCGACGCTCGGCACGGTGGAAGCCGACGTCGTCGAGGACATGCTGCTTGAATTCGTGTCGCGGATGTCGGCGTCGGGCGCCTTGATGGGCAATTTCGACGCGACGGAGCGGTTGTTGCAGCAATATCTGCCGGCCGAGCGCGTCGTCGGAATCATGGACGAGATCCGCGGACCGGCGGGCCGCAACATGTGGGAAAAGCTCTCCAACGTCCAGGAAGAGGTCCTCGCCAACTATCTCAAGAACGAATATCCGCAGACCATTGCGGTCGTGCTCTCGAAGCTCAAGCCCGAGCATTCGGCGCGGGTGCTCGCGATCCTGCCAGAGGATATGGCGCTCGACGTCGTCAACCGCATGCTGGCTATGGAGGCGGTGCAGAAGGAAGTCATCGAGCGCGTCGAGCAGACGCTGCGGGTCGAATTCATGTCGAACCTGTCACAAACCAGGCGGCGGGACGCACACGAGGTCATGGCCGAAATCTTCAACAATTTCGACCGCCAGACGGAAACCCGGTTCATTACCTCGCTGGAGGAAGACAACCGGGAATCCGCCGAGCGTATCAAGGCGCTGATGTTCACCTTCGACGATCTGATCAAACTGGATTCCGGTTCGGCGCAGACGCTGATGCGTAACGTCGACAAGGACAAGCTCGGCATCGCGCTGAAGAGCGCCAACGAGGAGGTTCGCGCCTTCTTCCTCGGCAACATGTCGTCGCGTGCCGGCAAGATGCTGCTCGACGACATGGCCGCGATGGGACCGGTGCGGCTGAGGGATGTCGACGAGGCACAGGCGCTGATGGTGAACCTGGCCAAGGATCTCGCGGCCAAGGGCGAGATTACGCTGACCAAGAATCGTGCCGACGACGAGCTGGTGTACTGATGGCAGCCCCCGCAAAATTCCTGTTCGACATGGATTTCTCCGCGCCCGACCGGCGCGAGCGTCCCGCGACGCCTGCGGAAGTCGCCCAGAAGATTGCCGCCGCCGAAGCCCGCGCCTATCGCGACGGCTACGATGCCGCCTTGCGTGAAGCCAAGGTCGAAAGCGACCGCCGCGCCGCGCTGGCGCTGGAGGCGATCAGCGTCGCCATCAAGGGCATTGCGGCCCGCTTCTCCGGAATCGAAAGCCGCATGGAAACCGAAGCCGTCGACGTCGCGGTCGCGGTCGCGCGCAAACTCGCGGACGAACTGATCGACCGCGAACCGCTCGGCGAGGTCACCGCACTGGTCAGCGACTGTTTCGCGCAACTGGTTTCGACGCCGCATCTCGTGGTCAGGATCAACGACCAGCTCTACGAAGCGGCCCAGACCCGCATCGAAGCGTTGGCGAAGCAAAGCGGCTTTGCCGGCCGCCTGGTTATCCTGGCCGAGCCGAATATCCAGAGCGGCGACTGCCGGATCGAATGGGCCGATGGTGGCGTCGTTCGGGAACGCGCGACCATCGAAGCAAAGATCAACGAACTTGTCGGGCGCTATATCGCGTCGCGCAGCCAGGCCTGAACGGCCGCAAGAGGAATGAACCATGAGTGACACCGACACACAGGTTCCGCTGCCGGATCTGAATGCCGCCGACACGCCGGCCACGAGCGATATCGCCTATCATGAAGACGAGAATGCGGCTCGCATTGCCGCCGATCTCGAGGCCGTGTTCGACGTGCCGGTGCAGGTTTCAGCCGTGCTCGGCCGTTCCAAGATGGACGTCGGCGAGTTGCTCAAGCTCGGGCCCGGAACCGTTCTCGAACTCGACCGCCGCGTTGGTGAGGCCATCGACATCTACGTCAACAACCGCCTGGTCGCGCGCGGCGAGGTGGTTCTGGTCGAAGACAAGCTTGGCGTCACGATGACGGAAATCATCAAGGCGGAACGCAACTAGATTTTTTTGATAGGCGCGCCTGAAGGGCGCGAACAGACGAACAGGAGAATACCATGCGGCTTCTTATCGTTGGTACATTGAAGGGGCAGCTCACAACAGCCACCAAGATCGCGATGGACAACGGCGCTTCCGTTACGCACGCCGAAGACAACGAACAGGCGATGCGGGTATTGCGCGGCGGCAAGGGCGCCGACCTGCTGCTGGTCGACGTATCCCTCGACATCCGCGATCTGGTGATGCGGCTTGAAGCCGAGCACATCCATGTGCCGATCGTCGCCTGCGGCATTTCCAACGACGCGCGCGCCGCGGTGGCCGCGATCCACGCCGGCGCCAAGGAATATATCCCGCTGCCACCGGAGCCGGAGCTCATCGCCGCTGTGCTTGCCGCGGTCGCCAACGATTCACGCGATCTGATCTACCGCGACGACGCCATGGCCAAGGTCATCAAGCTCGCCCAGCAGATTGCGGGATCGGACGCCTCCGTCATGATCACGGGCGAGTCCGGCACCGGCAAGGAAGTGCTGGCGCGCTATGTCCACACCCGTTCCAACCGCGCCAAGCGGCCTTTCATCTCGATCAACTGCGCGGCTATCCCCGAGCACTTGCTGGAGTCCGAACTTTTCGGACACGAAAAGGGCGCCTTCACGGGCGCGATCGCGCGACGGATCGGCAAGTTCGAGGAGGCGACCGGCGGCACGCTGCTGCTCGACGAAATCTCGGAAATGGACGTGCGGCTGCAATCCAAACTGCTACGCGCGATCCAGGAGCGCGTGATCGATCGGGTCGGCGGCACGCGGCCGGTTCCGGTCGACATCCGCATCATCGCAACCTCAAACCGCAACCTGTCCGACGCCGTGCGCGATGGGAGCTTCCGGGAAGACCTGCTGTTCCGCCTCAACGTCGTCAACCTGAAGATTCCGCCACTGCGCGAGCGCCCGGCCGATATCCTGGAACTGGCGCAGCACTTCGCCAAAAAATACTCCGACGCCAACGGCGTCCCGCTACGGCCGCTCTCCGCCGAGGCCCGCCGCGTGCTGACCACCAACCGCTGGCAAGGCAACGTCCGCGAACTCGAGAACACCATTCATCGTTCGGTGCTGATGGCCCAGGGCGACGAAATCGGCATCGATGCGATCCTGACGCCGGACGGCGATCGCCTCGATGGTCCGAAGGCCGTTCCGGCCGTGGCGCATGCGACCTTTGCCGCCGAACAGGTGACCCGCGCGCTGGTCGGACGCACCGTGGCCGACGTCGAGCGCGATCTCATCCTCGAAACGCTGAAGCATTGCCTTGGCAATCGCACCCATGCCGCCAATATCCTCGGCATTTCGATCCGTACACTTCGCAACAAGCTGAACGAATATTCCGATGGCGGCCTGCCGATTACGCCGGCCGGCGCCGGCGATATGCATCGCGCCGCGGCAACCGCGTAAGAACTGGCGAAAGCCATTTCAATCAACCGGCGCGAGGGCATTCCTCGCGCCGGTTTTTTTAACCCAACTCCGAGCCGGGCTTGCGGAAAATGTGGATCGGGTCGCCGGGCTGAAACGGGCGCCCGGTGAACGCCACATAGGCGTAGAGCGCAAGATAGGCGATCGCCAGCGCGCCGACGACGTATAACACCCAGGTGGCGGCGCGCTTCATCGGTTAACCGCGCTTACCAGGACGGCAGCACGGCGCCCTTGAATTTCGTCAGAACGAATTCGCGGATTTCCGGCGTCTGATAGCTTTGCACCAAGGTCTTGACCCATGGCTTGTCCTTGTCGGCGCTGCGCACGACGATGATGTTGGTGTAGGGCCCCTTGGGGTCTTCGCGCAGGATCGGATCCTTGACCGGATCAAGCCCTGCCAGCGTCGCGTAATTGGTGTTGATGCCGGCAGCATCGACGTCGTCCAGGCTCCGCGCCGTCTGCGCGGCATCGACTTCCACGATCTTGAAGCCCCTCGGATTGTCGATGATGTCTGCAACCCCAGGCTTGAAGCCGGCACCCGGCTTGAGTTTCAGCACACCCTTGTCCTGCAACAGAAGCAGGAAGCGACCGCCATTGGTCGGATCGTTAGGGATCGACACCGTTGCGCCTTGCGGGACAGCGTCCCAGCTCTTGTATTTCTTCGAATAGATTCCGACTGGAAAATTCACGGTTTGGGCGACCGTTTCGAGACTGTAACCGTGCTCGGCCGTCTGGTTGTCCAGATAAGGCTGGTTCTGAAACGAGTTGGCTTGCAGATCACCGGCAGCGAGTGCCGCATTCGGAGCGACATAGTCCTTGAATTCGACGATCACGATGTCGAGGCCGTTTTTGGCGGCGATCGGCCTGATCGCCGCAAAAATCTGGGCGTGCGGACCGGCCGTGACGCCGACCATGATGGTTTCGGCAAGGGCCGGATTGGCGATGGCCGCGGCGACGGCGATTGAAGCCAGCAAAAGACGAAGGACCATGACAGTTCACGCGAAATGGCGGGCCGGACTTGGCTCCATCAGCGGTTAGCAAAAGGCCGGCCGTGAGGCCAGCCTTAACCCGTTTCCACCATGTCACCCCAACCTATTCGGCCCGCGGGGTGGCACAACCTTGGTCAGAGCTTGACCGGCACAAAGTGGTTGATGGCGATCAGGATGATCAAGAGAACAATGCCAAGACCAAGGCTTGTGCCAATCAGTTTCTTTTCAATTGGCAGAAGCGGCTCGACCTTTTGGGCAGAGATCTCGTCTCTCAGGTCAGACGACATGCGATAACCCTTCCATTAAGTCGCGAGCGGCGGCTTGATACCGCTGAAGAACAGCCAGGAGATCAGCAAGCCAACCCAGATCACGAAGCCGAACAGGCTGACGAGATAAACCAGGGCGAGCTTGCCAAATCCTTGCTCCCACAGCTTGCGGAAATCCGACAGCACGCCGATCGAGAAGAAGGTAAGCACAAAGAAGATCACGCGGAACACATTGGCTTCGCCGGCGGCCGCAGGAAGCGCTTTCTCGATCTGCGGCGTCGAGCCGATCGCAAGCCAGAGCGATACGGCGAACACAAGGACAAAGCCGAGAATGAACTTCGGAAACCGCTGCCAGATTTCGATGGGCTTGGCCTTATCCGGCCCCTTGTCGATATGGTTGGTCCAGATGTAGCCGAGAATGAAGGCCCAGACGCCGATGAAGATATCGATGAAGATCTTCACCGTCGCCGTCGTCGCGAGAATCCATCCCGGCTGATATTTGATGCCTTCGGCGGCCGCCTTCGCCATGATCAGCAACTCGGTAATGCCGCCGCCTGCGACCGCCGCGCCATCGGTCTTGATCGCAAGCCCCATCCAGGCGCCCGCCACCAAAGGTTCATGCCACAGGAAGGTCTGGGCCAGGAACGGCAGGATCAGGACTTCAACGACCGCAAAGACGACCACCAGCGACGACACCAGGATCGGCACCGCCGGCCGGGCGCGGATCGCGCCGCCGGTGGCGATCGACGCCGCCACGCCGCAAATCGAAATGCCGGAGGCAAGCGGCACCGACCATTCGCGGCTGAAGCCGAACCATTTGCGCGCGGCGTAATAGACCACGGCCCAGTAAATCAGATAGGCCTCGACGATCGCGGCTGCGCCACGCAACAACAGCGAGGATGCGAGATTAAGACGGCCCGCCGCGGTGACGGCGACCGTGGCGCCAAGAATGACGATGGCGATCTTGATATAGAGTTCAGGCCGGATCGCTTCCTTCAGCCACTCCGCAAAACGCGGGAAGAAATTGGCGATCACGAGCCCTGCAAGAAGCGCGACGATGTAGCCGCCTTCGTTGGTGAGCTTGAGCGACCAGGCGATGCCGAATTTCTGCTGCTCGGCCGGCGTCACCGCCGCGACATGGGCATAGCTGCCGACGATCCAGCTTGCATAGGCAATCGCAAAGGTCGCGGTGAATGCGAGCGCGAATTTCCGCACATCGACGCCGAGCGTCGTGACGCCTGCGCCCAGCACCACCAGAAGCGCGACATAGGTCGAAATCAGCGCGCCACCGCCGCCAAGCCAGGCGTAAGTCTTGGCAAAGGGGCTGAGCGCATGCGTGAGATCGGTGTAAACCGAGGTGTTGACGGCCCATCCCAGGAGATCTACCCCGCTGATGCTGACCAGCGCCGCTCCAAACACCAGAAGGCCGATGACGACGGCTAGCCAGTCCTCGGTGAGCTGCGCCCGCAGCGTCAACGGCTCGGAGGCCTTGATCGCGATGTCCGACATTCCAATTCCCCAAAATGATCAGCACGGAAGGACACAACCCTCCGTTTTGTCGTTTTCAGGATGATGGCGGCGTCGACCGCTGTCGAGGACCTTGGAAAAAAAGCGACGTCCAGCCTGCCGGATTGCCGCAAAACGCCGCCTTTCTTCCAACGACCCCCAAGAATCATAGATCAATCTTCTCTGGCGGGTGGCCCCGTCCCGGCAAGAATATCGCGGCTATTCCGCTGCCGTGGCCGCCGGCTTTGCGGTCCCGATATTGAGCGCCAGCTTGCCGTAGCGATCGGTAAAGGCCGCGGTTTCGATCTCCTCGAGCTGGATCGAGCCGTCCATCACGGCCGCCTTCCAGGCGTCGTGCTCGGGATCGTGCCGGAATTCCGGCATCACCTCGCGGCCGAATAGTTCGAGGGATTCGCAGATGTGCTCATGGCTGTTCTTGCCGGCCTGATTGAGCAGGATGACCTGGTCGATGTGCGAGGTGCGGAACCGCCGCAACTTTTTCCGGATGGTTTCCGGCGATCCGATCAAGCCGCTGCGCAGCGCCGCCTCCTGCGCCTGCGGGTTCTCGCGCTTCCATTTATTGTATTCGTCCCACATGTTGACGGTACCGGGCGGTGGACGCTGGCGATCCTGCGAGGTACCGTAGAAGCGCAGCGCGAACTGGAAAAACGTGGCGCCATCGGCGCGTAGCCGCGCCTCCTCATCCGTTTTGGCGCACATGAAGAACGACACCAGCGCCATATTCGGATTGATCACGTAGTCGGCGAGCTTCTTCAACCGTTTGGTGATCGCGTTGTAATAAGCGTGAACCCAGGCATGCGCCGCATCGGCGCTGACGAACTGAAAACCAAGCGCGCCAAAGCCGCATCGCCCTGCACGCTCGATGGTCGGCAGTTGCGAGCAGGCCATCCATAGCGGCGGATGCGGCTTCTGCACCGGTTTCGGCACTACATTGCGCAGGGGAATGTCGAAATATTTGCCGTGATGCGCCGAGCCGCCATCCCGAAACATCGGAAAAATCGCCGCGACCGCTTCCTCGAACACTTCCTTCTTGGTCTCCATGTCGCGACCGAACGGCGTCAGTTCGGTGATGGACGCACTCTCGCCCATGCCGAATTCGCAGCGGCCGCGGCTCAACAGATCGAGCACCGCGATGCGTTCGGCGACGCGTGCGGGATGATTGGTGGTGAGCTGGAAAATGCCGTGGCCGAGCCGGATGTTTTTGGTCCGCTGGCTGGCCGCAGCCAGAAACGATTCCGGCGACGGCGAGTGCGAATATTCCTCAAGGAAATGATGCTCGACCACCCAGGCGTGGTCGTAGCCGAGCCGGTCAGCGGTCTCCAATTGGGTGAGTGCATCCTGATACAGCTTGAGTTCGTCGCCAGCCTGCCACGGGCGCGGCAATTGCAGCTCATAGAAGATGCCGAATTTCATGACGTCTCTCCCGCGCGCCGGCTTTCGCCTTTTGCGCCAGTGTATTCTCCGCAAAAGCCGAGTCCAGCCGAGGCCCTTCCGTGATGCGGAAGCTGGCTTGCACCGACGGTATGAATGGTTAGTTTGGGAGTGCTGAGTCGGCGCCAAGCGCACGGCCATCCCTCAACCTTCAGAAACGATGACCACCTTCACCCCACATCAGGATTCCGCCTTGAAGGCCGTTGCCGACTGGCTCAAGGCCAAGCCCGGCCGCAACGGCACGCCGCCGGTATTTCGCCTGTTCGGCTATGCCGGCACCGGAAAGACCACGCTGGCGCGTCACATTGCCGAGGATGTCGAAGGTGAGGTGAAATTCGCGGCCTTCACCGGCAAAGCCGCGCTCGTGATGCGCAACAAGGGCTGCGACAACGCTTCCACCATTCATTCGCTGATCTATCGTGCGCGGGAATCCGGCGTCGAGCAGCCGAGTTTTGAGCTGTGGGACGATGCGCCGGCCTCGAAGGCCAAGCTCATCATCATCGACGAATGTTCAATGGTCGATGCCGAGATGGGCCGCGATTTGATGTCGTTCGATTGCCCGCTGCTGGTGCTCGGCGATCCCGCGCAATTGCCGCCGATCCAGGGCGGCGGCTTTTTCACCGACGTTGAACCAGACGCGATGCTGACCGAGGTGCATCGCCAGGCGCAGGACGATCCGATCGTTCGCATGTCGATGGATATCCGCGAGGGCCGCGAACTGGAGATCGGCCGCCATGGCGAAAGCGAAGTGATATCGCGCGGCGAACTCGATCCGGAACGCGTCATGCAAGCCGATCAGGTTTTGGTCGGGCGCAACAACACCCGCCGCGCCTACAATATGCGGATGCGGCAAAAGCAGAACATCGAGGATCCCTTGCCGGTTGCCGGCGACAAACTGGTTTGTCTCCGCAACAACCGCAAGAAGGGATTGTTCAACGGCGGCCTGTGGCGCGTGAAGTCACGCAACGCCTCGCGATCGAAGTCGCGCATCGTCAGCATGCGGCTCGCACCTGACGAAGAGTTCAGCCACAAGGTGACGAAAGTTTCCGTGCGCTGCGATTGTTTCGAAGGCGGCATCGAGGCGATCACCTGGGACCAGCGCAAGCCCTATGACGAATTCGACTATGGCTACGTGCTTACCGTGCACAAGTCGCAGGGATCGCAATGGGATGACGTGGTGTTGTTCGACGAAAGCTTCGCCTTTCAGGAAAGCCGCGCCCGCTGGCTCTATACCGGCGTGACCCGGGCGGCGAAGCGGCTGAGCGTGGTGGTCTGATCTCGGTCGATCGTTTCCCTGCCGTTTCGGAAGAAAATGCGCGGGAACAAGCATTTACTCACGAACTCGTGTGCCAGGACCGGTAACGGGCGGGGTTTTGCTCCGTATCTGGATCAGAACAGGCTGAAGGCCGATTGCGTAGCGCCGCTGCTCACCTAAACTTGCCGCAAACCTCATTCCGCCGAGCCGACAGGAAATCGAGAGGAAGCCCCCATGACCCGCCGTTCATTCAGCCGTCTTTCGACCTATGCCGCAGCCATCGGCTTGCTGGCGATTACCGCCATCAAGATCGCGCCGTCGCTCGCCGCCGAAGACGCCGCGATCATTCCGCCGCCCGCGGCCGACGTTCAGAGTGCCAACGGCATCCAGACCGTGGTTCTGGCCGGCGGCTGCTTCTGGGGCGTGCAGGGCGTGTTTCAGCATACCGCCGGCGTCGTCAACGCAGTGTCCGGTTATTCCGGTGGCAGCAAGACCACCGCCGACTATCAGATGGTTTCGACCGGCACGACCGGCCATGCGGAATCGGTTGAAGTCAAGTTCGACCCGAAGAAGATCAGCTATGGCAAGATCTTGCAGATCTTCTTTTCAGTGGTGCACGACCCGACGCAATTGAACCGCCAGGGACCGGACAGCGGCACGCAATATCGCTCGGCGATCTTCACCACCTCGGACGAGCAGAAGAAGGTTGCGGACGCCTATATCGCCCAGCTCAACGCCGCCAAGGTCTACAGGAAGCCGATCGTCACCAAGGTCGGGCCACTGGAAGGGTTTTTCGCGGCCGAGGCCTATCATCAGGACTACCTGACGCTGCACCCCAACCAACCCTATATTGCCTACAATGACATTCCGAAGGTCGAAAACCTGAAGAAGATCTTCGCCGAGAACTATATCGAGAAGCCGACTTTGGTGAGCAGCATGAAGGTCACCAATTAAGGGCAGAGATCGAAAGGATTTTTCATGTCCGACGCCAAGACAACGCCGCAGGTCGAAAAGAGCGAAGCCGAGTGGCGCAAGGAATTGACGCCGATGCAGTATGCGGTGTTGCGCGAGAAGGCGACCGAACGGCCGTTCTCAGGCGAATATGAGCATGAGCAGCGGAGCGGCACCTACGTCTGTGCCGGCTGCGGCCAGACGCTGTTTGAGTCCGATGCCAAGTTCAATTCCGGCTGCGGCTGGCCAAGTTTCACCCAGCCGGCGGCCGAGAGCCACGTCGACGAGGAGCGCGACATAACCCACGGCATGGTCCGCACTGAGGTGCTTTGCTCAAGCTGCAACGGTCATCTCGGCCATGTGTTCGAAGACGGCCCGGCGCCGAACGGCTTGCGTTACTGCATCAATTCGGCGGCGCTGAAACTCCAGCCGAAATAGCCCTCAAAGCGAAGCCTTTCCCAGTCGGGTTCCCTTGATGGAACCAAAAGGCAGGATATGCTGTTCTTCTTCAGTCCGGTTTGGTGCAGTTGATCCGCCAGCCGGCCCGTCGGGGAGGAACGCCATGACGCTTGGAACAATCCTCATCATTCTCGTTATCCTTTACCTGCTCGGTGGCTGGAGCGGCCGGATCGGCGGCTACGGTTACGGCTATGGCCATTCCGGAATGGGACTCGGCGGTGTAGTTTTGGTGGTGCTGCTGGTCCTGCTGCTGCTCGGCAAGCTGTAAGTCTTATAAGCTACTGAAATTACAAGACTTATCTTCCAGATAGCTGCCTGACCCATGAATTCATCATGGCGTTCGGCAGGAGTCGCAATTCCTGTGGAGAGGCCTATATTAAGGACTGTCCAAAATGAAATGACGTGTGCCGGCGCCGCCTGGCTTTTGCGCCCGTGCGATCTGTTCGCGATGTCTTTCGCGTTCTCACTAAAAAGAACAGAGGTCCGTGACCATGGCTTCCTTTAGCTTCAACACCGCTGCCGAGTTGTTCCCCGCCGCCATCCGCAAGAAGAAGCGGGCGGGCTTTGCCTACCGGCGATTTGGCACCGCGGCGGAAGCGGTGCGTTTCGCGATCGAGGAACTGCCGGCGGATTCGCTGAACGGCGCCTATCTCCAGGTCGACGAGGCGCGCTTCGATCAGGTCGGCATTCGCACGCTATATGAGAGCCAGGATTTTCCGCTGCCGCGCCGCCCGCGCGCACCTCAGCCGGCTCCCGCCGAGGCCAAGACGGACGAGAAAGCGGCCTGACCGGGCGGGCTTTACATTAACTGACGGAATCAACGAGCGGCGCCAAAGCGCGACGAAAAGGCGCTTTAGCTTTTTTGATTGAGCATGATCTCCGCGCAAACGCGCTCCGCGTTTGTCGCGAGGGAAAACCGCGCCACACTTTTCCGGATCATGCTTTAACGCGGTTGCTTGTCCAGCCAGCGCCGTAACAGCCGCACGTTTCGCATATTGGCGCGAAACAGCACATCGAATGCATCGCCGGCGAGCGGCACCATTCCAACGACGCCATCGACCGCGACATTGCCGAGCATTCGCGCGGTGACATGCCACGGCGCGCCCAAGGCGCGGGCCTCGCGCACGAGCCAGAGCGAGAACGCGGTCGCCACGATATCGCCGACCACAGGGATCAGGCGGATAATGCCATCGACGCCGTAACGGATCTTGGTTCCGGGCAAGATGAAGGCGACGTCGAGCAGCTTTGCCAGCATTTCAAACCGCGCCATGCGCTGGTCGCGGGTGAGATCACCGAAGGGATTGGCGCCGGAGTGGGCGAAGTCGAAATGAAGGCGTCCGAATCCTTCTAGCGGCGAGTTTAGCGGAATCTCGCGGCCTTCCTGGTCGATCACCGGGCCTTGCGGACGCCTTGCGCCAAACCCTCCACGCCGAGAGGACGTAAAGCGCGCATCACCGGGAGAGATGATTTCTTCGTTTGCCATTGTGCTCAGATGGTAACGCGCGAGATCGGTGCAAGTGCCTTGCCGAGGACGCGGCGCGCCCCGCTCACGCGGTTGCCGGGCGATTGACGAAATAGTGGGCGACACCCGAGGCTACTGCGCCGGGAACGAAGCCGACCAGCCCGTAGAGGACGAATTGCAGCGCGCCGCTGTCCGAGCCGCGCGATCCGTAGAGCAGTTCGGCCGCCGCAAAACTAATCACGCCGACGATGAAAAAGCGCACCAGCGGGCCGATCCATTTGACGTGAAGAATAATGTCGTCCACGGCACCGAGCATCAGCGCCGGCAACAGGCCGAACAGGTAGGAATACTGCAATGTCCTGGCGAACACGGTGACCAGTTTGCCGGCTTCCGACAGGCTCGGCGGGTGGCTCCAGTAGCCCGACATCACGGTGGTCGCCAGAAGAAGCAGGAAACCGCCGAGCAGCGGCACTAACGCGGCAAAAATCACATACCGCTTCATCTTGCTCCCCCCGCGCGCCGCCCCTATTCGCCCCAGGCGGCGAATGCGTCGTTGAAGGCCCGCTCGCCGGGAGCGCCCTTCTCGATCGCGATGATGGCGCGACGCTGGTTGACGTAAACCAGCGGCACGTCGAACCACGAGCGTTCCTTCAGCAGCTGCAGGTTACGCGAGCGGTCGGCATCGACATTCGACAGGCCGACCAGGAAGAAGCCATCGGTGACCTTGACGGCGAGGCCCGCTAGCGGCGTTCCGCGCGCCTGCTCGTTTGATTTCATCAGGATGCCCGGCACGTTGCTGACGCCGCCACCCGAGAAATCCGGCGGCAAAACAAATGTCAGCTCGGCGGTGTGGCTCGCCGGTAGCGACGCATCGGTGTTGCGGCGGAACGACATCGTCATCTTGAACTTGCGATCGGGAATCTCGATGTCGGCGCGCACGGCAATATCGGCCTTCTGGCTGCCCGTGGCCTTGATCTGCTCGGTACGCCATATCACTGAGCCGACATATTGCTTGCCCTTGGGATCGGAGGGATCCTCGTCATACAGCACGACCCGCTGCGCCACCGGCGCCACTTGATCGCTTGATGACGGTTGTCCCACGCGATCGGGAATCTTCGGTTTTATCCCGGGCGTACTCGTATCCTTGGGAGCCTCGACAACGGTTTGCGAGGGTTTGAACAAACCGCTCACCGTGTTCACGACCGACTTGCCCCACAGGATCGTGGCGCCAACGAGGATCAGGACGATGCCAACGGCGATTGCGCTCTTGAACGGAAATACCGTGCCCTGCTTCGGCTCGCGGGCCCGCTCCGGCGCCACGCGTGGACGCGGCGGGGCAGGTTGCGGCGGGGCGTAGCGCTCCGCTTCCGCGACCGATTCGTCATAGGAATACGGCGCCTCGGAATCGAAGCCGCTATCTTCCATGACCGGCTCGAGCCGGTCGAACTCAGGCGACGGCGATGGCACATTGGCATAGGTTTTTCGCGCCGAGCGGCTCGCCTGCGCCGCGGCGCGGCCGAGATCGTCGGTGTCGGCCGTGATGTCGCGAAAACCGCGCATGCCCGGCGCCTCAGAGGCATTGTTGTCGGCGCCACGTCGTGCCGCTGGCCGCTCCCGTGTGGGCGGCAGCTGCGGATCCTGCATCGGAACTTGCGGCTGACGCGCGCTGCGTGCCTGCCACTGGTCCGGCCGGTCTTCCTGTCCGAGCGGCGGCCGATCGTTGCGCGGCAAGGGAGGCGGCGACGGTTGACGCGAACGCGGCGCTGCAGACGCAGCCGCGGGCTCGGTCGGCCGTGCGGCAGGACGCGCGCCGCTGCGCAATGAACTGCTGGCCCTCGACGCGGTGCGCGTGGGATCCGTGGAGCGCGACGCTTCGCGGGCCCGCTGGGCGGCCTCCGATTCCACCTTGCGTACGGCTTCTTCCAGCGACAGCCGCTCGCGGGTGATTTCGGATTCGCTAAGCGGCGGCTCGACGCTGCGAAGCTGGGCGATCAACGCCGCGCGCGCCCGCTCGTAGAGCGCGCGACGGCTTTCACCGGGAGCACTGGGGTCCAGTCCGGCGATGGCGCGGGCAATCAGCGGGTAGTAATCGGCCATATCAACTCAACAATGCACTCTCTGGGTAATATCTCGTTAAGCCTCGAACGGATTCTGCACCAGGATAGTATCCTCGCGTTCGGGGCTCGTGGAAAGCAAGGCGATCGGACAACCCACCAATTCCTCCACACGGCGAACATATTTGATGGCCTGCGCCGGCAGGTCTGCCCAGGAGCGGGCATTGGCCGTGGGTTCCTTCCAGCCCTCGATCGTCTCGTAGACTGGCGTAACCCGGGCTTGGGCGCCTTCGCCAGCTGGCAAATGGTCGATTTCCTTGCCGTCCAGCAGATACCCGGTGCCGACTTTGATGGTTTCAAAGCCGTCGAGGATATCGAGTTTGGTCAAAGCAAGGCCA
The DNA here is from genome assembly GCA_963775545.1 of uncultured Alphaproteobacteria bacterium. Classification (GTDB taxonomy): domain Bacteria; phylum Pseudomonadota; class Alphaproteobacteria; order Rhizobiales; family Xanthobacteraceae; genus Bradyrhizobium. Next base: position 124,333 of record CAVZJE010000014.1, read on the forward strand.
TGGATGCCACAGGTGCGCACGGTCTGACGCACCAGCGCCGCATCGAACCAGCCGCAGCGGCGCTTGCGTCCGGTGTTGACGCCGAATTCCCTGCCACGGCGGCCGATCTCCTCGCCGATCTCATCTTGCAGTTCGGTTGGAAAAGGCCCTTGGCCGACCCGGGTCGTATAGGCCTTGCAGATGCCCAGCACATAGCCGACGGCGCCGGGGCCAAGGCCCGTCCCGGTGGCGGCTTGCGCCGCGACGGTGTTGGAAGAGGTGACGTAGGGATAGGTGCCGTGATCGACGTCGAGCAACGCGCCCTGCGCGCCCTCGAACAAGATACGCTTGCCTTCGCGCCGCTTGATGTCGAGCAGGCGCCACACGGTTTCGGCGTAGGGCAACAGGTGCGGCGCCAGCGCGGTCAATTCGCGCAAAATCTGCTTGCCGTCGATTTCCTCGAGATTGAGGCCACGCCGCAGCGCATTGTGATGCGCCAGCAAGCGGTCGATCTTGTGCGGCAGCGTATCGAGATCGGCAAGGTCCATCAGGCGGATCGCGCGCCGCCCGACCTTGTCCTCATAGGCCGGGCCGATACCGCGGCGCGTGGTGCCGATGGCGGTATTCGCATTCGAAGATTCGCGGAGCGCATCGAGTTCGCGATGCAAAGGCAGGATCAGCGTGACGTTTTCGGCAACGCGAAGGTTCTCGGGGCTGACCGCGACGCCCTGCCCCCTCAGCTTGGTCACCTCATCGAGGAAGGCCTGCGGATCGAACACGACGCCGTTACCGACCACCGCGAGCTTCGAGGGCCGCAGCACGCCGGAAGGCAACAGCGCGAGCTTGTAGGTCTCGCCATTGATAACGAGCGTATGGCCGGCATTATGGCCGCCCTGGAAACGCACGACGATATCGGCTTGCTCCGACAACCAGTCGACGATCTTGCCTTTCCCTTCGTCGCCCCATTGGGCGCCGACGACGACGACATTCCCCATTCGCAGCTATTCCCTCTGCAACTCTCTGTGTTCAAGCGTGATCTGTTCGAAAAAACCGGTCCTAGTGTGGCGGATTTGACATTCGCTTCGCTGCGAGTCCCTGAAGCGCGAATGTCAGAACCAGAAAACTGGCCCCGTGGATCGCCATCCAGGGCACGCCGGGGCTAGTCGCATGCGAGGCACACACCCGATAAAGGAAGCGGGCTACCGACGCAAGCAAGAAGGCGCTCCGGAACCGCTCGGATAGCCTAACAAGCCCTTGATATCCCCCGAAAATCCGTCTTCGACCGCGGCCAGGCGCCATTTCGCCAGACGAGCCCTCGGAAGCCCTCCCGTCGATCTCGCCCCCATGGCCGCGGGCGCATGGTCGCGATGCATCAGTCGGCATTGAAGCGAACTCAAAATCCGTGTCTGTGAAATTGCTGGGCCAACATCTTCCGGCCGGGTGTATCGCGCCCGGCAGGGCTGCGGCGTCGTATCCCCTCCGTAGGCCCAAAGCCACATGTCCGCTTCCGACCAGATCTCTGATGCCGCGTCCCAAGGCCGGGGCGGCTGGCTTTTCAACCAGCCTTACGTCCTGCTCTCGATCGCGGCCTTTTGCTGGGCGGGGAATGCCATCGTTGGCCGGTTGGCCGCAGGCCACATCCCGCCGGTGACGCTGGCCTTCCTGCGCTGGTTTCTCGCCTTCCTGATCATTCTTCCAATGGCGTGGAAGTATCTCAAGCGCGACTGGAATGCGATCCGCGCCAGCCTCGGCACGATGATCCTCATTTCCTTCACCGGCATTTCCGTCTTCACCAGCCTGCAATACTGGTCACTGGAACATACCACTGCACTCAACACGCTGCTGCTGCAATCCGCCGGTCCCCTGTTCGTAGCGGCCTGGTCGCTGGCCTTGCTCGGGGTGCGGCTGACGTTGGCGCAGGCGATCGGAGTATTGGTGTCGCTGACCGGCGTGCTGGTGATCCTGCTGCATGGTGACCTGACAGCGATCGCCAAAATCGACTTCAACAAGGGCGACCTCATCTTCACCGTCGCGCTCCTGATCTTCGGACTTTACACGGTGATGTCGTCGCGGCGGCCCGCCATGCACGATCTGTCGTTCGTCACCTTTACGTTCGGATGCGGTTCTGCCGTTCTCATCCCGGCTTTGATCGCGGAGTTACTGTGGCGCCCGGCCATGGAACTGAATGCGTCCAATTTGCTGTCCGTGATCTATGTCGCGGTCTTCCCCTCCACCATCGCCTACCTCTGCTACAACAGAGGCGTCCACCTGATCGGCGCCAACCGCGCCGCGCCGTTCTTCCACGTCGTTCCGGCATTCGGATCGGTGATGGCAATCGTCTTTCTCGGCGAGCGGCCGCAGATCTTTCATTTCATCGGCTTTGCGCTGGTGCTGACGGGGGTCTTCGTGGCGTCCAGAAAGCCGTCCGCAGCACCGGGATGAGCGCAGCCCCGCCGCCATCATCTTTTGATCCGGTCCGCTGGTTCAGCCATCAACCCTATCTGCTTCTCGGTCTCGCTTCGCTGTTCTGGGCCGGCAACATCGTGCTCGGCCGCCACGTTGCCGGCCACGTACCGCCGATGACGCTTTCCTGCATCCGGTGGATCGGCGCGTGCCTGATGCTGCTGCCGTTTGCGTGGCCGCATCTCAAGCGAGACTGGCCCGTGCTGCGCGGACGGCTACCGCTGATGATCGCGCTGTCGGCCACAGGATTTGCCGTCAATAACGCCCTGTCCTATTGGGGGCTGCAATTTACGGAAGCCCTCAACGCGCTGCTGATCCAGTCATCCGGACCTTTGTTTATTGCGCTGTGGGCGCTCATTCTGTTCGGAGTCAGGCTGACCTGGGCGCAAGTCGCCGGTATCGCGCTTTCGCTTCTCGGCGTTCTCACCATCATCCTGCGCGGCGATTTTGCAGCGCTCACCGCCATCCACTTCAATATCGGCGACCTCATGATGACCGGCGCGCTGATCGCTTTCGGCCTGTATTCCGCGCTGATGCTGCGCCGGCCGGTGACGCATCAACTCTCATTGATCTGCTTCACCACGGCGTGCGGCGCGTTGCTGCTGCTGCCGCTCTCGATCTGGGAATATGCGAATGGCGTCACGCTGAAATTCGACGCCATCACCCTGATCACGCTGGTTTACGTCGTGATTTTCCCCTCGACGCTCGCCTATCTGTTCTTCAACCGCGGCATTGCGGCGATCGGACCGAACCGCGCCGCGCCGTTCTTCCATCTGGTGCCGGTGTTCGGCTCGGTGATGGCGATCGTTCTGCTAGGTGAACAACCGCAGCTTTTTCACTTCGCCGGATACCTCATGGTGCTCGGCGGCGTCGTGATCGCCTCGCGCAAGGCACCCACGACCTGATGAGTTCCTGTGGCACGATCTCGGCCGCGGGGCTTGCGATGCGCTCAATCGGTCATCAGACGAAAGACCGGCGCCAGGATCGCGCCGTCGGCTCAGCAATCGTGGGGCTCGCTCAGGACGAGGCGAACCAGTTCGACCGCACTCCTCACACCAGCTTTTCGCATGATACCGGCCCGATGACCTTCGACCGTGCGCGAGCTTAGGCCGAGCCGCTGTGCGATTTCCTTGTTGGAAGCCCCTTCGGCGAGATGCACCAGCACATCGCGTTCACGGCGGGTCAGGGGTTCACGGCCGGGAAGGTGAAGCGAAAATCTCCTCGAGGGGTTGCTGCCGTTGCTCCCCGGTGAGAGCGCTTCAACGACAGCCTTGACCCGACCGACGATCTCGTTGCCGGTAACCGGCTTTTCGATGAAATCCGACGCACCATTCCTGATGGCGTCGACCGCCATCGGGATATCGCCCTGCCCGGAGGTGACGAAGACCGGCGCAGGATAATCTTCCGCGCGAAGTTTTTTGAGAATATCAATTCCAGATTTTCCGGGAAGGCTCACCTCGAGGAAGATACAGGCGGGAATGCAGTCTCTTGCCGACGACAGAAGAGCGTCGCCGTCTGCGAAACAGATCACCTCATAGCCTTCCTGCTCCAGAACCGACGAGATCGACTGCCGCATGGACGGATCGTCGTCCACGACGAATACCTGACCTCTCGAAATCGAGTCGTTCGGCACGGCCCTAATCCTCGCCGGCAAAACCGAAGCGCAGGTCGGACTGCGGCGTGGCGTGAGCATCCTCAATGATCAGCTCCGCGTCGTGGGTAGCGGCGGAGAGCAAACGCGCCGATACCTCGAACAACGTTGCGGCTACCTTCTCGTCGTGACATTCGCGAGAGAGGCGTGCGCACTCCCTGGAGCATTCCAATAAAATATCTGAAACATGCATGGCAATTCCAAACGAGATTCAAACCGCAGGCCGGTTTGAGGCATGCGGATGGGGTTGAAATGGAGATGGCGGCGTCGGCAGTGACGGAAAAATGAACAGCAACACGTCACTCGGCCCAGCGCCTATGCGCTGAACGACGTCTGCTGTTCAACCGCCGATATATGCCGGAACGCCTCGGTATGTTTGACCGATTGAGACATTTACTTTACATTTCGGGACATCCGTCGGGATATTTGAAATGACCGACCTGATCCGCAGCGCCTGCCTGACGCATTACGCCGAGGTCGCACGGTCGGTCGGACTCGAGCCGGCGAAGATGCTGCGGAAGGCCAAGCTTCCGCTCGCCTGCCTCAACGATCAGAATATGCGCGTCGCGGTCGGCAGCGTCCGGCGACTACTCGAGATTTCCGCCGCCGAGGCAGGCGTCGAGGATTTCGCGCTGCGAATAGCCGGGCGGGGCAGCTTGGGAACGCTTGGACCCGTTGGGCTCGTCGTTCGCGAGCAGCCAACCGTGCGAGCTGCAATCGAAGCGCTGGCGCGCTTTATCCATATCCACGACGAGGCGATGCGTCTGGAAATCGAGCATGGACGCGAGCTGATCACAATCGGCTTCCGGCTGCGGGGCGCGACGCGACAGTCGACGGAATTGGCGATCGGAAGAGTGCACGCCATCATCCGCTTTCTATTCAGCGGCGACTGGCGGCCCGTCGAAGTTTGTTTCATGCATTCGCCACCACGCCACCGCCGAAACCACCGGCAATTCTTCGGTTGCAATGTCATCTTCAATGCAGAACTCGACGCGATTCGATTGGCCGCGAAAGATCTGGACTATCCGATCAGGTCGGCAAATCCGACGATGGCGCGCTATCTGCAAAGCAGGGTCGAATCGATCAAGGTCCGGCCCGAACGCTGGGACGACAAAGTCGGGGAATTGGTCTGCTCACTGCTGCCCAGCGGCCGCTGCACGATCGAACGTGTCGCCGAATATCTCGCTTGCGATCGGCGCACCGTCCATCGACACCTTCTCGACTGCGGCACGAGCTTTTCCGCCATTTTGAACGAGCAGCGTGCAAAGCTCGCGACGCGGTTGATCGAGGATAGCAACCGGCCGCTGTCCGGTATCGCAGCATCGCTCGGCTTCTCAGCGCAAAGCGCGATGGCGCGCTGGTTCCGAGGGCAATTCGGATGCAGCATCACGCAATGGCGTAGCGGCGTCCGGCCGGCCGCATTGACTGTCGGCACAGCCCGCGGGGCCATCGGCAGAGGCCGTCCGGCCAGGAAGCCGGGACAGGCTTCTCCGGCTCAACAGCGGTCGAAAAGACTGAAGCGTTGATATCCCTTGACGGAACGGCCGATTTCAGGCGGCTCGCACCGAGCAGAGGAACTTGCCGACCTCGAGCTTGAGGCGGTTGCTGCCATTTGAAAGCGACTGCGCCGCCGAAAGGACTTGCGATGAGGCCGAGCCGGTTTCGCTAGCGCCGTGCTCGACATCCGTGATGTGAGAGCTCACCTGCATCGTACCGAGCGCCGCCTGCTGAACGTTGCGGGAAATCTCCTGTGTTGCGGCGCCCTGCTCTTCCACCGCAGCCGCGATGGTCGACGAAATCTCGGACAGCCTCTCGATGGTGCCGCTGATTTCCTTGATCGCCCCGACCGAATCCCGAGTCGCAGACTGAATGCCATCGATTTGCTGGGCGATCTCGCCCGTCGCCTTCGAAGTCTGCTCGGCCAGCGCCTTCACCTCCGAAGCCACGACTGCGAAGCCGCGACCGGCCGCACCGGCGCGCGCCGCTTCGATGGTCGCATTCAGCGCCAGCAGGTTGGTCTGCGCGGCAATCGTATTGATCAGTTCAACCACATCGCCGATGCGCGCCGCCGCCTCGGAGAGTTTGCCAACGCGGCCGTTGGTCATGCGCGCCTGATCGACCGCCTCGCTGGCGATCCGGGCCGACTCCTGCACCTGACGACTAATTTCGTTCACAGATGAGGTAAGCTCCTCCGTAGCCGAAGCTACCGACTGCACGTTGGTGGAGGCCTCCTCGGAGGCCGCCGCGACCTTGATAGTGAGCTCCTGCGAACGAACGGCTGTCGTCGTCAACGTACTTGCAGACGCTTCAAGCTCGGTCGAGGCCGACGAAACAGTCTCGACGATTTCGCCGATGGCAGATTCGAATTCATCCGCGAGGTTTATCATGTCGGCCTTGCGTTGCTGCGCGGCGGCCTGATCCTGCCTGATTTTGGCATCGGCTTCGTCTCGCGCCTTCTGCTTCGCATTGACCTTGAAGGTTTCGACCGCCCGCGCGATCTCGCCTATCTCGTCGACACGACCGAGCCCCGGTAGCACAATTTCGAAATTGCCCTTTGCAAGCTCGATCATGGCGGCTCTCATGGTCGACAAAGGCCCCGATATCGCCCGCCCGATGAAAAGTCCGGCCCCGAGCACAACAGACGCAATCAGCACAATCGCAATCACGATATTACGCTGGATAGCGTCGCGCTCCGTCATGTTCGACTGCTCAGCTTCAAATCTGATGGCGTTGACCGACTTCGACACTGCTTCGATGACCGGTTCGATCGCCGAAAATGAATCGACATTGTTTTCAACTCAGCGCCGAGCGCCAGCGCCGTGCTCATCCAGGAGGAAAAGTCGCGTTGATAATCGGCAAGCTTCTGCCTGAGCTCGGTCTTTGCGGCCTCCGGAATGCTCACATTCTCGATCAAGGCAGCGAACTGCGAGGCTTGCTTCTTCATTTCGTCGCCGTATTTGGCGTCCCGCCGCAACATGAAGTCCTTCTCATGACGACGCATCATCAGCATGGTGACCAGAAGGGAAGGTTCATGAAGCTGATCGACCCGCGCCTCGATATCGTGAACTGACGCGCGGAGCCGGCCCTCGAGGCCTGACTGCTCGTCCAGACCAAGTTGTCGCTTTCGTTCGACGACCGTTGCGAAATGCGCCTGATATTGTTTCAACGAGTTGCTCATGGCCTCGACCTGATGAGTTAGGCCAGGATTGCCGATCGCGACGATTTTCCCACGAAGCTTGTCGATATCGGCGATGACGGCTTTACCGATCTTGATCTGGTCGTCGGCCCGCTTGGGATCATTGCGAAGCAGAAAATCCTTTTCGGCCCGCCGGCCCTCCAGTAGCTCGATTTCGATCTTCTCGTTCAGTTCAAAGATCGCTCGCGCGTTTTCGGCAGCACCGCGATACACGGCCAACACGGTTTCACCGTACAGATGGATCCCGCCGACGAGGATGACACCCAGCACCCCGATGGCACCGATCGCTGCGATCTTGTGGGTTAGCCGAAGGGAGAAAAGGCTCATGGGACTTCAACCGTGATTTAAAGCAACTACCTTCCGCTCAAACGACGAGCGCGCTGTTGAATTGGTAACCCTAACGTTGCAAGGTTCAGTAAATTCCGCCCCCCGTAGAAATACGTGAGGTCTGACTGACCTAGAGCAACCGGCGAAGAAGACATCGCGCGAGAGTTGGCCGCGGGTCGTCGCCCTCTTCCGACTTCCGGAAGGAACCGTCAGTCAGGAAGCGGGAGTTAGCCGTCCTAGAACGCCAGCGCCTTTGCCTGCTTCACCTGTGGCAGCGCCTGCACCTTGGCCAGCACGTCTTCCGGCACCGCGCCGTCGACCTCTACCAGCGCAATCGCATCCCCGCCCTGTTTGGTGCGGCCAAGATGGAAGGTTGCGATGTTGATCCTGGCATCGCCAAGCAGGCCCGCAAAATGACCGATGAAACCGGGCTTGTCTTCATTGGTGATGTAAATCATCGACTTGCCGAATTCAGCATCGACGCGAATGCCCTTGATGTCGACCAGCCGCGGCTTGCCGTCGGCATAGACCGTACCCGACACCGAACGCTCCTGCCGCTCGGTGGTCACGGCGACCGTGATCAGGCTTTCGTAGTCGCTCTGCGCGGTGCGGACGATTTCATCGACCACCATGCCGCGCTCCTTGGCGACGACGGGCGCCGAAACGACATTGACGGTGCCGAGCATCGGGCGCAGCAGGCCGGACAGCACCGCCGAGGTGAGCGCCTTGATCTTCATCTCCGCGACATGCCCCTCATAGGTAATCTGCACCTTGGCGATGCCGGTCTCGGTGAGCTGGCCCGCAAACGAACCCAGTTTCTCGGCGAGCTCAATAAACGGCCTGAGCTTGGGCGCTTCTTCGGCCGTGATCGAGGGGAAGTTGACCGCATTCGAGATGGCGCCGTGGAGCAGATAGTCCGACATCTGCTCGGCAACCTGGAGCGCAACATTCTCCTGCGCTTCGGTGGTGGCGGCGCCGAGATGCGGAGTGCAGATCACATTGGGGAGGCCGAACAGGACGTTCGATGTCGCCGGCTCCTCGACGAAAACGTCGAAGGCCGCACCCGCGACCTTTTTGGAATTCAACGCATCCACCAGCGCCGGCTCGTCGACCAGTCCGCCGCGAGCGCAATTGATGATCCGTACGCCCTGCTTCATTTTCGCGAACGCGGTCGCGTCGATGATGTTGCGGGTCTTGTCGGTCAGCGGCGTATGCAGCGTGATGAAATCGGCGCGCTTGAGCAATTCGTCCAGTTCGGCTTTCTCGACGCCAATATCCTTGGCGCGTTCGGGTGACAGGAACGGATCGAACGCAATCACCTTCATGCGCAAGCCGAGCGCGCGATCGGCAACAATCGATCCAATATTGCCGCAACCGATCACGCCTAGCGTCTTGCCGGTGATTTCAACACCCATGAAGCGGTTCTTTTCCCATTTGCCGGCTTGCGTCGAGGCGTCGGCCTGGGGAATTTCGCGCGCCAGGGCCAGCATCAGCGTGATCGCATGTTCGGCGGTCGTGATCGAATTGCCGAACGGCGTGTTCATCACGATGATGCCTTTGGCGGTCGCCGCAGGAATTTCGACGTTGTCGACGCCAATGCCGGCCCGCCCTATCACCTTCAGTCGCGTCGCCTTCTCGATGATCTTCGCGGTCGCCTTGGTGGCGGAGCGGATGGCGAGACCGTCATAGTCGCCGATGATCGCGGCGAGCTTTTCCTTGTCCTTGCCGAGGTTGGGCTGGAAGTCGACCTCGATGCCGCGGTCTTTGAAGATCTGCACCGCGGCGGGCGACAGCGCGTCGGAAATGAGCACTTTGGGTTTTGTCATGGATCTAATCCGTCAATGGGCGATGCATTTGAACTCGTCACCCGCGGGCAAAAGCGCGAAGCGCGTCTTCGCGCTAGAGACCCGCGGGTCCATCTCTATTGATGGATGGCCGGGTCAAGCCCAGCCATGACGTTGTATGTATGAACGAGGTCACGCCGCCTTCGGAAGCTGCGCCTTGGTTTCGGCAAAGGCCCAGTCGATCCATTGGGTCAGCAGCGCAACGTCGCTTGTCTCAATCGTGGCGCCGCACCAGATGCGCAAGCCTGCCGGCGCATCGCGATGGCCGGCGAAGTCGTAGCCGGCGCCTTCCTTTTCCACGAGACCAACCATCTTCTTGATGAAGTCGATCTGCGCATCCGAAGTCAGCGAGGCGATCACGGGATCGGTCACCTTCATGCACACCGAGGTGTTGGACCGGATCGCCGGTGTTCTGGCAAGAAAATCGATCCACGGCGTTTTGGCCTGCCAGTCGGCAAGCACCTTGAGGTTCGCGTCCGCACGCGCCATCAGTGCCTTGAGGCCGCCGACCGACTTGGCCCAGTTCAATGCGTCCAGGTAATCCTCGACGCAGAGCATCGACGGCGTGTTGATGGTCTCGCCGACAAAGATGCCTTCGTTGAGCTTGCCGCCCTTGGTCATGCGGAAAATCTTCGGCAATGGCCACGCCGGCTTATAGGTCTCGAGCCGCTCGACCGCGCGCGGCGAGAGCACCAGCATGCCATGCCCGGCTTCGCCGCCCAGCGCTTTCTGCCAGGAGAAGGTCACGACATCGAGCTTGGGCCAATCCAGCGGCTGCGCAAACGCCGCCGAGGTGGCGTCGCAGATCGCAAGGCCCTCGCGCTTGGCGCTGATCCAGTCGGCATTGGGAACGCGCACGCCTGACGTCGTGCCGTTCCAGGTGAAGACGATGTCGGACGCGGGATCGACCTTCGAGAGATCGGGAATCTCGCCGTAAGTCGCGGCGAGCTTGGTCACATCCTTGAGTTTCAGTTGATTGATGACGTCGCCGGTCCAGGTTTCGCCGAAGGATTCCCAGGAGATCGTCGTGACGGGCCGCGCGCCGAGCAGCGACCACAGCGCCATTTCGACCGCACCGGTATCGGATGCCGGAACGATGCCGATCCGGTAGCCGGCGGGCACCTCAAGCACTTCGCGCGTCAAGTCGATCGCGCGCTTCAGCTTTTCCTTGCCGATCTTCGCACGATGCGAACGGCCAAGGGCTGCGTCTTTGAGATTTTGCGGGGTCCAGCCAGGGCGCTTGGCGCAAGGGCCGGAAGAAAAATGCGGCACGTGAGGCCGCGAAGCGGGCTTCGCTACAGTCATGATCTACCCTTCCAGATAGCAAGCCTCCCGTTGGGGGGAGGTGTCCCGCCATCGTGAATAAGGGAATCACCCGGAATCGTCAAGAAGCTTCGGTCAGTGGAGTGGATTTGACATTCGCTATCCGCCTAGCGGCGGGTTCGTCGAGCGAATGTCAAATCCACTCCACTAGTGCCGCTTTTCTATTTTGAAGTTCCTGAACGGAATTCGCCGCTTGTGGCGCAGGAACTTCAAATAGGCGGCACTGAGTTTATCGCTGGATGTCCGGCGTCCTCGGCAGGTTGCGGCCGCGCATTCAACAGTTCGGCCGCGTCGGTAACGAGCTGAGCCGCGCGGCGGCGGCTTGCGACTTTCAGAATGTTCTTGTCATCAGCGCGCACGACATAGTCGTCGCCGATCCGGACGATCGAGTAGCTATTCATGTGACGTCCCCGAGTTTAGATGCGCCGGACAGACGCCAAGTGCCACGGATCGTTCCTACGCAAAATTCCCGATGGCCGAATTAGTTTACCGCGCGTTAAGGAGACCGAACGGTGAAATTCGTTTCGCAATGTTCGCAAGGGCCGCTTCATCGAATCGTCAAAACTGCGGCAAAACAAAAGCACGATTCCAGCGCGCTCATCGCGCAACTAGTGCCCACTTTCCGAAGTTCGTGCACCACCTCAGCATGCACCTTCCACGAACTTCGGAAAGTTATGGGCACTAGCAGACCTATGATGCCGGGGCCGCTTTCCATTTGAAGTTCCTGGACAGAACTTGCCGCTTGCCAAGCAGGAACTTCAAATGGGCGGCACTGGCGGCAGGCCTAGGGCTTTTTCAGCCTCGCCGATCCAGCGCCGCACTGAGGCATATCCCTCGAGGTGAAAGCCGCCTTGATGCGCAAGCCGCGTATAGGCCAGCAGCGCGATATCCGCGAGCGTCAGCGTATTGCCGACGAAGAACCGGCTCGCCGCGAGTTCGCCTTCCATTCGCGCCAGCGCCGCATAACCGCGTTTGACTTTCTCGGGATCGAGATCTGACGCTGGCCGGCCCAGATAAACCAACTGGAATCGGCAGCCGGCGATATAGGGCTCATGGCTATACTGTTCCCAGAACAGCCATTCATCCATTTTGGCGGCAGCAAAATCATCGGACGGAATGAGGTCGCTGCCGCGGGCGAGATAACGAATGATGGCGTTGGATTGGGCGAGCGTACGGCCATCCTCGAAATCGACGACCGGCACCTGCCCCGCGCTGTTGAGTTTAAGGAATTGCGAGGTTCGGCTTTCCTGCTTGAGGATGTCGATCGCGACCCAGCTATAGAGCAGGCCCAGGCGATCGCAGACCCATTTCACCTTGAGGCAATTGCCTGAATTGGTGTCGCCGTAAATCTTCATGGTCCGCTGCTCGTCCCTTGGTTAGGACAGAGCAACAGGCGCAACCGACGATGTCAATATTCCTGACGGCGTCAGGGTAGCTGTCAGAACTTGTAGCCGATGCCGGCGCGCACCGTGTTCATGTTGACCTGGATCAGGTCGACGAAGCGGACATATTCCCACTCGGCACGCATGAACAAGCCGCCGACCAGCTTGATATCGACGCCAAGGCCTGCCGTGTAGCCGTAGATCAAATGGTTGTGCAGCGTATTGTCGGAGTGCAACGAATAGCAAACCAGCGGCGGCGTCGCACTTGAACATGATGCCGCCGCGTTTGCGAAGGTAGGTCCATATTGGTCGTGGACATTGACCGCCTGCGTGATGTCGGCATTTCCGAGCGCCAGTCCACCGAACAGGTATGGCAGGAAGCTTCCATAAGCATAGCCCGCACGCGCACGGAATGTCGCTATATCGGAAATCGCAATCGAATCCGATGAGTTGACGGTAACGTTGTGAAAGAAAGTATCGGACAACGGTCCGCCGATGAGAGGCCCCGCAGTGGCAGCCGTAGTCCCCCCGAACGAGCCGTGCAGATAGGATGCTTCGAGGCCAGCGACAACGTCATCCCATTGCCAGTTATATCCCGTGAAGGCTCCATATCCGGACGAGCGCGTAGAGACGCCTCCGAGCTGAAGATTCCACTGCGCAACCCCCATCTCCTGAATGACATTATTGGCGATCAGGGAGCTCAGCATGCTGCCGTTCGAGCCGCCAAAATGCTCGTCGGAAGATCCGTAGCCATATTGCCCACCGACATAGAAGCCCTGCCAGTTCACGGTCGGCGAATAACCGCCCAGCGAGCCGCGAAGGAAATCCGGCATGTCGGCGGCTTGCGCGCTTGCCACGGCCCCCAACATCACCGCCGCCGCCAGTACGACTCTACGCATCGACCACTCCCAAGCTACCTGAAATCTGGCGTAATCATCGCTCGTTAACCTTAATCAATCGTTGTCGCGCACAAGCTGGCGCAAACAAAAACGGCGCGGGAACATCCCGCGCCGTTAACAAGAGTTAACTCAGGCTCTAGCCCTTGGTGACGAGCGGCGGCGCATACATCGGCGGGCTGTCGAGATTCCAGCGCACACCTAGCTTCAGGTCCTGCGAGGTGATGTTGTGGAACTGGAAGACGTGACCACCCGCGGAGTGATCGAAGGTGCTATCCACTCCCGTCGTGCCGTTGCCGAGATCGACATAGCTATAGCCAAGCTCGACCGTCATGTTCGGGTTGACCCTGTAGGCGAGACCCGCATGCAGCGCCCAGGCAAAATTCCACTGCGAGCCGGTCGCGCGGAAACCAGGCTCGGGCCAACGCCGGAGCCGGCCGGGAACAGCGTGGCAACGCCTGCGTCGGTGAAGTTTGCGATCTGTACCCGCGCGGTACCGATGCCGGCGCCGACGTAAGGCGTGATGCAATACCAGGTGCCGAGGTCGGCATAGGCGTTGGCGAGGAACAGCCATTCGGACTTTTGTGCGTTGTAAACATCCGAACCGAAGCCGATCGGGCCGCCGCCATTCGGGAAGCTGGTCAGGTCGAGCCCGTGGAAATTGGAATTGCCGCGATATTCGCCAGTCACGTCGACGCGGAACCAGTGATTGAACTGATAACCGGCGCCGATCTGATAGGTGCCGGCCGTGTCAAAGCCGGTCGACTCCTGGAACGAGAGCAGATTGGCGTAAAGCGCGGGATTGGTATTACGAATGCTGTCGACATGCTGATTGCTGAATCCAATGTCGCCGCGCAGGTACCACCCGCCAAAGTCGACCATCGGAGGAGCATAGGGCATCGGCGGCGGCGCGATGGCGAGATCGGCGGCCGAAGCCATCGACGACAACAAAGTTGCCGCTCCGGCGACAACGAAAAATTTCACACTACGCATTGGCTTCGTCCTTTTGACCTATGGGGCAGACGGCCCCACAACAAAAACTCACGGGACGATGGCACCAAATGCTTAAGCGCCGCTTAACCCTAATTTTTAAGGTTGATATTTCGCGAACAAAATCGTCGCGGCAAGTTTCCATCGCCACAAAAAGGCGACGCCCGCCACAATCACTAATGAATTCTTGAGGGCAACAGCGTGAGCGAACCGCGCGCTCGATCGTCTGACTAGTGGAGTGGATTTGACATTCGCTACCCGCTTAGCCGCGAGTTCGTCAAGCGAATGTCAAATCCAAAACTCCACTAGAAATCTATATTTGCTAGTGGTCCAATGATTCTAACATTCGCAAATGTGACCGCTGAGAGGGGATGCGAATGTTAGAATCGGACCACTAGTGTTCGGTTTGCGGCATCTTCGGCAGGAACACCGCAAGCAGGCCGATCGCCGGCAGGAACGCACAGATCTGATAGACGAAGGCGATGCTGGTGTGATCGGCGAGCCTGCCGAGCAGCGCGGCACCAAGACCGCCGATGCCGAACGCCACGCCGAAGAACACGCCGGAAATCATTCCGAAGCGATGCGGCACCAGTTCCTGTGCGAACACGATGATCGACGACGTCGTCGACGAAATAATCAGGCCGATGAACACGGTCAGCACCGCGCTGGCCGTAAGCCCCGCATAAGGCAGCGCCAGCGTGAACGGCAGCGCGCCGACAATCGAGAACCAGATGACGATCTTGCGGCCGAAGCGATCCCCGATCGGGCCGCCGAAGAAGGCGCCGACCGCGTTGGCCGCGAGGAAGACGAATAGATAAAGCTGCGCAGCCTGGGTCGAGACGCCGAAACGGTCGATCAAATAGAAGATGTAGTAGCTCGAAAGGCTGGAGACATAGAGCTGCTTCGAGAACAAGAGCACGACCAGCACCGCGAGCGCGAGCTGAACCCGGCGCGGAGATGGCGCGTCCGGATGCGAAACAATCGCGGCAGCCTTTCTTGCCTTGATCTGCGGCTTGTACCATTGGCCGATCCGCCACAGCACGACGATCGCGAGAAACGCGATTGAAGAGAACCAGGCGATGCTGGGCTGGCCGAACGGAACGACGATCAGGGCCGCGAGCACCGGCCCCATCGAGGTGCCGAAACTGCCGCCGAGCTGAAACACCGATTGCGCAAAGCCGTAGCGGCCGCCCGAGGCGAGCCGCGCGATGCGCGCCGACTCAGGGTGGAATACCGCAGAGCCCAGGCCGACCAGCGCAGCGGCAATCAGGATCACCGCGTATTGGTGGGCGACGCTGAGCAGCAGCAGGCCGAAGAAAGTCGAAGACATTCCGATCGCCAGCGAAAACGGCTGCGCCTTCTTGTCGGTGAAATGCCCGACCAGCGGCTGCAACAGCGAGGCCGTGAACTGGAACGCCAGCGTGATCATTCCGATCTGGGCGAAGTCCAGCGCATAGCTGTCCTTCAGGATCGGATACACCGATGCGATCAGGGACTGCATGGTGTCGTTGAGGAAATGCGAAAAGCTGATGCCGGCGAGCACGACATAAGCGGGCCCGGCCGCGCTTGCCCCCAGCGAAGGCGCCGCGTCCGCGACGATGACCGGCTCGGTCAAGATTTCGTCGGAGACGATAACGGACTTGTTCAAGGAATCATTCCCGGCAAAAGCAATGCGCACTTCCTACGCCGATGGCGTTCTTGCGACTACCGCCAATAGAAAATGGCTGCGATGCATGTGAGGACTCAAAAGAACAAACGAGCGGCGATCATGGCCAGAACACTTCGAGACGCGCGCAATCGCGCGTTCCCAGGCGAGAAAAAGAAAAGCCTCTTGGTGAGGAGGCGCAAGCACCGTCTCGAACCATAGCCCGCGATATCGTGAGACCTGCTGGCTTCTAGAGGCACAGCAATGACGGGATTACCGCGCAGCCTCAGGCCGCGGCCTGACCGAGCGCGGATACGATGTGATCGACGACTTCCTCGACCAGCATGCGATCGTCGCCCTCGCCCATCACGCGGATCACGGGCTCCGTTCCGGATGAACGCACCAGAAGCCGGCCATGGCCGTTGAGCCGCTTCTCGCCGTCATCGATCGCCAACTTGACGTCGGCATTGTCGAGCGGCTTGCCTGAGCGGTAGCGCACGTTCTTGAGGATCTGCGGCAGCGGGTCGAAGCGGTGGCAGACTTCCGACACCGGACGGCGGAGCTTCTGCACGACCGCGAGCACCTGAAGGGCGGCGACGAAGCCGTCACCGGTGGTGGCATAGTCCGACAGGATAATGTGGCCGGAGGGTTCGCCGCCGAGATTGTAGCCGCCGGACAGCATCCGCTCCAGCACGTAGCGGTCGCCGACGGGCGTGCGAAAGAGTTCGATGCCCTGGCCTTCGAGGAAGCGTTCGAGGCCGAGATTCGACATCACGGTGGCGACGATGCCGGGCTTTGCCAGCCGGCCGTCTTCCTTCCAGCTTTGCGCGATCACGGCCAACAGCTGATCGCCGTCGACCAGATGCCCGCGTTCGTCGACCAGGATGACGCGATCGGCGTCGCCATCGAGCGCGATGCCGATGTCGGCGCGCAGTTCGCGCACCTTGCGGCTCAGCGCTTCCGGCGCCGTCGAGCCGCACTCCTTGTTGATGTTGAAGCCGTCGGGCTCGACGCCGATCGAGATGACATCGGCGCCCAATTCCCACAGCGCTTCCGGCACGACCTTGTAGGCAGCGCCATTGGCGCAATCGACCACGACGCGCAGACCGTCGAGGCTGAGTTCGCGTGGCAGCGTACGCTTGGCGAATTCGATGTAACGGTCATGGACGCCGTCGATGCGGCGCGCGCGCCCCAAGCTTGCGCTCTGCGCCAGACGGCGGTCGAGCGATTCGTCGAGCAACTGCTCGATCTGCTTTTCGACGTCGTCGGACAGCTTGAAGCCTTGCGGGCCGAACAGCTTGATGCCGTTGTCTTCGAACAGATTGTGGGAGGCCGAAATCATCACGCCGAGATCGGCGCGCATCGATTTGGTCAGCATCGCAACCGCAGGCGTCGGCATCGGGCCGAGCAGCAGCACATCCATGCCGACCGAGGTGAAGCCCGCCACCATGGCGTATTCGATCATGTAGCCGGAAAGACGGGTGTCCTTGCCGATCACGACACGATGACGATATTCGCCGCGCTGAAACACCAGACCGGCCGCCTGCCCCACTTTCAGCGCCAGCTCCGGCGTGATCAGGCCATTGGCCAGACCCCGAATCCCATCTGTCCCGAAATATTTGCGGCTCATCGTACCCCCAGCACCGCCCGCACCTCCCAAGGCCACTGCCGAGAAGCCGAGCCGTCTGCCCCATGCTAACGTTGGGGCGGTTATAATGGGTTCGTCGCTAAAATGACTTCAAAAAATATGATAAATCATTTCCGGTGCGGCCTCTACTACTGACTCAAACCATTGATAATAAACATCATTTACCAGATACCCGGATGCGACTCGGGAACTTCAACCCTTGCGTTTGACCCGGCCGTCCTCTTTTGACGGGGCCGGCTGGATGACGTTGACCGGGTCGGAGCCCGGAAAAGTCTCCTCCAGCCCCTCCTCCAGCGCGTCCTCAAGCCCCTCATCGCGCGGCTTCTTTGCAGGCTTTTTGACGTGGGATGACCTCGCGGGCGGTCGGGTCATGGCAATGTCCTTTATCGACAGGCGATGTTGCGCGGGCGCCTCTCATGGTAGATGACAGCCAAAGAGCCAAATACAAGTACAAGTGTCCCGGTTCTTACATTCGTAGCATATCGCGGCGGGTTCGTTTACGAATGTCAGAACCAAAGGGACACTTACAACTATGAATTTTCAGTGCGGTTTTAGATTTGCCATTCGCCTTGGCGGACATGCGGCGATACCGAAGCGAATGACAAATCTATCGCACTGACGGGACCGGAAAACGTCCATGAAACACATTACCTGCATCGAGGATCTGCGGCAGCGCCACATGCGAAAGGTGCCGAAGGCATTTTTCGATTATTGCGACCGCGGCTCCTACGCCGAGGAAACGCTACGCGCCAACCGCGAGGATCTGCAGGCGATCAAGTTGCGCCAGCGCATTCTCGTCGATGTGTCCAAGCGCGATACGTCGACGACCATTCTGGGCGAGCCTGCGGCGCTGCCGCTGATCCTCGCGCCGGTCGGCCTGACCGGCATGCAATACAGCGACGGCGAAATTCATGCCTGCCGCGCCGCGCAGGCTGCGGGCATCCCCTATACGCTGAGCACGATGTCGATCTGCTCGATCGAGGACGTCGCCGCCAATGTCGAGAAGCCATTCTGGTTTCAGTTGTATGTCATGAAGGACCGCGGCTTCATCAAGGCGCTGGTCGAACGCGCCATCGCCGCCAAGTGCAGCGCGCTCGTGCTCACCGTCGATCTCCAGGTGATCGGACAGCGCCACGCCGACATCAAGAACGGCATGACGGTGCCGCCGGAATGGTCGCTGTCGAAATTGTTCGATTTCGCCACCAAGCCTGCCTGGGTCGCCGGTGTGTTACGCGGCAAGCGCCGCACCTTCGGCAACCTGGTCGGTCATCTGAAGGGCACCGACGATATCACCGCGCTCGGCACCTGGATCGGAACCCAATTCGACACCACGCTGAACTGGAAGGATGTCGAATGGATCCGCAGCATCTGGCCCGGCAAGCTGGTGCTGAAAGGCATTCTCGATGCCGAGGACGCCAATGAGGCCGTCAAGACCGGCGCGCAGGCGCTCGTCGTGTCCAACCATGGCGGACGTCAGCTCGACGGCGCGCCGTCCTCGATCGCGGCCTTGCCTGAAATCGTGGACGCGGTCGGCGACAAGATGGAAATCATGTTCGACGGCGGCATCCGCTCCGGCCAGGACGTGGTGCGGGCGATCGCGCACGGCGCCAAGTCCTGCATGATCGGCCGCGCCTATGTTCACGGCCTCGGCGCCTATGGCGAGCCCGGCGTCACCAAGGCGATCGACATCATCCGCGCCGAGATGCTGACGACCATGGGACTGTGCGGCGTCAACACCATCGCCGAGATCGACGATCACGTGCTGTCGATTTAGAGAACTAGACCACTCGTCGTCATTGCGAGGAGCGAACGCGACGAAGCAATCCAGTTCTGGATTGCTTCGCTTTGCTCGCAATGACGATGTGGAATCACATCGGAGGCGCGATGCCGTCGCGGCCGACGCCGATGCGGTTGGTCTCGAGCGAGCCATCGGCTATCTTCTTCGCGCCGAAGATGATGATCTTGGCGCCTGGCTTGATTTCGGACTTCTCACCGGTGACGAAAGCGACGATCGCCGCATCCGGCGGCACCACGACCTTCTTCTCGCCGTCCTTGTATTTGACCTCGATGACCTGGCCATCAACGCTGGCGACGGTCTGCGCGACGGTGGCATTGGTCATGGTGGAATTCGGACGCAGATCCCACGGCCTGAACCCTTCAGCCGCACCGCGCATGGCTTCCGGGAAGATATGGATCGCGAGCGCCTTCTGGCTGCCGTCGGGCTGCGGCATGGCGGACACGCCGATGTAGCTGCCCTGCTTGATTTCCGACA
Organism: uncultured Alphaproteobacteria bacterium; assembly: GCA_963775545.1. Classification (GTDB taxonomy): domain Bacteria; phylum Pseudomonadota; class Alphaproteobacteria; order Rhizobiales; family Xanthobacteraceae; genus Bradyrhizobium. The sequence continues at coordinate 143,949 of CAVZJE010000014.1, forward strand.
ACGAGGTCTTGGCGATGCCGATGACCGAGATATCATCGGTCATGTTGACCTTCACGTCGGTGCCCTCGCGGGTCTTGATGTTCATTGTCTTGCCATCGATGCTTTCGATGGTGCCGCGGATGCGCGTGGGCGTCGGCGACTGCTGGGCCCATGCGGCCGAGGCAAGGACGGAAACGACCGCCAGCGAAGCGACGAGCGAACGCGGCAGCCACGAAGAGATTTTCGGCATGATTTTCCCTCAAAGGTTTGGTCGGAATAGAAGGAATACCCCGCGAAACGGGGGTTATTCCGTGATGGCGGGAGCTAGCGCATCCCTCATCAAACCATACGCACGGGCGAGGGAAATCGTTACATCGGCGGCGTCAGTCCGTCACGGCCGACGCTGATGCGGTTACTTTCAAACGATCCATCAGGCAGTTGCTTGATAAAGGCGATGATCTTGGCGCCGGCCTTGAGATCGGATTTTTCGCCGGGAACATAGGTCACGACCGGCGTGTCAGGCCCGACCGTGACTTTCTTCTCGCCGTCCTTGTATTTGATCGTCAAGGTCTGGCCGTCATTGCCGGCGACCGCTTCGGCGACCGTTGCATTGGTCATGGTCGAGTTGGGCTTGAGATCGTAGGGACGCGTCCCCTCGCCTGTACCGCGCATGTTCTCGGGGAAGACGTGCACTTCGACGGCATCTTGACGGCCGTCCGCGCCGGGAACCGTGGTGGTGCCGATGAAGGAGCCGAGCTTGATGTCGGCCAGCGAAATCTTGATGATTCCGACGATCCTGACGTCACCGATCATGTGCAATTTGACGTCCTCGCCGCTGCGCGATTTGACCGTGAGCACATCGCCGTCGACGGCCTCGATGGTGCCGCGCACCCGTGTCGGCGTGGGAGGTCGTTGTGCGGCGGCGCAGAGCACAGATGCAACCACCATCGCAACCGCGATCAGCGGACGGGCAAACGTAGAACGATACATGGACATAGGGACCTCCTAGTGCGGCGAATTTGAAGTTTCTATCGATTTCGCCGCGGGTTCGTCATAGGAACTTCAAATTCAAGGCCGTACTAGATCGGTAAGTTAGCTAGTGGAGTGGATCTGACATTCGCTACCCACCTAGCCGCGAGTGCGCTTAGCGAATGTCAGATCCTAAATTCCACTAGAAACATATATTTGCTAGTGGTCCTTTGATTCTAACATTCGCAAAAATGGCCGCTGAGGAAGGATGCGAATGTTAGAATCGACCACGTCCTTTCGATTCCGAAATTCGAAACGTGGCTCCGTAAATGACACGAACTTCGGAATCGGGACGCTAGCGGCCGACACCTTAGCCATGGACACGGACGGTTCCATGGTATTCCCGCTCACAAGCGCGCGATCAGCAAAAGATCCAGAACTCACGCACCCCTGAGATCGGCCTCGACCAAAGTGCGCAGTTCGGGCGTAACTTCCGGCCTTTGGCCGAACCACAATTCAAAACCGCGCACCGCCTGATGCAGGAGCATGCCAAGGCCGTCGGCCGTCTTCAGGCCGCGCGCCCGCGCCGCCTTCAGCAATTCTGTTTCAAGCGGGACATAAACAAGATCGGCGACGATCGCATTTGGCGGTAGCAAGCCCACATCAAGATCGAGCGCCGGTTGCCCGTGCATGCCGAGCGAGGTGGTGTTGACCAGAAGGCCGGCGTGCGGAAGCAGCTCGCCAAGCTTTTCCCACGCCGCCGAATGCACCGCCGGTCCGAATTGATCTGCCAGGGCACGCGCGCGTTCGATGGTACGGTTCACCAGATGCACGCGCTTGATACCGCGCTCGATCAAGCCGTACACGACCGCGCGCGACGAGCCACCGGCGCCGAGCACCAGCGCGTCGTCGATGTTGTCCCAGCCCTTTGCGGACGCATCGAGATTGTTGATGAAGCCTTCGATATCCGTATTGGTCGAGCGCAGTTCGCTGCCCTCGTACCATAACGTATTGGCGGCGCCGACCGCGCGCGCCCGCGCATCCGGCGTCGTCAGCGCCAGTGCGCGCACCTTGTGCGGAATGGTGACGTTGGCGCCGACAAAGCCGTGCGTCGACAGACGCTGGACGAATTCCGCAAAACCCTCCGGCGGCACCGCCTCGATGTTGTATCCGCCTTCAATGCCGAGTTGGCGCAGCCAGTAATGATAAATCAGCGGCGAGCGCGAATGCGCCGCCGGCCACCCGATCAGGCATGCCGCGCGTGATTTGGTCATGGATGCCATCATCTCACCCTTGCGGTGTCGCCATCGTCATTCTTCCCATCGGGCATGCCAGATTACGAGTCAATGCCGCGGGCGGTCGCGGCGACGATCCCGCTCAGCGCCAGCGCAAATGCCGCAGCAAACCAGATCGCGGCAAGATTGATCCAGTGATAGGCCGACGCGCCGCACACCGCCCCCGCCACCAGCGCGGCCCATAACAGGACATTGGGCACCCAGCTCCAACGCTCGCCACCGGTCAACGCGGCGGCCATGAGCTGGCCGGCCTTCACAAGCGCCCCGGTGATGTAAGTGAGGCCAAGGCCGCCGCCGCCACCGGTCTGGAACACCGCATTCTCCAGCCCCATCGCCAGCACCATCGCGACGACGGCGGCGCTCGACAGGCCAAGTTCATGGCAAAGCGCAGCAAGGGCCAGGAGCGAGGCCTCCGCCAGCAATACCCAGGGCTGGCGACGGGCGCCCCCGCCAAACACGATCAGGCTGCCGCAGGCAGCACCCATCACGAACAACAAGATCAGCCCGATCGCCTCAGCTGCGTTCGACCAATGCCCCTGCGCCAGACTGACGCCCAGTCGTGTCGAATTGCCGCTCATGAAGGAGACGAACAGGCCGCCGAGATGAATGAAGCCGATGCCGTCGACATAGCCAGCAAGCGCGCTCAGCGTACAGGCCAGCGCAATGTTGCGGTGTGAATCAAGCATCGGGAAGCGCTGTTAGACCGGACAAAAAACGGGATTCGTGCAAACAAACGATGCGCGCCGCTGTTGCCGAAACAAGAGCGACGCGCCAAGCACCAGGACTAAAAATTAAGCCGCGACGCCGTGGGCGGCGATGATCTGGTCGGCCGCCCGGCCCGTGACCTCCGCCATCCGGTCGAACTGCCGCGTGAAACTGCCGGCGCCGGCGGTGGCCGACCGCAACTCCACGATCAATTCGCCGATCTCGGCCTCCGGCATCATCGCACGCACGCGATCCCATCCCGGCCAGCCCTCGCGGGTATCGAAGCCGAGAATTTGTCCGCGCCGCCCCGACAGAATGGCGTTGATCTTTGCGGTTGCTTCGGTCGGACAGACGATCTCCACGATGTGGATCGGCTCCAGCAACACCGGCTGGCACTGCGGCAGCGCTTCGCTGACCCCGACCCGTGCCGCGGTGCGGAACGCGAGGTCAGACAAATCCACGCTGTGATAGGAGCCGTCGGTCAGCGTCACCTGCACGTCGATGACGGGGAAGCCGAGCGGCCCGCGCGCAAGCCCGTCGACAACGCCTTCCTCGACGGCGCCGATGTAGTTTCGAGGCACCGCGCCGCCGACGACCTTTTCATGAAATTCGAAGCCGCCGCCGCGCGGCATCGGCTTGATCTCGATCACGACATCGCCGAACTGGCCGTGGCCGCCGGACTGTTTCTTGTGCCGGCCGCGCTGCGTCATCGACTTGCGGATGGTCTCCTGATAGCCGATCGCCGGCGGATGCGATTTGACGTTGACGCCGAAGCGGTCGCGTAAGCGTTCCAGCGCGACGCGCAGATGCATTTCGCCCTGCCCCCACAACACGATGTCATGGGTGCGCGGGTTGTGCACCATGGTCAAGGACGGGTCTTCCTCGTTCAGACGCAGCAAGGCCTGGCCGAGCTTGACGTCATCTTTCCGGTCGGCGGCGGCCACCGCGATCGACAACACGGGCGGCAACGGTTCGATGTGCACCAGCGCCTGCGGCTCGGTCTTGCCGTTCGACACGGTGTCGCCGCTCTTCACGGCGTCGAGCTTGCCGAGTGCGACCGTCTCGCCGGCCTCGGCTGACGCACGCTTGTTGTCCTGGGCGACGCCGAGCGCCGATACGGCGGAGACCCGGCCGGCTTCGCCCGACGAGGCATGCACGGTGGCGCCGTCCTCCAGCCGTCCGGCCAGCACGCGCGCGAACGACAGCTTGCCGCCATGCTGGAGATGCACGGTCTTGAACACGTAGGCGAGCGCATCCTTCGAAGAAGTCGCGCCAAGACGCCTGGCGGTCTCGGTCACACCGGGCGCCTCATGCCGCAGCGCCTTCATCAGACGCAGCACGCCGTTCTCGCGCGCGGCGGAGCCGAGCAACACCGGACAGATCAGCCCTTCGCGCAATTCGCGGGCCAGATCGTCGAATACGGCGTCGCGTGGCGGCGCAATGTCCTCAAGCAACTGTTCCATCAGCGCGTCGTCATGATCGGCGAGCTTCTCCAGCATCGAGAAGCGGGCTTCCTTCTCGCGGTCGAGATTGCCGCCTTCGAGCGTCATGACTTCGGACGCCTTATGCTCGCGATAAACGAACGCGCGCTCCAGCGCCAGGTCGACAAATCCCTCGATCAGATCGCCGTTCCAGATCGGAATCTGGCGCAGCACCAGCGGAATGCGCGAAGCCGGCTGCAAGGTCGCGAGCGTTTCGCGGACACGCTTGTTGGCGCGATCGATCTTGTTGAGAAACAGAAAACGCGGAATGCCGAGATCCTCGAGTTCGCGCAGGATGATCTGAAGCTGAGGCAGCTTCTTCTCATCGGCTTCGCAGACCACGACTGCAGCATCGACAGCAGGAAGTGCTGCGCGCATGTCGTGGGCAAATTCGACCGAGCCGGGGCAGTCGATAAAAGTGTAGCTATCGCCCATGAAGTGGGTGGTGACGGCCGTCAGTCCGACGCCCATCTTGTGACGGCGCGCTTCGGCGCTCGAATCGCCAACGGATGTACCGGCATCGACGCTGCCGGCGCGCGTGATCGCGTCCGTACGCGCCAGTATTGCTTCAAGAAGTGTGGTTTTACCGCTTTGGAAAGGGCCCACCAGTGCGATGCACCGTGGACCGCGGGGACTTCTGACGTCTTGTCCCATTGCCGCCTCCTCATTTGGAGCTCGGCCCTTGATTGGGTCGGCAAGATGGGATGCTCCTCCTCCGCCGGAGTTTTGGCAAGAAGGAAAATCAGTCGCAGGAGTGTGGAGCTACGTGTCCCGGACGCGGTGCGGCGTCCTCCCGGCGACGCGACGCGTCGTCCGGTACGATGCGCCGCAGAGCCGGGACCATCAAAAGGTGCGGCGTTCTTTGGCATGGACCCCGGATCAGCAGCGCACCGCAAATGCGCTGCGCTGCGTCCGGGGGAACGTGAGGCTATCGGCCCGGGCGCAATTCCAGACTTTCGAGCCCGGCGGCGACGCTCAAGCCGGTCTGGCCTTGCAGGCTGAGCGGCTGCAGCGCGATCGAATTGTTGGAACCGCCGACCAGCACGTTGCCGCCGGCGCCCACGCCGATCGTCGCACTGCCCTGCGCGCCGGCATAATTGCCCGAGAGATCGCCGGGGCCGAGACGTGCCACAGCAGAATAGACACCCCAGGCGAGCGCCGTTTCCTGGGTGATACCGAGATCGACGCCTACTTTACGGATGGTCGCAACGTAACGGTCTTCCGGCATCCCGTCGACGCGCAGCACGCAGCCGAGATTGGTGACCGAGCCGACGATGAAGCCGATGCTCGCCCCGCCACGGCATTCGAGAACGCCGACCCGTACCCGCTCCATCGGCTGCTGGGCATTGACGCCGGCCAAGGACGCAGCCAGCAGCGTGGCCGCGATACCGGCAAGGATGATCAAACGACGCATGAAGAAATCTCCGACTGATGAACAGATGTGATGCGGCAGAGAAAGATGAGCGCGCGCGCCCCAATGAATGAGGGCGCGCTTTCTCTATGGCACAAGTTCCCCGTTCGCTCCAGATGCGTTCCCCGGACGCGGCGCAAGACGAAAGTCTGCGCCGCTGATCCGGGGTCCACGTTCACAGATAGGTCCCGGCTCTGCGGTGCACCGCAAAGGAGCGCTGCACCGCGTCCGGGACACGGGATACCTATTATCTAGCGCAAATTACCGCAAAAACGCTGGATGCGCTTGCAGGCGTCTTCGAGGTCGGAGGTCTTGGTGGCGTAGGAAATGCGGAACGCCGGCCCCAATCCAAACGCCGATCCCTGCACCACCGCAACGCCCTCGGTTTCCAGGAGTTCGGTGACGAAATCCTGGTCGTTGGCGATGACCTTGCCCGACGGCGAGGTCTTGCCGATGGTGCCGGCGCAGGACGGATAGACATAGAAGGCGCCTTCCGGCCGCGGACAATCGATGCCCTTGGCCTGATTGAGCATCGACACCACGAGATCGCGCCGCTCCTTGAACACCTTGTTGTTCTCCGGAATGAAGTCCTGCGGACCGTTGAGCGCCTCGACGGCGGCCCACTGCGCGATCGACGACGGGTTCGATGTCGACTGCGACTGGATCGTCGACATCGCCTTGATCAGCGGCGCCGGGCCGCCGGCATAGCCGATGCGCCAGCCGGTCATGCAATAGGCCTTGGAGACGCCGTTCACGGTCAGCGTGCGCTCGTACAGTTTCGGCTCAACCTGAGCCGGCGTTGCGAACACGAAGTCGTCATAGACCAAGTGCTCGTACATATCGTCGGTCATCACCCAGACCTGCGGATGCTTCACAAGCACATCGGTGATCGCCTTCAATTCGGCGCGCGTATAGGCCGCGCCCGTCGGGTTCGACGGCGAGTTGAGGATGATCCACTTGGTCTTCGCTGTGATCGCCTTTTCCAGCGCGTCGGGCTGCAGCTTGAAGCCATGCTTCGCCGTGCACACGACCGGAACCGATTCACCGCCGGCGAGCGCCACCATTTCCGGATAGCTGACCCAGTACGGCGCCGGGATGATCACCTCGTCGCCGGGATTGATGGTCGCCATCAGCGCATTGTAGAGCACCTGCTTGCCGCCGGTGCCGACAATAATCTGGTTCGGCTTGTAGGAGAGGCCGTTCTCCCGCTCGAACTTGGCTGATATCGCCTGCTTCAATTCGGGAATACCGTCCACGGCCGTGTACTTGGTCTTGCCAGCCTCGATCGCATGGATCGCCGCCAGCTTGACGTTGGCGGGCGTGTCGAAGTCGGGTTCGCCCGCGCCGAGGCCGATGACGTTGCGTCCCGCCGCTTTCAGCTCGCGTGCTTTATCCGTGACCGCAATCGTCGCGGACGGCTTCACACGGTCGAGCGCAGCGGACAGGAAAGACATTATCGGCTCCAGATTTTTGGTTGAAAAATGCGGCCGACACGAAACGCTCGGCGCAATGATGTTTCTAGGACCGTTGTGCTGTGGCGGCAAGCAAAAACCAGCGATTTTACCGACACTTTGACGTTCCCAACCGCTTCCGATTAACGATCCGCAAAGCCGGTGTTGCTAAAGCAATATCCGGAACGTGAAGGGCAGTCTTTTCGAAAGATCGTGTGCCAACAGAGGGCTCGGGTCGATGACGGACAATGATCGTTTGCGGCGCGCCGACCGGCTGATTTGGGCCCTGAACGGGATCACCGCAGTCTTGGTCGTTGCGGCATGCGTCGGCGGCTCTTTCCATCTCGCATGGGCGTCGTTCGGGGTCGTTGCGATCGCCAGCGCACTACTTTACGCGGCGGGTAGCTTTTATTCAGCTCGAAAGGAACAGCGCCTCGCGTCGGCGCTGCTTTGTACGGCACAATTTGTGCTGTTTCCGGCGCTAGCCGCGCCGCTTTCCTATGTCGTGGCGAGCGCAGCACTTCCGCTTTGGGACCAGACCTTTGCCTCCTGGGACCGGGACCTTGGGCTGGACTGGATGGGCTGGCTCAGCACCATGAACAACCATCCGGGGCTTCACGCGATTTTTGCCGCCGCCTATTCCAGCTTCCTGCCGCAAGCCGCAGTCGTCATCCTCGTATTGGGACTTGCGGGACATCTGCTCCATTTGCGGCTGTATATCTTGAGCTTTATTTTTGCGGCCCTCATCACCATTGCGATCTCCGCCCTTATGCCGGCCCAGGGTGTCTGGGGTTACTTCCACCTGACGCCGAGCAATTATCCGAACATCACCCCGGTAACCCAGCAACTGCATCTGAAGATCTTCGACGGATTGCGCGACGGCACGTTCCGCGAACTGGTTGCGCGAGGTGCGGAAGGCATCATTACCTTTCCAAGCCTGCATACGGCAGGCGCCTGGCTCTTTATCTTTGCGATATGGCCCGTCAGATATTTGCGTTGGATTTTCCTGCTGTTGAATCTCACGATGATCGGCGCAACGCCCGTCGATGGCGGCCATTATTTCAGCGACGTCATCGCCGGCACTGCGACTGCTGTGGTGTGCTGGATCGTCGCAGGGCGCATTGTTCATGGTTTGCGAGAAGAGATCGCCCGAATCGAGAATTCGCCCTCAATCGAGCCGGATATGATTCCGAGCTCCGCGGGCGCCGTATTTGTGCCTGTCGCCGAATCCAAGCCGCGTATCATCGCGTAAGCGTGAACGATGTCGCGGCGACCTCTTGCGCTGGCATGAACTTCTTCGGTTGCAGTGCAGTAGAGGTTTTTGACCTATTCCAGCTTCAACCCTTGCGACGCTTCGTCATCGGCATCATTGTTTAGCCAAGTTGCAGGGGGAGAAGCCGATTTCGTCGGCGCCCGATGCCGCTCTCACGGATCGAACTGTTTCGCAATGTACAAGCTCTATTCAATGCAGCGCTCGGGCAACAGCTACAAAGTTCGTCTGGCGCTGGCTCTGCTCAACGCACCCTACCGCGCGATCGAGATCGACATTCTTCGCGGCGAGAGTCGCACGCCGGAATTTCTGGGCAAGAATCCATCCGGCCAGGTTCCGCTGCTCGAAGTCGCCGAGGGCCGCTACCTCGCCGAATCCAACGCCATCCTCTGGTATGTCGCCGGCGGCACGCCGCTGGCGCCGGAGTCACGCGTGGAGCGCGCCGAAGCGCTGCAATGGATGTTCTTCGAACAGCACGCGCTGGAGCCGAACATCGGGGCGGCCTATTTCTGGCTCGCGCTGGTCAAAGGCGGACGCGATCTGCAAACCCACGCGCTGGAAGACTGGATGGAGCGCGGCTATGCCGCGCTTCAGGTGATGGAGAATCATCTCAAGACCCACGACTATTTTGCCGCCGGCCAGTTCACGATCGCCGACATCGCGCTCTACGGCTACACTCATGTCGCCGACCAGTGCGACTACGATCTGTCGACCTTTCCTTCTGTTCGAGCGTGGCTAAGGCGCGTCGAGCAAGTCCCTGGATTCGTGACCATGGACTCGTTGGCTAGTGGAGGGGATTTGACATTCGCTACAGACCTAGCCGCGCCTTGATAAAGCGAACGTCAAATCCCAGCCACCACTAGAATCTCATATTTGCCAGTGGCCTTGCGATTCCAACATTCGCAAAGGTACCTGCCGCAAAGGCAAGCGAATGTTAGAATCGGGCCACTAGACCGACGCGACCGCCGGCCTCGTGGAAGAGGTCTGAAACCCGAAAAAGCGGGGACGAATTGCAGGGATAATGGGCAAAGCGCCCGTTTCGCCGCGATTCTGCCGCTTTTTCCCGGGCCCGCCGCAATCTCGCCGGTGAAAACTGCCACAAATCCGATGCGGGTGATTCGGCCAGTGCGGTGGATTTGGCATTCGCTCAGTGGCGCCGCGAGTTCTGATAGCGAACGCCAAATGCAAATCCGCACTGGAAAACTATGGTTTGCAAGTGTCCCTTTGGTTCTGACATTCGTCGGTGAGCCCGCCGAGACAAGATACGAATGTCAGAACCGGGACACTTGGTAGTTGGAAGGATTTAGACCATGACCCGGTCTTCCGACCCGGCCGGCTTTAGCAGCCCGGCAGTGGCCGTGGCATCAACCCGGCTGAGCGACGCGGTGGCGGCTTCGCTTGCGATCGCCTCGCTGTCGCTTTGCCTGATGGTCACCTTCGCCGTGCTGTCGAGCAAGCTCGGCTCCGGTATGCCCATTCCGGCGTAATTCATTTTTCTTAGAGCCGATTTGGTTCTGCGCGGGCTTACGTGGTGATCCGCATCGCGATCGGATGATGATGAAGTCTCCTACCGCACTCGTCACGGCCGCACTCCTGGCGGCCATCATTCTGGCGGCGTCGCTCCTGATTGCCGCAGGAACGCGCGGCGAAGAAGCGCCGCTTCATGACCTCAAGGCGCCGACTTACGATCATTCGTGAAAGATGAAGAACGCGCCGGCCGCAATCAGCGCAAATCCGACCGCGTGATTCCATCCCGACGGTTGCTTCAGGTACAGCACCGAGAAACCGGCAAACACGATCAGGGTGATCACCTCCTGAATCGTCTTGACCGCACTGCCCCAGCGATTGGCAGGCACCGCCAGCCAGTATTCGAAGAAGGTACGGGCCGGGTTCCCCGCCAAACCCGTATCATTCGAGACATAAAGACCGGACAGTTGCGCCCAAACGATCAACGGCTTTTTAAGGTTAGGACGCAAAACTTCGCTCACAACGCATCACTTTCCATCAGACTGCCTGCGTTATTCTCGTGTGGAAACGAGACCAGCCATGCAGATCGACTGGCGCGCTACCTTCGGACCGGCTCTCACCGTCATCACGGCAGCGATCGTGCTCGTCACCGATCACCTGCTGTTGACCTTCTCCAATCCCGTGCCGCTTTTCGTTTGCATCGTGGCGCTGGCCGCATCGCTGTCCGGCCTGCGCTCGAGCCTGGTCAGCGCGGCGCTCGCTGTTGCCGCCTCCGCACTGATTCTTTCGGCGCGCGGCGTTCCGCTCAGTTCCTCATCGGACCTGACCCGCCTTGGCCTGCTCGCGGTGGCGGCCGGCGGCACGGCGGTCCTGACCGGCCTGCTGCGGCAAAGGCTGGTCGATACGCTCGCATGGGAACGCCGCCACCACGCCACCGCCGAACGGCTCTCCGCCGCGCTCGACCAGGTCGACATCGGCATCGTGCTACTGGATTCCGACACCCGCGCCGAGTTCATCAACCGCGCCTTCCGCGATTATTTCGCGCTGCCCGACGAAAAGGCCGACAGCAAGCCGCCCTTCATCGCACTGATGTATCACGGCCGCGACACCGGCGCCTGGGAGATGCCGGAAGAAGAGCTGAGTGCCTTTATTGCAGAGCGTACGGAGATGATGCGCGCGGGCAACTCCACACCGATCAACCTCAATCTCAGGGACGGTCAGGTGCTCCGCTTCAGTTGCACGGCATTGCCCGACGGCGGACGCATGCTGAGCTACACGCCCGTCACCGACCTTGTTCGTCATACCGACGATCCCTCCCGCGCCGATTATTTCCGCGCGATGCGCGGCAAGCGGTTGCTTGGTCCATTCACGGATCAACGCGCGGCCGAATAGAGGCCGCGATGCAGAACAGGATTGATCCGTCTCGCATTGCCGCTTAAATCGGCCGATCGATCCCTCATCACCCACGAGCCCATGCCCGCTTCCCTCCTCGTTCGCCACGCCGTCAGGTCCGACTATGAGCAATGGTTGCCGCTGTGGGACGGCTATAACGCCTTTTACGGTCGCTCCGGTCCGACGGCGCTTTCACCCGAAATCACCCGCATGACGTGGCTGCGCTTCTTCGACGCCTATGAGCCCGTTCATGCCCTGGTCGCCGAAAGCGACGGCCGGCTTGTTGGTATCGCGCATTATCTGTTTCACCGCTCGACCATCGCCATCGAACCGGTCTGCTATCTGCAGGATCTGTTCACTGTTGAGGCCGCGCGCGGACAAGGGGTCGGCGGCGCGCTGATCAGCGAGGTTTACGAGCACGCCCGGCAAGCCGGAACGCCGCGCGTCTACTGGCAAACGCACGAGACCAATCATACCGCACAGCAACTTTACGACAGAGTCGCGGAGCGTTCCGGCTTCATCGTCTATCGCAAGGTGTTTTGAGAGGTTTGCAAACGGTTGCCCGTCGGGCGCACGCCTGGGCCGGCCTCCAGCTCGCTTTCAGGCTGTGGATAAATGTCCCTGTCACGGCTGCGTTACAATGCAGGACTAGCGTTGCATTGCGTTTGATCAGGCCCCCCGTCGACGATCATCCGCCCCCAGCGGTCCCCGTCAGTCGCCGCGTCTGACCGGGGCCGCTTCTTTTTTCGGACATTCCTCGTGTTTCTGCGTTGTTCCGGCGACGCCTGCGCGCCTGGCTCTGCCTTGCGCGTTAGCCCCATAACGTCACAATAGAGGGATCATTCGAAATCGCGGCACAGGATTGATCCATGGAAATTCGCAACCTCGGCGGCTCGGGTCTCCGCGTTTCAGCCGTCGGCCTCGGCTGTAACAATTTCGGCCAGCGCACCGATCTGGAAACCTCGCGCAAGGTGATCCACAAGGCGATCGACCTCGGCATCACGCTGTTCGATACCGCCGACATCTATGCCAACATGGGCGGGTCCGAGACGGTGCTCGGCGAAGTGCTCGGCGCGAGGCGCAAGGACATCGTGCTGGCGACCAAGTTCTCAAAAGCCATGAGCGCCGACGGCACCAAGCAGGGCGCGTCGCGGCGCTATATCATGTCCGCCGTCGAAGCCAGCCTGCGGCGGTTGAAGACCGATTACATCGATCTCTACCAGCAGCATGACTACGACGCGCTGACGCCGATCGACGAAACGCTGCGGGCGCTCGACGACCTGATCCGCCAAGGCAAGGTGCGCTATATCGGCAATTCGAATTTTCCGGCATGGCAAGTAGCGGAAGCCGAACACGTCGCGCGCGCGATCAACACCAGCCGCTTCATCTCCTGCCAGGACGAATACAGCCTCGTCGTCCGCGACATCGAGAAGGACCTGCTGCCGTGTGCGCAGGAATACAAGCTCGGCCTGCTGCCGTTCTTCCCGCTGGCGAGTGGTCTGTTGACCGGCAAGTACAAGCGCGGCGAAGCGGCGCCGAACAATTCGCGGCTCGGCCTCGTACAGCGGCTGCACGACCGCTACGTCACACCGCGCAACGAAGAGATCGTCGAAAAGCTGCAAGCGTTTGCGAAAGAGCGCGGGCACTCCATGCTCGAACTGGCGTTCTCGTGGCTCGCGGCGCGGCCGCAGGTCGCAAGCGTGATCGCGGGCGCGACGCGCTTCGAACAGGTCGAGCAGAACGCCAAGGCGATTGGCTGGCGCTTGAGCGCGGACGACATGGCGGAGATCGATCGGATCACGAAGGGGTAGATTCTGAAAAACGCGGCCAAGTTTCGGACCGGTTCATGACAGATCGTTTGGAAACGGCATCATCAAGGCGCCTCGCCTGTTCCCGATGCGGAACAGAATTCGCCTGCACGCTCGACGGCGAGTGCTGGTGCATGGAGGAGACCGCGCGGCTGCCGACGCCGCGCGAGGGCGAGGATTGCCTGTGCCGCGAATGCCTGCGCAAGGCAGCGGCCGCGACCAGGCATGGCGCCGCAGGCTAGAATAGTTAATCGGGGACATTTCGGTCGATTTGAAGCCCGGCTACCCCTAGCTCAGGCTGGGCCGTCATGCTTTGATGTATCGGGAGTGAAATCGAGATGGCGCCCAGCGTCTCGCCTGATCATCTGGAATATTCATTGTGACGGATAACGTTGCCGGCGATCCCCAGCAGATCATTGCTGATCTTAAGCGCAGGCTTGATGAGTCGATTGCGCAGCAGGCCGCGACCGCCGACGTGCTCAAGGTCATCAGCCGCTCGACCTTCGATCTCCAGACCGTTCTCGAAACGCTGATCAAGTCCGCAGTCGAGTTGTGTGGCGCCAACCGGGGCTCGATCTTCCTGCGCGACGGCGATGTCTTTCCGCTGAAGGCGGCGTCCAGCACCACGCCCGAATTCCTGAAATATTGGGCGGCCAATCCGCCAAGAGCGGGCCGCGGTTCGGCCACCTCGCGCGTCATCGCATCGGGAAAGATCGAAGTTATTCCTGATGTTCTTGAGGACCCGGACATGGAGATGCCCGCGGGTTCCTTGGTCAGAATTCGCGCGGCGCTCGGCGTGCCGATGCTCAGGAACGACAAGGTCGAAGGCGTGCTGGTGCTGACGCGGCCCGAGCCCGGTCCGTTCACCAAAAGCCAGATCGATCTGGTGCAAACCTTTGCCGACCAGGCGACGATTGCCATCGAAAACGCGCGCCTGTTCGACGAGACGAAGGAGGCGCTGGAGCGACAGACCGCGACTTCCGAAGTGCTGGGTATCATCAATTCGTCGCCGGGCGATCTGAAAACGGTCTTCGAAGCGATGGTCGAAAAGGCACGACGGCTCTGCGACGCCGATTCCGGGCACCTCGCTCTTCCGGTCGGCGATGATTTTCGCACAGCGGCGGTATCGGCGATGTCGCCCGATCTGGAGACGATGATCCGCGCAGTTTCTTATGCCCCAGGTAGGGGGACAGCGGTCGGTCGATCCTTGCTGGAGCGCCGTGCCGTGCAGATCGCCGATATCGCTGCGGATTCCGAACATGCCGCCCGCCACGCGGGGAATGCGAATCTTATCCGGACTATTCTTGGCGTACCCTTGCTGCGAGAAGGTGAACCGATCGGCGCGTTTGGTCTTTCACGCTCGCGGGTTGAGCCTTTCACCGAGCGCCAAATCGAGCTTGTCGAAACTTTCGCCGCTCAGGCGGTCATTGCGATCGAGAACACCCGGCTTTTCAACGAGACCAGGGAATCGCTGCGACAGCAGACCGCGACTGCCGATGTGCTCAAGGTCATCAGCCGATCAGCTTTTAATCTGCAGGCGGTGCTGGACACGCTGGTCGAGTCGGCCGTGCGTTTATGCGAAGCTGACGGGGGCACGATCTTTCAGCCGCGGGATGGCGATTACCGTCTCTCCGCCGGTTATGGACTTCCACCAGAAACAAGGGAATTTCTTCTCGGCCATTCGTTCGTGCCGGGGAAGGAAACTGTGATTGGGCGCGTCTTGCTCGATGGCAGCACCGTTCATATTCCGGATCTGCAGGCAGACCCGAATTATCGGCTCTCCGGCGACCCCAACCCCACTGGCGGGAGGCTGGGCGTCCCCTTGCTGCGTGAGGGGGTGCCAATCGGTGTGTTTGTGCTGGCGCGTCGGAGCGCCCGGCCGTTCACCGAAAAGCAAATCGAGTTGGTGCAAACCTTCGCCGACCAGGCCGTGATCGCCATCGAGAACACGCGCCTGTTCAACGAGGTGCAGGCCAAGACGGCCGACTTGCAGGAATCGCTGCAGCACCAGACCGCGACTTCCGAGGTGCTCAAGGTTATCAGCCGCTCGCCGGGTGAACTCAATCCCGTGTTCGAGACGATCCTGGCCAGCGCAACCAGTATCTGTGAGGCCCAATTTGGTCTGTTGGTGCTCTACGAAGGCGGCGGCTTTCGTTGTACCTCGACGTTCAATCTGCCGCCGGCGTTCGCGGAAACCTTCTTGCGCAATCCGGTGATCTACCCGCCGCCGATCGACCCGTTGGGACGGCTGATTGAGACCCAGCAGCTCGTTCATGTCGTTGATGTCAAGCAGGAGCCGGCTTACCTCACCGGCTTCCCGCCGATCGTGGAATTGGTCGAACTTGGCGGCGCCCGGACGCTTCTGCTGGTGCCGATGTTGAAGGAAGACGGCCTTGTCGGCGTGATCGCTATTTTCCGGCAGACCGTACACGCGTTCTCCGAAAAGCAGATCGAGCTGGTGACGAGCTTCGGCAATCAGGCGGTGATCGCCATCGAGAATGCGCACCTGCTTGGTAAATTGCGCGAGCGCACGGACGATCTCAGCGAGTCTCTTCAGCAGCAGACCGCAACCGCCGACGTGCTCAAGGTGATCAGCCGCTCGGCGTTCGATCTGGATTCGGTCCTTACCACCCTGACCGAGTCAGCAAAATTGCTTTGCGGCGCTGCCGTTGGCGTGATTTTCCGTCGTGAAGGCGATGTGTATCGCTACGCCGCAAGCACGATGGACCTGCCTCACGCCTACCGAGAGCACGAGCAAAAGGCTATCATTCAGGCCGATCGCGGAACGTTGATCGGTCGTGTAGCGCTCGAACGAGGCGTCGTGCACGTTCCGGATGCCTGGAGCGATCCCGACTATAAAGAGAAAAATGAAGCGCGCATGGGGAATGTGCGTGCCATGCTGGGCGTTCCGCTGATGTTAAACGGGGAGCCGATCGGGGCTTTTGGTCTTTCGCGGCGCGATCCGGTTCCGTTTACGGAACGCCAGGTCGAGCTTGTGACCACCTTCGCGGACCAGGCCGTGATCGCGATCGAGAACGCGCGCCTGTTCGACGAAGTGCAGGCGAAAACGCGCGATCTCAGCGAATCCCTGCAACAGCAGACCGCGACCGCCGACGTGCTCAAGGTGATCAGCCGCTCGGCATTCGACCTGAAATCGGTCCTGACCACGCTGATCGAGTCCGCAAAGTCGCTGTGCGGCGCGTCACTGGGCATCATCTGCCTGCGCGACGGCGAGGTGATGCGGCTACAGGCTGAATCCGGCTGCACGCAGGCCTTTGTCGATTTTATGGATGCCCACCCGATCAAGCCCGGTCGTGAGACGATCACCGGCCGGGTCTTTATGGACGGCAAGCCGGTTCATGTCGCGGACGTCGAGCTTGACCCGGAATACAACTTTGCCAACGCGCCGGCGATCGGCGCCTACCGGGCGGTGCTTGCCGTGCCGCTGATGCGCGACGCTACAGTCGAGGGCGTGCTGCTGCTGGGAAGGCCGGGGCCCGGGCCATTCAGCCAGCGCCAACTGGACCTCGTGCAGACTTTCGCCGACCAGGCGGTTATCGCGATCGAGAATGCGCGGCTTTTCAACGAAACAAAGCAGGCACTGGAGCGGCAGACCGCGACCGCCGGCATCCTGAAGGTCATCGCCAGTTCGCCGTCCGACGCGCAACCGGTGTTTGAGGCAATCGTGAGAAGCGCCAACACCCTTATCGGTGGATTCTCGAGCACCGTCTTCCGTTTTATTGACGGCGTTGGTCACCTCAAGGCTTTCACGCCAACAAATCCCGCGGCGGATGAAGTGTTGCGGACCAGCTTCCCGCTACCCGTTACCGATTTCCTGCCGTTTAAAATGGCGCAAGCCGGCGAGGCGACTCAAATCGCCGATACCGAGACGTTGTCGAACGAGATTCTGAGTATCTCGCGGGCACGCGGCTTCCGCAGCATATTGTTCGCTCCGATGATGAATGACGGCGTGTCGATCGGCTCCATTGCAGTGACGCGCATTCTGCCCGGAAAATTTGCCGACCATCATGTTCAGTTGCTTCAGACCTTTGCTGACCAGGCAGTTATCGCCATCGAAAATGTGCGGCTATTTGATGAGGTCCAGGCGCGTACCCGCGAGCTTACGCTCTCGCTCGACGAGTTGCGCACCGCGCAGGACCGGCTGGTCCAGACCGAAAAGCTCGCTTCACTTGGCCAGCTCACCGCCGGTATCGCCCACGAGATCAAGAACCCGCTCAACTTCGTCAATAATTTCTCGGCTCTGTCGGGCGAATTGATCGACGAGCTCAATGAGCTGCTCGGATCGGCTGCGCTCGACCGCAAGACTCGCGAGGAGATCGACGAACTTACCAATATGCTGAAGGGTAACCTCGCCAAAGTCGTGCAGCACGGCAAGCGCGCCGATTCAATCGTCAAGAACATGCTGCTGCATTCGCGCGAAGGTTCGGGCGAGCGCCGCGCCGCCGACATCAATACAATCGTCGAGGAAAGCCTCAACCTCGCTTATCACGGCGCGCGGGCCGAGAAATCCGGCTTCAATATCACGCTGCAGCGCGACCTCGATCCCTCTGCCGGGGTAGTCGATCTTTACCCGCAGGAGATCACGCGGGTGTTCCTCAATCTTATTTCCAACGGTTTTTATGCGGCCAACAAGCGCAGGGAATCCGGCGACGAAGGCTTCGAGCCGTTGCTGACGGCCACCACGAAAAACCTGGGCAGCAAGGTCGAAATCCGGATCCGCGACAACGGCACCGGCATCCCGGCGGAAGTCAAAGAGAAGATGTTCAACCCCTTCTTCACCACCAAACCCGCGGGCGAGGGCACCGGGCTTGGCCTGTCCATGAGCCACGACATCGTCGTGAAACAGCATGGCGGCGAGATCGACGTCGAAACCGAACCCGGTGCATTCACCGAATTCATTATTACGCTGCCTCGCGCGGCGGCCTAGCGTGGCGACACTGACGTTCCTTTCAGTTTCGCCGCGACGAATTCAAAGGAACGTCAGAGTCAAGGCCACGCTAGAATCAGATATTTGCTAGTGTCCCTTCGGTTCTGACATTCGTAAAAGTGCCCGCCGCGATATGATGCGAATGTCAGAACCGGGACACTAGTCTGGAGGCCGAAATTGAGCGTTTACATACTCGTCGTCGATGACGAGCCCGATGTCGAGGAGCTGTTCCGCCAGCAGTTCCGCCGCGACCTGAAATCCGGGCGCTTCACGATGGAGTTTGCGCCGTCGGCGCCTGAGGCTTTGCTTCGCGCCGCCGAGATCAGGGATCCGTCGCTGATCCTGATCCTGTCGGACATCAACATGCCCGGCATGAGCGGGCTCGAAATGTTGCCCAAAGTGCGCGCGGAGCGGCCCGACGTTCCCATCATCATGATAACCGCCTATGGGGACGCGGAAACACGGCGTAAGGCGATCGAAGGCGGCGCGGTCGGCCTTTTGACGAAGCCGATCGATTTCGCGCTGTTGCGCCACGAGATCGATGCTCGGCTTGGGCAGGCCGCATGACTGCAACCATCCTCGTCGTCGACGATGAGCCGGACCTCGAGGCTCTTGTCTTGCAGAAGTTCCGCAAGCAAATTCGCGATGGCGCGGTGACCTTCATGTTTGCCCATGACGGTGTGGAGGCATTGCAATCGATCGAAAATCATCCGCAGGTCGATATGGTTGTCTCCGACATCAACATGCCGCGGATGGATGGCTTGTCCCTGCTGCAGAAATTGCAGGAGGCCGAAGACAAGAAATCGACCATCATCGTCTCGGCCTATGGCGACATGAGCAACATCCGCACCGCGATGAACCGCGGAGCGTTCGACTTCCTGACCAAGCCGATCGATTTCGGCGATCTCGAAACGACCATCGACAAAACCATTCGCCACGTCGAGGCGATGCGCGAGGCGCGCCGGCGCCAGTTCGAGGCCGAGCGCGCGCACGCGTCGCTCTCGCGGTATTTCTCGCCCCAGATCGCCTCAAGGCTTGCTGCCGCCGGCGAAGGCGACGGCATGGAAGTGCACTGGCGCGACGTCGCCGTGATTTTCACCGACATCGCCGGTTTCACCTCGCTGGTGGAAAACGCGGCCCCCGACGTGCTCGGCACGCTGCTCAACGAATATGTGGGCGGGATGACCGATGTCGTCTTTGCGCACGAAGGCACCGTCGCCAAGATCATCGGCGATGCCATCCAGATTCTCTTCAACGCACCCGGCGACCAGCCGGATTATGCGACCCGCGCAATTGACTGCGCCCATGCGCTCGACAGCTGGGCCGAGGGATTTCGCGAGCGCTGGAAATTCAAAGGCGTGAACTTCGGCGTAACCCGGATCGGCGTTCACGCAGGCCAGGCGCTGGTCGGCAATTTCGGCGGCGGCCGCTTCTTCGACTACACCGCCTATGGCGATACCATCAATACGGCGGCGCGGCTTGAGGCCGCCAACAAATTTCTCGGTACGCGCATTTGCGTCAGCGCCGCGGTCGCGGATGGCGCCAAGGCTTCTCACGGCACGGCGTTTTGCGGCAGGCCGGTCGGCGATCTCTTGTTGCGCGGGCGCAGCGAGCCGCTGCGGGCTTACGAGCCCTTGGCTGAGGCGACGTTTAAGGAACCGGCGACAGCGCAATATTGCGACGCCTTTGCCAAACTGGAGGCCGGAGACGCCGCGGCGATGCCGGCCTTTGCAGCATTGGTCGGGCTGCATGCCAGCGACGCACTTGCCGGCTTTCATCTCCGACGGCTGTTGAACGGGGCTAAAAGCGCGCGCATTCAATTGGAGTAACGGCGCGGTCGATGCGCGCACGGCGTATCGCCGCGCTCGCTGGCCTCAGTGAAACCTGTCGTGCGGCCGCTCCTGCGGTCCACCCGTCGATTGCGGCGGATGGCTGCCGCTTTCAGCTCTTCCGGCGTCACGCGGCAGTCGCCATTCTTGTCGAAGCGCAGGATGAACACGCTCGGCTTCTCGACGAACTCCTTGCGCGAGATCTTGCCGTCCTGGTTTTCATCGAAGTAGCCGAAATCGGCATCCGCCAGGCTCGGATCGGCTTTCTTGATCGATGCGAATTCCTGCGGGGTGAGAAAACCCTTGCGGCCTTTATCGGCTGAGGCGAACAGCCGATCCATGAAACTCTTCCACTCCTGGCAGGTGTAGATGCCGTCGTGATTGGCATCCCATAGCGGCGGCCCGTTGTTGAGCATCGGGTCGGTGCGAGCCTGCGCCAAAGCAACCGATGCACCGAGAGTGCTGCCGACCGCCAGCATTGCCAGGGTCACGCCGATGCGAAGCGCAGAGATTCCGTCACGCACGTTCTTGGTCTCCTGTCGTAATACCCCTAGACGGAGGAAATCGCGGACGATGAAGAACGCGTTCAGCCTGCCGCGGACCCATTCTGGATCATCACGGCAGGCGTGTCATCGGCAGTGGACACAAAGTTATGTGTCCGCGTTTTGCTATTAAAAAGCTATTTCACGACCGCCGCCGTCTGACCGAATAGAAGCTTGCGTTCTTCCTCGGTGCGGATCGCGGGCTGGCCGTAATTCGGATTGACCTCCTTGGCGAGCGCGTAAGCGCGCACCGTGGCGGGCCGATCGCCGATTGTCCCAAGCCAGCGCTTGAGGTGCGGGAACTGGTCGATGTCCTGCCCCTGGTTCTTGTACGGCACGACCCAGGGATAGCAGGCCATGTCGGCGATCGAATACTGGCCGCCGATGAATTCGCGATCGGAGAGACGCTTGTTGAGCACGCCGTAGAGGCGGTTGGTCTCGTTCACGTAGCGATCGATGGCGTAAGGAATCTTGTCCTGCGCATAGTTGCGGAAGTGATGGTTCTGTCCGGCCATCGGCCCGAGACCGCCCATCTGCCAGAATGTCCACTGGATGACGTCATAGCGGCCATGGAGGTCCGCAGGCAGGAACTGGCCGGTCTTCTCGGCGAGATAAAGCAGCATCGCACCGGACTCGAAGATCGAGATCGGCTTGCCGCCGCCCTTGGGCTCGTGATCGACCAGCGCCGGAATCCGGTTGTTCGGCGCGATCGCCAGAAACTCCGGCTTGAACTGATCGCCCTTGCCGATGTTCACCGGGAAAATCTTGTACTTCAGCGCGGTCTCTTCGAGAAACATCGTGATCTTGTGACCGTTCGGCGTCGTCCAATAATGCAGGTCGATCATGGGGGCGTTCCTGTCATGGGGGTTTTGCGCATGGGATAATGGATGCGGATGCATGAATGTCGCCATAGCATGCCAGTTGAGTCAATGGCGGCAGCGGCCGGTGCAGTGAAAGTGATTGCCTGCAATGTGCCGGACGCGGGAACCGCGGCGCTCAACCTTTCCGGCCGTGGGCACGGAGCCATTGTTCGCCGGCAGCGGTGACGGTCACGATCACGCCGACACCTCCGACGGCTTCGCGCGTGACATAACCGGAATCGGATGCATCCTCCCAGATCGTCAGCCGCGGGCACGACGTCCGCCAGGTGTCGACAACCTCCGAATAAGGCCGCGGCTGACGCGCGATCCATTCGACGAAATCGAGCACCAGGGGATCGGCGGGCTTATCGAGGTCCATCGGAGTCTACCGTTGCGAAGCTGCGTTGCCTGGACGCTTTCGACGCCGCCCCTTCTGCGCAAACTCAGGGCGCGCGCGTCACCGCAATCGTCCGCGCTTCGGTCTGGATCAGGTTCTGCTCCATGCCGCGAAACACGGTGGTCGATTTTTCGCTGACCTTGCGCGTCATGCCGTCCTCGACTTCGAACTCGGCGCGCTTGTCGAAGGAAAACACCATCGACTTCACCAGCAAATCAATTCGCGCCGGCGTCACGCTGTCGCCGGAGGCGGCGAGCAAACTCTTGGCAAAGGACTGCATGAAGTCGCTCATCGAGGCGGCATCGATGGAGGTGACGCTGACGAAGGTGAGCCGGCCCGCCGTATCGGCTTCGACCAGTTCGAAGCGCTCGTTCGAGATCAGCGCATCGCCGCCGAGCGGATTTTCCGCCGGCTTCGACGTCCACCTGAATTCGCCTGGCTTCATTCCGGTATTGTGCGCGACCGCGAGCACGGCCAGCGCATCGACATAGGCGGATGCGGCGCCGGCGGCATCGACCTCGGTCAATTCCGAGATCAACTGGTCGAACAGCCCGCGCGCTGAAGGCATTTCCGCAAACTGCGCCGCAAGCCCGTCGGCCGAGCGGCGCATCGCCACCCTCGCCTCGTCGAGATTGTCGATGCGCAACGGCTTGCCAGCGGAATCGGTGCTGGCGCGGATCACCACGTTCTCCAGCACGCCGGCATAGGCGCGCCGCAGCGACAGATTCCGGGCATTGCCCTCGACGGTCGCGCCGCGCTGAACCCAGGAAATGCGAAAGCCGTCCGCCGTCTTCTCTTCGACGGTCAGTTCGGCGCGCGTCCTGACCACGGACGTCGTCGAACCCTCCGGCCTTGTTTCCTCGCCGCGAATCTCTGATACGATGACCCAGCGGCTGCCGACGGGCGGATCGTAGACCGGTTCGGCCGCAACGGCTCGCCCCGCGCCCAGCGCCGCCATCACCGCCACGATGACCGCGGTGGCTCTCGTCAGCGCGGCCACCGGCATGTTCAATGTTCTGCCGCCTGCCACCATCGTCAGATCAAATCGCCCCATCGATTCCTCGTTTCCGCGGCGCTTTATATAGGCTGCCGAGGGGTCTTCGTCGACTTTTCCCGAAAGTGTGAACCAGTTCACAGTCGTTTGGACCAGGACGTGGTTTTCTGTTGCGTGTCGGATCAGCGGAGACGCGATATGACCTATGACGGCTTTCAGATCGAGGCTTTCGAAGCTGGCAGGGGCCTGTGGCACGCCCGGATCAGGCGCGAGGATTTTGAGCCCGTCGTCATCGATGGGGTTTCATTTCCCGAGCTTGAGGTCGGCTTCGCCTGGTCCAATGCCGAAGCGGCCGTCGCTGACGCCAAGACCCGCATCGACTATCTCAATCGGCGATCCGTCGTGCCAGGGCAAAGGCGCAAGGTCGCCCATGCATGATTCCAGCAGCAACGCGTCCGCCGCCGTAAGGTCCAACTGCCCCGATTGCGAAGGCCTCCTTCGGGTCCTGCGCGTGATCAACGGCCGCGCGGGCGCCGAATACTGGACCATGCGGTGCATCCGCTGCGGCGGCATTCACCTCGACATCGTCAACGGCCCGTCGCCGGCCGCGTAAGGCGCAGCTTCACCCCGCGAACGTTCGCGCGATCGCCGATTGCGCTTCGTCCTGGATTTGCTTGAGGTGCGCTTCGCTGCGAAAGCTCTCCGCATAGATCTTGTAGACGTCCTCGGTGCCGGAGGGCCGCGCGG
The DNA here is from genome assembly GCA_963775545.1 of uncultured Alphaproteobacteria bacterium. Classification (GTDB taxonomy): domain Bacteria; phylum Pseudomonadota; class Alphaproteobacteria; order Rhizobiales; family Xanthobacteraceae; genus Bradyrhizobium. The sequence goes on from CAVZJE010000014.1 coordinate 167,494, forward strand.
CGAACCAGCCGTTATCGGCCGTGACCTTGATGCCCCCAAACGGTTGATGATTGCCCGGCGCCGCCAATAGCACCGCGGCCACCTTCTCGCCGCCCAATTCCTTCATCGCGAGTTTTTCGGCCGTCAGCGTCTTGAAGACGCTCTTTTGTTGCGGCGTCGCCGGCGCATCGATCCGCGCGTAGAAGGGCTTGCCGAGTTCGGCGGTCAGCGAATCAAATAACTGGCTCGGGTCGCGCCCGGTTCGCGCGGTGATTTCGGCCGCGAGCAGCCCCATGATCAGGCCGTCCTTGTCGGTGGTCCACACCGATCCGTCCTTGCGCAGGAACGAGGCGCCCGCGCTTTCCTCACCCGCAAAACCGAAGCCGCCACTGAGGAGCCCATCGACGAACCATTTGAACCCGACCGGCGTCTCCACCACCTGGCGGCCGATCTTGTTCGCGACGCGGTCGATGATCGCGCTGGAGACGATGGTCTTGCCGATCGCGCTGTCTTTGCGCCAGTGCGGGCGATGCTCGAACAGGAATGCGATCGAGGCCGCCAGAAAATGGTTCGGATTCATCAGCCCATTGGAACGGGTGACGATGCCGTGACGGTCGGCGTCGGTGTCGTTGGCAAAGGCGACATCGAACTTCTCGCGCATCCCGATCAGCTGCGCCATCGCATAGGGCGAGGAGCAATCCATCCGGATCTTGCCGTCCCAGTCGAGCGTCATGAAGCGGAAGGTCGGATCGACCTCGTCGCGAATCAGCGTCGCGTTCAAGCCGTAACGCGCGATGATCGGCTCCCAGTAGCGCACCGCCGCGCCGCCTAAGGGATCGATGCCGATTTTCACCCCCGCGCCCCGGATCGCCTCCATGTCCAGCACATTGGCGAGGTCGGCGACGTACGGCGTGATGTAGTCGTGGCGATGCACGCAGGACGCTTTCCGCGCGCGCTCGTACGAGATGCGCTTTACGCCATCGAGATTGGTCTCGAGATAGCGGTTGGCGGCGCGCTCGATGACGCCGGTGATGTCGGTATCGGCCGGGCCGCCGTTCGGCGGGTTATATTTGAAGCCGCCATCCTCGGGCGGATTGTGCGAGGGCGTGATCACGACGCCATCGGCGAAGCCGCTTCGTACGGCCTTTATTATAGGTGAGGATCGCGTGCGAGATGACCGGCGTCGGCGTGTAGCCGTCGTGGGCGTCGATCATCACCTCGACGCCGTTGGCGGCGAACACTTCCAGCGCGCTGGCGAGCGCCGGCTCGGCCAGCGCATGGGTATCGATGCCGATGAACAGCGGACCTGACAGGCCGGCCTTGGCGCGGTGATCGCACAGCGCCTGGCTGATCGCCAGAATATGCGCCTCGTTGAAGGCGTCGTTGAGCGAAGAACCGCGATGGCCGGAGGTGCCGAACGCCACCCGCTGCGCGGCGACCTTGGGATCTGGCTTGCCCGCGAAATAGGCGGTCACCAGCCGCGGAATATTCGCCAGCATCGACGGCGCGACGGGCTGACCTGCGAGCGGATTAATGTCGGGCATGGGGGTCCTTATTTTCCGTCATTGCGAGCGAAGCGAAGCAATCCAGGATCAAAAAGGGCTGGATTGCTTCGTCGCTTCGCTCCTCGCAATGACGAATTGCCACTCCTTTTTTCCATTGTTGCCAACCTCGCACCTCCTGACAACTGCTGACAGCGCAACGGCGAGCCGCGAAGGCAGTTCCGTAGCCCTTTTCTCAGGCGCGGAGTCGTCCCATATTCCCGATATGGCGAAGACCCCCGACTCCCCCAAAAAATCCGGCAAAAGCCCGAGCAAAACTCCGAAGTCGAAGGCACATCGCCCCGACGTGCAGCCGATTGGCCCGGCGCTGGCGGAATTGCTCAATCCCGCCATCAATCGCGGCGACGCCGGCATGGGATCGGGCACCGGATTACAGCCGCCGCCGGATAATTCCTGGGACCGCCGCGCCGGCGGCGAGGCCGCCGCGCATCGCGCCCGCGCCTCGACCAAGGGCTTTGAGGAAGCGCCGCAAGCCAATTACGGCACCGCGGCGACCATCCCGACGCTCGATCCCGAACTGGCGCGGCAACTCGGGCTACCGACCGCCGAGGATGACGAGGAGGCGCTGGCCCGCCCGCCGCGCAGCAAGATGGAAGCGCTCGGCGTCAAGGCGACCGCGGACGCGCTGGAGTCGCTGATCCGCGACGGCCGCCCCGAATTCAAGGGCGAAGACGGCCAGGTGAAAATCTGGACCCCGCACCGCCCGCCCCGCCCCGAAAAGTCCGAAGGCGGCGTCCGCTTCGAGATCAAATCGGAATACGAGCCGAAGGGCGACCAGCCGACCGCGATCGCCGAACTGGTCGAGGGCATCAGCCGCAACGACCGCATGCAGGTGCTGCTCGGGGTCACCGGCTCGGGCAAGACCTACACCATGGCGAAAGTGATCGAGGCGACGCAGCGCCCGGCGCTGATCCTCGCGCCGAACAAGACGCTCGCCGCCCAGCTCTATGGCGAGTTCAAGAATTTCTTCCCCGACAACGCGGTCGAGTATTTCGTCTCCTATTACGACTACTACCAGCCCGAGGCCTATGTGCCGCGGACCGACACCTATATCGAGAAGGACTCGTCCATCAACGAGCAGATCGACCGCATGCGCCATTCGGCGACGCGCGCGCTGCTCGAACGCGACGACGTCATCATCGTCGCTTCCGTCTCCTGCATCTACGGTATCGGCTCGGTCGAAACCTATACCGCGATGACCTTTGCGCTGAAGAAGGGCGAGCGCATCGACCAGCGGCAACTGATCGCCGACCTCGTCGCGCTGCAGTACAAGCGCACGCAGGCCGATTTCACCCGCGGCACCTTCCGCGTCCGCGGCGACGTCATCGACATCTTCCCGGCGCACTATGAAGACCGCGCCTGGCGCGTGAATTTGTTTGGCGACACCGTGGAGAATATCGAGGAGTTCGATCCGCTCACCGGCCACAAGCAGGATGAACTCGAATTCATCAAGATCTATGCCAACTCGCACTATGTGACGCCGCGCCCGACGCTGGTGCAGGCGATCAAGTCGATCAAGGGCGAACTGAAACTTCGTCTCGACCAGCTCAACAACCAGGGCCGCCTGCTGGAAGCACAGCGGCTGGAGCAGCGCACCACCTTCGATCTCGAAATGATGGAGGCGACCGGAAGCTGCGCCGGCATTGAGAACTATTCGCGCTACCTCACCGGACGCCGCCCCGGCGAGCCGCCGCCGACGCTGTTTGAATATGTGCCGGACAATGCGCTGGTGTTCGCCGACGAAAGCCACGTCACCATTCCGCAGATCGGCGGCATGTTCCGCGGCGACTTCCGCCGCAAGGCGACGCTCGCCGAATACGGTTTCCGCCTGCCCTCCTGCATGGACAACCGTCCGCTGCGCTTCGAGGAATGGGACATGATGCGCCCGCAATCGGTCGCGGTGTCGGCGACGCCTTCGGGCTGGGAGCTGAACGAATCCGGCGGCGTGTTCGTCGAGCAGGTGATCCGCCCGACCGGACTGATCGATCCGCCCGTCGACATCCGCCCGGCGCGCACGCAGGTCGACGATCTCGTCGGCGAGGTCCGCGCCGTGGCGCAGAAGGGCTATCGCTCGCTGGTCACGGTGCTGACCAAGCGCATGGCGGAAGACCTCACCGAATATCTGCACGAGCAGGGAATCCGTGTGAGGTACATGCACTCGGACATCGACACCATCGAGCGCATCGAGATCATCCGCGATCTTGCGGCTCGGCGCGTTCGACGCGCTGGTCGGCATCAACCTGTTGCGCGAGGGCCTCGACATTCCCGAATGCGCGCTGGTTGCGATCCTCGATGCCGACAAGGAAGGTTTTCTGCGCAGCGAGACCTCGCTGATCCAGACCATCGGCCGCGCCGCGCGCAACGTCGACGGCCGGGTCATTCTCTATGCCGACCAGATGACCGGCTCGATGGAGCGCGCGATTGCGGAGACCGATCGCCGCCGCGAGAAGCAGGTCGAGTACAACACCGCCAACGGCATCACGCCGGAGAGCGTCAAGAAATCCATCAGCGACATCATGAACTCCGTCTACGAGCGCGACCATGTGCTGGTCGAGATCGGCGACGGCGGTATGGCCGACGACGTGTTCTCGATCGGGCATAATTTCGAGGCGGTGCTTGGGGACCTGGAAACGCGGATGCGCGAGGCCGCCGCCGATCTGAATTTCGAGGAGGCCGCGCGGCTGCGCGACGAGGTCAAGCGGCTGCGCGCCACCGAACTGGCCGTGGTCGACGATCCCACCATCAAGCAGCGCGGCGTCGCGACCAAGGCCGGCGCCTATGCCGGCGCGAAGAAATACGGCGAGGCCGCGAATTTGCCGGCGAGCGCGATGAAGAAGCGTGGCGGTCGCGCGCCGGTGCCTCTTCTCCCTCCCCCGCGCTCAGCGTCGACCGCCGCCTGAGGGGCGAGGGTCGGAGCGCGAAGAAAGCGGCGGCGGAGCGGGGGTAACACTTCAAAGGTCCCTCTGGTCGGTGGCCCGATGCGTGGAGGCTCTTCATCTCCGCGCTCCGGTGCCTCGTCTCCCTCGCCCCTGCGGGGAAGGGTCGGGGCTTGTCCGCCGAAGCCCGAGGGGCGAAGGCGGATGGGGGGTCCACGAGTCGTGGCTCATCCAAAATCCACAAACCCCATCTCGACGAAATGCACGGCCCGGAGTCGCTGCCCTATCGCGCCGGCCGCGCATCGCCGGAAAAACCGTTCGGTGAGCGAAGCAAAATCGTCCAACCCAGCAACTCCCGCCAATCCGGTCCCGAGTTCGGCCCCTCTCCGCGCTCGACCGGCGGCGCGCCGGGGCACAGGGGTGGATGGAAGAAGCGGTAGGCAACTAAATCTTTTCAAATTTCATGCGGATATCAGCACACTTTTTCACGTTCTTGAACAGCGGGGCCAAATAGGCATCCGCATAATCCTTATCGATTATTTTTTCTACACCGGAAAGGACGCGCGCGACTGCATCCTCGACTATCTGGTCTTTTATGACATCGCTAGCGGTTAAATCAGCCACCTTACCGATTTGACGAAGGATGCAATGCGAAATGAACCTATTGCCGTGCACTACAATGCCGCGTTGCGTGGGAGACCCATCCGATTTTGACTTGATCATTTTGTCAATTCTTCTCGACAATTGCACCAAGCTCCACAAGCGTCGAGACGATGTGGAAGGGTTAAAAAGCGCCTTGTAGGGAGTCGCTGTGATATCAACGTACAGTCCACCGACATAACCCTTCGACAACGCTACAAACGACATTTCATTGCTAGCACATGCCAGCGTAATAACTGCTTCCAAGAAGTCGAAGCCATCGACGGTCGATTTGAGCGGTTCGCCTTCCCTGTATTCGTAAGCAACTTTCTCGATCAAAAGCTCAGTCCTAATTCGCTCTTGCTCTGGATCGAGTGCCACGAAATTGCGCGCGTCGATTTTATTTTGAGTATTGGACGCTTTTGTAATTTGCTTTCCTAACGAAGATTTTGGATCGCTCACCTCAATAATTCGCGCTTGCAGGAATGATGCGCTATCTCCGGTAAGGGTACGTCCTATCGTCCCTACTGTTTGCGCGCCGTTTACAATCGTCACTTTTGTGCAGTCAAATATTCCGATAGATCGATCGTTTCCACCAATCGCCTGCCGCTTCAGGCTCTCGGCAATTATAGTAATTCCGTTGTTGTAAAACCAAAAATGCTCTGCATCAGTTGCAAGTGTTGAAGAAATTGCTGCGTTGACTTCGGAGGAGCCCAGGAAATTTCTAATATTTCCCGCAAACAAATTATTTCCATATTGCCGGCGGAAATCGATCACTAATCAGCCGCAGGATCGACGAGCCTCTCTATGCGAAAGGTTGGGTCGAGAAGGAATTCAAGACCTCCATCATCGTCGACGACAGCAAGATAGACAGCCCGACCCATGCGGTCGACTGCTTCAAAGGTGGCGTCGCAGTCGAAATGGAATGGAATAACAAGGATCCGTTCTTTGACCGGGATTTGAACAACTTCCGCCTGCTATTTGATCTCCGCGCGATACAAGTTGGCGTTATCATTACCCGCGCATGGGAATTGCAAGAGATCTTCAAGAGCATCGGAAAGGGGGCTTCCTACGGGAAAGCAACGACACATCATGAAAAGCTCTGGCCGAAGGTGGAAGGTGGCGGCGGCGGCGGGTGTCCCGTGCTAACCTTCGCAATTAAGCCAGAAAATTTTGTCGACGACGGGGAAGCAGCCTATCTCGCTCTGAAGAAAAAAGCGGACGCTGAGAAAGCTTCCAAGAAGGCCGCAAAGAGAGCCGGCTTACCAAACGACGACGAGGAAGACGAAGAGTGATCTCGCTCCGCGCGCCCCGGAATGACGGCGCAAGCATTACGCGTATTACCACGCCTTCACCGGCCGATTGGCGTGGCTGGTCTGCGGCACACCGCGATTGAGCGACATGTGCGAATGCGTGCACAGCCAGCCATCGCCGTTCCTTGAAAACACCATGGTCGCGCGTCCCGGCCGCGGAAACGGTTTTCCGTCTTCGTGATAGCCCGTGCTGGTCCACGGCGCGATCACGATCGCCATCTGGCCATCGGGCGATGCCAACACCTGAAGTCTGCTCGAGCGTGAAACGGAAATCAGAGGTTTTCGGCCAGACCTTGTCCCATTGCGTCGCGATCCATTGCTCGATGCCGGGAATGACATCGTTGTGCGTGCCGAAGGCGAGCACGTCCGGATGGAACAGCGGCCGCGCCGAGGCGTAGTCGACCTCGCGGACATAGCCCGCGAAAGTTTCCAGCCACGCGTGGAAGAAGCGCGTGACTTCCGCGTTCGCGATCGGCAGGGAATCCATGGGTGCTCCAAAGGTCGTCATTCCGGGATGCGCCGTCGCGACAAAATGGCGAGCGCTCATTTTGCGCGGAAGGCGCAGACTATTGCGCGCAGATTGCGCAGCTCGGAATCGATTTCTCCGAATCATTTCTGCGCGCGATGATTCCGGGCTCGCTCGCTTACGCGAGCGCCCCGGAATGACGTGCTTCTTCTTCAGCACCGCGGCTGATTGGGCGGACACTTTTTCGGCGGCGGCGGTTTGGGCGGCGCGGGCCGCGGTGGCGGCGCCGGCTCGCGGCGGCGGCGCGGGCCGTGCAGCCGGTTGCGGCCGTGGCGGCGGCGGCGCAGCCCTCGGCGGAGGCGGCGGACCGTACGGCCGGCTGAGGCCTTGGCGGCGGCGGGGCGGCCCGGGGCGGCGGTGGAGGTGGCGCGGCCCGCGCCGGAGGCGGTGGTGGCGGCGCGCGCTTCAACTCGGGTTGCGGCGGCGGGGTCGGCCGCGATGGCGTCGTTGCGCCCGGTGTCGGAGGCCCTCGCCTGTCCCGCTCCTGCACGTTCGGCGGCGTGGTCGGATTCTGGACGACCGGCGGCCTGCCGGGCGCGCCAGGTGCTGCCCTTTCGTTCTGGAAATTCGGCCGGCCTGTCGCGCCGGGCGGCGGCAGCCTTGTGTTGGTGTTGGCTCCCGGCGTTGGCGGAGGCGGCGGCGCGCCTCTGGCGCCGGGAACGGGCAGCGCGTTGGTCTTCGGCAGTTCCTCACGCAACGGCGCGGCACCAGGCCTCACATTGGCGGGCGTCACACCGGGCGCGCGCGGATTGATCGCGGCGCTCGGCGGCGCCGGCAGCTTGCCCTGCTGGATCAGCGAGGCGCGCTGCGCGGTCGAGTTCGGCAGAGCCGGCCCGAGCGTGGCGCCGCGTCCACCGGCCGCCGCGATGGCGGCGGGCGATGGCGCGGGATTGTTGATCACCGTTTTGATGACGGTGGTGTTGTGGATGTTGTTGAAGATGATGTTGCCGGGCGGCGCCCGCACATAGGCCGGCGGCCTGACAAAGGCCGGGAACGGCACAAACGCCGGCCGCGGTAGAAGGAACAGCCCCACGGCCCCGATCGCGAGGATCGGTGGCGCCAGCACCACGAAATCGTCCGGCGGCGGCCCCAGGAAATACACCGGCGGCGGTGGCGGCGGCACAAAGCCGAATTCGGGATCTCCGAAATAGAACACCGGACGATCGACATAGACCATCTCGTCCGGCGGCGGCGGCGGCACGTCATAATTCATCATCGCAAAGGACGGCGGCGGCTCCAGCGCCGCCGACAGGATGGCGAGGCGGCGCCGTGCGTCCCATGCATGGGGTCCTTGCGGATAACGGCGCAGATACGACCAATAGGCATCGGGCGTATCGGCCAGATAAGTTCGCCGCCACGTGATCGCCTCGCGCCGCGCGGCGAGAATGGCCCGCACCCGCCTGGCGAGCGGATCGTTGGGATAGGCGACAAGGAAATCGTTATAGGCCTGGTACGTATCGCGGGTGAGCGCAGCGGTGAAGGCGTCCTGCGCGCCGAGATCTCGCAACGGCTTATCTCTGATAGCCGCAACCTGATCGGGCGAGCCCTGCACCGGCGGCGCATCGGCGGCGCGATCGAAGAAGGCGAATGGCCCGCTGAGCTTCTGGTCGTCCCACGGTATTTCCGCGCCCTTGCTGGTTTCGCTGACGCGCAGACGCAGCTTGGCGAACACGTCAGGCAGTTGGAGTCCGCCGGTGCGGATCATTTCCGCCAGCGACTGCGCATAGACGCCGTAATTCCCGGACTCGCTCGGGGCGACGGTGCCCGGCGCCGCGTTGAAGGCGATCAGCATGTTCGGTGACGGATCGACCAGCGCGAGCCCGCCGGCGATCGGGTTGCCGCCTTCGATGAAGGGCTGCGGCCTTGCCGCGTCGAGCACGACGATGCTGGCCTTCGGAGCAATGGAGGCCAACTGGCGCGTATAGTCGCTGATCCGCAATCCCTCGATCGGAATATCGGTGTCGCGGGCAACCTTGGCATCGACCGGGATGTAGTAGTTTTCGCCGGCGAGCTGGATGCCATAACCGGAGAGATAGACCATCGCGACCGTGTTGGCGGGATCGGCCTGCACCTTGGCAAGAAAATCGCGGAAGCTGTTGCGCAAGCCATCCGCGTCGAGGTCCCGCGCCCCGATGACATCGAAGCCCGCGGCTTGCAGGGTTTGCGCGATCAGGCCGGCGTCATTGGCGGCGGTCGCCAGCGGCGCCTTTTCGTAATTGCCGTCGCCGACCACGAGCGCAATGCGCTTCTCCTCCGGCGGTTGCTGGGCCGCAGCCTGGCCGGCCAGGCCGGGAAACGTCAGCAGACCGAGAGAGAGTGAAAATAAAATAATGTGCGCGCGCCGCATGAGGTCTTCCCCACTCTTCGAAAATGGCGGGCTGACTTGAACCCGCGTCCCCTGAACGTCCCTTGAACGACAACGTCTCTCGAACGATTAAATACCCGCCAGCGGTATCCCTCAACCCTCGTCTCGCGCAGACGGCAAGGCCTGACTGCGCTTTTCGGGCGCAATCAGGCCATGGCCGGCGAAACGGTGTCAAGGAAGCAGCGCGAATTACTTTGAGCGCAACAGCATCCGATGACGCAACGGCGTTGCCAACAGGCTGCCTTGCACGCTGCATCTCGAACAATTCACCGGCCAAATCGTGGTTTGAAGCAACACGACGCGCCGATGGGCGATACACCGCGCCTCGTGCACCCCCCCCGGCGCATCGTTCGCTACGCTCAAGAAGCGCCACCCTGCCCGCAAGGGCGAGGGATGGAGATCGCGCGACAGTTCTTGATCCCTCCCGCGGAACGCGTGGGGAGGGTGCATCGGCGACTTCGGTCGCAGGTGCTTAAGCATATGACGCCGAGGCTAAGAATCGGCGTATGCGCCGAAGCGACATTCGTTTGACAGTGCCAGCAACAGTGCGCGCAAATCGTTCTTGACACGCGACTGACGCACGGCGACTGATTTGCCCGTCGTGCCAACGTGTCGCAGGCACTTTCGCTTGTGACGTCGGGCAAATCACCTTTAAAAGCCCGCGCCATCCCCGCCCGATAAGAGGGGCGTTTCGCGATCGTCACGAACGTTGGGCACGGGATGCGATGGACGGCTTGTCGCGCCAGACGAACGCGGACAAGTCGGACGGCGAAGTCGTGTGGTCCTGGCATCTCGACGCCGATGCCAAGTTGGCGACAATGCTACGCATTGCGCCGGCGACGGTGACAAAAAAGCCCGATCACCGGGGAGAGCGCGAAGGAAACCGTTAAAACCATTGCGCGGGGAATGCCGGGTGAAACCGGTGTGACCGTGGTGACTATGCTTGTGTGCTTTTTACTTTTTGCACACAAGGCTGCGGGCGCTAACCGAGCGCCCGGCATTCCCTGCGCCCTCTGATTTTCCGGGGCGAGCGATGCAGCAAAACCCGGGCGTAGTTACGCAGCGGGAGCGTAGAGGCGTGGCTTGCGCGCAATGACATGTGGAATCAGACGAGTGTTTGGCGTCGTCCCCGCGCACGCGGGGACCCATAACCACCGAAGTTTATTTTGGTACCGAGCTGTGGCTCCAGCCTCGATAACTACAAATGCCTGCGGTTATGGGTCCCGGCCGCGCTCCGCTTGGCCGGGACGATGCAGCAACTGATTCCTCTGCTTTCGCGGGGACTGTACGGCGCAGAGCCGTCAATAACGTCTCACATCCCGGTCTGGCCGTTGTCCTGGACGTGCTGCTGATGCTCCGGCTGCTGTTGCCGCGCCTGCTCCTTGGCGTGGTGACGGCCGTAGAGGCAGCCGGCGGCAGCTCCAAGAAGCCCGTGGTGACCGGCATAATGACCGGCGACGCCGCCAACGGCCGCGCCCTTCAGGCAGCCCTTGGCGTCGGCGGACGAAGAAGCCGCCAGCGAGAGCGCGGCGACAGCGAACAAGGTGGCGATGGTCTTCATGGCAATGATCCTGTAATGATGACGACTCACAATTTCATTTAACCGTACAACCCCGCAACGGGTTCCAATCTGCTTCCACTCACCGGGCATCGCCCGGCTTGCCTCCAATGAAAAGCGCGACCCCCGTCATTGCGAGCGATAGCGAAGCAATCCAGCCGTTCCGAAGAAAGCTTCTGGATTGCTTCGCGCTTGCGCTCCGCGCAATGACGGATCGTCATCGCCCCGTGCCTTGGGTCACGCCATTCAGAAAGGCCGTCGTCTCGCGGTTGAGAAACGCCACGTCGTCCGGAAAGCCGCCGCCGGCGGAAGCGTGGCCGGTGACGGTGCCGGGGCTGATGGTCATCATCTTGACGCCCGGAATGCTCTTGCCGGCCTCGATCGGCTCGAATTCCGGATTGAGCAGATCCTTGGTGCCGGTGAGAATCAGGGTCTTGGCCTTGATCGAGGCCAGCGCTTTTGCGGTGTCGCCATTAAAGCCCGGCGTGGTGCCGACGTCGTGACGCTCATAGGCAAAGGTCTGGTAGATATAGTCGTTGGCATCCATCGCCTTCAGCATCCCGCCCTCCTGCGCCTCCATCCAGGGCAGCGCATCCATGCCGTTCTTGAACTGCGCCGAATACATTTCCGGCGTGCGCGCCGAAATCAGGTTGAGGATATCGCGCATCAGGCGGATGCCCTTCTCCGGCGGCGCGGTGTAATTGCCGCCGTTCCAGGCGGCATCGTCCATGATCGCCTTGCGCGAGGCGGCGCCCACCGCCACGCTCCAGGCCGGCGTCTTCGCCAGCGGCACCATCGCCACAGCGCATCCATGTAGTCGGGATGGCTGACGCCCCATTGCAGCGTCTGCATGCCGCCCATCGACGGGCCGATCACGGCAACGACATGGTCGATGCCGAATTTTTCCTTCAGCAGGCGGTATTGGGACTCGACCATGTCGCGGATGGTGAATTTCGGAAAGCTCATGCGCGGCTGCGCCGTCGAATTGCTCGGCGAGGTCGTCAGTCCGTTCCCGATCGCATCCGTGCAGATGATGAAATACTTGTCAGGGTCGAGCGCCTTGCCCGGCCCGATCATGAAATCGATGCGGTGATGATTGCCGCCGAGCGCCGTCACCATCAGGATGGCGTTGGACTTCTTCTCGTTCAACGTGCCGTGGGTGACATAGGAGATCGAAAAATCCTTGATCGCCTCCCCGCTTTCGAGCTTGAGGTCGCCTTCGTTGTAGGACTGGTGCGGTGGTTGCTGCGGCGTATGCGCCAGCGCCGAGCGACACAACAACGACAGCGACAACAACAGGCTCAGGCCCGCAGCATGGATGATGCGTTTCACGTGTGTTTCCCCCTTGTCCCCCGATTTTTTGACCGGTTGCACGGGACGATAGCCGTGCCGGCCAGCGCTGTGAAGCCTTCCGGGTCGGCTGCCTTTGCGAATCGCTCGTGCCCAAAATTCCGGCAAAGCTCAGCGGACAGTCATTATGACGCCTCTACCCGCGGCGCGTGTGATTAAAAATTATTAGCCGGTTGATTGCGGAACCATCAGCATGAAAATGGAGGTACAAAGTAGAGATGATGCGGTGAGTCGGGTCCAACACCGGCGGAGAAAAAGAGATGAGTAGAGAACTTCAGCGGCAACGCGTGATCGACCTGATCGACGCCTTTTATGCCGGCGATATCGAACGCGCCTTGATGTTTTGCAGCGATGACGTCGATTTTTTCTCCAACGCACCGGTCGATATCCTTCCGCATCTCGGCCACCACCGCGGCAAGGACGACGTTCGGCGGATGTGGAAGACGATTCATCAGCGCTATTACAGCATGCGCTACGAGATGCCTTTCATCGCCGCCGAAGACGACAAGGTCGCGGTCCATCTTCGCGCCTTCTTCGGCAAGCGGCGCAACCAGCGGGTCGTGCAGTTCGACGCCGCCGTCTTCTTTACGCTTCAGGACGACAAGATCGTCAGGATTCGCGAAATCATCGACACCTTCGACCTGATCCAGCAGGTGGTGGAGCGGGACGTCATCGAGATGATCGTGAGCAAGGCCGGCGAGAGCATATAAAGAGCGTATAAGGCGGCATCCGAAATTGGCGCCGCGGGCATTGAACCTCGCAGGCCCCTGCGGCGACCCAATACCGGGCCGCCTCTATTTCGGATCAAGACCTATGAAAATCGCGCTATTCGCCTTGCTCGGACTGGTGTTCGGGACGATCGGGGGCGCGGCGCTCGGCATCGGAGCCGGCCTCGCATGGACCGAAATCTTCAAAACCACGGATTTTGAAGGCTATAGCGGCATGCTGGTGTTCTTCACCTTCATGCCCGGCGGCGCCATGATCGGCGGCCTCGGCGGTGCATTGCTGTTTGGCCTGATGGCGGCCCGCGACGACGCCATCGCCGTCCAGCCGGGGCCGCCTGCCCCGAACGAAGGCAGGCCCGGAAAGTAATCGGCATTCGTGCAATGCAAAATTGCATTTGTAATTGAGCAAACTTCGCTTATTTGAGGCTTCAAATATCGTCAGCCCCCAGTGCGGCGAATTTGAAGTTCCTGTCGGTGTCGCTGCAATCTCGTTACAGGAACTTCAAATTCAAAGCCGCACTGGAAATTTTTAGTCTCTAGAGCGCCTCTGATTCCGAAGTTCGCATCAGAGGTTGCTGCAATAGCTTGCGTACTTCGGAATCAGCGCACTAGGCACGGCGTCGCCAATGACGCCCATCAGGGCCGGTCGCTGACTAGCAAATCCAGTCGGGAAATAGATGTCATGACAGAGCATAGTCTCTGGCGTTTCTCTCGTGCGTTGCATCGAGCGATCAACGACCGCCAGCCTGAAGAACTCGAAGCGATGATCGACGAGGATGTCGACTGGGCGATCTATGGGCCGATCGACATGTTTCCGTTTTTCGGCGCGCGCCGCGGCAAGGCCGCCGTGCTCGATGTGATCCGCCAGGTCGCCGACAACGTCCGGGTGCACCGGTTCGACCGCGAGTCGATGATGCTCGGCGCGGAGTCGGGCGCCTCGATGATGCGCTATTCGCTGACCCTGCTCGACGCCAACAAGCCGATCAGCCTGCGGCTGGCGCAATTTGCGCAATTCAAGGCCGGCAAGCTGCTCAGTATCCGCATCCTGGTCGATACGTTCGACCTGGTGGAGCAGGCCCTGGGCCACCCCATTCACCTGCCGCGGATCGCTTAAGCTTACAGACCTTGCAGCCGCCTTCCCGGCACGCCACATTCCCGCAGCGATGAACCGTCATCCCTGACGGGCGGGCAGGATCGATGATTTCCAGGCTTGGATATGGTTTAGCCGGGTTTCTTTTGCTGGCGGCCGCCTCCGGCCTCGATGGCCGGCCCGCTCACGCGCAAGTCAAATCATCGGAAGTCAAATCCCTGGATGATGTGCCCTTGCAGGCCGCTCCAAAGATATCGCCCTGGCCCGAGTCCCCCGATCCGCAACCGCAGGAAGCGACCGAATCGCCTCCGGCAGAAGACCAGCCGGCGGCCACGGCTGAAGACGCCGATATCGCCAATCTGGATATCGACTGGAGCCTGCTCGACGTCGACGCTTCCACATTAATGATGACGCACCCGGTGAAGCTGCATGCCACCTCGCGCGGCCCCTCGTCCGACGAAATGACATGGTCCTCGCAGGAAAAGGCCAATGGGTCGGCGGTCTCGGTCAAGCAACCCGTTTCGCCATTCTGGGACGCGCGGGTGGGCGCCGACATGACTGTGGTCCGGCAACCGTCAACGCTTTCGGAGTTGCTGGCCGAGAAAGCCAGCAATGGCGGCAACGAGCCGCAATCTTCCGGCACCGCATGGGCTTCGGCCACCGCGCCGGGCGTGGGCTCGATCTGGGACAAGACGACGGTCGAGGCTAGGGTCGATCCTTCGCAGGATCAGGGCAAACTCGGTACGTCCTTGAGCAAGTCGCTCACACTCAGCGAGCAATATTCGCTCACCCTTCAGAACGGCTACAACATGACCCAGGGCCTGGCGCCGATCCCGGGATCAGCCGGCCACACCATCTATGAGACCGAGCAATCCGCAAAGTTTGGAATCGCCGATACCGGCACGAGTTTTTCCGCCGGCCAGACGCTGTCGACCACCGACGACAGGTGGCTGCGCAAGATCGGGGCGGAGCAGAAAATAGTCGGCGGCTTCAATATTTCCGGCTCGATCGCGGAAACCCCGCTCGGCATCGCGAACAAGAGCGTTTCAGCCGGTTTCAAGCAAAGCTGGTAGGGGCGAACGTCAAATTGGCCACCTTGATGGTCATTCTCTGGTCCAGCGAAAGCACCTGCATTGCCGCATATTGGCCGCGATCCAGCCAGAATCGGAAGCCCTGATGGTGGCGTGAACTTGGTCGTGCGGGGGTATTCGCGCTCGCGACCAATGCGAAACAGGGAAAAAAGCCGATGAACGCCATTCGTCCCGAGAAGGTTGAATCGATCGACGAGGATCAAAACGCCGATGCTGTCTCCGAAGTCGAGGCCGGGATTCGTGATTTTGTCCGCAACGACATCGCTTACCTCCGCCGCCCTGCGCCAAGCATGGTGGTAGCAGCACCGATGCGGCGGTCGATCCGGCGGCCGAAGCCACCGTCAACAACGTCAACTCGCTGATCCAGCGCGTGGCCGGCACTTCGCTTGCGGAAATCGAGAACCTGATTTCGGAGCTCGAGAGCCTCCGCGACATCCTGCACGCCGAAGGACAGCGCGTTCAGCGCGAGATTTCGGGCTACGCCCAGCTCAGCCAGGCGGCGATGAAATCGACCCGCATGATCGCCGACAATGTCGCGCAGTGGAAGCGCACCGCGGACGGCTTGCGCCACAGCTAAGCGATCCGAACACAAAGTATCGAGCCGGGCCCTAGGGTCCGGCTCGATGCGTCGATGGCGAAGTCATTTGAACCTACCGGGTCCGGCTCGCGACCAAGTGCAGGTAACTCCGGGGAATTCCTGCATGAAGACCGTTCGGCCCGACAACAGCGACCCGATTCCGCTGCGGACACCGCCCCAACACGTGGGCACGATCATGATCCGCTTTGTCGGACTGCTCGTGGCGGCGGTGGTGGTTCTGGCGCTGATCTGGAGCCGATGAGAGAACGCGCTTTCGAAAAGCGCCCTTTCAGCAAGTATGGTTAGCGGACTCTCACTTACTCGACCAAGACCGGTGCGCTCTCGAGCGAATAGGCGCCGTCCGCATAGCCCTTCACCACCATTCCCGTGGTGAACATCACCGCGATCGTCACGGTGGCAAAGATAAAGCCCAATAATTTCAACCCGCGGCGGTCAGCCATGATTTAACCCCTCGTGCGCCCCGCATCTATTTGGCAGGCACTCGTTCATAATGAGTTAGCGAGGATTTAGTTTCAGCCCGGCCTGCTCAGGCACCGCTATTTCGCCGCGGCACGAAGGCCGTCGACAGCATCGAGAACACCGGTTCGCCCTTTTGGTTGGTTCCGGTGTTGCGCGCCTCCAGAATCCCCCATTGGGGTCTGCTCGCCGATGTGCGCATCGTTTCAATTTCGCTGGCGAAGCTGATCGTATCGCCGGCGAGCACCGGCCGGATCCAGCGCAACTCGCGAAAGCCGGGAGACGGCCCCCAGACCGCGACCTTTTCGCCGCGTGCTGCGGCCTCGCTCGCCTGACGCTGGCCATCGGCCACCAGCAGTTTCATGCAGACCGATCCGACATGCCATCCCGAAGCCGCCAAGCCGCCGAACAGCGACTTGCGCCCCGCTTCCTCATCGAGATGAAAGGGTTGCGGATCAAATTGGGCTGCGAATGTCTTGATCCCCTCGGCCGTGAAGGTGAACGAGCCGATCTCGCGTCGCTGCCCGACCTTAATATCCTCGAAGAAGCGCATCAGCGAGCCACGCCGGTTGCGGCTTCGTCGCGGCGGCGAACGATGATCGGCGACACCATCTCGCACAATGCGAGCCCCGATGCATTCCGCGCCACGGCTTTGAGTGTGACAATGCCGGTCGTCGGCCGGCTGCGCGAGGCGCGTGCTTCCATCACTTCGACGTCGAGCGTGATGTCGTCACCAGGCCGAAACGGCGCCAGCCAGCGCAGGTCATTGACGCCCGGCGAGCCCAAGGATGCGGTGCGGCCGATAAAGCCATCGAACATCATGCGCATGATGATCGAGCACAGATGCCAACCCGAACCGGCAAGCCCTTTCAGCAACGAACGCGAGGCGGCTTCTTCGTCCAGATGCATCGGCTGCGGGTCGAACTCGGTGGCGAAGGCGCGAATTTCCTCGGCCGTGACATGCCGCGGTCCAAAGCGGCCCAGCGGGCCGGGTTTAAAGTCCTCGAAAACAAGAGATTTCATGACTGGGGACATCTTGCGGGAAGCCCGATTGTGGCCGCACTTTGTGGCAATCTCAACCCAATCCATATGCATGGCTCGCCTTCGACTTGCCCGAACCTCCATTCGGAGCTAGCCATTTACTGAAACAGACGGATCGCGCGAATCAAATTCGACTTGCCGGAGAAAGACCGATGTTCGATTTTCAGGATCTGTTTCAGTGGGATCGCTTTATTACGCCCACGATCATCAAGACATTTTACTGGCTCGTGATCGCATTGATTTGCCTGTTTGGCATCGCCGGCATTTTCGCGGGCCTGGCCGCGATGGCGATCAGCCCGTTCGGGGGATTCATTCAACTATTGGCGTCGATCGCAAGCGTCATCGTCGGCATCATCTTCTCGCGCATCGCGGCGGAATTCGTCCTGATCGTGTTCCGCATCAACGAACATCTCGGCGCGATCCGCGATCAGGGCGCAGGACACTAGCGAACCTCGCGCAATATCAGTTGTTGAACCTGAAATGCATCACGTCGCCGTCGGCGACGACGTATTCCTTGCCTTCCAGACGCAGTTTTCCGCCATCACGGGCGCCGGCTTCGCCGCCTAGCGAAACGTAGTCGGCGTAGGCAATGGTCTCTGCGCGAATGAATCCCTTTTCAAAGTCGGTGTGAATGACGCCAGCGGCCCCGGGGGCCTTGGTGCCGCGATGAATGGTCCAGGCGCGCGCTTCTTTCGGCCCCGCCGTGAAATAGGTGATGAGATCGAGGAGCTGGTAGCCGGCGCGGATCAGCCGGTCGAGGCCCGCTTCCTCAAGACCCAGTGTGTCGAGGAAATCCTTGCGCTCCTCGCGCGACAGCGTCGCGATTTCGGACTCGATCTTGGCCGAGATCACCACCGCAACGGCGCCTTCCTGTTTAGCCCGCTCGAATACCTGTTTGGAAAAATTGTTGCCGTCCTTTGCCGATCCCTCCTCGACATTGCAGACGTAAAGCACGGGCTTCGACGTCAAAAGCCCGAGCATGTCAAAAGCGCGCTCCTCTTCCGGCTTGCGTTCAAGCAGCCGCGCCGGCTTGCCGTCCCGCAACAAGACCAGCGCGCGGTTGACGAGGTCGAGTTGCTCCTTGGCGTCCTTGTCGTTGCCCTTCGCTTTCTTGGCGAGGTTGTCGACGCGCTTCTCCAGGCTGTCGAGATCGGCAAGCATCAACTCGGTCTCGATGGTCTCGATGTCGGCGAGCGGCGCAATCTTGCCTTCGACATGGGTGATGTCGGAATCCTCAAAGCAGCGCACGACATGCGCGACCGCGTCGACCTCGCGGATCGTCGCGAGAAACTGGTTGCCGAGCCCCTCGCCTTTCGAGGCGCCGCGCACGAGACCCGCAATATCGACGAAGGTCAGCCGCGTCGGAATGATCTGCGCGGATTTTGCAATCTCGGACAGCTTGTCGAGCCTGGGATCCGGAACAGCGACCTCGCCCACGTTGGGCTCGATCGTACAGAACGGATAGTTCGCCGCTTGCGCCGCCGCCGTCTCGGTCAGCGCATTGAACAACGTCGACTTGCCGACATTGGGCAGTCCGACGATACCGCATTTGAATCCCATGATCTGTCCTGAAAACCTGGTCGCGAAGCCCGCCTGCTACGCGTCACCGTCATCCGTGTCGAAAAATCCGCGTGCCTGCATCGCCAGATGCACCTTGTTCTGGAACGTCGAATCCGTGCCGCTGGCCAGCAGACCGGCATTGTCCGCCATCACCGCGCAAAGCGCTTCGACCCATGGCCGATCGCTCTTGGCGAAGTCCGACAGCACGTAACCGTGAACCAGTTCCTTGATGCCGGGGTGACCGATCCCCAGCCGCACGCGGCGATATTCATTGCCGATATGCGCGGAAATCGACCGCAAACCATTGTGGCCGGCGATGCCGCCCCCGATCTTCACCCGCACCTTCGCGGGAGGCAGTTCGAGTTCATCCTGAAACACGATAATGTCGCTTGCGCCGAGCTTGAAGAAATTCGCTGCTTCTTGAACCGACCGCCCGGATTCGTTCATGAACGTTTCCGGGCGAAGCAGAACGATCTTTTCATGATCAAGGGTGCCTTCCGACGTCACGCCCTGAAAGCGACGGCGCCAGGGTGCGAAACCATGACGCCGTGCAATTTCGTCGACGGCCATGAAGCCGATGTTGTGGCGGTTATGCGCGTATTTCGCGCCGGGATTGCCGAGACCAACAAAGAGGCGCATGGCGCGGCATCCCGTCTCCTCTTACTTCTTCTTGTCTCCGCCACCGGCGGGCGCCTTGGCGCCAGCCGCCGGAGCGGCAGCACCGGCCGCAGGAGCAGCAGCGGGCGCAGCACCGGCCGCAGGAGCCGCACCGGCCGCTGGAGCAGCAGCGGCAGCGGTTGCACCAGCCGCAGCAGCCGCGGCAGCCGCCTTCATTTCTTCGGCGTAGCCGGACGGCGGCACGATGGTGACAAGCGTTGCGTCCTCGCGCGTCAGCGACTTCACCCCGGCCGGCAATTTGATGTCCGACAGATGGAGCGAGTGGCTGATCTCGAGTTCGCTGACATCGGCCTCGATGAACTGCGGAATGTTGTCGACCGAACACTCCAGATCGATCGCGTGGGTCACGATGTTGACCGTGCCACCGCGCTTCACGCCGGGAGAGACTTCGGACTTCAGGATGTGCAGCGGAATGCTGACGCGGATGGTCGCGCCTTCACCGAGCCGCATGAAATCGACATGAAGCGGAAAATCGCGCACGGGATCGAGATGGAAGTCGCGCGGAATCACGCGGTGCTTCTTGCCCTCCAGATCGATGTCATAAATCGTGGTGAGGAACCGGCCCGCAAGAATGCGCTGGCGCAGTTCGCGATCATCGACCGAGATGGTCACGGGGGGCTGGTTGTTGCCATAGATCACTCCGGGTACTTTCCCGGCGCGACGCTCGGCCCGGGCGGCCCCCTTGCCGCTCTTCGGACGCGCGGTCGCCTTCAATTCCTTGACGGTCGCCATCGGCTTAAGTCCTTGTTTTTTCAAAAATTAAAGGCCGCATCGCGGCCCGTTTAGCGTCCACAGCAAGCCTCCAGGGGTGCGGGGGCTGCGGACGTGGCGGCGTTCTAGCCCCAAAGGGCCGAAATGACAAGGAAATGAAGCAATATTTCTCGGCAGCGGCCGTCCGCGGCAACGGCCTCGCGCCGACCATATCTGCGCCGGCGTTTCAGCGCTTGGGTTTCTTCGGATGAATGGTTTCGCCGGCCGCCAGCATCGTCACAAATTTCTCAATTCTGGCTGCTCGGGTCTCGGACTTCTTGGCGTTGTGCACCCGGTAAAGGATCGCATAGCGGTTAACACGATCTAGCGCTTCGAAAAACTTGCTCGCCTTCTTGTTCCTGGCCAGGGCAGCCTTGAGGTCGTCGGGAACCTCCGCCGTGCTTTGCGGCGCATAGGCGGTCTCCCAGCGACCGTCTTTTCGGGCGCGTTCAATCTCCCTCATCCCGGCAGGGAGCATGCGGCCCATTTCGATCAATTGAAGCGCGCGGGTACGGTTTCTCTCGGACCATCTACTGCTGGGACGACGCGGCGTGAAACGGACCAGCCAGTAGTTTTCGTCAAAGCTATCGAGTTGACCGTCGATCCAGCCGTGACACAGCGCTGTGTCGATCGCCTCCGGCTTCGAAACGTTGAGAATGCGGGAGGACTTCTTCGCCAATTTCAGCCAAAGGCCTGCGGAATCCACGGGCTGCGATGCAAGCCAGTCATTCCAGGCCTGTTGCGATTTGAACGCGATAATCGGGACGTCGCGCTTGGTCTTTGCCATTTCGAGGATGGGTGAGCGCTGGTGCCCCGCCCCCGTCAGGACGAGATACCGCCGAGCTTGGCCTCGAGCGCCGCGATGCGGGCCTTCAGCGCCTCGTTTTCCTCGCGCGCCAGACGCGCCATGTCCTTGACCGCCTCGAATTCCTCGCGCTTGACGACATCGAGGTCGCGCAGGATTTTTTCGGCCTGGTTGCGCACCACCGTATCCACTTCGCGCTTGACGCCTTGGGCGGCGCC
This sequence comes from uncultured Alphaproteobacteria bacterium, assembly GCA_963775545.1. Taxonomy (GTDB): domain Bacteria; phylum Pseudomonadota; class Alphaproteobacteria; order Rhizobiales; family Xanthobacteraceae; genus Bradyrhizobium. The sequence goes on from CAVZJE010000014.1 coordinate 188,674, forward strand.
GGCCGCGTCGTTCATCAAACGTCCGATCTCGTCGAAAAACCGATTGTTGGTCTGGGTCATCCGTCACATCTCCGGTCGGCGTGTACGCTCCGCAAAGACAATGGTGATCCCGGGCCAGCGGTTCAAGAGCACTTTTGTGTCAAGCGGGCACGCCTTGTCATGGACTAGTGGAGTGGATTTGACATTCGCTCCCCGCCTAGCCGCAGACTTGGAAAGCGAATGTCAAATCCTAAACTCCACTAGAGACCTAATATCTGCTAGTGGTCCTTTTGATTCTAACATTCGCAAAAAGGCGCCTGCCAAACCGGGGGCGAATGTTAGAATCGGACCACTAGTTTACTTGCAATCGTACCGGGCCCGAACATCATCCATTGAAATCACCTCGAAACGCCCATGATCGACCAGCAGATCGAAATCCCGACCAAAGACGGCCACACCACGACGTTCATTACCCATCCTGAACGCGGCGGACCGCATCCCGTCATCCTGTTTTACATGGACGCACCGGCGATCCGCGAGGAGCTGCGCGACATGGCGCGCCGGCTCGGCACATCAGGCTATTACGTGATGCTGCCGAATCTCTATTACCGCTCGGGAGTGATGGAGCTCGGCCCGCTGCCGGCAGATCCGGAAGCACCCGAACGCAAGCGCATGTTCCAGTTGATGGCCTCGATCAACATTCCCATGGTCATGGAAGATACCCGCGCGCTTCTGGCTTTCGCTTCAGGCCAACCTGCCGCCCGCCTCGATCGGGTCGGCGCCGTCGGCTACTGCATGAGTGGACGATATGCGATCAACGCAGCGACGCAGTTCTCCGATCGCGTCAAGGCCGCAGCCTCGGTCTACGGAACGCATCTGGTGACCGACCAGCCCGACAGCCCGCATCTGGCCCCAGGCAAAACGAAAGCCGAACTCTATTTCGCCTGCGCCGAAACCGACATCTACGCGCCGTCTGAGGTCATCGAGCAAGTCAAGGCATCGATGCAAGGCGCCAATGCCGAAGTCGAGATCTATCCCGGCACCCATCACGGCTTCGCATTTCCAAAACGTCCCGTCTACGATCGCGATGCAGCCGAGCGGCACTGGGAGCGGCTGCTTTCGCTCTACCGCCGCACCCTTTGGTCATAGGACGAAATGCCCCTTCTCACCATTGCGTTTCCCGTCTTCAATCCGGTTGCCTTTTCGATCGGCCCTTTCGTCATCCGCTGGTATGCGCTGGCTTACATCGGTGGCATCGTACTCGGCTGGATCTATGCCCGCGCGCTGATCAAGAACGAGAAGCTTTGGGGCGGGCCTGCGCCGATCACGCTTCTGCAAATGGACGACTTCGTCCTGTGGGTGACGATCGGAATCATCCTCGGCGGCCGCACCGGCTATGTGCTGTTTTACAATCCGCTGTTTTTCCTCCACCACCCCGCCGAGATTTTAGAAGTATGGAAGGGCGGCATGTCCTTTCATGGCGGCTTTCTCGGCTGCGTCGCGGCGGTAATGCTGTTTGCGCACAAGAACAACATCTCGATTCTGTCGCTTGGCGACATCACCACCGCCGTCGGGCCGATCGGGCTATTCCTCGGGCGGATCGCCAATTTCATCAACAGCGAGTTGTGGGGCCGCGCGGCAGATCCCAATTTGCCGTGGGCGATGATATTTCCCAATGGCGGCCCGATCCCGCGCCATCCCAGCCAGCTTTATGAGGCCGCCCTTGAGGGTGTCGTTCTGTTCACCGTCCTTGCGGTGATGATCAGAATGGGCGCGTTGAAGCGTCCCGGTTTGATTCTCGGCAGTTTCATCGCGATTTACGGGATTGCACGTATTATAAGTGAATTTTTCAGGGAGCCGGACCCGCAGCTTGGATTTTTGTGGGGCGGTCTCACCATGGGCATGCTGCTTTCGATTCCCATGATCATTGCGGGCGCTATTATTATTGTGGCCGCGTATCGCCGGAAGGCGGCCGAACCAGCAGCGCCGCCGGTTTAGGAACTGTCGTGACCGAGACTTCGCCGCTCCTGTCGGAGATCAGGACTCTGATCAAGTCATCCGGCCCAATGCCGGTGTGGCGTTACATGGAGCTGTGCCTGATGCACCCGAAGCACGGCTATTATCTTTCGCGCGACCCGCTCGGGCGCGAGGGCGATTTCATCACTTCACCCGAAGTGAGCCAGATGTTTGGCGAGTTGCTGGGGCTGTGGGCGGCATCGGTGTGGAAAGCGATCGATTCGCCACCCCTGCTACGCTTGATCGAAATCGGCCCCGGCCGCGGCACCATGATGGCGGACGCACTGCGCGCGCTACGCGTATTGCCCCCGCTCTATCAGGCGCTGAGCATCCATCTGGTCGAGGTCAATCCGGTGCTGCGCGACAAGCAGAAGGCGACGCTGTCCAACTCCCGCAACGTCACCTGGCACGACACGATCGACGACGTCCCCGATGGCCCCTCGGTGATCTTTGCCAACGAATATTTTGACGTGCTGCCGATTCATCAGGCGGTGAAGGCCCAGAACGGCTGGCACGAGCGGACGATCGAGATCGACGACGATGGCAAGCTGACGTTCGGCACGGCTCCCGATCCGATCCCGCGTTTCGAGGTGCTGCTGCCGCCGCTGGTGCGCGCCGCTCCTGTAGGCGCCGTATTCGAGTGGCGACCCGATGCCGAGATCATGAAGATCGCAAGCCGCGTTCGCGATCAGGACGGCGCGGCCCTCATCATCGACTATGGCCATCTGCGCAGCGATGCCGGAGATACGTTTCAGGCCATCGCCCGCCATAGCTTCACCGACCCCTTGAAAGATCCGGGACAGGCCGATGTGACGGCGCATGTCGATTTCCAGGCGCTGGCGCGTGCCGCTGAGGATCTCGGCGTCGGCGTGCATGGCCCGGTGCCGCAGGGCGACTTTCTGAGGCGCCTCGGTATCGAAAACCGCGCGATAAGCTTGATGGCCAAGGCCAGCCACGAGGTCTCCGAAGACATTGCCGGCGCGCTGAAGCGGCTGGTCGGCGGCGGCCGCGGCGGGATGGGACAAATGTTCAAGGTGCTCGGTATCTCGGAGCCCAATCTCGCCACGCTCGCGGGATTTACCGACGAGAAGCCCGATGCCAACGCGGAAACCTCATGACGCTAGTGATCTGATTCTAACATTTGCATCCCGGTCTGGTTGGCACTTTTGCAAATGTTAGAATCAAGGGATCACTAGCAAATATCAATTTTGAGTGGAGTTTTGGATTTGACATTCGCATCAGGAATGCGCGGCCAGGGTGGAGCGAATGTCAAATCCACTCCACTCGAATTTTCCCTGCTGTCGGCCATTCCCGGCCTGCGCCATGCTTTCTTCAGCCGTGAAGGCGGCGTTTCCGAAGGCATTTATGCCGGCCTCAACGGTGGTGTCGGTTCTCACGACGATCCGGCGCATGTGGCGGAAAACCGCCGGCGGATGGCCGCAGCGTTGCACGTCCCGATCGAGCGTTTTCTGACGGTGTTTCAGATTCATTCTCCCGACGTTGCGGTGGCGTCCACGCCGTGGGACACCGCGGCGCGTCCGAAAGCCGATGCCATCGTCACCCGCACCAAGGGGCTTGCGATCGGCGTGACCGCCGCCGACTGCGGGCCGGTTTTGTTCGCCGATCCCAAGGCGCAGGTGATCGGTGCAACGCATGCCGGCTGGAAAGGCGCCTTGACAGGAGTCGTCGAAGCCACCGTGGACGCCATGGAAAAACTTGGCGCGGAGCGCGCCAATATCGTGGCGGCGATCGGCCCATTGATCCGCCAGCCATCCTACGAAGTCGGTCACGAATTCGTCGAACGGTTTATCGACGCCGACGCCGAGAATTCTCTCTACTTCCTGCCCGCGGCGCGCGAAGGCCATGCGATGTTCGATCTCGCCGGCTTCATCCGCAAGCGGCTGGAAAATGCCGGCGTGCTGATGATCGACGATACCGGCATCGACACCTATTCCGACGAGCGTTTTTTCAGCTATCGCCGCTCCGTCCATCGCAAGGAGGCCGATTACGGCCGCCACGTTCACGCCATTGTTCTTGAAGGCTGAGACGCGAGCGTCATCCTGAGGCGCGCGCCCTTTGGCGCGCCTCGAAGGATGCGTGGCAGGGAGCGGGGCTCGTCTCCTTCGAGGCTCGCTTTCGCTCGCGCCTCAGGATGACGGGGAGAGACATAGGCACCGAAACAACAATCATCCGGTTCGCAATCCGGTCTGCCCTAGACGTTAATGGATTTTAACGATATCGCTTGGGCGCGATGAGCGACCTATCCGTAATCTTGTTTCGCGTTTGCCGGATTGCAGGACGTGCCGTGCTGGCCACGGTTCTCGTCATGATGGCCTGCGACCTCGGCGGCTGTGCCGGCGGCGCTACCAACAATTCCTTTGCGATGGCGAATAATTCAAACGGTCCGACGATTGCGTTCGAATCCATCGATGGACCACCACCTCAGGTATTCGATCGGATGGTCGGCGTACTGGACAGCGAATCCAAGCTGCGGAGCCTGTCGATCGTGTCCCGCGAGGGCACCGCAGCCTATCGGGTGCGCGGCTATCTCGCCGCAGAAGTCAGCCACGGCCGCACCACGATCGCCTGGGTCTGGGACGTCTATGACCAGAACCAGCAGCGCGCGCTGCGGCTTTCCGGCGAAGAGCCGGCCGGCAAGGCCGGCCGCGACGCCTGGGCTTCGGTCGACGATCTGGTGTTGCGAAAGATCGCCCAAGCCGGTCTGAGCGGTCTTTCCGGCATGATCAACGGCACGCCTCCGGCCGATGCGCCTCAACCGCTGCCCGCCGCACCTTCCAGGCGCGGACCCGCGGTCGCCAGCGCGGACGGCCTTGCTACTTTGGCCTATACCGACCATTAGCCAAGCAGCTCGGAAACAGGCATTTTTGCCGGGAAAACCGGGCAGATGGGTTGCCAGCCGGGGCACCGCCTTGATATCACGCCAGTGCCTCCTTTCCGAAGTTCGTGCGCCCTTGCAGCACCCACCTTTCACGAACTTCGGAAAGTCAGAGGCACTGGCAAAGTTAACGATTCCAGTGCCGCTTTTTTCATTTGAAGTTCCTGAGCAGGACTCGCCGCTCGTACCGCAGGGACTTCAAATGAGCGGCGCCAGATTTGTCGAAACGCGCTATTTCGTGGGTATTGCGATATGCTGAATATGGTCTCCAGCAAGGCGCGGGGAGAAGCCTCGATGTCAGCCAAGAACGGCTCGATCAAGCTGGTCGCCGGTAATTCCAATCCGGTGCTGGCGAAGGAGATCGCCAACTGGCTGGACCTGCCGCTCACCAAAGCGATCGTCCGCCGCTTCGCGGACATGGAGATTTTCGTCGAAATCCAGGAGAACGTCCGCGGCTCGGACGTGTTTGTGATTCAGTCGACTTCGTTTCCGGCCAACGATCACCTGATGGAGCTGTTGATCATCACCGATGCGCTGCGCCGGGCATCGGCGCGCCGCATCACCGCTGTCGTGCCCTACTTCGGCTATGCGCGGCAGGACCGCAAAGCGGGTCCCCGCACCCCGATTTCCGCCAAGCTGGTCGCAAACCTGATCACCCATGCCGGCGCCGATCGCGTCATGACGCTCGATCTGCACGCCGGACAAATCCAGGGCTTCTTCGACATCCCGACCGACAACCTCTATGCCTCGCCGGTGATGGTGCGTGACATCCGCGAACGGTTCGACCTCACCAATGTGATGGTGGTGTCGCCCGACGTCGGCGGCGTGGTGCGCGCCCGCGGACTCGCCAAGCGGATCAACGCGCCGCTCGCCATCATCGACAAACGCCGCGAGCGCGCCGGTAAATCCGAAGTGATGAACGTGATCGGCGACGTCGCCGGCTATACCTGCATTCTGGTCGATGACATCGTCAATTCCGGCGGCACGCTGGTGAACGCCGCCGACGCGCTGCTCGCCAACGGCGCCAAGGAAGTCTACGCCTATATCACCCACGGCGTGCTCTCGGGCGGCGCGGTGACCCGCATCACGTCCTCGCGGCTGAAGGAGCTCGTGATCACCAACTCGATCCAGCCCACCGAAGCGATCAGCAAGGCGCTCAATATCCGCGCGCTGTCGATCGCCGACCTGATCGCGGAAGCGATCGGCCGCACGGCTTCGGAAGAGTCGGTGTCGAGCCTGTTTGACTAGGGGCCGGTATCGATCCCTGGCCGGTCGCGCTACCTCGTCTCTACGACCAGGGAATTAAACCCTCAGTAGCATCTCACGATGTTGACCTGCCCATTGCCGCCACGGCCGTCAGGAACCGTGACGGTCTCGGCGCCGCAGCTCGACACGTAAGGCCGCCCCGTCGGCGCGACGGCCGGCGGATACCGATGGGCCCAATCCCAGGGAATGTCATATGTATCGGTGTAGCGGACTCCGCCGGATGTCGGCGGCGTCAGCTCTTCGCCATTCGGTCCGTAATACACACCATCGTCTCCCAGCCAGCCGAGCGCAGCCTGAGATCGCCGATTATGCCGAAAAAAATGGGTGCCGGGGCGATGTGCCGAGGCAAATGCTCCGCGCGCAGTTCTCGAAGCGGCGAACGTCTCGCTGGTCACCAGTAGAAGGGCAATGGCGCTGAGGGAAACGATCAACGCCGCATTTATCTTTGACCTCATGGCACGCACCCGTTTTGTTAGGAGCCGTATTCCAGAGGACGCTAGGTCGCGCGTTTTCGCCCCGCAAAGGGATACTTAATTGTTAGTTAAGACGTAACATTAACAGGGAACCGGTGCCCGAAACTGCCGGCCGCACAACTTGATGCGGTGGTCCATGGACTCCGGCTACACAATCCCTGCCGCGACCTGACCGCGTAACCGCTCCAGGCTGAGCAGCGTGTTGGCGCAGGCTGCCGCGACCTCCGCGCCCTTGGATGCAAAATGCCGGCGCAGGAAATCGGCATCCGCCGTCTCGCGAAACTGCTGCGGCGTCACCACCGCCGAGAACACGGGAATCTCCGTGCGCAGTTGCACCTCCATCAGCGCCCTGATGACGGTCTCAGCGACAGAGTCGTCATCGACCACAAGTCCGGCCGCCACGATCGCGGTGTAGCGCCTGGTCTTGGCCAATAACTGCACGTGCAGCGGAATCTCGAAGGCGCCCGGCACTTCGAAGACATCGATATGCGCGCGGGCGATGTGACGCGCCTCGATCTCGGCGAGAAACGCGTCCGCGGCACTCGGCGACGACGTCGCGATGCCAGGCGGACTGCACGAAAGCGACCCGTTGTGGCTTTGTGAAACGCGGATGGGCAGGCTGCTCGGTGGCCTCCGCAAACTCCGTTGTGCGGGCGTCTCCCTGCGGCGTTTGATTCATGGTGTCCTCGCTTCGCGACGGAGTCCGGATAATTGGGCCTCACGCTTCATGAGGCGAATTATGGCGAGCGGCGGCTTCGCCAGCAAGGACCTCTCTTGTCGGTCCAGATCCGCGCTCGTCGCGCGGGACCGAACAACGGGTTGCAGTTCCCTCACTGCTCGAAAAATTAACGATTTGGGCGAGACGCGAATCCGATTCCGATTTGTTCTCCTTCAAAAGTTAACGCGCACGAAGAGCTGTGGACGATTTGAGCATTGCCTGTGGATGGACTCGGCCCCCCGTTGCGCCGATTCCGCAAATCACATCACTTCGTCCCGGCAAGCCCTGATCCCGACGCGTTGGATCATCGGGGCGAGCAGCCGCCACGGCGCAAATGCGGGCGCATGTCGGCGTGCGGCGTGCGTATCGCTCGTATCCGAATTTCGAAAAAGGCAAGGTCGAGACGGCATGTCCCTCCTCGAAGGCATAATTGATTCCCGGACCAACCCTCTCACGGTCGTCGAGGACGTCGCCGCCGACAATAATTTGTCGTTCGAGCGCTCCGGCGACGACGAAATAACGATCGTCTCCAAGGGCAACTGGACCGACTACCAGCTTTCCTTCACCTGGATGAGCGAAATCGAGGCGTTGCATCTGGCCTGCGCCTTCGACATGAAGATTCCGGAACCGCGTCGAGGCGAAGTGCAGCGGCTGATCGCCGCGATCAACGAACAATTATGGGTCGGGCATTTCGATATCTGGACCCACACCGGCATGATCATGTACCGGCAGGCGCTGGTGCTGCCGGGCGGGATGGCGGCTTCGACCGCGCAATGCGAGACCATGCTGGTGAGCGCACTCCACGCCTGCGAGCGCTATTACCCGGCGTTCCAGTTCGTGGTCTGGGCCGGCAAGTCCGCCGCGGAAGCCATGAGCGCCGCGATGTTCGACACTGAGGGCGAGGCGTAGGCTCAGCTCTCGCGTCGTCCCGGACAAGCGACGTGAAGCGAGCGCGATCCGGGACCCATACGCCGTGACGGCAAATTGTCGCTCGACGCTTGTTGCAGAAATCCCGATAGACTAGAACATCGTGGTTATGGGTCCCCGCCTTCGCGGGGACGACGGACGATTTGTGGTGAGAGTGTGAGCAACACATATACGGTATTTTCACATAATGCCTTGAAAAACATCTCCGGGCACCGTCGTCCTCGCCGGCGCGGGAAAGATGGGTGGCGCGATGCTGTCGGGCTGGCTGGCGCAAGGCCTCGACCCGCGCCGCGTGGCCGTGATCGAGCCGCATCCATCCGACGAAATCCGCGCGCATCTGGCGCGCGGCGCGCGCCTCAATCCCTCGCCTCAGGAGGCCGGGAAGCCATCGCGGCTTTCGTGGTGGCGTTAAAGCCGCAGGCCTTCCGCGAGGCGGGCCCGGCTCTGAAGCCCTATGTCGATGCGGCCACGCTGGTGGTCTCGATCATGGCAGGAACCACGATTGCATCGCTTGCGGAGGTTTTGGGCGGCCACGTCGTGCGCGCCATGCCCAACACGCCGGCCGCGATCGGCCGCGGCATCACCGTCGCAGTAGCGGCGAAAGACGTCAGCGACGCGCAACGCGCAACCGCCGATAGCCTGTTACGCGCTACCGGTGCGGTCGAATGGGTGAACGATGAGGGCCTGATGGACGCGGTGACCGCGGTTTCCGGTTCAGGCCCGGCTTACGTGTTCCTGCTCGCCGAGGAACTGGCGCGCGCCGGCGTCGCAGCCGGGTTGCCGGAAGCGTTGGCGACCAAACTCGCGCGCGAAACCGTCTCGGGCTCCGGCGAACTGTTGCATCGCTCGGATCTGGCGGCCTCGACGCTGCGCCAGAACGTCACTTCGCCCGGCGGCACCACGGCAGCCGCGCTGGAAGTGCTGATGGGAAAAGAAGGCGTGCAATCGCTGCTCACGCGGGCGGTTGCCGCCGCGACCAAGCGCTCGAAGGAACTGGCGAAGTAATCAGAGCCGCTTGCTGAACGCCGCGACATTGACGAGGCCGCGGGCGTGGCGGCCCTCTCCGATGCGGCGCTTCTCGTCGAAAGCCTCGACCTCGAACCGGATCAGCCGCCGCTCCACCGCAACGACGCGGGCAACGGTGCGTACCGTTGCACCGACCGGGGTGGCGGCGAGATGGCGGATATCGACCTCGGTGCCGACCGTGACCCACCCCGACTCAAGACCGGCCGCGATGGCATCGGCCGACGCCATCTCCATCTCCAGGATCATCATCGGCGTCGCATAGACCATCGGCATGCTCGGAACGAAATGCCCGACGGTGCGCTCGGGGGGCACCACCAGGCTTCGTTCAGCGCTCATGCCGATCTTGATGACGTCGCGTGCGTCCATGGAAACCTCCACCGTCGTCCCGGCCAAGCGAAGCGCGAGCCGGGACCCATAGCCACCAATCGCACTTATTTCAGGGACTGGTCGACAAGCTCCCTAACTGCAGGCACCTCGGTTATGGTCCCCGCCTGCGCGGGGACGACGAGAGCGAGTTTATTTCTTCGCGAAGCGTTCGACGAAGGACTGGCCGCCCTTCATCTTGTGGATCAACGGCGCCTCGTTGATCTGGATCACGACGGCTTCGGCATCGACGCCGAGATTCTTCACCAGCGCTTGGGTGATATCGCGCATCATGCCGACCTTCTGTTCGTCGGTGCGGCCGGCGGCCATGCTGATGGTGATTTCGGGCATCCCATTACTCCTTTTGTTTTCGTTCGCTGTCGAATACTCGCAGACCCAAAGCGGGCTGCCCATCTTTTGAAGAGATAACCATGCGGGTCAAGCCCACGCATCCCGCATTCAGCTTCCCCACGTGACCGCGTGCCGTGCCAATATTTTACGCACGGCCGCAACGAGTTCGCTTTCCTCGACCTCGATTTGCGCCTCTGTCTGCTTCTTCAAATATTCGTCGCGGTCGCTGGTGTCGGTAAGTCCAGCGCCGAGGATGAGATCTTTAATCAGGACTTTGCCCTTCGCCTTCTCGTCCGATCCCTGGATGATCACGCAGGGCGAGTTGCGGCGATCGGCATATTTGAGCTGGTTGCCCATGTTCTTGGGATTGCCGAGATATAGTTCGGCGCGGATTTTGTCTGGCGCGAAGCGCGGCGACCATCTTCTGATAGTCGGCGACGCGGTCGCGATCGAACACGGTGACGACCACGGGACCGGATTCGGGCCGCGTGTCGAGTTTGCCGAGCATGGTGAGCGCGGCCTGCAAGCGCGACACGCCGATGGAAAATCCCGTCGCCGGCACCACCTCGCCACGAAAGCGCGAGACGAGGCCGTCATAACGCCCGCCGCCGCCGACCGAACCGAAGCGCACGGGACGGCCTTTTTCGTCCTTGGTGTCGAGCAGCAGTTCTACTTCGTAGACGGGGCCGGTGTAATATTCGAGACCGCGGACGACGGAGGGATCGATACGAATCCTGGTCCGCTCCGTATCCCGCAGCTTCGACCAATTCTCCGATCTGAGCAGTTCGGAGATTCCTTCGACTACCAGCATGAGACGTTGCCTTCGACCGCAAAGTCGAAGTTATCCAAGCGTTGACAACACTTGATCTTCGACAAAATCGCTCTGCGCCGGCATCTTCCATTTCTAAGCCCAGTTGCAGGAGTTGAACACGCGAAATCTTTCGATTTGGTGTTCGTCGAGGCCGGCTCCTTTGGTGAAATCGCCGCTTTCATTCTTGCCGCCGTCCCATCTTCCGGGGCCGAGCAGCAATTCGCACGCCCTCAGCGCCAAGCCTGTCCAATTTGTCGATAGCGCGCAGCACCGTAAGCCGTTGCGCCGCCCATGTTCTCATCGCCGCCAAGCCCGATAGCTTCCATCACCCCATCCAGCACCTTGCGGTTATTCACCTTCACCACATAGGAGCCGCGGGGAATGCCGAGCGCTTCCATCGTGTCGGCGGCCATCATGCACATTTCGGCATCGGCCGCCGCGCTCGACTGGCCGCCGGACGGCGGTGCCGATGGTGTCGGCATCGAACTGCATGAACTGGCGGAAGCGGCCGGGACCCGGCTTCTCGTTGCGGTAGACATAGCCAAAGCGATAGCTGCGATACGGCAGCACCAGGTTTTCGGTGCCGTAACGCTCGGCGACATAGCGCGCCAGCGGCGCGGTCAGATCATAGCGCAGTGAAATCCACTGCTCGTCATCGTCCTGGAACGAGAACACACCCTCGTTCGGCCGGTCCTGATCCGGCAGGAATTTGCCCAACGCGTCGGTGTATTCCATCGCCGGCGTTTCCACCGGCTCGAAGCCATAGCGCTCATAGACTTCGCGGATTTTCTCGACCATCACGCGCGTGGCGTTGATCGCGGCCGGACCACGATCTTCCAGCCCGCGCGGCAGGCGCGCTTTCAGTTTTTGCGGCTTTTTCGGTTTGTCGGCCATGGGGCGCGTTGGTATCAGCCGGGGGACGCCAAGCGGCAACCCGGTTCAATGTAGCGGCGGCTCCATCCGCGCGCGCATGGCGTCGGCGTCTTCTTTCGGCATCGACTTGAAAAGCGGCTTGATGGTCTCCATGCCAACGATCTTGTCATTCCGCATGAACATCCAGTCGGTGATATCGGCTTGTTCGAATTCGGCCTGATCGAAGATGTTCTTGCTCGGCAGATTATCCGACTCGTTGCCGAACCGGTTGGAAGAACAAGCATCGGGCCGTCCATCGTCGGCTTCGACACTCTCCATTAGGTAGAAGTATAATGTGCTCGCCTCCAGTAGCATTCTGCATAGAGCAATTATTGCGGAATGATCTTTCAGAGGCGCACCAAACAAGTGCTGTATCGACGATCCCGTCAGACACATTTTGGTGTGGACTATTGAGGGCAGTTGGGATTGTTCGGTCGCCAGTTCACCATTCATCTTTAGGGACATCGCGCAGGCCGAAGTCGATGACCTCGGCGGAGTCTTTTTTTTCCTTTAGAAATACATCGTTTTGAGAGCTATCCGCCATTTGCCACTCCCGCACTATCGACCGGCGACTTGAGCAGTGCGCCCGCACGTAGCGCGCTTTGCCTCGTGTGAAAAGAGATCAGGGTGTTTCCTCACGAGGTATTTGCCCGTCAATTCAGTTTCTGCGGCTTTTTCGGTTTGTCGGCCATGGGGCGCGTTGGTACCAGCCGGAACGTGATGCGGCAACCTCGCTTCTTTTCCTTCTCCCCTTGTGGGAAAAGGTGGCGAAATCGCCGGAAGGGCGATTGAGCCGGATGAGGGGTTTGCGCTCCTGATAAAGACTCCCCTCACCCACCTTCGATGCTACGCATCTCAGGCACCATCTCCCCAGGGAGATGACGGTACCGCCCCTCACAACACCTTTCTGATCCAGTCGTGCGGGTCGTTGGTGCGGCCGTACTGGATATCGACCAGTTTCTTGCGCAGCCCCATGGCGACGGGGCCGGCAGCGCCGCCGCTGATGAGAAAATCGCCGCTCGCCGAACACACCTTGCCGATCGGCGAGATGACGGCCGCGGTGCCGCAGGCAAAAGCCTCTTTCAGCTTTCCGCTGGCGGCATCCTTGCGCCATTGATCGATCGTATAGGCCTCTTCGCGCACGTGGATGCCGGAATCCTTCATGAGCGCGATGATGAAATCGCGGGTAATGCCGGGCAGGATCGTGCCCAGCGGCGGCGTCAGCATCGAGCCGTCGTCGAACACGAAGAAAATGTTCATGCCGCCGAGTTCCTCGACGTAGCGGCGCTCGACCGCGTCGAGGAAAACGACCTGATCGCAGCCGTGATCGATGGCTTCAGCCTGCGCGCGCAGGCTTGCGGCATAATTGCCGCCGCACTTGACCGCACCGGTGCCACCGACGGCGGCGCGCGTGTAGTTCTCCGACACCCAGATCGACACCGGCGCGGGTCCGCCCTTGAAATAGGAGCCGACCGGCGAGGCGATGACGGCGAAGATGTATTCCGCCGAAGGCTTCACGCCGAGGAAAACCTCGTTCGCGATCATGAAGGGCCGCAGATAGAGACTGCCCTCGCCGCCCGGCACCCAGGCACGGTCGATACGCACGAGCTGGTCGACCGCCTCGATGAACACAGGCTCGGGCAGCGGCGCCATGGCCATGCGCTCGGCCGAATTCTGGAAGCGCTTGGCATTGGCGTCGGGGCGGAACAGGTTGATACCGCCGTCATCGCGCTTGTAGGCCTTGAGACCTTCGAAGATCTCCTGCGCGTAGTGCAGCACGGCGCCGGCGGGATCGAGCGGAAAATTCGCGCGGGATTCGACGCGCGCACTATGCCAACCCTTGCCCTGGCTGTAACGGACCACGGCCATGTGATCGCTGAAAATCCGGCCGAAGCCGGGATCCACGAGCTTAGCCGCGCGCTCCTTCTCGGGAGTCGCATTCGCCGCAGGCTGGATTTCGAATTTCAAACTCATTTCCTTGGCTTCCTGCTGTCGAAACCGGCGCTATTTTCGGCGCCGGCCTGTCGTTTCGGGCCGTTGGCCCATTAGTCCGGACTTCACCACCGGCTTACCCCACAAGCCCCGTCAGGACGTGCTTTTGTGGGTGGCTGAAGTCCAGTATGGTTGCCGAGATGCCGCTCGACAATTGTACGATCAACACATTCGCGAGCCTGCCTTCACTTGCCTGTCGTCCAAGGCCGGCACCCTCGCGAAACCTACGAAGCGATCTAATATTTCGTCGTGAGCGGACGTTTTGTAACATTGAACCCAATATATGTCAACATGGCTGACATAATTTCATCGGCCCCCTCGGCGGCTGCCGGCTCCAAACCTGGCGAGGGCCGCGCGGCGACGTCCGGCGGCGGCTTACGCTGGGACATCATCGAGCTCCTGTTTTTTGCCTATCGCGACTTTGTCGGCGACGCGGATCACGAATTGGAAGCGTTCGGTTTCGGCCGCGCCCATCACCGCGTACTGCATTTTGTTCACCGCTACCCCGGCCTGAAGGTCGCCGACCTCCTCAACGTGCTGCGGATCACCAAGCAATCCCTGGGACGTGTCCTCAAGCAACTGCTCGACGAAGGGTATATCGTGCAGAAGGCAGGCAATAACGACCGCCGGCAGCGCCTTCTTTTCGCCACCGCGAAGGGCGAGGCGCTGGTGGCCAAGCTCGCAGGGTTGCAAACCGAGCGGCTCAACCGCGCGCTGCGCGGCATCGAACCTGATGGCCTCGAGACCGTCAGGCAATTCCTGGGCGCCATGATCGATCGCGACGACCCCGACAAGGTGCTGGAAGCCATTTTTGGCGCCCCACCTTCGAACGCAAAAGCAAAGGAATGAACTTGGCCGAGGCCGCAACCGCCGCACGCACGCCACCGGGGCCGTCCGACGACGCGCCGCATCTGTTGCTCGTCGACGACGACCGCCGCATCCGCGATCTGCTGTCGCGCTTTCTGTCCGGCGAAGGCTACCGCGTCACCACCGCGATGAGCGCAAAGGATGCCCGCGCCAAGCTCAACGGGTTGCATTTCGACCTGTTGATTCTCGACGTGATGATGCCGGGCGAGACCGGTTTTGATCTCGCCAGATTCATCCGCACCTCCTCGACGGTGCCGATCGTCATGCTGACGGCGCGCCATGAACCGGAAAGCCGGATCGAGGGCTTGCAGATCGGCGCCGACGACTACGTCGCAAAACCGTTCGAGCCGCGCGAACTCTCCTTGCGGATCGGCAATATCCTCAAGCGCACCGCGCCGCCGCCGGTGGAGACGCTGGAGCAGATCGCCTTCGGCCCTTACGTCTATCATCTGGAGCGCGGCGAGCTACGGCAGGGCGAGGAAGTCATTCGCCTTACCGATCGCGAGCGCGACATGCTGCGGGTTCTGGCGCTGGCCCGGGGCGAAACAGTGCCGCGCAACGCACTGACCGGCGACGGCACCGTCAACGAACGCGCAGTCGACGTCCAGATCAACCGCCTGCGCCGCAAGATCGAGCGCGATCCCGCCAATCCGCTATTCCTGCAGGCGGTACGCGGCATCGGCTATCGCCTGGTCGCATCTCCTTGAGCCGACAGCCATGAGCACCCTCGACACTGGCCTCACATTGATCCGCACCGCCGCAGGGCGGGTGTCGGCGGTCAATGGCTGGATGGGCAACGCATTCAAGAGCTGGATGCCGACCGGCCTCTATGCCCGCGCGCTGCTGATCATGATCGTGCCGATGGTGGTGCTGCAGTCGGTCGTCGCCTTCGTGTTCATGGAGCGCCACTGGAATACCGTGACGCGGCACCTGTCGGCCGCGGTCGTCTCGGACATCGCCGCCCTGATCGAAGTCTATAAGGGCTATCCGCAAGACAAGGACCACACGTTGATCCGGCGCATCGCCCAGCAGCGGCTGGGGCTTGTGGTGGATTTCCTGCCCGCGGGCGACATGCCGCCGCCGGGGCCGAAGCCATTCTTCTCCCTGCTCGACCAGACGCTTTCGGTTCAGCTCGGCCGGCAGATCGCCAAGCCGTTCTGGATCGACACCGTCGGCCGCTCCAATCTGGTCGAGATCCGCATTCAGCTCGACGACGCGGTGATGCGCATCTTTGCCCAGCGCAGCGCGGCCTACGCCTCCAACTCGGAAATCTTCCTGTTCTGGATGGTCGGGACCTCCTCGATCCTTTTGATCGTCGCGGTGCTGTTTCTGCGTAACCAGATCCGCCCCATCCTGCGGCTGGCGGACGCCGCCGAGAGTTTCGGCAAGGGCCGCGAAGCGCCGAACTTCCGCCCGAGAGGCGCGCGCGAGGTGCGCCGCGCCGCGCACGCCTTCATCGAGATGAAATCGCGCATCGAGCGCTCGATCGAGCAGCGCACCGCGATGCTGGCCGGCGTGTCGCACGATCTGCGCACCATCCTGACCCGCTTCAAGCTCGAGCTTGCGCTGATCGGCGACAGCCCGGAAGTCGACGCCATGCGCAAGGACGTCGACGAAATGGCGGGGATGCTGGAGGACTACCTTGCGTTTGCACGGGGCGACAGCGGCGAGCAGGCCCAGCCGACCGACATGACGGCGGCTCTGGAAGAATTGCGCAGCGATGCCGAGCGCAACGGTCATACCGCAACCGTCGCCTTCCACGGACTGCCGGTGGTGACGGTGAAGCCTGCCGCGTTCAAGCGCTGCCTCGCCAATCTCGTCTCCAACGCGGCAAGGCACGCCAATACGATTTCGATCACCGGCCAGCGCGACCACCGCTACCTGACCGTGACGGTTGACGACGATGGTCCCGGCATTCCCATGAACATGCGCGAGGAAGTGTTCAAGCCTTTCCTGCGGCTTGACGATGCGCGCAATCAGGATGAAGGCGGGACAGGACTGGGGCTGGCGATCACCCGCGATATCGCCCGCTCGCACGGCGGGGACATTACGCTTGGCGACAGCCCGTTGGGCGGCTTGCGGGCGGCGGTGCGGATTCCGGTGTGAGGGACTCGAGCTACTTCGCGCCGGGCAACAGGTTCTTCAGCTTCTCGGCGTCCCTGACGTTGAGCTTGAAGCCGCCGCCGGGCATGACGATGTCGCCCGGCTTCTGGTCGGGTTTGCAGGCCCCCAACCATTTCGCCTCGATGGTGGTCACGGCGTCGTGCGGCGTTCCCTTGCTGCCGAGGTCGCTATGCGAGGTGGTCGTGACCGTATAGGCGGAATTGAAGTCGCCAGAGATCTCCGAATGCGAGGAGACCGAAATGCCGGCGACGCTGCACAGGGAATCGCTGACATAGCCGGTTGCCGTCTTCTGAGTGTCCTGCCTGGAGCAGATTTGCTTGGCCATCGGCGAGACCATGTTGTTCATTTCCCTGTCGACGGTCTCATCGGTACAGTGCTGCATGGTCAGCGAAGGCAGCGGCGAGCCGGTATGGGCCAACTTGATTTCCCACAATCCCGCCTTGCGGATCGGCAGATCTTCGGCCCAAGCACCGGCTGCCGACACGACCGCCAGCACACCGAGACCCAAAACCCATCCACCAAATTCACGCGTCATCAGCTACGTTCCGGCATCGACGAAGACGAGAAAGGCAACGCCCGGTCAGGCTCAGTAAAGCGTGCGTAACGGCCGGTTGCTGGCGCCATAGGGCACCCAACGGCAGGCAAAGGAAACATAGCCGCCATACTGCGCGTCAACCGCGAGAAACTTCGCCACCTTGCCATAGGAGGCACAGTGGTCGACCGCGAGTTGACGGGCATCGACGCGGTGGGCCAGCTCATAGGCGATGATACCGCCGGTATCGTTGCCCTTGAACTCCGGCACGGTGTCGGCCCGTGCGGGCGTCCATGAGAGCATGGCGCCTGCGGCGACCAGAACAGCGGCCTTGATGATTCGCATCGTTCACTCCGTTTCGCTTTGGGCGTCACTGTAAGACGCCCGAGATGCCGTGAAAAGCGCACAGCCCTATGAGAATCGGAGTTATTGGCAGGTGTTGCCGTGCTGCACTTGACCTCCGGGAGGCTTCGCGGCACGGTCAGCCTGCTCGATCATCCGGCGGACAGACCATGCGCGACGTATTTTCATTTGCCAGAAAAACAGGCCTGGGCGCGGTGCTCGGGGCCGGGTTAGGCCTGCTGGCGTTCGGCCAAGCCGCCGAGGCCGCCAATCCGCTGGAGCTGAATTTCTGGCTGACGGGCCCGAAATACGAGGGGCGGCTCAAGTCCTGCGAGGCGGCGCTGGGGACCATTACCTCCCAATTCCAGGAAAAAGAGAGCACCTACTGGAATTCCAAACTCACCATCACGGCCTATGGCCGGGTCCACGAAGTCGCCTACCGTCCCTGGCAGTCGGACAATATTCCGCGCCGCTATTGCAGCGGCGACGCGATGCTGAGCGATGGCAAGGTTCATGGCGTGCACTTCTCGATCATCGAGGATGGCGGCTTTGCCGGCTACGATCAGGGCATCGAATGGTGCGTCACCGGGCTCGATCGCAACTGGGCCTCCAACCCCGCCTGCGCGGGCGCCAAGCCCTGATTTAAGCTCCCGACTTCACAGCGGTTTTGTCAGAGCCGGTGCCTCGGCGGCCCGCCTTCGGCTGGTGACGTCTATTTTTGTTCTTGAAATGTTCCTGTCACGTGCTACGGTTTCGTCAGGGGATTGTTGAGGGCTTCATCATGGTCGGGCGTTGCTTGGGTCGGACGGCGCGGATTTTCGCGGGCTTCGGCTATCTGTTTTTGGTCGCGTCGTTAGGCCTTAGCGCCGCGGGCCCCGCGTCGGCGCAGGACCGCCGGCAAAACACGCCGGGCGAATTTGATTATTACGTCCTGTCGTTGTCCTGGTCGCCGTCCTTTTGCGAGGAATTGGCCGAGCGCGGCAATGGGCGGTCGCAACAGGCCCAATGCGGTGGAAGACCCTTCTCCTTCGTGGTCCACGGGCTGTGGCCGCAATATGAGCACGGCTATCCCGAATATTGCGACCGGGATTCCTGGCTGGACCGCAACATCATGACCTCGATGCTGGATCTGATGCCGGCGCCCGGCTTGATCTTTAACGAGTGGAAAAAGCACGGCACCTGCTCGGGCCTTGGCCCCCGCGGCTATTTCGAGACCATCCGCAAGGCGCGCGCTGCGGTGAAAATTCCGCCCGAATTCATCGACCTCGCCGACCCGAAGACCGTCTCACCGACCGAAGTCGAAGACGCCTTCGTCAAGGTCAATCCGGGCCTCTCCGCAACCTCCATCGCGGTGACCTGCAACCGCACGCGGCTGAGCGAAGTACGCATCTGCATGAGCAAGGATTTGCAATTCCGCGCCTGTGACGAAATCGATCGCCGCGCCTGCCGCCGTGACCAGTTGGTCATGCCGCCGGTACGCGGTGGCTGATCGAAACAGCAGCGTCATTCCGGGGCGATGCGAAGCATCGAACCCGGAATCCATGCTTCCCAGCAACGTTGCGGCGCGATGGATTCCGGGTCTGCGCCTTGCGGCGCATCCCGGAATGACGAAGAGTCTGGATTGCTTCCGCCTTCGCTGAAGCTACGGCGGACAAGTCGCTCCGCTCGCAATGACGTGGTAACCCTCATCCATGAACTACCGCCACGCCTTTCATGCCGGCAACTTTGCCGACGTCATCAAGCACATCGTACTCGTGCGCATCCTGCTTTACCTGCAGGAAAAAAACCCGGCCTTTCGCGTGATCGACACCCATGCCGGCGCAGGCGTCTACGATCTTGCCGGCGAAGAGGCCGAGCGTGGCGGGGAATGGCTCACGGGGATTGCGCGCATCATGCAGGCGCGGTTTTCGGAAAACGCGCTGCCGCTGATCAAGCCCTATCTCGACATCGTCCGGGCGTTCAATCCACAACCGGGACAGCTCACGGCCTATCCCGGATCGCCGTTGCTCGCGCGCGCGCTGCTGCGGCCGCAGGACCGGATGACCGCATGCGAAGTCGAAGCCAAGGCGCGAAAGGCCCTTATCGAAGCGCTGCGCCGCGACACCCAGGCCCGCGTGGTCGATCTTGATGGTTGGACCGCGCTGCCCGCCTTCGTGCCGCCGAACGAACGTCGCGGTCTTGTTTTGATCGATCCGCCCTATGAGCAAAAGGACGAGTTCGAACGGCTGGCCGCGGCTTTTAGCGAGGCCTACGCCAAATGGCCGACCGGCAGCTACCTGCTGTGGTACCCGGCCAAGAGCCGGCGCGCGACCGACGAACTGGCGCGACAAGTCGCATACGCCGTCGGGCAAGCAAGGCCGCCCGGAAAATGCCTGCGTGTCGAGTTCAGCGTCGCGCCGCAAACCGCTGGCACGGGTCTCTCCTCGGCCGGCCTTCTGGTCGTCAACCCGCCATGGACCCTGGCGGCCGAACTCAAGACGATCCTTCCCGAGCTTGAAAAGCCGCTCGGCCAGGGCGGTGCCGGCCGCTTCCGGCTCGAGACTCCCAAGCCCTAAGCCGTCGCGTCCCAAAAGTCCGATGGTCAATCCGCCGGGAACCGTACTATGCTCGGCACTGTTGGGATCGGCTTTACGTTCCGCTTCCGCGAATGGTAGCGGCGGAGTGACAAGGCCTCTTCTGATTTTAGGGCAGGTCCGCCATCGCGCGGGCCGGCCTGGATGGCCAAAGCTTCCGGGGGACGTGTCCGCAGCGAAGGGTCCGGTCGGCCGCGACGCAAGACGAGCGTGGCGGCGGAGCAATGCGGGGGAGGTTTCCCGATGGCCATGACTGGGACGGTCAAGTTCTTCAATGGAGAACGCGGCTACGGCTTCATCAAGCCCGATGATGGCGGTCGCGATGTGTTCGTTCACATCACGGCCGTGGAACGCGCCGGGCTGAAGGATTTGACCGAAGGACAACGCATCACATTCGAAGTCGAACCGGACAAGAAGGGCAAAGGGCCCAAGGCGGTCAACCTCGTGATTTCTTCGTAAGCCTTCATCTCAGGATAAAAAAATCCCGGCCGCCGCCGCGGCCGGGAGTTTGTGGTTGGTGATCTTTTTATTCTGCTAGAAGTGATAGTTCACGCCGGCGCGAAGCAGGCCGAAACGGTAGCCGTTCTGGGCGCCGGTGATCACGAAATTGCTGTCGTTCAGATCGACGTAGAGGTATTCGACCTTGGCGCTCCAGTTGCGCGCGAAGCCGACTTCGGCGCCTAACCCCACGGTCCAGCCGGCATTGGTATGGCTCTCGGACAGGCCAAAGGTCTGGCCGCTCAACTCGCCGAAGGCGAGACCCCCGGTGCCGTAGAAAAGGATGTTGTTGAGGGCGTAACCGGCCCGGCCGCGCACGGTGCCGAACCACGGATTGGAGAATTTCCAGGGCGCAAAGGTATCGGACGCGCCCGTGGCCTCAAGATCGCCCTCGATGCCGAACACCCAGGGACCGGTCTGCCAGTTGTAGCCGGCCTGTGCGCCACCCACGAGACCTGACGGCTTGGTCGGGTTGTTATCGACCGATCCCCAGTCCCAACCGATATTGCCGCCGAGATATGGCCCGGCCCAGCTATACATGTTGAGCGGCTGATTGACGGTGTAGGGCTGGCCGTAACCCAAGTCGGCGGCCTCAACCGATGTCGTCCAGCTCGCGGCGATCAAGGCCGAAACGATCAAGACAATCCTGCTCATCACGCTCACTCCACGCGGAAGTGCCAAGATCTGTCGCCATTGGCATGGTTACGGATTTGCACTTTCTACTGATCGGATTTATCGAGACTTTTAAGTTAAAGGGTTGTTAAGACCTCAGGATCGCCGCTTCTTAGTCTTAAGAGAGCGTTACCGGCGCAGGTTTCTGCGGCTCGGATCCGGTGCCTTGGCCTCATTGCACGGGGCCGTCGGCGGCGCTGGCAAGCGGCCGTGATGACACTTAAATTCCAGGCCATGTCCCGCGAATCGACCGATCACGCAAACAGCGCAAGTAGCAAGGAAGTGTCCCCTTCCCGGCCCGACGAGGCGCAACCGGACGAAAACCAGCCCCAGCAACTGGCCACTGGTGACATCGATCCTGCGACCGTCGCGACGGACGAGGAGGACGAGGCCCGGTTGCCGGAAGTCACCGAAGACGGCAACGAGGTCATCGCCGAGGGCCCGTTGGCGATCGGACATGCGGCGATCGAAAACGCTGTCAAGCTGGCGCCGACCTCGCCTGGCGTCTATCGCATGCTCAATGCCGCCAATGACGTGCTCTATGTCGGCAAGGCCAAGAATGTCCGCAAGCGGCTTTCTTCCTACGCCCGGGCGAGCGCGCCGCAGCCGGCGCGCATCCTGCGCATGATTGCCGCGACCGTTTCGGTCGAGATCATATCGACCGCGACCGAGACCGAGGCGCTTCTGCTGGAAGCGAACCTGATCAAGCAGTTGCGTCCGCGCTTCAACGTGCAACTGCGCGACGACAAATCTTTTCCCTACATTCTGATCACCGGCGATCATTGGGCGCCGCAGATTCTCAAGCACCGCGGCGCCCAGAGCAGGCCTGGACAGTATTTCGGGCCGTTCGCCTCGGCCGGCGCGGTCAATCGCACCATCACCGCGCTGCAGCGCGCCTTCCTGATCCGCTCCTGCACCGATGCGTTTTTCGAAAGCCGCACCCGTCCCTGTCTGCTCTACCAGATCAAGCGTTGCGCCGGACCTTGTACCCGCGAGATCGACTTTCCCGGCTATACCGAGCTCGTGCGCGAAGCCAGGGATTTCCTGTCCGGCCGCAGCCGGGCCGTAAAGCAGGAACTCGCAGGCGAGATGGAAAAGGCCTCCGCCGAGCTCGAATTCGAGACCGCGGCGCTCTACCGCGATCGGCTCGCGGCGCTATCGGCGATCCAGTCGCAACAGGGCATCAACCCGCGCACGGTGGAGGAGGCCGATTTGTTCGCCATCCACCAGGAGGGCGGATATTCCTGCGTCGAAGTCTTCTTTTTCCGCACCGGGCAGAACTGGGGCAACCGCGCCTACTTTCCGAAGGCGGAAAAATCGTTCACGCCGGAGGAGGTGCTGGCCTCGTTCCTGGCGCAGTTCTACGACGACAAGCCGCCGCCGAAACTCATCCTGTTGTCGCACGCGATTGAGGAAAGCGAGTTGATGGCGAGCGCGCTGTCGATCAAGGCCGGACACAAGGTCGAGGTCATCACGCCGCAGCGCGGAGAGAAAAAAGAACTGATCACGCACGCGCTGACCAACGCGCGCGAGGCGCTCGGCCGCAAGCTGGCCGATACCGCCACCCAAAGCCGCCTGCTCACAGGGCTCGTCACGACGCTCGGCCTGCCGCAACCGCCGCGCCGCATCGAGGTTTACGACAACAGCCACATCCAGGGCACCAACGCGGTCGGCGCCATGATCGTGGCGGGCCCGGACGGCTTCATCAAGAACCAGTACCGCAAATTCAACATCAAGTCCGAGGGCCTCACGCCGGGCGACGACTACGCGATGATGCGCGAGGTGCTGCAGCGGCGCTTCAAGCGGCTATTGGCCGCGCCCTCCGAAGCCGAGGCAGGTAGCCCGCGCGCCGACGATGAGGCGGTTCCGCAATGGCCCGATCTCGTCGTCATCGATGGCGGCCGCGGCCAGCTCAACGCAGCCAAAGAGATTTTCGACACGCTGGGGCTGACGCAGGTCTCCCTGCTGGCGGTCGCCAAGGGGCCGGACCGCGACGCCGGGCGCGAAACCCTGTTCATGCCGGGGCGCGAGGCGATCAAGCTCGAACCGCGCGACCCGGTGCTTTATTTCATCCAGCGGCTGCGCGACGAGGCGCACCGCTTCGTGATCGGGTCGCACCGCAAGCTGCGGAAAAAGGATATCCGCGAGGCCGGATTGCAGGAAATTCCCGGCATCGGCCCCTCTCGCAAACGGGCGCTGCTGCACCACTTTGGAACCCTGAAGGAGATCGAACGGGCCTCGGTTGCCGATCTTGGCAAGGTCCCGGGCGTCAGCGCCGAGAGCGCGCGCAAGATTTTCGAGTTTTTCCACGCCCAGCCCGGGTAGTGGAGCGGATTTGACATTCGCAGCCCCGTAGCCGCGAATACGCAATGCGAATGTCTAATCCAATGCTCCACTACAGGCCTATATTTGCTAGTGGTCCTTTGATTCTAACATTTGCAAAAGTGCCTGCCTCACCGGGATGCAAATGTTAGAATCGGACCACTAGGGATGTCACCAAAAGGTCATATGTGTCCCACGGTTGACCTTGAAGCTTCGGCGGTATTGGTAGGACGCATGAGCACCGCAACGACGAGGGGGTGGGCGAAAACCTCGCTCTCCCTGCCCAATATTCTGACCTGCGCCCGGATTGCCGCTATCCCGGTGGTGGTCGGCTGCATTTACGCGCAGGCGATCCTGGACGGGCCGTTGTGGCTGCGATGGGTCGCGCTGGCCGTGTTCATCGCCGCCGGCGTCACGGATTTCCTCGATGGCTACTATGCCCGGATCTGGGACCAGCAATCGGCTTTGGGCCGGATGCTGGATCCGATCGCCGACAAGCTTCTGGTCGCCTCCTGCCTGTTGATGCTGGCCGCCGACGGAATCATCCACGGCTGGACGCTGTGGGCGGCGATCGTGATCCTGTGCCGCGAAATCCTGGTATCGGGCTTGCGCGAATATCTGGCCGGCCTGCGCGTCAGCGTCCCCGTCACCAAGCTCGCCAAATGGAAGACGACCGCACAACTCGTCGCGATCGGATTTTTGCTCGCCGGCGAAGCTGGCGACCAGGTCCTCCCCTTCACCACCCAGATCGGGCTGTTGCTGCTCTGGGTCTCCGCGATCGTGACCATCTATACCGGCTGGGATTATTTCCGGGCCGGCATCCATCACCTCATCGGGGAGGATGAGGGATGAAACTGAAATATTTCGCCTGGGTGCGCGAGCGGGTCGGCAAGTCGGAAGAGACGATCGAGCCGCCGCCGGGCGTGAAAACCGTCGATGAGCTGATCGCCTGGCTTGCCGCACGCGGCGAAACCTATGCCCATGCCTTCGAGACGCCGCGTGTGATTCGCGCCGCAATCGACCATGCCCATGTCAAACCGAACGCGGCGATTGCCGGCGCCCGCGAAATCGCCTTCTTCCCGCCGATGACCGGCGGTTAATTCAGCACGAGCGATGCCGTCATGAGCGCCAACGTGACCATCCGCATCCAGCAATCCGATTTCGATATCGCGCGCGAAATGGCGGCGCTGACGACGGGCCGCAGCGACATCGGCGCGGTGGTTTCCTTCACTGGAATCTGCCGGGGCAGCGAAGACGGTGCGGCCATCGCCTCGCTGACGCTTGAACATTATCCCGGCATGGCGGAAGCCGAAATCACGCGTCACGCCGATACCGCGATGTCGCGCTGGCCGCTGAACGGAATAAGGGTCATTCACCGCGTCGGCCGCATCGCGCCGGGAGAAAATATCGTGCTGGTATTGACGGCGTCGCAACATCGGCAGGCCGCGTTTGAGGCCGCCGAATTCATGATGGATTACCTGAAGGCCAATGCGCCATTCTGGAAACGCGTAGAAAGTACTGACGGCGCGAGCTGGATCGAAGCACACGATCATGACGATGCGGCCGCCGCGCGCTGGACCAAACCCTGATGGCCAAACGCGCCAAAGCCCCTGCCAAACGTTCCCGCGCAGCCCTGAAACCTCCCAAAGTTTCGCCCGGCGAACTGTTGACCCTGCTCGACTTCGTCCGTTACGCGACAAGCCGATTCAATGAGGCGAAACTGACTTTCGCCCACGGAACCACCGATCCGGTGGCGGATGCAGCATTTCTCGTCTGCGAAACCCTGCATCTGCATCCCGACCAGTTCGAGAGTTTCGCGACCGCGCGCGTGGCGTCGCATGAAGCCCGATCGATCCTTGATGTGATTGGCCGCCGCGTCAGTTCCGGAAAGCCGGCGGCCTATCTCGTCAACAAGATCTATATGCGCGGCCTGCCCTTTTACGTCGACGAGCGCGTGATCGTGCCGCGCTCTTTCATCGGCGAACTCCTGGACTCGCACTTCGGCGGGCACGATGGCGAAGGACCTTCGCTGATCGCGGATACGAGCGCGGTGGAAGATGTACTCGAGCTCTGCACCGGTTCCGGCTGCCTCGCCGTTCTGGCCGGCCATGCATTTCCGAACGCGCTTATCGACGCGGTGGATATCTCGAAGGACGCGCTCGAAGTCGCCGCGCGCAATGTCGCAGAGCATGGTCTTCAAGAACGAGTGATGTTGCACCGCGGCGACTTGTACGCTCCGCTTGCGGACAAGCGCTATGACCTGATCATCGCCAACCCGCCCTACGTCGATGCGGCAGGTATGGCAGGTCTGCCGCGCGAATGTCTCGCCGAGCCAAAACTCGCTTTCGACGGCGGCGCTGACGGCCTTGATGTCGTCAGGCGTATTCTGGACAAAGCCAGGCGCCATCTGACGGCGGAAGGCGGGCTGCTATGCGAAGTCGGCCGCTGCCGCGACGCGCTGGAGCTGGCCTATCCGCGGGCGGAATTTCTGTGGCTCGACACCGAGGATTCCGAGGGCGAGGTGTTTTGGGCCACCGCATCTGATCTCGCCCATCTCTGACGCGAGCCGCGCTTCACCTTAAACGCTGTCCGGCCATACGGAAAAAGTCGGGCGCCGGCATTCCAGTGCCCTGTGGAAACTGCTAATCTATCAAGCAACTCTCCACTCAAAACTCAAAGAGGCACGCCATGCTGGACAAGAGCCCGCGATCCGCCGTCAACGTCCCCAATGATCTTGCCGCGCACTGGATGCCGTTTACCGCCAACCGCTCCTTCAAGAAGGCGCCGCGGCTGCTCGCCGGCGCCAAGGACATGCATTACTTCACCGTCGACGGCCGTAAAATCCTCGATGGCGCTGCCGGCATGTGGTGCAGCAATGCCGGCCACGGCCGTACCCAGATTGCTGACGCCATCGGCAAGCAGGCGGCGACACTCGACTATGCGCCGCCGTTCCAGTTCGGCATTCCGCAGGCTTTCGAACTCGCCAGCCGCGTCGCGGACCTCGCGCCGAAGGGCCTCGATCACGTGTTCTTCTGCAATTCCGGATCGGAAGCGGCCGATACCGCACTCAAGATCGCGCTCGCCTATCACCAGATCTCCGGTCAGGGCGGCCGTACTCGCCTGATCGGGCGCGAACGCGGCTACCACGGCGTCGGCTTCGGCGGCACTTCGGTCGGCGGCATGGGCAACAACCGCAAGATGTTCGGGATGCTGCTCTCCGGCGTCGATCATCTGCCGACGACCTATGACCGCGAAAAGCAGGCCTTCTCGAAAGGAGAGCCGGAATACGGCGCCCATTTTGCCGAGGCGCTGGAAAACCTGGTCAACCTGCACGGCGCCAACACCATTGCTGCCGTCATCGTCGAGCCGATGGCCGGATCGACCGGCGTGCTGCCGTCGCCGAAGGGCTATCTCAAGCGGCTTCGCGAGATCACCCAGAAGCACGGCATCCTCTTGATCTTCGACGAAGTCATCACCGGCTTTGGCCGGCTGGGCTACGCATTTGCGGCAGAACGTTACGGCGTGCTGCCCGACATGATCACCTTCGCCAAGGGCGTCACCAATGGTGCTGCTCCAATGGGCGGCGTCATCGTGCGCGACACCATCCACGATGCCTTCATGAGCGGCCCCGAACACGCCATCGAGCTCGCCCATGGCTATACCTATTCGGCCCATCCGCTGGCCTGCGCGGCGGGCCTTGCCACACTCGACATCTACCGCGACGAAAAGCTGTTCGAGCGCGCCCGTGCGCTTGAACCCAAATGGGCCGATGCGATCCTGTCGCTGAAGAACGAGCCGAACGTCGTGGATATCCGCACCGTGGGCCTGACCGCCGGCATCGACCTGACCTCGCGGCCGGACCAGCCGGGCAAGCGCGGCTTCGACGCGCTCAACAGCGCCTTCTTCGACAACGATCTGATGCTGCGCATCGCCGGCGACACCCTGGCGCTGACCCCGCCCTTGATCGTCAGCGAAGCGCAGGTCGGCGAGATCGTCGAGAAGGTCGCCAAGGTCATACGCGCAGTGGCCTGAAGCGGGCTTACCGCTCATCCCTTGCAAACAGGAACAGCGGCTCTCCTCCGGGGAGCCGCTGTTCCTGTTGTGCTAAAAGAACAATAGCCCTTCGAATCAACATTAGTGCTAATGTTGCCAGGCTTGGGGGAGCGAAGCGGCGCGACGAGTTCCCTTCAGGCCAAAGGCACCCACGGGGCTCAAGGGGCTTTACGCATCACATGATCCGCATTTCCACGATCTTCATCGCCATTTGCATGGTGCTGGTCGCCGCCTCGCTCGGTCTCATTCTGTATTCGGTTGCAGGAATCAGCGGCGTGGAATCGGCGATCGTCGCCTTGACCGCGCTGACCTTCCTGATTCTCTACAACGCCGTATCGATGCGGCTGCGCGATCGTACCGACGTCGGCGGCCAGATCGCGGACCTGTCGCGCGGAACAGCGGATCTTGCCCGCCAGGTCGCCGAATTCGGCCGAAGACTGAGCGCCGTTGAAGGAAAGCTCGCCTCGATCAATCACGCCGGCGCGGATCGCATTCAGGCGGTGGTCGGCGAGATCAACGAACTTGGCGGACTGGTGAAACAGCTCGCGGTGTCTGTTGCCGGTCACGAGGATATTCTGTCCGCAAACGCAGCGGTCGCCGCGCCCGTGGCGAGGCCGGAGAGTCCGCCGCCCAGCGAGCCATCCTTCGCAACGGAACCTCCGAAACTGGTCGTGGCGCCTCCCCCGATCACCGTGGCCGCTCCGGAGGTTCCTGCCCCCTTGCGCAATGAGGTGCAGACGCTCGCAGCCGTGAAAACTGCGATCGAAGAAAATCGGCTCGACATCTACCTGCAACCGATGGTGACCTTGCCGCAGCGCAAGGTGCGCTTTTACGAGGCTGTGACGCGAATTCGCGACGAGCATGATCGCGTGCTCGCCGCCGACGATTTCCTGCCCTTTGTTGAGGCCGCCGGCCTGATGGGGCGAGTCGATCACACCATGATGCTGCGTTGCGTCCAGGTGCTGCGCCGGCTGATGGTCCGCAACAAGGAAGTCGGCATATTCTGCAACATGGCCGCCGCAACGCTCGGCAGTCCCGCGACATTCGCGCCATGCCTGGATTTTCTCGAAGCCAACAGGGCGCTCGCGCCCTCCTTCGTGATCGAATTCAAACAGGCGACGTTTCGCAACCTCGGCCCCACCGAAAGCGAACATCTGGCGGCGCTGGCGCAGCGGGGATATCGCTTCTCGATTGACCACGTCACCGATCTGCGGATCGAACCGCGCGAGCTTGCCGACCGCGGCGTCCGCTTCATCAAGGTGCCGGCCGCGCTCTTGCTCGATCCAAAGGCGTCGTCGTCATCGGACATTCACCCATCGGACCTTTCCGACCTGCTTGGCCGCTTCGGCATCGACTTGATCGCCGAGCGAATCGAAGGCGAGCGCGCGGTCGTCGATCTGCTCGATTTCGACGTCCGGTTCGGACAGGGCTTTCTGTTTGCGCCGCCCCGACCGCTGCGGCCCGAGGGTTCGCCGGCCGCGGACGGAGCGGGCAAGGCATCGGAATCCAACGGCGGCGTCAAGGCGCCAGCCGCCGACGCGCCGGCGATCGAGCCTTCGCTGCGCGCCACCGGCAACGCCGCGCTCGCGCGGCGTGCGGCCGGTCCAAACTAGTGCGGCGAATTTGAAGTTCCTATCAGTGTTGCGGTGGGTTCGTCATAGGAACTTCAAATTCAAGGCCACACTAGAAAAGCGATATTTGCTAGTGTCCCTTTGGTTCTGACATTCGTAAAAGTGCCCGGCGCGATATGATACGAATGTCAAAACCGGGACACTAGCCCAAATGACCGAGCTGAAATTTGCTGAGAGGCTGCGCGACCTCGTTGGCGGCGTGGACGTGCTGCTGAGCGACATCTGGGGCGTCGTGCATAACGGCCTCGTCGCTTTTCCCGAGGCCTGTGAAGCCCTTCAAGCCTTTCGCGCCCAAGGCGGCACCGTCATCCTGATCACCAACGCACCGCGGCCAGCGGATTCGGTGCAGCGGCAATTACGCAAGCTCCACGTCGCCGACGAGACCTACGATGCCATCGTCAGTTCCGGCGATCTGACGCGGAATTTCGTCGCCGACCATCCCGGCCAGAAGGTGTTCTGGGTCGGGCCTGAGCGCGACAACTCGATCTATCGCGGCCTCGATCCGGTGCTCGCGCAGCTGGAGGAAGCCGACTACATCGTCTGCACCGGCCTGTTCGACGACGAAACGGAATCGGCGGAAAACTATCGCGCGATGATGCTGAAGGCGCGTGAACGCAAGCTGCCCCTGATCTGCGCCAATCCCGACATCGTCGTCGAACGCGGCGACCGGCTGATCTACTGCGCAGGCGCCATCGCTGAACTCTATCTCGAACTCGGCGGCGAGGTGATCTTTTACGGCAAGCCGCACCGGCCGATCTATGAGCGCGCCATCGCGCTGGCCTCGGAGCGGCGCGGCCAGCCGGTGATGCTCAACCAGGTGCTCGCGATCGGCAATTCCGTGCGAACGGATTTGGCTGGCGCCCACGATTTTGGAATCGATTGCCTGTTCGTGACGCGGGGCATCCATTCCGAAGAGTTCGAGGGTATCGACCAGCTCGACCCCGCCTCCGTGAAGGAGCTGTTCGGCCGACCGCCCCGCGCGCTGACGCGGGAGCTGCGGTGGTGACTAACGGTCTCGTTCTGGACGCGCGAGCCGGGACCTCTCAGCCACCGGCAGATCGAAATGGGCGCGCTCGAGCACCATCCAGCCTAACGACAAACATGCGTGAGTATGGTCGGTGCTTTCGCAGGGGCGACGCCGAGGAGCGCGAGACAAACTTACGCGTTAGCCAGATCCGGGAACACCGCCTCGATCTTGGTCTTCAGGGTCGCGGCGTTGAATGGCTTGACAATGTAGTTGTTCACGCCGGCCTTCTTGGCGGCAATCACGTTCTCGGTCTTGGACTCGGCCGTGATCATGATGAACGGGGTGGTGGCGAGATTGGGGTCGGCGCGCACTTCCCGCAGCAGGTCGTAGCCGGTCATCGGCTCCATGTTCCAGTCGGAGATCACCAGCCCATATTTCTTGCCGCGCATCTTGTTGAGCGCCGCCGATCCGTCGGCGGCATCGTCGATATTCTCGAAGCCGAGCTGCTTGAGGAGATTTCTGATGATGCGAATCATGGTGTTGTAGTCGTCCACCACCAGAACCGACATCGATAGATCCACCGCCATCTTCAAATCCCCTCGGCAACAATCGAACGCTGCTGGGCCAACACGCACCCCGCACTCCACCGCAAGGACTACCATCAGCCATTAAACAGCCCGTTAACCGATGCCGGAACCACGAGGCCTATCTGCTCTCCGGTGAGACCCATCGGACTCCGGCTTGACTTCGCCTGCCGCCCCAAGCCACGGTCCGCCGCCTCCATCAGCCAAGACTATGTAAATGGCCGCCGACTTTACCGTGATCCGCGATAATGCCCCCCCGGCCTCCACCCCCAAGGGAATGGTCGTGGCGATGGGTAATTTCGATGGCGTTCATCTCGGCCATCGTGCGGTCATTGACGCGGCGCTGCGCATGGGCACGGCGCATGGCAAACCGGCTTTCGCAGTGACATTCGAGCCCCACCCGCGGAGCTATTTCAGCCCGAACTCCCCGCAGTTCCGCCTCACCGACGAGGCCGCAAAGCTCCGCCTTTTGGCGGCCACCGGCCTTTCGGGCGCCGTGGTGATGACCTTCGACAGGCGGCGCGCCGAGACGACCGCGCAAGAATTTATTCACCACGATCTCATCGAGCGGCTCGGAATCAGCGGCATCGCCGTCGGCTATGACTTTCATTTCGGCAAAGGTCGCGTCGGCTCGCCCGGCCTGCTGGTCGCCGAGGCGCCGCGGCTTGGGATCGAAGTCGACGTCCAGGCGCATGTCGACATCGCCGAACGGCCGGTCTCCTCAAGTGCGATCCGCATGGCGCTGGCGGAAGGACAGATCGATGAGGCAACCGCCATGCTGGGCGGCCCCTGGTTCATTACCGGCGAGGTCGTCCACGGCGAAAAACGCGGCCGCGACCTTGGCTATCCGACCGCCAATATCCGGCTCGACAAGAATTGCGGCCTCAAGCACGGCATCTATGCGGTGCGTGTCGGCCGGGATGGCCAACGCTTCGACGGCGTGGCGAGTTTCGGCCGCCGCCCGACCTTCGACAATGGCGCGCCGCTGCTCGAGGTCTTCCTGTTCGATTTCAAAGGCGAACTCTATGGCAGCCACCTGGATGTGGCTTTTATCGCTTTCCTTCGCGAGGAATTGAAGTTCGACGGCCTCGACGCCCTTATCCGCCAGATGGATGACGACAGCCGCCGCGCCCGCGCAGTTCTGGCGGCGGCGCCGGAGGCCTTCCCCAAATTGGGGGTCGCAGGCTGACTTTTGCGTGGTCACGCGGGCTTTGCGATTTCGCTGCCCCCTGCTATGGAAAGCCCATGTTTGCGCGGCGCACCATCGCCATTAGCGGCCCGGCTTCCGCCTGAGCTTTCGGCTCGGCGAGAAGACCGGGATTTTCTCGTTCCCCCGCAATCGATCGCGAATCTCGCGCCCTCCGAGCCAACCAGAGCCTCCATGTCCGAAAAGCCGCAAAAGTCCGACGCAACTGACTATTCCAAAACCCTGTATCTGCCGCAGACGGAATTTCCGATGCGCGCCGGCCTGCCCCAGCGCGAGCCGGATATCCTCAAGACCTGGAACAAAATCGGCCTCTATGAACGCTTGCGCGAGGCCTCCGCTGGCAAGCCGAAATTCGTCCTCCATGACGGCCCGCCCTATGCCAACGGCAACATCCATATCGGGCACGCGCTCAACAAGATTCTCAAGGATGTCGTGACCAAGAGCCAGCAGATGCTCGGTTTCGATTCCAACTACGTGCCGGGCTGGGACTGTCACGGCCTGCCGATCGAATGGAAGATCGAGGAGGAAAACTACCGCTCCAAGGGCAAGACCAAGCCGGACTTCCGCAACTCCACCGCGATGGTGGCGTTCCGCAAGGAGTGCCGCGCCTATGCCACGCACTGGCTCGACGTGCAGCGTGAGGAATTCAAGCGACTCGGCATCATCGGCGATTGGGATCATCCCTACGCTACCATGAGCTATCCGGCCGAAGCGCAGATCGCGCGCGAGCTGATGAAGTTTGCAGCCAACGGCACGCTCTATCGCGGCTCCAAACCCGTGATGTGGAGCGTGGTGGAAAAGACCGCGCTTGCGGAGGCCGAGGTCGAGTACGAGGATCACACCTCGGATACGGTGTGGGTCAAATTTCCGGTCACGTCGCCGGCGCATGGGGCGCTCGCCGGTGCCAGCGTCGTGATCTGGACCACGACGCCGTGGACACTCCCCGGCAACCGGGCAATCAGCTTCTCGCCGAAGATCGCCTATGGCCTTTACAAGGTCACCGACGCGCCCGCCGACAACTGGGCCAAGAGCGGCGATCTTTTGATTTTGGCGGATGCGCTTGCCGAAAGCGTCTTCAAACAGGCTCGGGTCACCGCCTACGAGAAGGTTCGCGCGTTGCCGGCCGAAACCCTCGACGCGGTGGAATGCGCCCACCCGCTGCGAGGTCTCGATGGCGGGTATGAATTCGTCGTGCCGTTACTTGCCGGCGATCACGTCACCGACGACACCGGTACCGGATTCGTGCACACCGCCCCCGGCCACGGCCGCGAGGACTTCGACGTCTGGACGGCGAATGCGCGTGAACTCGAGGCGCGCGGCATCAACACGGCGATCCCCTACACCGTCGACGAGAACGGCGCGCTGACCGCACAGGCGCCCGGCTTCACGGGAAAACGCGTCCTCAACGACAAGGGCGAAAAGGGCGATGCCAACGAGGCCGTGATCAAGGCGCTGGTCGATGCCGGCATGTTGCTCGCGCGCGGACGACTGAAGCATCAATATCCGCATTCCTGGCGCTCCAAGAAGCCCGTGATCTTCCGCAATACGCCGCAATGGTTCATTGCGATGGACAAGGACATCGTCGAGAACGGCAAGGCCAAGCGAGGGGATACCTTGCGCGCCCGCGCGCTGCACGCGATCTCGGTCACGCAATGGGTGCCGCCGGCCGGGCAAAACCGTATCAACGGCATGATCGTGAACCGCCCGGATTGGGTGATCTCGCGCCAGCGCGCCTGGGGCGTGCCGATCGCCGTGTTCGTTCGCGAAAAGGGCGATGGCTCGGCGGAGATCCTGCAAGACGACATCGTCAACCAGCGGATCTGCGAAGCCTTCATGGAGGAAGGCGCCGATGCCTGGTACCGCGACGGCGCCCGCGCGCGCTTCCTCGGCCCCCGCGCCAACGAAGACTGGAAGAAAGTCGACGACATCCTCGACGTCTGGTTCAACTCCGGCTCGACCCATGCGTTCGTGCTGGAGGATCGCCAGAATTTTCCCAATCTCGGCCAGATCGTCCGCAAGATCGATGGCGGCACGGATACCGTGATGTACCTCGAAGGCTCGGACCAGCATCGCGGCTGGTTTCACTCTTCCCTGTTGGAAAGCTCGGGCACCCGTGGGCGCGCGCCCTATGATGTGGTGCTGACGCACGGCTTCACGCTCGACGAGAACGGCCGCAAGATGTCGAAGTCGCTCGGCAACACCGTCGAGCCGCAAAAGGTCATCGCGCAGTCCGGCGCCGACATTTTGCGGCTGTGGGTCTGCGCCACCGACTATGCCGACGACCAGCGCATCGGTCCCGAAATCCTCAAGAACACCATCGAAACCTACCGCAAGCTGCGCAACACTATCCGCTGGATGCTGGGCACGCTGCATCATTTCAAGCGCGATGACGTTGTGGCGCAGGCCGACATGCCCGAGCTTGAGCGGCTGATGCTGCATGAACTCGCCGGACGGGCAACGATCGTGAGCAAGGCCTATGCCGAGTTCGACTACAAGACCGTGGTCGCGAGCCTCTCGGCATTCATGAACAGCGAATTGTCGGCTTTCTATTTCGATATCCGCAAGGACACGCTGTACTGCGATCCGCCGTCATCGCCAGCACGCAAGGCCGCGTTGACCGCCATCGACATGATCTGCGACGCGATCCTGCGGTGGCTCGCACCGGTATTGAGCTTTACCTGCGAGGAAGCCTGGTCGCTGTACAGGCCCGGCGCAGAGGCCTCCGTGCATCTGACGCTGTTTCCCGACGGGCTGCAGGCGTTCCGCGACGACGCACTGGCGGCGAAGTGGGAAACCATTCGCGATGTACGCCGTGTTGTCACCGGTGCGCTTGAACTGGAACGGGCCGCAAAAAACATCGGCTCGTCGCTGGAAGCCTCGCCCGTGATCTATGTTTCGGACAGGCAGACCCTGGGTACCCTGTTCGATGTCGATCTTGCCGAAGTCTGCATCACCTCGAACTATGAGGTCAGGGAAGGCGAGGCCCCGGCCGGTGCTTTCCGTTTGAACGACGTGCCCAATGTCGCCGTCGTGGTCGAAAAGGCGGTGGGAAAAAAGTGCGCCCGGTCGTGGAAGATCCTCCCCACCGTCGGCGAGGATGCCGAATATCCCGACGTGTCGCCACGGGATGCCGTTGCATTGCGCGAATGGAAGGCGATGGGAGTGACGCCTTGAGGCTTCACTTGCGCTATGGGGTAATCGTGGCCGCCGCCACGCTCTTGCTCGATCAAGCATCAAAGTTCTGGCTGGTCCGGGTGTTCGACATTGCCCGCCGCGGCACCGTCAAGCTCACCCCCTTTTTCGACCTGGTCCTGGCCTGGAATCAGGGCATCAGCTTCGGCTGGTTTCAGAACGATGGTCCGACGGCCCAGATCGCCCTGATGGCGGTCAAGGCGGTGGCGGTCGTAGTCCTGGCGATCTGGATGGCCCGGTCGCGCACCCTGATCGCCTCGTTAGCCCTCGGGTTAATCATCGGCGGGGCGATCGGAAACGGCATCGACCGCCTGGTCTATGGCGCGGTGGTCGATTTTGCCCTGTTCCACGTCCAGATCGGCGAAAATACCTTCAATTGGTATGTGTTTAACCTCGCCGATGTAGCAATTGTTGCCGGGGTTGCCGCCCTGTTGTATGACTCGTTTTTGGGGATACCCGCCGTAAAAGCGCCCTGATCCGGCTAATATTAGTCCGTTGAGCTTTGGGCTTTGCAGGTCTGCTTGGTGGTGCGCCCAAACGGGGCCGCGAGAGTTTGGACAGCAAACGCCGATTTTGAGAGGGTCATCGACCATGGCATTCCGTTCTCTTCATCTCGTCGTGGTCCCCTTGGCCGTCGGCTTTGTCATGACGGCCGTTGCCGCGCGCGCCGGCGAAGACGACAGGACCTTCTCCGAAAAAATCATGGACGGCTTCTACGGCACGATCCGCGGCACCAACATGGATAACCACGGCATCGACTACCGCGAGCGGTCTCCGCTGGTGGTGCCCCCGACACTCGATCTGCCTCCGCCGGTCTCTGCCAACGAAGCACCGGTCGCGAACTGGCCCAAGGATCCCGACGAGCGCCAGCGCAAGGCTATTATCGCCGCCAAGAAGAAGGCCGCGCCGCCTCCGGGTCGTGTGCTCGTGACCACCGCAGGCGCGCTGGCCCAGCCGATCAACATTGCGCCACCGGTAGACCCACAGGCGGGGCAGCCGGCCGCGCCGGGGACGACGCGTCCTGCCTACGCCAGCGACCGCAACGGCACGGCCCTCACCGACCCAGTCTATGACAAGCCGGGCGATCTGTTCACCGGCGGCGCCTCGGATCTGGCTGACAGCATTGGCTTAAGCAACCTGTTCGGCGGCAGCGGCAAAGCCGTGCAGGTCGAGCCTGGCACGGAGCCGGTACGCCAAGCCTTGACCCAGCCGCCAGTCGGATACCAGACGCCGTCGCCGGACTATGCCTATGGCGAACAAAAGAAGGGCTGGCTGGATGGCACGTCCAATCCGGACAAGAACCCGCGTAGCGCGATGTCCAGCGCATCCAGCGTCGTTCACTGAAACGCTGCCTGCTAAGACGTAGGGTCATCCGGTTTTCCCGACCCTGATCGGCTGCTGCACGGTATCTGCGGCTCCTGCACCACAAGCGGCGAATTCGATCCAGGAACTTCAAGAAAGCGGCACTAGAATCAATAGGTTTGCTAGTGCCCATAACTTTCCGAAGTTCGTGGATATGGGTGCAGCGCTGGAACACGAACTTCGGAAAGTGGGCACTAGTGGAGTTTTGGACATTCGCTTTTGAAGCTGGCAGCCCAATGGGCAGCAAGCGCCAACTCCCCGTTTCCGGGCTTCCAGACCACCCATGATATCACCGCAGAGATTCCGGGTTTCCCTGTTCGCCGGCATGATCGCCGCGCTTGCCGTCTCCCCAAATGCCGCGACGGCCGAGACCACGGCCACGCCGGCGCCGCCGGCCTCCTTCACCCTCGGCAACGGACTCCGGGTCGTGGTGATTCCGGATCACCGCACGCCGGTCGTTACCCAGATGATCTGGTACAAGGTCGGCTCCGCCGACGAGACGCCAGGCAAGTCCGGCCTTGCGCATTTTCTTGAGCACCTGATGTTCAAGGGCACGAGCAAGCACCCGGCCGGCGAATTTTCCCAAACGGTGCTGCGGATTGGCGGCAACGAGAATGCCTTCACCTCCGCCGATTATACCGGCTATTTCCAGCGCGTGCCGCGCGAACAGCTCGGCAAGATGATGGAGTTCGAGGCCGACCGCATGACCGGCCTCGTCCTGAAGGATGAAAACGTGTTGCCCGAGCGCGACGTCGTGCTCGAGGAATTCAACATGCGCGTGGCCAACAATCCCGAGGCGCGGCTTGCCGAACAGATCATGGCCGCGCTTTATCTCAACCACCCCTATGGGCGGCCTGTGATCGGTTGGCACCAGGAGATCGAGAAGCTCAATCGCGAGGACGCGCTCGCCTTCTACAAACGCTTTTATGCACCCAATAATGCCATCCTGGTGATTGCCGGTGACGTCGATCCGGATGAGGTGCGCCCGATGGCGGAGCGGACGTTTGGCGTTGTCGCCGCACAGCCGGCGATTCCGGCGCAGCGGATTCGTCCGCAAGAGCCCGAGCCGGCCGCGCCGCGTACAGTGACCCTGTCCGATCCACGCGTCGAACAACCCGGCCTGCGGCGTTACTATCTGGTCCCGTCCTCCACAACGGCTGCGCCCGGGGAGAGCGCCGCGCTTGACGTGCTGGCGCAGCTGATGGGCGGCGGCAGCAATTCCTATCTCTATCGCCGGCTGGTGATCGACCAGCCGCTGGCGGTGAACGCCACTGCCGCCTATCAAGGTGTTTCGCTCGACGCAACGCAGTTCTCGATATCGGCCGCGCCGAGGGCCGGCGTGACGTTCGCGCAGGTC
The DNA here is from genome assembly GCA_963775545.1 of uncultured Alphaproteobacteria bacterium. GTDB lineage: Bacteria > Pseudomonadota > Alphaproteobacteria > Rhizobiales > Xanthobacteraceae > Bradyrhizobium. Next base: position 226,687 of record CAVZJE010000014.1, read on the forward strand.
GAGCAGGCGATCGACGATGTGATCGCGGACATCGGGCAGAACGGCGTTCGCTCCGAAGATCTCGAAAGCGTCAAGACGCAGCTTATCGCCGAGACCGTCTACGCCCAGGACAATCAGGCCACCCTTGCCCGCTGGTACGGCGCCGCGTTGACAACTGGCCTCAGCATCGAGGACATCAGGAAGTGGCCCGAGCGCATCCGCGCCGTGACCGCCGACCAGGTTCGCCATGCCGCGCAAAAATGGCTCGACAAGAAACGTTCGGTAACGGGATATCTCATCAAGGACGAAACGCCCAAACACGCGGAGAAACGCTCGTGACCTTCTTCAAGATCGGCGCGGCGCGTGGGCTCGCGATTGGTGCATGCCTGAGCCTGGTGACGATGATGCCGTCGCCTTCGCACGCCGCCGCCAAGATCCAACACCTGACTTCGCCCGGCGGCATCGAAGCCTGGTTTGTGCAGGATGCCACTGTGCCGCTGGTCGCCATGGAATTTGCCATGGACGGCGGCGCCGTCCAGGACCCGCCCGGCAAGCCCGGCGTCAGCAATATGGTCGCCGACCTCATCGATGAGGGCTCGGCCGACCTCGATTCCAGGGCGTTTCACGAACATCTGGACCGGCGCGCGATCGAGCTGAGTTTCAGCGTCACGCGGGATTATTTCCGCGGGTCCTTGCGCATGCTCAAGGACAACAAGGACGAAGCCTTCGACCTTTTGCGGACGTCGCTGACCTCGCCGCATTTCGACAGCACCGACGTCGAACGCATCCGCACGCAGCTCATCTCGGGCCTGAGGCGCGAGACATCCAACCCGGGTTCGCTCGCCAGCCACAAATTCCTGGAGATCGCCTTTGGCGATCACCCCTATGGGCGGCCGTCCGGCGGCACGCTGGAAAGCGTTCCCAAGATCACCGTCGCCGACATGAGGGATTATGTCGGCCGCGTGCTCACCAAGGAACATTTGAAAATTGCCGTGGTCGGCGACATCGACGCCGCTTCACTCGGATCGCTGCTGGATCGGACCTTTGGCGGACTGCCCGCCAAGTCGAGGCTCACGCCGGTCTCCGACATCGAGGCCAGCAAGCCGCCGCGGCGCGATTTCATCGCGCTCGACGTACCGCAGACCATAGTGACGTTCGGGGGCCCCGGCATCAAGCGCAGCGATCCGGATTTCATGGCGGCGTATGTCGCCAATCATGTTCTCGGTGGCGGATCGGGATCGCGGCTCTACCGCGAAGTCCGCGAGAAGCGTGGCCTTGCCTATTCGATCTCCGAATCGCTGGCATGGATGAATCACTCCGCTCTGTTCGTTGGCTCGACCGGAACGCGAGCCGATCGCGCCGGCGAAACGGTCGATGCCATCACCCGCGAGGTCCGTCGCATGGCGGAGGATGGCCCGACCCAGCAGGAACTGGATGAAGCCAAATCCTACCTGAAGGGCTCGCGGATGCTCTCCCTCGATACGTCATCGAAGCTCGCCTCCGCCATGCTGCAATACCAGCTCGACCACCTGCCGATCGACTACCTAGAGCGGCGCAATGCCATGGTCGACGCGGTCACGATCGATGACGCCAGAAAGGCTGCGCGCAGGCTGTGGGGCGACGGTCTGTTGACCGTCATCGTCGGCCGCGCGCCGCAGGCCGCCGCCCAGCCGGTGGCCGCAACGCCGTTGAAGGCGAATTGAGCCCTCCTCCGTCAAGCAAATCGCACGCAAAACCGGTATTCTCCGAAAAGCCCGATTCCATTACGGAATCACTTCTGGTTCGGTGATGCCATGCTGCGGATTGCCCGCGATCTTTCGATCGACGAAAACGACCTCGATATTTCCTTTGTTCGCGCCTCCGGACCCGGCGGGCAGAATGTCAACAAGCTCTCGACGGCCGTGCAATTGCGATACGACGCTCGCCGGCTCACGCTGCCGGACGACGCCGCGGCGCGGCTGGAGCGGCTGGCCGGACAGCGCATGACCAAGGACGGCGTGATCGTCATTCACGCGCAGCGCTTTCGCACCCAGGAGCGCAACCGGAGCGATGCGATCGATCGTCTCCTCGAGCTGTTGCGCGAGGCCATGATACGCCCGGTTCCACGGCGCGCGACCCGTCCGACATTTGCCTCGAAGAAGCGCCGGCTCGAGGGCAAAAAGCGCCGGAGCGACGTCAAGGCAAAGCGAGGTTCTGCCCGTTTCGACGATTGAAGCAAACGGGGGACTTCTGCGGCTTTGCCCTCCCGGAACGCCGAAAAAGCCCCTAAATTACCTCGCCATCCGCGAGTGAGTTGAATGCCCGTCCGACAATTGCCCGAACAAGTCGTCAATCGCATCGCCGCGGGTGAGGTGGTCGAACGTCCGGCGAGCGTGGTCAAGGAACTCGTCGAGAACGCCATCGATGCCGGCGCCAGCCGGATCGATATTTTCACCGACGGCGGCGGGCGGCGAAAGATCGCCATCACCGATGACGGCGGTGGCATGACCCACGCCGACCTCGCGTTGGCGGTCGAGCGTCACGCCACCTCCAAGCTCGACGATGAGGACCTGCTGTCGATCCGCACGCTGGGATTTCGCGGCGAGGCGCTGCCCTCGATCGGCGCCGTGGCGAAGCTCAACATCACCACCCGTCATGCCGGCGAGCCGCACGCCTGGTCGCTGTCGGTGGAAGGCGGGGTGAAATCGGCGATCGCGCCGGCCGCGTTGTCGCAAGGCACCCGCGTCGAGGTCAGCGATCTCTTTTATGCGACGCCGGCGCGGCTGAAATTTCTCAAGACCGATCGCACCGAGGCCGAGGCGATCCGCGAGGTGGTGCGGCGGCTGGCCATGGCGCGGCCGGACATTGCGTTTACGCTGGCCGGCGAGGAACGCAGTCCCGTCACCTGGGCCGCGGCGCTGCCCGGCGCGCCCGGACAGTTGACGCGGCTTGGCGATATTCTGGGCGCGGATTTCAGGGCGAGCGCGATCGACGTTCGCGCCGAACGCGAAGGCGTCGTGGTCGAGGGATTTGCCGCGGCGCCGTCGCTGACACGGGCCAACGCGCTTGGGCAATATCTCTTCGTCAACGGCCGGCCCGTTCGCGACAAGCTGATCCTGGGCGCGGTGCGCGCGGCCTACGCCGATTATCTGCCGCGCGACCGCCATCCCGTCGTGGCGCTGTTCGTGACGCTCCCGGCGAGAGAGGTTGACGCCAACGTCCATCCGGCCAAAACCGAAGTACGCTTCCGCAATGCAGGGCTTGTGCGGGCCTTGATCGTGCACGCCCTCAAGGAAGGCCTGGCGCGTGAAGGCAAGCGCACCGCGGCCAATACCGGCGGCAATGTGATCGATGCGCTGCGCCCCGCCTTTGCGCCGCGTCAGGCATTTGGGGGGCAAGCAAACTGGGACTGGCGGCGCTCGCCGGCTTTTCCCGTTGGGGCGCAACCGGCCTTTGAAAACGCCGCTCGCGCCGCTTTCACCGAACCCGGCCAGGCGGCCTTCGATGTCGGCGCGCCAACCGCCGATGTTCGGTTTCAAGAGCAGCCTCCGGCCGATCTGCTCGACCGCCCGCTCGGCGCGGCACGGACGCAGATTCACGAGACCTATATCGTATCGCAAACCCGCGACGGCCTCATTGTCGTGGACCAGCACGCCGCGCATGAGCGCATCGTCTATGAGAGATTGAAAGCGTCGCTCGCAAAAAACGGCGTGCAGCGGCAGATCCTGCTGATCCCGGAAATCGTCGAACTCGACGAGGCCACCGTCGAGCGATTACTGGAGCGCAGCGACGAACTGGCATCGTTCGGGCTTGCGATCGAATCCTTCGGACCCGGCGCGGTCGCGGTGCGCGAGACACCGTCGCTGCTCGGCAAGACCAATGCCGGCTCACTCCTGCGCGACCTCGCCGAGCATATGGCGGAATGGGACGAAGCGTTGCCACTGGAACGGCGACTGATGCATGTCGCGGCCACCATGGCCTGCCATGGCTCGGTTCGCGCCGGACGTCTTCTCAAGCCGGAAGAGATGAATGCGCTGCTTCGCGAGATGGAAGACACGCCCAACTCGGGCCAGTGCAATCACGGCCGGCCGACTTATGTGGAACTGAAGCTTTCGGATATCGAGAAGCTGTTCGGCCGGCGATGAGACAGCGCCAGTCTATACGGCGCGCGAAAACACAAATTCGGTGTCGTCATAGGCGCGTCGTTCAAGTTCCGAAAAACCCTCAGCCGCTTTGAACGCCGCAGCTTTGGCTTCCTCCACCACGACCAGCGCGCCTGGCGTCAACCAGCCGCCGTCACGTAGCGAGACCAGCGCCTTGTCGGCCAATCCCTTGGCATAGGGCGGATCGATAAATACCAGCGAGAATGGCTCCATCGGATGCGCCGGACCGAGATCGGTGGCATCGCGACGATAGACCTTGGTCACGCCACCGAGCCCGAGCGTTTCGACATTGTCGCGCATCAAGGCGCGAGCCTCCGCGCCATTGTCGACAAAGAGCGCAAATTTGGCGCCGCGCGAGATCGCCTCGATGCCAAGCGCGCCGGTGCCGGCAAACAGGTCAAGCACGCGCGCCTCTTCAATCGGATCGTCGTAGGCGTGGATCAGGATGTTGAAGATCGCCTCGCGCAAGCGGTCCGCGGTCGGACGGATGTCGCGCGAGGACGGCGAGGCGAGATTGCGGCCCTTTAGTCTGCCTCCAACGACGCGCATGGATTACTCATCCTGCGGCTTCAGATCGCGCTTGCCGTGATAACCGCGCTTGGGACGGCGCGGCGGGCCGTAGCCGTTCGCCTCTTCCTCGTTGCGGGCGCGCGCCTCTTCGCTGCCAGTGCGCTGAACCAGCACGCGACGGCCCTTGCGATCGGCGATCAGCGCGCTCTTGCCGGCAGGCTTGAACGGCTTTTTGCCGCGCGGCGAATCAGCCGCTTCATCTTCGGATTTCGTGGTCGCTTCGCCCGGCACGGGCCGGTTGAAATCGGCGCCGGCAAGAGTTGCGATCTTTTCGCCGAGCTGCTCGCGCAACACTCGCGTCTTGACCTCCTCCACCGCGCCCTCGGCGAGTTCGGCGAGTTGGAAGGGACCATAGGACACCCGGATCAACCGGTTCACCTCAAGACCCAGATGCGCCATCACGTTGCGCACTTCGCGGTTCTTGCCTTCGCGGATCGCAAACACCAGCCAGACATTGGCGCCCTGGTCGCGCTCCAGCGTCGCATCGATCGAGCCGTATTTGACGCCGTCAACCTCGACGCCTTTTTTCAGCTCGTCGAGCTGGCCTTGCGTGACCTCGCCATGGGCGCGGACGCGGTAACGCCGTAACCAGCCGGTGTCGGGCAATTCGAGCGCACGCGCCAGCCCGCCATCATTGGTGAGCAGCAATAGGCCTTCGGTATTGAAATCGAGCCGGCCGACGCTGATCAGCCGCGGCAGGCCTTCGGGCAGATTGTCGAACACCGTCGACCGCCCTTCGGGATCGGCATGGGTCGTCATCAGCCCGCGCGGCTTGTGATACAGGAACAGCCGCGTGCGCTCGCGCGGCGGCAACGGCTGGCCGTCGACTGTAATAACGTCGTTTTCGGTGACGTCGAGCGCGGGAGAGTTAATTACACGGCCGTTGACCGTGACGCGCCCCTGCACAATCCATTCTTCGGCATCGCGGCGCGAGGCCAACCCTGCCCGCGAGACCACCTTGGCAATGCGCTCGCCGGATTTCTTGACCTTTGGCGGACGCGCCGGACGCCGCTCCTCAGGTGGGCGCTCGCGATAGGCGCCGCGGCCGCCGAACGCCGGGCGTTTGGCGAAGACCTTGCTGTCGTCCTCATTGTCCCGGCGCGGACGATCGAAGTCGCCACCGCGCCCCTCGCTGCGGGGATGTTCCTGCCAGTCGGAGCGGCCTTCGGGGCGCCCAGGGTCGCGATCCCGACGCGGGCGATCGAACTTCGGCCGGTCCTCGCGGGGATGATCGAACTTCGGCCGATCGCGAAATGGACGATCGCCTTCGGGGCGATTCTCACGGGGGCGCGAAAAACGCGGACGATCACCATCCCGATCGTGCGGCTTGTCGTAACGCGGCTTGTCGAATTTTGGGCGGTCGAAGTTCCGCGCGCCCTCACGGGCGGGACGCGTTTGGCGCTCAGCGCGATCCGGCGAAGCAGCATCTCGCTTCTGCCACGGCTTGGCATCGCCGCGGTCGCGGCCAAATTCCCTGTCGCGATCCGGACGACTACCAAAATCCTTCCGTGGACCGCGTGAAAACTTCTTGTCGCCGTCAAATTTTCTTTCGGGACGACCGGCGAACGGCCGGTCTCCACGCGGACGGTCGCTATCCCGCGGCCGCGCGTTGAACGGGCGGTCACCGCGCGGGCGATCATTGTCTTTGCGAAAGCCCTCGCCGCGCGGCGTGTAGGGCCGTTTCTCGCGATCCTCGCGCGGCGTGTAAGGTTTCTTGTCGCCGAACTTCCTGTCCTGGAAGCGCGCCGCCGGACGCGCGTCGCCGCTGTCGCGACGATGCTCCGGCCGGTCTCCGCGCGGCGTGTACGGATGCTTGTCGCCGCCGCGATCTTCACGCGGCCGGAACGAACGCTTCTCACCGTCACCGCCCCGCGCCGGCCGATCCGCAAACGGGCGGTCGCTGCGCGGCCGCGGCGCATCGCGATCGTCGCGGCGCGGCGGTCGATCTTCCCGGTTACCGGCGTACGGACGCCGTTCGCCCTCCGCTTTGCCCGCAAAACCGCGCTTGGCGAATTTCTTTTCAGGACCCCGAGGAACGCCCGAACGGCCCTTGCCGCCGGACGGACGGTCGCGCCGGCCCCGGGAGTTGTTGTTTTTATCGTTGTCGCGGGGCATGAAAGGTCTCGTTTCGGGTGCAGGTACAAATGACGATCATGCGCGCTCTTTCAATGAGGCGCATTCTCACTCTAGTGGTCCAATTCTAACATTTGCATCCCGGTGTGGCGGGCACTTTTGCAAATGTTAGAATCAAAGGACCACTAGCAAATATAGGTTGCTAGTGGAGTTTTGGATTTGACATTCGCCTTACGGATGCGCGGTTAAAGGGTAGCGAATGTCAAATCCACTCCACTAGACCGGTATCCACTTTTGCTGAAGGCCCATCCCATAGCAGAGTTCTCCTGAGGATACGAGGCATGGCAGCCCCATCTTTCATGGATTTGGCGCTGAAAGCGGCCGAAACGGCCGGAAAATCGGCTGAAGTGCCGATCGGATGCGTCATCGTGCTTAACAACGAGGTCATCGCGACGGCCGGAAACCGGACCCTGACCGACCGCGACCCGACGGCGCACGCCGAAATTCTCGCGATCAGGCGGGCCACAACGGCGGTCGGCAGCGAGCGGCTGGTCGATTGCGATCTCTATGTCACGCTGGAGCCGTGCACGATGTGTGCGGGGGCAATCTCGCTCGCGCGGATCAGGCGGCTTTACTACGGCGCGGCCGATCCCAAGGGCGGTGCGGTCAATTCCGGCGTGCGCTTCTTTGCGTCGCCGACCTGCCACCACGTACCCGAGGTCTATTCGGCGGTGGGAGAACAGGAGGCAGCGGCGTTGTTGCGGGATTTCTTCAAGGCGAGAAGGTAGTTCAAGATCATCGAGGAACATGGCCGTCCCCCGTTCGTCATTCCGGGATGGTCCGTAAGGACCAGACCCGGAATCTCGAGATTCTCCAATGTGCAATTGCACATTGTAGTTCGCGCTTCGCGCGCCCCGGAATGACAGACAACGTTAGCTCGCCAGGAAAAACTCCCGCAACAGCTTCGCCGTCACATCCGGATTTTCCTCGGTCAGGAAGTGACCGGAATCAACCGGCGAACCCGAAACATTGGTCGCCCAATTGTTCCAGGTGTCGAGCGGCGTAGCGGCGGCGCGCGCAATGCCGACGTCACCCCACAACGCCAGCATCGGGATCGTGATCTTCTTTCCCGCCTCGCGATCGGCCTTGTCGATCTCGACATCGGCATAGGCGCCGGCGCGATAGTCCTCGCACATCGCATGCACGCGTGAAGGATCGCGGAACGCCGCGAGGTAATGTTCGAGCGCGCGCGGATCGATGGCATCGAGCGTCTTCGATTTGGTCTGGCTTGCCATCTTGAAGCGCAGGAAGAAATCAGGATTGCCGCCGATCAGCGTCTCCGGCAAGGGCGCGGGCTGAGCCAGGAACGTCCAGTGATAGATTTTCAGCGCATAGAGGCGGTCCATGCGCGCCCAGTAATCATAGGTCGGCAGGATATCGAGCACCGCCAGCCGCGACAGCCGGCCGGGATGATCGAGCGCCAGGCGGTAGGCGACACGGCCGCCCCGATCATGGCCGGCCAGCGCGAAGTGCACGTGACCGAGTTGCTCCATCGCCGCGATCATGGTCCGCGCCATCGCGCGCTTGGTATAGGGCGTGTGATCCCTATCGCTCTCCGGCATGTCGGACCAGCCGTAGCCCGGCAGGTCGGCGATAATCAGCGTGAAGCGGTCGACGAGTTGCGGCGCGACGCGGTGCCACATCACATGCGTTTCGGAAAAGCCGTGCAGCAACAGCAGCGGCGGGCCCTTGCCGCCGACGCGGGCAAAGATGCGGCCGGAACTTGTATTGATCCATTCGGAAGCAAAACCGGGGAACAGGTCGGCCAGATCGGACATCGTCGATCACTCCACGCTTCATTCAGGCTATTTTTGCGCCTGTTCCTGCTCCACCGCTTGCCAGCCGATATCGCGCCGGCAAAAACCTTCAGGCCATTTGATCCGGTCGATCGCGGCGTAGGCGCGCTGCCGGGCCTCCACCACGGTCTTGCCCGAGGCGCAGACGTTGAGCACGCGGCCGCCATTGGCGAGAATGGCGCCGTTCTTGGCGATCGTGCCGGCCTGAAAAATCTCGACGCCCTCGATCTGCGCCGCCGCTTCCAGCCCCTCGATGCGGGTGCCCTTGGCATAATCGCCGGGATATCCCTTGGCGGCCATCACCACCGTCAACGCCGGTTCGTCGAACCAGCGCAGATCGAAATGCTTCAATTCACCGTCGCAGGAGGCAAGCATCGCCGGCACGACGTCGGACATCATCCGCAGCATCAGCACCTGGCACTCGGGATCGCCGAAGCGGACGTTATATTCAAAGAGTTTGGGACCGGCCGCCGTCAACATCACGCCGGCATAGAGCACGCCACGAAACGGCGTGCCGCGCGCCTTCATGCCGGCAACCGTCGGCAGGATGATGTCAGCCATGATCTGATCGTGAATGGCGGGCGTAACAAAAGGCGTCGGCGAATAGGCGCCCATGCCGCCGGTATTCGGTCCCTGGTCGTGATCGAACACCCGCTTGTGGTCCTGTGCTGAGGCGAGCGCAATCGCGGTCTCGCCGTCGCACAGGGCAAAGAAGCTGATCTCGCGCCCCTCCAGATATTCCTCGATCACGACCTCGGCGCCCGCCACGCCGAACGCGCCTTCGAACATCATGGCGACGGCCGCTTCCGCCTCGGCCAGCGTCATCGCGACCACGACGCCCTTGCCCGCCGCGAGCCCATCGGCCTTGACCACGATCGGCGCACCATGCTTGCGCACATAGGCAAGCGCATCGGCCGCCTTGCCGAAACGGCCATAGGCGCCGGTCGGAATATTGAACTCGGTGCAGAGCGCCTTGGTGAACCCCTTCGATCCCTCGAGCCGCGCGGCCTGTTTGCTGGGACCGAACGCCTTGATGCCGGCACGCGAGAGATCGTCGACAATGCCGGCAGCGAGCGGCGTTTCCGGGCCGACCACGACCAAGTCGACCTTCTCGCGCTGGCAAAATGCGATCACAGCAGGGTGGTCGGCGATATCGATGCCCACGCATTCGGCTTCGCGGGCGATGCCGGCATTGCCGGGCGCACACCAGAGTTTCGTCACCAGAGGTGATGCCGCAATCTTCCACGCGAGAGCATGTTCGCGGCCGCCGGAACCGAGCAACAGTATTTTCATGAGAACGCCAATGAGTACCGCGCGTATCTCACTGTCGGTCGCATAAAACTCCCTTGGGCTGCAAGAGGCTAACTAACCGTTTCCCCCGGATGCCGTGATGATCTGTTGCAGCGTCGCGACATGGCGGGCGAAGGCGCCGCGGCCGGCCGCGGTTGCGCTGACGGTGGTCTGCGGCTTCTTGCCGACAAAGGCCTTTTCGACCCCGACATAGCCGGATTTGGCCAGCGTCTCGATATGAGCGCCGAGATTGCCGTCGGTCGCGCCTGTCATTTTTTTCAGGCGGGAGAACTCAAGCCCCTCGCCGGCCGGCAGCGCATTCAACGCCGCCATGATCCGCAAGCGAAGCGGCTGATGAATGATGTCATCGAGCTCAGCCATGGATCAAATCCTGCGCATCCAGAGTCCGCTGAGGATCAACCCGCCGCCATTAACGGCAGCCATCCAGAGCAGAAACGCGCCACCTTCGACGAAGAAATAGCCGATCAGCGTCAGCACGATGATGGCGAGGCCCATGGCGATGAAAGCGCGACCGAACCAGAGCCCAGCCATGCAATAAAACACCATGAAATAGATCGGCCAGAACGCGCCGAGTTCACGCGGTCCGAAATGGCCGAGGACGTCGCAGCATAAGATGCCGAACGCGTAGAACAGCAGGAACGCCGCAAGCACCCTGAAATCGAATGTCTGCACGCCGGTCTTACTGGCGCCCGTGGTGGAGAGCGCGGCGGCGACCGCCAAATTCAGCACATTGACGGTGATCCAGATGAAACCGCTGTAGCGCGGAACAAGAAAGTTCGCGACGTTGCCCGCCAGCACCAGCACGCCCGCCGCAATCATGATTTGACTTGCGATGTCGTAGATGCGGGACTGGCGAACACGCTGAACGATATCCTGGATATCGTTCAGCGCTTGCGCTGCTTCCTTGGGACCGAAATCGGTCATGATCCTATCCGTGTGTTCGCGACGTCATCAGCGACCGCTGCGACCGCCTGGGCGTTGCAGACAATGCCCATGTGATCGACGCCGTCAATCAGCTTGACCTCGACGGACGGTGCGACCGCGTGCACGGCGTCGGCATATTTGTCGGCCAGCATCAACTCGTCACTGGCACCGGAAATCAGCGTGATCGGATGATGCGCAGCGGCAAAATCGGCCTGATAACCGCGGGTCGCGAAATTGCGCATCAGGCGATATGAATAATGCGCATTGAGAATCCGTTCGGAGTTCGCCGGCACAGCGAAGGCGAGCGTCGGCAGCGTTTCGCAGCAATCGATGCCGATCTTGCGCAACGCCGTCAGCCCAAAGAAGCGCGGAATGTCCGCACTGGCCCAGCCGCCGGAGCCGGGGCGGTTGGTCGGGGCGTCGTAGCCGAGATAGGGCGCAAGCAGCACGGTGCGCACAAACAGACCCTGGATCGGCGATGCTGCAATCCGAAGTGCAAAGCCGCCGCCGGCGGAGTGACCGAGCAGCGTCAAGGGTTCGTTGGGAGACGACTTGCGGACCAGCGCCACCAGATCCGCCATGTCGTTTTCGAGTTGGCCGGCATAGGCAATGTCCCCACGGGTGCCGGAGCCGCCATGGCCGCGGATGTCAGGCGCGTAGGTTTCCACTCCACGGGCGGCAAGCGCGTCAGCCAGCGCGTGGGCCGAGGCGCTCGATCCCGAAGAGCCATGCACGAGAACGGCGATCTTGCCGCTCGAAGTTCCGCGAGCCGGGTAGTGCCGGTAGGCAAGCTCGGTGCCGTCGCGAGCCGAGAACCGCGATAGCGGTGGCATCGAGCTGCGATCGACTGCGCGTGCGGACTGCGAGATCGAGGTCAGCTCCGGCAGGCGCGCCAAGGGCACCGCGATCAACGCCGTCAGCGCCAGCGCGGCTAACCCCACGAGGCCCAAGCTCCAGCTCAACACTTTCAAGGAGAACCGAACAATCCATTTCGACATGACTTGCTCCTCTCTCCTGGATAAATACAGATATCTCTGTAATACAGAGTACTTTGTCATACAAGAGCAAAATTGGCGGTCGGAGGCGAAACTCCCTAATTTTGAATGGACCCCGATCCCCCGAATCGATTGACCGAGATGACCGCGACCGAAGCGCTGATCAATGCACCCGAATTCACGGTGACCGAGCTGTCGTCCGCGCTGCGGCGGACGGTGGAGGACGCCTACGGCCATGTCCGGGTCCGCGGCGAAATCACCGGCTTCCGCGGGGCGCACGCGTCCGGCCACTGCTATTTCGCGCTGAAGGACGACGGCGCCAAGATCGAGGCGGTGATCTGGAAAGGCGTGCATTACCGGATGCGCTTCAAGCCTCAGGAGGGGCTCGAGGTCATCGCCACCGGCAAGCTCACCACCTACCCCGGCTCGTCGAAATACCAGATCGTGATCGAAGCGCTCGAGCCCGCCGGCGTCGGCGCGCTGATGGCGCTGATGGAAGAGCGCAAGAAGAAGCTGGCCGCCGAAGGCCTGTTCGACGAAGCGCGCAAGCAGTTGCTGCCCTGGTTGCCGGAGGTGATCGGCGTCGTCACCTCGCCGACCGGCGCCGTGATCCGTGACATCCTGCATCGGCTGGAAGACCGCTTTCCGCGCCGGGTGCTGATATGGCCGGTGCGGGTGCAGGGCGAAGGCTCGGCCGAACAGGTCGCCGCTGCCATTCGCGGCTTCAATGCCCTGCCCGAAGGTGGTCGAATTCCACGGCCCGACCTTCTGATCGTGGCGCGCGGCGGCGGCTCATTGGAAGACCTCTGGTCGTTCAATGAGGAAATCGTGGTCCGCGCCGCCGCCGACAGCATGATTCCGCTGATCTCGGCGGTCGGTCACGAGACGGATGTGACGCTGATCGATTTTGCCGCGGACAAGCGCGCACCAACGCCGACGGCGGCCGCCGAGATGGCCGTTCCCGTCCGAAGCGAGCTGATGGTCGAGGTGGCTTCTCTGGCGCGGCGGGCGACGCTGTGCTGGCAACGCGGCCAGGAGATGCGCCGCAACGAACTGCGCGCGGCCGCCCGCGCCCTGCCGAATTTAAGCGAACTCTTCGCGATTCCGCGCCAGCGGCTGGATGGCGCCGCCTTCGCCCTGCCCCGCAGCCTGAAAGCCAATACGCACGCGCATTTCCGGCACTTTGCCGGCGTCAGCGCGCGGCTGACGATGCGGGTGCTGCGCGGCCAACTCGCGCAAGCCCGGCAACGGCTCACGGTATCCGGCGAACGGATCGCGCTTTCGACCAGAAGCCTGCTGCGAAATCGCAGCGATCGCTTCAACGGTCTGGCGATCCGGCTGAAGGCTTCAAGGCTTTCGAACGCGCAAGCACAACGTCAAGCGATTGCGCGCGATCGCGAACGGACACTTCGTTTGGCCGAGCGCGCCCGCCGCGCGCTCGCGACCTCGACACAGCGCCTTTCAGCGCGGGTCGCCCATAGCGGACAATTGCTCAGCGCATTGTCCTATCGCGGCGTGCTGGCGCGCGGCTTTGCGCTGGTGCGTAACGACGCCGGCCATCCGCTGCATGCCAGCGCCGATGTCGGACCGGGCGCGCGCATGAGCATCGAGTTTGCCGATGGGCGCGTGGGCGTTACTGCGGATGGAAGCGACGTGATGGCAACGCCTAAACCCGCTACGCCTGAGCAAAGACCAGCCGCGCCCAAGCGCGCGGCAAAACCAGTCGACCAGGGAAACCTTTTCTAGATTGGCGGGCGTGCTCGCCGCCTATCCCTCAATGCGCCAGCCACTCGGCGACGCGCTTTTGCAAATCGGCGCGCGCTTCGGCATCCGTTCCGACGTGCCCCTTTTCGGGATCGGCGGCATCGGCGGTTGAATCGATCGCGTGGACGGGAAGATTGGGGCGATCGAAATCGTGATAGGCGCTCGGATAGACCACGATCCGCGTCAGTGCGCTGCGGCCGTGGGCGCCCTCAACCATCTGGCGGCAGGCGGGCGGCGAACTGACGTCGTCCTTGGCGCCGATCAGAACCAGGGTTGGAACACGCGCACTCCAGCCGAGCCCCGACGAAAGACGGCAATCGGGATAGAAGGCGACCGCCGAGCGGAAATCGGGCCCGGCATGACGCAGCAATAATTGCGGGCGGACGGCCCACAATAACGCGCTGGCACCATTGGCCCAGCCCAACAGGCTGATGCGATCATGAGCCACCCACGGCTGCTGCATCAACCATTGCCGCGCCGCCAGGATATCGGTCACGCGCTCGCGGCGAGCCGTGATCTTGCGTTCCTTGACATGACATTGCGGACCAAGTTCGCGCGAGCCGTAGCTGTCGGGAAACAAAATGGCCTTGCCGTCCCTGAGCAATTGCTCCGCCCAATCCCTGTAGCGGACCTGGACCGGTTCGGAACGGCCGGACAGCCCGCCGCATCCATGCAGCCCGATCACGACCGAAAACGGACCGTTACCATCCGGCTTGTAGAGCTGCGCGTGGAGGACCATGGTTCCTGACGGAATCTCGATCGCCTGCGGCAACGACGCCGCGCGCGAAGGCCATGTCACTGCAAGACATGCGAAAGCGGCGATGATCGATAACAAGCGCATCATTTTGCCGGATCAGGATGGGACGACGAGCGAGACTAGTGGTCCGTTCTAGCTTTCGCTTCCCGTTTCAGCGACACCACAAAAGGCTAACACGCGCTACGCGCCAAATTCATCACAAATCGGTGGGTTTGACGGGCGGACACCCGATCCTATTTATGGTAGTGGTTTCATAGAAACAGACGGAAACTTTCGGAGAACTTTCAGGTGCTGAACAAATCCGGGCCGCCGGGTCATGGCGAAGCGCAGCTACAATATCTGGATGGCGATTTTCGCGTGGTCTCGCCGGGTACGTACGTGCGGTGCGCGGTCACCGACGTGCGGATACCGCTCGACGAACTGAAATACTGGAGTGTCGATTTACAGGAAGCTTACGCGCAGCCAGGCGCAGTGCTGCAGCGGCACTTTCCTGCCGCGCTGAAATCCTGAAGGGTTAGGTGTTCCGAAGTTTCCCGTCGCGCGCCCGAAACAGGCGGTCGGACACGAAACGTCGCAATCTGACGGCGCTGTCGAACTCGAGCTTCACCGGAAACGGCACGATACCCTGGGCCCAAGGCGGCAGCGCCGCGGCGCCAAGCCGCGCCAGATCCTTTTCTGTCGTCACCACCGTCAGCGCATCGCGGTCGGCTTCCGCGAGCACTGCTTCGATTTCGCGTTGGCTGAACGAATGATGATCGGCAAAAGCGCGCGTGCTGACGACATCGACAGCGTTGGCGCGTAGCGTCCGGAAGAAGCGGTCGGGATCGCCGATCCCTGCGAACGCCAGGACGCGCTTGCCGGCAAGTAACGCCACCGTGGCATCGTCGGCTCTCAACTGCGCGGTCAGGACGGGCTTGTCCTGCGCCGCTACCCTGGCAGCGATCGCGTCGGCAGCACTGCCCTCGCCGATCACAATCAGCGCATCGGTACGGTCGATTTGCGGCGACAGCGGTGCGCGCAGCGGACCTGCAGGAAAAACGCGGGCATTGCCAACCCCGCGATGAGCATCGATCACAATCAGCGAGGCGTCCTTGGCGACTGCCGGGTTCTGAAAGCCGTCGTCCATCACGATCACGGTCGCGCCCTGCGACTTGGCAAGGGCCAGCCCGTCGATGCGCTCGCGTGCGACCGCGACCGGAACGGTCTGCGCTAGCATCAGCGGTTCGTCGCCGACGTCGGCAGCAAGGTGCCGAACGGGATCGGCCATCACCGGCCCGCGAAGTTGTCCGCCATAGCCGCGGCTGAGCACCACCGGCACCTCGCCGAGATCGCGCAGCAATTTCACAAGAGCCAGCACGGTCGGCGTCTTGCCGGCGCCGCCGACGTGATAGTTGCCGATGCAGAATACGGGGATGCCGGCGTCGAGGCCTTTGCGCCGCAAACGGCGGCCGGCGACCGCGCCATAGACGGCGGCGAGCGGCGACAGCAGTAGCGATATCAGGGATGGCGGCCGGTACCAAAAGGCCGGCTCACGCATCCGCCGCCCCCATTTCGAGGCGCAATTGCAAAAGATATGGCTCAAGCGCCGCGAGCGTCCGGTCAAGCGCGCCACCAAGCTGGGAGACCACCCGTTCGGCCGCAGCGACCACCAGATCGCGCGCCGCGGGATCGGCAAGCAATTGACCCAATTGCTTCACCAACGCTTCGCCGGTTGCGGCGGTCCGGGCACCGCCCGCGCTGTCGAGCGCCTCGTACACATCGGCAAAATTGAAAACATGAGGCCCATGAACGAGCGACGCGCCGAGCTTGATGGCCTCGATCGGATTCTGGCCGCCATGCTGGACCAGCGACCCGCCCACGAAGACGACCGGCGAGAGCCGATAGAACAGTCCCAACTCGCCCATGGTATCGGCGACATAAATGTCGGTGGTTGCTGTCGGCAATTCCTCGCGCGAGCGCACGCTGGCGTGCAGGCGTGACCCCTCGATCACCCGCGCGACGGCCTCGCCGCGGCCCGGATGCCGTGGCACGATCACGGTCAACAGCGACGGGAAAAAACCTGCCAGCGTTCGGTGCGCCTCGAGCAGGATCTCCTCTTCTCCCGGATGCGTCGATGCCGCGACGATGATGGGACGGCCGCGCGTCACCGACATCAACCGCTCAAGCTTGGTGAAGTCGGCGGGCGGTGCGGGAACGTCGAGTTTCAGATTGCCGGTGACCAGGACGTTACGGCTGCCAAGCGCTGAAAAGCGTTCCGCATCGACACGGGATTGCGCGAGGCAAACGTCGAACCGGCTGAGCAGCGCCGAAATCGTACCGCTGACGCGCCGCCAGCGCGGGAACGAACGATGCGACATCCGCCCGTTGATGAGAACCATCGGCAAACGTCTTGCCGCGCTCGAAAGGATGAGATTCGGCCACAGATCGGATTCGATGAACAGCGCAAGGCTCGGCCGCCAGTGATCCAGAAAGCGCGCCACATAGCGCGGCGAATCGTAAGGAACGTATTGATGGATGATGTCGGCAGGAAAGCGTTTGGCGACGATCGCCGCCGAAGTGACGGTGCCAGACGTCAGCAGGATGCGGATATTGAGCGCACGCAGCTTCTCGATGAGCGCCGCGGCCGCCAGCACCTCGCCGACACTTGCCCCGTGGATCCATACCAGCGGCCCGTGCGGCCGCACGTCGGCACTCATGCCCCGCCGTTCGCCGACACGCTCGGGATCTTCCTTGCCCTGCTTCAGCCGCCGCTTGATCAGCGCAGGCGCCAGCGGCACCGCCGCCGAGGACAGCCGCCGGTAGACCCGGAGCGTCATCGGCAAGGCGTTAGCCATGCGGCGCTCCCTGAGGGCGACCGACCTGGGCGTAGGCGCGCACCATCGCGTCGTTGAGGGTAGCTTCGAGCCGCGCGCGCAGTTCTTCCATCTTCTCAGCGTCGGCGTCGGGTGGCACCATGATTATTTCGCCTCCCACCAACGCCCCTCGCCCGAATGGCAGATTAATCGTGGTCTGGTCCCAATTTTTCAAACGCCAATAGCGGCTAGTCACCATCGCAAACGGCATGATCGGCCGTCCGGATTCGCGCGCCAGCATGATGACGCCGAGTCCCGCTATTCGCGAGCGCTTCGGCACGTCAGCAGTCGACGCAACGTTATAGCCCTCTTCGAGCGCCCGCACCATCTCCCTGAATGCACCGATGCCGCCCTTGCGATGAAATGCGGAGCCGTGATCCCCGGAACCTCTGATGGTGCCGATTCCGAGCCGCTCGGCGGCGATCGCGTTGAATTCGCCGTCGCGATGCCGCGAGATCAATACCTTGACGCGGTGGGTATCCTTGGTTTTGACGAATGGGGTGAGGAAGTGCTGGCCGTGCCAGAAGGCGAAGATCGCCGGCATCAGCGGCTCGACGATCTCATACACGTCGGGCGGATCGAAACCGAAGCGGTTGGTGCGCCAGACCAGCCGCAACAACACGGCCGTAAGCGAACCCACAGCGCGCTGAAACCAGCTGCTGCGCAGCAGATCGCGAACGAGCTTTTTCAATGGCCAGACTTCGTGTCTTGTTCGGGGTCAAGCAGCCGGTGGAGATGGACGATGAAATATCTCATCTGGGCGTTGTCGACGGTCTGCTGTGCCTTCGCCCTCCATGCCGCATAGGCGCTGGCGTAATTGGGGAAAAGACCCACGATTTCCACCTTTGAAAGGTCCTTGAACGTGTTGTGCGAAAGATCGTTCAATTCGCCGCCAAGAACCAGATGCAATAGCTGCTGTGGGGCACTATCCGACATGATCCCTCTTCCTAAAGCTGTGCCTGGCAGGCAAAGTTTTCGGAGCGTATCGGCACATCCTCAAGGCAAAGGATGGTTTCGAAACTGCTCGACAATACTTGTATGACGTTCGCGCCCCGCCGCAACCAAAACCCCGTGCGTGACCTCGCGGCGATTGTACAGGATGGCGTCCCCCGACAGCGCGGTCATGCTACCATTCGCTTCCTGCACGATCAAATTGGCCGCCGCAAGATCCCAATCGCGGCTTTGGCCGCCCGCAAAAGCCGCATCAAGCTTCCCGTCGGCGACCCTGCACAGGCGGAGCGCCAGCGATCCGATCCGGGGATGAAGCGAAATTTCGCCGCCCGACCGGTTAAGCCGCTCGACCAGCGGTTTCGGGCCGGCGATGCGGGAAAAATCAAGCCCGGTGCCCGACGTCGCACGGACGGCAGTCCCGTTGAGCCATGATCCGCGCCCGGCTTGCGCAAAAAAGAATTCGTCGCTCGCGGGTGCGAACACCACGGCGATCACCGGCTGCGCATCTGCAACCAGCGCCACGCTGACGCACCAGTCCTCACGGCCGGCAAGATAGGCGCGGGTGCCATCGATCGGATCGACGATCCAGACCAGACGCTTACCGATACGTGTCTGGTCGTCGGCACTTTCCTCGGACAGCCAACCGTAGTCGGGCGTGACGGAGCGGAGCCTCTTGGCGATCAGGTCATTGACCGCGATATCGGCCTCCGACACCGGGGATGACGCACCCTTGGTCCAGTTTTTCAATTCGGTTCGGAACAGGGAGAGTGCGAGCGCGCCCGCCTCCCTCACGGTGTCGGTCAGCAGGGCGCCGTCGCGCGCAAGATGGTCCGGATGCACATCGTTCTCGGCATCACCGTCCGCCAAGGGTCAATCCCTCGATGCGCAGCGTTGGCGCGTTGACGCCATAACGAAATGCAAGATCGTTGGCCGGCGTCAACGATTTGAAGATGTCGAGAAGATGACCGGCAATCGTGACCTCGCTCACGGGATAAGTGAGCTCGCCGTTTTCGATCCAGAAGCCGGATGCGCCGCGGCTATAATCGCCGGTCACCCCATTGACGCCCGAACCGATCAGATCGGTCACATAGAAGCCCCGGCGAATATCGGAGATCAGTTCTGCCGGCGTCGGCTCGCCGGCTTCGAGGTGCAGGTTATACGCTCCCGGCGACGGCGAGGACGATACGCCGCGATGGGCGTGACCGGTGGTCGCGAGCTTCAATTCGCGTGCAGTCGCGCAATCCAGAAGCCAGGTGGTCAGAACGCCCTGATCGATAATCGCAAGCTTCTTGACCTTGACGCCCTCGGCATCGAACGGCTGTGAGCGCAGGCCGCGCCGGCGCAACGGATCGTCAATGATGCGAATGTTGCTTGCAAAGAGTTGCTCGCCGAGGCGGTCTTTCAAAAAGCTTGTCTTGCGCGCAATCGAGGCGCCGTTGATCGCACCCACCAGATGGCCGACCAAAGAGCCTGACACGCGCGGGTCGAACACGACCGGCACCTTGCAGGTTTCGACCTTGCGGGGATTGGCGCGCGCCACGGTGCGTTCGCCGGCCGTGCGCCCGACGCTCTCCGGCGTGGCGAGATCGGCGGCATGCGGCGCGGCCGTGAAATCGTAGTCGCGCTCCATCGAGGTGCCTTCGCCCGAAATCGCCGTCATCGAGATGCCTTGGCTCGAACGCAAATACGCGCCGTGAAAACCCGTGCTGGTCACAAGCACCATGCCGCCAATTCCGGTCGATGCCGAGGCGCCGCCGGATTTCGCGACGCCCTTGACCGCAAGAGCGGCGGCCTCCGCTTCGCTGGCCCGGCGCTCGAGTTCGGCCGTCGTCGGCACGTGAGGATCGAGCAGATCAAGATCGGGGAACTCGCGCGTGAGCAGCGAGGGATCGGCGAGGCCGACATAGTCGTCATCCGGCGCCACACGCGCCATGGCGACCGCCCGCTCGGCAAGCCGGGTCACGCCGTCGCCGCCGACATCATTGGTCGAGACCACGGCCTGGCGCTTGCCCACGATCACCCGCAGGCCGACGTCATCGCCTTCCGAGCGTTCGGATTCCTCGACACGGCCGTCGCGGACTTCGACCCCTTGCGCGATGCCGCGCACGGCAACCGCGTCCGCCGCGTCAGCGCCGGCGCGTCGCGCGGCCTCGACAAGGCGCTGCGCAAGCGTTGTCAAGGCGGTTTGATCGAACAGCTTGGCGGTGGCGGCCTCAGCCGAAAGCGACGATGCGCTTGATGGTGAAGAGATCACGAATAAAATCCCGGGGATTTACGGAGGGGCGGAGAGGCATCGAAAGCAAATCACTCAAAACATCAGATGTTCCTGATTCACGGGGATTTCAAGCATTTTCACGCCGCAAAAACAGAAGAATTTCAAGAATATTGCAAGGTCTCGTCAATCATGCGGGCCAAGGTGTTGTCAATCATGCCGACTGAAGCAAAGCCGGTGACGTCGGATTAACCAGCCTTTTTAAGCCAATCCGGACAGCGCTCTGGCATGCTCTCTCGCAACGACCGGGAATACCCGGCGGGGAGACAAAGCCGTGAGGCGTCAAACAGCAACAAGCGGGATCAATCCCGCCGGGTCGAGCCGCGCATTGCGGCTCGACCCTCTCTCTTTGCCCGTGAGCTTCGATGCCCACGACGTTCGCGCCGACAACGGCGTGCGTCGCGTCGAACTTCATCGCGAGCGGGTCGTGCTCCGGCGTGCCGTCCAGGGCATGCGGATGGCCATCAATCTTCGTGTCACCGATTTCCGCGGCATTGCGCTGCGCGGGATCGACGATGCCCAGATGCTGGTGCTGCTGCATCGCGATCCGTCATTGAGCATCCCGCTTTGCGTGAGTTCCGACCGCGAGGAAATTGCGGCGGCCTGGCAGAAATGGAGCGATATCTTCTCATTGCCGCAACTTACGGAGGAAGCGCCATGCGAGCCGACGCCACGGCGGCGGCGGCGTAACGCGATCCGCGCGCGACGTCCGAAGTTCCTGGTGCGGCGGCGTGGCGGCGGCTCAGTTGATGCCGCCAACGTGCATCGCGACGAGCGTGAGATCATCGCGAGAAACTAAGCTATCCGAACCAGCGCATCCGCCAGTAGTCCGGCAAACAGTAAAAGGCCGGCGTCGCGGTTTGATTTGAAGACGCGCAGGCATAGCGCGGGATCCTCGATCCTCAGGCGTGCAATCTGCCAGCCAAGATGAACGGCAAACACGGCGAGCCCCAGCCATGCTGGAGCGCCCGCGCCGGCCAACGATATCGCCACCCCGATCAGAACCACCGCCAGGCTATAGAACACGATCAGCGCACGATGAGTGCGGGCGCCGAACAGACGCGCGGTCGATTTCACGCCAATCAGGGCATCGTCCTCGGTGTCTTGATGGGCATAAATGGTGTCATACCCGATCACCCAGGCGATCGAACCGGCATAAAGAAAAAGCGCCGGCGCGCCGATCCGTCCAAGGATGACTGCAAATCCCATCAAGGCGCCCCACGAAAAGGCGAGCCCGAGCACGATCTGCGGCCACCATGTGATCCGCTTCATGAAAGGGTACACCGCAACGATGGCTAGCGAGGCGATACCTGTCACGACCGCGAAGCGGTTGAACTGCAGCAGGACCGCAAGGCCAACCAGCGCCTGCACGGCCAGGAACACCAAGGCCCCCTGCACACTGACCTGTCCTGCCGGTATCGGGCGCGACCGCGTACGCTCGACCCTGGCATCGAGATCGCGATCGGTGATGTCGTTCCAGGTGCAGCCGGCGCCGCGCATGGCAAAGGCGCCGATGAAGAACAATACGACGGTGAGCGGCAATCGTCTGACGTCGTGAGCCAGCGCTGAAGCAAGCGCTGCCGACCACCAGCACGGCAGCAGCAACAGCCAGGAACCAATCGGACGGTCGAGGCGGGCGAGCCGCAGATAAGGCCGCGACCATGGGGGCGCCAGCGTATCGACCCAATTACCGGTCGCATCCGCAACGCGAGCCTCGGTCATGGGGCCCCGGCGCTTGCTTTCGATATTCTGTGCAGACCGGCGATGCGCATCATCGCGTCAGTGCATTGCCGCTCAGCGTGTCGAATGTGCTGCCACCGCTCTTCTTGGCAACGGTAGCCTCCGGCAGCGCTGTCGCAGAACCCAGCACATCGCTCAGGCTCGGACCGACTGGACCCTTTTGCGCCTGCGCCGCGGCATTGCAAATTTTCTCCTGCATCGCCTCCGCGCCTTTATGGCCTTTCTTCAGTTGCTCGGAAACCTGAGGCGGAATCCCGCATTTGGCCGAATTGGTCTCGACATATTTGATCATCTTGACCTCGGCCTGGATAAAGCTGCCCATCAGCTTGCAGGCGACATCCGGACCCAAGCGCTTATCGTTGGCCACTTTGAGCGCCTGACCGCGCTTCTCCGTCTCCTGGCGCAGCGGCAGGAATTCCTTCATGCAGTTGTCAGGTGGACCGCCTTGCGTCGGCGGCGCCGCAAAGGGCGGCCCTCCCGGCCCCGGAAAGGAAGCCGGCGCGGGTACGTTACCGAAAGAGGGAGCCATGGGCCGCGCGGTGCCAAAGGCAGTCGCAGGCGCAGCCCCGTTCACGGGTGGGAAAGCGGGGTCGTTGACCGTCCCGGCCTTGCCAGGCAGCGGTGCCGGAAACGCGCCTTGCGCTAAAACCTGTCCAGCATGAAATGTCACAGCGGCCGCGATAAGCGCCGCGATCAACTGACGGATCATCAAAGCTATTCCTTCAGGCCTGCAAGTACCTTCCCGACAGGAGAAGCGACTCCGGTGAGATATTTTACGATTGCTGCCAGTGGTTAACAACCCGTTGAATGGGGCAAGAGCGCGGCGCAACGCCGCCCCTTAATTGGTAAAATCAGCGCAATTTCTCATTCTTTGGGCTAAAAAGCCCCGCCGATAGGATCATCTGGAACTTCGCATTGCCTTCGCATGATTTTCGCAAGCCGCGGCTGTTTGTCGACGCCGCTCTCGAAAGCGGCGCTACCGTCGCGCTCGTCCGCGACCAGAGCAACTATCTCGGCAATGTGCTGAGGCTTTCCGCGGGCGACGGCATTCTCGTTTTCAACGGACGTGATGGCGAATGGCAGGCTTCTATCACAGGACGCAAACGGCCTGACGGCCTCGAAATCGCAACCCGGACCCGCCTGCAAGATCGCTTGCCGGAGCTCGCTTACGTGTTCGCGCCGCTCAAGCACGCCCGACTTGACTACATGGTGCAGAAGGCGGTCGAGATGGGGGTTTCCTCCCTGCAGCCGGTACTAACGCGTTTCACGCAAGTATCCCGCGTCAACAGCGAACGGATGCGGGCGAATGTCATCGAGGCTGCCGAGCAATGCGGCATTCTCGGCATCGCCGACGTCGCGGAACCCGTTGCCTTCGATCGCTTCCTCGATCGCCGCAAGTCCGAACGCCTTCTCGTCTTCTGCGATGAAGCAGCCGACGTTGCAAATCCGTTGAGTGCGCTTGCGGGCAGGAAAACGAACGAGGGCATCGACATCCTGATCGGGCCTGAAGGCGGGTTCGCCGAGGAGGAGCGCGCCATGCTGCTGCGTCAGCCAAACTCCTTACGGCTTTCGCTAGGGCCCCGCATCCTGCGGGCAGATACCGCAGGCGTCGCGGCGCTGGCGCTGGTGCAGGCCGCGCTGGGCGATTGGACCGCGGGTCCTGGCCGTTAAGAGCCATGCTCACGACACCCCGTTCGTTAAGACATCTACTCGTTAAGACACTTGGCCGATCCTGGTCGAAACCCCGCTTGCGCCATGCTAAAGGCTGCGGCCTGAGCCCGCGGCAGAGATTGGCCGATTGGGCCGAAAAGCCGCCATCTCAATAAAAATACAATTGAGTCAATGGCTTAAGATAATTTCGACGTGCCGGACCCGTTTTCGGGGGATTTGGACTGCAAGATGATCGCAACCGCCGCTCCTCGTGCGACCGGGTCCGCTGTATGGGCGGATACACTGCTGTTGTCGTTCGCCCAGGCCGGCTACGTCCTGGCCCAACCTCCGGTCTTGCAGCCCGCCGAACCTTTTCTTGATCTGTCCGGCGAAGACATCCGAAAGAGCCTCTATCTGACGACGGATGGGACTGGCGAAGAGCTTTGCCTGCGTCCCGATTTGACGATCCCGGTGGCGCGCCAATATCTCGCCTCAGGCCGGGCCGGAAAAGCTGCCGGATTTAGCTATCTCGGCCCCGTGTTTCGTTATCGCGGCGGCGCGCCGAGCGAGTTCCTGCAGGCCGGCATCGAGTCGTTCGGCCGCCGGGATCGGCCGGCAGCGGATGCGGAAATGCTGGCGTTGGCGCTAGAGGCCACGCGCGCTTTCGGCGTGAAAGAGGTCGAGATCCGCACCGGCGACGTCGCCCTGTTCACGGCGCTTATCGACGCCCTCGGTCTTTATCCGGTGTGGCGCCGGCGGCTGATGAAGGATTTCAACCGCAAGATCAGCCTCGAACAGGATATCGAACAGCTCACGGTCGCAAGCGCCACGACCCGCAACGAATATGAGGGCGTACTGGCCGCACTTGCCGGCTCCGATCGCAAGGCGGCGCTCGCGCTCGTCACCGATCTGATGTCGATTGCCGGCGCCAGCAATGTCGGCGGCCGCACGGTTGCCGAGATCGCCGACCGCTTTCTCGAACAGTCCACCTTGAAGGCCGGTGCGCTGCCGCGCGACGCACTCATCATCATCAAGCGCTTCCTCGCCATCTCCGGTGACCCCCGCGATGCGATCGCTCAACTGCGGGCGCTCGCCTCGGATGCCAAGCTCGATATCGCGGCCGCCATCGATGCACTCGAAAGCCGGGTTGGCTTTATGGCGGCGCGAGGCATCGATACCGCCATGACCCGCTTCTCGACCTCATTCGGACGCGGGCTCGACTACTACACTGGCTTCGAATTCGAGCTGCACGCCAAGGGCAATGGCATCGAACCGCTGGTCGCAGGCGGCCGATATGACGGGCTGTTGCAGCGGCTTGGCTCCGCCACCGCCATTCCCGCGGTCGGATTTTCGGTGTGGGTCGAGGCCCTGGCCGAGATGGGCAAGCCCGGGAGGCCGTCGTGACCACGCCTTTTGTTCTCGCCGTTCCCTCAAAGGGCCGCTTGCAGGAAAATGCCGAAGCGTTTTTCACGCGTGCCGGGCTTAGCTTGGCGAAGCCACGCGGCGCCCGCGAATATCGCGGCACCATAACCGGGCTCGACAATGTCGAGATCGCCTATCTCTCGGCGAGTGAAATTGCCTCACAACTGGCGCGCGGCGCCGTGCACATGGGCGTCACCGGCGAGGACCTCGTGCGCGAAAGCATCGTCGATGCCGACAAGCGCGTGCTTCTGATCGACAGCCTCGGCTTTGGCAGCGCTAACGTCGTGGTGGCCGTGCCGCAGGCCTGGATCGACGTGCGGACCATGGCCGATCTCGACGACGTCACATCGGGCTTCCGCGAACAGCATAACCGGCGGATGCGGGTGGCAACCAAATACATCAACCTCACCCGCGCGTTCTTTGCTTCCCACGGCATCGTCGATTACCGCATCGTCGAGAGCGCCGGCGCGACCGAGGGCGCACCCGCGGTCGGCACCGCCGAAATGATCGTCGATATCACCACGACCGGCGCGACCCTTGCCGCCAATGGCCTGAAGGTGCTCGACGACGGCGTGATCCTGCGCAGCCACGCCAATCTCGTCGCCTCGCGCGAGGCCGATTGGTCGAACCAGGCGCGGGAAGCCGCCCGCGTGATCCTCGACCACATCGCGGCGCGTGCACGCGCCAACAAATATCGCGAAGTCCGCACCCGCTTCACCGGATGCAACGCGGCCCTGCTCGCCGAGGCGGCGCAACGCTTCGGCGTCGTGTCGCCGTTCGGCGGCCCGACGTCTTCCGGAATGGTGACGCTGCACTGCCCACCGGCCCAGCTCTATGCGCTCGGAAGCTTTCTGCGTGACCACGGCGCGGAGACGGTTTCGGTGGCTTCACTCGATTATGTGCTGGACCGCGAAAATCCCCTGTTCGCCCGGCTCGAAGCATTCCTTGGCCGATAGGCAAAAAGGCAACCATCCTCTGTGGCGACAATTCACCGCGATTGCCATATGTTGTGTTTGAACGGGTTTTGGAGCGAAATTGATCATGCCCGTGCTGGGACTGGAACCTGATCGATGATGCTGGGTACGGACGTATCGAGCTTGTCAACGACCGCAGCCACGGCCGCGGCGCAAGGCCTGTCGATCGTGGTCCCGCTGTATAACGAAGCGGCCGGCCTCGCATCGCTGCACCAGCGGCTTTGCGACCTCGCCAAGGCCCTCAACGGTCAATACCGGCTGCGCTGCGAGGTCGTCTATGTCGACGACGGCAGTTCCGACGCCACGCTCGCCATCGCGCACGGGCTTGCCGCCGATGCCCTCGATATCCAGGTGGTTTCGCTGTCGCGCAATTTCGGCAAGGAAGCCGCGCTGATGGCCGGCCTCGACCATGCGCGGCGCGGCGCGGTCCTGTTCATGGACGGTGACGGCCAGCATCCGCCGGACCTCGTCGAAAAACTGGTCAGCCACTGGATCGATGGCGGCTATGACGTCGTCTATACGGCGAAAGCCAATCGTGACAACGAGTCGCTGATGCGGCGGCTGTCGGTCCGCAGCTTCTATGCGCTGATCAACTGGGGCGCCCGGCAGAAAATCCCGGAAGACGCCGGCGACTTCCGCCTGCTGTCGCCACGCGCAGCCGCTGCCTTGCGACAGCTTCCGGAGCGTAACCGCTTCTTCAAGGGGCTGGCGAGCTGGATCGGCTTTCGCCAAATTCGCGTCGACTATGAACCGGCGGCTCGTGCCCACGGCATGACAACGTTCAGCCCCGGCCGGCTGGTTGGGCTTTCGATCGAGGGACTGACCTCGTTCTCGGTCGCTCCGCTTCGCTTTGCGAGCCTGCTCGGCGTCGTCCTTGCGTCCGCCGCATTCCTGTTCGGCCTCTCGATCCTCTGGGAAACCATGGTGGATGGGAAGTCGGTGCCCGGCTATCCTTCGCTCGTGGTCGGCCTGATGACGATCGGCGGCGTGCAGCTGATCATGATCGGCATTGTTGGAGAATATATCGGCAAGATCCTTTCGGAGCTAAAGGCGCGTCCGATCTATTTCGTCGCCGAACATTCCGAGAAGCGCGCCGATGCGCGCGCAGGCGGCGAGGCCGGCGAAAGGGCCGCGGCCGAATGAACAGGCGCATCTGGTTGTGCGCCGACGATTACGGCATCAGTCCGGGTGTCAACCGCGCGATCCGCGACCTGATCGAGAACGGTCGCCTCAATGCCACGTCCGTCATGGTGGTGGGTCCGGCTATCGGCCGCGACGACGTGAGTGCATTGAAGACCGCCGCGCAAGCCAATCCGAGCTGCGCAATCGGCCTCCACGCCACGCTCACCGCGCCATTTCGGCCCCTGACCATGCATTTCAGGCCGATCGAGGGTGGCTTGTTCTTGCCGCATACCAGGTTGCTGCGCCGCGGCTTGATGGGACGGCTCGATGTCGAACTCATCCACACTGAACTGACGGTGCAGCTTGCGGCCTTTGTCGATTTGTTCGGCCGCCCGCCTGATTTCGTTGATGGCCATCAGCATGTGCAGCTCTTTCCGGCCGTGCGTGACGCTTTCCTCGCGGCGGTGAAGGAAGCAGCGCCCAACGCCTGGATCCGCCAGTGCGGCCGCGACCGGCCATGGATGCAACGCCTGGATTCGCCGAAGGCGCTCGTTCTCGACATCCTGAGTGCGCAATTCCGCCGCCGTGCCACTCGCGCCGAACTCAACTTCAACCCCGCTTTTGCCGGCGCCTATGATTTTTCGAAAGAACCCGAGTTCGGCGCCTTGATGCGGCAATTCCTGCGAGGGATGCCAGAGGCCGGCGTCGTCATGTGTCATCCGGGCATCGTGGATGATGTGTTGATCAGCCTCGATCCGCTGACGACCCAGCGTGAACGCGAATACGATTTCTTTCGCGGTGAACACTTTTTGCCGCTGCTGGCGGCCAGCGAAGTCACGCTGAGCTAGACCCCCTAAACGCCACCGCCATTGCCGATGCCCCAATTGGGCCGGGCAAGATTTTTCGGCTTCCGATCAATGATTTGCGTGCAAGCCGGCCCCGGCACCGCGCTGCCTGCATAAATTTAATTTCCAGCCGCACTACTTACGACATCAACGGCGCCTACATCTGGCCCACGCTTGTAAAGCGATGGAGAGGCCCGATGACACCGCAAGAACGCCAATTGGTTGATGACCTTTTTGACCGGCTGTCCAAGATGGAGAGCGCGCCGCGCGACCCGGACGCTGCGGCTGCGATCGCCCAAGGCCTGCGGATGGCGCCGAACGCCATTTACCCGCTGGTGCAGACGGTGCTGGTGCAGGACGAGGCGCTCAAGCGCGCCAACAGCCGCATCCAGGAACTTGAGAACCAAGGCGCGCCTCAGCAAGGCCAGGGCGGCGGCTTCCTCGATACGATGCGTGGTGCGCTGCTCGGGCAAGGTCAGTCGCAGGGCTCTGTGCCGAACGTGCGGCCTCCCGAAGTTGGCAGCCGCCCGGTCTGGAATAGCGGTCAGGTGTTGCAGCAGGCCGGCCATTACGACCAGGACGACCATGGTCAACCCTATGGCGGCCAGCAGGCGCCGACCGGCGGCGGCACGATGGGTGGCGGAATGATGGGCGGAGGCATCGGTAGCGGTGGTGGAGGCTCGTTTTTGGGAACGACCGCTGCAGCGGCAGCCGGTGTTGTCGGGGGATCGCTTCTGCTCAACAGCATTCGCTCGATGATGGGCGGAAGCCGTCATGGCTTCGGCGATGCGAACGCATTAGCTGACCGAAGCTCGAGCCAAAGTCCGTGGGCCGATCAGTCCAACAGCAGCCTCGCGCGTGATGCCGGCATCAACGACATCGGCTCATCCAACGACCGAGCCGATGACCGTTCGCGCGCCGGGCTGCTGGATTCCGCGTCGAACGACGACCAGGACGACATGGATATGGACTCCGACGACTTCGGCAACGACGGCGACAGTGATGTCGCTTGAGGCGATCGATCAGATGACGACGACCCTGGTGCCGACATTGACGCGGCCGTAGAGGTCGATCACATCCTCATTGCGCATCCGGATGCAGCCCGACGACACGTTGGTGCCGATCGTCCAGGGCTCATTGGAGCCATGAATACGATAGAGCGTGGAGCCGAGATACATGGCGCGAGCGCCGAGCGGATTTTGCGGTCCGCCTTCCATGTGCCGCGGCAGATCCGGCCGGCGCGCGATCATCTCGGCCGGCGGTGTCCAATCCGGCCATTCCTTCTTGGCGGAAATCGTCTTGATACCGGACCAGGCGAAGCCGGGACGGCCAACACCGATGCCGTAACGCAAAGCCTTGCCATTGCCCTCCACCAAATAGAGGAACTTGTTGGGCGTATCGATGACGATCGTACCGACGCGCTCCCTGCCGTCGTATTCGACGACCTGCTTTTCGTATTTTGGATCGAACGCAGGACGCACCGGCTCGCCCATCATCGGCTGCGCCATGCCTTGCTGCGGCATCATCTGCGGCTGGTAAGCCGGCTGCGGATAGCCTGACCTTGGCTGATAAACCTCACCTTGCGACTGATAAGCCTGCCCTTGTCCGCCACCGAACAGGAACTCGATGAAACCACCTCCCATATTGGGGCGGTCGGTCGAGGCGATCCGTACCGGCGCCGGCGGCGCTGCGGAATGATCGGGGTGCAGGACAACGGGGTCGCTGACAAACTCCGCCTCGTTTGCGGCGGCTTGCGGGAATCCCGGGCTGAGCCAACAAGCGCCTGCGAGCAGCGCGAAATACATTCTCTTCATCGACGTACTCATACTGTTTCGTCGTGGGTGCGCCGGAACGGCGCCTTGCACGCAACCAGCTAACGGCAGAACCGCATCGGTTTGGTAAACAGAATCGCCGTTTCAATTCACCACGTCGTCAGGTTGGCGTGGTTTTGCCCGGTAGCGTTTATTTTCGGTGAACGGGAAATGCGCATGGTTAATCGTTGGTGTGCGGCGTCACTCATGTTTCACACGCCAGTTCCGACGTGAACCTCATGTTAAATCCAGTCTGCTTTAAAACACGGCGGAGTGAAGGGGTCAGGGACACATCTCATGCCGGTTCATCGCAGACGTTTTCGAATCGAAGAAGCCTTTTCCGGAGATATTCAGTTGCCGCCGGAGGTGGACGCCGAAGTCGGTCCCATGCATCGCGAGATCATGAACGAGCTGCGCGCCATCAGGGCGCAGATGGCTGTCTCACGTCCCACCAGTGGCGTCGCCGAGACGATCGGTGAAGCCGCGTCACGCGAAGTTGCGGAGGCCCACGTCTTGCTTGAAACCTATCGCGCCCAGATCGAACAATGCGAGAAGCTCAAGGTCGAGCTCGACCTGATCTATGACGCCATTACCCGCACCAAGCGCGAGATCGCCGTGCTGCACGGCAAGAGCTTCAACGGCGAGGAGATGGCCAAGGTCAACGGTGAACTCGGCGCCGTGGTCGGCGGCACCGAAGAGGCGACCCAGCAAATCCTGGAAGCCGCCGAATCGATCGACAACGCGGCCACCGCGCTCAGCAAGGTCAATTCGCCCGATCAGCAGAAGCTGCTCAGCGAGGAAATCCAGGAACGCGTCGTTTCCATTTTCGAAGCCTGCAACTTCCAGGACCTGACCGGCCAACGCATCAAGAAGGTGATGAACACGATGAAGTTCATCGAAAATCACATCACCGTCATGATGGATATCTGGGGTGGCGTCGACGCCATCAAGTCGCATGCGCCGGCGATCGTCGATGCCCGCGAGGGCGACGCCAAGCTGCTGAACGGCCCGAAGCTAGAAGGTGATGTCGGCCACGCCTCACAGGACGATATCGACGCGCTGTTCGACTGATAAAGGCTTTCGTTTCAAAACAAGACGCCGGCCTTAAACGGCCGGCGTTTTTGTTCGGCCGCGCTGACGTCTCAGTTCCCGCTCACGCCCGTGGGCCGCAGCGGACATAGACCATGTTGCCGTAACGGGTCGCCGCATCCTTGTCGATGAAGCGGGTGATCAGCACCCTGCCATCGAAGGAGACGATTTCGCGATCCTGCTCGCCGGCGGCCGGACCTGCCGGACCGATGTAATTCTTGCCGCTCGGGCTGCCCTTCAGGCGCAACTCCTGCGGCGTCGCCTGATCGGCCAGATGCATGATCACGCCACCATTGGTGCCGGCACCGATCACGTAAGGTTGCTTGCACTGTGCTTTGGCCGCTGCCTCGGTGCGCACGCGGTCGTTGGGGTTCTGGTACGAAGCCAATCCCCATTTGCCAACGATCTCGTCGGGGCGGATCGTAGCAGGCATTTCCGGCACCGGCGGAGGCTCAGGAGCTGCCGTAGGGGAGGACGACGAGAACGAGGGAAGGCTCATGCTGCTGCATGCTCCCAGAAAGACCGCCAGCAACGAGACGATCCCGAAATTGGCGGCCGTCCGCACGCCACGTGAAACGACCATGTTCTCCCCCAAGCAAATCTGCGGTCGCACCCGACCGGCAGCCAAGCGCAAAAACCCTGCCTTAGCAACGACGTCCTGCAAACTACGCTGACGCGCAGATATGGTTTCCGAAAGCATCCTATATGAGCCTCAACAGGGCCTTAACCTCGTTTGCTTGACAGGGTCGCGGCAAAGCCATATCCCCGGTCGCACGATTGGCACTCCAAGCACCCGATTGCCAGGAACACGATGTGCTGCCCTCGGCCGCAGTTGGATACACCCCGTATTCCCGGTCAATTTTAGCAGCAAATCGACCAGCGAACAGGCCTCCAAGGGAACCGTCATGGCTAAAACCAAATTTCGTCCGCTGCATGACCGCGTCGTGGTCAAGCGCATCGATGCTGACCAAAAGACCAAGGGCGGCATCATCATTCCCGACAGCGCCAGGGAAAAGCCTTCGCAAGGCGAAATCACGGCGGTCGGTCCGGGCGGCCGCGATGAATCCGGCAAGCTGATCCCGATCGACCTCAAGGTCGGCGACCGCGTCCTGTTCGGTAAGTGGTCTGGCACCGAAGTCAAGCTCGACGGCGAGGAGCTGCTGATCATGAAGGAAAGCGACATCATGGGCGTGCTGGCTTAAACGCCCTACCGCTCCCCTTGCCCCGTTGGCGCAGCGGCAAAGCTGCGTCAGGCAAACATCCAATACCCATGGAGTGAATTCAAATGGCTGCCAAGGACGTCAAATTTTCCGGAGATGCGCGCGATCGCATGTTGCGCGGCGTCGATGTTCTCGCCAATGCCGTCAAGGTGACGCTCGGCCCCAAAGGCCGGAACGTCCTCATTGAAAAGAGCTTTGGCGCCCCCCGCATCACCAAGGACGGCGTGACGGTCGCCAAGGAAATCGAACTGGAAGACAAGTTCGAGAATATGGGCGCGCAGATGCTGCGTGAAGTCGCCTCCAAGACCAACGACACCGCCGGTGACGGCACCACCACCGCTACCGTGCTTGCGCAAGCGATCGTGCGTGAAGGCGCGAAGTCGGTGGCCGCCGGCATGAATCCGATGGATCTCAAGCGCGGCATCGAGATCGCGGTGGCAGCCGTGGTGAAGGACATCGAGAAGCGCGCCAAGCCAGTCGCCTCCTCCTCCGAAGTCGCCCAGGTCGGCACCATCTCCTCCAATGGCGATGCCGCGATCGGCAAGATGATTGCGCAGGCGATGCAGAAGGTCGGCAACGAGGGCGTCATCACGGTCGAGGAAAACAAGTCGCTCGAGACCGAGGTCGACATCGTCGAGGGCATGAAGTTCGACCGTGGCTACTTGTCGCCGTATTTCGTCACCAACGGCGAAAAGATGACGGCCGAACTCGAAGACGTCTACGTGCTGCTGCACGAGAAGAAGCTGTCCGGCCTGCAGGCGATGCTGCCGGTGCTGGAAGCCGTAGTGCAGTCGGGCAAGCCGCTTCTGATCGTTGCCGAGGACGTCGAGGGCGAGGCCCTGGCGACGCTGGTCGTCAACCGTCTGCGCGGCGGTTTGAAGGTTGCCGCCGTCAAGGCGCCGGGCTTCGGTGACCGCCGCAAGGCGATGCTGGAAGACATTGCGATCCTCACCGGCGGCCAGCTGATTTCGGAAGAGCTCGGCATGAAGCTCGAGAGCGTCACGGTCAACATGCTCGGCCGCGCCGGCAAGGTGGTGATCGACAAGGAAAACACCACGATCGTCAAAGGCGCCGGCAAGAAGAAGGACATCGAGGGCCGCGTCAACCAGATCAAGGCCCAGATCGAGGAAACCACTTCCGACTACGACCGCGAGAAGCTCCAGGAGCGTCTGGCCAAGCTCGCCGGCGGCGTCGCGGTGATCCGCGTCGGCGGGGCGACCGAGGTCGAGGTCAAGGAAAAGAAGGACCGCGTCGAGGACGCGCTCAATGCCACGCGGGCGGCGGTGCAAGAAGGCATCGTACCGGGCGGCGGCGTCGCTTTGTTGCGCGCGAAGAAGGCCGTCGGCCGCATCCACAACGATAACTCTGACGTGCAGGCCGGCATCAACATCGTGCTCAAGGCACTGGAAGCGCCGATTCGCCAGATCGCGGAAAATGCCGGCGTCGAGGGTTCGATCGTTGTCGGCAAGATCCTCGAGGACAAGTCGGAGACGTTCGGCTTCGACGCCCAGACCGAAGAATATGTCGATATGGTCGCCAAGGGCATCATTGACCCGGCCAAGGTGGTGCGGACCGCGCTGCAAGATGCTTCGTCTGTCGCTGCCCTGCTGGTGACGACGGAAGCCATGGTTGCAGAGTTGCCGAAGGAGCCCGCGCCGGCAGCCGGCGGCGGCCACGGTCATGGCGGCGGCATGGGATTCTAAATCAGGCGGATTTTCCGTACCCGCAATCGAGAAGGCCGCCTTTTGGCGGCCTTCTTTTTTTGGCGATTTGTCCGAGGCTTTGCTAGTGTGGCGACACTGACGTTCCTTTCAGTGTCGCCGCGAGTTCGCCGAAGGAACGTCAGAGTCAAAGCCACACTAGAATCATATGGTTGCTAGTGTCCCTTTGGTTCTGACATTCGTAATAGTGCCCGCCGCGATAGGGTACGAATGTCAGAACCGGGACACTAGGAAGGGTCGACCTAGTACCCACTTTCCGAAGTTCGTGCTCCGCCTCAGCAACCCCTTTTCACGAACTTCGGAAAGTTATGGGCACTAGCTTTCGATTGAGCCGGTCCCTTGTTCCATGGTTGAGCCCGATCTCGTTTTTCAAGGAAATGCCGATGCGCGCCCCTCTGCTTCTTCTGACCGTTCTTGTCGCAGCCTCAACCGGCGTGGCCCATGGGCAAATGAAACTCTCGACCAAGCCCGCTCCCGGCGCCAACGATGTCAGATATTTCACCTCTATCGATGGATTGATGGACGGCAACGCTGACGTGGTCCTGAAAGAGACGCGGCAAGGCAAGACCCTCACCGCCGCGACCCTCGATGTCTGCTACCCCGTCGCCAAAGGCTCAGACCGCAAGGATCGCTTCGTCGTCAATCTGGCGATCAACGGCCAAACCCTGAGCGGCACCACCCAAAGCGTCAGTGGCAAGTTGCCCGTCACCGTGAAGCTGACCCGAAAACCGGCCGGCGAAAATTTCGAATTCAAGGGCCAGATCGGCATCGGGCAGACCGTCACGGAAGTGAACTCGACTGACAACTCCGACATCAGCGAGCGGGAATTTCAGGAAAGCCAGACCAGCGATGATGGCATCACACCGTCGCCGAAGGATTTTACGGAAGTATCTCCCGAAGCGATCGGGGTTCGCGTCAAGCTCGACGCGGTTGCCGATTTTCTCAAAAGCCTGAAAGGACAGGACGTCGAGGTGTCCTTGACGAGCCTCGCCGTCACCTGCGACGTGCTGCGCGCCGGCGAGCAGACCATCACGCTCAGCGCCGATCCGGATCGCGCCGCGGCACTGATTGCGAAATTCAAGCAGGCCGCGGGCGTGATCGCGGCCGGTTGGACCACCGGAATCATCGAAATGGATCGCACCATCCGCTTTTCGGCCGCGCCCTGGCGCGACGGCGACCGGCTCAACAAGGAAAAGCTGGCAACGACAATCGCCAATGTTCTGGCCGGAGCCTTTTCGGCCAAGCCTGCGACCTCCGCGTGGAACTCCGGCAACGGCAAACTGAAACTGACGTTCAAGCGCTCAAGCGAAGTATATCCCTCGCTCAATCTCACCGACACCGTCGAGGTGACCGCCTTGGTGTCCTCGGAGAAACCCGGCGGATCGGACCGGTTGATCCTGTGGGTCGGCGCTCCCGTCATCTCGACCGCGGATGAAACATCGGGCTCCGCGCTTGTCCTTGCCAATGACGCCAGCGGTGATGAGGAAGGCGCCCAGAAGGACGATAACGGCCTTGTCGACGCGCTCACCAAAGAATTCAAGGGGCAACGCTGGGATGCGGACAAATCGGTCTGGAAATAATCCCACCGTGTGGCGACACTGACGTTTCCTGCAGTTTTGCGAGCCGCCCCCATAAAAGGAACGTCAGAGTCAAAGCCGCACTGGAAGATCTATGTCTTCTAGTGTCCCTTTGGTTCTGACATTCGTGAAAGTGCTCGCCGCGACAGGATACGAATGTCAGAACCGGGACGCTAGATCAGTTCGTGTTGATGCGGATCAATTCGTGTTGATGCGGAATCGCAAAGGCTTGGTCCCGGCAAAGGACACCAGATCGCCCCGCCGCTTCCAGGTGGTGGCCTCGCTGAGCGTTGCGACCAGGTCATCGTCCGCTTGCGCCCGCGCCGACGGACAGTCGCGGTCTTGCAATTGGCCGGCAACAAAGATCACTGTGTTGCCGGCAACCGAGAACTGGCCCGTACCACTCTTGCACCACAGATCAAGCTTGGCCTCGCCATGGTCGCCGATCTCAAGCGTCGGAATCCGCTTCGAGCCGGGCTGGGGCAACGCATCCAGCGTCATCTCGAATCCGAACGGAAAACCATCTTCGGCCTGCGCGGCGGGACAGAGGGAGAAAATGACAGCAGTAAGCACCGCACCAGCCACAGCCAGTCTCAAAAAACTTCGCGTTGAAATCATCTCGTTCCTCTAAAAATATATCGACGCGCGCGCCTTGTAGTCGGCCGAGGCGCCATTGAACAGATCTGCGGCGTTAAAAAAATCCCCGCATCCCGATCGGACGCGAGAGCTTGTTCGGTTCACGCTTGCAGCCAGCATCTACTTCAAGACCATGGCGGTGAACGGATGAAGGTAGGCCTGCAACATCACGAACAGGCCAACCAGGCAGGCCAGCGCGATCGAATGCTTGAACACGAAGCGCAAGATCGAACCCTCGTGGCCGTACCAGTTGGTCGCGGTAGAGGCGACGACGATCGACTGCGCATCGATCATCTTGCCCATCACGCCGCCCGACGAGTTAGCCGCCGCCATCAGAACCGACGACAGACCCAGTTGCTCCGAGGTGATCCTCTGCAGGTTGCCGAACAGAATGTTCGAGGCGGTATCCGATCCAGTCAGCGCGACACCCAGCCAGCCGAGCAGCGTTCCGAAGAACGGGTAGAGAATGCCGGTGGATGCAAAAGCCAGACCGAGCGTTGCGTCCACGCCGGAGAGTCCTGTCAAGGTGCCGATGGCCAGCATCGCCGAGATCGTGATCAGCGAAACCGCGCAGACCTTCAGGGTCCGGCCGTACTCGGCAATCATTTTCGCCGGCGAGAAGCCCATCAGGAAGCCGGAGATGATCGCCGCGATCAACATGCCGGTGCCGGTGAAGGACAGGTAGGTGAATCCGAATACCGCGCTCTCCGGTGTCGGTTTCGCCGCCACCGGCGGCACCTTGTTGATCATATCGTGCAACTCGGGAACCGGATAATTCCAGGTAAAGATCGCGTTCGCCCAGCTCTTGAACCAGCCGCTGCCCCAGATCAGCATCAGAATGCAGACGATGATCCACGGCAACAGCGCGCTCCAGAGCTGAGCCTGGGACAACGGCGTCTTGTCCAGCGGCTTGGCCGGCGTCATCGTCGCCAGGGATTCGTCGTTGCCGCGCAACGCCGGCGATAGCCAAAGCTGCTTCGGCTGCCAGACCCTGAGAAAGAGGATGAGCGCCCCCATCGAAATCAGCGACGCGCCAATGTCGACGATCCAGGGGTTGAGGTAATTGGAAATCACGAATTGCGGCACGGCAAACGAGATGCCGGTGATCAGAATGGCCGGCCATATGTCTTTCATGCCCTTCCAGCCGGCAAACGCCCACACCACCCAGAACGGCACGATCAGCGAGAACACCGGCAACTGGCGACCGACCATCGCGCCGAGAACATAGGGATCAAGTCCAGTCACCAAAGCAAGACCCTGAATCGGCGTGCCGAGCGCGCCATAGGCGACGGGTGCGGTATTGGCGATCAGCGAGAGGCCTGATGCGGCAAGCGGCGAAAAGCCGAGGCCGATCAGAATCGAACCGGTGATTGCGACCGGCGTACCAAATCCCGAAGCGCCCTCAAAGAATGCGCCGAAAGAAAATGCGATCAGCAGCAGCTGCAGCCGACGGTCTTCAGTGACGCTGCCGACGGCGCGTTTCAATAGATCGAATTGGCCGGTCGCGACCGTAAGCCGGTAGAGAAAGATAACGTTCAGCACGATCCAGCCGATCGGGAAGAACCCCCGGACCACGCCAAGCAGCGAAGCGCGGATCGACATGTTGGCCGGCATCGTGAAAACGAAAATGGCGATGAGGTTTGCCGCAATCAGCGCAATAATGGCCGCGAGATGCGCCTTGACCTTGCCGGTGGCGATCAAGATCAACAACGTGGCAACAGGCACCGCCGCGGCGATCGTCGACAGCACGATGTTGTTGAGGGGGTTATAGACCTGATTCCACATCACGATTCCTCCCGCGGGCCTTCGACGCCGGTTATTGTTTGACGATCGTCGCCTTGAACACAGGCCTGCAGCATCACAAGAAGTCCGACCAGACGGTACCAAAAAATGGGCCGCCATCGGCGGCCCATTCAACGTGTTCAATTGCTACCGGTTCGGGCTAGCTTCGGTTCTCAATCATCAGGATCGATCATGCCCGAGCGCTGCTAATGTACCGGCAATACCGCAATGCTCGGGAAGAACAGATAGCAGGCCACCCCGATGACCACCAGGTAGACCAGCAGTACGAGGGTCCAGCCAAAATTATGGCGGATCACCTCGCCCTCGTTGCGCACGAACCTGCTGGTCGAAACGCCGACACTTGCGGTT
Organism: uncultured Alphaproteobacteria bacterium; assembly: GCA_963775545.1. Classification (GTDB taxonomy): domain Bacteria; phylum Pseudomonadota; class Alphaproteobacteria; order Rhizobiales; family Xanthobacteraceae; genus Bradyrhizobium. The sequence goes on from CAVZJE010000014.1 coordinate 265,091, forward strand.
TGCGGCGCGATCGGCTTGCCGATCTCGGCACCGACCGAGTTCAACGCCGGCAACAGCAGCAGGGGAAAGCCGAGCACTTTGCCGACCAATGCCTGGAACGTGCCGAACATGGCGTTGGTCGAGGTATTGCTACCCGACAAGGCTACGCCGATGAAGCCCAAGATAGGCGCCACGATGATGAAGGCGGGTCCGAGCTTGGAGAAGGCGCTGGCAAGCGAGCCGGCCATGCCTGAGTAGTTGAAGACATAGGCGAGGCCGAAAATGAACACACCAACCAGGCATGCGCCCCACATCTGCGACCAGGTCTTTGCAAAGATTGCGCCGATCTGGTTCAGGCTGACGCGAAGCACGATCACATTGATGATCCAAGACACCAGGATGGCCGTGCCGCCAACGAACGGCGTCCAGTTGAACACGGCGCTGATGGTCGCTCCCGGCGTGATCGCTGACTTGGCCGCGACGACATAGTGCAGCACCACGATCGAGGGCAAGTGCGACCAAGGCCCGGTCCAGGCGACCACCACCGCAATCAGTATCCCGATCGGCAACCAGGCCATGCCTACTTCGCCGGCTGAGAGTCCGTGCGCCTCCGCCTGCGTATCTCCGGTCGCTGGTGCACCGCCATACGCCAGGATCTGCGCAGGCCGCCACATCTTGAGCAGGAGCAGCAACGCCGCGAAGCATACGATCGCGCCGATCACATCCGGCAGATAGGGGCCGAGATAAATGGCCGTCGGCAACTGGCCAGCGATATAACCGAGCGAGCCGACGATCGCGAGCGGCCACGCCGACCACATGCCTTTACGACCCGACACGAGATAAAGCAAAATCCACGGCGGCAGCAAAGCCAAGATCGCCACGATCTTGCCGACCGCAGCCGAGTAGATGGGCAGGAGGTCGACGAAGCTCATGCCGAGCGTGCCGGCGGTCACCGTAGCAAGCGCGATGATTGGTGCTCCGAGAGCGCCATAGGAAACCGGCGCATTGTTGGCAATCGCTGCGACGCGGATCGCATCGAGATCGGGGATGCCGATCGCGATCAGGATGGGCGCGACGAACGCCCACGGGTAGCCAAAACCGACCAGTCCTTCGAGCAGGGCGCCAAAGGCCCAGGCGAACAGAATGGTCTGCACCCGCACGTCACGAGTGCCCTGCTGGATGAGCCAGCGGCGTAATCTGTCGAACCCGCCGGTCGTCACCAGCGTGTTGAACAACATCACGCCCCAAAACGTGATCCAGTCAACATTCCATACGCCGGTGGCGGCGCCGTAGAGGTAGGCGCGCATGCCATCGTCGAGCGGCATCTTCCAAACCCACAGCCCGAGCAGAAAGGTGACGATCGAGCCGATCAACACGGCGATCCAGGCCGACAAGCGCAGGCCTGCCAGCAGGAACAACAACAGGACCACCGGAATGAGCGCGACCAACCAGGTCAGGAACAGGTTTCCGGTAGGATCGATAATTTGCGTGAACATAAATAATTCCTCCCCTCGCATGAGCCCGTAGGCTTTTTTCTTTGTATCGGTATTCGACGTCTTGAAAGCAAATCAGACCGGTGGTCGTTCTCTCCTGGCGATAATTGCACTGGTCGCTCTTTGGAGAGGGATCGCTGCGCGCGCCAGATGAAAACCTGTTAGCCGCTTGCGATCAAAACCAGCGGTGTGACGGCGGGAATCGCGGCAGCGATTGTCGAAAGCGCGGCGTTGTTCCGCGTTACGTTTCCTCCCCACGCTTTTTGCCGCGACGGCACGCGTGAATGGCCGGCGCGCTGGCGTGAATTCCGAAGGAGCCTTGGCAAAAGGCGCGACGGCAAATTTGGCTCTCGCCAAACCCGCTCACAAACGCGCGAAATGTGAGGGCCCCCTGCCACCCGCCATTGGCCCCCATGCTAGGGTTGACTCGGAGGCTGGGACAAGCGAACCCAGAGCGCCGAGTTTACGACTTTAGTCTAGCTTTGGCGACTGACATTCGCCCCATGGTTTTGCGGATGTCGAAAAGTGACCGCGGGCAAAACCGGTAACGGATGTCAAATCTCCTTCACTAGCCAGGCCAACACCCCATTCGCGAAGCTATTCCCCGGAGACCACGATCTGTGAATAAAATCGGCTCGACGCTGAAGATAGTTTGGCGGATCGCCATTCCTTATTTTCGTTCCGAAGATAAGCGAGCCGGACGCTGGTTGCTGGGCGCTGTGATCGCCATCGAGCTGTCGCTGGTCGCAAACGACGTGTTGCTCAATCAGTGGCGCAACCGGTTCTACAACGCCCTTCAGGAAAAGGACTGGGAAGGCTTTGTGCGGGAGATGCTCGTCTTCTGCGGCCTCGCCGCGATCGCGGTTTTGCTCTCCGTCTACCAGCTCTATCTCAATCAATGGCTGCAGGTCCGCTGGCGGCGATGGATGACCACGAAATACCTCGACGGTTGGCTGAACAGTGCAAATCACTACCGCATGCAGTTGCAGGGCGAAGGCGCCGATAACCCCGACCAGCGTCTGGCTGATGACGTGAAGCTGTTCGTCGGTCAGACGCTCGGCATCGGCGTAGGATTATTGAGCTCGATCGTCAGCCTGGCATCGTTTGTCGTCATCCTCTGGGGTCTGTCCAAGGCGGCGCCGCTGCAACTGTTTGGCGCCGACTTCTCTTTACCCGGCTATCTCGTATGGGCGTCTCTCATCTATGCCATTTTTGGAACAGCGCTGACGCAGTGGATCGGCTCGCCGCTGGTTAACCTCAACTTTCTGCAACAGCATTACGAAGCCGATTACCGCTTCGACCTCGTCCGTGTACGCGAGAACACGGAACAGATTGCGTTGCTCAAGGGTGAGGGCGCTGAGCGCGAGCGCCTGTTGGGCCGATTCCGTTTGATCGTTGAAAACTGGTACGCGATCATGAACCGAACAAAGCGGTTGACCGCCTTCACGTCGAGCTATGCGCAGGCCGCGGTCATCATTCCATTCATTCTTGTGACGCCGGCCTACTTTGCAAACAAGATACTTCTCGGGGCGCTGATGCAAACCGCTGAAGCGTTTGGCAAGGTGCAGGACGCGCTGTCCTTCTTCGTTTCGGCCTATCGCTCCCTGGCAGAATGGCGCGCGGTGATCGACCGTCTCGATGGTTTTGAAACCTCGATCAAGGATGCAGCCGATCTGGCTACGAGGCCGCCGAAGATCGACGTCGTTACTGCGGACGGCAACACGATCGATCTCGCGAAACTCCTGGTAAAATTGCCCAACGGCGCACCGATGGTCGCGGCCGACGACCTGCGCATCAATAGCAACGAGCACGTTCTCGTCACAGGCCCTTCCGGCGCGGGCAAGTCGACCCTGTTTCGCGCGATTGCCGGCATCTGGCCGTTCGGCGAAGGCGTGATCGTGGTTCCCGCCAAGGCCACGCTGATGATGCTGCCGCAACGGCCGTATTTTCCAATCGGCACATTGAAGGCGGCGATTGTCTATCCTTCGAGCCCGGATGCCTTCAGTTCGGCGCTCGTCGAACAGACGCTGATCGCCGTAGGCCTGCCGCAGTTCGCCTCAAGGCTCGAGGAAGCGGCCCATTGGAACCGGATGCTGTCGCTCGGCGAGCAACAGCGGCTCGGCATTGCCCGCGCACTGCTGCACGAACCACAATATCTCTTCCTCGACGAGGCGACGGCCTCGCTCGACGAGCCGTCCGAAGCGGCGCTCTACCGTCTGCTCGCCGAAAAGCTCAAGACGACCACCATCGTCTCGATCGGACATCGCAGCACGCTTGAGGCGTTTCACAAGGGTCACATCGTGCTCACCCGCGAGGGTGACCGTTTTGCCGCGCATGAACGGCAAAAGAAGGACGCCGTGTCCTAGGCAGCGGCCAGGCAGGCCAGCCGGCGCTTGGGCCAGACTAGTGCGGCGAATTTGAAGTTCCTATCAATGTTGCCGCAGAGTTCGTTATAGGAACTTCAAATTCAAAGCCGCACTAGAAACAATAAGTTGCTAGAGTTCCTTTTGATTCCGAAGTTCGCACCAGAGGTCGCCGCAATAGCTTACGAACTTCGGAATCGGAACGCTAGTTCACTTCAAACTGGTCATCGCGGTCAGGTCGGCGGAAAGCTTGGCGATGCCGACCGCGCCACACCAGTTGGAGCCAAATCCGTTGGGATTGATGGCGGTGACATTGCCGGGAATGTTGGCGTTGAAGGCACTTGTCACCGCCGCACAATTGCCCTTGTTCAGATTGGTGTCGGAATAACGCAGGTCCAACGTGAACACCTTGTAGGTGAATGCGATGCCGATATTCCAGGTGTCGTAGCTCGGATAGGGAATTCCAATTGGCGCGGCCGCGATGCGATAGAACGCATCCGTCGTTCCAAGCCACTGCCGCCCGACCTCGGCCGACAGATAGGCCCCGACGCCACTCGAGCCAAGCCATTTCGACGGCGCGGTTACCTTCGCGGTGATCGACGCGTAATCGCCCCAGGCGCCCGAATTCAAAAAGCTTGGCGTGTAGTACTCGTTGGCACCGAGCGCGAAGTTGTCGTTGACGGTCCAGTTCACCTTGCCGTAGCCCTCATAAAAGCTGAGGTCTTGCTTGATCTGAACGAAATTGGGACCAGCCGCCAACGGCGAACCCGCCGGGCAAACGGCGACCCCGCCAGGAAAACCTTCCTGGCACTGCCCGCCTGGATAAAGATAACCCCAGATGCCGAGGTCAAAGCCGAAGGCGCCGAAGGTCGGTCGAACACCGCCGTAGATATCAACCTCGGCCGCCGCATGATTGGCGAAGGAAATGCTTTCGGTCGACGTGCCGATATAAAGCTGCAAATCCTTGTTGACGTTGTAACGCGGCTCGAAATAAGCGGTCACCGAGGGCTGGTGATTGGACTGCGTGATACCGCGAAAGACATAGTCGCTCATCACGGCGCCGCCGAAGGCGATGTCCCAGGGATCGAACGCCGGCGTCGGCGCCTTCACAGCCTTCACCGGCAGATCCGCCGCGAACGCCGCGCCAGACACGGTGAGCAATAAGGCGGCGACAGTAAACTTTTTCATCGGCAGCCCATCCATCTCGTGTCCGAAATCGACATTCCCGGGACGGGCGCCGAGCGGCTCATGCGGGAGCAATCTGATACGCGGCCACGCCAACGAGAAGATTAAAGCATAATCATCTGCATATTTTTTATTCATTCCTGGGTGGAAGCGAAGTATTGGAGCAAGCTGTTGTAATCTGACAACAAACTGTTCCGCTCTTCCCGGAGAATGGCTGGGACTGAAGTTACGGCAATGAGCGATCCTCGCGGCGGCGGCTGAGAGCGGTTCGAAAAGAAAAAGGCCGCAGCGACAAAACGCTGCGGCCTTCCGATCTCGCCGGCAGTTGGCCGGGCTGGTCTAGTTTCCGTCCTCGCCACCGGAGTTATGGTGACCCGAGGAATGCTCCCACGACGGTGCCGGAGCAGGCTCGGCGGGGCTTGGCGTCGCCCAGCTATGGGTGTGGGCTGGCTCTTCATGATGCGGCGGCGCTGCTGCCGGGGCGGCAGCCTTGGCGGGGGCGGCCTTCCTCGCAGCCCGCTTCTTCGCGGATTTTTTCGGGGCCGCCGATTTCTTCGCAGCTTTCTTGGCAGCCTTCTTGGCCGATTTCTTTACGGCCTTCTTGGCGGATTTTTTTGCCGACTTCTTCGCGGATTTTTTGACCGCCTTCTTGGCGGACTTCTTCTTTGCTGCGAGAAGCTTTTTAGCCTTCTTCGCCTTCTTGCCTTTCTTCTTCTTCGCCTTAGCCATCGTCGTCCTCCTGTTGCGCTGAGCCGTGTCTATCGGCTGTTCAGGCCGTCTTTTCTCTCACGAGCCTGTCGGGTCCGCTCGATCCCGGCTGCGGGCCGCCCGTCGCCCAATCGAGAAGCTCAATCGTGTGCACTACAGGAACTGACGTACCGCTGGCAATCTGCACCATGCACCCAATATTGCCCGCAGCAATCATGTCCGGCTTGACCATTGCAACATTGGCGACCTTTCGATCGCGCAATTTGTTCGCAATGTCAGGCTGGAGAATGTTGTATGTCCCAGCCGAACCGCAACACAAATGGCTCTCGGGTACATCTTTCACCACGAATCCGTTCTTGGAAAGCAATTCTTTCGGCAGTTGCGTGATTTTCTGCCCATGCTGAAGCGAACAAGCGGAGTGGTAGGCGACGACAATGTCGTTGTGAAGCTGTGCAGCAGGCGCAAGATCGAGGCCGCCGACATACTCGGTGATGTCTTGGGCCAGTGCCGAGACCTTCGCGGCGCGATCGGCGAAATCGCGGTCCTGGCGCAGCATGAAGCCGTAATCCTTGATGACGGTGCCGCAGCCCGATGTCGTCACCAGGATGGCGTCGAGCCCGCTGCGATCGGCCTCCGCAAGCCAGGCCGTGATGTTGGCGCGGGCGAAGTCCAGCGCTGCAGCCTCGCGGCCCATGTGGTGGGTCAACGCGCCGCAGCATTGCTCATCCCTGACGAGGACGACCTCGATGCCATGACGGGTCAGCAAGCTGATGGCGGCCTGATTGATCCGTGGCGCCAGCACCTGTTGCGCGCACCCCTGTAGTAAGGCGACGCGCCCGCGCCGCTCCCCCTGGGCTGGAAAAACGTTGCCGGCGAGAGGCCCCGCCTCGGGCAGGCCACGCGGCGACAATGCCAGCATCGCCCTGATCCGCCTGAGCAAAGTCGGCGTCGCCGACGCCTTGCCTGACGGCAATAAGCCAGCCAGCGGACGCGCGAGCCGCGCCAGCATCATGCTTGTACGAAACAGTTTCGGCCGTGGCAGCACCAAAGCCAGCACCGTTCGCAGCAGGCGTTCGCTCCAGGGCCGAGCAAAGTCCCGCTCGATCCTCACCCGCGCCTGATCGACCAGATGCATGTAATTGACGCCCGACGGGCATGTCGTCATGCAGGCAAGACAGGAGAGGCAGCGGTCGATGTGCTTGACGACTTCCGGCGTCGGCGGGCGGTCTTTTTCCAACATCTCCTTGATGAGATAGATTCTGCCGCGCGGGCTATCGAGTTCGTCGCCGAGCAGAACATAGGTCGGACAGGTCGCGGTGCAGAAGCCGCAATGCACGCAGTTGCGCAGGATCTTGTCGGCTTCCGCGATATCGGGATCGGCCAGTTGAGCGAGGCTGAATTCCGTCTTCATGCCAGAGTTCCCCGAGCCATCCGGCCACGATTGAGAATGCCTTTCGGATCGAAACTCTGCCGGACGCGCTCGCTCAAGGCGGCCACGCCGGCGCTTGCGGGCTGAAACACGTCGACTTGCCGCCTCACCTCGTTGCCTGCGCGCAGCAGCATGGCATGCCCGCCGACGGCGGCGGCGCGTTGCCGCACCAGGGCTGCCTGGGCATCGGGCCGTGGCGGCATCGCCGCCCAGATCAGGCCGCCGCCCCAATCGTAGAGCACGTCGCCTCCCGTTTCGCGGGCAAGACGTTCGCCCAACGCACTTCCCGAGGCAGGCGGGCAGACGATGCGCCACACCGGCCAGGCGCCGAGCGGGCCTTTGGCGGCAAAGGGTTCTACATCGCGGATGCATTCCCAGATCGATGCAGAGCGTTCGTCGTCGATCGTCTCGGTGGCTCCAAACCGCGCCAGCAGCTTGGCGAGCGAGGCCGCCCGGTGCGCAACCGAGGCCGCAATTCCCTCCAGCCGCAACAGCGTCAGCGCATTGCGGGGCGATCCGAGGCCGCCGAGTGCACCGACGGCATCGCGCAGGGAGGATCTCGGCACATGCGCCGCACCCGAGACGTCGAACGGGGAACCGAGCGCCGCCGTCATTGCCTGATTGGCCGTCGAATCGTCGAGGTCGCGCAGCACCAGCGTGCGCTCGCTCTCCGGCCTCGGCATCACCTTCAGCGTCACCTCGGTCATGACCGCCAGCGTTCCCCAGGAGCCCGCCAGCAGCTTGCAAAGGTCATAGCCGGTGACGTTCTTCACCACCCGCCCCCCCGCCTTGAAGCTGTCGCCAAAGCCCGAGACGGCGTGCGCGCCAAGCAGATGGTCGCGGGCCGCTCCCGCCTGGATCCGGCGCGGGCCGGCGAGCCCAGCCCCAATCATCCCACCGATCGTTCCCGCCGACGAGGCTCCCAATAGCGGTGCGGTATCCATCGGCTCGAATGCAAATCGCTGATTTTTGGAATCGATCAGCGACTTGACGTCTGCAAGCGGCGCGCCCGCTTCCACCGTGATAATCAATTCGTTGGGCTCGTAGGACGTCACGGCATTGAGCGCCGACAGATCGAGCAGCGCATTGGTCGCCATTGACTGCCCGACCATCCGCTTGGTGCCATGGCCGATGATCTCGAGCGGTTGCTCGCTGGCGATCGCTGCCCGCACCGCCTGCTCGACATCCTTCGCGTCACGTACTTTCAGGGTATCCACGTGGCTACGCTCAAAATCGCGGGAGGTCAGGGAAGGCGAGCTTGCCGCCATGCACATGCATGCGGCCAAGCTCGGCGCAGCGATGAAGGGTCGGAAATACCTTGCCGGGATTGAGAAGCCCCTGCGCGTCGAAGGCGCATTTGAGGCGCTGCTGCTGATTGAGGTCGATCTCGGAAAACATCTCCGGCATCAAGTCGCGCTTTTCAATGCCGACCCCATGCTCACCGGTCAGCACGCCGCCGAACTCGACGCAGGCCCTCAGGATGTCGGCGCCGAACGCTTCCGCCCGCTCGATTTCGCCGGGCTGGTTGGCGTCGTACAGGATCAGGGGATGCAGGTTACCGTCGCCGGCATGGAACACGTTGGCACAGCGCAGACCGTATTTCTGCGAAAGATCGCGAATGCGCGCGAGCGCCTTGGGCAACGCGCCACGCGGGATGGTGCCATCCATGCAGAGATAATCGGGCGAAATCCGGCCCACAGCAGGAAAAGCGGCCTTGCGGCCCGCCCAGAACAGGTTGCGCTCGGCCTCCGAACCGGAGATTTGGCAGGTCGTCGAGCCGCAACCCAGCGCGATCGCCTCGACCCGCTTGATCAATTCGTCGACCTCGACGCCGGGACCATCGAGTTCAATGATCAGCAGCGCCTCGACGTCGAGCGGATAGCCGGCATGAACGAAAGCTTCCGCGGCGTGGATCGCGGGCTTGTCCATCATCTCCATGCCGCCGGGAATGATTCCGGCGCCGATGATCCGCGCCACGCATTCGCCGGCCGCCTCGACCTCGGCAAAGCCGACCATCAGAGCGCGCGCCGTCTCCGGCTTTTGCAGGATTCGTACCGTGATTTCGGTGATGACACCGAGCAGTCCTTCCGACCCCGTGATAATTCCCATCAGGTCATAGCCGGCGCTCTCCGCGGTCTTGCCGCCGATACGCAGGACCTCGCCCGTCATCAGCACGATCTCGCATCCGAGCACGTTGTTGGTGGTCATGCCGTATTTGAGGCAATGCACGCCGCCGGAATTCTCCGCGACGTTGCCTCCGATCGAGCAGGCAATCTGGGACGACGGATCGGGCGCATAATAAAAGCCGGCATGCGCGACCGCCTGGCTGATGGCGAGATTGGTGACGCCAGGCTCAGTCACGACCACGCGGTTGTCGAAATCGATCTCGCGGATACGCTTGAATTTGCCGAGCCCCAGCAGCACCGCGTCCGCCAGCGGCAGCGCGCCGCCCGACAGCGACGTGCCGGAGCCACGCGGCACCACTTTGATGCCTTGCTCGAAGCAATATTTCAGCACCTTGGAGACTTGTTCGGTGGTGTCCGGCAGGACCACCACCATCGGCGGCTGGCGATAAGCCATCAGCCCGTCGGACTCGTAAGGCAGCATTTCGGCCGGCGTATCGATCACGCCCTCGCCTGGCACGATGGCGCGCAACGCCTCGGCGATGGCGCTGCGGCGGGCCAACACCGCCTGATCCGGCTCAGGCATCATGATCGTCATTTTCGATCTCTCCAAGTGCCGCCGCGATAGAATACGAATGTCAGAACCGGGACACTAGTGTGCCGTGCGACATTGCCGATTTCCCGTGAAGAATCAAGCAGGTCAGGATGCTGTCGCGAGCGAGGGCACAAATCCGGCGCGCAGGCGTTTTCATAGGGTGCAAGCGGCGCCAGAACTTCAGAACAAGCCTTTCGCAGCCCTTGTCCATTGCCCGCGCCCTATGCCACAAACCCAAGTATTCTCCCCGACCCCAACAAAAGAGCCGAGAATGAAAAAGCTGATACTGAGCGCCCTGATCATCGTTGCGTCGTCGGCGACCGCGCTGGCGCAAGACGCCGAAGCCGGCAAGGCGACCTTCAACAAGTGCATGGCGTGTCACTCGATCGGCGAGGACGCCAAGAACAAGGTCGGGCCGGAGCTCAACGGGCTCGACGGACGCAAGTCGGGTTCCGCGCCGGACTACAATTACTCCGAGGCCAACAAGAATTCCGGCATCACCTGGAACGAGGCCAACTTCAAGGAATACATCAAGGATCCGAAGGCCAAGGTGCCCGGCACCAAGATGTTCTTTGCCGGCATCAAGAACGAGAAGGAAGTCAACGACCTCTGGGCCTACGTCTCGCAGTTTGACGCAAGCGGCAAGATCAAGTCGAAATAGACGCCGTTACGCCTGATATTTTGCGATGGCCGGGTCTCCTCCCGGCCATTTTCTTGTTAACGTCGCGCACGGCGGCGACCCACGCTCAATTTGCCGCGGCGGCGTTACCGCGTCCGGGCAGGGCGATGAGACCCTCGATCTCGCGGATCACCAGATCGGGTGCAGCATTTTGCACCATGTGGCCCACGCCCGGCAGCACGATCAGCTTGGCGTTCGGGACCGCGGCGGCAAAAGGACGGGAATGAATGTTTGTCGACACGGTCTTGTCGACATCGCCCGCGATCACAACCGTCGGCACCGAGATTTCCGGATAGCGCGGCGCCTGCTCCGCGACCGCTTGTTTCAGCCGCACCAGATCACGGGCGTTGGCAAGAAACTCGCGCGGGCGCAGTAGCAAAGGCGTCGCGGTGTTGGCGACGAAATCATCCGGCATGACCTGCGGCAGGAACACTGCGCGCGCGCCACTCTCGGCGAGGAAATAGCCGAGCGGGAGGGTGACGGTGTAGGCGAGCAGCGTGCCAATCAGCGGCTTGGTCACGAGTTCGTTGTACCAGCCGACACCACCGGGCCATGGATAGGCGACCGGTGCCAGCATCACGAGGCCCGCAACCCGCGCCGGATAATCGAGGGCCATCCGCGCGCCGAGGGCGCCCGCCCACGAATGCACCACCAGAATAACCGGACCGACGTTGAGCTTCTTCAACGCCTCCTCGATCATCCGGCCCTGCGCGGCGGGCGTCGCGGCTTCCTCGCCGACGGCCGAGCTCCAGCCGTGGCCGGGCCGGTCGATCAGGATGACGCGGTGACTAACCGCCAGCCTGTCGCCGAGCGGCCGGCGCATCGCTTCGAGGTTCGAGCTTGCGCCATGGATGAGAACGATCGGCGGGCCGGCGGCGTCCTTCGGTCCGATATCGAGCACGTTGAGCGTCGCGCCAGTTACCTCGATCGCTTTGCCGTGCGCGGGGTAACGATGCTGAAGGACGATGACGCCGGCCTGCGTCGCCAGCGCCAGCACCACAAGCGCGGCGACGAAGACCACGGCTAACATGAAAGGAATCCGGATCGATCTCGGCACACAGGAGCTACGTGTTTGACGTCGCAGCGGTTTCGAAAGCGCCGCCGTTGGGTGAGTTTTCCACCGCACTGCACAGGCGAAGTACTGCTCTTCATACGGCTGTCATTGGCAGCTTCCTATAAGCATACGCAAGTCCGGCCTTTCCACGTAATCCACAGCAACCCGGCGATGCCAAAAAGGTTATCAGGCGGGAATATTTGGAGGCTTTTCGATGAATTCCGGATTACATGAGACCGCCATCGACGAAATCGTCGCGCGATGCAATGGCGATATCAGGGGCGCGCTAAAGGCACTTTTGCTGGTCAACGAACAGCTTGAAGTGGAGCTTGCCCAGCTCCAAGCCGCTGTCGCACATGGCAGATTGACTGGACCGCGCCGCAGCGTCCTGCACTAGCTGACAGGGCACTGGTCGGCACTAGATATCGCGGCCCTCGACCTTCTCGCTCAGGGTTTTGACCAGTTCCGGCACCTTATCAATGTGCGGATTGACGGCGAGCGCTTTCCGGAACGCGTCCAGCGCACGTTTTTCGTCGCCGAGTTCCTGCATGATCATGCCGAGCCCCGCAAGCGCGCCGAAATGGCGAGGCTCTCGCGCCAACACCTGCTCGATATCGGCAAGCGAATGGGCATAGTCGTTTCTCAAATAGTAAAGCGTCGCGCGGCGATTCCAGCCTTCGACATAGTCGGGGCGCAGCCTGATGACGGCATCCAGCAGCTGGAGCGCGACGTCGGAATTTTGCGCCGCCATCGCCACCTTGGCGCGGGTCATTAAAAGCGCAACGGTATCGCTCGGCGTCTGCAGCCAAATCGCCCAGATCCGGGCCTCGACATGCTTGGCGCTGGCCTCGTCCGGAGCCGCCTTCAGCGCGCCAAACAGAAAATCCAGCCCGCGCGTTTTGTCTGCCGGGACCCTCGGCAATTTCGCAGGAGCAGCCGGCAGTCTCTTCTGCTGTTTCGAATTCAGCTCTTGCGCAAGCGAGGCCGCTGGTATCGCGGCGATGGTTGCAGCGAGGAGAATTGCTAGCCGGCGATGACGCACGGCACGGAATCTCATGGCCATAGACAAAGTCTAGACGCAGCAAAACCCGCTTGCCAAGCGAGATAGCGTCAAAGACCTGTGATGAGTGGAAATCGCGCAGAACCCGCCCGAAAGCCGGATCAGCTTTGCTGAGATCAGCCTTGGCGCGCCTTGAAGCGGCGCTGAACCTTGTTGATCACATAAACCCGGCCCTTGCGGCGGACCAGACGGTTATTGCGATGACGACCGCGCAACGATTTCAGCGAGTTACGGACCTTCATGGGACATTCCTGATGCTTTGAAAGGCCGTGTTCGGCGCGATCATCCGGGCAACCCGAGAATACCCTCCCGGAGACCCAACTATGAAAAAACGGTTTTATCCCGCCGACGGCAATGCCGCCCGGAACGCGCGGTTTCTAAGCCATCGGGCCCTCAAATGTCAATCCGGACAGGCCGTTTCCGGCCCTATTTGGCCAATCAGGGCCGGTTTCGGCGAAAATCGCCCTGCCCGGAGCCCTGCGCGCGGTCGGTCCATTAATCCAGGCGGGAACTCGACCATAGCCTCGCCGGCCGCAACTTTCTCGCCCGCCTGGTTGGATACGAGGACGTCGATCAAAACCCAGCGCGATTTTGAGGCGACCTGCTTGGACTTCACGATGCCGGTGGGCTGGATGGTGTCGCCGGGCCGGACCGGCTTCACCCAGCGGGTTTCAAGACGGCGGTGAACGGCGCCCAAAGGATAGGCCCAATCGGTGATCATCCGCGAGATCAACCCGAAATTGTTCATGCCGTGCATGATGATGCCGCCAAAATTGGTCTTGCCGAAATCCCCCTTCATATATTCGTCGTCGAGATGCAGCGGGTTGTAGTCGAGCGAGGCGTCGCAGAACAGGCGAATGGATTCGCGGCTGACCGCAAATTTCGGACCCGCGATCGTGTCGCCGGCATTCAGCTTTTCAAACGTCGTCGTCACGAGGCCCTCCCCTACATCGGCCGGATGGTCCAGCCGCGGCCCGAACAGATCACCTCGCCACGCTGGTTGAAAAAGACATTGTCGTGCACGACGAACAGCCGCTCGCGCTTGATGAACTTGTCCAGCGCGCGGGCCTCAAGCCGGATCACGTCGCCCGGGCGCGCCGGAATATTGTAGCTCCATGATTGGCCTGCATTGACGGTGCCGGGCGAACGCATCCAGTCGTCGGCCGGCGTGCAGGAGAACATCAGGAGGATGTGGATCGAGGGCGGCGCGATCAATCCGCCGTAGCGCGTCGTCCTGGCGTAGTCCTCATCGAAGTAGAGCGGATGGGTTTCACCGACCGCCGCACAATAGAGTTCGATCGCCTCTCGCGTCAGCGTATAGGAAATGGTCTTGCGCGGTTCGCCGGGAATGATGTCGTCCCAGACCTTGCGCAGATTGGCATCTTTCCAGAAGTCGGTCTCGAAGGCGTCCGGCTGCGCCATGGCACCCACCCGTTTTTGGTTGTCTGGTTCCATCGCCACTTTGTTATATGATATAATCAATTTTGGAACGGTACAGTCAAGCAAGTCCGGGAAAACCGAAAATGTCCAGATTGAAGCTGCCCAATATCGAAGACGTCGTCGCGATCGATATTCATACCCACGCCGAGGAGCCCTGCGGGCTGCACGGCGACGACGGCTACGACGACTTCCAGGCGCAGATGGCGACCTACTTCAAGTCGCCGAACAAGCATCCGCCGACGGTTGAGGAAACCGCCGCCTATTATCGCGCGAAGAAGATCGCGGCCGTTATTTTTCCGGTCGATGCCGAACGCGAGACCGGCTTCCGCCGCTACAATAACGACGAGATGTTCGAGATCGCCGCCAAAAATTCCGACGTGCTGATCCCGTTTGCGAGCATCGATCCCCACAAGGGCAAGCTCGGCGTCCGCGAAGCGAAAAGACTGATCGAGGAATACGGCATTCGCGGTTTCAAATTTCATCCGACCATGCAGGGCTTCTATCCCAACGACCGCATGGCCTACCCGCTCTACGAGGCGATCTGCGACGGCGGCGCCATCGCTCTGTTTCATACCGGCCAGACCGGGGTCGGCAGCGGCATGCCGGGCGGCATGGGCATGCGGCTGAAATATTCCAACCCGATGTATATGGACGACGTCGCCGTGGATTTTCCGGACCTCAAGATCATCCTCGCGCACCCGTCCTTTCCGTGGCAGGAGGAGGCGCTGTCGGTCGCGACCCACAAGCCGAACGTTTATATCGACCTCTCTGGCTGGTCGCCTAAATATTTCCCGCCGATTCTCGTCCGCTATATCAATTCGATTTTGCAGGACAAGATGCTGTTCGGCTCCGATTGGCCGGTGATCACCCCGGATCGCTGGTTATCGGATTTCGCAAAGCTGGACATTCGCGACGAGATCAGACCAAAAGTGCTAAAAGCCAACGCGCGAAAGATCCTCAATATCTAACGGCGCGACGCATCGAAACTCGCGGGTCGACATCAAAAGAAAGAACAGTACGTGACAATCAAGGCCCTCGTTTTCGATGCCTATGGCACGCTCTACGACGTTCAATCGGTGGCCGCCATCACCGAAGATGCATTTCCCGGATACGGTGACATCATCACGCAAATCTGGCGCATCAAGCAGCTGGAATATTCCTGGCTTCGTTCCCTGATGCGCCGTTACGAAGATTTTTCCGTCATCACGAAGGAATCCCTCGTCTACACGCTGCGGGGGCTCGGGCTCGCTTATAATGCGACCGCCTTCGAGCGCATCATGGACAAATATCTTCACCTCGATCTTTATCCCGATGCGAAGCCGACGCTCGCCGCGCTCAAGGGCCGGAAGCTTGCCATCCTTTCTAACGGCTCCAGCGATATGCTCAACGCGCTGGTACGCAACAGCGGACTGGATGGCGCTCTCGACGCGACCATCAGCATCGATTCACAACGGATCTTCAAGCCGGCGCCGGATGCCTACTCGCTGATCGAGGCACGGCTCGGCGTGCGCCCCAATGAAGTTCTCTTTGTTTCCTCCAATCCCTGGGATGCCTGTGGCGCCAAGGCCTTTGGATTAAACGTCGCCTGGATCGAGCGGGTAACACCGGAAGCCATGGCGCTCGCCTGCGTCAAAAGCGACGTCGTGTCTCCGCTGACCATGTTCAAGGCGCTGCGAACGCAAATGGACGAGCTTGGCATCAAGCCCGACCACCGTATCTATGCCTTGTCGGAATTGCCCGATCTTGTTGCCCTTGCATGAGCCTTAAATCCGTCCGCGCCTTCTTCGCCGAGAAGGCCCCCGACATCACCGTGATCGAATCGCCGAAGAGCTCGGCGACCGTGGCGCTCGCCGCCGAAGCCTATGGCGTCGAGCCGGCGCGGATCGCCAAGACGCTGAGCTTGAGGGTCGGCGATCAGGTCATCCTGATCGTCGCGAGCGGCACGTCGCGAATGGACAACAAGAAGGTCAAGGCGCGTTTCGGCGGCAAGCCGAAGATGCTGGGCCTTGATGAAGTCGCCGAAATCACCGGCCACGAAGTCGGCGGCGTTTGTCCTTTCGGACTGAGAGCACCGCTGCCGATCTATTGCGACGTGTCGCTGAAAGCCTTTGACGAAGTCGTGCCGGCGGCGGGCTCGATTCACAGCGCCGTCCGCATCGCGCCCGCACGCATGGCGGAACTCGTCGTCGCCGAATGGGTCGATGTGTGCGAAAGGTAGATGGTCCGGAGAATTCCGGACCATCCGATGAGCAAAAACGCGAAAGCTTATTGATACTGATAACGTCGAGCCGGCGGCGCCATGGGCTGTGGAGCATTTGGCGGCGGCGGAATAGCGGCGCTATCGCTTGATTCAAACACCGCACGGCAGGGCGCGCTGAGCTGCGGGGTGTTTGCCTGCAAACAGGCTACGATGCGATTCTCGTCAGGTATCGCAGCCCCGCATAACCGGAACACGTCAGGCGTGCAGGCCATTTGCTGCTGCATGGTTCCACGGTGTTCCTGGGCAGCGGCAGAACTCACGCCTGCTAGCGTTGCCGTCAGACCCAGAACAGCCAAAATTCGGAAAACTCGGTGCTTTCGCATGGCCGCCCCTTCCTGTTCAGCACATAAGTGTTTGCCCGGCGAAACCGGTTCACCGAGAAAATCAAATCAATGAGGCCGGACTGGTTCGCGCCGAACAACAAAATGTGAGCAGGCGACCTTAACGTGGCGATTCAGAAATTCGCTTCATTCTCGCCACGAGTTCGTCATGCCGTCTTCTGAAGGCGGTATCTATTCCACCCGGCCAATGCGTTTGACCGCGGCGACGAGGCGCGCGCTGTCGGTCTCGACGAACTTTGAAAATTCCGGCGCGTCCATGTAGGCGACGGGGCTGCCCGCAGTTTCGAAGGTCTTGATCACTTCGGGCCTTTTCACCGCCTCCGCCATCGCCTCACGCAACCTTGTCATGATCGGGGCCGGCAGATCTCGCTGCGCGAATAATCCCGCCCAGATGTAGAACTCGACATCCTTGTAGCCACGCTCCTTGAAGGTCGGCAGATCGGGAAAGCTTGCGATCCGCTCCGCGCCCCAATTGGCCAGCACACGCATCTTGCCGGCATCGACCAGCTGTTTCAGCGTTCCCGGAGCCGACGCCACCGCATCCACGGTCCCGGTCAGGATCGCGTTGAGTGCGGGAGCCGCGCCGCGAAAGGGAATATGCTGCAACTTGATGCCGGCGGAGGCCGCAAACATTTCCATCGCGACATGCAGTGTGCCGTAAGGGCCGGACGAGCCGTAGCGAATTTCGCCGGGACGCTTTTTTGCATCCGCAACGAATTCTTCCAGCGTCTTCCACGGCGCCGAAGCCGGTACCGCCAGCAGCGTAGGATCAGCAAGCACACGCGCGACCGGCGCAAATTGGGAGACTTCATACACAGGCGGGCGATCGAAAAGACGGTCGGCCTCCGGCAGCACGGCCAGCGAGGACAACGTCATCAGCAACGTGTAGCCATCGGGTTCGGCACGTGCCGCCGCCGCATTGCCGATCGCACCACCTGCCCCACCGGCGCGATTGTCGACGATCACCGACTTGCCGAGGATATTTTCCAGCGCCAATGCCACCGGCCGCGCCGCAAGATCGGCCTGCCCGCCGGCCGGAAACGGCACGATCATGGAGATCGTATGCGCAGGCCATCCCATGGCCACCATCGCCGCCGATGGCCGCATCGCTGACAATAGCGGCACCGCGACGGTCGCTTTCAGCAATTCACGTCTGTTCATCGGCAATTTCCCCCCATCGTTTTTCGTCTTGTTGCTTGTCGACTGCCTATAGCCCGAACCGTCACGCAGGCAAAGCTGGAAGTCCACACGCTCCCTCAGGCACGTCGCCGCGGCTGCGACCGGTTTGCATTGCCGAAATGGGCGGCCAGGAAATTTCCCAGCGCCTCGACCCTCGCCGGACGCGGACCGCCCGGCGGGGTCACCAGGTGCACCGCGCCTTCAGCCTGTGACCAGCCCTTCAGAATGACTTCAACCTCACCCGATCGGATGGCTTCGCCTGCAATGAAGTCGGGCAGGTCGGCGATGCCGAGGCCCGCGACCACCGCCGGCAGCAAAGCTTCGCCATTGTTGACGCGAAGCGGGCCCGCGGGGCGCACGCTCACCTGCTCGCCTGCGGCATTGCTGTAGTGCCAAACATCGGCCGTCGACAGATAGGCGTAGCCAAAGCATCTGTGCTGCGCGAGATGCATCGGGTGGGTCGGCCGGCCGTAGCGCTTCAGATAAGACGGTGCGGCAACGGTATGACGCGGCATCGCACACAGCCTTCGCGCAATCAGCGACAAATCCGGTAGCCGCGCAATCCGCAAGGCGGCGTCAAAACCCTCGCCGATCAGATCCACCATCGCGTCGCTGAGGTGCAGGTCGATGGCGACGTCAGGATAGGCCTTCAGAAATTCGGGCAGGATCGGCGCCACCGCCTTCACCCCGAACGTCATCGGCACGGCGAGACGAACAAGCCCGCGTGGCGAAACCGATTGCGCCAGCGCCTCGTTCTCCGCCGCCTCGCCATCGGCCAGAAGCCGATGGGCGCGCACGGACAATTTCTGCCCGGCATCGGTGAGCGCGAGCCGCCGCGACGTACGGTTGAACAGCCGTGCACCGAGGCGCTCCTCGAGACGGCCGACGGCCTTGGAGACGGTGGCCTTCGATAGCGCAAGCTCGTTCGCGGCGGCCACGAACGAACGAAGCTCGACAACTTTGGCAAAGATCGCGAGCCCTTCGAAGTCCGGAAGTCTGGCCATCTGAGCTCCCTAAAGGTCAGAAATGGAAACGATGTGTTTCGATTGTTTCTATTTATGCATGTATGCGGCGGGCTTATCCAGAGGGTCATGCGAACTTCGAAGGAGAATCCCCATGCTTGAACTTCGACCCTTTAACCGGCTGGGCACCGCCGATCACGGCTGGCTCAAGGCCAAACACCATTTCTCGTTCGGCAGCCACTACGATCCGGGCAATATGGGCCACGGCTCGCTTCGCGTCTGGAACGACGACGAGATCGCGCCCAACACCGGCTTTCCCGCCCATCCTCACGCCAATATGGAAATCATCACCTATGTGCGGGAAGGCGCGATCACGCATCAGGACAGTCTCGGCAACAAGGGCCGTACCGAGGCCGGCGACGTCCAGGTGATGAGTGCCGGCTCCGGCATTCGTCATTCCGAGTACAACCTGGAAGCCAAGCCGACCAGGATCTTCCAGATCTGGATCGAGCCCGTGACGGAAGGTGGTGCGCCGACCTGGGGCGCCAAGCCGTTTCCGAAATCGGACCGCTCCGGCCAGTTCGTTGCGATTGCCAGCGGACAGGCAGGCGACGGGGATGCGCTTCCAATCCGCGCGGATGCCCGCGTGCTGGCCGCCACATTGAAGGCCGGCGAGAGCGCGCATTATACGCCGCACAAGGCGCGCCATCTTTATCTCGTGCCCGCCGCCGGCAAGGTCGAGGTCAACGGCGTCAGCGTCAATGCCCGCGACGGCGTCGCGATCCGCGACGAGGCGAAGTTGATCATCACCGCACTGGAAGATTCCGAACTGGTGCTGGTCGACGCGGCGTAACGACACGACCTTCACCAGCTCCCAAATCCTGAATTGCCGGCTCAAGCCGGCAGTTCGACCGGCCTTCCCGAACAACCCGTTCCTCAATAATCCTTGGAGACAACATCATGACGAAAGTTCTCGTGCTTTATTATTCGGCCTACGGACATATCGAGACGATGGCAAACGCCGTGGCCGAAGGCGCCCGCGAAGCCGGCGCCAGCGTCGACATCAAACGCGTTCCCGAACTGGTGCCGTTGGAAGTCGCGAAAGCCTCGTACTACAAGGTCGATCAAGCAGCGCCGATCGCCAAGATCGAAGACCTCGCCAACTACGATGCGATCATCGTCGGCACCGGCACGCGCTTCGGCCGCATGGCATCGCAAATGGCGAATTTCCTCGACCAGGCCGGCGGTCTCTGGGCCAAAGGCGCGCTGCACGGCAAGGTCGGCGGCGCCTTCAGCTCGAGCGCGACCCAGCATGGCGGCCAGGAGACTACGCTGTTTTCGATCATTACCAACCTGCTGCATTTCGGCATGATCATTGTCGGCATGAATTATGGTTACGCCGGCCAGATGAAGCTCGATGAGGTAACGGGCGGCTCCCCCTACGGCGCCACCACGATCACCGGCGGCGATGGCAGCCGCCAGCCTTCCGAAAACGAACTCGCAGGCGCGCGCTATCAGGGCCGCGCCATTGCAGAGGCTGCCAAGAAGCTGCACGGCTGAGCAGGAAACGTCACGACCAAACCGAGATGGCGGTCGTGTTTTCACGACCGCCATTTTTATTACCAGCGCGATGGAACTTCGGCCTCCAAACTCGCTGAACGGTTAACGTAAACAACCGCGTGGCGTTGAAGCGCAATCGGCTTTGCACCTATAACGAAATGACGTTAGCGATCGAGGCCAAAGATGACGAGCACGGCCGATTGGGGAGCAGCGAATAGCGCGACGGCGGCGCCGCAATCCGTCGAGACGACCGCACGCCGACCCGACTTTCTTGCCGATATCGAACGTGCCAAGGGCCTTGCGATCATCCTGGTCGTGATCGGGCACGTCGTGGCGCGCGAGGCGCCTGCACATAACGAATGGTATGTGACGCTGAAGTCGGCGATTTACCTCTTTCACATGCCCTTCTTCATGTATCTCGGCGGCCTGGTGTTCTTCCACGTCGGCGATGCGGTCCATCCGCGGCCGAGCTATGGCGCCTATCTGATCCGCCGGGCTGAACGGCTATTGATCCCGTTCCTGTCGCTCGGCCTGCTGATCCTTCTTGGCAAGCTCGTCGCCGAACGGTTCGTCCATGTCGACAATACGCCAGCAAGCCTCTGGGACGGGTTGCGGGCGCTGATCTGGAACACCGAACAAAGCCCGGCCACGTCGGTGTGGTACATCTTCGTGCTGTTCATTTACTGCGGCGTTACTCCCGCTTTGATCAGGCTTTCGCATGGACGGCTTTGGCCAGCGCTTCTTCTCGCGGCGGTGCTGCATTGCCTGACCATCCCGGAGGTCGTTTATCTCAATCGCGTGGCCTATTTCTTCGTTTACTTCCTGATCGGCTGCGCGGCCGGCAAGTATCGCGCGCAAGCCATGGAGTTCATCGACCGGACGCTGCCGATTTCCGGCGTCGTGTTTTCCGTCTCGCTGGTGCTCGCGACCATGCAGGTTGCGCCGGAGCTGACCGGCGAGATTTGCGCTCTGTCGTCCCTGGCCTTCATCCATGGCCTGATGCGAACCGATTGGTCCGATCGCGCCTCGGCGCTGATGTGGTTCGGCAAATTCAGCTTCGTGATTTACCTGTTCAACACCCTGACCATTGGATTGACCAAGGGCGTGTTGCTCAAGGTCGTGCCTGCGGATGACGCCGCAACGACTGCGCGGCAAAATCGCGCCAGGCATAGGGAGCACCGCGCCAGCTCAGCGCAATGCTGGTGTCAGCCAGTGGAAGCTGGGTGGCGCCGAACCGGCGCCTGAAGGCGTAGTTGCTGATGCTCAGATCAAACCGCCGGATCCCCTCGGCATGGAGAGCGGCCATTGTTCGCTCGATGATGAGCCGGCTTGGCGAACAGTTCGCCCACCCCCCGTTGCTGATACGCAAGAACACGAAGCTGTCGCCTTGCTTGATAACCAGCACGGTCGCGACAACGCCTTCGTCGCACGTCAGCACGGAGACAGCCGCATAGCCCGCCGGCAACCCGCAGCGGACGAGGTCGCGATAGAATTTCGCGTGGACCGGATCGTTCAAGACAAATTCCAGCCAAGGTTTTGCATGCGCGCCTGTTGCTGCGCATCCGTGACGTCGACGACATCAAGGGCTTCATCGACAGAGTCGATCATCTTAAAAGCAGCGCCGGGATGGCGGCTAGCGCCGGATTATTTATGGGTCGCGCTCGGCGTGCCCTACGAGCAGGCCTTTGTCGCCGAATTCGCGCCGAGGCTGACTGGGGTCGGCATCATCAAGACGTCAGGCGGATTGTTCAACTTCCTCTCCGGCAGCCGCGCCCGCGCGCCGCGATGGATGCAGGGCTCGAATGGGTCTGGCGAATCTGGCAGGAGCCGCGCCGGTTGTTCTGGCGTTACCTGACGACGAACCCACGCGCGCTGTATTTGCTGCTTAACACGAACCGCAGTTCGAAAGCGGACCGCAGGCTGCGCGGCTGACGCTTCCGATCGAAACTCTGCGCAAGCGCTCGCGTCTCTCTGTCTTCCGGGCCATTCCATCGCCCCGCTCGAACATCTAGTATGATGGTTCAAGCACGACAGGACGGATCATGATCGCGCAATTGATGTCTTCGCGCCGTTTCGCGCCGCTGTTCTGGGCGCAGTTCTGCGCGGCGCTCAACGATAACGTGCTCAAGAACGCGCTGGTGATCATCCTGTTGTATGGCGCGAGCACCGGACACGGGGATTCGCTGGTGACGATTGCCGGCGCGGTGTTCATCTTTCCTTTCTTCATCCTGTCGGGCCTCGGCGGCGAACTTGCGGACAAGTATGTCAAATCGACCGTGGCGCGACGGCTGAAATTCGCCGAGATATTCGCCGCTGCCTTCGCTGCCGGCGGCTTCTTCCTGCATTCCGTTCCGCTGTTGTTCGTGGCGCTTGCGCTGTTCGGCGTTTTCGCCGCGCTGTTCGGACCCGTCAAATACGCAATACTTCCCGATCAACTCTCGATCGGAGAACTTGCGACCGGTAATGCGCTGGTGGAAGGCGCGACCTTTTTGGCGATCCTGATCGGCACCATCGCCGGCGGCCAGCTCGTCGCCGGTTCCTCCCATATGGGCTGGGTGTCGCTCACGGTGGTCTTGCTGGCGATGCTGTCCTTTGGATTTGCCTCGCGCATTCCTGACACGGTCCCGTCGGCTCCCGATCTCGCCGTCACTTCCAATCCCTGGACGTCGACCATTCGCCTTCTGAAATCGCTTCACGCCGAACCGCGGCTCTGGGACGGCATGGTGATCGTCTCCTGGTTCTGGCTGGTCGGCGCGGTCGTGCTTTCGCTTTTGCCGGCGCTGGTGAAGGACATTGTCGGCGGCAGCGAGGGTGTGGTGACGTTGTGCCTTGCCGTCTTCGCTATCGGCATTGCCGTCGGCTCGCTGATTGCCGCGCAGCTCAGTCATGTGCGCCCCAATCTGGCGCTGGTGCCGATCGGCGCCATCGTCATGGGCCTCGTCGGCATCGACCTCGCCTGGGCCATCGGGCACGCCGTCCATGGGACCGGCATTTCGCCTGCGGATTTTGCGACATCGTTCGCCGGCTTGCGGATGCTGATCGATTTCGCGCTGTTCGCCATCGGCGGCGGCCTGTTCGTGGTCCCGTCCTTTGCCGCGGTCCAGGCATGGTCGGCGCCCACCGAACGCGCCCGCGTGATCGCCGCCGGCAATATCCTGCAAGCGGCGTTCATGGTGGTCGGCTCTATTTTCGTGGCGCTGTTGCAGGTGGGTGGTCTTGCGATCAGCTGGATCTTCTTCGGACTTGGGATCGCGAGCTTCGGCGCGGCATGGTTTGTGCTCAGCAAATGGCGCAAGGAAGGCGTGCGCATGTTCGGCTAGTGGTCCAATTCAAACATTCGCATCCCGCCTGACCCTAATTCCCGTACACCAGATGCGGCAGCCACATCGTGAGCGCGGGCACGTAGGTGATGATCATCAAGCACCGTCAACAGCAGAAGCAGGAACGGCAAGACGCCGCGCACGACTTCGCCGATCGGCGCGTGCGAAATCGTCGACAGCACGAACAGGTTCAGTCCGACCGGCGGGTGAACCAGCGCGATCTCCATGTTGTGGGTGAAGATGATCGAGAAGTGCACGGGATCGACGCCGAGCGCCGGCAGCACCGGCGCGAGAATCGGCAGCACCAGCAGCAGCGTCGCGATCACTTCGAGGAAACAGCCGAGCACCAGCAGCAGAACATTGATCGCGAGCAGGAACTGCCATGGCGCCATGTGCTGGGCGAGCACCCATTTGACGAGTTCGGCCGGAACGCCGGAGGCCGTCATCCAGTGACCGAACGCCAAGGCGGTCGCGACGATCAGCATGATGGCGCCGGCGCTTTTCAGCGCGTCGGCCACCACCCACAGCGTTTCCGACCAATGGAAGCCGCGGTAATAGATGAGACTGACCAGGAGCGCCACGACGGCGGCAATGGCGGCGGCCTCGGTGACGGTGACGATCCCGCCGTAAATGCCGACCAGCACGATGACAGGCACGCTCAGCGCGGGAAGCGCCCTCGCCGTCACGCGCAAGCGTTCGGCGAACGGCAGGCTCGGTTCGACCGGAAATTTTCGCCGCCGCGCATCGTACCAGACCCAGGCGAAGAACACGGCCGCCTGCAACAGGCCCGGCAATACGCCGGCGAGAAACAGGCGCGGCACCGACTGTTCGGCGACGATGCCGTACAGGATCAGCGCCAGCGACGGCGGAATCACGATGCCGATGGTGCCGGACGCGCCGACGACGCCGAGCGCGAAACTGCGCGGATAGCCTCTCTCGATCATGGCGGGGAGCAAAATCGTTCCCATGGCGAGCGCGGTTGCGACCGACGAGCCGGAGATCGCCGCAAACAGCGTGCAGGCAACCACCGTGACCAGCCCGAGCGAACCCCTGATGCCGCCTAGCCAGGCGGTGGACAAATCGACCAGCGCTTTCGCCACGCCGCCATGGCGCATGAAGGTCGCTGCCATCACGAACAGCGGCAGCGACATCAGGGTCGGTGAATTCAGGTGATCGATCATGACTTGGGCAACGCCGATCAGCGGTTCGCCGGAGGCGTAATAGAGCACCGACGCGCAAAGCCCGAGCACCAGGAAAATCGGCATGCCGACGGCGAGCAGGCCGAAGAACAGCACCAGGAACAGGATCACCAGCATGACGGGTTCGCTTCGTCCCTGAAGCGTGGTTCTCCTCCCCCTGAAAGGGGGAGGTCGGCGAGCCGAGAAGCGCTCCTGCGCTTCGAAGCGAACCGGGAGGGGGTCACGTTTTTCGTCCTAACGACCAGCGCTCTGTGCTTGGCAGCAAGATTGACCCCCACCCTTATCCTATCGACCCCCACCCTAACCCTCTCCCCCTTTCAGGGGGAGGGAAGACGACCTTGCCGCCAAAACCGAATCCAATTTAATCATGCTCATTCCGGCGCAGCCGAAGACGCGCCGCCGGCTAGCTCATGCGCGGGGATATGGCCGACCGTCATGGTCGCGGGATCGAAAGCGAAGAGATAGCGATAAAGCCGGATCACGTAACGGCCGGACATCAGCGCGGCGCCCGTGGGCACGGCCGCCGAATAGAGCCACATCGGAAACTGCACATCCGATGAACTGCGCTCGTCCAGCATCCAGGACGTCTCGACGATGCTCCAGCCGTACCAGGCCAGTCCCGCACAGAACGCCAGCGCCACGAGACAATTGGCCACCTCCATCCAGCGCTGAACGCGCGGCGACACCGCGCGCAGCACGAGATCCGGCCGCACATGGCCGTCGGTGCGCACCAGTTGCGAGGCCGCGAGCATGATGCCCCAGACCACGAGATAGACGATCACCTCTTCAGCCCAGGAAATCGCGTAGCGCGGGGCGACATAGCGCCCGACGACCTGCACGAGGCCAACGATCATCGCAGCGAGACCCAACAGGCCGATCAGAAGCCGTTCGACCTTGTCCCACCACGTATCGCGCAACGGCGAACTCCCCCCACCCGTCGCCATATTAGCTGTGGGCGCCGACGGTCTCGGTCACCAGCTTGACGATGTCGGCCGACAGTTTGGTGTCGCGTATGAGATCGGCTTGCGCCGCGATCATGCGCTTGCGATCGGCCGCCACCTGGTCGGCCGATGGATCGGCGAAGGTCACGCCATTGGCCTGCATCGCCTTGCGGGCATTGGCTTGCGATGTCGCGGACATCTCCCGGTAACGCGCGATATTGGCGGCCCAGACGTCGCGCATCAGCTTGCGATCGGCTTCGGAAAGCTTGGACCAGAAGGCGTCGCTGACCATCGGGATGTAATTGGCGAAGAACTGATGGTCGGCGTAGGAATATTTGACGCCGGCTTCCCAGAGTTTGGCCGAGTTCACGCTCTCGTCGCTGGAGACGAAGCCGTCGAAGGTGCCTTGCGACAGCGCCAGCGGCACGTTCGGCCATGGCGTGACGTTGGGAATGCCGTGCACAAAGGCGATACGCCAGGAAATGCCGGACCCTCCCGGGCTGCGAATCTTCAACCCTGAGAAGTCGTCGAGCGAGCGAACCTCTTTCTTCGTCGTGTACCAGTTCTCGTTGCCGAGCTCCAACCAGGACCCGAGGATATGTGAACGTATCTTGCCCTCAAGCTGCTTGTTGACGAGTTCGCCCGGCGCGCCATCGGCGCAGCGGCGGAACACATCGATCGACGGGCTGTACAACGCCGGCAACTGGCAGAAGTCGCAATCGGGCACGAGCCCGGTCATGGTCCAGGTGCCGGGCGAGGCCATGTCGACCTGGCCCTGAAGCAGCGCCTTGGTGACGTTGAGATCGGCAAACAACTGCCCGGATTGAAACACTTCCGACTTGATCTTGCCCTTGCTCGCTTCCTCAAGCTTGGCGACGTAATCGAGGATCGCCTGGTTGCGCGGATGCGAGGGCGCGGTATCGAGCGAGCAGCGCATCTTGATCGTATCGTCAGCATGCGCCTTGCGCGACACATAGGGCGCGGCGATTGCGCTAGCTGCGACCGTGACAAAGGCGCGCCTGTTCAATCCTGTCATTGGTTTCCTCCCGGGCTATTATTTCGACCTGTTGTTCCGGCCTTGATTGGGCCGGGAGGATCGCGCCTGTTTCGGTAATTGGCAACCGGAATCAGGCCGGTTTCTCGCCATTTCGGGATCAGACTTTCGGCGTTGGTTCGGTTCGGGGACTGGGAGTCGTGACAAGAAGCCGCCCGACGACGTCGGACGGCTTCAATGGGTTCGGGTAGCTTCAAAGGGGCTCAGCGTTTCTCTTCTTCCATCGTCACGGCGACCGCGCCGATGGCGGAAAGCCGGACCTTGTTGCCTTCAACGCCGGCAACCAGGCCGCGGTCGATATAGTGGTGATGGCCTTTGTGCGAACCTTCTCCACTGTCCTTCTTTGTCAGCTTGATCCGGTGGGCCTCGACCTTGTCGACCGTGCCGATGTGAACGCCGTCGGCGCCGATCACTTCCATGTGCTCTTTGATATCGGTCATTGTTACAACTCCCCTGGTCTACAACTCCTTGGATAGCCAATGTGGCGTCGAAAACATCGGTTTCAAGCCGCCAGTTTCTGTTCGGCTTCGACGTTGATCAGGGATTCGGCAAGCTTGGTAAGAGCAGAGTCCGTTGCCTCCTCTTCGTCGAGAGTCGCCTGCAGGAGCCTCGCCGCGTCAGCCATTCCAAGCTCTTCGGCCCAGGTACGAAGCGTGCCGTAGCGCGACATCTCGTAATGTTCGACGGCCTGAGCCGCCGCCAGAAGGCCGGCGTCGAGCGCCGGCATTCCCTTGAAGTCTTTCATGATCTCGGCGCCCTCTTCGGTGATGCCGTTGATGGCCGCACAGGTTTTCCCCCGCGGTGGCTTGCCGATGATCTTGAAGACCTGATTGAGGCGCTTCACCTGGCCTTCGGTTTCCCGGCGATGTTTGGTGAAGGCCTTCTGCAACTCCTTCGACTGCGCGGCCTTGGCCATCTTTGGAAGGGTTTTGAGGATCTTGTTCTCGGCGAAATAGATATCCTTGAGTGTCTCGTGAAAGAGATCGCTCAGCAGCTTGGGCTTTTTGGACATGGTCAACTCCAGTCTCGTTTGAGGGCTCTTGGCCGGTGTCAGCGCA
>CAVZJE010000015.1:0-215732 GCA_963775545.1 uncultured Alphaproteobacteria bacterium
ATAAGATGCTGACCGACGTCTGCTTCGGGTCCATCAGCGTCAATTTTGGCCGAATGTCAGCGACTTCGGTCTTCCCCCGACAACCGATGTGCCGAGCGCGAACCCGCCGGGCGGCTCAGGGGCCCGAAGCGGACACTGGCTAAGAAATCTACTCAATCACCTCGTCGGCGCGGGAGAGCATCGAGGGAGGAATAGTGAGGCCAAGCGCCTTGGCTGTCTTGAGATTGATCGCCAGCTCGAACACAGTTGGTTGCATAACTGGCAAATCGGATGGATTGGCGCCTTTGAGAATTCGCCCCGTGTAAATACCGGCTTGGCGATAATCGCCGGTAATGCTTGCACCGTAACTCACCAGGCCGCCGGCCCTCACAAAATCCGAAAACGGATAGATCGCGGGCATAGCGTACCGTGTTGACAGAGCCGCGAACTGACGGCGTTGCGTGATGAAGAACCCGTCAACACCCACCACAAATGCATCGACGGCCCCTTTATCGACGGTTGCGAATGCGGCATCGATCTCTTGCTCGCTACCGGCCGCTACTCGCAAGATTTGCATCCCCATAATTCGCCCTGCCGCATCCATCTCGGCCATTTGCGCATCCGCTCCCGGGTAGGTGGGATTGATGATCATGGCGATGGCTCGAGAGCGCGGAAGAAGTTCGCGCGTCAATTCCACTCGCTTCGCCGCGGTCATACTCGAAATCGAGGTCACACCGGTCAGATTGCCTTTTGGTCGGCTAATGCTGTCGACAAGACCGGCCTCGACGGGATCTTCCCCGCTCGTAAAGACGATTGGAATGTTCGTGGTCGTCCGCTTTGCAATTTTGGCTGCGAGGGTGCCGCCGGCGGCAATCACAGTGACTTGGCGACGCACTAAGTCGGCAGCTAGCGCTGGCAACTGGTCGTAATGGCCTTCGGCCCAACGGTACTCGATTGTTACATTCTGACCCTCGACGTAGCCAACTTCCTTCAATCCTTCGCGGAATGCTTCCAAGACTTTTGAAAATGTTTCCGGCGATGCGTAGTGGAGAAAGCCAACAACCGGTTTTGCTGGCTGCTGTGCACGCGCCGCGATTGACCAAGTTGCCGTCGCACCGCCAAGAAGGGTCATGAACTCGCGCCGCTTCATTCGATCACCTCGTCGGCGGTGGCGAGCAGTGTCGGGGATACCTCGATGCCAAGCGCCTTGGCGGTCTTTAGGTTGATGATCAACTTGACCTTGGTGGTCTGCTGCACTGGTAGTTGAGAAGGCTTCTCGCCTTTGAGGATGCGGCCGACGTAGCCACCAGCGAGAAGATAGGTGTCTATGATGCTGCCCCCGTAGCTTGCGAGACCGCCGTTCTCCACGAAGGGTTGAAAATCGAAAATCGCAGGCACAGAAGTGCGGATCGAAAGTGCACCCAATTGCGCGGCGTACCCGGCAAAGAGTGTATCGGCGCCAACAATAAGTACACCTGCGCGGGTTTGGCTGAAGGCCGTGAACGCTTGATCAATCTCCGCTTCGGTGCTCGCGTGCAATACCTTGAACGACAGCCCAAGGCTTTTTGCGGCCACCTCTAAATCACGCGTCACGGTTTCGGCGCTTGGATTTTTCTGGTTGATGAGGAGCCCGATAACGGTCGCATTGGGAACCAATCGGTGAGCTAGTTCCAGCCGCTTCGGTGCCGCTTCCCTGGTCAGTTCGCTCGCGCCAGTGACGTTTCCCCCAGGTTGGCTCAGGCTTGCGACCAGCCCAAGCCGCACTGGATCGCCACCCGTGGTGAAGACAATCGGAATTGTGGTGGTCACGGCCTTTGCGACTAGAGCGGCAGGCGTGCTCGTCGCGGCAAGCACTGCGACCTGCCTATGGATAAGATCGGCGGCCATTGCAGGTAGCCGGTCATAGTGACCTTCCGCCCAGCGGTATTCGATCACAACGTTCTGGCCCTCGAAATAGCCAGTTTCCTTCAGGCCCTGTCGAAACGCATCCACCATGCGCGCGTAGCCTGCGGACGATGAGCCGTTGAGGAATCCGATCACCGGTATTCCAGGCCGCTGCGCACGCGCGGCGTGAAGAAATAGATGAGATGATAAGTAACTAGATGAACTCTAGCCGCTTCATTAGATCACTCGTCGGCGCGGCCGAGCAGCGAGAGAGGAAATAGTGAGGCGGAGAGATTTAGCGGATTTGAGATTGATGATAAGCTAGACCTTAGTTGGACTGCTGGACTGGCAGATAGGCTGGCTTTTAGCCTTTGAGAATTAGACCGGTATAAAGACCGGCGATGGCGAGAATGCTTCAGAGATGCTAGTGCCATAACTCATAGACCGCGGCTAACACAAATTCGCGAAGAGGGATAGATCGTTGGTAACTTTTGACGTGCGGCAGTTCAACGAAGTTTGTATGCGTAGAGTGTTAAAGAAAGAGATCGGCGCCGACAACGAGCGCACTTGCGGCTGTTGAGCGAGCGTGTCGAAGGCCGTGCACGATTCGAAGCTCGCGTGTGGGCCTGAACGATCACCATTTTTTGCCCGACACAATACGCGGCTGCCAGCGTGCATTTCTTGCTGACTTGCCGGCATCCGCTCGAGTAGGTCGGGTTTGAAGAGGACGAGAGATAGCTCGATCAACGCTGCATATGGAAGACCGCCTGCTGCAAGACCTCAAACTAGATTATCGCGGACAACTAGACCAATCAAGTTGGTCACGCCGGTGACGATTGCCACCGGGCCGGTTGAAGCTGGTAGACAAGCCAGCCTCGATCGGGCTCGCCACCATTTCGAAGACGATCGGGATGGTTGCAGTTGCCGACTTGGCCGCTATGGCCGCAGTGATGCCGCCTATCGCGATGATCACGGCGACCTCGCGACGGACTAGCTCGGACTGCCAGCGCTGGCAGTCGCTCGTATTGATCCTCCGCCCAGCGGTACTCGAACGCGACGTTCTGTCCCTCGATGTAGCCAGCTTCCTTCAGGCCCTGGCGGAACAGCAGTCCACCTCGAAAAGCGTCGGATTGCGGTGACCCGAGAGCCGAGAAATCCGACCACCGGCATTCCAGGCTGCTGCGCACGCGCAGTGGAGCGGCCAAGTGGTGATCGCGCCGCCGAGAAGCGTTATGAACTCGCGCCGCTTCATTCGATCACCTCGTCGGCACGCCCGAGCAGTGGCAGCGGAATCGTAAGACCAAGCGTCTTGGCGGTTTTGAGATTTATGACCAGATCGACTTTTGTGGCCTGTTGAACCGGAAGGTCGGCAGGCTTCTCGCCCTTGAGAATGCGGCCGGTGTAGACACCAGCCAGACGATACGCTTCTGGAAGACTGCCACCGTAACTCATCAAGCCGCCGGCAGTCGCGAACTCGCGAAACTGGAATATCGCGGGCACGCTGTGGCGAACCGTCAGGTCCGCGAGCATATCATTCCGGCTGATGAAGAATGGATCGGCCTCAATCACGAGACCGCCCGCCCTCAATTCGCGAAATTTTTCGAAGGCTGTGTCGAAGTCAAGTTCGGTGCTGGCATTCAGGACATGGAGCTCCAGCCCGAGGGTCCGGGCCGCGGATAGCATGCCAATCGATTGCGGCTCCGAAACCGTAGGATTGGCGGGGTTGATGAGCAGCGCCATGGCGGTCGCCCTGGGCAAAAGTTCGTGCAGCAATTCCAGCCGCTTCGGTGCTACCTCCACGTTCAATTGGGTCACGCCCGTGATGTTGCCGCCTGGACGATTAAGGCTGGGAACGAGGCCCAGTCGTAAGGGGTCACCGCCCATTTCGAAGACGATTGGAATGGTCGCGGTTGCCGCCTTTGCCGCAAGCGCAGCCGGAGTGCTGGTCGCGGCAATCACGGTCACCCGATCATGAACCAGATCAGCCGCCATCGCCGACAGCCGATCACTTCGGCCTTCCGCCCAGCGGTATTCGATCACAACATTCTGGCCGTCCACATAACCGGTTTCGCGCAATCCCTTGAGAAAGGCCGATAAGGGTCGCTCGTAACCTTGCCGGGATGCAACGTTAACAAAGCCGACCACTGGAACGGCGGTCTGCTGCGCGCGCACCGCAAGCGGCCGCGCGATTGCTGCTCCGGCAAAAAGGGTGATGAAAGCGCGGCGCTGCATATCCGCCCCCAAGCTCAGGAGGCGGATAATAGCTGTCAAAAGGCCGGTATTGATAGAGCCGAAACCGGCAAAAACGCAAATTCGAAAATCCGTTCAAGCTGATCTGGTCGTCCAGCGTGATTGCGAAAATATGCGCTTGCGCCGACGGGCAAATCACCTTTAGAAGCCCGCGCCATCCCCGCCCGATAAGAGGGGCGTTTCGCGATCGTCACGAACGTTGGGTGCGGGATGCGATGGACGTGGATGGCGCGGCCAGACGAGCGGCGTCATCGCGGACGGCGAAGTCGTGTGGTCCTGATGCCCCGACGCTGGCATCAAGTTGGCGGCGAAAGCTGCAAGCGACGGTGGCAAGAAAGCCCGGTCACCGGGGAGATCACGAAGGAAACCGTTAAAACCATTGCGCGGGGAATGCCGGGCGTTTCCGGTGTGACCGTGGTGACTACGCTTGTGTGCTTTTTTATTTTGCACACAAGGCTGCGGGCGCATCGAGCGCCCGGCATTCCCTGCGCCCTCGATGGTAGAGGGCGGAACGAATAGGCCAAACCTCGCGCGAAACTCGCGGCGAGATCGCGAGGTTATGTTCGTGCGACGGCCGTTCGAAAATTTGAATCGCTGCGTCGTCCCTGCGAAAGCAGGGACCCATAACCCCGGTCATCTGTTTTGAAATGAGGTCTCTGATACGGCGCTTAAATGATGGGCCGCGGCGTATGGGTCCCTGCTTTCGCAGGGACGACGTTGAGAAGCTCAGCCCACCGCCATCCCGGAGCGAATTTCGGCGCGCAGCTCGTCGATCAGCTTGAGGCCCTGCTTGGTCTCGACATGCCAGAAGGTCCAGCCGTTGCAGGCTTCCGCGCCTTGCGCCACCGCACCCATGCGGTGGATCGAGCCGACCTTGTCGCCAAGCATGATGGCGCCATCGGCGCGGACCAGCGCCCCGTGACGCTTCTTGGCGTCGACGAGTTTCGTGCCCGGCGAGATCATGCCGCGCTCGATCAGTTCGGAGAACGCGACGCGAGGCGCGTCGCGCGCGGTCATGAATGGCGCGAGCGTTGCCTCCGGCAGCGGTTCGATCTCGGCGATGCGGGTTTCGGCAGCCGACGCATAGGTCTTGTCGCGCTCGAAGCCGATGTAGCGGCGGCCGAGGCGCTTGGCGACCGCGCCCGTGGTGCCGGTGCCGTTGAACGGATCGATCACGAGGTCGCCGGGTTTCGACGACGACAGCAGCACGCGCGCCAAGAGGCCTTCCGGCTTCTGCGTCGGATGCACCTTCTTGCCGTCCTTGCCCTTGAGGCGTTCCTCGCCGGTGCAAAGCGGGATCAGCCAGTCCGAGCGCGCCTGCACGTCTTCGTTGGCGGCCTTCAACGCTTCGTAGTTGAACGTATAACCTTTGGCCTTCTCGTCGCGCGCGGCCCAGATCATGGTCTCGTGCGCGTTGGTGAAGCGGCGGCCGCGGAAATTCGGCATCGGGTTCGACTTGCGCCAGACGATGTCGTTGAGAACCCAGAAGCCGAGGTCCTGCATGATCGCGCCGACGCGAAAGATGTTGTGGTAGGAGCCGATCACCCAGATCGTCGCCGACGGCTTCATCAGGCGGCGGCAGGCCAGCAGCCAGGCGCGGGTGAAGTCGTCATAGGCGGCAAACGACGAGAACTTGTCCCAGTCGTCATTGACCGCATCGACATGGGATTCGTCAGGGCGTTTGAGATCGCCCTTGAGCTGAAGATTGTAAGGCGGATCGGCAAAGACGAGATCGACGGAACCGGCCGATAATTTTGACATCTCGGCGACGCAATCGCCAAGGATGATGCGGCTATCCGAATGCAACTCAAATTTAGTGCGGGGCGCCCTTGCAGACGCCCCGCGACGCGACACAACCATGACTCAAATACTCTGACTCAGGCGACGCTGTCGGCGACGCGGGACTAAACAACCGACTGGAGGCACTTTGACCGGGCAAAGTAAAAATCGACTTAACCGGGCAATTCTTTCACGCTGATGGCTCGATTAATTTGCCTAGGTGCTCGGCGGATATTTGCGAGTCTTGGAATCGTGCATCGGCAGTAACTGCGGGATTTCAAGGGGATTTGCGATTTGGCGTCCGCCCGCGACAAGTGTGTGGCTGACGTGAAACCGCCTCCACTAGGCAATTTTTGCCGGGCGGGTTAATAGATGAGACGAAGAAAATTCTGCGTCTCACTGGGTGCGGCGGGGTAGCCGCCGTAAACTGCAATGAGGAAATCAGGCCATGCGTTACGATGATTTTCGCCGCAGCGACGACATCGATGACCGCCGCGATGACAGCGGCGGCGGGATAGGCGGCGGTGGCATGGGTCTTCCGATGGGAGGCGGTGGCCTCGGCATCGGCACCATCATCGTGCTCGGCCTGGTCGGATATGCCTTTGGCATCGATCCGCGCATTTTGATCGGCGGGGCGCAGATCCTCACCGGCGGGGGAAGCGGTCAGGCGCCGACCTACCAGACCGACCGGCGGTCAGGGACCGTCAAGAAAGGCGCGCCCACCGACGAGATGGGCAGCATGATCTCCGGCATTCTTGGCGAGATCGACGATCGTTGGACCGAGATTTTCCAGGCCGCCGGGCTAACATATACCGGCCCTCGCATCGTGCTGTTCCGCAACTCGACCAATGGCGGGCGCTGCGGCATGGCGCAGTCGGCGATGGGGCCGTTCTACTGTCCGCCGGACCGGCAGATCTTTCTCGATACCGGCTTCTTCCGCGAGATCGAAACCCGTTTCCACGGCTGTCAGGGTTCGGCCTGCAAGTTCACCGCGGCCTATATCATTGCGCATGAGGCCGGACATCACGTCCAGAACCTGCTTGGCATTCTGCCGAAGGTGACGGCCCAGCAACAAGCGGCGGGGAGCAAGGCTGCCGCCAACGCGCTACAGGTGAGGGTGGAGCTGCAGGCGGATTGTCTTTCCGGCGTCTGGGTCAATCACGAAGCAAAGAAACGCCCGGGCTTCATTGAGCCCGGCGATATCGACGGCGCGCTCGCCACCGCGTCCGCGATCGGCGACGATACGTTGCAGCGGCAGGCCACCGGGCGCGTGGTGCCGGATTCGTTCACGCATGGTTCGGCGGAACAACGCAAGCGGTGGTTCATGAACGGCTATCAGCAGGGAACGCTGAAAGCCTGCGACACGTTTGGTGCTGCGTCGCTGTAGGGCGCTCGTCTGCGCAACGCCATAAGCGCGTCACGCGCTCTCCGACCGTAGGTGTTGCGCTGCTGATCGGCCGTTCAGCGACGCATCGAAGCCTGCTCGCATCCGGGACACGAAGAGATGTCGATCGACGAATCCAAACAGTTCATACCGCTCAACATCGCGGTGCTGACGATCTCGGACACCCGCTCGCTCGCCGACGACAAATCCGGCGCGACGCTGGCGGAACGGATCGTTGCGGCCGGCCACAAGCTGGCGGCGCGGGAGATCATCGTCGATGACGTCGATGCGATCCGCGTCATCGTCAAGCGCTGGATTGCGGACGAGGGCATCGACGCCATCATCACGACCGGCGGCACCGGCTTCACCGGCCGCGACGTGACGCCGGAAGCCATCGAGCCGTTGTTTGAAAAACGGATGGATGGCTTTTCCATTGCCTTCCACATGCTGAGCCACGCCAAGATCGGCACCTCGACGATCCAGAGCCGCGCGACGGCGGGCACGGCCGGCGCGACCTTCATCTTCTGCCTGCCGGGTTCGCCGGGCGCCTGCCGCGACGGCTGGGACGGCATTCTCGCAGCCCAGCTCGATTATCGCACGCGGCCCTGCAATTTCGTCGAGATCATGCCGCGGCTGGATGAGCACTTGCGCCGGCCCAAGGCAAAGGGCGCGTCGGCCTGATGGACCGGCCGGTATCTCGGCGAAGGTTAATCGTTAATGTCTAAATTCCAAAACAATGCCCTAACGGAACCTTACGAGATCACCGCGAAACTCGCCCAGCCCCGATATTGCCGGGGCTTTCAGGTGTGCAACGGCTGGTGATTTTAATGACTGTTGTTGAGCTGAGGGCAAAGATACAGCGCGAGCAGCGACGGCAGCTGCACAAGCGGCTGGCCTGGATTACGGTCGGCGATGGCGCGCGCGAGCGCGAGTGCCACGTTCTGGATCTGTCGTCGGGCGGTGCGCGGATCGCGATGGACGATGCGATGGATGTGCGAGACCGCTTCGAGTTGACGCTCGTTCGCGGCCATCCCAAGCGTGATCTGTGCGAAGTGGTCTGGCGCCGCGGCAAGACCTACGGCGTGAAATTCGTGACGTTGCTTCCGGAGATCACGACGCCGGCTAGCGATCCGACAGAGGCATCAGTCCAGCCTTCGTGATCGCGGAAGCTGCCTCGCGCGAGGAGAGAAACATCAATAGCGCCCGCGCGGCGTCCGGCTCCTGCGCCGTCTTGGTGAGAACTCCGGCGAAGGAAAACATCGGCTGCACCTCGGACGGCAACGCGCCGACGAATGTAACGCCGGGAACATGAATGAGTTCGGCCACCTGCTGGAAGCCGATTTCGGCCTCACCGCGGGCGACCACGGCGGCCACCGGTTCGCCTGACGGCGGTCCGCGTACTTTCCGGCTCTTGGCGGCGATCTGATCGGCAATGCCAAGTTTCGGAAACAAGGTCGTCGCGAGATAAGTGCCGCTGCCGCTATCCGAATAGGCGATGGATTTTGCCGAAAGCAACGTATTGCGAAGCGCGGCCACGCTGCTGATGTCCGGTTTTTCGGCGCCTTCGCGCACCACCATGCCGATCAGCGATCGCGCCAGTTCGACCTTGCTTTCCGCATTCACCAATCCTCGCTTGCCGAGTTCGTCGGCGGCCCCGCCGTCGAGGATCACGACGTCGGCACTCTCGCCACGCGAAAGCCGCGCCGGGATCGCCTCGGGCGAATCGCCCATGGAGGGGCCGCGCGTGGTGATCAGGTGATTTCCGGTCGCGCGCTCGAAGGCCGGTCCCAACTCGGA
Organism: uncultured Alphaproteobacteria bacterium; assembly: GCA_963775545.1. Taxonomy (GTDB): domain Bacteria; phylum Pseudomonadota; class Alphaproteobacteria; order Rhizobiales; family Xanthobacteraceae; genus Bradyrhizobium. The sequence continues at coordinate 9,074 of CAVZJE010000015.1, forward strand.
ATAGGCGCCGTGAAAGCCGGACGAGATCATCACGCGTATATCCGCGGCAAAAGCTGCTTGCGTTGCGAACACGATAGCGACGGCGAATAACAAGCGAACGAAAAGGGACACTAGAGTTTCATCTCCCAGGTCTCACCGATCAGGCTTTGGCCGAAACTGCGATGCGGTTCGCTCGCCACCAACTCAAAGCCTGCGTCCTGGTAGATCTTGCGAGCCGCGGTCAGGATGCTTTGGGTCCAGAGCGTGATTTTGCGATAGCCGCAGGCGCGCGCAAACGCAATGCATTCGCCGACCAGCCGTCGCCCGAGCCCGTGGCCGCGCCCGGCGGGCTCGACCAGAAGCAAACGCAGCTTGGCGATTTCGTCGTCGTGCCGGACCAGAAAAACCGAGCCGACCGGAGCGCCGTCGATTTCGGCGATCCAGCATCGCTCGCGCGAAGCGTCGAAGGAGTTGAGGAATTTGGCGGCGATCTCCGCCACCAACGCTTCAAAGGAGGAATCGAAGCCATATTCGCTGGCGTAACGCGCGCCGTGGCTCTGCACCACAAAGCCCATGTCGCCCGGCCGCGGTTCACGCAACGTCGCTGTTGTCGGAGCCCGCGCCGCGCCGAACAACCCCTCGATGGTTGACATGGCGGCGGTGAGACGCCGCCGATCGGCTTCCGACAATGGACGCAACATCTTGGCGACGTCTTCGTGCGAACTGCGATCGAGCTTTGCGAAGGCCTGGCGCCCCTTTGCGGTCAGGCTGAGCTGATATTGCCGCCGATCTGCCGGAAGCGGCTTGCGGGTGATCAGGCCGTCGTCGCCAAACTTCTGGACGATACGGCTAAGATAGCCTGGATCGAGATCGAGTTCGGTCCCGATCTCCCGGGCAGCCGGGCCATCCCGGTGCGCCAACTCGTACAGTACCCGCGCCTCGCTCAGCGAGAACGGGCTTTCGAGAAGCCGCTGGCCGAGAACGCCAAGCTGGCGTGTGTAAAAGCGATTGAAGGCGCGAACGGATGATATCTGCACTTCTTCGTCCGGGAGCATGGCGCACCTCGATACTTGCCATTGTCAATTAATTATTTGACTTTGGCAAGTATATGGCGTCACACCGTTACGATCCGGCTATGCAGTAGCGTCAGCGAAGATCGGCCGAGTTGGCGGAGCAGCCGGGCTTCGGCGTTCGGCGCATTCGGCGCATGGCCGCCGAGTCGCTCGTAATGGTCGCGGGCAATCAACAGACCTTGATCGGCGAACGGGCCCGCAATCATGCGCGCAAAAGATCTCAAGCCGTCGCGCAGGGTGCGATCGGAATAGGGCGAGCGCGCGTAGCGGAACACGCCGGCGCGCGGGCGGTCGCCGTCGGAAACCCGCTGAATGAACTGCACGGTCTCATCGACCCAGCCTTGATCGAGAACCGCGCCAGCATGCAGGAACATCAGCCAGGGCGAACGTGCCTGTCGTGCTCCGGCCGCGAGTGCCGCCGCGCGCGTTCCCTCGAAGGCGAGATAACGGCATCCCGCGACATCGGCCACCCGCTCGATCGCGCCGCTGCCGCCGCGATCGACCAGCAGCACTTCACGCACCACGCCCGTGGCCGCGCCCGGCACCAGTGGGGCCAGCGTGGCGACTGTCGGGTGTTCCGCACCCTCCGTCGGAATAATGACGCTCAACATGTTCTGCGGAACCGTTATCAGCTTGTCATGTTCAAATCAGCCGGCGCTTTGCAGCTTTTTGCGGCGTCTCGGGCCACGACGTTCAAGCATTTTTTCAGCTTGTCTTGTGGATCAGTCTCATCATGTTCTTGATTTGTTCTAGTTTGATGTTATGTTCGGACCATGAGCCGAGCATCCTCACATGCGCTCAAGCACCCGCCGGTCACGGCGCCCTCCGAACCGGCGGGTGCGCCTTCCGCTTTTCCCGAGTTGGCGGTCGCCATCGAGGGCGGGCGACGGCGGGGCCGGGGCGCGCAATCTAACGCCAGTGGCCGCTATGAGGCCGAGGCACGGGTCGCGTTCGACGACGGCTGGCAGAGCCTCGAAGAGCTTCCGCCATTCAAGACCACGGTGACGCTGGATACCTCGCGCAAGGTCATCTCCCGCAACGATTCCCCCGATATCGGCTTCGATCGTTCCATCAATCCCTATCGGGGCTGCGAGCATGGCTGCGTGTATTGCTTTGCGCGGCCGACGCATGCCTATCTCGGCCTATCGCCCGGGCTCGATTTCGAATCGAAACTGTTGGCCAAGCCCGATGCGCCGCAGCTTCTGGAAAAGGAACTCGCGGCGGAGAATTACGAGCCGCGCATGATCGCGATCGGCACCAACACCGATCCGTATCAGCCGATCGAGCGCGACCACAATATCATGCGCGGGATCCTCGAAGTGCTGGATCGTGCCTCGCACCCGGTCGGCATCGTCACGAAATCGGCGCTGGTCGTCCGCGATATCGACATCCTGGCGCGGATGGCCAAGCGCAATCTTGCCAAGGTGGCGATTTCGGTGACGACGCTCGATCCGCGGCTTGCCCGCACCATGGAGCCGCGCGCCTCGACGCCGCCGCGCCGGCTGGAGGCGCTGCGCCGATTGTCGGAAGCGGGAATTCCGACCACCGTGATGGTCGCCCCGGTCATTCCCGCGCTGAACGACAGCGAAATCGAGCGCATTCTCGATGCGGCCGCTCATGCCGGGGTCAAGGAGGCGAGCTATGTCTTGTTGCGCCTGCCGCTTGAGGTGCGCGACCTCTTTCGCGAATGGCTGATGGCGAATTATCCGGACCGCTATCGCCACGTCTTCACCCTGATCCGCGACATGCGCGGCGGCCGCGACTACAACTCGCAATGGGGAACACGGATGAAAGGCACCGGTCCCATGGCCTGGATGATTGGGCGGCGGTTCGAAATCGCCTGCGAAAAACTCGGGCTCAACAAACGCCGGTCAAAACTGACGACAGATCATTTCGCGCGGCCGAAACGCAGCGGAGAGCAGCTCAGCCTGTTCTGACGATTTTTTGAGAGCCGATCGGCGAGATTAAAGGCCGACTCTGTTGAGAGCGGTGAAAGAAACACGGCCGAATAAAGTTCCGGGTTGCGCAGGCTGCTCTGCTTGCGCACGATCCCGGCATGATTCGAGACAAGTTCGGCAAAACTCAAGCCAACAAAACCCAAGCCAAGCTGCCAAAAGGCGTGATCGCGGTTGCGCCGCCGAGTTTTCGGCGTGAACGCGGGCTGATCAAGCGCGGCGTATGGCCGGTGGCTGGCTGCGACGAAGCCGGACGTGGACCGCTGGCGGGACCTGTGGTCGCAGCCGCCGTCGTGCTCGACCCGAAGCGAATTCCCAAAGGCATCGACAATTCCAAGCGGCTGACGGCGGAGCGCCGCGAGGAATTGTTCGAGGAGATCTGCGCAACCGCATCGTTTTCGGTCGCCTTTGCCTCGCCGGCGCGGATCGATCGTGACAATATCCTGCGCGCCTCATTATGGGCGCTCAAACGTGCGGTCGAAGGTTTGGCGGAAGCGCCGAAGCACGTCTTTGTCGACGGCCGCGATCGGCTCAACACCTCCTGTGACTGTGACGCCGTGATTGGCGGCGACGGGATCGTCGTATCGATCGCAGCCGCATCCATCATCGCCAAGGTGACGCGGGATCGTCTGATGCGCGCGCTGGCCGAGGAATGCCCCGGTTATGGCTTTGAGTCCCACAAGGGCTACAGCGTGCCGGAGCATCTTGAGGCGCTTGACCGCCTGGGTCCCTCGGTTCATCACCGCCGCTTCTTTGCGCCCGTCGTGGCCGCGCGGGAAAAGCATCAGCCGTGGACGATCGAGCGCAAGGTCGATCTGTTCGAAATTGAGACTCCGGCCACAATTCCTGCAGCAATCTGACGAGTGTTGCCTCCGCGCCTGACGCACTTTAAGACCATGCACTGACCAGGGTGAGACGTCGCCGCTCGGGATTGAGCGGCGGTTCCGCCGGTCAGCTCTATAAAAGGCGATCCGGCCGCCACATGCGCTTCACCTCTCTGGTTATTGAATTGATCCGCGCCCGGCCGAGGCTGGTCGTATGGCTTGTGGTGGTATTGCAGGCGATCCTGTGGCTGCTGGTATCGTTCATTCTATACCGTAGCCCTCCCGGCGACCTCGCCACCGTGCTGGCGCTTGGCCGCGAATATCGTGTTGGAACCGATCTTGGCCCGCCGCTCGCATTCTGGCTCGCCGACATCGCGTTTCGCGCCGCAGGCAATCACATGTTCGGCGTCTATCTCTTGGCGCAACTCTGCTCGATCGCGACATTCTGGACATTGTATGTTTTGGCGCGGGCCACGGTGGGCGGCCAGCAAGCGGTGCTGGCGGTTCTCCTGACGATGACGGTGTTTGCGTTCAGCGCGCCCGGTCTCGAGTTCGGCCCCCTGGTGCTGGCAAGGCCGCTCTGGGCGCTGCTCTTGCTCCATTCCTGGCAATTGATCGGCCAAAACCGGCGCAATGCCTGGTTCGCATGGTCTATCGAAGCCGGTCTCTTGCTGCTGACGACCTCGTCTGCGATCGCGCTACTGGCATTCGTGGTCGGATTTGCGCTCGCAACTTCGCGCGGCCGGCGCATCCTGATGTCGTTCGACGCGTTGTTTGCTCTTCTGGTGATTGCCGTTTTGGCGCTGCCTTATCTGATTTGGCTGGTCCGCGCCGGCGCGCCGGTCTTGCCGCATTTGCCGTCGGTTGCCGATCTGAGCGGCCGGGCGGTGCACGGGGTCGAACTGCTCGGCGGCCTGCTGCTCGCCGCTTTGGGTGTCGCGATCGTGTCGGCGTTCAATTCCGGCTGGTTCGATCGTACCCAGGACGAAGCTCCCGTTATTTTCCGGCCCCCGGTCGATCCGGCAGCGCGCGATTTCGTCTATTTCTTCGCTTTCGCGCCTGCGTTGTTCGGATGCCTGATATCGGGCCTCTATGGTCTGGATCGGGTCGTGGGTGGGGCGGGCATCGCGCTTCTGTTGTCGGGACTGGCGGCCATCGTGGCGTGCGGCGATCTCATTCATCTGCGGCGCCAGCGGACGTTACGCACGGTCTGGGCCCTGGTCATTCTTGCGCCGGCGCTCGCGGTCGTCGTGGCGTCGCTCTTTATCCCCTGGACCATGGGCGGCGAAGTGAAGACGTCGTTGCCGGCAGCAGCCATCGGAAAATTTTTCGACGATAGCTTCGAGCGGCGAACCAATCATCGTCTGTCGGCGGTGAGCGGCGATACTCAGCTTGCGACGTTGATCAGCTTAAGTCCGGCGCGTCCGCATCTTTTTCTCACAGCTATGCCGCAACGAACGCCATGGCTCAATCTGGACAAGTTCAATCAAACCGGCGGCGTCGTGGTTTGGCGTGCCTCCAATACGGACGGCACGCCTCCGCCCGATATCGCGCGGCTGTTTCCCGGGCTTGTGCCGGAAGTGCCGCAGGTCTTCGATCAGCTGGTGAACGGCCGGCAGCCATTGTTGCGGGTCGGCTGGGCCATCGTGCGGCCAAAGGGGTCGTAGCCGTTACGACGTGGTGTGCGCCAGCGCCTTGGAGATCGCGCGCAGGTCCTGCCAGGACAGCCGTTTGTAGGACGGCGAGCGCAACAGATAGGCCGGATGGAACGTTGCCATCGCGCGGATCACGCGCGTGCCGGTGTCGTAGTTGAGCCAGCGCCCGCGCGTTTTCATGATGCCTTCGCGCGTTGAAAGCAGCGTCTGTGTCGAAGGGTTGCCGAGCGTCACCAGAATCTCCGGATCGACCAGTTCGATCTGGCGCTGGATGAACGGCAGACAGATCTGCGTTTCCTGCGGCGTCGGCGTCCGGTTTCCCGGCGGACGCCACGGAATGACATTGGCGATATAGACCTTGGTGCGGTCGAGTCCGATCGCGGCGATCATCCGGTCGAGCAGTTTTCCCGAGCGTCCGACGAAGGGCAGGCCTTCGATGTCTTCGTCGCGCCCCGGCGCTTCGCCGACAAACATGATGCGGGCGTTCGGGTTGCCGTCGGCAAATACCAAACGCGTGGCAGTGGATTTCAGCGCACAGCCGTCGAACTTCTCGAGCATTTCGCGCAGGATTTCGAGCGAGCTTGCGGTGCGGGCCGCCTCCCGTGCCGTCGCAATCGCAGCGTCTGGTGCCGGCAACGGATCGGAGGCGGGCGCGACGGGCGCTGGCGCGCTTCTGAGCACTCGCGCCGTGATTGCCTCGCCCGCGACAGAGGCGGCCTTGATTTCAGTCGGTCTGGAATCGGATAGCCGGTCGACCGGTTCTTCGGAAAGCGCACAATCGACCCCCGCCTCCAGATAGAAGGCCAGCAACTGGGAGAGGGTGGGCGCAGGCTCAGGCGTCAACTTGTTGATCTCGTATGGCTTTGGTTTTGAAATTCCGCACGGCGAACGCGCCTTTGGGATCGATGCGGATGACCTGCCACAACTCTAGGCCGGATTGCGCTGCAACGAAACGGTAGAAGCGGCATTTCCATGGTTGTTCTTCCCGCGAAAATCGGAAACAAACATCCTAACAACCTATTTTTATCAAGCCTGAGATCAGACCATGAGCACCGAAGAATTGCCGCCGCGCGAATCCATGGAGTTCGATGTCGTGATCGTCGGCGCCGGGCCGTCCGGGCTTGGCGCCGCCATCCGGCTGAAGCAGCTCAACCCGGAACTTTCTGTGGTGGTGGTCGAGAAGGGATCGGAAGTCGGCGCGCATATCTTGTCTGGCGCGGTGATGGACCCGGTCGCGCTCGACAAGCTCATTCCCGATTGGCGCGAGGATGCGGATTGTCCGCTCAAGACAGAGGTCAAGGACGATCGCTTCTACTGGTTCACCGAGACGAAGCGCGATCAAGCTGCCGAACTTCATCATGCCGCCGCTGATGAACAACCATCACTGCTATATCGGTTCGCTCGGCCGGCTTTGCCGGTGGCTCGCTGGCAAGGCCGAGGCACTCGGCGTCGAAATCTATCCGGGCTTTGCGGCGACTGAAGTGCTGTACGATGACAAGGGCGCCGTGCGGGGTATTGCGACCGGCGACATGGGCGTCGCCAAGGACGGTTCGCACAAGGCGTCCTTCACCCGCGGCATGGAACTCGTGCGGCAAGTACACGCTGTTCGCCGAGGGGGCGCGCGGCAGCCTGACCAAGCAGCTCGTTGCGAAATTTTCGCTCGACGCCAACAGCCAGCCGCCAAAGTTCGGTATCGGCCTGAAGGAAGTCTGGCAGATCGATCCTTCAAAGCACCAGAAGGGCCTGGTTCAGCACGCGGTTGGCTGGCCTCTGAAGAACGACACCGGTGGTGGCCTGTTCTTCTATCATTATGACGAGAATCTCGTCGTCGATCGGTTTTGTAGTTCACCTGAATTATGACGATCCGTATCTGTCGCCGTTCGACGAGTTCCAGCGCGTCAAGATGCACCCTGCCGTTCGGTCCGTGCTGGAAGGCGGCAAGCGGCTTGCCTATGGCGCGCGCGCGATCACTGAAGGTGGCTATCAGTCGGTGCCGCGTCTCAGCTTCCCCGGCGGTGCTTTGATCGGTTGCGCGGCGGGCTTTGTGAACGTGCCGCGCATCAAGGGCGTGCACAATGCCATGGGCAGCGGCATGCTGGCGGCCGAACATGTCCATGCCGCGCTCGGCGCAGGGCGGACGAATGACGAGCTTGTCGAGTACGAAAATGCCTGGCGGTCGTCGGCGGTCGGCAAGGACCTCTACCCCGTCCGCAACGCGAAGCCGTTATTGTCGAAGTTCGGTACCTTCTTCGGCGCCGGACTCAGCGGATCTTCGATATGTGGTGCAACACGCTGTTCGGCGTCTCGCTGTTCGGCACCCAGTCGCACGCCAAGCCCGATCGCAAGACGCTGGACCCGGCGAAGGTGCACGCGCCGATCACAGCGTCAAAGCCGGACGGCAAGCTGACCTTCGACCGGCTGTCTTCAGTCTTTCTGTCGAATACCAATCACGAGGAGGACCAGCCGGTTCACCTCAAGGTCGCCGACATGAACCTGCAAAAGACCTCCGAGCATGACGTCTATGCCGGCCCGTCCAACCGTTATTGCCCGGCCGGTGTCTACGAGTGGGTGGAGGAAACCTCGGGCCCGCGATTCGTGATCAATGCGCAGAATTGCGTCCACTGCAAAACCTGTGACATCAAGGACCCGAACGGCAACATCACCTGGGTTCCACCCGAGGGCGGCGGTGGGCCCAATTACGAGGCAATGTGACCACGATTGTGTGACCGCGCAGGGCCTGCGCCACGATACTGCCATACTGAAAGCCTTTTGAGGCGTTGCGGCATGACTGGGATAGTCCTGCCAAGCGATTTGCTACCCCGTATCCTTGCGGTTAGCCGCCAAAAGCGGCATTGTCGCACGACTTGATGCGCCGATTGGGCTTGCATTCGAGATTGTCAAACGATCCTGCCGTAAATCCTGGAGCCAAGGCGAACCGTGATGCTTTCCATCAAATTCAATCGCTCGACGATTGCCGCTATCGCTTTCCTGGCGCTGCCCGTCTCCGTGGCCGCGCAGACGCCTGAGCATCCGACCGACAACTCCGCGCTATTCCCTTCCACTCACGATCTGAAGATGTTGACGACTTCCGGCAGCTATCTCGCCGCGCGTCACGCCAGCGTCGAGCGGGATGCCGCTTCGGCTGCGACCTTCTACCGGTCTGCGCTCCGTAGCGATCCGAAAAACAATGAGCTGCTGGATCGCGCGTTCATTTCCTCGCTTGCGGACGGCGACATCGATGAAGCCGTCAGGCTCGCTGACCGTATTCTGGCGGTGGACAAGACCAATCGCGTCGCGCGGCTCGTGATCGGCGTACGCGATCTCAAGCTGAAGAAATACACGAGCGCGCAAACCAATATCAATCAGTCGGTCCGCGGGCCGATCACCGACCTCGTCGCCACGCTGGTGTCCAGTTGGGCCGCCTATGGCGCAGGTGACGTCAAGGGGGCGGTCGCCAACATCGACAAGCTCGCGGGTCCAGAGTGGTATCCGATCTTCAAGGATCTGCATTCCGGAATGATCCTCGAACTGGCAGGCAGGGAAAAAGACGCCGGCGTGCGGCTCGAGCGGGCCTACAAGCTTGAAGATTCGATGCTGCGCGTCTCGGACGATTATGGGCGCTGGCTATCGCGCAACAAGGACGCGGCTTCTGCGAAGGCGATCTATGAAGCCTTCGACAAGAAATTGCCGCGGCATCCGCTGGTGCAGGAAGCGATGCGTGAAGTCGAAGCCGGCAAGAAGCTGCCGCCGATCGTGGATTCGCCGCAGGCCGGCGCGGCCGAGGCGCTCTACGGTATCGGGTCGACGTTGACCCGCCGCGGCGGCGAGGACCTCGCTTTGGTGTACTTGCAGCTTTCGCTTTATCTGGTGCCGAACCATCCGCTGGCGTTGTTGTCGCTCGCCGATCTCTACGAATCGGTGAAGAAACCGGCGATGGCGATCAAGGTCTATGAGCGCGTGCCGGCAAGTTCGCCACTCAAGCGCAACGCGCAAATCCAGCTGGCCATCGATCTCGATGCGGCCGACCGCACCGACGATGCGATCAAGATACTGAAGGGCGTCACGACGGACGATCCGAAGGATATCGAGGCCATCATGGCGCTCGGCAATATCGAGCGCGGCCGCAAGAAATTCGCCGACTGCACTACGACGTACTCGCAAGGCATCGATATTCTGCCGAAGGAAACCGACAAGAATACCTGGGTTTACTATTATTACCGGGGTATCTGCGAGGAGCGCGACAAGCAGTGGAACAAGGCGGAAGCCGATATGCGCAAGGCGCTCGATCTGCAGCCCGAGCAGCCGCACGTGCTCAATTATCTCGGTTATTCCTGGATCGATCAGGGCATCAATCTCGACGAAGGCATGAAGATGATCAAGCGTGCCGTCGATCAGCGCCCGGATGACGGGTATATCGTGGACTCGCTGGGCTGGGCCTATTACCGCATCGGCAACTACGAAGACGCGGTGAAGAACCTGGAGCGGGCGATCGATCTCAAGCCCGAAGACCCCACCATCAACGATCACCTCGGCGATGCCTATTGGCGCGTCGGCCGGACGCTGGAAGCCAAATTCCAGTGGGCGCATGCCCGCGACCTGAAGCCGGAGCCGGAAGACCTGCCGAAGATCGAGGCAAAGATCGAGCATGGCCTGCCCGACGATACGTCCTCGGCGGCGTCAGCCGACAAGAAAAAAGAGGATGACAAGGGCGGTTAAGCCAACAAGCGCCGGGGCCGCTCACGGCCCTGGCGCCACGCCCTGCGTGCCCTGCTATCCCTGAATATTTGATACGCGGTTTTCTGGATCGTTTGCCCCGGGTTTAATTGGATTTGCATTCGTTATGACTTCGGGTGGAACAACCGATGCGACTGCCAAATCTCCCGCGAGCGAGCTTGTCGAAGACGGACGTGCCAAGGTCAACCTGACCCTTCGGGTGGTGGGACGCCGCGTTGACGGCTACCACGATCTGGAAAGTGTGGTTGCATTTGCCGACTGCGCTGACCGCCTGAGCCTGATTCCTGGCGCGGAACTGCAGCTTGCAACTACGGGCCCGTTGGCGGAAGCCTGCGGCGAGGTAACCGACAACCTCGTGCTCAAGGCGGCGCGGCTGCTGGGCGAGCGCGTGCCGGGCTTGAAAACAGGCGTCTTCACGCTCCACAAAGTGTTGCCGGTTGCGGCCGGGATCGGCGGCGGGTCGGCAGATGCCGCGGCCGCGTTGCGGCTGCTTGCACGGGCCAATGGCCTTGCGATCGACGATGCGCGCCTGATTGAAGTCGCGCGGCTGACCGGCGCCGACGTTCCGGTTTGTCTGGCCTCGCATGCTTGCGTCATGACCGGGGTCGGCGAAAGCCTGATGCCGCTCGACTTGCCGAAACTTCCTTGCGTGTTGGTCAATCCGCGCGTGGCCGTCGCGACCAAGGACGTATTTGCAGCGCTAGGCCTGCGCAGCGGCGAACTGTTGGTGGGCGTTACCGACGTGCTCCAGGCGATGGTCTGGCCGGAGGCGGGCGCATCGCTGGAAGATTGGGTCGAAGCCTTCGCCGCCAGTTCCAACGACCTGGAGGCGCCGGCGATGCGGATCCAACCTGTCATTGGCGAGGTGATTTCGGCGCTGAATGCGACCGACGGCGCCTGGCTCGCGCGTATGTCCGGCTCCGGCGCTACTTGCTTTGCGATCTACGAGAACACCGTCGAGGCCGGTCGTGCGGCGGAAAAAATTCGTCGCGATCATCCGCAATGGTGGGTGCACGCCGGGACGCTGAGCTAGCTGGCTCAGTGCGTTCGCGCGAGGCAGAATGCCACGACCTGCTCAAGCGCAGTCTTCATCGGAGAAGCCGGAAACAGCGCCAGCGCATCGACCGCCATCGCTCCGTAATGCTGGGCGCGGTTGATGGTGTCCTCAAGCGCACGGTGCTTGGTCATCAGCCCCACGGCATGATCGAGATCGCCGTCGCCGATCTCGCCGCGCTCGAGCGCTTTGCGCCAGAATTCGCGCTCGACGTCGTTGCCGCGACGGAACGCCAAAACCACCGGCAGCGTGATCTTGCCCTCGCGAAAATCGTCGCCGACATTCTTGCCGAGCTTGGCCGACTTGCCGCCATAGTCGAGCACGTCGTCGACGAGCTGGAACGCGATTCCGAGATTCATGCCGACCGAGCGGCAGGCGGTTTGCTCATCCTTCGGCCGGTTGGCGATGACGGGGCCGACTTCGCAGGCGGCTGCGAACAATTCGGCGGTTTTGCCACGGATGACGGCGAGGTATTCGTCCTCGGTGGTGGCGGTGTTCTTTGCCGCCGCAAGCTGCATCACCTCGCCCTCGGCGATGGTGGCCGCAGCCGACGACAGGATGTCTAACGCGCGTAGCGAGCCGACCTCGACCATCATCCGGAAAGCCTGGCCGAGCAGGAAATCGCCGACCAGGACGCTCGCTTCATTGCCCCACAGCATGCGAGCCGACAGCTTGCCGCGCCGTAGTTCGCTCTCATCGACCACGTCATCGTGCAGCAGGGTAGCGGTATGCATGAACTCGACGGAGGCCGCGAGCTTGATATGGCCGTCGCCTGAATAGCCCGTCAGATTGGCCATCGCCAGCGTCAGCATCGGGCGAAGCCGTTTGCCGCCCGATGAAATCAGGTGGTTTGCTACCTCCGGGATCATGGTGACTTCCGAGCCGGTTCGCGACAGGATGGTCGCGTTCACCCGCGCCATGTCGGCGGCCACCAGCTCGACGAGCCGCTCGATGGAAGCGTCAGAGGGGCTTTCGAAGGGAACAATAACCGCCACACCAATCTCCAGATTTGCCTAACTGGCCATATCCTCGGATATAAGCATAGAAAGAGCCAGTTGGCGCGGCAACAACATGTTGTCAGGTAGCGGGAATAAAGGAGAAAGCAAGGTGCGGGAATTGGTTCGGACCAACGACATCGTGCTGGTTTCGGCGATCGGTGCGCTGCTCGATGGCGCGAATATTCACCACCTCGTGCTTGACCAGAATATGAGCATCATCGAGGGCTCGCTTGGCGTTTTGCCGCGCCGGATCCTGGTCCACGAGGAAGATAATAGCCAGGCCCGCCAGATTCTCCGCGACGCCGGGCTGGCGCACGAGTTGCGGGCCGATGATTGAACTCATGGGCGAGGTCACCGAAGACGCCTTTCTCGGCGGCAAGTTGCGCCTGCGCCAGCCGAAATCGGGCCATCGTGCCGGCCATGACGCGATGCTGCTGGCGGCCGCCACGCCCGCTCGTTCCGGTGATCGCGTGGTTGACTTCGGCTCTGGCGTTGGGGCTGCCGGTCTTGCGGTCGCCAAACGTGTCGCCGGGATCAAGCCGGTTCTGGTTGAGATCGATGAGCGGCTTTGCAGAGCTGGCGCGCGCCAACGCAATCGCCAACGCGATAGCAGCCGAGGTTCTCGTGCTTGACGTGACCTCGACCGCCGAGAAGTTCGCGGCCGCGGGCCTGCTTCCCGATAGCGTCGACGTCGTGCTGATGAACCCGCCGTTCAATGACGCTTCGCGGCATCGTGCCTCGCCAGACGGCGCGCGGGCGATTGCCCATGTGGCGGCGGCGGAAACGCTCGACGGGTGGATTCACGCCGCGAGGCGAATCCTCAAATCAGGGGGCAACCTCGTCATGATCTGGCGCGCGGACGGAATTGCCGATGTTCTGGCGGCGCTCGGTCGCGGCTTTGGCAGTCTGATGGTCCTGCCGATTCATGCCGACGCGGCATCGCCGGCGATCCGCGTGCTAATTCGGGCCACCAAGGGCGGGCGGGCGCCAACCTGCCTGCTTGCCGGGCTTGTGCTGAACGATGAGGCCGGTCGTCCCTCGCTTGAGGCCAAAACTATTCTGGCTGGCGAAGGGCCATTGCCGCTGGCAATGCCTTGATGCGGTTGAGACGTCGGCCGGGAGATTATTGCGAAATTGGCTTCGAGCCTTGTTTCGGCGTCGAGGTGAAATGAATCGCCGTGAAGAGGATACCGAACAGCGTCAACAGCAAATAGATCTTCATGGCGTGCTCCGCTGTATCGTGACGGCTTGACCGGTCGCCTCGAGGGTACGATCCAAGTACAAGGGTGGTTCTTCGGTTCAATGACAGTCCCGTGATAAGAAACGGTTAATTTGAGGTGTTGGTATGGCGGAACAGTCCAGCGAAGCGCGGCAATGGCCGGCTGGAATTGAAAAATGGCTGAGCTGGATTCCAGCGCGGCTGCGGCGGGGCAGGGTCGTTGTGCCCGTGGTCCGTTTGTCCGGCGTGATCGGGGCGGTGACGCCGCTGCGGCCGGGAATGTCGCTCGCCGGTGTCGCGCGGATGCTCGAACGCGCCTTTGCGGTCAAGAATGCGAAGGCGGTCGCAGTGGTGATCAACTCGCCCGGCGGCTCTCCGGTGCAATCGCGGCAGATCTATCTGCGCATCCGCCAACTCGCCGAAGAAAAGAAGCTTCCGGTTCTGGTGTTCGTGGAAGATGTCGCGGCCTCCGGCGGTTACATGATCGCCTGCGCGGGCGACGAAATCTTCTGTGACCCCTCGTCGATCCTCGGATCGATCGGCGTCGTTGGCGGCTCCTTCGGCTTTCAGGAGCTGATCAAGAAACTGGGCGTCGAGCGGCGGCTTTACACGGCGGGTACCCACAAGGCGATGCTCGATCCTTTCCTGCCTGAAAATCCGGACGATGTGGCCCGGCTGAAAGCGCTCCAACGCGAGATCCATACGATCTTCATTGCGCTCGTGAAACAAAGCCGGGGGGCGCGGCTCAAGGGCGCCGATGATGTGCTTTTCACTGGCGAATATTGGGCCGGCGATACCTCGGTATCGCTGGGCCTCGCGGACGCCCTCGGCGACCTTCGTTCGACGCTTCGCGCCCGCTATGGGGAGAAAGTGCAGACGCCGCTGATCGCGCCGGCGAGCGGGATGTTGTCCGGCCTGCTCGGCCGCCGGTCGCCGGGAGCCGTGACGGCATGGGAAAACGCCGCCAGCCTGCCGGAAGAAGCCATTTCAGCTCTCGAAACCCGGGCAATTTGGGCGAAATTCGGGTTTTGACCCCGGGGAAGGCCGCGCCATTTCGCCCCGGCTTGTTGGGGCAATTTAATTGTGGAACGGACCGGCTTGGGCGAGAATAATAAGAGGGGTGACTAATGGACGAGGATCGACCGATGCCGCCGCTTGTCGCTTTCGCTGGCGCCCTTGGAGGGCTGGCTGTGGTTCGCTGGGCTTACCGGACTGCCATCCGGGTCAACCGGGAATTGGAGGAGGCCCGCCTGACACGGGCCGCGGAAACCGCCAGACCGCGCGAGATTCCGACCCTGCGGCGGGACCCGAACACCGGCGCTTATCGGCCGGGCTGATCCTCATTGCCTTGATTCCTGAGGTCCTCGCCGATACGGTCCCGCGCGCCTGATAACCCCTCGCGAAGACCTGACCCGACGATGGATGCCTTGCCTGCGCATATGCGCCCGGAACGTTCGTTCCAGGGACTGATCCTGACGCTCCAGCGTTATTGGGCCGATTACGGCTGCGTGATCCTGCAGCCCTACGACATGGAAGTCGGCGCCGGCACCTTTCACCCCGCGACCACCTTGCGCGCGCTCGGCCCCAAACCGTGGAACGCTGCCTATGTGCAGCCGTCGCGGCGGCCGAAGGACGGTCGTTATGGCGAAAATCCAAATCGGTTGCAGCATTACTACCAGTTTCAGGTGATCCTCAAGCCATCGCCGTCAGATATTCAGGACCTCTATCTGAAGTCGCTCACTGCGATCGGGATTGATTCCCGTCTGCATGACATCCGCTTTGTCGAGGACGATTGGGAAAGCCCGACATTGGGCGCGTGGGGACTGGGCTGGGAATGCTGGTGCGATGGCATGGAAGTGTCGCAGTTCACCTATTTTCAGCAGGTCGCGGGTGTCGAATGCGCGCCTGTTGCCGGCGAACTCACCTATGGCCTCGAGCGGCTTGCGATGTATGTGCAGGGCGTCGACCGTGTCTATGACCTCAACTTCAACGGCCGCGACGGCGCGGAGAAGGTCAGCTATGGCGAGGTGTTTCTGCAAGCCGAGCAGGAATATTCGCGGCACAATTTCGAGTATTCCGACGTCGAGATGCTGTTCGAGCAGTTCAAGATGGCCGAAGCCGCTTGCCGGAAATATCTCGCAGCCGGCTGGAAAGACGGCGGCAACGGCCGAGAGCATTTGATGGCGCTGCCGGCCTACGACCAGTGCATCAAGGCAAGCCATGCTTTCAACCTGCTCGACGCGCGCGGCGTGATCTCGGTGACCGAGCGCCAGAGCTATATCTTAAGGGTGCGCGAACTCGCGAAAGCCTGCGGCGAGGCCTGGGTGCATACCGAAGCGGGAAGGGCGAGCTAGAGCCTCTTCACCCCTCCCCCTTGCGGGGAGGGGTCGGGGGTGGGGGTCCACAGGCGCGAATGAATATGATTGAATCCCGTGCGATGGACAATCGCCAGCGAGAGTTTGCGCATCACATGCGCACCCAACCGATGGACGCCGAGCGCGTGCTCTGGCGTCGGCTTCGCCATGACGTGCCGCTGATCGGTTCGCATTTCCGTCGACAAGTTCCGATAGGCCCGTTCATCGTGGATTTCGCAAGCCGGAAAGCAAAGATCGTGATTGAGCTGGATGGCGGACAACACGATTGGCAGCAAGAAGGTGATGTTGCTCGGACCCGCCACATCGAAGCGGCCGGTTATCGCGTATTACGCTTCTGGAATAACGATGTATTTGATAATCTCGACGGAGTGTTGAGCGAAATTCTGCGCACGCTGACCTCCACCCCCAACCCCTCCCCGCAAGGGGGAGGGGAGCCGCGGCAGCGGAAGCCTCGCCGTTCCCGCAAAGAGCGCAATTGAATGCCCGATCTCCTGTTTGAATTGTTTTCGGAAGAAATCCCCGCGCGCATGCAGGCGAAAGCGGCCGACGATCTGCGCCGCATGGTCACCGACAGACTGGTCGCGGAGGGCCTCGTCTACGAAGGCGCGAAAGCCTTCGCGACGCCGCGGCGGCTGGCGCTCACGGTGCACGGCATTCCCCCGCGGCAGGCCGACCTGAAGGACGAGCGGAAAGGTCCGCGTGTCGGCGGGCCGGAGGCTGCGATCGCGGGCTTTCTGAAAGCTACAGGGCTCGCCTCGCTTGACGAAGCCCAGATCCAGCGCGACCCGAAGAAGGGCGACTTCTACGTGGCGCTGATCGAAAAGCCCGGCCGCGCCACGTCAGACGTGCTCGCCGAAATCCTCCCCGTGATTATCAGAACCTTTCCCTGGCCGAAATCGATGCGCTGGGGCGCACGTTCGGCGAGGTCCGGCGCGCTCTCCTGGGTGCGGCCGCTGCATGCGATCACGGCGACCTTCGGCCTCGAGACCGAAGAGCCTGACGTCGTGAAGTTTGCCGTCGACGGCATCGAGAGTGGCCAGACCACGTTCGGCCATCGCTTCATGGCGCCATCAGGCGATTTCGGTGCGTCGCTTTGAGGATTACGAAGCGAAGCTGTTGGAAGCGAAGGTCGTGCTCGACCCCGAGCGCCGCAAGGACACGATCCTGACGGACGCGAAGCAGTTGGCCTTCGCGCAAGGTTTTGAGCTCGTCGAGGATCAGGCGCTGCTCGACGAGGTCGCAGGATTGGTCGAATGGCCGGTCGTGCTGATGGGCTCGTTCGACAAGGAATTTCTGTCGATCCCCGGCGAAGTGATTCGCGCCACCATCCGCAATAATCAGAAGTGTTTTGTGGTCCGCGACCCCAAAACCGAAAAGCTCGCCAACAAATTCATTCTCACCGCCAATATCGAGGCATCCGACGGCGGCAAGGCGATCACGGCCGGCAACGAGCGCGTGATCCGCGCGCGGTTGAGCGATGCGAACTTTTTCTACAATACGGACCTGAAAACCAAGACTCGAAGATCGCCTGCCGAAATTCGACTCAGATCGTGTTTCACGAGAAGCTCGGCACGCAAGGCGAGCGCATCAAGCGCATCGAAGCAACTCGCCGCCGAGATCGCGCCGCTGGTTGGCGCGGACGTTGAAAAGACGAAGCGCGCCGCGCATCTGGCGAAGGCGGATTTGCTCACGGATGTCGTCGGCGAATTCCCGGAGCTTCAGGGATTGATGGGCAAGTATTATGCGCTGGCACAGGGTGAAGACGCGTCGGTCGCGGCTGCAAGCGAGGAGCACTACAAGCCGCAGGGACCGAATGATCGCGTGCCGACCGATCCCGTCAGCGTCGCGGTCGCGCTCGCCGACAAGGTCGACACGCTGGTCGGCTTCTGGGCGATCGACGAAAAGCCGACGGGAAGCAAGGACCCTTATGCGCTGCGTCGTGCGGGGTTGGGCGTAATAAGGTTGCTTAACGACAATGGGCGCCAGATTTCCTTGACCAAAATATTCGATGCGCACGCTAACCGAATCTATGAGGCATTGGGACGCAAGGGAGTCTCAGTTGGAGTTCGTTCTGTTCCGTGGGCCGGTAAACAAGTTCAGAAATTAAGTCTTGACCTCCTTTCCTTCTTCGCTGACCGTCTGAAAGTCCAGCTTCGCGAGCAGGGCGCGCGGCATGATCTTGTCGATGCCGTGTTTGCGCTGGAAGGCCAGGACGATCTGTTGATGGTGGTCCGCCGCGTCGAGGCGCTTGGCCAATTTCTCGACACCGACGACGGCAAGAATTTGCTCGCGGGCGCCAAGCGCGCGAGCAACATTCTTTCGATCGAGGAGAAGCGGGACAAGCGCGACCTTCGAAGGCGCGCCGAATCCGGCGCTCTATAGCCTTGCGGAAGAAAAAGCGCTCGCTGACGCGATCGACCTGGCGAAGGTTGAGGCCAGCGTTGCCGTGATGAACGAGGACTTCACCAGCGCGATGGGCGCGATCGCGAAATTGCGTCCGGCGGTCGATGCCTTCTTCGACAAGGTCAAGGTCAATGACGACGATCCGAAGGTGCGCGAAAACCGCCTGAAGCTACTCAACGAAATCCGCGCCGCTACGCGCGCCGTCGCCGATTTTTCCAAGATACAGGATTAGCGGCCTCATGGATCGCCCGACGCTCGCCGCATACGACAAGGATGCCGCGGCGTTTGCGAAGGATTGGCACGAACAGCCGGCGCCGGTCGATCTCCACGAAATCGTCGAACGCTTCTTTATCAAGAATGGTATGACCGCGGATATCGGCTGCGGCAGCGGGCGCGAGGTCGCATGGCTGAACGCGAATGGTTTTCCCGCCAAAGGCTTCGACGCATCGGAGGGCCTGCTGGCTGAGGCACGCACGCGATATCAGCAGTTCGAATTCGTCCATGCGGAGTTGCCCGATTTGGACGGTATCGCAGCCAACACCTACGACAACGTATTGTGCGAAACCGTGATCATGCATCTCGATCGTGCACAGATCGCGCCGTCGATCCGGCGCATGCTCGAGATCGCAAAACCCGGCGGTATCTTTTATCTAAGCTGGCGGGTCACCGCGGGCGACGATCAGCGCGACAAGCATGAGCGCCTGTATGCGGCCTTCGAGGCGCCACTGGTCCTGGCGGAATTAGCCGCGACCACCGTGCTGCTTGATGAAGAGGTGGTCAGCGCCTCTTCAGGAAAGACGATCCATCGCGTCGTCGTTCGAAAGGGCGGTCTTAGCAGATAGAAAAAAGCCCCGCCTGGGCGGGGGGAGCCAGGCGGGGCCTTGATGTCCGGCCGCCGCTGCGGCAGGCCGGACCACGTGTCCAGGCATTTCTAATCAATCACCTGAACGATGCGGCGTGTGCGCGGTTCGACCAGCACGGTCTCGCCATTCACCACGGTGTAGCGACAAAGCGTGGCGCCGAACGATTGCGGCACGTCGTAGAAGATGACCCCGGTCTCCGGCAGGATGCCACCGACCACGACGCGATCGGGAATGCTGTAGCTAGGTACCCGCTCTTGCACGATATATTTGCGAAATGCCGGACGCTGATCGGCCGCGATGCCAACGGTGCCGTCGTCGACAATGACGGTACCTGTGCCCGAGCCCGCGACACCGACAGTGCCTTGGACGGTGTTTTGGGCCTGCGCCGCGACGGGTGCGCTTACAGCTGCCACGATGGCGGTGACGGCCAAAAGATGGTTCCGCATGCTCTGCTCCTGCGCGATTGAGGCTTTGCATTCCGGCGCGCGGTCGGCCTGCAATGCCATCCAATTCATCGCGGAAAGCATCGTTCCCCAGAAAAAGTTTTCGAGCAGCGCGTTGTTTCCGATGAATTTTTGGAACGAGGCGGAACCCATTGAGCCCAAAAGCGTCTCCTGTCGTGGAACAAGGTAAGCGGGGTGATAAGGTGCCGCTCCTCAATTCGACCTCCATCCTCAGAGGAGCTGCTTTATGACCCTCACCGTCGCCCATATCTCGCCGATCATCTCCGTGATCGCCGGCCTCTTGATCCTGATCATGCCGCGGCTTCTCAATCTGATCGTCGCGATCTTTCTCATCCTCAACGGCTTGATCGGGCTTGGGCTTTTGAGATGGCTTCATATGTAGCCGCCGCTTGCGCCGGGGCGCTCAAAGTGGTGTAAGGCGCCCATTCCTTCATCTTCAGCGGATCATTTTCTGTCATGGCCAAAGCCGTCGCGAAACCGAAGAAAATTGCTGCGAAATCAAAGCCATCCGCGGCCGTCCGGGCCAAGCCGGCGCCGTCGGCCGGTGCCCGCAAGGCGCTGAAGAAAAGCCCGGTCAAACCGGCGAAAAAGCTCGTCCCCGGCAAGGCAGCGGCCGAGCCGGTAAAAGCGGGCAAGTGGGTCTTCACGTTCGGTGACGGCAAGGCCGAAGGCAAAGCGGGCTTGCGCGATCTGCTCGGCGGCAAGGGCGCCAATCTCGCCGAAATGGCCAATCTCGGATTGCCGGTGCCTCCCGGTTTCACCATTCCGACCTCGGTCTGCACCTATTTCTATGCGCATGAAAAGACCTACCCGAAAGAGCTGAAGGCGCAGGTCGAGAAGGCGCTCGACCATGTCGGCAAGCTGACCGGAAAATCCTTTGGCGATTCCAAAAATCCGCTTCTGGTGTCGGTGCGTTCGGGTGGCCGCGCCTCGATGCCGGGCATGATGGATACCGTGCTCAATCTCGGCCTCAACGACGTCACGGTCGAGGCGCTGGCCGAATTGTCCGGCGATCGCCGCTTTGCCTATGACAGCTATCGTCGCTTCATCACCATGTATTCGGACGTCGTGCTGGGTTTTGAGCACGCTCACTTTGAAGACATCCTTGATACCTTCAAGGACGGCCAGGGCTATTCGCTCGACACCGATCTTACCGGTGACGATTGGGTCGAGGTGGTCGGCCGCTACAAGGAAACGCTGGCACGCGAAACCGGCTCGGAATTCCCGCAGGATCCCCATGATCAGTTGTGGGGTGCGATTGGCGCTGTGTTTTCCTCCTGGATGAATGCGCGCGCGGCGACCTATCGCAAGCTGCACGACATTCCGGAATCGTGGGGCACCGCCGTCAACGTGCAGGCGATGGTGTTCGGCAACATGGGCGAGACCTCGGCGACCGGAGTGGCGTTCACGCGCAATCCCTCGACCGGCGAGAGCAAGCTCTACGGCGAATTTCTGATCAACGCGCAGGGCGAAGATGTGGTGGCCGGTATTCGCACGCCGCAGGACATCACCGAAGATGCGCGCAAGGAGTCCGGCTCCGACAAACCGTCGATGGAAGCGGCGATGCCGGAAGCGTTCAATGAGCTGACGCGGATTTATACGCTGCTCGAGAAGCACTACCGCGACATGCAGGACATGGAGTTCACCGTCGAGCAGGGCAAGCTGTGGATGTTGCAGACCCGCAGCGGCAAGCGCACGGCCAAGGCCGCGCTCAGGATCGCAGTCGAATTGGCCAATGAAGGGCTGATCTCGAAAAAGGACGCGGTGTTGCGGATCGATCCAGCGTCACTCGATCAATTGCTGCACCCGACCATCGACCCCGGTGCCAAGCGCGACGTGATTGCGACCGGCTTGCCGGCCTCGCCCGGTGCGGCGTCCGGCGAGATCGTGTTCTCGTCCGATGAGGCGGCAAAGCTGCAGGTCGACGGGCGCAAGGTCATTCTGGTTCGGATCGAGACTTCGCCGGAAGACATTCACGGCATGCACGCGGCTGAAGGCATCCTCACCACCCGCGGCGGCATGACCTCGCACGCTGCGGTGGTCGCGCGCGGCATGGGCAAACCTTGCGTCTCCGGCTGCGGCGCCATCCGCGTCGACTACGGCCGCGGCACCATGAGCATCGGTTCGCGCACCTTCAAGACCGGCGACGTCATCACCATCGACGGTTCGCTGGGCCAGGTGCTGGCCGGGCGTATGCCGATGATCGAGCCGCAGATGTCGGGCGAATTCGGCACCCTGATGGGCTGGGCCGATGCCGTGCGCAAGCTAGGGGTTCGTGTCAACGGCGATACGCCGGACGATGCGCGCACCGCCATAAAATTCGGCGCGGAAGGAATTGGCCTCTGCCGCACTGAACATATGTTCTTCGAGGAGACCCGCATTCGCACCGTCCGCGAAATGATCCTCTCCGAGGATGAACGCGCTCGCCGTGCTGCGCTTTCGAAGTTGCTGCCGATGCAGCGGGCCGATTTCGTCGAACTGTTCGAGATCATGAAGGGCATGCCGGTGACGATCCGGCTGCTCGATCCGCCGTTGCACGAGTTCCTGCCGCATACGCAAGCCGAGATCGAGGAAGTGGCGCGCGCCATGAATACCGATCCGCGGCGCCTCGCCGACCGCGTGCGTGAACTCGCCGAATTCAATCCGATGCTCGGTTTCCGCGGCTGCCGGCTGGCGATCGCCTATCCCGAGATTGCCGAGATGCAGTCGCGGGCCATCTTTGAGGCCGCCGTCGAAGCCGGAAAACGCACAGGCAAGGCCGTCGGCCTGGAAGTCATGGTACCGCTGATTGCGACCAAGGCAGAATTCGATCTCGTCAAGACGCGCATCGATCTGACTGCGCAAGCCGTGATGAAGGAAACCGGCGCCAAGCTGAACTATCAGGTCGGTACCATGATCGAGTTGCCGCGCGCTTGCCTGATGGCAGGCGATATTGCCAAGACCGCGGAATTCTTCTCGTTCGGCACCAACGACCTCACGCAGACGACCTACGGCATCAGCCGCGACGATGCGGCGAGCTTCCTCAGCACCTATGTCAGCAAGGGCATTCTGGAGATCGATCCCTTTATCTCGGTCGACCGTGAAGGTGTCGGTGAGCTCGTCAAGATCGGTGTTGCGCGCGGCCGCAAGACGCGTCCAAGCCTCAAGGTCGGCATTTGCGGCGAACATGGCGGCGATCCTGCCTCCGTTGCGTTCTGCCATCAAATCGGGCTCGATTACGTGTCCTGTTCGCCCTACCGCGTGCCGATTGCCCGCCTCGCCGCGGCGCAGGCTGCGCTCGGCAAGGCCGCCGCCAGCCAGGCCTGAGTTTTACGTCATCGCTTTCGCGGATTGAACGGGCCGTGCAAAGCACGGCCCGTTTGCTTTATCGACGATACCGAGCGTGATCGTTCTCCGCGTCACCACGGGAACTCGTGAAATCTCTTCATCATTTTTGTTGACGCGATATTTACCACTTTGCTGGAGCCGCTGTTTACCAACGCTCTCGATATGATCGGCGAAAAATCGACAAAGGATTGCGTGTGTCGCGCGCGACACGCCGATTAACTCCCTCGCAACCTAAATTAGTTACTACCCAGAAAGATCGAATTACACGGATGCACTGTGTTCGATCGCGTAAGCGTAGTGTTGCGTTGCGTGAGCGTATGGGATGTTACAGTTGCGTAGCCGGCCGAGGAGCGCACAGTTTGCGTTCTTCGGTCTCGGTCTTTGCGGTTTCGCATTGACCCCGACAGAAATCGGATATCAGGACATCGCATCGCGGCTGGCACAGCAACCCGGTGTCGCCGAGCGTTGGCATAGCCGCGTGTTCTCCTCCGTCGATACCATTCATGTCGCGGCTTACAGTTTCATCCGGCCGATCGGTACGGCCGCGCCGAAGGCCCCAACCTATCAGCGCGTAAGTTTCAATCCGGGCACCGACATTACCGGCTCAATTCCGCGCAATTCGGTCATTCAGACGCCGCCCCGTTATCAGGCGTCCGATTTTCCCAAGGTCGATCGTACGCTCAAGGGCGACCGCCTCGTTGTCGCGCCGCCTCCGCAAGCCGCAGCCCCCGTTGTCACCGTTCCGGCCAAGGAAGATCCCGCGACTTCCAATGCCTCGGTGAGGGGGGCCAAGACCGCGGAAGGCAAGCGCCCTGCTGCGCGTGTTCCGCTCGATCCGGAACTCGCGGAGGCGCTGAGCGCGCCGCCGCTTCCGCAATACGATATTTCGCTGTCGCTCGAGGCTCAGCCGCTCCAGGATCTGAAAAGTTCGTCCGACGGTGATGCGGCCACGTTTGAGACCAGCCCGTCGCGCGACGGGTTTTCGGTGAAGACCGCCAGCCTGTTTTTCGGCAGCCAGTCGCTCGGCGCGCCGCTGGAGACCATGGAGCGCTGGCAACCCGGCCAAGCGCCGGTGGTGGTGATGCCGGAGGCGCGGGTCGATCCCGACATGAAGGCGATGGCCTCGCTGCCGTCAACCGCCGACGAAGCGTCCAAGGCCATCGAGAACGGTGAGAGCGTGGCGCCGAAGGGCGAAGTCAATGTGGACGACCAGCGCGAGAAGACGCCGGCCGAACGCCTTGGCTTGCTCGATGAGAAGTCGCGCGCCAAATCGGAAAAATGCCTGGCGGAAGCAGTCTACTTCGAGGCACGCGGCGAGGCCGTGCGCGGCCAGATTGCGGTGGCGCAGGTCGTGCTCAACCGCGCCTTCTCGGGCTTTTATCCGACCACGGTGTGCGGGGTGGTTTACCAGAACAAGCATCGGCATTTAGCATGCCAGTTCACTTTTGCCTGCGACAACGTCGCCGATGTCGTTCGCGAGCCCGATATGTGGGATCGCGCCAAGAAGATCGCGAAAGCGATGCTCGATGGCGAGATTTGGTTGCCGGAGGTCGGCAAGTCGACCCACTATCACGCCTATTGGGTACACCCGTCCTGGGTCAGCGAAATGAAGAAGATGTATAAATTCGGCGTGCACACATTCTATCGGCCGCGCGCCTGGGGCGACGGCAGCGACGCGCCAAGCTGGGGTACGCCGGCCCAGACGGCACAGATTTCGGCGGAGCTTGCCGAGGCCGCCAAGAGTTCAGCCGAGATGTCGGATAGCGCCCCGAGGCGCTAACTGAAAGTCTTGAGGTGGAATTTCGCAGGGCTGCATTGCACGCCCATGCGCTTGCCCGCCTAGCCGTTCCAAATTCCATGCGGATGCATTAAATTCCTCCTGCGACGCGCCGGCCGATCTCATATGCGCGTCCATTCAGGAGATGGGCATGGCTACGACCGAAAGCGATCTGGGCCGGCTTCCAGCTTCCGGCACTTGGCGGACGCCGCTCCTCGTCATCGTCTGTGGTTGTGCGATCGCGCTACTGAGCTTTGGGCCTCGCTCGGGGCTTGGTTTCTTTATTCAGCCGATGAGCCGCGATTTCGCATGGGGCCGCGATATCTTCGGCCTCGCGCTTGCGCTGCAGAATCTGTTGTGGGGATTGGGCCAGCCAATTGCCGGGGCGATCGCCGACCGCTTTGGCGTGTTGCGCGTTATCTGCGTCGGCGCCGTGCTTTATGCCGCAGGCCTGCTGTTGATGAGTCACGCCACCACACCGCTCTCGCTCGATATCGGCGCGGGCGTCCTGATCGGCTTTGGGCTTTCGGGTTGCTCGTTCAATCTGGTCCTTTCCGCCTTCAGCAAACTGCTGCCGCCGGAGCGGCGTAGCGTCGCGCTCGGTGCCGGAACGGCTGCCGGTTCGTTCGGGCAATTCCTGTTTGCACCGTTCGGCGTTGCCTTGATCGACAATTTCGGCTGGCAAACCGCGCTCATGGTATTTG
The DNA here is from genome assembly GCA_963775545.1 of uncultured Alphaproteobacteria bacterium. Lineage (GTDB taxonomy): Bacteria > Pseudomonadota > Alphaproteobacteria > Rhizobiales > Xanthobacteraceae > Bradyrhizobium. The sequence continues at coordinate 34,478 of CAVZJE010000015.1, forward strand.
CTGCCCTGATGCTGCTTATCCTGCCGCTGTCGCTGGCGCTCTCGACGCCGCCGACAGCGAAAGCGGCCACGACGGACGTGCCCGTCGCAGACCAGCAATCGTTCAGGACCGCGCTGGCGGAAGCGTTCGGTCATCGTTCCTATGTGCTTCTGGTGCTCGGCTTCTTTACCTGCGGCTTTCAGCTTGCCTTCATCACCGTGCATCTACCCGCCTATCTTTCCGATCGGGGCATCCCCGCATCGTCAGGCGGCTGGGTCATCGCGGCGATCGGCCTGTTCAACATCATCGGTTCGCTCGGCGTCGGCTGGCTGCAGAACGTGTTTCCCAAGCGCTACATCCTTTCGGTGATCTATTTCACGCGGGCGCTCTCGATCGTTGCGTTCATCTCGTTTCCGGTTACCACGTTCTCGGCGATCGCATTCGGCGCGATCAGCGGCCTGACCTGGTTGTCGACGGTGCCGCCCACCTCGGCCTTGATCGCGCTGATGTTCGGCACCCGCTGGTTCGCAACGCTCTACGGGTTTTCATTTGTCAGCCACCAGGTCGGCGGCTTCCTCGGGGTATGGCTCGGCGGGATCGTGTTCGAAAAATTCGGATCCTACACGCCGATCTGGTGGCTTTCGGTCTTCTTTGGCGTGCTGTCGGCCCTGATCAATTTGCCGATCGTCGAAGCCCCGGTCCGGCGCGCGGTTGCTCAACCGGCCTGACGATGCCGCCATATCTCGCTCGCAGCCGCATTTCGCGAGTGCTAGGATCGGCTGCGCCCGCTTGCAGACAAGATTTCTGTTGAGTATGGGCTCTCCACCAGACAAACGCCGGGAGATGTTGCGTTGGCCACGTTCAAAGCGATCAGGATCGACAAAGCCGAGAAGGGCACGACCGCCGCATTGGTTGCATTCGACGAAGCTGAATTGATGGAGGGCGACGTCACCGTTCGCGTCGAATGGTCGACACTGAACTACAAGGATGGACTTGCCGTTACCGGCAAGGCGCCGGTGGTCCGGCGCTTTCCGATGATCGCAGGCATCGATTTTGCCGGCACCGTCGAGCAATCCTCGCATCCGCGCTGGAAAGCGGGCGACAAAGTTATCTGCAACGGCTGGGGTCTCGGCGAGACTCATCTGGGCAGCTATGCCGAGAAAGCCCGCGTCAAGGGCGACTGGCTGGTGCGTCTGCCTGAGGGCATCTCGGCGCGCGACGCGATGGCGATCGGGACCGCCGGCTATACGGCGATGCTGGCCGTGCTGGCGCTGGAGCAGCATGGCCTGACCCCGGCGCACGGTCCGGTCGTGGTCACCGGCGCCGCCGGTGGCGTCGGTTCGGTCGCAACCGCGATCCTGTCGAAACTCGGCTACCATGTGATTGCGTCCACCGGGCGAATATCGGAAGCGGGCTACCTCAAGGATCTCGGCGCCGCCGAGGTGATCGACCGCAACGAGCTTTCCGGTCCGGCCAAGCCGATCGCGAAAGAGCGCTGGGCGGGAGGGGTGGACAGCGTCGGTTCGACTACGCTGGCCAATCTTTTGTCGATGACCAGGTACCGGGGCGCCATTGCGGCCTGCGGGCTTGCCGCCGGCATGGACCTGCCGACGTCGGTCGCTCCATTTATTTTGCGCGGGGTGTGTTTGCTGGGTATCGATTCCGTGATGTGTCCGATCGGCCTGCGCGAAATCGCCTGGAAGCGCCTTAGCACCGATCTGGAACCTGGTAAACTTACTGAAATTACTCATGAAATTGGCCTGGCCGACGTGATCGGGGCGGGGGGCAATATCCTCGCCGGGCAGGTTCGTGGTCAGAATCGTGGTAAAAATTTCCTGACGGTATTCAGACTTTACCAACCAAGCTGCGCCAATGTTGCCACGGTTAGTATGGTAAGCAGCGGGTAAAGAGGCATCGATTGGCCACCCGCGGGGTAAAGTCGGAGTTTGAGCATGCTTGCGCGTTTTGTGTTGGGGGCAGTGATGGCCGGTGCGGCGATCGTGCCTGCGATGGCCGGGCAGATGAATGCCGAGGAGGCCAAGCGTTTCGTATCCGGCAAGGTGTTCACATTCACATGTTTTGACGGCACCCGCGGCGCGGGCCGGATCCTCGACGATATGGGGGCTCTCGGCTCGGTGCAGTTCAGCGGCTCCGGTCCCATCCGTCATGTGCGGCTGCCCGGCAATACGCTGCAAATCCGCGGACAGGCGGTCTGCGCATCGCTCCGGGGTATTCCGTTTGAGCCGTGCTTCAATCTCGACAAACACGACGAGGTCAGCTTCCGCGGATCGGTGTCCGGCATGAGCTTCGCTTACTGCGACTTCCACCATCAGGGCGGGACACAGATGCTGATGGCCCGCGCGGTGGTTCACCCGCGCTCGCGGCGCCCGGTGGAGCAAACCGGCTCGGTAGAAGTGTCGACGCGGGTTGAAACGCCGGCGGTCGAGAGCGCCAAGCTGGAACCGATCAGTTCCGAACCGAAGCCCGCGCCAGCGAAGTCCGAGCCTGCGCTCGAGTTGCGTCACTCGACCGATTGACGACCGCAAGGCGCGGTCCGTCACTTCATTTCCCCGACCAAGATTTGCCGCCCGCATCGGGCGCGATGCGCCGAGCACGAATCCCGTAATTCTGCGACGCTGATTGTTCGCGCGTTTTCGTGATGGGCAACTTCGCACGGCTGAACCCTTAATTTACGAATTGGTAGCTACGTTCGCCGGGCCGAAAACGGCGGCTGGAACAAATCATAATGTGCCGTGAAACGACCGACCGGCACGTCCAGGGGGTGGATAGCCGTGAAGAGACTGCTCAAGCTGATCGCACAACATTCTATTGCAGCCAAACTTGCCGCCATGGCCGTTGCCAGCGCGCTCTTCATGGTGCTCGTCGCCCTCACGGTTCTTTTCATCGCCCGTAGCGAGCTTGCCACCGAGCGGACCGAGCGAGCCCATGCCATCGTCGACGCCGTCTGGAGCATGGCGGACAGTTTCAAACGCGCCGCCGAGTCGGGCGCGATGAGCGAGCAAGAGGCGAAAGCGCGCTTCTCTGCCGCCGCCGGCGCCGTCTGGTTCGAAGGCCATACCAACTACGTCTTCATCTACGACACCGAGACCGGTCTGTGCGTCATGAACACCGGCAATCCCGGGCTGGTCGGAAAGGACGTGCGCGGTCTGAAAGACGCGGCGGGGCTTCCCTTTGCCCAGATGATGCTCGATATGGCGCAGCGCGGCGAGGGAACGATCCGATACACGTTTCCCAGGGGCGGCGCGAAGACCCCGCTCGAGAAGGTGGCTTACGTCCGCGGTTATGCACCGTGGCACATGATGATCGCGTCCGCCGAATACATGACCGATCTCGACGTCACGTTCTGGAGTATGGCGCGGACGGTGGCCGCCTTGATCGGCGCTCTGCTGCTGCTTTCGATCGGCATCGCCTGGCTGGTGGCGCGCAGCGTGGTCAAGCCGTTGTCCCGCCTCAAGTTGCGCATGGACGCACTGAGCAAGGGCGAACTGAACCTTCCCGTCGCCGACGCCGGTCGTTCCGATGAGGTCGGCGAGATGGCGCGAACCGTCATGGTGTTCAAGGACGCCATGGTCGAAACCAATCGATTGCGTGCCGAACAGGTCGAGGCCGAACAGCGGCAGATGCGCGAGCGCAAGGACGACATGCACCGGATGGCCGACAGTTTCGAAGGCGCGGTGGGACAGATCATCGCAACCGTATCGTCGGCCTCGAGCCAACTCGAAAGCTCTGCCGGCGTGCTGACCTCGACCGCGACGCGGTCGGAAAATCTGGCCACAAAGGTCGCGGGCGCTTCGGAAGAAGCCTCCAGCAACGTTCAGTCGGTGGCTTCGGCAACGGAAGAATTGTCGTCGTCGGTCCATGAGATCAGCCGCCAGGTCCAGGAATCCGCGCGCATGGCCAACGCGGCCGTGGACCAGGCGCGCCAGACCAATGCCCGCGTCGGCGAATTGTCCAAGGCGGCGGGGCGCATCGGCGACGTGGTCGAATTGATCAACACGATTGCGGGACAGACCAACCTGCTGGCGCTGAACGCCACCATCGAGGCGGCGCGCGCCGGTGAGGCGGGCCGCGGCTTCGCGGTGGTGGCCTCCGAAGTGAAGGCGCTCGCCGAGCAAACCGCGAAAGCCACCGGCGAGATCGGCCAGCAGATCAACGGCATCCAGGCGGCGACGCACGAGTCCGTCGGCGCCATCAAGGAGATCAGCGGCACCATCGAAAAGCTCTCGGAAATCGCATCCGCCATTGCGGCCGCGGTGGAAGAGCAGGGCGCGGCGACCCAGGAAATATCCCGCAACGTGCAGCGCGCGGCGGAGGGGACCATGCAGGTTTCCTCCAACATCGCCGACGTGCAGCGCGGCGCGAGCGAGACCGGATCGGCCTCGTCGCAGGTTCTCTCGGCGGCCAAGTCGCTGTCCGGCGAATCCAGCCGCCTCAAGCTTGAGGTCGGCAAATTCCTCGGCTCGGTCAGGGCAGCCTGACGACAAGGCCGATATCTCTCAGGTGGTCGCCGGCGCGGCAGGCGCCGCGGATGATGCCGCTCGGCGAAACAGCACCTTCTGATAGAACCAGCCGATCGCGACCAGCACGAGGCCTAAGCCCATGAACGACAGCGCGCGATAAACGCCGGTCAGCGTCGACAGATCGATCAGAAACACCTTGCCGATCGTGAGCGCAATCACGGCAGCCGAGGCAAGGCGGGCGCGCTGCGAATTGACGAAGATGCCAATGGCGAGCAGCAGCACGCCGAACGCCAGCCAGGCGATCGAATAGGTATATTGCTCGACGTCAAACGTCGCGCCGCTGTTCAGCACCGGACCGTGATAGAGCCTGCGGATTTCGAAGGTGACATAAGCCAGTGCCAGGACCAGCGCGCCGGCAGCGATGGTGTTGCCATAAGCGGGAGGCCGCCGGCCCGCTACCGCATAGGACAACAGCAGCGCGAGGATCGCAGGGATCGCGTAGCCGAGCAGAAGTTCATTGATGAACTCGCCGCGGATGACGATGTGCCAGACGACGGGATTGTCAAGGAACAACAACCCGAACAATGCCGCAGCCCCCGCAAACAGCGTCAGCAGGACGGCGCTGATGTTGTGGACGATGCTGCCGCTTCGAACCAGCAACCGCTCCAGCCCGATCGCCATCGCAAGCGCAGCGCAAACCTGTAAAGCCGTTTCGGTCAATCCAGCGTTGGCGCGATAGATGTCGCCGCCATTGACGGCGTGGCGAATTTCCAGAAACACCAGCAGGACGGTGAAAAGGATGGCGGCCGCTTCCACGGAGCGCAAGGAAGCGTCGTCGCCGCGACGCCGCAGAAACACGCTTCCCGCCCAGAACGACAGCGCCGGAACGCCGTACCCCCACAATAGCCAGTTAAAGATCGGCGTCGTTCCGACCGCAGCGCCCGCGATGCGCGGTTCGTAGCCGATACGCAGCACCACGATGCCCGCCAAAATCGAAGACAAAACCCGCAAGAATGGAATTGGCCGTTGCGTCGAAACCCATGCGGCTCCTGCCGACGTCAGCGCCAGCGCGATGGTGAGCCAGCCTTTGTCGAGAGCAAAGGTCAGCGCCAGCGCTAGTGCTGCGAGCGTGCCGGTCGCTGAGAGCGCGGTTGAGGCGGTGAGTCCCGGACGCAGGTCGCGCCGCGTCAGGATTTCCGTCGCAGCCGCAAAGCTTGCTGCCAGCAGCACGGCCAGAATCGCAAACGGGATCGAGCGGTCGAGATGGGCAATGCGGGCATACAGCGCGATCAATAGCGCAAGCGGGGTGAATACGCCGGCTGCCGACCAGATCACCGGCACCATTGCGTTCGAGCTGCGGCCTTGCGCGAAAAAACCTGCGCCGCCGAAGCCGGCGGCAAAAAATGCGGCCGTGACCAGATGCAACGAGACGGAGCTGTCGGTTGCGGAAGGGCCGATGCCGGGCAGCGGGCCGCCCGGCAACACCAGCATGTCCGGATTGGCGCGCACGGCCCATTCGAGAAATACGATGCCGACGAAAGCTGCAGCGATTGCGACCGCGCCGGTAGCGGCCGGTGCGCGCCACGCCACCAGCAGCGTCGCCGCGGTCAGCACGGCGAACACGACGATGGCTGCGTCCGCATGGAGGCTTGCGAGCACGATCAGCATCGCGCCGAACAGATAGGCCGCGAGCGATCCTGATGAGACCGGCTCGGGGCGGTCGTCATCTGCGGATGGTCCGAACAGGAAACCGCACACCACGAGAAGCGCGGCGAGCGCAAATCCGGCAATCACGTGGAATGCATAGGGGCCGACCGTTGGCGGATCGAATTTCACGACCGGCAGGATCCAGATCAGCGCCAGCACGATGGTGGTCACCGCGAGCCAGCTCCACAGCCTGATCCGCGCGAGACCGAAGGCGGCTGCCGTGACGACGGCGAGATAAATATAAAGCGCCCAGAAATCCGGTTTCTCCGACGAAACCAGAAGCGGCGTGCCGAAGGCCGCGACAATGCCGAGCCCGGCCAGAACAGGGCCATGCAGCAGTGCGGCGGCGAGCGTGCCGAGCGCCACCATCCCGAGCAGGATGAAGGCGGAGGCGGGCGCGAGGAAATCATAAAGCGCATAGGCCGCGTAAACCGTAGCGAACGCGACCGCCGTGCCGGCCGCCGTCAGAATGGCCGGGATGTTGGCCATCGGCAGCACCTGGATCGAGGAGGTGCTCTCCCGGCGGCGCGTCCACTCGCCGGCGGCGAGCAAAGCGAGCGCGAAGGCGCCGCCCAGCAAGGTCCGCACGCCCGGCCCGAGCAGGCCGGCGTCGATCGAGTAGCGCACCATGAAGAAACCGCCGAGCGCCAATGTCAGCCCGCCCAGCCAAACCACCCAGCGCGTGCCGACGCGCTCCTCGAAGCCGGGCGAGGCGGGCGGAAGCGGCGGCGGCATCGCGGGCGCCGCGGCTGGAGATTGTTCGGAGGCATCGTCGGGAGCGGACGGCGGCGCTTCGTGCAGCGGCGCCGTTGCCTCGATTGGGGGCAGTCACTGTCGCGCTCTCGGATGCGCCGGCCGGCTCCGGCGCCAGAGGGGCCACGAGCGGCGGCGGGATTGGCTGTGCGCGCCATCCGCTCGCCTCAAGCGCGTCCAGCCGCGTCCGCAAGGTAGCGGCCTGATCCGAGGCCTTGCGGGCCACCACCAGCGCGATGACCGCAATCGCGATCGCAACGAGCTCAAACATCTAGTGCCCACTTTCCGAAGTTCGTGCTCCTCCCCGCGACCGCATTCTAACTGAGTGTCGATTGGGACGGCACAAGTTCAAACCGGCGAGGGTTGCCGCCGGCCATCAATTATTCCAGATCGATGCGGAATGGCCGTCCTTCGCTCGTCAGGCTTCCCGGCCCCATTTGGTCCAGTGCGCGCAGCATCCGCCCCTCCCGCCCCAACGCCTTGTCCGCCAGGCTGACGATCAAGCGGTTCGGCGAGGCAATCGGCGAAGCCGCCCTGATCTGGCGCGCGATCGCGACTTTCGTCGCGATGTGGATTGAGCGCGCAGGCGGCGGCAAAGGCGCTTGCAGTCGAGCGGCTGATGCCGGCGTAACAATGCACGACCAGCGGCGCGTTGCGATCCCAGCTGCGGACGAAATTCAGCACCTGCTCGATATGCATCTCCGACGGCGCGACAAAGCCCTCGATCGCTTCGTTAATATCGTCCATCTGCACCTTCAGATGATTGGCGGGGAGCACGGATTCGGGCCGTTGCACCTGATCGACGTTGGCCATCACGGTGAGGATGTGGCTTGCGCGGATGGCCTTGACGGTTGAGGGGAGGGCGGCGAGCGAGCAGACGTGGATCATGTTTTTTTCCTTATTTCCGGCCCGATTATACGGCCGCGCGCCGCGCCGGTGAAGGGACTAACCCCGTCATCGCGAGCGTTAGCGAAGCGATCCAGAACAAAAGACTGGATTGCTTCGTCGCTCTCGCTCCTCGCAATGACTACGCATCTCCGCCTTCCCGCGGCGCAATACGTCCGAGTTTTGCCAAGCGAGCCTCTCGAAAAGAGGCGCAGGGAATACCGGATGCATTGGCGCACCCGCAGCCTTGTGTGCGAAATAATAAAGCACACAAGCAGAGCACCACAGGTTCGCCGGTTGCCCCGGCATTCCCTGCGCAATGGTTTTAACGGCTTATTCCGTGCTCTCCCTGGCGATCGGGCTTTCTTGTCACCATCCCCGCGCAATGCGAAACATTGTCGCGAGTTGATATCAGCGTCGAGATATCAGGACCACACGGCTTGGCCGTCCGCGTCAGTGCGCTTCGTCGCGCGCACCGCAGCGTCCACCGCATCCCGCGCCCAACGTCCGTGACGATCGCGATACGCCCCTCCTGCGGGTGCGGGATAATTCGCTCTTAATGCTGCTTCTACCAAGCCGTCAAGTAAGATTTCGGAAAATCAGAAATCAAATCGCCTCGCGGGCCAAGCCGCATCACCGGGAAGCCTAACGCGTCCTGCCTATTCTACCGCCAGCGCCTTGAATCTCGCCAGAAAGCGCTTCTCGGCCTTGGCCGCGCTCCAGGGCGTCAGGTAATCCTCGCGCGTTGCCGGTGACAATCCGGGGTCGCGGCCGAACAGGCGTTTCGCCTCGGCCTGGGCAAAGCCCGCCAATTCCGTGGCTTCCAGATACGCCGCGCCCTTGTCGGCAGCCTTGATCGCCTGGGTGATGTTGTCCGCCAGCACCGGCGGCAGGCCGAAACGAATGTGGATCGCCGATAACAAGCGCTTTTCGACCGCCTTGTAGTCTTCGCCGAGCACGGCCTTGAACGGCGAGATCATGTCGCCGATGACGTATTCCGGCGCATCATGCAGCAAGGCGGCGAGCCGCCAACTGACGTCGACGCGCGGCGTTTGCTCGCGCATCACGGCCTCGACCAGCAGCGTATGCTGCGCCACCGAAAAGATGTGCGGCCCTGTGGTTTGTCCGTTCCAGCGCGCCACCCGCGCGAGCCCGTGGGCGATATCGGCGATTTCGATATCGAGCGGCGAGGGCTCGATCAGGTTGAGCCGGCGGCCCGAGAGCATGCGCTGCCAGACCGCGCGGGGTTGGCTGATCTCCAGACGATTTTCCGGCCGTCATTTGACTTTGAGGCGAGGGCTGCGGCGTTTGACCGGCGCAGCTTTCATGGCAAAAGCAGGTGACGAGATGATCGTTGACCATGCCGGTCGCCTGCATGAAGGCATAGACGATGGTGGGGCCAACGAATTTGAACCCGCGCGAGGAAAGCTCTTTCGACATCTTGATCGAAAGCGGGGTGGCGGCGGGAACGCTCGCGGTCGTCTTGAACTGATTGACCTTGGGTTTGCCGTCGACGAAATCCCACAAAAGCTTCGAGAAGCCAGCACCTTCTTCCATGATCTTCAGATAGGACTTGGCGCTCGCGATGGTGCCCTCGATCTTGGCGCGATTGCGGACGATGCCGGCATCGTTCATCAGCGCATGGATCTTCTTGGCGTTGTAGTGCGCTATTTTGTCGGGCTGGAAATCGTCGAAAGCGTTCCGGAAATGATCGCGCTTGCGCAGGATCGTGATCCACGACAGCCCGGCCTGAAAGCCGTCGAGGATCAGCTTCTCGTAGAGCGCGCGGTCGTCGAATTCCGGCACGCCCCATTCGGTGTCGTGATAGGCGACGTAAAGCGGATCTTCGCCCGGCCACGGGCAGCGGGTTTTGCCATCGGCATGCAGGCGCGCACTTCTCGTCATGCGACCGTCTGCCTCGGCGTGGTGCGCAACTCATCCGGCTCGGTGATGCGGATCGAAAGGCCCCCGGCCGTCAAGGGCGTGCCGGCCTCGAGCGCCTCACTGGCGCGATCGATCCGGATCAGCGCCAGCCCATGATGGTCGGCGGCGGAGCCCATGGTGCCGACCGATTTGTCGCCGGCTGTTATCGCCGAGCCCGGCTCCGGTGCAGGCCCGTCCAGCAACACACGCACGGTGCGCGTGCGTGCGGTGCCGCGATGCTGCATCCGCGATACGACTTCCTGGCCGACATAGCAGCCCTTGTCGAAATCGACGCCGGAGAGGCGATCCATGTTGGTTTCGTGTGGGAAGGCGTCACCGTAGATAAAGTCGAGGCCGCCGCGGGGGGCGCCGACGGCGATGCGGTGCGCTTCATAGGCGGAGCTGTCGACCAGTTCCGCGCCGATCAGGTCGGCGGCCTTCTGCGCGAGTGCTGCGGGAACGAGAATACGAAGGCCCAGCCTGGTGTTACGCGGATCGGCGAAGGTGAGATCTGGCTTCAACGCGACATCGCCATCCCATACGGCGAGCACGCCGAGGCTGTCGGAGAGGTTTTCAATTCCGACCTTGGCGCGCAGCCGATAGAAGGAGAGCTTGTCGGTGAGAGCCTGCGCGAGCACTTTCGGGCAATCGATCAGAAAGCCGCCGCCATGACCTGACGGCGCCTCGGTGATCAGGAAATCCACGGTGATCTTGCCCTGCGGCGTCAGCAACGCGCCGAAGCGTCCCAATCCGGGTTGCAGCCGCGCTGTGTCCGTGGTGATCAGGCCGTTGAGGAAGTCACGGGCGGTTTCGCCGGTGACCTTGACCACTCCCCGATCGGGTAGAAACGCAGCTTTCATGCAGGATTCTCATGTGACATCTCACTTGAGAACGTAAGCCGCGGATCAGCAAACAACAAGACCCGCCAAGAACTTGCGCTTATTGCCTCGCGGTCGCGGTGGAGAACTCGCCGTTGCGAACACGAACGACAAGGCCCTCGACGAATTTGGCGACTGCGTCTTCGCCATAGGTCCGGACCAGTTCGGCGAAGGCCGCAAACAGGCTCGCCTGCGCCAGGCAATCGCCATCGATGCCGTCATGCCGTGCCTCCGCCCAGGCTTCGCTGAGATAGTTGAGCGCGGCTTGCTTCTGTTCCTGGTCGGGCAGCAGGTCGTGGGCGATGAAGGGCGCGGGATGGCTCATGAAACTGAAGCAGCTTTGTGAGGTGAGGAATGGCCGTGGTGTAGCATGCCAGGCGGGGCCGCCTAGACAGTTCTTTAGGAAAGGTTAACGGGGTTGAAGGAAACCGGTCCGACGGCGCAAAGAGCTAATTCGCGTAGCGCGCGGTCAGGTCGCGCGAAATCTTGAGGCCCTCGTCGATGTAGCGGCGGATCGCCAGCGTCGCCGCCGGCGTGCAGGTGCGATAGGTCTGCTGGAAGCCGTTATAACCGCGGTTGAAGCCGGCGATCATGCGCGTCCGCCGGTCGCCGCTCGGGGTTTCGGCGTCGAGCAGCGCCTGCATCTCGTTGCGCCATTTGCCGCCTTCATTGCTGCCGCAAATGCCCCTGAGATAGTGCAGGGTTCCAAGGATCTCCGCGAAACGCTGCAACTCGCTATCGAACGGCGCGGCATTTTCCTGCGCGCGGAGGGGCGCCAGGAGACAGCACAGGACGATGAGGGCGAGGGCGAGAAATCTTGGCATGAAGGGTCCGCGCAAAGCCCGTCTGATATGCCTTCTCGGGATGCGCGACGCAAGCTGCCCAATGCCGTTGCTATGTGCCCAAAACGCGGCGGGCGGACTGGATGACCTCCTGCAAGCCTGTCGTCGTCTTGAGGTCGCCAAGCGCGTCCGGCGCGAGCCAACGATAGTCGTCGAGTTCCTCGTTCAGCTCAGGCTCGCCCGCGCTCCAGCGTGCTGCAAACGACAGGATCACATAGTGCCCGCTTCCTTCGCCGGCCGGGATGACCTCGCGCCAGGCGGCGAGGCCGGCGATCTCGATCTTCAGCGCGGTTTCCTCGGCGATTTCGCGATGCAGGGCGGCGTGAAGGGTCTCGCCGAATTCGACCCGGCCGCCGGGCAGCGAATAAAAACCCTTCGCGGGGGACCGCGCGCGCCGCACCAGCAGGATTTTGCCTTCGCGGAAAATGGCCGCGCTGACGGCGAGCTGGGGATGGGACGGCTGAGGAGAGGAGGCCAAGGCGAGATCCAAAGTATCCGCGTGAAGCGGTGATGTTAGAACAGGATCGGCTGGGATCAATGGGCCATGATGTAGTCGACGTCGGCGGCGCCGTCGCCGTTGATGACGCCGCCAGCCCTCATCACCAGCGGCTTGACCCAGCCGGCGGCCTGTTGGGCCAATCGGGCGCGGGTTGTATCCAGTTGCACTTTCCGCATGGCGTCGCTCACCGCCGACAGGATCGAGGTGATGGCGCTCGTGATGTTGTCGAAGTCGGTGCGAATATGCGCGTCGGCGGTATTGTAGGCCTCGATCGCCAGATCCCTTGCCTTGAAATTGGAAGCCATAAAATGTTCGGCGTAGGATAAGGGTTTCCAGGTGAGAAAATCTTCGGCGCATTCCGGCATATCCGGAATCATCTCGAGCAGCATGACGGCTTCGTTGAAGTGATTCAGATAGTCGGTGGCAAGCCCGGTGCGCGGATTGATGTTGGCCGCGCGCCGCAAGGCCGCCCGCGCCGAATGATCGGCGGCGGTCTCGGATGCAGGTCGCGCGGGGGAGGCAGCGGGTGAGGTCATCTGCCGCAGTGTTGGGGTTGGGGGTAAAAAGTTACTGAACAATATTTATCGGGATACCAATAATGTGCGGACGTTTCGTTATCACTTCGGCGCCCGAAGCACTGCGGCAACTTTTCGGCTATTTGGAACAACCAAACTTCCCGCCGAGGTATAATCTTGCCCCTACGCAACCCATACCTGTTGTGGTGAGCGAAAATGGCCGGCATTTTCGCCTGATGCGTTGGGGGTTGTGGCCGGCCTGGGTCAAAGATCCCCGTAAATTTACGCTCCTGATCAACGCGCGCGCGGAGACCGTAAAGGAAAAGCCGGCCTTCAAAAATGCGATACGACGGCGGCGCTGCCTGATCCCGGCCGACGGTTATTACGAGTGGCAATCATTTGGAGGCGGCAAACGGCCGTATTTCATCCACCGCCGCGACGGCCGTCCGATCGGGTTTGCGGGCGTAGCCGAGACCTGGATCGGGCCGAATGGCGAGGAAGTCGACACGGTGGCGATCGTCACCGCGCCTGCGAGCGCCGACCTCGCCGTGCTGCATCATCGTGTTCCCGTCACGATCGATGCCCGTGATTTCGAGTTCTGGCTCGATTGCCGGTCCGATGAGGCGGACACCGTGACGCCGCTGATGCGGGGACCCGAAGTGGGCGAATTCGTCTGGCACGAGGTCTCAATGCGGGTCAATCATGTCGCCAATGACGATGCGCAACTGATCCTCCCCATTACGGATGAGCAGCGCGAGGCCGAGCAAACCAGGCCGGCGAAGAGGGCGAGCCCGCGGAAGACCGCTGCCGCCGATTCCGACGACGGGCAGGGCAGCCTGTTCTGAACCGGCTGCTTTAGCCGTTTAGCAACTGCTTCAGCTTGGCCACCGCGCTGTCGGGCGTCGTCAGCACGGGCCGCTTGGTGGCTTCGGCCACGAGTTCAGCCGCCGGCGCCATGCTGTATTGCGCGAGCGCAATCAGGTCGCAGTCGCGCAAATCGCGCGAGGCCTGCACGACCAGGCGATCGTGCTCGGCGCGGTCGCCGCGATCGAGCGCCGCCATCGCGCCTTCCGCCAGTTTCGGCACGAGCTGCACGGTGCCGGGAAATTCGCCCGGCATCGATTGCAGCGTCGGCGGAAAGGTCGAGAGCAGGCCGATTCTATGACCGCGCGCGACTGCCTGCTCGATCATGGCCTGATTGGGTTTGAGCACAGGCATTGGCGAAAGCTCGCGCGCCACAGCCTCGATGCAGGGACCGAAGGCCGAGCAGGTAAAAAGGATCGCGTTGGCGCCGGTCGAGGCTGCGTAGCCTCCGAGTGCGAGGAAACGGTCGGTCATCGCTGGCGTCAGCTTGCCGTCGCGCGCGAGATCCGCCGAGAGGCTGTCGTCGAGCAGATTCATCAGCGTGGCCTCCGGCCACAGCCGTGCAAACGAGGCTTCGATCGGGACCAGCGAATGTTTTAAGGCGTGAATGAGGGCGATGCGCATTTTTCAATTCTCGCGGCAGAGCGATAGCGTGTCAACACGGGTAGTCGCCGGCGCGCTGTGCCGGACACGCATCATTTGAAGATGTGGAGCGCCGCATATTGCAGCAGCATGATTGTCTTGGCATCGACGATGCGGCCGTCGTCGATCATGGCGAGCGCTTGCTCGATCGGCAATTCCAGGACTTCGATTTCTTCGCCTTCCTCGGCGATGCCGCCACCGCTGCCGATGCGCATCTCGGGCTCATATTCGGCGACAAAGAAATGCATTTTTTCGGTCACCGCGCCGGGGCTCATGAAGGCCTCGAAGATCTTGCTGATAGCGCCAAGCCGATAGCCGATCTCCTCCTCTGCCTCGGCGCGAATTCGTAACTCCGGGGCTTCGTTATCCAAAAGGCCCGCCGCAGCTTCGATCAGAAGATCGTCGTAACCGCTGACATAAGCCGGGTAGCGAAACTGCTTCACCAGCACCACGGTGCGCTGCTTGAGATGATAGGGCAGCAGCGTTGCGGCATTGCCGCGGTCGAAGGTTTCGCGTGTCTGCGTCTGCCACTCGCCATCGGCGCGACGCCATTCGAAAGTGGTGTCCTTCAACGTGGCATAATTGCTGGACAGCACGCGAACGTCCTTGACGCGGATACGGTCGGAGACGGTCATCCTTGTTTCTCCTGTATTGCCTGACTAGGGCGTTGGCTCGCGGCCATCGAGCCATTTGGCGTAGATGATGCGTTCCTGCATCGAATAGCCGAGCGATTGATAGAAATGTTTCACGCTTGTGTTGTCGGCCCGGACCAGCAGCTGCAGTTTTTCGATGCCGGTGTCGCGCAGCCAGTTTTCCGCCGCATCCATCATGACCCGTCCATATCCGTTGTGACGGCGATCGGGATCGACGGCGAGGTAATAGACCCAGCCGCGGTGGCCGTCGTGTCCGACCAGAACGGTGGCAACGATGGCGCCGCCGTCGCGCCCGATCAGCACCGCAGCGTTGGATCCTTGTCTAGCGAGTGCGATGTCGGCGGCCGGATCGTTCCACGGCCGCGTCAGGCCGCACGCCTGCCAGAGCGCAACGACAGCGGCGACGTCGGCGTCGACGATCGGGGCAATCGCAAGCGTTGGGAGTGCGGTCGTCACAGCACCTTGCCGGGGTTCATGATCCCGAGCGGATCGAGCAGCGCCTTGATGCCCCGCATCAGCTCGATTGCGACCTTGTCCTTGACGTCGGGCAATTCGTCGCGCTTGAGCACGCCGATGCCGTGTTCGGCCGAGATCGATCCGCCCATCCGCAGCACGATGTCGAACACCACCGCATTGACGTCATGCCAGCGCGCAAGGAAGTCAGCCGCGTTGGCGCCGATCGGCTGGCTGACATTGTAGTGGATATTGCCGTCGCCGAGATGGCCGAACGGCACCGGGCGCGAGCCCGGAATGAGTTTCACCACGGCCGCATTGGCCTCTGCGATGAAAGCGGGGACGGCGGCGACCGGCACCGAGATATCATGCTTGATCGAGCCGCCTTCGGGCTTCTGCGCCGCCGACATCTCGTCGCGCAATTTCCAGAACGCCGCGCGCTGGCTCAGGTTCGCCGCGATCACGGCGTCGTCGACGATGTCCTGTTCCATGCCCTGCGCCAGGATCGATTCCAGCGTTTCGCGCGCATCAGCGCGCGAGGACGACAGCTCCATCAGCACGAACCAGGGATGCTTGCTGGCAAGAGGTTGGCGAATATCGATGCCGTGGCGCACGCTGAAATCGACCGCGATATCGGCGAGCAATTCAAAACTGGTCAGGCTGCCGGCGGCTTCATTCTGCGAGATCGACAGAAGCTTGAGTGCGTCCGCCGGAGATTTGAGGCCGACAAACGCGGTCTCGATCGCGCGCGGCTTCGGAAACAGCCTTAAGCGTCGCCGCGGTGATGATGCCAAGCGTGCCCTCCGCGCCGATGAAGAGGTTGCGCAGGTCATAGCCGGTATTGTCTTTTTTCAGTTTCGACAGGCCGTTGAGAATCCGTCCGTCCGCCAGCACCACTTCGAGTCCCAGCGCCATCTCGCGCGCCACGCCGAAGGCAAGCGCTGCGGTGCCGCCGGCATTGGTGGAGAGATTGCCGCCGATGGTGCAGCTTCCTTCCGCGCCGAGCGACAGCGGAAACAGCCGGTCGACTTCGGCCGCCTTCTGCTGCGCGACCTGCAACACCACGCCGGACTCGCAGGTCATGGTGTTGGAGGCGGGATCGACGTCGCGGATCTTGTCGAGCCGTCGCGTCGAGACCACGACCTCGCCCTGATGCGGGGTCTGGCCGCCGACAAGACCGGTATTGCCGCCCTGCGGCACCAGCGCGATTTTTTGTTCGGTGGCGAGCTTGCAGATCGCGGAGACTTCCGCCGTCGAACCCGGCCGCAGTACGAGCGGCGAGCGGCCGTGATAAAGCCCGCGCTCCTCGGTCACGTAGGGCGCGACGTCGGCAGGTTCCGTCACCGCATATTTATCGCCGACGATGGCGCGAAATCGCGCGATCAATTCAGGCGAGAGGGGGGCAACGGGCGCTTGGGCGATGTTCATGGGCGTCTCTTGAATTCTTTTTTATCTGCTCTTCGCTATCGACCCATGGCGGCGCGGCGGAGCCGGTCGTTGATGGCCTCACCAAGACCGTGATGCGGTATTGGCATGACCGCAATCGCATGCGAGCCCTTGGCATCGAGGGTGCGAAGATAGCCGAAAAGATGGGTGGCGGCCTCATTGAGATCGCCGCTGTCACGACAAGTTCATCACCGCAAGCGCTTTATCTGTTCCAGGGACGGGGTCGCTGCCGAAGGCGAGCAATGCCTCGCCGTCCCCAACTTCTGTCGCATTCAGCCGCACCGGCGTGCGCGGCGCATAATGCGAAGCCAGCATGCCCGGCGCCAGCGGCTGGGCGTTGTCGCTACCGGCATCTTCGGGCAGCCGCTGCAAGGCGTGGCCGAGCACACGCTCGATCGCCTCGCGCGGCAATCCGCCCGGCCGAAGCAGCATCGCTTGATCGAAGCAGGCGACGATGGTGGATTCGACACCCACATTGACGGGCCCGCCATCGATGATCAGATCGACCCGCCCCGTGAGGTCGCCTGCCACATGGAGAGCCGTCGTCGGCGAAACGTGGCCAGAAAGGTTGGCGGAGGGGGCGACCACCGCGCCCCCAAAGGCGCGCAGAATGGATTGCGCAACGGGGTGGGCGGGAACGCGGATCGCCACCGTGTCGAGACCCGCGGTCGCCAATTCCGCGACCGGGCAATGGGGCGTCTTGGGCAAAACCAGCGTCAGCGGCCCCGGCCAGAAGGCTTCCGCAAGCCGCGTGGCGGTCGCGTCAAAACGGGCGATCTGCCGGGCGGCTTTGAGGTCGGCGACGTGGGCGATCAGGGGGTTGAAGGAAGGCCGTCCCTTGGCCTCGTAGATGGCCGCAACAGCCGCCGCCTGGGCCGCATCGGCGCCCAGCCCATAGACCGTCTCGGTCGGGAACGCGACCAGGCCGCCCTCGCGGAGGCAACGCGCGGCCACGGCCACGGCGGCCTCATCGGCCGGCAAAATCTGTGTTTTCAGGCCCACCTTCACGGGGGTTAAATCCTCAAAAATTCGGCTTCTTGCGGTGCGCGAAAGCCAAGGCTATAAGCCGCGTTCTTGTCGGAGTGTGGCTCAGCCCGGTAGAGCACTGCGTTCGGGACGCAGGGGTCGTAGGTTCGAATCCTACCACTCCGACCATCTATCCTTTTGGGGTATTTGCCCCTTTTCCCAAGTGCTTTCAAGCAAGCAAGTGCTTTCAAGCAAGGTTAGCCGCAGGTCCTGCCATCCCGGGCCGGCGCGGGTGACGGGATCGGTACGGCCGCAGGCTTTCCCGAAAAAATGCAGGTCATTTCCTGCGCTATGCCGTCGCCGCCGAACGGGTGAGGCCGCGCCGGAACCGGCCGCCGCCCGCGATACTGCCGCAAACATTCATCGCTTCTCACGCCGCGGCGAGCCGCTCAGCGCCATACGCTGATCGATGTGCGGCGCTGCAAAAACGCAACGATGTCGCCGGATGCGAGAGGTGACAGCGAGGCAACTATTTGCTCAGTTATTTGGGCGCGACCGACATCCTCCCGTCGCCTCTCTCATACCCTCACTCGGAGAAGCCAATGGCTTTCGATTTGGTCCTGCGCGGCGGTCGCGTGGTTGATCCTTCCCAAAAACTCGACGCCATCACCGATGTCGCCTTTTCCGGTGGCAAGGTAGCCATGGTCGGCAACGCGCTCAAGGTCGACGCTGGCACCGACGTGCGCGATGTGTCGGGCTATATCGTCACGCCCGGCCTGATCGACCTGCACACGCATGTCTACTGGGGCGGCACCTCGCTCGGCATCGATGCCGAAGAATTCTGCCGCACTTCCGGCGTCACCACGGCGATCGATACCGGCAGCGCCGGTCCCGGTAACTTCGCCGGCTTTCGCAAGCATGTGATCGAGCCCAGTCAGGTCCGCATCCTGGCCTATCTCCACGTCTCGCATGCCGGCATTTACGGCTTCTCGCATCGCGTCATGGTCGGCGAGAGCGAGGAAATCCGGTTGATGAACCCGATCGATGCCGTCGAGGTCGCGGACCAGAACCGCGATCTTATTGTCGGCATCAAGGTGCGGGTCGGCCGCACGTCGTCAGGTGCTTCCGGCATCGTGCCGCTGCAAATCGCGCTGGAGGTGGCCAACGAAGTCGGCATGCCGCTGATGTGCCACATCGACCATCCGCCGCCGACCTATGAAGAGGTCGTCAGCCTGTTGCGCCCGGGCGATGTTCTCACGCATGCGTTCCGGCCGTTTCCCAACGCGCCATGCACGGCGCAAGGCACGGTCAAGCAGGTGGTGCTACAAGCACGCGAACGCGGCGTGTTGTTCGATATCGGTCACGGCCGCGGTTCGTTTGCCTTCAAGACCGCGCGCGCCATGCTCGCCAACGGCTTTTATCCGGACACGATTTCCTCCGACGTCCACGTGCTCTGCATCAACGGCCCGGCCTTCGATCAGGTGACGACGATGTCCAAGTTCCTGTGCATGGGCATGTCGCTTCCCGAGGTCGTCAAAGCTTCCACCGTCAATGCGGCGATGGCGCTGCGGCGTCCTGAGCTTGGCAGCCTCAAGCCGGGCAGTGTCGGCGACGCCACGATGATCTCGATCAAGGAAGGCAAGTTCGATTACGAGGATGTCGTCGGCGAGCATCTGATCGGCGACCGCAAGATCGTGTCCGAGGGCGTCGTCATTGGCGGACGCTGGTGGCATCCGCTGGAGTCGCCAAAATTCAAGAAGCTCGCTAGGGCGTGAACCCATAAATCTGTGGTAGTCGGCGAAGTCCGCTTCGGTGCGCACAACGGACTCAAGTCGGACACCGCTCCATGTTCGAAAAGTGCCAGGTCCGGGCATTTTGCCGGGGTTGCGGCTACGATCCAAGCGGCGCAAGGGCGGTGAGCAGTGGCGTGCTGGAAATTCGCATTAGTCCAACAAATGGCTGGCTCAACTCCAGGATCAGGAAAAGCGCAGCGGACGCGGAAATGGCAAACACCAACATTGCGACGATGTTTATCGGCGTGAGGCGCGAGAACAAGCTGAAGCTCATAAAGATAATGGCTAGCCAGAAGAGCAGCACCGCCAGGAAAGGCATGGGGATCGAGCTATCGGGGTGTTCAAAGAGGAGCAGGCGCGTTTGTACCAAGTCGGTGGCTACCTGTATTGCCCGATCCTTGAACGCGCGCTGCAGGTCCGTCTTTGGCGAGAGGTTCAGAATTTTTCCAAAAGCATCTTCGGCCAACGCGGTCCCCCGGAATGGCGTTCCCTTCGCGGCCTCCAAGCTGTCCTCTCGCCAAATCCTCTTGACCAAGGGCTCGACAGCGCGCCGCAGATTGTCGCGGGCGTCGCGTGCCTCGGGCCCGTATTGCTCAAGGAGAGTGTCGAGCAGTACGATGTTGGCGGTCAAATGTCGAACTTGAGTGCTCTGAGCATCATACGAGCTATTCGCCGAGCCAACCAGCAGGCCGAGTACGAGCGCAGCGAGCGTCGTGACGAGGCCGGTCCCTAAACGTATATAATCTTTTGAATCGTCCGCCAGATAATGGCCCGGCAGAGTGTTGCGGAGCAAAGTGCCGAAGAACGCGCCAGCCAAGATGATCGCTAACGCGATGAAGGACACTGCAATTGGGCTCATTGTGCTAAGCTCCCGGCGCAGCCGCCTCTCTACAGGGTGGCCCGGCCGCAACGCCGGCACTGCGTGACTTGAAATACCAGGGGATGGGTGGCGACATTAACGAGCCGCCACCCTGACGGTGATAGTTCACAGCCTTACTGGACGCCGAGGCTCGGAAGATTTTGCATTCGAGTGACCGGCGGTGGGCTCCATTTCCCAGTCAAGGCCTCAGACTTCGGGCTATAAAGACGCATGGTTAGATTGAACGCACCTTTTGGGGCGGGAAGCCAGTTGGCTTCCTTCTCTTTGCCTGGGCTTTCGTTCTGGAGATAGAGGTCGAGCGATCCATCAGCATTATGGTTGAACGGCATCCAACTGCTGACGGCAAAGCGATTGAGCGCGTTGGCGGTTTGGAAGCCGTCGGAGTCGTATAGAGTGATCGACCAGAAAGCGTTCACCGGCGGTGTGATCCCTTTGTCGAAATGCAGGACATATTTATTTGCACCATCGAGAGGCTTGCCGCTCTCGTCGCCAAGGTTAAGCGGATAGATAGCGTCTTCCGGCAGGTTCGCGCCGAGGCCGACCTGTGAGACAATGGCCCGCTTCAGATAGTAGTTGCCGTAGACGCCCATGGTATCGGTATTCATCGACCAGCCATTCACAACCCGCGCCAATGTAGGAATTTTCCAGGTCATAAGCTGTTGTGCATCTTCGACGACGCCAGCGAGGCCGCTACGGACGGCGGGATCGACTTTGTCAAGGTCGAAGCTCTTGCCCGGCTCAATGCCAATCTTTCGCATTTGCGCGATGATAGGTTGATCGGTGATGTGCGGCGGGTTGGTCTTGAGCAACTCGGCGGCGTAGGTAAAGTACTTGCCGATACTCAGGGTATCCACCTGAACTTTCGGCGGCGTCTTCATGTCGACAGTTGGATCGATCTTTGCTTCGACAGGTTTTGCCGGTTTTCCCCATTCCGAGAGAGGCGTAACTTTGTAGCCAGCCTGAATTTTGTGGACCGCATCGTAATCCGGCGGGCCATCAGTCTTGGTGCGGCCAATAATCCAGACATAGGAGGTGGGTGCTTCAATCCGAGTGAAGCCCGCCGGTACCGTTCCGCTCCAGCCCGGTAGCGTGACGAGAAAATTTCCTGCGAGCGTTCCCGTTGTACGCCAACCCGGCGACGCGAACACGTCCGTCCACATGTCCAGCATTGGCAGGAGGTAGTATCGTCCATTCGTGTCCGGTGCGGAGACGATCTGCGGTTCTTTGGTCAGATCGAGCCATGCTATGGAATACAGCGTGTCGAAATTCGAGCGCACGACTCCCTTGAAATCGGCGGGCGGGTAGGTCGGTACATTCGTAAAGGCGTTCATTGGACCTTTGCCAAATTCCTTGCCGGGCTCGACATTAGTGAATTGCTTTCGGGTCACATCCATCGAGATCAACGGATAGAAATAGAGATACGCATCGACCCCGATAGCGTGCGCCTCTTGTTCAGTGATCGACGTTTGAGCGCCAGCAGAAGCCGGCGGAGGCACCGCTAATAATACTCCAGCGAAAAGGGCCGATGAAGCCAAGCGCATCAGGTGCGTCATGTTTATCCTCCCTGGTTGGATGTGGGGGCTAGCCACAATCGCGCAGTCCATTCATGAGCCGCGATCAAGAGAGGGGGTTAATTTAACAGCTAACTTGGCCTCCTCCCACCCCGATTTCATCCCGCGTGCGCCCGTGTACGCTGCGGGCAGGAAGCGACTATCGAGGCTCGCTCTCCGACCTATGTCGGAGATGGTCTGGCTAACAATCGCCGAAAATGCTGTGATCCGCCAAAAAGCAGGGGCCTAAATCGCCTGTCTTAACGGGACCTTGCCGGCGGGTCGCTGGCATACCGTTTGCAAGCGAAAGAGGCTGGGGCTGTTGGCCATTGCTTGATGGGCTTGTTTGAAGCCTAATCGCGGTTGGCATTTCGGAACGGGGAGGTCTCGATGGATCGCAGGACGGTGTTGAAGGGATTGGCGGGCGCAGGCACGCTGGCGGCAACGGGCGGCCTGTCGATGCCGGCGCTTTCGCAAGGTGCCGCCGCGCGCACCTTGCGCTTTGTGCCGCAGGCCGATCTTGCGAACTTCGACCCCGTCTGGACCACGCAATATGTGGTGCGCAACGCCGCCGTACTGGTCTGGGAAACGCTCTACGGCGTTGACGAAAAATTGCAGCCGCAGCGCCAGATGGTCGAGTTGGAAGAGGTCTCCAGCGACGGCCTGACCTGGTCGTTCCGGCTGAGACCGGGGCTGAAATTCCATGACGGCGCGCCGGTGCGCGCCAAGGACGTGGTGGCGAGCCTGACCCGCTGGTCGAACCGCGATTCCATGGGGCTGATGCTCAAGGCGATCCAGAACGAGTTGACCGCGGTCGACGACCGCACTTTCAAATGGGTGCTGACCAAGCCCTATCCGAAAATGCTGCTGGCGCTCGGCAAGAACAGCACGCCTTGCGCCTTCATCATGCCGGAACGTATTGCCCAAACCGATCCTTTCAAGCAGATCGGCGAATACGTCGGCTCGGGCCCGATGAAATTCGTTCGCAGCGAATGGGTGCCCGGCGCGAGGTCGGTGTTCGAGAAATTTGCCGATTACGCACCGCGGCAAGAAAAGAACTCATGGTTTGCCGGCGGCAAGCAGATGCTGCTCGATCGCATTGAATGGGTAGTGATCCCCGATCCGGCAACAGCCGCGGCCGCGCTGCAGAACGGCGAGATTGATTGGTGGGAGAATCCGCTTCCCGATCTTGTTCCGCTGCTCAAGAAAAATCGCAATATCAACGTCGACATTGCCGACCCGCTCGGCAACATCGGCTCATTCCGGATGAACCACATTCAGCCGCCCTTCAACGACGTGCGGGTGCGCCGCGCCGTACTGACCGCGATGAGCCAGGAAGACTATATGCGCGCGCTGGTCGGGGACGACACCTCGCTCTGGAAGCCGCTGCCCGGTTTCTTCACGCCGAATACGCCGCTTTACACCGAAGAGGGCGGCGAGATCCTCAAAAAGCACGATATCGATGCGGCCAAGAAACTTTTGGCCGAGAGCGGCTATGCCAACCAGCCGGTCTCCTGCATCGTCGCGCAGGACCAGGTGATCACCAAGGCCCAAGGCGACGTTACGGCCGATCTGTTGAAGCGCATGGGCATGAACGTCGATTTCGTCGCCACCGACTGGGGAACGGTCGGTACGCGCCGCGCCCAGAAGGCACCTCACAGCCAGGGCGGCTGGGAAATGTTCCACACCTGGCACGCGGGCGCAGACTGCATCAATCCCGCGGTCTATATCGCCATTCGGGCCAACGGCGACAAGGCTTGGTATGGCTGGCCCAATAGTCCCGCCGTGGAAAAGGAAGTTACGACGTGGTTCGAAGCCAGGAGCCTCGATGAGGAAAAGGCTGCGGTGGCTCGTCTCAACAAGGCCGCGCTCGAAGACGTCGTCTATGCGCCGACGGGCTTCTTCCTGAGCTACACGGCCTGGCGCAAGAATGTGTCAGGGATTGTAAAGGGGCCGGTGCCGTTCTTCTGGGGCGTGTCGAAGACCGCGTGATGGTGCGGTAGCCACATGGGCTCGTACATCCTTCGGCGCGTTCTGGTGACCTTGCCCGTGATGGCAATCGTCGCGCTGTTTGTGTTCAGCCTGCTCTACATCGCGCCGGGCGATCCCGCGGCGGTCATCGCCGGCGACCAGGCGAGCCCGGCCGACGTTGAACGGATTCGCCAGAGCCTCGGCCTCGACCGGCCGTTCCTGATTCAGTTCGGAAGCTGGGTCTGGCGAATTCTGCACCTCGATCTCGGCACCTCGATCTTCACCAACCTGCCGGTCACTTCCATGATCGCGCAGCGGATCGAGCCGACGCTGTCGCTGATGACGCTGACGCTCGTTCTTACCCTGATCATTGCCATCCCGCTCGGCGTTGTTGCGGCCTGGAAGGCCGGAAGCTGGATCGACCGCGTCATCATGGCATTCGCCGTGTCGGCGTTCTCGCTTCCCGTCTTTGTGGTCGGGTACGTCCTGGCCTACGTCTTTGCGCTCGAACTCGACTGGCTTCCCGTGCAGGGCTACACGCCATTGGCCGAAGGTTTCTGGCCGTGGTTGCAAAATCTGATCCTGCCGACCATTGCGCTCGGCTCAGTCTACATCGCTTTGATTGCGCGCATTACCCGCGCTTCGATGCTTGAAGTATTGCAGCAGGATTATATCCGCACCGGTCGCGCCAAGGGCCTGGGCCAGCCCAGTATTCTTTTCGTCCATGCGCTGAAGAACGCCGCCGTGCCGATCGTCACCGTGATCGGCCTCGGCGTCGCTTTGCTGATCGGCGGCGCGGTGGTGACTGAAAGCGTGTTCGCCATTCCGGGTCTTGGCCGCCTGACGGTCGATGCGATCCTGCGCCGCGATTACCCGGTGATCCAGGGCATCGTGTTGATGTTCAGCTTCGTCTATACGCTGGTTAATCTGATGGTCGACGTCACCTACACCCTGATCGACCCGAGGATCCGCTATTGAGCGCCTCGACCACCAGTTCCGCAGTAGTGCCGCCCGGCCTTGCGATCGCGCAAGCCTTGCCCGACCTGATGCTGCCGGTGAAGGTCCGGCGCGGCGTGCTCGGCTTCCTGCGCAACAACCCGACGGTGGCCATCGGCGGCACGCTGCTCCTCGTTCTGGTCTTGATCGGAATCTTCGCGCCCTATCTCGGGACGGTTGACCCGACCGCGCTCGCGCCCGCCAAACGCCTCCGTGCGCCGTCCGCGGACCACTGGTTCGGAACCGACGCGCTCGGCCGTGACGTCTATTCGCGCGTGCTGTACGGGACGCGGGTCTCGCTGACGGTCGGCCTGTCGGTGGCGTGGTTGGCGACGCTCGCAGGCCTTGCAATCGGCCTCGTCTCGGGTTTCGTGCGATGGGCCGACGGCATCATCATGCGGATCATGGACGGGTTGATGTCGATCCCGCCGATCCTGCTCGCCATTGCGCTGATGGCGTTGACGCGCGGCAGTGTCGGCAACGTCATCATGGCGATCACGGTTGCCGAGATTCCGCGCGTTTCGCGTCTGGTGCGCGGCGTCGTCCTGTCGTTGCGCGAGCAAGCCTATGTGGACGCAGCCGTTGCCAGCGGTACGCGAACGCCGATGATCATCCTTCGTCACATCCTGCCCAATACGCTGGCGCCGATGCTGGTGCAGGCGACGTATGTCTGCGCCAGCGCCATGATCGTTGAGGCTATCCTGTCTTTCATCGGCGCCGGCACCCCGCCCACGATTCCGTCCTGGGGCAACATCATGGCCGAGGGCAGGGCGCTGTGGCAGGTGAAGCCCTACATCGTGTTTTTTCCAGCCGCGTTCCTGTCTCTCACCGTCCTTGCCGTCAATCTGGTTGGCGACGGCCTGCGCGATGCGCTCGATCCGCGCATGGCCAAGAACCTCTGATGCGTAAGGTCTGATCCGATGGCGTTGCTCGAAGTCGAGAATCTTCAGACCCACTTCCGCACGCCCGACGGCATCAACCGTGCCGTCGACGGCGTCTCCTTTCATGTCGAGGAAGGCGAGACGCTGGCGATCGTCGGCGAGTCCGGTTGCGGCAAGTCGGTCACCTCGATGTCGCTGATGCGGCTCATCCCCGAACCGCCCGGCAAGATTGCAGGCTCGGTCCGGTTTCGGGGAAAGGATCTCCTGAAACTCAGTGATCGCGAAATGCGCGCCATCCGCGGCAACGATATTTCGATGATCTTCCAGGAGCCGATGACAAGCCTCAATCCGGTTCTGACCGTCGGGCGCCAGATCGGCGAGACGCTGCGGCTGCATCAGGGGCTCGACAAGCAAGCCGCTGAAGCGCGCGCCGTCGAGCTGCTGACATTGGTGGGCATCCCGGAGCCGGCGCGGCGCGTGCGGGAATATCCGCATCAACTGTCGGGCGGCATGCGCCAGCGCGTGATGATCGCGATTTCGCTCGCCTGCAATCCGAAACTTCTGATCGCCGACGAGCCGACCACCGCGCTCGACGTCACCATTCAGGCGCAGATCCTGCAACTGATGCTCGACCTGAAACGCCGCGTTGGGGCTGCGGTCATCCTGATCACCCATGACCTCGGCGTGGTCGCCGAAGTCGCCGAGCGCGTCATGGTGATGTATGCCGGCCGCAAGGTCGAGGAGGCGCCGGTGGCCGAGCTGTTTCGTTTCCCCCGCCATCCCTACACGCAGGGCCTGCTTGGCGCGGTGCCCAAGCTCGGCTCGTCGCTCACGGGGGCGGCCAGGCGCCTTGCCGAGATTCCAGGACAGGTGCCGAGCCTCAAGCAGCGCATCACGGGCTGCGCCTTTGCCGGGCGTTGTCCGATCGCCACCGATCTCTGCCGCGAGGTCGCGCCGGGATTAGAGGAGAAGTCCTCCCGCCATTTCGCCGCCTGCCATTTTGCGCGGAAGGAGGCGGCCGCGGCATGAACGCCCCCTTGTTGCAGGTCAACGACCTCAAGAAGCATTTTCCGGTCCGCGGCAATCTTTTCGGCCGCAATGCGAGCCGCGTCTACGCGGTGGACGGCGTGTCTTTCGAGATCGCACGCGGCGAGACGCTGTCGCTGGTCGGCGAATCCGGTTGCGGAAAATCGACGGTCGGCCGCGCCATCTTGCGTTTGTTCGATATCACCGCGGGCCAGGTCGTGCTCGATGGCCAGCGCATCGACGATCTTTCACCCGATCGCCTGCGCCGGATGCGCCAGCGGGTGCAGGTCGTGTTTCAGGATCCGTTCTCCAGTCTCAATCCGCGATTGCGCGTGCGTGATATTTTGGCCGAGCCGATCCGCAATTTCGGCCTCGCCAAATCGGCGGCCGAACTGGAATCGAAGGTCGCAGCCTTGATGGATACCGTGCGCCTGCCGCGCGACGCGCTGGGCCGCCGGCCCCATGAATTCTCCGGCGGCCAGCGCCAGCGCATCTGCATTGCGCGGGCGCTCGCGGCGGAGCCGGATTTGATCGTCTGCGACGAGGCGGTCTCCGCGCTCGATGTTTCGGTCAAGGCGCAGATCGTCAACCTGTTGCAGGATTTGCAGCGGGAATTCGGGCTTGCGATGCTCTTCATCAGCCACGATCTTGCGATCGTCGAGCACATGACCCACCGCGTCGCCGTGATGTATCTCGGCAAGATCGTCGAGATCGCGCCGCGCAACCAGATTTTCGGTGGGCCCAGGCATCCCTACACCCAAGCGCTGCTGTCGGCGGTGCCGGTGCCGGACCCGACCGCCCGCCGCACCCCGATGATCCTGAAAGGCGACGTGCCGAGCCCGATCAATCCGCCGAGCGGATGCCGCTTTCATACGCGCTGCCCGTATGTGTTCGATCGCTGCCGGACGGAAGAGCCGGAACTGCGCCAGAGCGTCGAAGGCCAGTGGGCGGCCTGCCATCTCGATGCCTTGCCGGACGCACCAGCGCCTGGCTAGAGCTTTCCAAGCCTATGGCTTGCCGGCCTTGAAGGCGCCAAGAATATTCTCGCAGGCCGGTCCGGATCTCACACACCACGCCTCTCGCGCGGCGGCGGCTCCCTCGTGCAGCGCTGCAATCAAGGCCGGTGCAGGAGCAGGATCGATCGTGACGCCGCGCTCGCGCATTCGCTGATAGTTCTGCTGCAGGCGGCTTGACAGCGTAACCCACGACTCGGTCTCGGTCAGCCGGCCGGCGCTGTCGACCGCTTCCCTCAATTCCGGCGTCAGACGATCGAAGGCGGCCTGATTGACACTCGCTACCGACATCGGCAGCGAATAGGTGATCTCGGTGAAATAGGGCAGGTATTCCGAGAGCGTGCGGCCGATATCGCCGTCGCCCGACGACAGCACCGCGTTGATGCTGCCATTGGTCAGCAGCGGCATCATTTCGGCGAAGCTGATCGAACTGGCCTTGGCGCCGGTGCGGGCAAAAACCTCGCGCGATACTCTGTCATAGGTGCGGATCGAGAGGCCGGCGAGGTCGGCGGCGGTGCGCAGTGGCCTCTTCGACCAGATGCCGGAGGGTGGCCAGGGCGTCAGATAAAGCAGCCGCTGACCGCGCTTGTGCAGCGCTGCCGCAATATAGGGCCGCGCCAGATCGGCAAGCCGGTGCGCATCCATAATCGAGGTCACCAGAAACGGCAGCGAGGGCAGCGCGAAGATGGCGTCCTCCGCCCCCAAGCGAACCTGCGAATGCGTCTCCGGCCTGCACCCGGCCTTGCGCAATCGCGGCAAGCATGTCGGCAGATCTGATACCCTTGGCGGCATCGAAGCTTGGCCGAACCACAACTTTTCCGCCTGTCAAAGCGGCGACGTGTTCTGCGAAGGCCGTCATAGCGAGCCCCGGCATGGCGCTCTGTGGATACTCGGTTGCCATGTCCCAGACCGTCTGGGCGCAAGCGGGCACTGGGGCGTGCAGCAACAAAAGGCCGCCGGCCACGATAGAAAGAAGTCGCAAACAGCCCTCCCGCGTCTACCTAGCGCACGCCGCAGCGTACGCGTCTTGTTAAACGGCGCGGGGTGCCCGGTAAACTCCCGAGCCCATCATGTATTCGTCCTGGCGGTAACCTTGCCGGCCGAAACCACTGGAATTGCCAGCCAGATTTCCTAGATGATTGGGAAGGGCGGGTTATCGGCTGTGGGAGGCCTTGATGGTTTTGAATCGCGTGTGGCTGGCCGCCTTTGGCGCAATGGTTTTGGCATGGAGCGGCGTTGCATCCGCGCAGCAATATCGCCCCGACGAGTTCCTTAAGCTCGACCCCTCGCACGCCGTGTTGTCGCCCAAGCCGCTTGGCCCCGCCACGAGCTTTACGCCGGGGCCACTGGATGTGACGGTCGATCGCGGTAAAGACGCTGCGCAAACCAGCGCAGAATTCGTCGTCGATCCCAAGACCGTGCCTGTGGCCACGGTCCATGCCGAGAACAAATCCACCACCCACACCGCGCTCAGGGTCGTCGCTGCTGGCGGCGTGCGCGCCGCCCATGCGCGCGCGGAACGATCGACACCCCACCATGCGCCGCGGGCGCTGGTCGCGTTGCACGGACGAAATCCGATGGAGGCGCAGGCACGGGAGACCCGGATTCAGGTCTGGCCCTGCAAGTCGGGCGGCATCTGCAACTGGAAGCATTAGGATAGCACTAGTGACGCCATCTTGATTTGAACGCCGCCGCGTGGGCACGTTATCAGCGGCGACATGATTTTGTTCACCCAAAGCTTCACCTGAATCATTTTCAGTGCGGACTCCCTTGTCCAGACAGGGGCCGCCAATTTTCGGAGTTCACGTCAATGGAACAGTTACAAACCCAGGGCATCGGCCTGCCGCGCCTTGGCCTCGGCACCTTTCGCATGCAAGGCGACACCTGCCGCACGGCGGTGGAAAGCGCGCTTGCGCTCGGCTATCGCCATATCGACACTGCGGAAATGTACGGCAACGAGGAGGCCGTCGGAGCTGCGATTGCGGCCTCAAAAATCGCGCGCAAGGATCTGCATGTCACGACCAAGGTCTGGAACGAGAATCTGGCGCCGGATGCGATCCGTCGCGCCTTCGACACCAGCCTGAAGAAACTCAGGCTCGACCAGATCGATCTCTATCTCGTGCACTGGCCGGCGCCGAAGATGAACCTGCCGGCGATGTTCGAAACCTTGATGAAGCTCAAGCAGGAAGGCCGCGCCCGCGCGATCGGCGTGGCCAACTTCAATATCGCTCTTCTGAAGAAGGTCGTCGAAGAGATCAAGGCGCCGATCGCCTGCAATCAGGTCGAATATCATGTGATGCTCGACCAGACGCCCTTGCGCAAATATCTGGCGGCCAAATCGATCCCATTGGTCGCCTATTGCCCGCTTGCGCAGGGCAGGGCGGCGTCCAACGAAACGCTGATGGCGATCGGCAAAAAGCATGGCGCGAGCGCGGCGCAGGTCGCATTGAAATGGCTGCTCGATCAGGATGGTGTGGCGGCGATCCCGAAGGCCTCGCGGGCCGAAAGCCAACGCGCCAATCTCGAGGCGCTGAACATCGGGCTCGACGACGAGGACCGCCAGGCGATCGCGGGACTTCCTAAAGACCAGCGTTACGTCAATCCGGGCTTTGCGCCGGCGTGGGATTGATCGGCCGGTATCCGGCTAAAAGAAAATGGCCCCCTGGTGTTGTGCACCAGTGGGGCCATTGCTGTGTCGGCCTTGTTTAGTCGCGATGCTTGACCATGACCGTACGGTCATGATGGTGCCAGCTATGATGCCAATCGTGATGATGATGACCGTGCTTGATCATGACGGTTTCAGCGCTGGCAATAGATGGCGCCGCGACAGCGATGGTGCAGATCGCGGCAATCACGTAAGCAAGTTTCTTCATGTCGTCCTCCTCCATTGAGTGAAGATTAAACTTCACGGCAGGAGGGAACGTTCCGCGCGAATTGCGAGAGAATTCTGAACAGCCATTCAGGTCGGAAAACGTTCCCTACGACATAAGGCTAACGCGCGAAGTCAGTCGACGATCGCCTGATAGACCAGCGCGTTGATCGTCTGGCGATAATGCCAGCGAATGGGACCGGGCGCCGCCGACATATAAACCACGGCGAGTTCTTCCTTCGGATCGGCCCACCAGTCGGTGCCGCTGGCGCCGGGCCAGGAAAATTGCCCGACCGAGCCCATCATCTTGACGACGCCGGGCGTCGTGCGCACCGCGAGCCCCAGGCCAAAACCGTAATCGGCGCGGGTCGGGTCGGCGTTGCCGATCAGATTCTTGATGTTGGGACCGAGCTGGTCGGACAGCATGTAGGCGACCGTCCTCGGACCGAGCAGACGTGCTTCGCCGTCGCGGCCCTCGTTCATCAGCATCATCGCAAAACGAAGATAGTCCGGGGCGGTGGAGGCCGCACAGCCGCCGCCGCATTCGAATTTGAGCGGCTGCGTCAGTTCGGGGCTGCGCGCCTGCGGCTTGCCGGTATCGGGATCGTTCGGCAGCGGCTTGGCATAGCGCGCCGCCTGCTCGGCGGAAATCGAGAAACCGGTGTCGTTCATGCCAAGCGGCGTGAACAGATTGGCCTTGAGATATTGGCCGAGCGTTTGACCGCTGATTTTTTCGATGGTGAGTCCGAGCATGTCGAGGCCAAAGCCGTAATCCCAGACGGTTGCGGGCTGATAGAGCAGCGGCGCGGAAGCCAGCTTGTCGATGAAGGCCGCACCGTCATATTCGTGCGAGGCGTCGCCGCTGCCGGATGGATACATCTTGTGCACCAGCGTATTGCCGCGGCCGCCATAGATCAGGCCTGAGGTGTGGCGCATCAGATCCTGGATCGTGATCTGCCTGACGGACGGCACGGTCTCGGTCGTCGGCTCGCCGTTGGCGTCGCGCGCGGCGACCCGCATGTTGGAAAATTTCGGAAAATACTTCGAGAGGGGATCGCCGATCAGGAGTTGGCCCCGCTCATAAAGCATCAGTGCGCCGACCGTCGTCATTGGCTTGGTCATGGAGGCGATGTTGAAGATGGTATCGGTGGTCATGGCGACGCCCGCCGCCTTGTCACGCCAGCCATAGGCGTCCAGCGCCACCAGCTTGCCGTGCCGCGCAATCGCGATCACCGCGCCGGGAATGCGGCCCGCAGCGATATCGGCTTTCAACACTTCGCCGATGCGCGCCAGCCGCTCGCTGGACATTCCGACCTCCTCTGGTTTCGCACGCGGCAGGTCGGCGGCGAAGGCGGCGCTGGAGGCGAAGAAACAGAGCGTGATGGCAAGCAGGCGAAGGCGGATCATCGAGGCGTCTCCCGTTCGGGCTCTGGATGGCCCTTGCGACAGACTATGCCAACGGTTTTCTCCAAGCCAGCCGCGTTGACGCAGGCGCGGCCTGCAGCTTGCGCAAATGCGTGAGGCGTCGCATCATCAAAGAACAAGAAATGTAATTTGGGGGAGATGCCAGCATGTCTGAACTGTCACGCCGTCATTTTCTGGCCGGTACGGCCGCCGCCGCCCTGTCGACTTCACCGGCCCTGGCCGCGATGGGGCCGAACGACAAATTCGATCTGGTGATCAAGGGCGGTGACGTGCTCGATCCCAGCCAGTCCTTGCGCGGAAAACGCGACATCGGCATCCGATGGGGCGTGGTCGAGGCGGTCGAGCCGGAAATTCCGGCCGCACGCGCCGCCAAGACCATCGATGCCACGGGCAAGCTCGTGACGCCCGGCCTCGTCGACCTGCATTGCCACGTCTACCCCTATGGTTCGGCGATCGGCATTCCTGCCGACGAACTCGTGCAATTCCAGGGCACGACGACGGTCGTGTCGGCGGGCGATGCCGGCGTCAACAACCTGGCGGCCTTGCGGCGCTTCATCGTGGCGCAAACGCGCGCGCGGATGTACGCCTTCCTCCATATCGCCAATAACGGCCTGTCCGCTTTCCCGGTGGCCGAACTCTACAACATCGATAATGCGCAAGTCGAAGCGTGCGCGATGGGGCTTGCCGAAAACCCGGATTTCCTGATCGGCGTCAAGGTGCGGATGTCGGAGAACGTCATCTTCAAGCACGGCATCGAGCCGCTCAAGCGCGCCATCCAGGCCTGCGAGATGTGCGGCTGGCCGGCCAAGATGATGGTCCATATCGGCGGCGTCGAGACCCCTCAGTTGATGTCCGACATTCTCAACCTGCTGCGGCCGGGGGACATCCTGACCCATGCCTATTCCGGCGCGCCGAACATGGCGGGCGCCTTCACCAATATCGTGCAGGACGGCAAGCTGTTGCCGGCGGCGCTCGCCGCCAAGCAGCGCGGCGTGATCTTCGACGTCGGCCATGGCGGCGGCAGTTTCGACTTCACGGTCGCGGAAATCGCGATTCCGGCCGGCGGCTCGCCAGATACGCTTTCGTCCGACATCCACGTCTTCTCCGGCAATTCGCCGGGCGCGCCTTATCTGCCGAACGTCATGGGCAAGTTCATGGCGATGGGCTTTTCGCTGGAGCAGGTGGTGGCGATGGCGACCATCGCGCCTGCCAGGATCATCAACCGCGCGCCAAAAATCGGCACGCTTCAGATCGGCGCTCCCGGCGACGTTTCGATCCTGGATATGATCGAGGGACCCGTCACCTTCGTCGATACCCGCAACAACAAGCGCGACGGCAAGGTGCAGTTGAAACCGGTGCAAACCGTCATCAACGGCGTGCCGTTCGGCCGTCCCTATCAGGCGCCGTTTGCGGTGAGGTGAGGGACAGAGCCATTCAAGCGGGCGTGCTTAGGCGCGCTTCTCCACATTGCCAATTCGCGTGGGTACGCCGAACTCTTTTCGGCATACCTCGGCGAGCATAGCGATGCCCTCGCGGATTTGCTGATGCGTAGGGCTTGCGAAGCACAGCCGCAACCGGCAGCCGGCATAGGCCTTGTCGGTCGACCATTCCGGCCCCGGATTGATCGAGACGCCGGCGGCGAGCGCGGCCTGATAGAGTTTTAGCGTATCGACATGGTCGGGGAGCTTGACCCAGAGGAAAATGCCGCCTTTCGGCTCCTCGAATTCTGCCGTCGTGCCGAATTGCTCGTCCAGCGCTTCCATCAGCGTATCGAGCTTGGCGCGCAGGCCGCGCCTCAAGCTGGGGACGTGGGTCCCAAAATGTGGTGTGCAGTATTCGGCGAGCACCATCTGCTCCAGCGCGCCGCTGCCGGCGTCGGTTTTCAGCGCCAGCATGCGCGACAGCGCCGCCCAAGGTGCGACGATGAAGCCGACACGCAGGGCAGGCGCGATCGATTTCGAGAATGAGCCGATGTGAATCACATTGGCGGTCTTGCTCATGGCATAGAGCGCAAGCGGGCGCTTGCCGTCCCAGATCAGGTCGGCGTAGCAGTCGTCCTCGAAGATCGGCACGCCATATTGCTCGGCGAGCCGAAGGAGTTCGAGACGGCGCGTTTCCGGCATGATGGTGCCGGTCGGGTTCTGCACGGTGGGGATCGTGTAGATATATTTCGGCGTGACGCCGCGGCGTTTGAGATCGGCCAGCGTGTCGGCCAAAACATCCATCCGCATGCCGTCGCCATCGAGCGGAATTCCGATCGTGTTGACCCCGAGCCGCGTCAGCCGGTTCAGCGACCCCTGATAGGTGTCGCGCTCGACGATCACGGTATCGCCACGGGCGAGCAAAGTGGCGTTCACCAGATCGAGCGCCTGGAGCGAACCGGAGACGATCAGGATGTCGTCGGCCGTGCACGCGATGCCGCCGTCGCGGCTTAATTTCGCAGAGAGAAACTGACGTAAAGGGCGATAGCCCTGCGGGCCGCTCTCCAGCCCGTAGGTCGCGAGCGTTCGGCCCTCTCGCTTCAGCACGGCATTAATCGCATCGATCAGACCATCGAGCGGGACCTGCTCGGGATCGTTGTTGCCGCCGACGAAGCTGTATTTCGCAAGGCCGTTCCATTTGGCCGCGGCTGCGGGCGATCCAGCCGGCAGCAATGGTGTGAAGTCAAATGGTGCGGCGGTCATCGCGCTAGTGTTCCGATTCCGAAGTTCGTACTATGTTGCGGTAACCTCGTATACGAACTTCGGGATCGAAAGAACACCAGCAAAAATCTACGATTCCAGTGTGGCTTTGGTTCAGAAGTCCGCATGAAGCATTCGCGGCGGGGTTGATGCGGGCTTCTGAACCGCCAATCCCTTGTTCTTGATTGCGTTCGACCTTATTCAAGTAGAGAGGCTTTGTCGCCACGCTCGGGCAGCCTTTCTGCCCTGCATATTGAAGCTGGCGTCCGGTTGTTAGGCGAGCTAAATGCTCCCCACGTGCAATGAGAGACCAATATGGCCGACCCGATCCAGGAAGTTCTGCATGCCTTCGCCCAGGGCGAGCTTGTCGTCGTCACCGATGACGACGACCGCGAGGGCGAGGGCGACCTGATCGTCGCCGCTTCGTTCTGCACGCCGGAGAAGATGGCGTTCATCATCCGCAACACCTCCGGCATTGTCTGTGCGCCGATCACCCAGGAAGATGCGCGCCGTCTGCGGCTCGATCCCATGGTGGCGCACAACAATTCCAGCCACACCACCGCCTTTACCGTCTCGATCGATTACAAGCCGGATGGCGGCACCGGAATTTCGGCTGAAGAGCGAGCCTCCTGCTGCCGGGCGCTGGCCAATCCGAATGCCGGCGCCAACGACTTTGCCCGGCCCGGCCACGTGTTCCCGCTGATCGCGCGGGACGGCGGCGTGTTGCTGCGTTCGGGCCATACGGAAGCGGCAGTCGATCTCTGCCGGCTAAGCGGCCTGCCGCCGGTCGGCGTCATCAGCGAACTGATGAACGACGACGGATCGGTGATGAAGGGCGAGCAGGTGGCTCGGTTCGCCAAGGCCCACAAGCTCAAGCATGTCACGATCGCCGACATGATCGCCTACCGCCAGGCGCGCGAGAAGCTGATCGAGCGCGTTTCGACCTTCACCGCAGACAGCCCGATCGGGCCGATGCACGGCTTTGCCTACCGCTCGCCGTTCAACTCCATCGCCCATGTGGCTTTTGTCTATAACAGCGTCGGTGACGGCAAGAACGTGCTGACGCGCTTTCACAAGCCCAACATTGTGCGGGACATCTTCACCGGGCCGAAACACATGAAGTCGGTGCTGGAGCACTTCAGGAAGAACGGCAGCGGCGTTCTGGTCTATTTGCGCGATGGCGCGGCCGGCGTTCCCGTGACGCCACTGCCGGAGGATAAAACCGCGGAAGCCGACCGCAACAGGCAATGGCGCGAAGTGGGCGTTGGCGCGCAAATCCTGCGCGATCTCGGCGTCACCTCGATCCGGAACCTGACCTCGTCGTTACACGACTACAAGGGGCTTTCCGGCTTCGGCATCGAGATCGTGTCGAACGAACAGCTTGACGGCTGACGGGCGCCGCCCGCGCACAAGATGACGCAATTGCGCTTCTGCGCTTATCGCATTAAAATAAATATGATGATGTGAAAGGATTTTCCATGAGCGTCCGCCCTCAGGCCAAGGACAAGCCGTCTCCCGTCAATTTTCTGTGGGATGACCCGTTCCTGCTCGACGAGCAGTTGACCGAAGACGAGCGGATGATCCGCGACACCGCGCGCGCCTACGCGCAGGACAAGCTAATGCCGCGGGTCACCAAGGCCTATCTGGAAGAGAAGGTCGATCGCGACATCTTCCATGAAATGGGCGAACTCGGCCTGATCGGCATCACGCTGCCGGAAGAATATGGCTGCGCCAATGCCAGCTATGTTGCCTATGGCCTGGTCGCGCGCGAGATCGAGCGTGTCGATTCCGGCTATCGCTCGATGAATTCGGTGCAGTCCTCGCTCGTGATGCATCCGATCTATGCCTATGGCGATGAGAACCAGCGCAAGAAATATCTGCCCAAGCTCGCGACCGGGGAGTGGGTCGGCTGCTTCGGCCTGACCGAGCCGGATGCCGGCTCCGACCCCGGCGGCATGAAGACCCGCGCGGAGAAAACCGCTGACGGTTACCGGCTGACCGGCTCCAAGATGTGGATTTCCAATGCGCCGATCGCCGACGTGTTCGTGATCTGGGCAAAGTCCGCCGAACACAATAACCAGATCCGCGGTTTCATCCTCGAAAAGGGCATGAAGGGACTTTCAGCGCCGATGATCGGCGGCAAGCTCTCGCTCCGCGCTTCCGTCACTGGCGAAGTGGTGATGGAAGGGGTCGAGGTGCCGGAGAGCGCACTGTTGCCCAACGTCTCGGGCCTCAAGGGTCCGTTCGGCTGCCTCAACCGGGCACGTTACGGCATTTCCTGGGGCGCGATGGGTGCCGCGGAAGACTGCATGCACCGCGCCCGGCAATACACGCTCGACCGCAAGCAGTTCAACAAGCCCCTGGCGGCAACCCAACTGGTGCAGAAGAAACTGGCGGACATGCAGACCGAGATCGCGCTTGGCTTGCAGGCGAGCCTGCGGGTCGGCCGGCTGATGGACGAGGGCAAGATGGCGCCCGAGATGATTTCCATCGTCAAGCGCAACAATTGCGGCAAGGCGCTCGATATCGCCCGCGTCGCGCGCGACATGCACGGCGGCAACGGCATCCAGATCGAATACCATGTGATGCGGCATACCGCGAACCTGGAAACCGTGAATACCTACGAGGGCACCCACGACATTCATGCCCTGATACTCGGCCGGGCTATCACTGGCATTCAAGCGTTTTCGTAACAGTTATAGGCCGTCATTCCGGGGCGCGTCGAAGACGCGAACCCGGAATCTCGTGCCGTATTTTTCCTCATCTTCGAGATTCCGGGTCTAGCCCTTTCGGGCTATCCCGGAATGACCGCGGAGAAAAAATGGCCGATACCGACGACGTCCCGTTCAACCGCAACTTTCCGCTCAAGCCGGGCGTGGTCGAGGAAATACGGCCCGGCGTGCGGCGCATTCTCTGTAACAATCCAAGTCCGTTCACCTTCACGGGAACCGTGAGCTACATCGTCGGCCGCGGCAAGGTCGCCATCATCGATCCCGGCCCTGACAACACGGCTCATGCGGCGGCGCTGCTCGATGCCGTGCGCGGCGAAACCGTGACGCATATTCTCGTCACCCACACCCACCGCGATCACTCGGTGAATACCCCGCGGATCAAGGGGCCAACCGGCGCGCCCGTCTATGCGGAGGGGCCGCATCGGGCATCGCGGCCGCGCTTTGAAAGCGAGAAGCACAATCCGGAATCAGGCGCCGACCGCGAATTTCGTCCCGATGTGCAAGTCAGGGATGGCGACATCATCGAGGGCGAGGATTGGAAGCTCGAGGTGGTGGCGACGCCCGGGCACACGGCCAATCATCTCGCTTTCGCCTGGCCCGATCGCAAGTGGCTGTTCGTCGGCGATCACGTGATGGGATGGTCGACGTCGATCGTGGCGCCGCCGGATGGCTCGATGGTCGATTACATGGCCTCGCTGGAAAAACTCGCCGCGCGCAGCGAGGACCTTTATTTCTCCGGCCATGGCCCGGAAATTCCGGACGCACAGCGTTACGTGCGCTTTCTGATCCGTCATCGCCAGGCCCGCGAAACTTCGATCCTGCACCGCCTTGCCAAAGGCGAGGCCGATATCCCGACCATCGTGCGCGCGATCTATATCGGCATCGATCCGCGCCTGATGAATGCCGCGGGCTATTCCGTGCTCGCGCATCTGGAGGACCTGGTCAGCCGCGGCATCGTCGCAACCGATGGCGACCCGGTGATCGGCGGAACGTACAGGTTGGCTGCTTCCTGAAAAGTCATTCCGGGATGGTGCGATTAGCACCAGACCCGGAATCTCGAGATTCTCCGATGTACAATTGTACATCGTAGTTCGATGCTTCGCATCGCCCCGGAATGACAGTCCTCACTTCTTCACGACCTTCGGCGGCGTTTTCGTGGGCGCAGCCGGCTTCTTGACCGGCTTGAGGCTGTCATTGTCGGCCGCGCTGTTAAGGTCGTCGATCAGCTTGCGGACGCGCGCGGCGTTGCTGCCGAGGTCGCTCTCGAAATAGCGCGAAGAGGAACGGATATCGACGCGCAAATCCTCATCATCCGGGGTCACGCGGATCGATACATCCTCGCGAAATCCCATGATCGGCGTCCGCGCCACCGCTTCGATCCGGCCGATCCGCCGCGGCGGCTGGGGAGCGCGCTCGTCGATCACGAGCCATTTGCGCTTGGTGACGAGTTGCAAGGTGATCTCATAGGCCCGCTGCACCGGGAGCTCGAGTTCGACGGTCTCGATATCGGGATAGGCAGTGCGCTGCTGCTCGGCTGAATAGAGGCCGGCATAGACCGCCGGATTGGCGCCGTCGCCGCTGCGCAGGCGCGCCAGGGCCTCGAAGCGCGGCGGGTCGATCGGGTCGGTGGTGATGTCGTGGATCGCGGGCAGCCTGCGGTATTGCAGGCCGAGATAGGCGGGATAGGCGAGCAGTAGGGCGTTGATCAGGAATGCGAACAGGATGCGGCTCACGCCGCGTGCGCCGCTTTGCCAGATCGCGGCCGCACCGATGAGGCCGACCAGAATGGAGAGGCCGGCGCAGGCGAGAGCCCCGAAGAAGGTGGCAAGCGCCGGTTTGATTTCGAGAAAGCCGAAGCGGACGATGATGATCGAGACCAGCACCGCCACGACGGCAAATACCGCCAGGTTGCGCGACCATGATGCGAGGCGCGACACGGGCTCCGATAAATAGGGCGCGGAAAACCTGCGGGCCATGGTCTTGATTTCTGCCGGGTTATTGACTGCCGGCCGGAACCGGCCAGACGCTCAAACGAGCTTGTTTGAGACCACGAACCTGTGCCGATTTCAAGGGAGCAGAGGCCGACGGCCAGGTGTCACGGTCGCCCGGCGTTCGCTCCCAACTCCGCGACGTCAAAACCCTCATGGTGAGGAGCGTTGCTTTGCGCGTCTCGAACCCATGAGGCCCCGAAATCGGCCTCATCCTTCGAGACGCCACTTGCGTGGCTGCTCAGGATGAGGGGAGAGGGTGAACGAGAGCTACGTTCCCGGGAAACTATAGGCCTTGAACTGCTCGCGCAGAGCCGTCTTCAGGATCTTGCCGGTCGCCGTGTGCGGAATGCCGTCAACGAACGCGATGTCGTCGGGCATCCACCATTTGGCGATCTTGCCGTCCATGAATTTCAGAATGTCTTCCCGTGTCGCGTTCTGTCCCTGCTTGAGCTGCACGATGAGCAAGGGGCGCTCGTCCCATTTGGGATGATGCACGCCAATGACAGCGGCTTCCGCTACCGCCGGGTGACCGACAGCCAGATTTTCCAGATCGATCGACGAAATCCACTCGCCGCCGGATTTGATCACGTCCTTGGAGCGATCGGTGATCCGCATATAGGCCTCTTGATCGATGGTGGCGACGTCGCCGGTATCGAAGAAGCCGGTCTCGTCAAGAATATTGGCGTCGACGCGGTAATAGGCCTTGGCGACCGCCGGCCCTGCGACCTTGAGGCGGCCAAAGGTCTTGCCGTCCCACGGCAGGTGCTTGCCGGCATCGTCGGTAATTCTCATCTGCACGCCGAACGGCGGGTAACCCTGGGTCTGGAGGATGTCGAGCGCCTCCTCGCCGCCAAGCTCATCGAAGGGCGGCTTGAGCGCGGCCAGCGTGCCGATCGGGCTCATCTCGGTCATGCCCCAGGCGTGTCGCGCCGTTACGCCCATATCGGTGAACGCCTTGATCATCGAGCGCGGCATCGCCGAGCCGCCGCACACCACGAAGCGCAAATGCGGCAGCTTCAGCTTGTTGGCGGCCATATGATTGAGCAGCATCAGCCACACCGTGGGAACGCCGGCGGTATGGGTGACCTTTTCGGTCTCCAGAAGCTCGAAGACGGAGGCGCCGTCGAGCTTCGCGCCGGGCAGCACCAGCTTGGTTCCCATCGAGGGCGCCGAGAACGCGATGCCCCAGCTATTGGCGTGGAACAGCGGAACCACCGGCAGCATCGTATCGCTGGCGCAGGCGCCGAGCGAATCGCCGGTATTGGCCATCAGCGCGTGCAGGACGTTGGAGCGGTGCGAATACAGCACTCCCTTGGGATCGCCGGTGGTGCCGGACGTGTAGCACATCGCAGCCGCGGTATTCTCGTCGAAGGTCTTCCATTGGAAATCGCCGTCAGCGTCCGCAATCCAGTCCTCATAGGCGACCGCGTTCTTCAGCGTCGTCTGCGGCATATGGGCCTTGTCGGTGAATACGATGTAGCGCTCGACGCTGGTGAGCTTGTCGGCGATCTTTTCCAGGATCGGAACGAAGGTGATATCGGTCATCACCACGCGGTCCTGGGCGTGATTGATGATCCAGGCGATCTGCTCGGGAAACAGTCGCGGATTGACGGTATGGCAGATCGCGCCGATCCCCATGATGCCATACCAGGCTTCGAGATGACGCCAGGTGTTCCAGGCGATGGTGGCCACACGGTCGCCGAGCTTGATGCCGTCGCGCTCCAGCCGCTGCGATATCTTCAGCGCGCGCTTGTGGATTTCGGCATAATTGGTGCGATGGATTGGACCTTCGATCGACCGGGTGACAACTTCCTGCGAACCGTGGATTGCTGCTGCGTGTTCGAGAATTCGGTGGCACAGCAAAGGCCAGTCTTGCATCAAACCAAGCATACGAACGTCCCTCCTGAATGTGCTGGCGCTTTTTGCGGTTCTTTTGCGCAGATTAGCCCGAATTCTAGCGCGCCGAAACGACACCGCAAATGGTCTTCTCGTAGGGGAAGCGGCGGCCGGCTCGCCATGGTTACCGCGGCGGCGCTGCTGTTTGCCTGTTGCGGTGATCTGCATCTGGCCTCCGCCAAGGTACCCCTGCCCAAGCCCCGTCCGCCCGAGGCCCCGTCCGCAAAGGCGGAGCCCGCCGCCGGACCTGAGAAGAATACCGGGCCGTCGGCTGCAACCGCACCTCCGCCTTCCGCTTGCCGGCTCGCCTTGACGGAAGCGATTGCGATTGCGCCGAGCATTCCCGACATCCATGGTCCCGGCGGCTGCGGCGGGGAGGACCTGGTGCGGCTGGAGGCCGTGGTTTTGCCCGATCATCGCCAGGTCGCGGTCAAGCCTGCGGCGATCCTGCGCTGTAAGATGGCCTCCGCTGTCGCCGACTGGGTTCGCACCGACATCGCGCCGCTCGCCAGCGGCCTTGGCAGCGCCATTGCCGACCTCGACAATTTCGATTCCTTCGAGTGCCGCAGCCGTAACCGTGTCGCCGGCGCCGCACTGTCCGAACACGGCCGTGCCAATGCGCTTGACGTTCGCTCTTTCAGATTTGCCGATGGCCGGGTTATCTCGCTGACCGACCGCAAGGTCCCGCGGGAGCTACGCGAGAGCGTGCTGCATTCGGTGTGCGCGCGATTTTCAACGGTGCTGGGTCCGGGCTCCGATGGCTATCACGAGGACCACATCCATCTCGATCTGATGGAGCGGCACAACGACTACCGGATTTGCCAGTGGAACGTCTGGGATCCGTTGCCGGCCGTTGCGCCGATGCTACCGGCTTCGCGCCCCGAGGAGGCGCCGCCGCGCGCGGCGGCCGACGAGCCGGAAGCTGCAAAACCGAATGGCAGTGAAGGTGGCCCTCCGGCCGAGCAGGCGACGCAAACACCTCCTGCCGACAACCCGCCAACGAAAAAGCGCCGGTAAACCGGCGCTTTTTTAAAAACTCGCTCAAACTGAGTTCGGTTACTGCGCCGAGCCGATGCTGGACGACGCCACCTGCGACGAGCCGAACGGCGAGTCGCCGCCGCCATGATGCGGCGCGAGCACGACGACGATGGTGCCCATCTTGACCCGGTTATACAGGTCAATCACGTCCTCGTTCGTCATGCGGATACAGCCAGAGGAGATCGACTGGCCGATATATTCCGGCTGGTTGGTGCCGTGAATCCGGAACAGCGTGTCCTTGCCGCCCGAATAAAGATACATCGCGCGCGAACCCATCG
The DNA here is from genome assembly GCA_963775545.1 of uncultured Alphaproteobacteria bacterium. Taxonomy (GTDB): domain Bacteria; phylum Pseudomonadota; class Alphaproteobacteria; order Rhizobiales; family Xanthobacteraceae; genus Bradyrhizobium. The sequence continues at coordinate 76,984 of CAVZJE010000015.1, forward strand.
GATTGTCCGGACCCGGCGGCACGAAAGTGGGAACGCCGAGACGCTCGATTTCGCCCTTGGTCGGATGCCAGGGCGGCCATTCGGTCATGGCGCCTACCTTGGCGATGCCCGACCACGCCATGGCTTCTTCACCAACGGTGATGCCGTAGCGGATCGCCTTGCCGTCGCTCAGCACGTAGTAGAGGTAGTGGTTGTCGGAATCCACCACGATCGAACCGGGGGCTTCCTTGCGCTGATATTCGACAATGGCGCGGCGGAAGCTCTCCGGCGGCTGCACATTCTCGTAGCGAACCTTCGCCAGCAATTCCTTGTCGTGCGGTTTGAAGGCGCTGGTGTTGGTCGCCTCATAGTTTGCCGTTTCCATGCAGCCCGAGAGCAGCAGGCTGGCGCCCGCAGCCACCATTGCCAGTTTCAGCGACGTCGATTTGAACGGCATTTTGAATTTCCAATCGGAGATATTGGTCGGGGTACAAAGCGTTCGGGGCACAGAGCCTGTTGCCTCGCCACGATTCCACCAAGAGCATGACCATTATCGCCGAAATTGATATTAATTCCAGCGCTTAGATGGCCGTTCTGCACTGCGGCAGCCTGTCTGTGTCCTTTTTGCCGCAATTGCTTGAGCCGCGCGGCATTATCAGGCAATAGCGTAGCGGCAACGAACAAAATTCAGCCCCCTTCGCCACGGGGAGACCGCAAATCGCGGGGGACGAAAGCGTCAGTTCATGAAAGGTTTGCCGGAATTGAGCAAACCGCTCTTGGTTAATGTGTCTCTGCCGGTCCGGAGCTATCCATGTTCTCGGTGTTCGTCCCCACTGAATCCTCCCTGAAAAAGGCCTTCATTACCGACCTGGACAAGCTGCCGGAGAATGCGGTCTGGATCGACCTCGTGAAGCCGACCGCGGCAGAGGACAAGGCCGTGGAAAAGCTGGCGGGCATCGCGGTACCGACCCGGGAGGATATGCAGGAAATCGAGATTTCAAGCCGCCTCTATGTCGAGAACGGCGCGCGCTACATGACCTCGACGCTGATGTGCGGGTCGGACACGGAAAATCCGCGCACCACGGCCGTCACCTTTATCCTGGCAAGCCATCGCCTGGTTACCGTGCGCTACGACGAGCCGAGGCCGTTCGTACTCGTGGAAAACAAGCTGGCGCGCAACTGCGCCTTCGGCATCACCGGTGAAATGGTGCTGATGGAGCTTCTGGATGCGGTGATCGACCGCAACGCCGATATTCTGGAGCGCGCCGGCGGCGAGATGGATGCGATCAGCCACCAGATTTTCGAGCCAAGCGGCGGTGCGGGCACCGGACATGCCAAGCGTTACTCCGACATCCTGATCGCCATCGGCCGCAAGGGCGATCTTACCTCGAAAGTTCGGGAGAGCCTGGTCTCGATCGGACGGGTGGTGGCCTTCGTTGCAGCGGCGATCGATGGCGTCAAATGGTCAAAGGACATGCGCGAGCAGCTCAAGACCATGCAGCGTGACGTGACCTCGCTGACCGATCACGCCTCCTATCTCTCCAACAAGATCACCTTCATCCTCGATGCGATGCTTGGCGTCGTTAATCTCGAGCAGAACAACATCATCAAGCTGTTTTCGGTGATGGCGGTGGTGTTGATGCCGCCAACCCTGATCGCCTCGGTCTACGGCATGAATTTCAAGGTGATGCCGGAGCTGGAGTGGCAACACGGCTATCCGCTCGCGGTGGTGATGATGGTGGTCGCCGCGGTGGCGCCCTACATGTATTTCAGGTGGAAGAAGTGGCTGTAAAACGCCGCCGCCGCGCGCCGCGATCTTGAGGTTAAGAAAGTGCGCGGCATTGCCGGACTCCTCGCTGAAGCGCTCCGCTAAAATTTGAGTGGAGGACCGAACGTTTGCGCTACGGCTTTCTGCCATAACACTCGCTATCGATCGCGAGGATTCCAATGGTTGAGAAAGTCATAATGCAGGCGCGGAACGTCATCGACTTCGCGAGCTATCAGCAGGGCCGTAACATCGTCGCCAGGGCGCAGGCGATGTCGGCGCGGGCCTGCCGGCATTGCGGCGCGGCGCTCGCCGACGGCGAATTCGAAGACGAGTGCTCCAGCATCGCAAATGCCGAGGCGACGCTGCGCTGGCAGGCTGCCCAGATCCTGCGCGGGTTGATCTAGGACGATCGTCCTTCAGCCCCGATGCGGCGGTGCGCCGGCCCGGGGCAGCGGGATTGGCTGTGCCAGCTGAAAGAATCGCTAAACGTGCTGGCCGCCGTTGATATGGATTTCGGCGCCGTTCACGTAAGAACTCATCTCCGTACACAACACATAGATGATCTTGGCGACTTCATCCGGCGTGCCGAGCCGGTGCATCGGGATTTGCTGTTCGACGATCTTTTCGGTGCCCGGCGACAGGATCGAGGTGTCGATCTCGCCCGGCGCAATCGAATTCACCCGTATACCGAGCCTGCCGAAATCGGAGGCCATCTCGCGCGTCAGCGAAGCCAGCGCCGCCTTGGAGGTCGCGTAGGCCGCGCCCGCGAACGGATGCACCCGCGAGCCCGCAATCGAGGTGACGTTGACGACCGACCCCTTGGCCGCCGTCAACTCCTCGATCAGGCCGCGCGCCATCATGATCGGTGCGAAGAAATTGACCCGGAACACATGGGTCCAGGTTTCCAGATCGGTATTGATCGAGCCGAGGCGGCCGCCGCCCTCGGCCTTCGGCGAAATCGCCGCGTTGTTGACCAGCGCATGCAACAGGCCGCCTTCCAGGCGCTCGCGGATTTCGGCGATGCCGCGCGCGGTGTCGTCGTGGTCGGCGAGGTCGATCTGGATGTGGTCTTCAGGCCCCGCGCCCCACGGACATTCCTCCGGGAAGGGATGGCGCGAACAGGTGAGGACGCGCCAGCCCGCCGAGGAAAAGCGGATCACGGTCGCATGGCCGATGCCGCGGCTGGCCCCGGTGAGAAGCAGTGTCCGCCGTGGTCCGTTATGGGGGGGAGTGGCCATAGGTTCCTTCGAGCTGTCGATCAGGGATAAAGCCGCGTCTTCGACCACGCTTGATCGGAAGCGTCGCGGCGAAATTCGATGCGGTCGTGCAGGCGGTAGGGGCGGTCGTGCCAGAACTCGAACCGTAGCGGAGTGATGCGCCAGCCGCTCCAGCCGGGCGGGCGCGGCACCTCGCCGATGATGTATTGCGCGGCAGTCTTGGCGATTGCTTGTTCGAAGGCAAAACGGCTTTCCAGCGGCTCGGACTGTTTCGACGCCCACGCGCCGATCTGGGCCTGTTTGGGGCGGGTCGCAAAATAGGCGTCGGCCTCGGCGTCGGTGACAGGTGAAACCAGTCCGCGGATGCGCACCTGCCGGCGCAGCGACTTCCAGTGAAATAGTAAAGCCGCCTTAGGATTTGCGGCCAATTCGCGGCCTTTTTTACTGGCGATGTGGCCGTAGAACACGAAGCCCTCGGCGTCATAACCCTTCATCAGCACCATTCGCACATCGGGCAGGCCGTCGGCATCCACTGTCGCAAGCGACATGGCGGTCGGATCGTTGGGTTCGGCCTTCACGGCCTCCGCAAACCAGTCGCCGAACAGGGCCAGCGGTTCCTCGGCGGCGGTGAAATCACCGGATGTTAAGGGTGTCGGGTGTTTGATGGAGGTCGTTTCTGTCATTGGAGTCCAAAGTTGCGCCCGCCCGCGGCCAGATGCGCGTTACTGTCCAGCATAGCCTTATATAGGGCATGGGGACGCTTTGGCCTATCACCGATCAGGCCGGCGAGGGCGGTCGTGGCCATGGTTCTGATCGGCATCACGGTCGGCGGTTGCAGCATTTCCCGCTTCGATGGCGGGTTCGCCAAAACGAGCGACGACGTCACCGGCTCGACCGGGCCGTTTGCGCAGGTGAGGGAGGCCATGCCGACCGAAAGCGATCTCGCTTTTGCCCGCAATGCCGCCTCCGACGTGCTGACGCGGGGCGACAAGGATTCAAGCCAGCCTTGGGAAAACCCCGAGACCGGCGCGAGGGGGTCGGTGACGCCGCTGGCGGAAGCCTATTCGTCGGAGGGACGGACTTGCCGGGACTTCCTGGCGAGTTACGTGAACGGCCACTCGGAAAGCTGGCTGCAGGGGGCTGGGTGTCAAACCAATCGCGGGCAGTGGGAAATTCATACGCTGAAGCCCTGGCGACAGAGTTAAGGCGTGAAGCTATCGGCTCAGAATCTGCTTTTGCTTGCGCTTGTCCCTGCAACTGGTTGAAGCTTGTGAATAATCTTGTTCCACTGTCGCCGCATCGAGGCTGGTAAAGCCCGTTGCAAAAATGCCACGAAGTCCCCAAATGAAAATTCGAGCGGGCTTCTCGTCCGTAGTCTAGATTTGATGACTTCCCTTGAAGGAGAACTGACGGATGCGCGACCCCTATGAGGTCTTGGGGGTGCCGCGGAGCGCCAACGCCGCGGCAATCAAGAGCGCCTATCGCAAGCTTGCCAAGAAGTACCACCCCGACGCCAACAAGAATGATCCGAAGGCCGCCGCTCGTTTTTCAGAGCTGAATTCGGCCAACGAGATCATTGGGGACGCTGACAAGCGCAAGCAGTTCGATCGCGGCGAAATCGATGGCGAGGGTAAGCCGCGCTTTCAGGGCTTTCCCCCCGGCGGCGATCCGCGTGCGCGGGCCGGCGGGTTCGAGTCCCATACCTTCCGCAGCGGCGGGGCGGGCGGCGGCGGCTTCGAGGACATTCTCAACAGCATGTTCGGGGCAGCGGGCCGCGGGGCCCGTCCGGGCGGTGGCGGCGGCGGTGGCGCCCGGTTCGAATTCGACCCCGGCACCATGGCGCTTGATCTCGATATCTCGGTCTCCATGACCGTCTCGCTCGAAGAGGCAGTCAACGGCGCAGAGAAGCGCGTCCGATTGCCGAGCGGCAAGGAACTCAACGTCAAGATTCCGGCAGGTGTCGTGGCGGGTCAGCAGATCCGGCTGAAAGGGCAGGGGGAGAGCGCGGCGGGCCATCCCCCCGGCGATCTCCTGATCACGGTCAGCATCGCGCCGCACCCGCTCTTCAAGGTCGATGGCAGTGATCTACGCCTTGATCTGCCCATCACGCTCTACGAGGCGGTGCTGGGCGGAAAGGTTCGCGTGCCGACGCTTGGCAGCGCGGTCGAGCTTTCGATCCCGAAAAACACTTCGAGCGGCCGCACGTTTCGTCTCAAAGGCAAGGGTTTGCCGAAGGCTGGCGGAAACGGTGACCTGCTCGTGACCACGCGGATCATGCTGCCGGACGGGAACAACGCTGAATTGGAGGCGTTGATGCAAAAATGGCGTGACGCACACCCTTACAACCCGCGGAGCGATTTTTCATAATCGGCGCGGCGATATAAAGGTGCGGCCTCGAGCTGGAGGACCAGCGCGGTACAAACCCCAGTCGAGGCCGCTTGCGTCGATCGGCGGATCGAACGCGTCACAACTTTTTGTGAGTACCTGGTACGATATTTGGACGCGGCCATGTTCCAATTCCAGATTCTTGATGTCCGAATTTGGACGTGACAAATCTGCCACTCGCCAGACGGCTTCAGCCGCCTTTCTCGTTCTGGTCGTAGACGATGCGCGCCACATGATTGAGCTTTTCCTTGTCCATCGGGCCGCTGAGCACATAGCTGACCTGGTTTTCCGACCAGTACATCGCGCCGGAATTTTCGGCCGCGGTGTAGCGCATCTGGGCTGATCCGCTCTTCGAACGCGAGGCATAAAGCGTATAACGCTCGCCGGAAGCGCTCTCATACATAAAGAACGAGGCCGGGCCGGCCGGTCCCGGCAATAGCCGTCCGCCGACGAGCTTCAGCCCGCTCGCGTCCAGTTTCGGGGCGCGGACTTCCCAGCCACAACGCTTGGTCAGCCAGGTCTGCAGGTGGTCGCGTTCGCTGCCCGGCACCTCCACGGGATGGCGCACCTCGACGACATAAAGCCGGTGCGCATCCAGGGCGTCGGTCGTCAGGCTCTCAACGGCTGAAGGCGTCGCGGTTAACGTGCGCGCCAGCCAGCCGGTGCCGTTGCCGCAAATAAACGCGGCCAGCGTCGCCGCAACGGCGCCATACATCCATCGGCGCGGCCGGCTCACCAGCCGTTCAATCTCGAGCCGCTTCGGCACCACCTCGTCAACAACGTGATCGTAGCGGGCGTGCAGCGCTTCCGCCATTTCGCGCCATGCTCTTACCCGCTCGGCGCAGTCGGGATGGGTCGCAAGCCACGCTTCGACATCGCCGCGGCGTTCCGCCGGCAGTTCGTTGTCGACGTAAGCGTGCAGCTCGTCCTCGGTGACGGGGATTTTTGGATCGGTCATGATCTTTGTCTCTTCCTGATCGAAATCATTCCGGCCGCTTTCCGTGCTCCCCGACGGAAACGCGTCGTCGTCTGCATTGCGATTTCCCCAAAAAATCAGCCACCGCACACTTGCTCATAAAGCTCGCCATTTACTTTACCCTTCGCAACGCCGGGCGCTCGCCTTCAAGAACGGCCTTCACATGCGCGCGAGCCCGCGCTAGCCGCGACATGACCGTGCCGATCGGCACGCCCTGAATATCGGCGACCTCGCGATAACTCAGTCCTTCCAGCATCACGAGCAGCAGCACCGAGCGCTGATCGTCCACCAGCGTTGCCAGCGCCTTGGCGATGTCACGGCCTTCGGCCTCGGTGCCGCTGGCGTCAGGATTGTTCTCGAGCAGAGGGATGAATTGCGGCCGTCGGGCCAGAGATCGCCGCCTGTTCTTGTTGAGATTGGTCAGGATGGTGTAGAGCCAGCTCCGCACGTCACCACCGAGAAAAAGACGCTCCGAGCGCAACGCTCGAACCAGCGTATCCTGTACCAGATCGTCGGCAATGTCGGCGTCACGCGTGAGCGCACGTGCATACCGGCGCAGCGCCGGTATCATGGCTTCGACACTCTCGCGAAACGCAGCCATTGCGCTTGATTCCAGACCATTCCATGGCGCGCTTCGGCACTCACGTCGAGCTTCAAAGCGCAATTCAAATAACCAAACCCCAGACCGCGATGGCTATTCCACCTATTGCGTTTCGGGTGCTGGAGTTAACCTTTGCTGACAGGCCTGTACCGGCCGTCCGCGCTGGTGTACCTCCAAACGAACTGCCAGGCACCGGGAATTATCACATGGCGAAAAACTCAGATTTGATGAAGGGCAAGCGCAGGGTGATTCTCGGCGTGTCCTTGGCATGAAACGGCCGGACGCGCCGGATATTTCGCGCGCGAAGGATTAGTGAATGTCATGCGCGGACTTGCCGCCTTCGCTAAAGCTTCGTCGGCCGAGTGAGCTAGTAGCCCGGCGTAGCCTTGGCGGAGACGGGATCGGCGCATCCATCGCACAAGAAAACCTTAAAAGATGGATTGCCGGGCATAGGCAAGCGGAAGCGAATGCCCGGCAATGACGGAGCAGGGATATGCCGACTATCTATTACATCCGCCATGGCGAGACCGAATGGAATGCGTTGGGCCGGCTGCAGGGGGTGCGGGACATTCCGCTCAACGAGCTCGGCCGCCGACAGTCGGTTGATGCCGGCCATATCCTCTCTGATTTGTTGATGCGCGACGGACGAAGCGAAACGTCGCTGACGTTTGTCGCCAGTCCGCTTGGCCGCGCCCGCCAGACCATGGAGCTCGTGCGCGGCGTCCTGAAACTCCCGCTTTCCGGTTATGCGATCGACGATCGCCTGCGCGAGATCGGTTATGGGGAATGGGAAGGTTCGACATTGGCGGAGATGCAGGCGAAAGATCCCGATCTGTTTGCGCAGCGCCAGGCCGAGAAATGGACCGTGGCGCCGCCGGGCGGCGAGACCTATGTTTCGGTGCAGGCCAGGATGACGGACTGGTATCGGGGATTGACCGTCGATGTGGTCGCGGTCGCCCACGGCGGCACCGCCCGGGCGCTAATGGTCGAGCTCGGCTTTGAAACCCCCGAAAGCGCCGCGGACCTCGGAATCGAGCAGGGGGCGGTTTACGTGTTCAGCGAAGGCGGGCTGGCGAAGTATAGTTAAGGGCGAATCGAAGCGCTTGATGATTTGACCCCCTGCGCCTTGCGCGTTACGACAAACCATGTCCCACAACACCTTCGGCCATTTGTTTCGGGTCACGACCTTTGGCGAGAGCCACGGGGTTGCGATCGGCTGCGTGGTCGACGGTTGTCCACCGCAGATACCGCTCGCCGTGGAGGACATCCAGCGCGATCTCGATCGCCGCCGTCCCGGGCAGTCGCGCTTCACCACGCAGCGACAGGAGGCGGATGCGGTGAAAATCCTGTCCGGCGTGATGGTGCATCCGGAGACCGCCGTGCAGGTCACGACCGGCACGCCGATCGGGCTCTTGATCGAGAACACCGATCAGCGTTCGAAGGATTATTCCGACATCAAGGACAAGTTTCGTCCCGGTCACGCCGACTACACCTATGAAGCCAAATACGGACTGCGCGATTATCGCGGCGGCGGACGCTCTTCGGCGCGCGAGACCGCGATGCGGGTGGCGGCGGGCGCCATCGCGCGCAAGATATTGTCCGGCGTCACCGTGCGCGGCGCGCTCGTGCAGATGGGTCTGCACAAGATCGACCGCGACAAGTGGGATTGGGACGAGATCGCGAAGAATCCGTTCTTCTGTCCCGACAAGGACAAGGCGGCTTTCTTCGAGGATTATCTTGATGGCATCCGCAAGAACGGCTCGTCGATCGGCGCCGTCATCGAGGTGGTCGCCGAAGGCGTGCCGGCGGGATTGGGTGCACCGATTTATGCCAAGCTCGATGCCGACCTCGCGGCGGCGATGATGAGCATCAATGCGGTCAAGGGCGTCGAGGTCGGCGCCGGCTTTGGTGCGGCTGAATTATCCGGCGAGGAAAACGCTGACGAGATGCGAATGGGCAATCAGGGTGTCAGCTTTCTGTCCAACCATGCCGGCGGCATTCTGGGCGGTATCTCGACCGGCCAGCCGGTGGTGGTGCGCTTTGCGGTGAAACCGACATCCTCGATTCTGTCGCCGCGTCGCACTGTGGATCGCAAGGGCGGCCAGACCGAGATCATGACCAAAGGCAGGCACGACCCCTGCGTCGGTATTCGCGCCGTTCCGGTAGGCGAAGCCATGATGGCCTGCGTGCTGGCGGATCATTTCTTGCGTCATCGCGGCCAGGTGGGCGGCTAGGATATTGATGACGGGGAGTGGCAGGCGGCTCTCGATTTGATTGTCCTGATGGCGCCGCCGTTCCCGGCTGCTAATGGTGCCCTATGAACGCATCCGATCTGCAAAAGCTGACGGAATGGCTGATCGACGGTGCGAGGTCTGCACCAAGCCCTCCGGCGATGATGGCACAGACCTGCGAACGGCTGGTCGCAGCCGGTCTGCCGCTGTCGCGCGTCGGCATTTTCGTTCGCACCCTGCATCCCGATATCGTCGGACGCAATTTCGTCTGGAAGCAGGGCGGCGAAGTCGTGGTCGGCAGCGCCAATTACGAGATGCTGGATTCGGAGGAATTTCGTGCCAGTCCGCTCGCCATCGTGTTCGCCGAAGGGCGCGAAATCAGGGCGCGCATGGATGGACCGGACGGCAACCGCTTCCCGATTTTCGCTGACCTGCGTGAGGAAGGCACCACCGATTATATTGCGCTGCCGCTCCTCAATGTCGACGGCTCGGTACACGCTTCTAGCTGGACCACAAAACAACCGGGCGGCTTCACGGACGCGCAACTCAAGGCGCTGCGCGAATTGATCCCGCCGCTCTCCCGGTTGATCGAGGTCACGCGGTTGCGCTTCATGTCGACGATCCTGCTCGATACCTATGTCGGCAATCGCGCGGGCGAACGCATTATGCACGGGCAGATCAGGCGCGGCCACACAGAGACAATGGATGCCGCAATCTGGCTATCGGACCTGCGCGGGTTCACAGCGCTGTCGGACCGGCTTCCGGCCGAGACCGTGGTCGATATCCTCAATCAGTATTTCGACTGCCAGGTCTCCGCGATCGCAACCCATGGCGGCGAGGTCCTGAAATTCATGGGCGACGGGTTGCTTGCCGTATTTCCGATCGATGAATATATCGGCGATACCACGAAGGTCTGTACGCAGGCCCTGGGTGCCGCTCGTGAGGCACGCGCCAACGTCGAGGCCATGCAGTTTCCGATCGGCGAGGTCGTCGAGCGTTTTCGTTTCGGCGTCGCGCTGCATGTCGGGAAAATTCTCTACGGCAATATCGGCGGCGGCAACCGGCTCGATTTCACCTGCATCGGTCCGGCGGTCAATCTCGCCGCGCGGCTGGAAAAGATGGCTGGCCGCCTGCATCGCACGGTCGTGACATCGCGAGCCTTTGCCGACGCCTGTCCCGATGGCTGGGAAGAGCTCGGCGAATTTCCGATCGCGGGATTTTCAAAGGCCGAACGAGTGTACGGTCTTGCGGATGAGACCGCGGAAGCGTATGCGCCGCAGCCCGCCCTTTATTCTTCCGGCTCCGTGGTGAACAGCAGCGGATAGCCCTTGGCGCGGCCGGCGTCGGTGGCGCGGGTCGCCTTGGTTTCGGCGATGTCCTTGGCAAAAACCGCCACCACGCAAACGCCGCGCCGGTGCGCTGTGATCATGACCTTGTGCGCCTGATCCTCGGTCATGCGGAATTCCGCTTTGAGGACTGCGACGACGAATTCGCGCGGCGTGTAGTCGTCATTGACGAGAATGACTTTGTGCAGCCGTGGCCGTTCGACCTTGGTCTTGACCCTCGTCTTCGGCTTCGTGACGGTGTCGACCATTCGCTTCCCGCACCTAAGGTATCCGGTGATGAAATCCAGTCTACCAGAATTGAGGACGGCGCGTGGACTAGAGTTCCGATTCCGAGGTTCGCAAGCAATCGCAGCAATCTCCGGTGCGAACTTCGGAATCAAAAGGAACTCTAGCTACCGTTAATTCGAGGTGCGGCTTCGAATTTGAAGTTTCTATAACGAACTTGCAGCGAAACTGACAGGAACTTCAAATTCGCCGCACCAGCAAGCAGCTGATAGAGAATGGCATCATTGCAGCGGCGGCACCGTCCGCAAGTAAGCAACGATGTCGGCGAGATCGCTCTGCTTCAGCCCCGCGTAGAAGGGATATCCCATCGGCGGCTTGAGTATCCGTCCGTCACGGGCAATGCCTTGGGTGATCGCGCGCACGATTTCCTGGTCGCTCCACGTTCCGATGCCGGCGGTGCGGTCCGAGGTGATATTGGCGGCCGTCACTCCCCCAAGTCCTGCCTCGGCGAACGACCTGCCGCCACGGCCCAGTCCGGTCCTGAAGTCGGATACGCCCCGCGACCAGGCGGAGTGGCATTCCATGCAATGGCCGATGGTGACGAGATAAGCGCCGCGTCCGACCGGTTCCTTGAACATGGATTTGTTAAATCCGCTCTCCGCATCGGGATAGGGATCACGGTGGATGGGCGTTTTGTAAACGGGATCGGCGATCTCGTTGCGAACCGGCTTGACGGAGCGCAAATAGGCGACGATGGCGTCGAGATCTTCCGGCAGCAGGGCCTTGTAGAAATTGGCGGGCATGATGGCCGCGAGCGGTACGCCGGACAGATGGTGGTGATCGGGCCGAACCCCCTCGATCAGCGCGCGCTTGATCTCGGCATCGGTCCAGCTCCCGATTCCGGTCTCGGGGTCCGGCGTGATGTTCGATGCGGTGGCCACGAATGCCGGCGTATTAAAGGTCAGCCCGCCTGACAGCGCCTTGTCCGCGATGGTCCGGCCGTTTGCATCGCGCGGCGAGTGGCAGTTGCCGCAGGCCATGATGGTATTGACGAGATAATCGCCCCGCTCAATGGCCGATTCCGCCATCGCCGCATCGAAAAATCCTGACAACAGCAGGACTATCACGCCCAAACGCAACATCAGTTTGCCCCCAACATTCGACGATTAAAGTCCGCTGTATGGCATGCGCGGTGGTCGCTGTAAAATCGCCGGTGCCAACGCGAGACCAGGCATTCTTGCAGCATTATCCAAAATGAGGCGCTGTTGTCGCTAACCCGAATGTGAACACCGCAGGACGTTCCGTCTTTCCGCCGACCACTTTGCGTGTCAACATCATTTTCACACGACGGGAGGGCCGCTGATGCGCTGGTATGTCTCGATCGGGGCGGTGCTGGTCGCTAGCGCGATCACCGCAAGCGATGTCGCGGGAGTTACCGCGCCGGACATGCAGCATCGGCGGGAGATGCGATCGGCGGACAAGGCGCCGCCTGTGGTTGACGTCGAACTCGTGCTCGCGGTCGATGTGTCCTACTCGATGGACATGGACGAATTGGCGGTGCAGCGTGAGGGCTACGCGCAAGCGATCGTCTCGAAGGAATTCCTTCAGGCGCTGAAGGCGCTCCCGAATGGCAAGATTGCGATAACTTACTTCGAATGGGCGGCGTCAAGCGATCAGAAGATCATCATTCCCTGGCGTGTCATCGATGGCCCGGAGACCGCGGATGCTGTTGCGGACGAAATCCTGAAAACGCCGATCCGCCGTGCCTCCCGCACTTCTCTTTCCGGAGCGATCTATTTTGCGATGCCGCTGTTTGAGAACAACCCGTATCCCGGCCTGCGGCGCGTCCTCGATATCTCCGGCGACGGTCCCAACAATAACGGCGCGCCGGTCACGCCTGCGCGCGATGAGGCGTTGTCCAAGGGGATCATCATCAATGGCCTGCCGATCATGGTGAAGGAGCCGTCTTTCTCGACGATGGATATCGAAAACCTCGATTGGTATTACGAAGACTGCGTGATCGGCGGTCCCGGTTCTTTCGTGGTGGCGATCAAGGACCGCGAGAAGTTCAAGGAAGCGATCCGAAGCAAGCTTTTGCTCGAGGTCGCCGGCCGCACGCCTCAGCGTCCTGTGGTTCCTGTCGCCGACAAAGAGCCGCGGATGTCCTGCCTGATCGGCGAAAGGATATGGCAGGACCGGTGGGGACGCTGACTGAACGGCGATCGCGCTTTGCGTTAAATCCGGCGCGCTATCGCTTGAACCGCGCCACCAGTTCGACATGCGGCGTATGTCGAAACTGGTCGACGGGAGTTACGCCCTCGATCTTGTAGCCGCCGTCGATCAGGATGCGCGCATCGCGGGCAAAGGTCGCGACATTGCACGACACCGCGATCACCACCGGTACCTTGCTGCCCGCAAGCCTTTCGGCTTGCGCCTGTGCGCCCTGCCGCGGCGGGTCGAACACGATGGCGTCGAAGTCGCGCAATTCTTCCGCGACGAGCGGACGGCGAAAGAGGTCACGAGTCTCCGCCTTGATCGGCTTTAATCCCGCCGTCGATGCGATTGCCTTTTGCAGCGCTGCTATCGCACCAGCATCGCTGTCGTAGGCTGATATCCGCGATTTCTCGGCGAGCCTCAAGGCAAACGGGCCCACGCCGCAAAACAGATCAGCGATGTGTTTGGCGCGTCCACCATGTTTTGCGACGAGCGCGGCCAACGTCTCTTCGCCTGCGACGGTTGCCTGGAGAAACGAGCCCGGTGGCAGGATCACCCGCGCTTTCCCCATGGTCACGCCCGGCGCCTGGCGCATCAGCACGAGTTCGCCGTGCCGCGTCAGGCGGGCGACCCCCTGCTTGGCCGCGATCTGCGACAGCATCGCGATGGCGGCGGCCGGCAGCGGCCCGGAGCCGCGGATATCGACGTCGAGGCCGCCATCGGTCGCGGTGATCTGGATGTCGAGCGGTTTGCCGATTCCGATCAGGGGTTCGGCCAATGCCCAGGCTGCCTCCAGCGCGCCACCCAAGCCGGGGTCGAGGATCGGACAGCGATCGATCGGAACGACATCATGCGACTGCGCCGCTGCAAAACCGACCTTGAGCACGTCATGGGCGCCCTTGCGCGCATGCAAGGTCACGCGGCGGCGGCCTTTGCCGTGGGCATCGATCAGCGGAAAGACTTCGCAGTCGATTTTCGCCTGCGCGAGCGTGGCTGCGACGAGATCGCGTTTCCAGGCGCGGTAGCGCTCGGTTTCCCAATGCTGGATGGCGCAGCCGCCGCAAGTCCCGAAATGCGGGCAGAACGGTTCGATGCGCTCGGGACTCGCCTGTTCGATCCTGACCAATTGCCGCCGGTCCGGGTGCTGACCTGGCGCGGCGGTGACCTCGACCACTTCGCCGCCGAGCGTGTAGGGGACGAAGAGGCTTCGCGCTTCGGTAAGCGCGATGCCATCGCCGAGATGCCCGACATGGTCGATAGCGAGGCGTTCAACCACGGCGCGCGCCGAGGAAGAATTCGACGTTGCCGTCTCCGCCTGATATCGAGGAGGGAAACACCCGGATGTCTGTGCAGCCGAGCGAGGCCGCAAATGCGGAGATGTCGCCGCAAACTTCCTGATGCACGGCCGCGTCGCGGATGATTCCGCGCTTGGAATGTTTGCGGGGCGCCTCGAACTGCGGCTTGATCAGCGCCAGAAGATGCATCGGCGCCGCGGCCAGCGACAATGCAACCGGCAGCACCATTTTTAGCGAGATGAAGCTGACGTCGATAACCACAATGTCGGGCCGCGCCGGAAGCCGCTTGCCCTCCAGCGCGCGGATATCGGTCCCTTCCATGGAAACGATCTTGGGATGGTCTCGCAGGGAAGGGTGCAACTGCCCGCGTCCGACGTCGATCGCGAAAACCACGCTGGCGCCGTTGGCGAGCAGGACTTCCGTGAAGCCTCCGGTCGAGGCGCCGACGTCGAGGCAGACGTGATCCTCGATGTCGATCGGGTATTGCTCGAGCGCACCCGCGAGCTTGACGCCGCCCCGTGAAACAAAGGGATGCGCCGGCTCTGCCTGCAACACGGCGTCGGAGGGAATCGTCTCGGAAGCCTTCAGCACAGGCTTGTCGTTCGCCAAAACGAGGCCGGCCTCGATGGCAGCGCGGGCGCGAGCCCGGCTTTCGAACAATCCGCGCTCGACGAGCAGCAAATCGATGCGCTTCTTGGAAGACGGCATGATACGCCCAGTCAAAAAATCAGGAAGCGGAAGTGAGCCGCGCGGCTGCCATGCCAACGCAAAGCTCAAATACGGTCAAGTCGTGCCAGATGTCTGCCGGCTTTTCGCGCGGCAGCACCAGTGGCGCGCCGTAGAGATCGAGCGCATGGATCATCATCAGATTGTCATTATGGCCGAAATCTTCAACGGTGAGCCCTTCGGCATCGACGAAGCGGCCATCGCGCGCCTTGACCTTCGTGAAACGCCGCGCCCGATCTGTATAGAGCGCAGGATCGTTGGAATAGCCGAGACAGAAGTTCCCGCGTGCGGCCATATAGCCGAGCTCGTAGGCGGTTCCGGCGTCGGCGCCCGGCCCGCGGAACGGCGTCAGGTTCGCAATGATGGTATCAGCTTGATCCATCATGGCCTCATTGGTCCTGAATATCTTGAGCGAGGCACCGGCGGCCGCACGATCAACGGCATTGTCGAGAGGGTAGAGCCCGATCAGACCATGCCGGCGGCAGATTTCGATTTTCTGGCGCCCGATTTCCAGCGCATCCGGCAAGAACACATCGGGACCAGCCAGATAGATTTTTATCGCCATAGCGTTTTCGAGCGAAGTGGAAACCGGTTCGCGTGAAGAAAACGCGTCAAACGAAAACCTGGTCGATCAGGCGAGCTTCACCGTCTCGGTCTTGACGTCCTTGCCGAGCGTCTCGAAGACCTTGGCGACGATGCCCTTGGCGTCGAGTCCCGCGCGGCCGTACATCGCGTTCGGCGAGTCGTGATCGAGGAATTCGTCCGGCAGCACCATCGCGCGCATCCGCAATCCGCCGTCAAGCATGCCATGTTCGGCCAGCGTCTGCATGACGTGAGAGCCGAATCCGCCGATCGAGCCTTCCTCGATGGTGAGAAGGATTTCGTGCTCACGTGCGAGCTTCAGGATCAGCTCGACGTCCAGCGGTTTCATGAAACGCGCATCCGCGATGGTGGTCGAAAGCCCGTGCGCGGCGAGTTCGTCCGCCGCCTTCTCGCATTCGCCAAGACGCGTGCCAAACGACAACAGCGCGATTTTGCTGCCCTGGCGGGTGATGCGGCCCTTGCCGATCTCGAGCGGGATGCCGACTTCGGGCATATCGATGCCGCGGCCTTCGCCGCGCGGATAACGCACCGCGCTCGGGCGATCGTTGATCGCGACCTGCGTGGCCACCATGTGTACCAGCTCGGCCTCGTCGGAAGCCGCCATGATCACGAAATTGGGCAGGCAGCCGAGATAGGCGTTATCGAACGAGCCGGCGTGGGTGGCGCCATCGGCGCCGACGAGACCGGCGCGGTCGATCGCAAAACGCACCGGCAGGCCCTGAATCGCCACGTCGTGCACCACCTGGTCGTAACCGCGCTGCAGGAAGGTCGAATAGATCGCGCAGAACGGTTTATAGCCCTCGGTGGCAAGACCGGCGGCAAACGTTATCGCATGCTGCTCGGCAATGCCGACGTCGAATGTGCGGGTCGGAAACGCCTTGGCGAAGATGTCGATGCCAGTGCCCGACGGCATCGCCGCGGTGATGCCGACAATCTTGTCGTCCTTCTGGGCTTCCTTGACCAGGCTTTGGCCGAACACGTTCTGATAGGCCGGCGCATTCGGCTTGGCCTTGGCCTGGGTGCCGGTGGCGACGTCGAATTTGACCACAGCGTGATATTTGTCGGCCGAGGCTTCCGCAGGCGCGTATCCCTTGCCCTTCTGCGTCACGACATGGACCAGGATCGGTCCGGTCTCCATGTCGCGGACGTTACGCAGCACCGGCAGCAGATGATCGAGGTTATGCCCGTCGATCGGGCCGACGTAGTAGAAGCCGAGTTCCTCGAACAGCGTGCCGCCGTCCATCATGAAACCACGAGAATATTCTTCGACGCGATTGGCGCGATTGGCGAACACCTTCGGCAGTCGCTTGTTGATCTGCTTCGCCGCTTCGCGCAGCGTGCGGTAGGTCTTGCCGGAATAAAGCCGCGACAGGTAGGCGCTCATGGCGCCGACCGGCGGCGCAATCGACATGTCGTTGTCGTTGAGAATGACGATCAGGCGCGAGTTCATTGCGCCCGCATTGTTCATGGCCTCATAGGCCATGCCCGCCGACATTGCGCCGTCGCCGATCACGGCGATGACGTTGTTCTTGCCGCCCGAAAGGTCGCGCGCCACGGCCATGCCGAGCGCGGCCGAAATCGAGGTCGAGGAGTGCGCGGCGCCAAACGGATCGTAATCGCTCTCGGTGCGTTTGGTGAACCCGGAAAGGCCGCCGCCGGTGCGCAAGGTGCGGATACGGTCGCGGCGGCCGGTGAGGATCTTGTGCGGATAGGCCTGATGGCCGACGTCCCAGATCAGGCGATCGCGCGGCGTATCGAAAACGTAGTGCAGGGCGGTGGTCAGTTCGACCACGCCGAGACCGGCGCCGAAATGACCGCCCGTCACCGAAACCGCATCGATGGTTTCCTGACGCAACTCGTCAGCAACTTGGCGGACTTGTTCGACCTTGAGCCGGCGCAAATCGTCCGGGGTGCGGATCGTGTCGAGAAGCGGCGTCTTACTGAATGCGGTCACAGCGTTATTCCAATCTTGTAAGGGTCGGGGATCAACGGCCCGACAGTAAATGGGTTGCGCAAAATCTAGCGCCAGTGACCCGGACCCGGGATGCCACTGACGGGCGCGACGCCCGATCGATAGTCTTAGGCGCGCCCCGGATTGTTCAATGTGATTTTCATCACCCCAGACGGTTCCACCCTGTCGATCAATTTATTGAGCCATTTGAAGAGCTTGGCGTCGCAGCAGCGCGCCGAACGAGTGCTTTCCCCAGCCCACAGTCGTCAAAGCTTTACACTAAAGTGCCAGCCAAAGCCAACCGCTTGGGGAACAGCTGGGAGCCCCCGAGATAGCGATGGAACCCGGAAACGCCAACCGGTACGCGGTTTTTTGCGCTCAAATAAGCCGATTTCGGGGGCAATTCCGGAATTTCGGCCCTCGTGGTTTAACCATTTCAGCAAAGCCCCAATGCAATCAGCAGGGCCCCAATGCAATTGGGGCACGGGTCGGGGCTCGTGTTATTGCACGTCGAGCGGTTCCGTTCCGGTCGGCTGGCCGCTCGCATCGGTCGTGATCTTGTCGACCCGCGCTTCCGCCTGGCGCAGCAGTTCCTCGCACCGCCGCTTCAGCGCTTCGCCGCGCTCATAGATGGCCACGGATTCTTCCAGCGGCACCTTGCCGTCCTCCAATCGCTTGACGATCAATTCGAGTTCCTCGATCGCGCGTTCGAAGCTCAGCTTCTTGACGTCCGCCTGGGCGTTTTCGGCCATAATGGATTTCCCGGATGTGTCTTACGAAGCAGAACCCATTAACGCACTGACATGGGCCGCGACTGATTCCTTCAGGCCCTGAAGATCATACCCGCCCTCAAGTACCGAGACAATTCGGCCCCCCGCGGTGCGATCGGCGAGATCCATCAGCTTTCGCGTCACCCATCCGAAGTCTTCGGCCTTGAGGTTAAGCGAAGCCAAGGGGTCGCGATGATGCGCATCGAATCCCGCCGAGATGATGATGAGCTCCGGGCTGAATTTGCTCAAGTTGGGCAGGATCGTGTTTTCGAAGGCGGCGCGGAACTTGGCGCTGCCGTCTTCCGGCGCGAGCGGTGCGTTGACGATGTTGTCGTGCTCGCCGCGCTCGCCGGTAGCGCCGGTGCCGGGGAACAGCGGCATCTGATGCGTCGAGCAATACATCACGGACTTGTCGGCCCAGAAAATGTCCTGGGTGCCGTTGCCGTGATGAACGTCGAAATCCACCACGGCGGCGCGGCCGATGCCGTATTTGCGCTGGGCGTGGCGTGCCGCAATCGCTGCGTGATCGAACAGACAGAAGCCCATCGGCCGGTTGGTCTCGGCGTGATGGCCGGGCGGCCGCATCGCCACGAAGGCGTTGTTGTGGGTTCCCGACATGATCGAATCCGTTGCGGCCACCGCGCCGCCGACGCCGCGCATCACGGCCTCCCAGGTCCCGGGCGACATCGAGGTATCGCCGTCGAGATAGACCAGGCCGCTTGACGGCGCGGCGCGGCGCAATTCGTCGACATAGTGCTCGTCGTGGCACAGTCTGACCAGATCGAGCGAGCCTTCCGGCGCCAGTTCGCGCACCAATGGGTCGAAACGGCTTTCGCCAAGAATTTCATCGACGGCGCGAATCCGGTCCGGCCGCTCGGGATGACCGGGCGGGGTCAGATGATTCAGGGTCGACGGATGGGTTACGAGAAGCGTCGTCATGCACTGCCTTTTGCGCGCGAGAAACTCTCAATGTAAGGGGTGATCGCCGCCGGGAAAAGGGCCGATCACTCCGACCGTCTGATGCGATCGGCGGCCGTCGGGCTGATTGGGCCGTTAGCCTGAAAATACGCATCCAGCGCGTCAACGTCATTGACGCCGAATTGTTGCGCGGCGCCTTCTTTCAGGACCGTGAAACCATCCCCGCCGGCGGAGAGATAATTATTCACCGTCACACGGTAGCTTCTCGCCGGATCGATGCGCTCTCCATTCAGCGACATCGAGGCGGCGATCACGTGTTCGCCGAGGGGTTTGCCGCTGTCCCAGGCATAACTGAAGCCCTTCGAGACCTGCAAAATCCGTGTTCGCCTCGGATCCAGCCATTGCTGCTCCAGTGCATTCTTGATCTGGTTTCCCGTCAGCGACAGCGTAACGAGCTGGTTGCCGAACGGCTGGCTTGCAAACAGGTCGGCATACGTCACCACGCCGTCGTCCTTTCGGGTAACGTCGGCGCGCAGGCCGCCCGGATTGGTGAAGGCGATGACGGCGTTCCCCAGCGTAGCCCCGGCGGTCGCCGCCAATTGGGCATCGGCGATGATGTCGCCGAGCACGCTCTCGCCGGAATTGTTGGGTACGCGCGACAGCGTGGCGGTGACGGAGCCGGCCCGGCGATTGGCGATCGGGACGAGCCTGTCATAGGCTTCGATCAACGCGGTCTGTTCGGCATCCTTGGCCAGCTGACCGCTGCGGACGATCACATTGTCGGCTTTCGCCGCGATGACGTCGCGGGTTTTGACGTCGAGGGTGACGTCGATCGCAGTGACGAGCGTGCCGTATTTGTCGGCCGAGGTCACGAGCCGCCCGTCGATGTTGCAAACATAGGGCTGATGGGTGTGGCCGCTGATCACGAGATCGACCGCGCGGTCGAACTTCTTGACGATATCGACGATAGCGCCGGAGATCGCGGGACATTCGTTATAATCGCCGGTCGGATAACCGCCCTCATGAATCAGAACGACGATGGCCTCGACCCCGCGCGCCTTCAATTCGGGCACGAGCGCATTTACGGTCTCCGCCTCATCGTGAAATTCCAGCCCCGCGGCACTCACGGGCGAAATGATGCCGGCAGTTCCTTTCAGAGTCAGACCGATGAATGCGACGGGAATGCCGTCGAATTCCCTGATTTCGTAAGGCGGAAAGATCGTTTTGCCGCTCGCGGTCTCGACCGTCGAGGCTGCAAGGTAGTGAAACTTCGCCCCCAAAAAAGGATGCGGCCCCTGGCATTTGTCAACCGGATGGCAGCCGCCATTCTGCATCCGCTTGATTTCTTCCTTGCCTTCGTCGAACTCGTGATTGCCGACGGAGGCGAGCGCAAGCCCCATCATCGAGAGCGACTCGATGGTCGGTTCATCGTGAAACATCGCCGACAATAACGGGCTGGCGCCGATCAGGTCGCCGGCGGCGACGAAGATCGTGTTCTTGTGGCCCTGGCTGAGTTCTTTGACGAGGGTGGCCATGTGCTCGGCGCCGCCGGCCGGCACCAAGACCTTTTTGGTGTTGTCGTTGGGGTCGGCGATCTTGATCCCGCCAAGAGAGGGGCGAAGATAGCCGTGGAAGTCGTTGATCGCGAGGATGCGTAACTCCACGGTCGCGGTTTGCGCCGCCGCCGGCGTGGCCGGAGCTGACGCAACCAGCGTCAAGGCGGTCAAAGCCAGCGCGAGCGAATTCCTCATGGCGCTACAATAAAAGGCGGCCGCGACGGTTTCACGAAGCTTCCGCGCCTCAGCCCCGCTTGCGCGAAAAGAAAGCCTTGAACGCGGCGATCGCTTCCGCCGAGCGCATTCGCTCGCCGAACAGTTGACTTTCGTGATCGATCCGGCGGGTCAGGTCTTCGGGCGCGTGTTTTAAAAGCTTTCGCGAGACCGCGACCGCTTCCGCCGGAAGCGCCGCAATCTCTCGCGCGACCTTGCGGGCTTCGGCATCGAGGTGGTCGGGAGCGACGACGGCGTTGACGAAGCCGGCGTCGTGGGCCTCCTCGGCGTTGAGGGTGCGTCCCATCACCAGCATCGAAAATGCGCGCTGATGTCCCATCAGCCAGGGCGCCAGCAGGCTGGAGGCGCCTTCCGGCACAAGGCCGAGATGAATGAAGGGCGTTGCGAAGGTGGCTTTCGTGCTGGCGATCACCTGATCGCAATGAAACAGCATCGTGGTGCCAATCCCGATCGCGATGCCGTCGACGCTAGCTACGATCGGCTTGCTGTTGTGGGCCAGCGAGTGAAGGAATTTGATTGCGTTGGAAGCGCGCGGCGTTCCGGTATTCGAAGTGCCGTCTTTCAGGAAATCTTCAAGATCGTTGCCGGCGGTAAAGACGCCCGGTTCGCCCGAAATGATGAGGCAGCGGATCGAAGGATCACCCTGCGCACTGTCGATCGCGGCGCTCATGTCACGGTACATGTCTTGTGTAATCGCGTTCTTCTTTTCCGGCCGGGTGAGCTTGATCACGCGAACGGCATCTTCATCGGTAACGGTTACATGTCCGGTCATGGGTTTCGGCTTTCAATATTCGGCAATGGCGGGAACGCTTGAAATATCTTACATCATCCTCCTGCGCACCCAAACTGGAGCCATGAAGGGACGCGCGGACCACTGGGGGCGAAAGATGCAACTCACCGGAATTCATCATCTGACCGCGATCTCGGCGAAGCCGCGCGAGAACCTCGCTTTTTATACCGGCCTGTTGGGCATGCGTCTGGTGAAGAAAACAGTCAATCAGGACGATGTCAGCGCCTATCACCTGTTTTACGCCGACGGCAAAGCCAACCCCGGCACGGATCTCACCTTTTTCGATTTTCCCGCCGCGCCGGAGCGGCGCGGCACCAACAGCATTTCCACCACCTCTTTGCGGGTTGCAGGTGAGAAAAGTATCGGCTTTTGGCGCGATCGCTTCAAAGAAGCTGGCACTCACGCCGGTGAGGTCGCCGAGGTCGATGGCCGCCTGACGCTGCCGTTCGAAGATGAGCGAGGGCCAGCGGCTCATGCTGATCGACGATGGCGGCGCGGGTCCGTCGTCGCCGTGGGACAAAAGCCCGGTGCCGGCGGAGCATCAGATTCGTGGGCTCGGTCCGATCGTGCTGAGCGTGCACGATGCTGCGCGCACCGCTGCCGTGCTCACCGCGGTCATGAACATGCGGCACGCGCGCAGCTATGTCGCGCCGGATGCGCAAGGCGAGGTCCAGGTGTTTGCGATGGGCGAGGGCGGCCCTGCCGCCGAGCTGCATGTGATCGAACAGAAGGGCTTGCCGATGGCGCGGCAGGGAGCGGGTGGGGTGCATCACGTGGCGTTCCGTACCCCCGACGAGACGCAATATCACGCCTGGACGCAGCGCCTGCGCGAACTTCGCATTCCCAACAGCGGTGAGGTCGATCGCTTCTATTTCCGCAGTCTCTATTTCCGCGAGCCGAATGGCATCTTGTTCGAAATCGCCACCGACGGTCCGGGCTTTGCCACCGACGAGCCGATGGAGATGCTCGGCGAAAAACTCGCGCTGCCGCCCTTCCTCGAGCCACGCCGCGCAGAGATCGAAGCCGGACTAAAACCGATTGGATAGGCCGCGGTCCAGATGTAGCCTCAACCTCACCACGGGATTGCCTTGGTTTGGTCAAACCGGAGTGAAGTCTCGGGCCATGCTAAGTCAGGATGAGCTACATGACTCGCCGGTGGGACCGGCGACGGAGGGCCAATGCAGACCGAGGCAAAGCCAAAAGCAACCGACGATCGGCGTGATTTCGTTATGATTCCAGCCGATCAGGTGCGGGTCGCGCCGTCCGACGCGGAGATCACCGACCTGCTGCGCGCAGCGGCGCGGCATCATTCCGAAGCCGGCGTTCGCGCCGCTCCCGATCCTTCCGTTCCGGTGCCGGCGGTCGATGCGACGTTCCGCGCCACCGCCGTCAATGAGAACGTGCCTGCCCGCGGCCCAACGTTCGGCCGGCGGGTGATGCGCACGGTCGCCGCGCTTCTGCTGGCGGCAGGCATCGGAGGTGCGGCGTTCGGCTGGCAGGTCTTCGGTTATGCCGCCAAGAAGGCCGTCGGAAGGTGGCTGCCGCAAATTGCGCTGACCTCATCGCTGTCGCTGGACAAGCTCGGGCTTTCCGCGGAATCCAAGCCATCCGAAGAGCCGGCCGATGCAACAGCGGCCCCGGTCCCCGCCGCGGTCGCTGATAGTAGTGCGCCGGCAGCCGCCGCGGTCAACGCCGTTGCTGCGCCCTCCGACGCCGCGCAACAGTTGCAATCGATGGCACGCGACCTTGCCAGCGCCAACCAGGAGGTCGAGACGCTGAAAGCCAGCATCGCCGAGTTGAAGGCGGGCCAGCAACAGATGGCGCGCGATCTCGCCAAAGTGTCCGACAAGTTGGCCGAGCAAAATGCAAGGGGGAAAGTCGCATCGCCGACGCAACACGCAGCGGCCGCGCACAAACCTGCGCCGCTCTATTCGCCGACGCCAACGCCGGCTGCGCCGCCCACTTACCGGCCGTCTTATTCCGCGCAGGCGGCGGCGACTGCGGCCTCGCCCCCGGTCACCGCGCAACCCTATGTGCCACCGCCGCCGATTTCGTTACAGCCGGCTGATCCGGGATTGCCAGCGATTGCGCCGCGGCCGCCGATGCCGGTGCAATAGAGCGTTTCTTGTTGGAGCGTCATTAACGAACCGGCGAGAGAGCAGTGCCCAGGAACCGCCGTGGGCCGGAACCAATCCGTCGCGGGCGGCTTAACGCATGTCTTCCCAAAACAGGGAGAATGCCATGAAGATCGCAAGGATTATTTCGGTCGGCGCCGCTGCGTTTGTGGTCGTGAGTTCGGCTGCTTTCGCCGAACAGGCGCGCACGGGAATCCTCACCGAAGTCAACCGGCTCAACAACACGGTCGCGATCCGGCAAACGCAAAACGGCACGGTCGGCGCGAATACCAGCGGCGCCGCCGAAGCGTTCAAGGTCGGAAGCGGGGTGTCGCTGGAGGCATTGCATGCCGGCGACAGCGTCAGCTTTTCGGCTTCCGGGGCGGATGGGGCCAAGACGATTACCAAAATCGACAGGCGATAACGCGCTCTTGCCGTGATGCTTAAATCACGAGTTAGCCGAGCAGTACCGCATCCGCGCCGTTCACAGCCTCGGCGCTGTCCATCACGGTTCGCTCCAGTGCGCCTGCCTGCACCGAGACGTTCTCGGCGAAGTATCGCGCCAGCGTGGTGTAGCGTTGCGGATCGGCTTCGCTGACCGCGCGCGCGGCCAAGGCTTCGTTCGCGAGCATGCATCCGCCGAGCGTGGCGCCGAACAGCCGCAAATAAGGTGTGGCGCCGGCCAGCGCCTCGTTGGGCGCCGACGTCACGCGTTCGAGCAGCCAGCGGCTGGTGCGTTCGAGCGAGGCCAGCGCGTCCCGTAATTTAGTCCCCGTGGTGCCGAACGCCGGATCGTTGGAGGCTTCGACCTGCTTGACGATGCCTTTGAGTTCATCGAGCAGGGCCCAGACCGACTCCCCGCCATTGGTCGCGAGCTTGCGCGTCACGAGGTCGATCGACTGGATGCCATTGGTGCCCTCATAGATCGGCGTGATGCGGGCATCGCGATAATGTTGCGCGGCGCCGGTTTCCTCGATGAAGCCCATGCCGCCATGGATTTGCACGCCGAGCGAGGTGACCTCATTGCCAATGTCGGTGGAAAACGCTTTCGCGATCGGCGTCAACAGCGCACCGCGCGCCGCGGCGGCCGTTCGCGTTGTGGCATCCTTGGCCCGTATCGAAACATCCAGGGCCACGGCCGTGGCGTAACAGATGGTGCGGGCGGCGGCCGTGAGCGCGCGCATCTGCATCAGCATCCGCTTGACGTCGGGATGCACGATGATCGGATCGGACTCAGCCCCCGGCTTGCCGACGGCGCGGCCCTGACGGCGCTCCTGTGCAAAGGCGAGCGCCTGCTGATAGGCGCGGTCGGCAATGCCGACGCCCTCGAGGCCAACGCCGAGCCGGGCCTGGTTCATCATCGTGAACATGCATTGCATGCCGCGATTTTCCTCGCCGATCAGGTAACCGATGGCGCCGCCATGATCGCCCATCGTCATGGTGCAGGTGGGGGCGGCGTGCATGCCGAGCTTGTGCTCGATGCCGCTGACATAGATGTCGTTGCGCGCGCCGAGCGATCCGTCGGCATTGACCAGAAATTTCGGGATCAGAAACAGTGAAATGCCCCTGGTGCCGGCCGGTGCATCGGGCAGGCGGGCCAGCACGAAATGAACGATGTTATCGCTCATGTCGTGATCGCCATAGGTGATGAAGATTTTCGTGCCCTTGATGCGGTAGGTGCCGTCGGAGCTACGCTCGGCGCGGGTGCGCAACGCGCCGACATCGGAGCCCGCCTGCGGCTCGGTGAGCTGCATGGTGCCCGGCCAGTCGCCGGTGATCAGCTTTTCGAGGTAGATCTTCTTCAATTCCTCGCTGCCATGGGCATCCAGCGCTTCGATTGCGCTCAGCGTCAGCAGCGGGCAAAGACCGAACGCGATGTTGGAGGCGCTCCAGATTTCAGTGCAGACCGCATTGATCGCAAGCGGTAGGCCCTGGCCGCCGAAAGCTTCCGGCCCCGACACCGCGTTCCACCCGGCTGCCGTCCAGCGCTTGTACGCATCGGGCCAACCGGGGGCGGTAATTACGTTGGTATCTTCCAGCTTGATGCCGTGCTCGTCGCCGACGCGGTTGAGCGGCGCCAGCACGTCGGAGGCAAACCGGCCGGCTTCTTCCAGGACGGCTGCGGCAATGTCGCCGTCGAAATCGCCGTAATGCCCGGCCTTGACCGCGGCCTCGAGCCCGGCGCCGTGGTTGAGGGCGAGCAGCATGTCATTGATCGGCGCGCGGTAGGTCATGGCTTTAAGCCTCGCATGGAGGAACGAAATCCGTCTTCCCACGAAACGATGCGTCTCTCAACTCCTGCCGGGCGGCGAGGCTTGCCGCATCAGCGAAAATCGGCCGGTTTCCCGGCCAAAACAGGCGGCCGAATTCAACCTGATTTTCAGCCTCTACCCTGTTGAAATAGCTGATCTGTCTCTATAGACCGGCGTGGCCGACGATTTGAGTCCCGGAAAGCCGTCTGCCTTCCGCCTCTTCCGGCCGTTGGGGCGTCGCCAAGTGGTAAGGCAGTGGATTTTGATTCCACCATACGGAGGTTCGAATCCTCCCGCCCCAGCCACATGAAATCACTCACCTATCTTCCTTTGTTCTAGGGGGTCATTCTGAGTGAATTTTACTGCCTCATTCTGAGTGGATGTCGCCGTTTCGTTCGCGAGCACATGCGCGTGACGCTTGCGCGTTGCCGCCAGCACGCGCTTCTCGGTGCGCTTGGCATAACCCGAATATGCCTGCGATGTTTTGTGCGCTGACAGCGCACGGCCCTGGCCTTCCGTCAGCTCCGCTTCTTCCAGCTCGGTCATGCCACCGTGACGGCACGCATCGAAGGTGAACAGGTGCGATAAGCCGAGCTTCTTCCGCATGCGCTGGACGATGTGCTGCATGGTGCTGTAGGCGAACGGTTTGTAGATGCCGTCTTCGGCCTCACGCAAGATCATCGGCACACCGCGGCGCTTCAGATGCGACAGCACCTCCTCGGCGTCTTCGTAGAATTTTACGATCATGCCGTCGGGTAGCTCCTCCTCGAGAGGGTGGTCTACAATCTCGCCCGTCTTGTGGTGCTCGACCCGGATCGTCGGCTTGTTGTTGCGATAGGTGGTCCACTTGATGTGGCCGGCGACGACGTTCTCCGGGCGCTGGAGCCACTCGAAGCAGATCACGGCGACGGCTGCGGCCTCGACCTCACCCTCGTCGATGCAGCCCCACGCAAAGCTGTAGACCTGTTCACGGGTAGCGGCGTGCTTCTTTTGAATGATGCGGTTCTCAAGGGTGACGTCGAGCCATGGGTTCGGCACTTTTCCGTCGAACTCATTTGGGTAGAGCCGACAGACAACCTTCCACGCCTTGCGGCAGAGCATCGTCAACTTGTGGCCCGTGCGCAAGCGCTCTTGGCCTTTGGTGCCGGTGTTGAAATATTTGATCAGCTTGTCGGCCGAGCGGGGAGTGATGGTTTTAGCCAACCGGTCGCCGACACGGTCGCCTTTCTTGGTGACGATGTCGCAGACCGCATCCATCGCCCATTCGTAGTTTTTGCGCGAGCGTGGGGCGACCTTCTTGGTGTAGGCATCGGCAATCTTGTGCTCGCGGAATAGCCAGTCGACGGTGCCGTACTTCGGCATGCCAGGGGAGGTGACCGGCATTCCCTTGCGCTGAAGGTCCCACTCATCGAAGAGGCCGTTCAGTGTTTCGGCTCTCTTCTTCATTTCCTCGTAATCGGTGCCAAGCGGTTCGCTGCCGAGCGGGCAACCCAGCGCTCGATATTTCGATGGGGTGTTGTAAAAAAAGGCGGTCTTCCCGCTCGCCAGCTTCTTGGGAATGACGTGACGCGGCAGCTCTAGCTGCACAAACCCGCTGCGGTGTTTGCCCCCTTTGGCCAACTAGAGATCCTCGGCCAAATCGCCCGGGTCGTCATGAGGCGGTTCGCCTTTCGGGATATTTGCCGGTTCAAAAATCGCCGCTCCATTCGGCTGGAGCGTGACGCGATAGGGCACGTTTTCGCGCTGGTGAGCCCGGATCAATCTCTGGACATCAGCTTGATTAACTTGGGCGGCGCGGCGGGGCATGTGGGTTACTCACAATATTGGCGCGGGAAATTTCGTTCCTGAACATGGGATATCAATCTACGCATCGTCAATTCGATAAAGCGAGGCAGCGCGGTAACAAGGTTCACATTCTCGCTTGTTACCGTGGGCCAAAGACTTCCGTTGCAATCGAGCCAGCAGGTTACGCACCGTTCGACGCCTACCGAACGAAGCCCATCCGCAAGATCTGCCGCGAGTTTGTGGTGCTGTGCCGCCGTCTTGAACTGTTCAGCGAAGCTAGCGTTGCGATCGACGGCAGCAAGTTCAAGGCCGTCAACACGCGGGATCGGAACTTCACCCAGGCTAAGATGCAGCGCCGTCTGGTGCAGATTGACGAGAGCATTGCCCGTTATCTCTCGCAGCTCGACAGTGCTGACCGTCAGGGGGAAGCGGTACCGGAAGCCAAGATCACCCGGCTCAACGAGAAGATTGCGACGCTGCGCCAGGAGATTCAACGCCTGAATGCTCTGAACAGTGAGATGATGCAGACCGAGGACAAGCAGATATCCCTGACTGATCCCGATGCGCGTTCGATGGCCACAAGTGGCCGAGGCAGCGGAATGGTCGGGTACAATGTGCAAAGTGCCGTCGACACCAAGCATCATCTCATTGTTACCCATGAGGTCACCAATGTTGGTTCTGACCGGAGCCAGCTATCCCGTATGTCGGAGCAGGCGCGTGCAGCGATTGGTTCTGAGGCCATCGAGGCTGTAGCCGATCGCGGGTACTATAGCGGCGAGGAAATTGTGGCCTGCGAGCAAGCCGGCATCACAGTTTATCTGCCGAAGCCGATGACCTCGGGTCTTCTAGCCAAAGGCCGCTTCGGCAAGCAGGACTTCGTCTATGTCGCGGCGGACGACGTTTATCTTTGCCCCGCTGACGAGCAGCTAACCTATCACTACACCAATGAGGAAGAGGGCAAGACACTACGTCGCTATTGGACCACTGCCTGTCAGGTCTGCGCGCTGAAGAGCAAGTGCACAACAGGCAAGGAGCGACGGATCTCGCGATGGGAGCACGAAGCTATCCTTGAGGCTGTGCAAGCGCGGTTCGATCGGAGCCCGGCTAAGATGCGAGAGCGCCGCCAAACTGTGGAGCATCCCTTCGGTACGATAAAGTCCTGGATGGGAGCTACGCACTTCCAGATGAAAACGCTCAAGAACGTCGGTACCGAAATGGCGCTACACGTCCTGGCCTACAATATGAAAAGGGCAATCAGCATTCTGGGCGTTGGTGGTTTGATGGAGGCGATCCGGGCATAGGGCCTCATCGCTGCCAACCTCCGCCAACCGGTCTCCGCGTTTTTACACAAGCTGGACCCATTTCGGACATGACCCCTAGGTACCACTAGCTGAGGATCGGCCCACGTGCTTTGATCTGGGCGAAATCGACGCTTGTCGATCCCACAATCGCAGCGCATCGAGGCCGCATCGTAAAAACCACCGGAGACGGCATGCTGGTGGAGTTCGCCAGTGCCGTAGATGCAGCGCGTTGCGCGGTGGAGGTACAGCGCGGCGTGGCGGTTCAAAACGTGGGCGTGCCGCTGAATGTCAGGATCGAATTCCGCATTGGCATCCACGTCGGTGACATCATCTTCGATGATAACGACATCTTCGGCGACGGCGTTAACATTGCGGCACGGCTTGAAGGGATCGCAGAGCCCGGCGGCATCTGCATCTCTGACGACGCGCAACGTCAAATTCGTGGGAAGCTTGATAGCCCCCCGTTTGAAGATATGGGACCACAAAACCTGAAAAACATTGCTGAGCCGATGCGCGCTTGGCGATTGAGCGTAGACGCGAAGTCGTCTGCATACTTGTCGGGCGACCGTTCAGCCGAGACAGCCCAACCCCTCGCGCTTCCAGACAAACCCTCAATCGCGGTACTGCCCTTTCAGAATATGAGCAGCGACCCGGAGCAAGAATACTTTGCCGACGGCACGGTGGAAGACATCATCACCGCACTATCACGTTACCCCTCTCTGTTTGTTATCGCACGAAATTCGAGCTTCACCTACAAGGGCTAAGCCGTTGACGTGAAGCAAGTTGGGCGCGAACTCGGGGTCCGCTACGTGCTAGAGGGCAGCGTGCGCAAGGTCCGTGATCGAGTGCGTGTGACGGGGCAGCTAATCGACGCCTCCACGGGTGCGCATCTTTGGGCGGACCGATTTGAAGGTGGATTGGAAGATATCTTCGATCTTCAGGACGACATTACGTTGAGGGTCGTTGGCGCGATTGCACCCAAGCTTGAACAGGCGGAGATTATACGGGCAATGCGCAAGCCCACCGAAAGTTTAGACGGCTACGACTACTACCTGAGGGCCATGTCGAACTTTCACAAAGGCGGCAGGGAAGATATCAGCGAGGCACTTCGTTTGTTTCGCAAGGCAATCGAATTCGACGAGAAATTTTCTTCTGCGTATGGAATGGCCGCATGGTGCTATGTTCGACGCCGAGCGAACGGCTGGGCTGACGAAGGATCGTCCGAATTCTCTGAAGCGGCGCAGATCACGGCACGGGCCGCCGAATGCGGCAAGGACGACGCCGTCGCTCTCGCGACCAGCGGAATCGCAACTGGCTACATGTTTGAAGATTTTGAACTTGCAGCATCGTTGATGGATCGTGCCCAGGCATTAAATCCGAATTTGGCAATGGCTTGGATTAGTGCATCTAAGTGGTTGGATTAGATGCTTCAGTGGTCAGCAGGACCTTGCAGTCAAGCACCTTGAACGGGCCGTTCGTCTTAGCCCCGTCGACCCGCAGCGACCCGGTATGCTGGCTGCGATAGCGGTCGCCCATTTTGCGGCGGGACGTTTTGAGATTGCCTCGTCCCTTGCAAAGACGGCCATGCTTGAGCAATCGAACAACTTTATGGCTGCACTTGCCGCAGCCGGGGCAAATGCGATGGCTGGAAATCTTGACATCGCAACTATTGCAATGGTGCGAGTACGCGAACTTGATCCAACTTTTTGCTTTTCCAAGGTCAAAGATCGTCTCCCGCATAGGGAACCCGAATTGCTCGCCCGCTGGAACGACGCCTTGCGCAGAGCGGGACTACCGGAATGATCGCCTCTCGTCATGAGCGCGCGCATGGTCGCTTGTTGGCACGAACCGGACCAAGCGGGTCGATCAGACAAGGTCCGTTAATCGGGGTAGAATGGAAGTAACGGGCGGAGCGTCGAACCGACACGATTGACCCATTTCGGATGTTAGCCCTCGTCCGGCGCGCTTTATGCGTCGGGATGGTGGAACTGATGGCCGTCGGATAAGCTCTGCCGCGCATAACCCACGGTGCTTCATGATGGCCCGATCCCCGCAGCCGGATACAGCGTCGGAAAGCGCAGGAGAATCCAAGGCCTCGTTCCGCGAGAAAATCAGCGAAGAACTGATCGAGTTCGCCATCCTCACGGTCTATCTCTACATTTGCTTTGCGGCTGTGATCTTCTTCAAAGCCGCGGTTCTGCAGGCGCAAGGTATCGCGTATGATCACCTTGGCCTTGCCATCATCAAGGCCGCGCTCTGTGCAAAATTTATGCTGGTAGGGCGCGCAGCTCACATTGGCGAGCGATTCAGAAATCTGCCGCTCATCGTTCCAACGCTGCACAAATCATTCGTCTTCCTCTTGCTTTTGGTGGTCCTGACGCTGATCGAGGAAATTGTCGTTGGGGCAATCCATGGCGAATCGATCATGCACTCAATTTCCGGAATAGCGGGCGGGACGCTCTATCAGTTTGTCGCGACAATTCTCATCATATTCCTGGTTCTCACGCCTTACTTTGCGTTCCGATCGCTTGGGCAGATCGTTGGCGACAAAATACTGGTGCGGCTGTTCTTTGAGCGCCGTCACAGCGACTGATAGGCAGGTTGCGCATCAGATAGTCGAGCGACGGCGACCCTTCATGTCCGAGTTTGGCACAAATGCGAAGTGCAGGCCGCGTGCAGCAATGTCCGAGATTGGGGAAGACCGGAAGTGTCCGGCGCACCTCAGGGCGACGCGATTGACCCCGTTGCCGACCAGCGGGCACCTTGCCCGCCATCCCCTCTCCCTACCAGTTGCAACTCAAAAAAGCCCTCGCGCGAAGGAACCGGATGCGCTAAGTCGCATTTGTAGACGTATAGGCACACTTGCTACGTCAAGTTGACCCTTTCACAACAACCTACGGAAGGATGCGACCATGCCACGGGTGAAGCAAGCTGCGAAGCACGCGCGCACAACCAAAGCCGCCGCCGTAACAGCACTCGGTGCGGCTGGACTGGGTCTTTCGCTGGCGGGGAGCGCATCCGCATCCACGATACCCACTGCTGGTATCCCGAAATCTGACATCATCTCTCCCAATCAGCGCTTCGTTCTTAGCGAAGAGGAAATGGCCGACGTCAGTCTCGCCACGTTCCATCTCTTCGATAAGGAAAACGCTGGCAACGACATACAGCTAGCCTATGTTCGTGGCTGCCGTGGCTGCCGTGGCTGCCGTGGTTGCCGTGTCGGGGGCTGCCGTGGCTGCCATGTCGGGGGTTGCGGCGGCTGCTGCGCACGCTGGGGATCGTGCCGCATTTGCTAAGTTACACGACCTAGCGGATGAACGACAAAACTTGACGAACTGCCGTGCGGGCATCTCCGCCCGCAGGGTCCAGCGGCCACATCCCGGAGGCCCCTGCAGTACAGACAGGGGTTGAGAGAGCGCCGCTGGTGGCGGTGTTGTTTTTTCCCGCAGCACTTGTCGCCTTGCTGCGCCGGAGGGAAATGGAACGACCCTTCCCGGAATTGGTAACACTTTAAATTTGTGGACGAGACAGAAGAGGGTTGCTTGCTCGACTGTCCCGTCCTCCGCGACGCGTGCAGCCGCAACCAACGTTGCACGTCGCGAAACCAATTCATCTCTGTAGCTCGCTGCCGCTAGTCGAACTCGATGTCGGTCTATGGGCACCTGTATGCGTTCGCCCTGCTAGCGCCGTGTTGTTTGGATCAGCGAACACATCCTCAAATTTGCGACCCTGTTTTTCCGCCATCTCTTGAAGCAGCCGGACCGCTTCGGCGGAATCATCCGAAACATTGGTATTGCCGACAGAGGTTGAGGTAGGTTCTCGCAATCGCTCGCCATTAACGTAGACAGCGGGATCGCCGACACTTGCGCGTCGAGCGGCGATCAAACCCATAAATGCAGTTTCAAGTTTCCGTCGGGCGTCCTCACCATCATGATCGACGTGTGTGACGTGGACTTGGGATTGTACCCGGTGCGGCATCAGCTTGACGTAATAGTCGTACAAAGTAGTCTGGTGTTTCTTGCACCACCTAGAGAAGCCTGCGTCGCCGCCTGCGTCCTTATATGCTTTCAGGATAGATTTTTAGACGTCTGGTTCTTCTTCGCGCATCATCAATCCCCTTCCAGCGCCTGAAGTGCGTGGCGTTGTGCGTCCATCAAATTGGCAATCGCTAACGGATGCGCGGACTCAGGTTGTAATTGCAACCGTGCTCCAGCTTCCGCTGCAGCGTTGATGTAGGCGAGTTGCGGCGGATGGCGACCTTTTTTTATTATCTACCCCACGCCCGGCGGCTTGCCCAAAAGAAACGGCCCCAGCTTGGGGGGAAGCCGGGGCCTTGTCCTTCTGTGGGACGTTGACGCCCGGTGACGGGCGTAGTCCCGGGGGTCGAAGGGGTGATTTATTCGGAACCCAATCGTTCCTAAAGCAAATAAGCCAGTGTCCTAATCTGCCTTTCCCGAGTGTCCAAGCAAAACGGCCTCAGTGCCGCAGCATCTGTTCCGGGGTGAAATGTGCAAAAGTGAACCTAGTGGCCTCGGGGCAACAGTTAGCGAAGCGCCAGAGGCGAGTCCGCGCCTGCGGCAACGCCGACTGAAGCCAAGTACGCAGTTCAACTATAGCTGGAATTACAATGGGTTGGGTTCGGCTGTTTTGGTCAACACAGGACGAGTCGCGACTGCTGTGCGAACCAGTTACGGGAGTTGAACGACCGAAGCGGATTAACCAAGCGACATTTTCGGATGCTTCCCGCGGATCCTCTACGATAAATTTCTGGGACCTGCCGCCGCTGCTCTTGCTGGCCTTGGCGCGGGCCGCCGGCGCACCCGCTCTAGTGACTGAGGATCGTGAAGGCAGCGAACGCAACCGGCAGCTCGACCAGGGCCGTGCCGATGGCTAGGAGCCAAATTTCCCGCTTGGTTTGTCCGTCCATGAATTCTCAACGGTCGAGGCCACGGACCGTTCCCCAAGCCGGAACGGCTCGCGCCGCGCGAGCCGTCCACTTTCTCTTCGGGCTGACCCGGCTAAAGCGCGATCCGGGTCACCTTATTTCCGGGCTGGAAGTGCCGGGGACCATGCTACCACTCGGACGGTGGCGCGGTCCAAAGCTGAAAACGTGGCTTTTCGGGCGGGCGTTCCTGCGGCAGGATAGCTGACATGAGGCTGTAGGAGGGTAAGGTGTTTGGCTGGTTTAAAGCGGAGGGGCGTGAGCGACGAAGAACGGTTAGGTTAGACCGGAAACATTTGGAAGCAAGGTCACGGCGCTTTCTGAAAATTTATCTGGACGCAGATGAAACGCGAAAGCCTCAATTCTATCGGGCGGTCGACCAGGCGTCCAAAAGATGCCAGTCAGCGGAATCAGGTTTACCGCCTTCCGAACTCGAAGATGCTCAGATCGCCGAAGCCACGTCGCGGGCGGCGATGAAAATCGTCCTGGAGCGAACTGCGTTAAAAAAAGATGACCGACTTGCCGACTTCCTAACCGATGCGTACGCAACCGTAGGCATCGCATACCATCGCGCAGCTGGCGTCTACACGATGGACAAAAAAATGCAGGAATTGGGCACGGCGGCGGTTCACCTCCTCACGATGGCAACGTCATACATGAATGCGCAAAAAAATGAAGACTCTGTTTGATGGGCGCCCGCGCGCTCACAGCTTAACCGTCACCTTGCGGTTCTCACCGAGCTTCGGCTGCTCTCCGGTTAACCTCGCCTTGGCGAATTCGAAGGCAGTAATGGCAGCGCTGGCCGGTCCATCCCACAATTCCGCCGTGAAGGGTTGGAGCTACTGGGCGCCGCCTTTGACCCATCACCGACGTGCAGGTTCAAAAATTGCCGCTTTGTGAATAATGTTTAGATTAAAATGCCAGCCCTAGATTGAGGTCCACCCAGGCGAGGGAGTTGTTGTCGTGCGACAAATTTGGATTACCCGCGCTGGACCGCCGGAAGTACTGCAAGTCAGAGAAGCCGCCGATCCTGCGCCGAAGCCGGGAGAAGTCCGCATCCGCGTAGAGGCGAGTGGGGTCAATTTCGCCGACATCATGGGGCGCATGGGCGTATATCCCGATCTGCCGCCCGTTCCAGTTGTGCCTGGCTATGAAGTCAGCGGTCGAATCGACGCTGTCGCCTCCGGCGTCGACGAGAGCTGGATCGGTAAAGACGTAATCGCGATGACCCGCTTTGGCGGATATGCCGACGTGGTTTGCGTGCCGGTGAAGCAAATCTTCCTGCAGCCGGCCGGACTGTCAGCACTTGAGGGCGCCGCAATTCCAGTGAATTACTTTACCGCTTGGCAGCTTGTCGTGGTCATGGGAGCGCTCAAAGCCAATGAGACCGTACTGATCCATTCAGTGGGGGGCGGGGTTGGCATCGCCGCGACGCAGATCGCCAAGCACATCGGGGCGCGCGTGATCGGCACTGCATCGGTCGGAAAGCACGACGAAATGCGCGCGTTAGGCGTCGACCATCTCATCGACTATCGTACCGAAGATTTCGAGAAACGGACCCGCGATATCACCGCTGGTCGCGGTGTCGAGCTGATCCTCGACGCGGTCGGTGGCGAGTCCTGGAAAAAAGGATACCGCGTGCTTGCCGCTACCGGCCGGCTGGGGATGTTTGGCGTTTCTTCGCTCGCGAGTGGCAAGGAGCGCAATATTTTGTCCATGCTTTCCATGCTGGCCAACATACCATGGTTTCAGTTTAATCCGCTTGGTCTGATGAACGCGAACAAAGGCGTATTTGGCGTAAATGTCGGCCATATGTGGGACGAGATCGATCGCCTGCGCGGATGGGGCGAAGCACTAATGGAGCTTGCGGCACGCGGTATCATCAGACCGAAGGTGGCGGCGACCTTCAAGTTTGATGATGCTCCGAAAGCGCATCACTTCATCCAGGATCGACGCAACATCGGCAAGGTGCTCCTTGTTCCTTAAGGCGCGAAACGCGGTTCAAACCGGCCTGCGGGTATGTAACCTTTCAGGCTGCGTTTGGCGTGGGCTCAGCTTCTGCGACGCGAGACTTATTGAGTTTCCCGGGAGCGCGGCGGCAACGCACTCGCAGCAGCCATGCCGGCGATCGAGTTTCCAACTGCCACCCTATGACGCGCGGTTAAGAAACATCGGCAACCCACGCTTGTTGGCGTAGCTGGGTCGGTAGCGCTCCGTGTTGTACATACTGGCGACATCCAATTTGCGCGGCCCGAGCTCGGCGTCAGGGATGGGCACGAGGTCGTAGCAGCCCTCGATCAGCGCCGACATGAGGCCAGTCTTGCCTTCCAGGATGGCATCGTAAGCCATGTTACCGAAAGTCAGGGCCACAAGCTTGTCGATGAAGTCCGGATCGCCCGATCGAAGGTCGTAGGTAAGGTCGGAAATCATCGTCTCCTCGCCGATGCGCCGCTTGATCTCGTCGGCAAGAGATTCGGCCACGCTCGCCTTCTTGCGGTGGCCATAGGCGTCAGGCTCGCCGTATTCCTGCAGCTTGTAGCCCTCCCACTCGGCGCCCTCGCTGAGCACGACCAGCGCGTAGTTGCTTGGGTTGGCGCGCTTCTCCTCGAGGAGCAACTGGATAAGCTTGTCGAGGTTGACCTTGTACTCCGGTATGACGCACCGTATCGAGGTGGCGTACGCGGTGTAGAGCGCCGTAAATCCGGCGTTGCGGCCAAAGACACGGAAAATGCCAATTCGCTCGTGCGAGCTGACAGTGGTGCGTTGGCGCTGGATGGCGTCGCTGGCGCGGGTGATCGCGGTCGAGAAGCCGATGCAGTACTCGGTGTTGCGGACGTCGTTGTCCATCGTCTTCGGGATGGCGATGATCTTGACGCCGAGGTCGTTGAGCTTGGCTGCATAACTGAGCGTGTCGTCACCGCCGATGGCAATCAGATGTTCGATGCCGAGCCCCAAGAGATTCGCCAGCACCTGGTCGGTAAGGTCCCACGTCGTGGTTGCGATGCCCCCCTTGGTACCCAGGGCAACTGGAAAGTCCTTGCCGACGAGATGATCGGGCAGCTTTTGCATTTTGGACGGATTGGTGCGGCTCGAGTGCAGCACGGTGCCGCCGCGCCGGTCGATGGTGCGAGTGTTTTCACGATCCAGTGGGATAATGTGGTGGGACCTGCTCGTCGGGTCCTCGAGGTTCAGGTGCGTGAGGGCCTCCCATCCACGGCGGAGACCAACGACCTCGATGTCGTTCTCACTGCTGCGATAAGTCACGCTCTTGATGACCGCGTTGAGGCCGGGGACGTCGCCGCCGCCCGTGAGAATGCCGATGCGTCTTCTCACCATGCCCACCTCCCAAGATTGGCATGTCGTAATAATAGGCGATCCCTTGGCTATCCGCCACCGCCGCGCCGTCAAGCCGAGAAAGATAGCGATGGGCATCATCGCCGATCGCGCTGGAATCGCATTCACTTGATCTGGCATGGCCATGCTCCTCGCGAGAAGCATGAGCCAAGGATTTTGGGCACTCAATCAGGTCGGTTTTCGGACCAAAGCTGATTCGTATCAGGCCCAGCGGCAAATACCCTGTAGCGAATGGACCCCTTTCGGACATTCCGAAGATGTAGAGTTAGATCCCTACGGTCCGCCCGAACTCCCTCGCAGAATTAGCGGAACTCGAGAGGTCAGAACTCGTTCAGAATAGACCTTGCTCACCAGCGGAGTTTCGTCATGTCAATCACCGAAATGAAGGATCACGTTTATAAAATCCTGTAACTTGTCGGATCTTCCGAAAAAAGTATCAAGGATGCCATTCAAAATGCCGTCACCCGCGCATCAAAGACCATCCGTGAAACTCAGTGAGGCGGAGCTGCTGGCAAGGCTGGCCGAAAACGCCAGGCGAATCCGGAACCTGCCGAACTAGGCAGCCCCATTGCCTATTTGAAAAGCAGAAATGCCTTTCGCATGAAGTCACGCAAGGCTGGGCGGCGGCTGAACAAGAACTCTCTCGTTAGCTCACTAGCGCTGGTGACCGTATCAAGCAGAACGCTGCTTGCCTGAACTGCACCTCAGTGGTGGGCTTGCCCTTCCCTCCTTAGGGACCACCGTGACGGTCCAACGTATGGGATTGCTGGACTGATGCTCCTTGACCGAACGGACCATCCCGGTGACCGGCAATCCATTTAACATCACGGTTGCCTTCTGGCCGCTAAATTGAGCGAAGCGGCTACGTCGGGCCTCTATCGGATCAGTAATCTCAAAAGATTGCATGCATCACCTATGGTCACGGTACGCGAAACGAATCCGCGACGATCTGCACGATATCGAGCAACCCTTAACAATGATTCCGATCCGTTGCTTTGAGTCCGAGCCAATCCTCACAAAGCGCTCAAATCATCCGGCACAACGCCGAACTTTCGCAACATAGTCGCATCGCGGAAATCGCCGGTAGCTGGATCACCAGTGCGACTGAACGCGACCGCACCTGTGTGACCTAACACTTTCCAAAGACCTTGAGCACGTTCTATCGCGGCTGCGGGGCTTGGACATTCAATGGGTTCACCAACAACGACGTTGCCGTCAGCAACATCGAACGGCAACGCCACGAAATATGTAATACCGGCCATGGCCTCACTCCTATCGACCGAAACTCTGCTGGATTGCCTCCGCGTTTTCATGCACGGCCTTGTTGGCGAGGCCAATAAAGATCGGAATAGCGACGATCAATAGCAAGCCCATCACCAAACGGGTGCGGCTCACAAGGCGCTTAGGGCGCTCGGGAAGCGCGATGTAATGGACGTTTGAGCGGTCGGGTTTCTTTTCGTTTTCCATCGATTCAGCCGTTGTAGGGTTTGAACCTTCCCCGAGCGTATACCCCCTCGGAGTGACCGATTGACCATGGTTCGGACTTTTCGAAAACCGGATCAACCGGCGGATGCAACCCACTGCTTGGTCGCCTCCTTAGGTTTGATTCTCGCGCATTGCCCGAAAATAGTGTTCGGCATGTTGGAAGTAATTCTCCGCCACGATCCGATCCCCGCTCAGAGCTTCGGCGCGGGCCAGGGACAAATAGCGTTCATAGCTTCTTTGGAAGTTTTGAACATTACCCGCCTGGGGGCGGACGAATCCGGTAGGTTGATTTCCTTGGGTGGGTTGAGATCTTCGCAGCATAGTGCTGGTCATAACTTTCGTATTTTGGCGCGGCTGCCCGGTGAACACAGTCCATCCTTTGCGCTGGGCGCATCGCGCTAAATATCTTGAGGGGATTTGAAAGATTGTTGAGTCAACCGCCTCATTGCATTTTAGTTCCTCTGCTGCGGGAGTGTATTTAAGAGTGAGCACTTATGACCGGTACTAGCCGCAGCCGGCCCAATGTCGTTGCGGGTCATTCGCGTCGTTTCCGCGATGTCGGCTATGAGTCCGCTTTACCCCCACGAACTGACATAGATAGTTAGATCGACCACGTCGGAAAAGTGCCACAAAGCTGATCTAGCCGATGGCGTCGGTTATTGGGGCTTAAGCCGACATTCCGATCACGCGAATCGATATCCGCAAATGGCGGAGGGCTCAACTGGTCGGCGCAACACTCTAGTCTTTTAGCAAAGATGGAGTGTGAACATGAAGCGGCGACCTCGCATCCATTATTCTGCGGCTCTGCGGTCTGAGATCTGGGATCGCTGGCAGGCTGGCGAGCCGATGAGTTCAATCGGACGTCGATTTGACCGGGAGTCCTCGTCAGTCTTTTCAGTGATTTCGTCAACCGGTGGCATTCGTCCACCGGATCGGCACCGTGGCAAACAGGCGCTCAGTCTTTTTGAACGAGAGGAGATTTCTCGACGGCTCAGCATGCGCCGCTCGTTGCGGTCGATTGCGCGCCACTTGGGACGATCTGCATCGACCGTCAGCCACGAAGTCAGCCGCAATGGAGGAGCGGACCGCTACCGGGCTGCTGGATCAGATCAGGCAGCGTGGGATCGGGCACGGCGTCCCAAGCTTTGCAAGCTGGATTGCCACCCGTTCTTGAGGCGAACAGTATCGATCGGGCTGCGGCGACAATGGTCGCCGGAACAAATTGCTGGCTGGCTCAAGCGCACATATCCGGGGGAGCCACAAAAGCAAGTGTCACACGAGACGATCTATCGCAGCCTGTTCATTCAGGCGCGCGGCGTGCTGAAAAAAGAGCTGCTTGAGCACCTGAGAGCAAAACGCACGATCCGCCGGTCCAGGCACGCCAGCCTGAAACGGAACGGGCTCGGCCAGATCAAGGATGCCGTATCCATCAGCGAACGACCAGCATCTGTTGAAGATCGTGCGGTCCCAGGCCACTGGGAGGGCGACCTGATTGGCGGATCGAGCAACAGCTATGTCGCAACACTTGTCGAGCGCCATTCGCGCTACGTGATGCTGGTCAAGGTCGCGAACAAGGACACCGAAAGCGTCGTCTCGGCGCTCATCAAGCAATCGCAGCAACTGCCCAGCGAGCTTTACCGGTCGCTGACCTGGGACAGAGGCAAAGAGCTCGCCGATCGTTTTTGCTTGGCGAATTCGTTCCCGAGAAGCGCCATCTCCGTCCAAGTTTTCCTTTGTCCGAAGTTGGAGCCTGGCAGCGGTCTCTTTGTAAGCAGCTTTGCCTTAATGCGCAGCCGGTCGTCGGTCGCCTACGCTCGGTTGGAGCCTGGAATCGTTGCGGAGGAGGTCGCAGCCCTTCTTGAGCGAAAAGAGGAATTGCGCGAGTTGCTTGCCTTGTACCGGCAGCGGCGGATCTTGGAACCCGGCACTACTTCGACATGCTCACACAGATCGGTGCCACTGGCGCTGTAAAAACTGCAGCGTGAAAGGGAAAGCCGCCCCATCCGATTGAAGGGAATAGCCTTGAATCCGCCGGTGTGAACCGACGGGCTCATCCCGCATATCGGCACGTTTGAGGCTTGCCGATAGTGTCGGGCGATGTCGGAGCGTGTGGTAAGGCGGAAAACAAGTGTTCGTACTGAGTTCTTCTCAGTTTAACCCATTCCGGACGTCAAGGCGGTTTGCCGCCCCAGGCCCAGGTCGCACCGACGACTTGCTTATCAGGCTGGCTTGTAGACCTTGGCGACCGCGTCCGCCTTCTTCATCCCCGCTACTGCTTCCGCCCCGGTCATCAGCACGGTCGTCTTGGCGGACTTTAGTGCGCCTCCTGCGCCAATGGCCAGCGCGATGGCAGCCATGCTCTCATTGTTCGGGACATCGACGACGATGGTGAGATCGTAGTCACCGAAGCAATACCAACCACCAATGAGTTTGCCCCCGACCGCCTCGCACGCAGCACGGCCCACCGCTTCAACTCGGTTCTCCGGCTTTTTGAGCTGGGCGGCTAGAGATTCAGCAGTGTAGGCTGCCTGATACATGTAGAGCGGCATGTTCAATCTCCCTGGTTGTCGTGCACCCTATATATTGAAAGCTCGGACTGGGCCGGCCATTTTCTTGACGGGTCATCACCGTTCCCGGCTGCACCGCATGGGTACTGTGCGCGTGTCTTTTCCTTTGGTCAAATATTTTGCCTCAAGTCGTCAGCGGAAAAACCGACCGTTACAGGTTTTGTTACATCCCGTTCCAGCAGTCGCGGCTTTTTCGGCGCGATCGAAAGAAGATGGCGACTATGACAGCAGCGCTGTCTTGAAGTTGCCTCGCGACCAGCCATGTTAGCTTAGTCGATGAGACGCGTAGGACTTATCGACCTCACGGTAGGCAACGCGGCGCGCCTCGGCGCATCAACGTTCCACCACGCGACGCTGCGCGTCGCACCACATCGCTACGCAACGCGCGAGCCGCTGGGGACGTCCTGGCGGCTCTCGCGCGTTTAGCGCGGACGGTCACCCTCAAGCGCCTGTGGCTCCGAGACCGTTTGAGGGCGACCGCCGTACAGAGGGCTGCCGACGAGATTGAATTCGCTCTGCGCAACGCCCCCTGGAGGCGCCGCTTTGCGTTACGCCGCAACGTGAAACCACCACACTGCGCCCTAAGTAATGTGGGTTAGCACGCTCACAGTGCTCTTGATCAAGCGGCGAGCCCAGTCGCGCACGGACGACCGTTTGGCTGCTACGCAGACCGTTCCGTCTTGTGCATGCGATTTCGAAAGCAAGCGCCGCTTGAGGTCGCCGATGCGGCCCGCGATCCGCCACAAGGCACAGCGCGCTCACATATCGACGGTACGACTAAGGCAACGCCGCGATAATCCCGATTGGAAACCTAGCTCTTACGGGTTGACGCTGAAATAACTCGGCAAGTTCGTTGCCGCATCGCTGTGTTATTCAGGGTGACCCTTTACAACTGCCATATAAGGAGCGATCCGTGTACGACAGCTTGAGGACAACCATGACTATAAATCAATCCAGATTCGCCGCGCTGTCGCGAAGACGGGCGGAGCGCTCACCTCCCGCGGAAGGGCGTTCCAAAAACCGCCAAAGCATGAGGACGAACTATGAGCGGTATCTCGCGTGGGCTCGTGCCCAAACTCTAGCCGGCGATCAAGTCGAGGCGGAGAATTCCTACCAACACGCCGAACATTATTTCCGCTCCATGAGCGAGAGCGCGCGATAACCGAATGGGAAAGTGACTATTCCTTTCATCGTCAGTCTCCCGGGTTAGCTTTTGACAGCCGCTGTCCTCGAGCTCCCCCTAATCAGCTTCAGGCTTTCACTGGTTGAACGTCAGTCATGTTGAATAGCTTGGGTTAGGGAAAACGAAGCGCCTTGGACCGCGACGGATATCGGTCAACTAAAGTCTCTAGCAAAGCAAAAAGCCGGCGCTAAGAAAATCGCAAAGGCATTGAATTGCACTCCGGGTGCGACAACGGTAAAAGCGCAATGAAGGCAAGGTCGCGAGTATTGGCAATAGTCTACCACATTTGAATTGAACCGCTTTCTTTTTGATTTGCAGGAACGAACCACCGTATGCTCGGTTGTCATATGTTTCCGACCGTTAGGGAGACGTGATGACAAACACAATGATCCCAACAAGTATGGTCAGCAGAATCGACAGGGCGATTGGTCCACTAAGTCCGGCCAGAACCCGAATCAGACGCCTGGCCAACAGACGCAAAATCCAAACCAGGGCGGCCAGCAGAGCGGCGGCCAACAAAGAGATCCGCAACGCTGATGGAAACGAACTGCTCGCTTCGACGAGCAGTTTTGTTTAGCAGAGCTCTTCCGGCTCACAATCCGCCTTCTTCGACACTTCCCATTCTTACGCGCACGATGCCTTCGGTCCATGCCCTCACAGGAGGTAGCTATGGAACATCAATTTTTCATTCGCCAGCAAAATCTTAAGCTCTATCGTAGTCTCGTGGCCGCATCGGAAGCGGCGGCAGCGAAAGCTGACGCGCGACAGGAGAAGTTTTTAAAGCTACTGGCAGAGGAAGTAGCGGACGAACCGCTGGCCAGAAAGAACTAAGACGCTTGATGCCGGCATGAGTGGCTTAACCAAAAGGAAATTTCCGCGCTAGGCGGGAATTTTCAATCGTTGGTGCCATGATGTCACGACAAAAAGGCTGAATTGGTAATGGAGGTCATTAGCTTCAACAAGGGCATGAGCTGAGGATAATCACTCATCTGAGGACTAACATGAGTGCAGTTGTTGCGATTTGAAGCGCGGCTGCTTCAGATGCTTGCCGCGCGACCAACTATCCAAGCAGCGCTGCCGACCGCCGCAAAGAACATCACTGCCATCCAAGCCTGCGGATCTGGAGGCTTTCCTCACGTAGTCTTTCCGTTCTCGCCGCCATCTTCCGCGATTTGCTGTTCGCGCTCGTGAAGCCGCTCCACTATCACCGTTCGCCTTGGTATCAGCACGGCTTCATCTGCGAGGCGTTGCCGAAGGTCAGCGTGATATTGTTGCACGACGTCGAGGACCGCTTCCTTGGCGAGTTTTCGATGGTACTCGGCAAGTAGCATGTGCATAGCTGCGAGCTGTTCATCGGTCATGGATCGCACCTTGGCCGTTGATGCTGAAATTGTACAACATCACGGAAGGGCGGTCCTTCAAAAAAGTGAGGCCCCGGATCGCCTAGGTTTTGTCCGCATTTGCGCAAAAGCACGGGCCCCGCCATTGTGAGATCAGTGGGGGTGACGGGGCCGTGCCACGGGCTGACTATAGGGGACTCGGCCCGATCCGAAACTGCCAGCGGCGAACCTAGTCGATGGGCACGAGTCGTTCGTGCCACTGCGCTGCAAGAACTTTTTATCTGCTCAAAACTCAGGATCGCCGGATCGCCTTCGCGAACGATGGTCGCTCGCTTGCGCTCTTTGGGTGGCATGGTCATCGCTCGGGATACCGCCGAGCGCAGCTTCATCGTGCCATGATCTGTCAGGATGACTAACTCTTCGGGGTCAAAGGCCATTGTGGCATGCCTATGCTGAGGCTGGCCCGCAAGCCAGCACACGCACCCCCGATGCCCGCATCTAGATAAGCCGACTTAGGTTAAGAGCTGGTTTATCGCGATGAGCCTTCACGCCGCCGGCTGATCTTCCTTGTCGGCACCACAAGCGACAATCTTCAGCGCGTTATCAGCTAGCCGGTTTTGGTCCATTCCGCGACATCGTCCGGTGTTTCGAACACACGGATCACGGCACCGTCGTCCATGATTGGCTTCTCAGGGGCTGTAAGCGAA
Source organism: uncultured Alphaproteobacteria bacterium (assembly GCA_963775545.1). GTDB lineage: Bacteria > Pseudomonadota > Alphaproteobacteria > Rhizobiales > Xanthobacteraceae > Bradyrhizobium. The sequence goes on from CAVZJE010000015.1 coordinate 121,799, forward strand.
CTTTCTGCCCATTTCACCGCGGGGTCGTCACAACCTATGCATTGGAAGTCGGTGCGGCCGGAGATGGTGACAACCGGAGCCGTTCGTTTTCCGCATTTCGGGCATCGCGTTATCCGATCCATGAGATCCTCCCGATTTTTTCACCCGTAACTCAGAACTGGAATTTTTGTTCCATTCGAGCGTTTCGGTCGAAACAGGAGGATTCAGCGCGCATGCAGCGAATACGTTCGACCCTTCCGGGGGGGCATCACCGAGCGCCGAGGGTGTACTGCTCGGCTTTGCCGTGCAGCCAAACGATTTGCACCTTCGCGAAGGGAGAGTATTCCTCAAAATCCTGAAGTTTGCGGTTGGCCTCCTGATAGTCGTCTTCAGTATCGTTACGAACTCGGGTTGAGCAGTTCGCAGACTGATAGGAAGAGCAAAGGCGGGAACCGCTCGCTGACCGATAGCGAAATTGCGAAAAGCTTATCAGGGATGGAGACTTGCCCGTGGTTCAGCCATTCGCGCAATGGAAGCTATGGAATGTTCGTTTTCAAGGACAGAGCAGACGTCGCGCAGAATTACTGCCCGTCCGCCTTTACCCCGCGCGGTCGCCCGTCGTGTTGAGAGAAAGCTGAACCTAAAATCGTGCCCAAAGGCGGACATGGTCATCACGCTGATATCCAGTCGCATCTAAGGTTGCATCGCTACAGGCGGATTGTACGATGACGAAGGCGCATTTGGCGGTAGGAATCCGTCAATCAGACCCGTCGGAGAGGCCCAAAATGAAGCGGATAATCGTTTGCTGCGACGGAACCTGGAATGCGGATGACACCCAGACCACCGAAACAAATGTCGCCCTTTTGGCGCGATCTGTCCACGGATCGCAGCAAACCGGCGGTATCCTTCAAATCGTGCTTTATTTACGGGGCGTCGGGACGACCGGCCTGAAACTCGAGGCCTTCATTGAAGGCGCTACCGGGATTGGCGTTGATGACAATATTCGATCTGCTTACCAGTTCATCGCGCAAAATTACATTCCTGGCGACGAGATCTATCTTTTCGGGTTCTCGCGTGGTGCGTTCACCGCTCGCAGCTTGGCCGGCTTAATCACCACCTGCGGGATCTTGTTCCGGGAATCACTCAACGCGCTACCGGACGCTTGGATTTATTATCGTAGCCCGAAGCCGCATTCACCGTCAGCCTTTGCCGCGAAGTATAACGTAAAATCTCACGTCGATCCTCAAATCACCTTCCTCGGAGTGTGGGATACCGTAGGGAGCCTTGGCATTCCGGGCAGCCTACTCGCCGCTGGCAACAAGGAGAAATTTGCGTTTCACGATACCAGCCCGTCTCCGTTTGTGAAACGCGCAGTGCAGGCTCTCGCAATCGATGAGCACAGACACGACTTCACACCGACATTCTGGACCGGCGCCATACCGCCCGGTGCCACGATACAGCAGGTTTGGTTTGCTGGGGCACACTCGGATGTAGGTGGTGGCTATAAGACGCGCAGCTTAGCTGACATTCCACTTGTATGGATGGCAAGACAGGCCGAAGCGGCAGGTCTCGCGCTCGATTGGAAATGCCTGCCGGACCCATCAATGCTCGACGCCACCGCGCCCGCTCACGATTCATCGGCGGGCTTGTTTGCGCTTGACCGTTATCATCCGACCTTGCGCGAGATCGGAATGAAGAAATGCACCGTCAAGTTCAATGAGAGCTTATACGAAGCGCTGGATGAGAACGGCAACCCGGTTTCGACAATCAATGAAGGCGTTCACCGAAGTGTTTTGTCCCGTTACGCTGGCTCCGCTCAGGTTTGCTCCAACGACGACAAAGGCACTTGCAGCCTGAGCCCCTACAAGTCGGAAACGCTTGCGCCGTTTTTCAACGATGGTGCATTCGCGGGTTTGCCTATCGTCGATTAGCAAATGGTCTGGATCGCCCCGCCAACTCGCCTCGACTGGCACGTGATCGGGGGGGTGATAGCCGGTGCACCGCCAGGAGGGGGCGAGGTGTTTACGACAACAGGTGAATCAACAAACTGTTGCCCCCTGAAAGCAAACGCCGGCAGCTTTCCATCGGAGGGGCCGCAGCGATAGGTCAGCGCGTACCAAGTGACCGGTCCCGCCATGACATCAGCAACCAAGCCTCCCGAATGGCTGTCACTGTCGAGAACCTGATAAGGACCGCCCCTACAGGTCTCCGAGGCGTCCTTTAGGCAGCCGGTCGACGAGTAAGCGCATTTTGCGGTGTTGACGGGAGTCCCTGAAGGACCGTTGAAGGAGCTAGAGTTGCCAGTCGTTTCCATACATGCCGACAGGCTCACTGCCATGAGGCAGAGCCAAAGGTACCGAAACATCTAAACGCCCCCAAATATGCCACGCGGATCGCTTTTGTGTTTCGCGTGCCCTCCGCATCATCCGACAACCAAAGGGCGAGATCAAGATCAGTGAGCGTTCCTTCAAGCAGCCACTGCGGCGCAGCAATTCGATTTCGACTTTGGTATCGCCGGCGGATTCTTCAGCCCGGCATCGGAAAGTGCACGGCCTCGTACTCTGAAATGAGAGTTGCGAGGAGTTCGAAACGACTGCTTGCTTCCGTCCCTGGCGTCGGCTGATTCTCGAAATACATCTCTATTTCTTTCAAGGCGCGCTCATAATCGTTTGCGGTTCGTAACGGCTCAGCGTTATTCATGGAAATCTCTTCTCGCATAACCGCGTTAGCGTGACTTAGTACGCAAGTATCCAACGATTTCCACCAATCCGCGGACACTCTGGATCAGGTCGACAGGATGGCCGCGCAGCGCTGAGTTTTCCGCTGACAGCCAAGCTCTTGCCGCCCTTTGGTCTCCATGCACCATCTGGTCGAGCAATTCGAACAGTTGAACGAAGAGCAGAGCCAATTCAAACGACTTGCCAGCACTTCGCTCAATCGCAAACTCACCTCTCCGCATGCGGGAGATTGTAGCTTCCGACAAGCCGATAATCGAGGCCAACACTTTCTGCGAGATCTCAAGCCGATCAGCCCCACGCAACACCGCTTTCGTGACCACAATCGCCTCATCACCAGAGCGCGGCTTAACTTTTCGCATTATCAAAGCGGCTTTCTGTGGCAAGATTCTCGACGTTTATTTTCCTATGAAGGGCAAAAGCGCCTGCGAATAAACGTCAAACTATCACCTACGTCTTTCCTCAGCGCCACCATATTGGAGGACTTCACTCCAAATCAAACCCGTCGAAAACGGTTGTGAACGTGGCGCTCATCCTGCCGAACGAATTCCAAGGCTCGCTGACGGGGAAACGGGCCGCGCAATACGTTCGAATGAGCACGGACCTCCAGCAATACTCCATCCAGAACCAAGCTGACGCAATCGCGACCTATGCTGAAAGGCGTGGCATAGCAATCGTTCGCAGCTATGCTGACGAAGGGCGCAGCGGCCTCAATATTGAAGGAAGGGACGCTCTTAGGCGTCTCATTGGTGACGTGCAAAACGGCAATGCCGATTTTGACTGTATCCTTGTATACGATGTGAGCCGTTGGGGGCGATTTCAGGACTCTGACGAGAGCGCCTACTACGAGTATGTCTGTAAGGAGGGTGGAATCCAGGTGCTCTATTGTGCCGAACAGTTCGAGAATGACGGCAGCCTGACCTCCAACATCCTGAAGAGCATCAAACGAGCAATGGCAGCGGAATATAGCCGGGAGCTATCGACAAAAGTCTTTATTGGCCAATGCCGCATAACCAAGCTGGGTTTTTGGCGCGGCGGGCCGGCGAGCTATGGCTTGCGTCGGGTTTTACTCGACGAAACGGGCGAAAGACGGATGCAGCTCGAATATGGTCAGCGCAAAAGCCTCCAAACAGATCGTGTCATGTTGAAGCGCGGTCCGGTAGCGGAAAGGCAGATTGTGAAGAGCATCTTCGACTCCTTCGTGAAGCACAAAAAAACAGTTACCGAGATTGCCAACGAGCTGAACTCAAGAGGCGTGGCTTCGCCACGAGGAGGCCGATGGTGGAGCCGAACGGTCGATACGATGCTCGCAAACGAAATCTATATTGGGAACATTGTTATCAATCGAGCTTCGTTCAAGCTTCAGCATCGGCGCGTCGAAAATCCTCGCGAAATGTGGATCCGCCACGACGGTGCCGTCGCAGCGGTTATCGATCGGAAGATTTTCGACAAAGCCCAGGAGCTACGCAAAAGGCGGCAGATGCCGCTGACGGATCAGGAAGCGCTAGATCGCCTCGCTTCGCTTTTCCGTCGCAAAGGTATGCTCTCGGAGGCGATGCTAAGGGCTTCAAATGGCGTACCTTTTGGCAGCGTCTTCATCAGACGGTTTGGATCAGTAAACGCTGCCTTTAAGCTCGTCGGTTATGAGCAGGCGCCGCGTTATCGTTATAGCGAGCACAAAGCCAAGCGAAAGGCTGTTGTTCGGGCCGCAGCCGCGGAAATCATCGAGCGCGTCGAGCAAGCGGGTGGCCGTGCTGTATTCGACGACAAGGCGCACCTGCTTACAATCAACGAGCGCTTCACAGTTGCGATAGGTACCGGTTGGGCGCATGCAGAAGGCAACGACAAACAGAAGCGCTGGTATGTTCGGGCAGACAAGCATTCTGTTGCCGGCATCGGCCTGATTCTAAAGATGGACCGTTCGAATTCCTACGTTGAAACCTACCTAATCGTCTCAGGATTCGAGTTGGCGCGGGTAAACTACGGCGAACTACGGACTTCCAATCCGGTTTTTGCCAAGGCTGAGAAGCATCGAGATCTTGATGCCTTTCACCGAATTTGCGCTAAAATGATTGGCGGACGCTGAAATCACGACCCGCTATAAACGGCCCGATGGCACGGTTGATCGAGTTCGAGCTATGGCAAAAGCCACACCATTTGATGCGTCACGGTATCTTGACAGTCCGCAGACGGTTCTTGCTTATCTCACCGAAACATTCGAACTGGGTGATCCATCCGCGATGGTGGGAGCCATACATGCTGCGGCCCGCGCTTGCGGAATTGCCGACGTCGCCGACAAGGCTGGCCTCTCTTGCGAAGACCTTGAAAAGATCAGCGCTGCCACCGAGTTCGGAACGATCGTCACTATATTGCAGGCGATGAAACTCAACCTGGCTGCGTTTCCTGTGTCATCCGAGGCTGACTAGGCCCGCAAACCTCTCTCGATCTACCGCTCAGCCCCGTCTCGCGGAAAACAGGCAGCGGCGTGCAGCTATCGGGCGCCCCCTTCACCTGCAGATAGAATTGGAGGAACGGGCTTCCTATCGCGTAGGCACCTTGGCAGGCCGACGATGTTGAGTGGTCTGAGATAGGGGAGTGAATTCGTTCCGCGGTTCTTCACTGCTCCTTCGACCGGCCACGGTGCGCCACTCGCCGAACGAAAAAGCCGGACCGATCAGCACATATGCGTTGTCCGGCTTAGGTTTGGCAACGCTGAACCACATCAAGCCGCGGGCAATATCGACTCGCGTTCGGCCGCGTACGCGTCTTGATGTGTTTCAGCAAAGATACCGTGTGTCGGCGAAGGCTACTTCTTTTTCTTCTTGCCGGTCTTCTTCTTTGCCTTCTTCGCTTTTTTAGCCATGTTGCCCTCCGCTATCCCAAAGTTGGTTCAATGCAAGTCTATCTCGACATGCATGAGTACAGAGTACACCACAATTGTAAAATTGATACATCGCGCTTCGAAGAAGGTAAACGGTGGTCACGCCGTGGCGCTTTGCGGTTAGGCGACGCACATCGCACGATGTGTCGACTCGATACGTGAACACGGCTTATTGTCCAGCTGAAAGTATCCGCGCGGAGATTCAGATGGAGCCACGCCGCTAGTAGCGAGTAGTTTGGAGTTAAAGCACGTTCCTCGGAACTCTGGCGTTCGCATCGACCAGAGCCCACGGCATGTTTTGTGGCAAATCTGTCCGGCAACGCTGAAAAAGGGATTTGGGATGGCACGCCATCATCTCTTTTCTGGCAGCAGAAGTGTTCGCGCACCCGATCGTTGCTCTGCGCCATGTCCACTGTTGAGAGAAAACGGACAAGGCAGTATTGGCAAAGCGGACGTTCGTGGATATTTGCACACCAGTATCGTCCAGCCTCACTATGCTATCCTGGTGCGGCCTCGGGAACGACGCCCGCAGCGAACAGTAAGGAGGACCGGCATGACAGTTTCGGTGGAACGAGCAATCCTTGCCGGCGGCTGCTTCTGGGGTGTGCAGGACTTATTGCGTCGGTATCCCGGCGTGATTTCAACGAGGGTAGGCTACACCGGCGGCGAGGTGCCGAACGCGACTTACCGCAACCACGGCAGCCATGCGGAAGCCGTCGAGATCACCTTTGATCCGCAGACCATCAGCTATCGAAAGCTGCTGGAGTTCTTTTTCCAGATCCACGATCCCTCGACGTTGAACCGGCAGGGTAATGACCGTGGAGCGAGCTACCGATCAGCCATCTTCTATACCAACGACGATCAGAAGCGGATCGCGGAGGACACCATCGCCGATGTCGATGCTTCCGGCCTTTGGCCGGGTAAGGCCGTCACCCAGATAGCGCCCGCCGGACCGTTCTGGGAGGCCGAGCCTGAGCATCAGGATTATCTCGAGAAATATCCGGACGGTTACACCTGTCACTTCATTCGGCCGAACTGGACGCTGCCGCACCGGGCGGGGGCGAGCGGAGTTCCACCAGCGTGACAAAAGGCTCCGATCTGCTGGTGGCCGCCCTCGAGAACGAGGGTGTTGCATATATCTTCGCCATTCCGGGCGAGGAGAACCTCGATGTGCTGGATTCGCTACGGCGCTCGAAGATCAAGCTCGTGCTGACACGACACGAGCAGGCTGCCGGCTTCATGGCGGCCACCTACGGGCGTCTCACCGGACGCGCAGGCGTCTGCCTGACGACGCTAGGTCCCGGTGCGCTCAATCTGACGACATCCGCGGCCTACGCGCATTTGGGTGCGATGCCAATGGTTATGATCACCGGACAGAAGGCGATTCGGAGTAGCCGCCAAGCGCGCTTTCAGATCGTCGACATCGTCGCAACCATGCGACCGCTCACCAAGATGGCCACGCAGATCGTTTCTGCGCAGAGTATTCCGACTCTGGTTCGCGACGCCTTTCGGGTCGCGCAGCAGGAGCGGCCGGGCCCCGTGCATCTCGAACTCCCCGAGGATATCGCGGCCGATGAAGCCGTTGCGGATATCATTCCCCCGCATGTCGTCGAACTTCCGGTTGCGCCGGCGGTGGCCATCGAGCGCGCCGCAGCCATGATCATAGGCGCCAGCAGGCCTCTCGTCATGCTGGGCGCCGCGGCAAGCCGTCCGCGCCTCGCGGAACCGCTGTCGGCGTTCGTGCGGCGATGCAAGATTCCATTTTTCAACACCCAGATGGGGAAGGGCGTCGTCAATGCGGGCTCCAATCTCTATATGGGCACCGCCGCGCTGTCGGAGCGGGATTGGGTTCACGAGGCCATCGACGAGGCCGATCTAATTATTTCGATCGGCCATGATACCGTCGAGAAGCCGCCTTTTCTGATGGGCCAAAATGGACCGCAGGTAATCCATGTCGGCTCCACGCCGGCGACGGTGGAGCAAGTATACTTCCCGCAGGCGGAGATCGTTGGAGACGTTGGCGCCAGCCTTGCTGGCCTGGCCGATCGCCTGGAAGGAAAACTCCCCAATGCTTCGGCATTGCTGGGTCAGCGGCAGCGGATTCTGGCCCACCTCGCCGAGCGTTCGACGGAGGATCGATTTCCGCTGACGCCTCAGCGCATCGTGCACGACGTCCGCGAGGTCATCCCGTCGGACGGCATCGTTGCCCTCGACAACGGCATGTACAAGATCTGGTTCGCCCGCAACTATCGCACCAGCGTCGCCAATACGTTGTTGCTCGACAACGCGCTGGCGACCATGGGCGCGGGGCTTCCTTCGGCGATCGCGGCGTCGCTGATCCACCCGGACAAACGCGTGCTCGCCGTCTGCGGCGACGGCGGCTTCATGATGAATTCGCAGGAGCTTGAGACGGCCGTGCGGCTCAAGCTGAACCTCGTCGTGCTCGTGCTGGAGGATCGCGCCTACGGTATGATTCGATGGAAACAGGAAGTAGACGGGTTTTCCGACTTCGGCCTCGACTTCGGTAATCCTGATTTCGTCGCCTATGCGAAGTCATACGGCGCCAAGGGCTCCCGCGTCGGCAAGGTCTCGGATCTCTCGACGATGCTGGAAGGTGCTTTCAGGGAAGGTGGCGTGCATCTCGTTGTGGCGCCCGTCGACTACAGCGAGAACATGCGCGTGCTTGTCAACGAGTTGGACCCGGTAGCCCGGGCTTTGTGACAGCCCTTTTACAGAGGCTGGGTCAGAAGCTTGAAGAACAATGTTCGCGGTAACCCCGATCAATACGCCTGCGATGAGAGCAGCTATCGGCGAAAGATGTTCGGCAGTGGTGAGAGTTCGCTGAAGCACCGTCAGAAGGGCCTCGTCGATCGACGCCGCACTGGCCGTCCGTCAGCATCTAAAATCGCTTCAGTTTGAAGCCGACGAAGTCCAGCACAACCGACGCTGTTTAAAGAATTTTTAAGTTTGGGCAGGGGCGACGACAGCGCATCCTTTCCGCGTTGTTTCTTGGCATCAGATTTTCCACCATCAACGGTCCCACGTTGCCTCCCGACGATTAAGCCAACAAAGAGTCGTTTCTCGTATTGGTCGCCTTATCTAGCAGAGCTTTGGTTCCACGTCTCCGATGCTGCGAAGGGAAGACGTTATTGACGAACCATCCTCCGGTCGAACCGCGCCCTATACTGCTGGTCGAAGACGAAAGAGAATTTGCGATTGAGCTCAAGAATGAGCTCGAGGAAAGAGGCTACATCGTGCGTCTGGTTGCTATGGCTGAAGCAGCGAACGGCGCACGGGTGGGTGACGCCGCGCTGCTGATCCTGGACCGGCTTATCTTCGGCGTAGATTGTCTTCCGAACTTAGAGCTTCTACGCAGCGAGGGTGTCAAAGTGCCCGTACTGGTGATTTCGATATTGTCGTCGGCCGAAGAGAAAGTCCGCGGCCTGAAAGCCGGAGCAGACGATTACCTTGCGAAACCATTTGCGATGGCCGAGCTCGGTGCGCGCGTTGAAGCGCTGCTCCGCCGGCTGGACGGCGTGCGCTCGACGAACCTGAAAGTTGGCGATTTCGAAATGGATTTGATTGAAAGAACAGTCTATTGCGCCGGTACGAAGATTGAGCTTCTGCCGCGGGAGTTCGATCTTCTGGAATACTTCCTGCGCCGTCCCGGCCAGATAGTCACCCGAGAAATGTTGCTTCAAGAGGTGTGGGAGTATCATTTTTCGATGGAGTTTAATGTGGTCGACGCCCACGTCAGTAATCTAAGGAAGAAAATTGATAAGAAAAATGCCCCGTCGAGAATTGCGAATATACGCAAGGTCGGATTCATGTTGCGAGTGTCCCACTGAAAGTGCCGCTAAAGAACGAGGGCGGAGCTTTTCTTCGCCATCGCACCGCGGAAGGCAAGCTGTACCTGTATGTCGCAATCGACCGGACCAGCAAATTTGCCTTCGTCCAGCTTGTGAAGAAGACCGGTAGAACCTCCGCGTCCGCCTTCCTGATGGCGTTGATCAAAGCCGTTCCTTACAAGATTACACCGTGCTCACCGACAACGGCGTTCAATTCACGTTTCCACCGCGTTATGCCGATGGCCCAACGGCCAGGTACATGACCCATATGTTTGACGTGCGCTGCCGCGAGAACGGCATCGAGCACCGGCTAACCAGGATCAAGCATCCGTGGACCAATGGCCAGGTCGAACGCATGAACCGCACCATCAAGGAAGCCACCGTCAAGCGCTACCACTACGACAGCCACCGGCAGCTCCAGAGCCATCTCGCCGATTTCATCAATGCATACAATTACGGCAGGCGTCTCAAGACCCTGAAGGGCCTCACACCCTACGAATTCATCGCCAAAACGTGGAAAAAGAGCCGAACGTTCTAAGGAAAGGGCCCCAAACAGCAGCTCAAACGGGGCCGCTGTTTTTATCCCTCGTGACGCAACGCTTCAAAGCAGGTCTATCGGCGTCATGTGGCCACCAAAATCTTAGGCAGCCGCTATTGTAGAATGTTTTATCTTGGAGGATGCCTGACGTTGGTCCTCCACTCCCGTCGCCTGGATACACAAACGAGGAGGCTTGCCAATGAGTGCGTACTTACTGCTCCCGTAAATAACGCTGTTCTCAAAGCCGTAAAACCTCAAAACAAAAAAGGATTGACTGAAACGATGGTCTTCCCATCTGGTGTCTGTTTCACCTTAAACTCCACCTCTTTTTCCGCAGTCACATCCGCAACTGTCACATACAATAGCCCAATGCAAGTAACCTCTCGTGCCGCTCGATTCCTCGAATTCATGAGTATTGTATCGTCCAACCTATACACAGCGCCTTGTCTCGCTTTTTCCCAAATCGCTAATTTTTCAGCTTCCGATTTCGCATCATCCACCATCGCCGCGACCGAACTGGAATTTTTGACAGCGAAATTCACAAGTTTATTATCAGTATCATCCGAAACGATCTTAACTACTGAATTGCGGGTATCCAAAGAACCACACTCAGGTCCCGTGCCTTCACAACTGCTCAATAAAAGCGAAGCAGAAAAACACCATAAAACTAACGACTGTTCTTTCCAAAGCAGCTTCATCGGAATGCTCACGATATCTTCCGACTCCCACGACAACGCCCTATTTTGCTTGCCTTTGTTCTTTGTAAGGGTACCGGCAATTTCGGCTTTTGGGGGTCCGTTGTTCGGGCTCTTGGGCCGGCGCTGCAGCTATTCCGGATTGAGTCCGAGTGCCTCAAACTGTCGGCTCCACTCGGTCGGCGGATCGCGCAGCCGCTCGACGCCGATGCCGCGGGGTAGGCGGCCTTCAACTGCCGCTTTGACGAGATTTGGCGCAAGGAAGGCGAGCGAGATGGTCATGTTGCCGCTGGCTGCATTTTTCGCGGACGCAAAGTTCTGCGACGGTGGTTAAAGCAGATTGCTACCACATGGGATGATGCTCGGTGTGGGACTCTAAAGCTCTTATTTGGCTTAGGAAAGTATTCCATAACATTCGATCCGCGTAATGTTTTGGGGCAGCCAAAACAACGTTTTTCTTAGGGGAAGGGAAGACATCTGTTCGTGCTGAGTGTTTCTCAGATTGACCCATCTCGGTCATCAGGTGGCTGAATGCAGGCGGACGTAGCGCGCAAACTCGTCATCCGTTGAAGCGAATTAACTGAGGAGCTTCTTTCATCCGCAATTCGACAGCATCTTCTGGAGTATTGCCTCGACCGAGTGCGGCGAAATCCCAAGCTCAACAAATCCAGACATCTCCGGCGATGACACGGTGTCGATTTGCATCAGTTCCACTTGATTGCGCGTGAGGAGCGGACTCGGGAACATTTCGGAGGCCCGTGCGAGTGCATGCCAAACGGCAAACGGGATTGGAATCAGTCGGGGCGCAAGTCCAGCTTGGTGCGCAACGGCTCTGAGAAACTCCTCGTAAGAGTAGACGCGAGGGCCGCCGAACTCGAAGATCGTTGAAGGCGTCTCCACTCGCTGCATGGTCCGGCCAATCGCCTCCGCAACATCCTCCACATAGGCCGGTTGCAATCTGGTCCGGCCGCGGCCGAACATCGGATAGATCGGAAGCTGGCGGAGAAGCTTGAGGATGGTAGCGAGAAACGCGTCGTCCGGCCCGAACATCACCGCCGGGCGGATGATAAGTGCCTCGACGAACGCGGCCCGGACCGCCAGTTCGCCTTCGCCGCGCTTTCGGATGTACAGTGATTGTGAAGCGGCGTCGGCGCCGATTCCTGAAATGTGAATGAGCCGATTTACATCGGCACGGAGTGCTTGAGTCGCTACCCGTTGGGCAGCGTCGACGTGAACGGAATGAAAAGTCTCCTCTTCGTGCTCGACGTAAAGGCTAACCGCATTTACAACGCCGTAGGCGCCGGCGAGCGCATCCGCGACTGACCGCTCATCGCGAATGTTGGCCCCTACGGATTGAAGTTGCGGATCATCAGGACCAAACAGCCTGTGCCCCCGATCCGGATGCCTGGTCGCGATCCGAACGGGAATTCCGCCAGCGCGCAGATGCCGAACGATGCGGCGGCCGAGAAAGCCGGTTCCGCCGAACACGGTGACGGTCCGATCGTTCGTTGCCGCCATGATTCGAATTCGCCAATTCGTGCGGGATCGAACGGCCCTCCGGATGCGGTGGGCCGTCCGCCGTTGGCTATTGTTTCATTGCTGGTGCGCCCGGAAGCACGGCCGCCACACCTTCCGGGTTGATGTTGAAGGCCAAGAATATCAACGGCTCGTTGCCTGGGTTTCCCCATTGGTGCACAAGGGCGTACGGTTCATAGATCAGGGAACCTGGTCCCCTTGCTTCCGTCTTACCGTCGACCGTGTTCGCTCCGGTGCCGGAGATGATAAAGTATAGAGCCGAGCCTGACCGATGGTGCGGCGCGTTGGAGGGCATCTGCGCCGGAAATGTGACTCGCGTGAGATTGAGATCATAACCACCTGGCTTCAGGTCAGGGATCGGATTCGCAGTCCGATATAGCTCTCTCGCTGCGGCGGGTGCCGTCTCGACAGGCCGCCCCAAGTCCACGGCGGGCACAAGGAAGAAGTGGAGGAAAGTTGACGGCCCTCCGCTACCCGCCGTTAGCGCCGCCGTCTCTCCGCCGGCGATAAACAGCCCCTCTCCGGCGTTGAGCATTTTGGCCTTTCCACCGAGCGAAACCTCGGTCGATCCTGACATCTGGTAGAGGATGCCATTGGCTGCCGAGACGTCGCTCTTAGCGTCCGGCTGGAGAGTGACGCTCACAGCTTTGAAATGGAGCGGCACGTCGGTGACGGTCGACAGTTTGGTCGCGGCGACCACAGTTCGCGTAATTGCCGGTGGAGCGGGGGTGGTTTGTGCGGTCCCGGGGGCGGGAAGCGCCATCGCGCCGAGCAACAGTAGTCCGGTTGTCCTGAACTGCATGATTGCCTCCCAGGTTCAGCGGATAATCGGAGCACCATACGCTTTCCCTGCGCCTCTTGGAATGGCGGGCCACTCGAGTTGCTATTGGACGGAAACGGGGAGCAAGGGCCGAGCGAAACTGAGTTCGTGGCCGTCGGGGTCAATTAGGTGGAAGAAGCGCTCACCCCATTCGGCATCGTGTGGCACGGTAGCTGGCTGGTACCCCGCTGCGAGCGCACGGTCGTAAAGTGCGTCAACATCGGCAACGTAGAAGATTACCCGCCCCCACCAGGACCAGCGCCCCTCGGCAGGCTGGGCGATGAGGTTGAGATAGCTCGTCCCTGCTCGAAAGCTGGTGAATGACCACTCTTCGCCGCCATGCAGGACCTCAAACCCCAGCGCGCGGTAGAATCGAACAGCTCGTGGCATTTCGTGGGTGCCCAGTGTGACCGCGCTGATCCCTTCGATCATGGACAGAACCCTCCTGCTTAATTTCCCTTCGCCGTTTGTAGTCGACGCTTCTCCACCGGTCAGAACAAAGCCGAGTGCGCGACGCACAGGCTATCGCTGCACCGTCCCGAATACATGATCCCAAAACGTTGTGCTGACACCGTAGTTTCGAGTCGCGAATTTGTGGTGGCTTCGGTGATGCTTAAGTAGGCGTAAAGGCAAATTGCCTGGGCGGTGGTGAGCGCAGTGATGCACAAACAAATACCAAGCATAGGCAATCAACGCGCCCGCCAGGAATGCGCCACCGGCAATTGAATAGACGAGCGCGAAACAAACCCATATTTGCCAGAAAACTGTAAGGACCGGCTCGTCGGGATTGGCATGATGCAGAGCGTGTTGCGTTGGCGTTAGGTTGTGTAGCACGACGCGATGAACGACATATTCGCTGAGGGTCCATGCAGCGGCTCCACCTGCGAAAAGCGCACCGGCGTGCCTCGCTTCGAGCGGCGAGATCGCAAGCAGCACGATTGCGAGCACGGAAGCAACTAACATTTCGCCGAAATAGGTGATGGCGGTCATGCTCCAGCTTAGGCGCCGACCATCAGATGCGCAAACGCGACAAAGGGGCGATAAGCCCTATCAACGGGCTACGAGCTGGCTTGCGAAATCGGCGAGGTGGTCGGGCGTGCATTGCGCTATGATGCGGTCCCTGTTGCGACCAAGCAAAGGCCCGGCATTGCCGCCGGGCCTTTCTTATTTAAACGAACTCTGAACGGTTGGACTTAGAAATCCATACCGCCCATGCCGCCGCCACCCGCAGGCATGCCGCCGGCACCGGCGTTCTTCTTCGGAACTTCGGCCACCATGGCTTCGGTGGTGATCAGGAGAGCCGCAACCGAAGCCGCGTTCTGGATCGCCACACGGACAACCTTGGTCGGGTCGATGATGCCCTTGGAGATCAGGTTGACGTATTCGCCGGTCTGCGAGTCGAAACCGTACGAATACTGATCCTTTTCGAGGATCTTACCGACGATGACGGAACCGTCTTCGCCTGCGTTGATCGCGATCTGGCGGGCCGGATAGGATAGTGCTTTGCGCACGATCTCGACGCCGGTCTTCTGGTCGTCATTCTTGGTGCGCAGGCCCTTCAGGTGCACGGAAGCACGCAGCAGGGCGACGCCGCCGCCCGGTACGATGCCTTCTTCCACCGCGGCGCGGGTCGCATGCATCGCGTCATCCACGCGATCCTTGCGCTCCTTCACCTCGACCTCGGTCGCGCCGCCGACGCGGATCACCGCGACGCCGCCGGCGAGCTTGGCCAGACGTTCCTGGAGCTTCTCACGGTCGTAGTCGGAAGTGGTTTCCTCGATCTGCGCCTTGATCTGGTTGACGCGAGCCTCGATGTCGGCCTTCTTGCCGGCGCCGTTGACGATCGTGGTGTTCTCCTTGTCGATCATCACCTTCTTGGCGCGGCCGAGCATGTTGAGCGTGACGTTCTCGAGCTTGATGCCGAGATCTTCCGAGACCGCCTGGCCGCCGGTGAGGACGGCGATGTCCTGCAGCATGGCCTTGCGGCGATCGCCGAAGCCCGGCGCCTTGACGGCAGCGACCTTGAGGCCACCGCGGAGACGGTTCACCACAAGCGTGGCCAAGGCCTCGCCTTCGACGTCTTCCGCGATAATCACAAGCGGCTTACCGCTCTGCGCCACGGCTTCCAGCAAGGGAAGCAACTCATTTAACTGAGACAGCTTCTTTTCACTGATGAGGACGTAGGCATCTTCCATTTCAACGCGCATCTTGTCGGCGTTGGTGACGAAGTAGGGCGAGATGTAGCCGCGGTCGAACTGCATGCCTTCGACGACCTCGAGTTCGGTCTCAAGCGACTTGGCTTCCTCAACCGTGATCACGCCCTCGTTGCCGACCTTCTTCATGGCGTCAGAGAGGAACTTGCCGATTTCCGCGTCGCCATTGGAAGAGATGGTGCCAACCTGGGCGATTTCCTCGTTCGAGGTGACCTTCTTAGAGTTCTTGACGAGGTCGGCGACCACGGCTTCCACCGCCATGTCGATACCGCGCTTCAGGTCCATCGGGTTCATGCCGGCGGCAACCGACTTGGCGCCTTCGCGGACGATCGCAGCCGCGAGAACAGTCGCGGTGGTGGTGCCGTCGCCGGCAGCGTCGGCCGACTTGGAGGCGACTTCGCGAACCATCTGGGCACCCATGTTCTCGAACTTGTCGTCAAGCTCGATCTCCTTGGCGACGGTGACGCCGTCCTTGGTGATGCGGGGAGCGCCGAATGACTTGTCGAGCACGACGTTGCGGCCCTTCGGCCCGAGCGTCACCTTGACCGCATTATTGAGAATTTCAACGCCGCGCAACATCCTGTCGCGGGCATCGACGCCGAATTTGACCTCTTTGGCTGACATAATGGTCTCCGTTTTCAATCGATCCCATGCCGCTGAAATAGGCGGGTTCTTCGGGGATGAGATTTGAACCTGGGGGCCGCATCCTTCGAGACGCCGGCTGCGCCGACTCCTCAGGATGAGGTAAACTGACTGGCGCGCTTACGCTGCTTTCTTCTTAGCGGCGGGCAGATCGGTGAGAACGCCCATAACGTCGCTCTCCTTCATGATCAGCAGTTCCTGACCATCGAGCTTGACCTCAGTGCCTGACCACTTGCCGAACAACACGCGGTCGCCAGCCTTGAGGTCAATCGGGATCAGCTTGCCGGCTTCGTCGCGGCCACCCGGACCGACGGCGGTGATTTCGCCCTGCGAGGGCTTTTCCTTGGCAGTGTCCGGAATGATGATGCCACCAGTGGTCTTCTCTTCGGCGTCGATACGCTTGACCACGACGCGGTCGTGAAGCGGACGGAATTTCATGCTGTCCTCCCATTTTCGGTTGTTGTTGCTTTGGACTAAATAGCAGTCGAGGCTAGCGAGTGCTAACTACCCTGCAAGTAAGCCGGCGTAGGGGGCGTACAAGACCCTCGCGAAACGATATTCCGCTCAAAGGCGACTAACTGCCAAAGTCCACTGGCGGTTATCATCTGGCAGCAGCCACCGAGTTGCCGCAATGATTTTGAAACTCACGACAAACGAAAAGGCTAGCATCTGGGTCAATCTTTCGCGCATCCTGCAGATGACGCTGATTGATGCTCAGGACGGTTATCCTAAGACCCAAATTGTGATGGACAACGGTGCCGTGATCTGTGTCTTCGAAACACCGGACGATATCGCGCGCAATTGACTAAAACCGGCTAACTCTGCCTAGCAGACCGTTGGCTCCGGATGGGCTGCCCGCTAGTGCTTAAAGGTGGGCTCATGGCGGCCATCATCTATTTCGGCGAAATGTTGGTTGTCTCATTTTTCTGAAATAAACGGTGACGAAAAGCCCGAGATAGAGCGGGATTCAAAAAAACGCCCCGCGATGAGCAGGGCAATTTTGTCCTAACATCGCGGGGTGGGTCTTACTGACTTGTCGGGGTCACCTTCGCAACAAAACTACCGAATGGCTTGTAGGATTGCTTGGCAAGATCGCCGTACATCGCGGCAATCTTTTGCGACTCGCTCACGAATGTCTCGTAAGCCGTCTTCGCGAATTCAGTTTGAATTTCAATCGCCTTCTCGAATGACTTCACGCCTGACATCTTCTCAACAAAGGACTTTGTGTCTTCAAACGACTTCTTCGTATAGTCGCCGTAAGCAGTGGCAATCGCCTGAAAGCCGCTTGGGAAGGTGCTGGCTAACGCCCCTGTATCGAGCCGCTTTTCGCCATTCTGTGGTTGCGAAATATTCTTATTCGAGTTGTTCTGGTTTTCATTCGACATTTTTCGGATCTTTCTTGGTTTGTCTAACTGCGGAACCAATACCGCGCGCTCCCGTTGGTTCAGTTCCGGCTTGTTCGTTGGTCGGTGATCGTATGTTCATATGATGATATCGGAACTCAAGCGCATGCGTCTTTCCGCAACCAAAACATGAAATTGGTGCGATAAAAATGGGACGGACTGACCGTCACATGGTGGCGTCAATGCGTATTGCTGCTTTTGTTCCCGGAACGGGCGCCGACTCTGAGCCGTTGTCATGATGTTCCCATGAAAGGAAACAACATGACGAACCAAAACCAGCCCGGCCAGCAGAATCAAGCGCCGGGTCAGAAGCCAGGCCAGCAACAAGGCGGCGGTCCGAAACCGGGCCAGCAGAGCCAGGCGCCGGGCAAGGGTAATAGAAGTCCCAAAGAGCAGCTCGACCAAACGAGCGACACCGATACGTAACTAACAGAAACGGCCCGCTTCGCGGGCCGTTTCTTTGTGCCATTCCGCGGTCCTGCCTTGCCCATCCATTGTCGATCACGAGCAACTTGTCAGCGTATTCAACGTCACAACTCGCACTCGGCTTTACGGCACGCCAAGCCCGGCCTATTACCCATGGCGGTCAGGGCCTATGGGGACGGCAACTATCCGGGCAATCATGACGATTATCCGGCGTCAATCGACCCAGCCTTACGCCGTGGGCACCAAATCCCCGTTGCGCTTTATAATCTCGGTTTCAAAAGATCTCAGGCTGTCGTCGCCGCAACAGCTACGCGACTCGCGGCGTAGCTGATTGGCAAGGGTGAACGACTAATTTTTCCTCGGCTAAAAACTGGAGCGCGCCGTAGCCCTCCATATCGACGGCGTATCTAAACTTGCCATCGTCCGTCGAGAACACGGCCACCACAACGCCGTCTTCATGGTCGTCGGTTGCCTTATTGACTTTATCGCCAATCGCAAACTTCGCCATCGAGAACTCCCTCGGGAATCATCGAAGCGATCATCTCATAAATTCGGCAAGCGCGCGTCTTGTTCAAGGGATATCCGCTGTCGATAACGCTCAAGCTTTCGTCCGTGGAGGTAACGCTTCACCTTGGCATCTGAGGGGGTCGTCAGTAGAGCCAGCACCGACGGCGCGGATTCCCCCTGGCGTGCTTCGACGGCCGTATCGACAATTATACCGTGCTTTTCAATTGGCATGAAGCTGCCCTCAAATCTTAGGCGCCAAACCAGCTCGGATCAAAGACAGGCGTTTTCCCAATCGTGCCGGGACCAGTACCGGCGGGTTTGTCTTCCCGGGAGCACGGTAGCTTGGATTTCGTCCCCGCTTTCTTCGAGGCGGTCGACGCGGCTCGCGATCCGAAACGAGATGCCCATCTGCACTCGAAACGTCGTTCCAGGTGAACAGGAATTGCGCCCATGGCCAAAGCCCCGCGTTCATCGTCGCCCCGGTTCCAAGGCCTCAACACGCGCGATCACTTAAAGGTCCGCCAACGGACTACACACCTTCGGCATCGTCCTCGAACGACGACAGATGATGGTTGGTAAGAGAAAATCCTTGGACCCCGCGCTCACGCGTTCAGGAACGAATGTCCCTGGATTGAGTTGGCTTCGTACGACCGGATGCAATGCCCCCATAGCATCCGATGAACAATGGCCCCAGCTGCCCCCGCGCTGGGGCCGTTGTTTTTGCAAAACGCGTTGCCAGTCACTGCGTCCAAAGGCTCTTCCGATGCGAGCCTGGGAATTCGCTTCAGATTGCAAGGGCGTCAACCTGACGCCGGGCGGTTGCGAAAGCGTCCCTGATCGCGACTTCAACGTGTTTGTGCCGCGCGTCATCAACATGCGAATGGTTGACGACGATATTTTCGTGCGGCGGAAGCGTAAGCCAAATATGGATCTGAAATCCGGCGCCATGGCGATGCTTGTGGCTTGGGGCGACAACGGATACGCGACATCCCGTGATGCGTTGATTGTGAGTTTCCAGCCGTTCGATCTCTTTTAGTATCGCCTCGCGCGCTGCAGGCGATGGCTCGCAGCCTTCGAAGGTGATCTCTGGTGCTATTTGCATTTTTTTCCTGTTGTCGCCGTCACGATCTGCAATGCCAATCCGCTTCTAGCAGAATGGTTGCAAGCAGGTTCCGACAGGTATTTCGAAGCTGAGCAATATTGACCATTCGTCCGGGTTCTTAGCCGTCAAAATCAGGACATCCCCGATCTACCTCGGCAGCTTTCCGTAACGGAGAGTCGGTATTGCTCACTCATAGAAAGAAACCGAACCGACGAACATTGGCGTGCGTCTAGTCTCGTGCGATTGGAATCCGAACCGCCCTCGGCTCGCGTTAAACTGCGGAACAATATGTGATTGGAAAGCTTGGATCATTGCAGCGGTCTTAGCTAACCCGTCAGTTGGGCTCTTGCTTGATTCAGTCGGGACTTGGGCGTTCCCAGCAATAAGGTCCGATGTAATGAAGAACAATTCGCCTTACGAGTTCGAGCGCTTACTGGGCAAGGCTGCGCTTGCACTTTGGCCCGACTTGCCTCGGGGTGTGCAGGAGACCTTGTTAGAGACGGCCGTAGCTGGCGACGATATCATTCGCAATCACCTTGCGTCTTACCTGCATGACCACCATCCAAGAACGACGCATCCGACGAGGCCGACACGGCTGGCTTAAATATTGGGTCATGGTTGCTCCACATCAAACGGCTGCGCTGAGAGCCAAAAGCTGAGCGAAATTGACCAGTGGCCGTAACACCCCGGAATATTTGGAGTCGACCATGCCCAATCCATTATCGCCCGATCTGCTCAACAAGATGCATGCCTATTGGCGTGCATCGAACTATCTTTCGGTTGGGCAGATCTATCTGCAGGACAACCCGCTGCTCGAAACACCGCTGACGCTGGAGCACATAAAGCCCCGTTTGCTCGGTCATTGGGGAACGACGACGGGACTTAACTTCCTCTACGTGCACCTCAACCGGCTGATCAAAGACAACGATCTGAACATGATCTATGTCGTTGGACCGGGTCACGGCGGTCCCGGCATCGTGGCACATAGCTATCTCGAAGGCTCCTACACGGAGCATTATCCGGCGATCGAGCGGAGCCGGAACGGATTGCAGCGGCTATTCCGCCAGTTTTCCTGGCCTTACGGCATTCCAAGCCATGTCGCACCGGAAACGCCCGGTTCGATTCATGAAGGCGGCGAACTCGGCTATTCGCTGGCCCATGCCTATGGGGCCGCCTTCGACAACCCGGATCTGATTGTCAGTTGCATCATTGGCGACGGAGAAGCCGAAACCGGTGCGCTCGCCACCAGTTGGCATTCCAACAAGTTCCTTAATCCCGCGCGTGATGGCGCAGTACTTCCGATCCTTCATCTCAATGGCTTCAAGATTGCCAATCCAACGGTGCTGGCTCGGATCAGCCGGCAGGAGCTGACCGAGCTGTTGCGCGGCTACGGCTACGATCCCCATTTCGTTGAAGGTGACGATCCCGCGCTGGTGCATCAAAGTCTTGCCGCGACGCTGGACAACATTCTAACTCGGATCCGCCAGATACAGAGTGCCGCGAGGTCCGCTGGTGCAACCGACCGAGTGACAAGGCCGCGCTGGCCGATGATTGTGTTTCAAACGCTCAAGGGCTGGACCGGCCCGAAATTTGTCGATGGACTGCCGGTCGAGGGAACGTGGCGGGCGCATCAGGTTCCGATCGCGGACTTCAAGAATCCCGAGCACCTCAAGCAGCTCGAAGTCTGGATGAAGAGCTATCGGCCGCACGAATTATTCGACGAGCGCGGCAAATTTCGTGAAGAACTCGCCGCGCTTGCACCGACAGGCCGTCGTCGAATGGGCTCCAATCCGCACGCCAATGGCGGCGAATTGCTGCAACCGCTGTCGATGCCGCACTTTCGCGATTACGCCATTGCGGTATCCCGGCCCGGCGAGGGCCGCGCGGAAGCGACGCGGGTGCTTGGAACGTTTCTGCGCGATGTCATGAAGCTCAATCTCGGCAAACAGAACTTTCGGCTGTTTGGCCCCGACGAAACCGCCTCCAACAGGCTGGAGGCTGTCTATGAGGTTTCCGGCAAGGAGTGGATGGCCGAGGTCGAGGCGGTCGATATCGATCTCAGCATCAACGGTCGCGTCATGGAGATGCTCAGCGAGCACATGTGCGAGGGCTGGCTCGAAGGCTATCTGCTGACCGGACGCCACGGCCTGTTCTCCTGCTATGAGGCATTCATTCACATCATCGACTCCATGTTCAACCAGCATGCCAAATGGCTGAAGGTCAGCAAGGAGATTCCGTGGCGCAAGCCGATCGCCTCACTCAATTACCTGCTGACGTCGCATGTCTGGCGACAGGATCACAACGGCTTCTCGCATCAGGATCCGGGCTTTATCGATCATGTCGCCAACAAGAAGGCCGACGTGGTGCGCATCTATTTGCCACCCGATGCGAACTGCCTGCTTTCGGTCGCCGATCACTGCTTGCGCAGTCGTAACTACATCAACCTTATCATCGCCGGCAAACAACCGGAATGGCAGTGGCTCGATATCGATTCAGCCACACGCCATTGCACCGCGGGCGCCGGCATCTGGCAATGGGCCAGCAATGGTTCTGATAATCCCGACGTGGTGATGGCCTGTGCCGGCGATGTGCCGACGCTGGAAACGATGGCTGCCGTATCGCTGTTGCGTCAATATGTTCCCGATATCCGGATCCGCGTCGTCAACGTGGTCGATCTGATGGTGCTGCAGCCGCAATCGGAACATCCCCATGGCCTGGAGGACCAGGATTTCGACGAGCTGTTCACGACCGACAGACCGGTGATCTTCGCCTTCCATGGCTACCCCTCCGTGATTCACAAATTGACCTACCGGCGACATAACCATGACAACATCCACGTCCGTGGTTACCGCGACGAGGGCACCACGACCACACCGTTCGATATGGTCGTTTTGAACAATCTCGATCGTTTCCAACTGGCACTCGATGCCATCCGACGAATTCCGCGGCTGAGCGATCAGGTCGAGAAGGCGACGTCACGGTACTGGACCGACATGGAACGCCACAAGCTCTACATCAGCGAGCATGGCGACGACCTGCCGGAGGTTCGCGACTGGCGCTGGGCGGCCTGAGCGCGATGTTATCACCAACCCCTATAGCTTCCGAGTTGGTTGTGCTAGCGTTGAACAGCGGCTCATCCTCGCTTAAGTTCGGCTTGTACCGTGTCCGCCCGACCAAAGCGGAGTTGCTGCTGACCGGCGAGGCAGAAGCGATCGGCGGAGAGCGCAGTCAATTTCGCGCGCAGGATTTGCGCAACAATGCGCTGCCGGTCGCGACGTCGCCCATTCCCACTCAAAGGGAAGCTATTACCCGCATTGGGAAATTCCTTGACGATAGCGGCGCACCGGCTCCCGTCGCAATCGGTCACCGTGTCGTTCATGGCGGACCGAAGCTGCGGCAGCATTGCCTGATCGACGGACAGGTAATGCAACAATTGGATGCCGCATCGGCCTTTGCGCCGCTGCATACGCCTGTGGCCTTATCGGTGATCCGTTTTGCCCGGAAGCACTATCCGGAGTTGCCGCAGGTTGCATGTTTCGACACGACATTTCATATCGATTTGCCGGATGTTGCCCGCGTCCTTCCGATACCTAGGGAATTACAATCCGAAGGTATTCAGCGCTACGGCTTTCACGGCCTTTCCTGCGAATCCATCTTACATCAGCTCGGCAACGATCCGCCCGAGCGACTAATCATCGCCCATCTCGGAAATGGCGCCAGCGTTACCGCGGTCAGGAACGGAAAATCGATCGACACCAGCATGGGACTGACCCCGTCGGGCGGTGTCGTCATGGGCACGCGCAGCGGCGAACTCGACCCGGGTGTGCTGATTTACCTGATGCGTGAAAAAAAACTCGACGCGCGCAGGCTTGAAGACATGATCGATCACCGTTCCGGCTTACTCGGAATTTCAGGCATCAGCAGCGATATGCGGCGCCTGCACGAGGCAGCAATAACCAGCGCCGATGCCCGATTGGCTATCGATATGTTCTGCTATTCCGTCCGTAAGCAGATAGCCGCGATGATTGCCGTGCTCGGCGGGGCGGACCTCATTGTCTTTACCGGCGGCATCGGAGAAAACGACGGAGAGGTGCGCGGCGCGATTTGCCGCGGGCTTGATTGGGCCGGTGTAGTCCTCGAGGACGAGCGCGACGGTCGTTCTATGCCGCGGTGCCAGGTACGAGTCCTTGCCTCGCAGGAAGACGAGCAGATCGCTCGTCATACCCGGGCGTTTGCCCTGGGCGACCCGTCCCGATAATCACGGGGACATCTCGTCTGTGAGCGGCCGATCGAGAACGAGGGTGACGTCGCAAAGGCCGAGATCCTCCGGGTTGGTTTTGACCTCGAAGCCCAATTCACGGCACATCTTCAACATCACCGAATTCTCCTCGAGAACCTGGCCGATTATACGCTTCAGGCTTTCGGATTTTCCGTATTCGATGATCATTTGCATGAGGGCCCACCCCAATCCGCGGCCTTTCAGATCCGATCTCAGCAGGATCGCATACTCGCCGCTATCGCCGGTCGGATTGGAGTGAACCCGGACAACGCCCAGGATATCGCCGCTGATTTCGTCGAACGCCACAAACGCCATCGCGCGCGCGTAATCGAGTTTGGTGAGCTGGACGAGGAGCGGGTGGCTGAATTCCTTGATCGAATCGAAGAAGCGAAGCCGCAGATCTTCCTTGCTGACGTGGTGCAACAGATGAAGGATCAGCGGCTCGTCGTCGGCGCGAATCGGTCGGACGAAAACCTTCCAACCGTCGCCGAGGACGAGATGTCTTTCCCATTGCGATGGATAAGGCCGAGTTCCTGCTTCGGCCAGGGCGGGGGCGGTGTGCTCCAATGACGGGCTGGATTTGATCACGGCCGAATGTCCGATCCCTAGGGTTGCATCCGATCGGTCGCCTTCAGGTATGTTTTCGCATAAGCGACGAGTTGCGGTTCGCTCGGATGGTCGACAGTCTCGATTCCGGCGATGGTTTTAGCCTGTCCGGGATCATGAAGGCGAATGTGATCGGCTAGTTCGTTCTTCGCATTCGCAGGCCCGGTAATGAGAACGGTGCCGGCGTCTGCAACCAATTCGGCCACGGCCTGAAGATAGTCGTGATCCGGTGAGCCATGGCCGCTTCCGATCGAGTTTGCCTTGTGATGAATGTGCTTGGTCGGATTGTCGGGATGCAGGACCAATCGTTCGACATCTATCGAATTGAAATGAAACACGCGGGCTTCACGATGATCAATCCAGATGACGGCATGATAGTGAGGCTTGCTCATGGATGTGTCCTTTATGACGCCACTTCAACCGTCTGGGCTCGGATTAAACTCTCGCAACTGAGTCAATTTGGTCGCTAGGCGTATGCAATTCGATATAGTTCTTCCGCAAGGGCCGGCGTAGTTTGATCGATGTATCGAATGTCTGTTGAAGATAGCGCAATTAAGCAGGATGAGGTGAAGCAAACGCCGCAATCGGTTTCCGCGATGTTGCTGGAACTGGTCGATAGTCTCCCGGTCGATCATTTTACACTTGAATGGCTATTGGGCCGGCTCGATCGCCGTTCGTTTGGTATCGTTCTTCTGATTCTGTCGCTGGCGGCATTGGTGCCGGGAGTTTCGATGTTGGCCGGGCCGCTACTCGCGGTCCCGGCATTTGAAATGATCCTTGGCCGGAGGGTACCCTCGTTTCCCCGGAGAGTTGCGATCCATCCGCTTCGCACGACCCCTCTGGCGAGTATCGTGCGCCGGGCCCTTCCGGTCGTGATGTTTCTGGAGAAGATCGTCCACCCGCGCTGGCATATATCGCCTGATGTATCGAGGCGCGCCGTGGGGATCGCCGTCCTCATCGTCAGCGTGCTATTCCTTGTGCCGCTGCCGCTAATTCAGATTGTTCCGGCTCTCCTGGTGGCCCTGATGGCGTTGGCGTATCTTGAGGAAGATGGACTCCTGCTCTGTCTATCGCTCGTCGGTGCTGCCGTCTTATTGGCGATTACAACGGCAGCAACCTGGGGAACGATCCTCGGCGTCGCCTCGTTTGGAGCCCTGAGTTCGCCCGCAAGCCAACCGAGCGCCTTCAACGTTTAATTCAACATGATTTGGCCGATGCATCAACGAGCGGCGTCAACCTCAGGCAGGTAACGGGCGCCATCGTTACCAAGATCCAGAGGACCTACGATTAGCCGGATGCTGCGTTCGCGTGGCCATGGCTCGCAGGTGAAATATTCACAACTTCAACGCAGTCGGTCTCCCATTCACGCGGATCAATCAGCCGTTCTGCCGCGACTAGCGCCCCTGACGGACTATCAGAAGTCAAATCAAGTTGCCTCAGAAGATGCCTTGAACTGTGCCCGCTCGCATGACGCAGTGTCTTGTAGAAGCTTACGCGGAATTTGGACATTTTCGGATCTCCAGTGTCAGTCTCAGTTAGCAAAATGGCAGAAGACGAAGATGATCGTATTGAGATGAAATCAAGCTGGTTCTGCAAAGACCGTCGGCCTGTTGCGAGCTAGGGTGTGTGATCGCGACTTTCAGTACCCCGTCCGGAAACGCGCGCTGATGTATTTCTAAAATCTAGGCGGGCTTCTTTGCGTAGACCATGCACCAGCCCTGAGGCGAGATGGTTCCATCGACGGTCTTGCAGGAAGACGGCGCTTCGAACAGCGAGCAGTTCTCGCATGCCTGTTCGCCCTTTGGCGTGTCCTGGTACTTCACGGCCTTCTGCTGCACCTTCGCATATGCCGGCGTCGTCGTGCCGATGATGGCCGCGCCTGTGGCCGCTCCTGCTACGCCGACCGCAACGGTCAGTACGCGACGGCGAGAAATCCTGTTTGATTCTGTCATTGTTAGCTGTCCTTCTCATGTAAATGAATGGGCCGATCGAACATGGAAGCTCTCCTTCGACGCTGCCTTTGACCGGGACAAACAGATTTGCCTCACGTCGGGCATGGCCGAGGCTGCTCCGTCTTGCGAAGAAATCACTCGATCGTGCTCAGATACGCGGCCACCGTCCGGATCTGCGCGTCCGTCAGACTGTGAGCGATGGGTTGCATGATGGCGGAGTTGTCCGGATTGTTCTTGTCCTGGCCGCGCTCCTTGTCCCAGTTCGTCAGCTTATTGTAGACGTAGTCGTGAAGCTGTCCCGCCAGACGCGGGAATGCGTCGCGGCCCTTAGCGTCATCGCCGTGACAGGACGCGCAGGCTGGAACGTCGGATTTCGGAATGCCCTCAAGATAGATCTTCTTGCCTTCTGTCAGATTCTCTTTCGACGCGCCGTCGAGCGGTTTCGGATCGAGATGGTTGAATTGCTCCGCCAGGGCCTTCTCCATATGCGGCGTGAGCACATGGGCGACGTTGAACATCACCGGGTTGTTGCGTCGCCGCTCAATGAATGCCTTTAGCTGATTGACGAGATATTCGGGTTGCTGCCCGGCGAGCCGCGGCATCGGATACGAGCCGCGGAATCCCTGACCCTGGAGACCATGACAGGTCTTGCAATAATCGCTCTTGGCTTTGAGTTCAGATTGCGAAAAGTCAGCCTTGCTCTTTTCCTCTGCGCGCACCGCCAAGGACGACGCTGTGGCCAAGGTAACCGCCAGAAGTGCCGCTGAGATTCGCATCAGACCGCCCTTTTGATCATGGTCACGTTACGCCGTGCCGGGCAGTTCGATCCAGCTCAATTTTTCCGGCTCGATTTGACCCAAGTCAAATCGATTCATGAGGATCTTTCCAAAGGTGATCAATATTGACCAGGCGATGGGAGAGAACCTTCCATAATGTCGGGTTTTATCGCGTCGGCGTGCGACGAAACATCATGTTTCGCTGCTCGTTGTTTTTTGTCGCTGCAATCGATGGTTGCGGAAATGACGCGCTTTCGCGAAAACTAACTTGCCGGGAGCTATTGCCTTAGTTGCGCGTCCCACTCATGGACTATCGTCACTCCCGTAAGTGATTTCAATTCAGGGTTCGCACGGCGGTGCAGGGCGCTGCAAAAACGGGATGGCGCGCAATGCGGAGCGATGTCGGCCGTACCATCAGACGCTTCGGTAGCTTCAACGTAATCGCCGTTTTGGCGTTGTTTGCCGTAGCGTCAGGTTTGCTGACAATTGCCTCTTCTTCGCCGGTGCAAGCGCTGCCGAGTTTCGCACGACAGACCGGGCAACCTTGCGGCACCTGCCATACCGATTTTCCCGCGCTGACGCCGTACGGCCGGAGATTCAAGCTGCTCGGATATACGACTGGCGGCGGTGAATTCCGTACGACGCCCTTCTCCTCGCAAACCGCGATAAACGCGCGCGCCGAGTATGAGAAGATGATGGGCTATGTGAAGACGCTTAATTCGTCGCAGGCCTCTTCGACAAAGCCCGAGGAAGACAAGGAGTGGGTACCGCCGGTCTCGATGATGGCCATCGTCGGCTACACGCGCACCCAGGCGGACCTCGCCGGTGCCGATCCTTACAGTCCGAACAACAATGTGGTGCTCTCGCCCTTCAGCGGATTCTGGGGCGGCGCCATCACCGACCATGTCGGCGCCTTCGCGCAGGTGACCTACAACGCAATTGGGCCGGGCCCCTCGGCGGATCCGTTCGATCGTCATACCTGGACCTGGGACAATACCGATGTTCGCTATGCCAACACGGCTCATCTCGGCCCACTCGATATCATCTACGGCATCACCGCCAACAACAATCCAACCGTGCAGGACGTTTGGAACACCACGCCGGCATGGAGCTTCCCGTACGCTGTATCGAATGTCTTTGGTCCACAAAACCCGGGGACGGTGATTGAGGGCGCTTTCGCCGCGCATGTTGGCGGCGTCGGCACCTATGCCTTCATCAACGACCTGCTTTACCTTGAATTGACGGGTTACAAGACGCTGGGCTTCAGCGCGCAGAACAATCTCGGCACCGACCCGTTCGATGCGCCCGGACAGCTCGGCGGCATCTCGCCTTACTGGCGCGTCGCGCTGGAGCCGCACTGGGGCAGGAACACGCTCATGATCGGCGCATTCGGGGAGCAATTTAACGTGCATCCCTGGATCGATACCAGCTTCGCAACGTGGTCGACCGCGGTATTCCCGCAAACCGACAAATTCACCGATATCGGTTTCGACACCCAGTATCAATACCAGGGCGACAATTGGTGGTTGACCTTGCGTGGCAGCTATATTCGCGAGTTTCAGGAGCTGGGTGCGACGTTCACAAACGGGTTGGGCCCGTTTGGGTCCACCAATGCGAACGACCTGCTAAACAGTCTGCACCTGCAGGCATCCATTGCATACGGCGCTGACAACAGGGTCGTATTCACGGGGCAGTATTTCAATCAATGGGGCACGGCCGACGCCGGCTTGTACGGCATTGATCCAGCGACCGGGCTCGCGATGACGCCCAACACCAACGGCTGGACGGCCGAGATCGCCTACATCCCATTCGGCGCGAGCAAGATGGCTGGCTGGCCGTGGTTCAACGCGCGGATCGGCCTGCAATACACCTATTACAACAAGCTGAACGGCACCACGGTAGGGGCCAGTAACAACAACACGCTGTTCCTTCACGCCTGGTTTGCGATGTAGGCGGGCGTGCTCGTACTCGGAGAAGGTCTGATGAAGAAAATTCGTTTCATCCACGTGGCAGCGCTTGCAGGGACTCTGACGGGGCCGGCGCTCGCCGCCGATCTGCCGATGAAGTCGGAGGCGCCCTATGTAGATCCGCGGTTCAGCTGGACGGGCTGCTATGTCGGCGGACATGTGGGCGGCGGCATGGGCAGTAAGGCCATGACCGATCCGGTACAACTGGTGCAGGACTCACTGATTGCTCCGGGCACGACGACCGGCGTCACCACCGTCACCACGTCGCCGACCGGCGCAGTGATCGGCGGCGAGATCGGTTGCGACTATCAGTTTTCTTCCAACGTCGTGATGGGAATCGAAGGCACCGCTTCGGGCACCACCATGAGGGGCAGCGCAATGGTCGGCCTGCCCGCCGGCGTTCCCGGCGATGTCGCGCTCGTGCAGGCTAATAATGATTTTCTTGCCAGCGTGACGGGGCGGATCGGCTATGCCTTCGACAACATCCTGATTTACGGCAGAGGTGGCTTCGCCGTGGCCGGCGACAAATACGATGTGAGCGGCGGCACCTTCAACGGCGGCGGACCATTCCACTTCCAAGGGGTGGACAATCGCTACGGCTGGATTGCCGGTGGCGGCGTGGATTGGGCGTTCGCGCGCCATTGGTCCGCGAACGTCGAATACGACTATTACGGCTTCGGCAACGGCAACATCCTGATGACCGACCAGTTCAGCGGCGCCACGGGCGTCGTGAACGTCAAGCAAAGCGTCCAAGTCGTCAAGGTCGGTCTCAACTTTCACATCTGGGGGTCCGGTTGGTAATGTTCGTAAACCTTTCAGGTGAGGCGGATGTGCCGGGCTGCGGACTAGGGCGCCGAACGATGAGGGTTGGCCTGCGGTTGGCCTTGGCCGCCTCAAGTCTGCTGATGGCGTTTTGCGCAAGCGGTCACGCACAGGAGAGGGCGGCATCGGCCAAGGGCGCTTTCGAAGCCAAGCTTGAATATTGCAAGACCTGTCATGGACTACAGGGCCAGGGCTATCTCGGATATTTCCCGATGCCGCGGCTCGCGGGACAACAGCCTGAATATATCGAGGCCCAGTTGCGGGCCTTCATCGAACGCCGGCGCAGCAATCCCATCATGCGCAACGTTGCCCACGTGCTGAGCCCGGCAATGATCTCGTCGTTGGCGAACCATTTCCATCATCTCAATTCGCCACCGTTCGGCGGCGGGCCGAGGGGCGCGGTCGCGATGGGCAAGCGGATCTACGACGAAGGGTTGCCCGAATCCAACGTTCCCGCCTGCTCCGCTTGTCACGGCGCGGAAGGCAAGGGCCAGAACGAAATTCCGAGACTGGCGGGGCAGCTCTATCCGTATATGGTCGGTCAATTGACGGGCTGGGGCAAGGAGCGGGGCCAGGGTACCGCGGTTGACACGTCCGCGATCATGGCGCCGACGGCGCATAATTTGACGCGTTCACAGATTGAAGCGGTGGCGGCCTATGTCAGTAATCTGCAATGAGTGTTGCCGCCGTATTCGCCGGCATATCGTTGAGTGCATGAAGCGCGAAAGCTTGGGGTCATGAAGCGCATTGGGCTAAAACTGGCGATCCTGGCGATGGTCGCATCCACTGTCGCTACCGTGCCTGCACTGGCCGGCGAGAGCGCCGCCGTTCGCAACTGTACCTGGTGCCATGGCGCGGAGGCGCAGGGTTACACAGTGGCGCCGCGGCTCGCCGGACAACAGCCTCAATATATCATGAGCCAGATCCAGAGCTTCCACGAACACACCCGGGATAATCCGTTTTCCAGGCAATATATGTGGAGCGCAGTCGCAGCGCTGAGCCCGGCCGCCGCGCGTGATCTCGCGAATTACCTTGCTTCGATCCCGCCCAAGCCTGCCAATGACGGTGACAGCGCGCTCGCTTCAAAAGGCAAGCGGATATTCATGGAAGGAATTCCCGAAGCCAATATCGTTTCCTGCTATGCTTGCCATGGCCCCAACGGCGAAGGCGTGAGAGACATCCCGCGCCTCGGAGGGCTCGCTTACTTCTACGTCAAGGCGCGGCTCGAACAATGGGGCCAAGGCTATCATTCGACGGCGGGCTCGCCTATGCCGCTGGTGGCGAGCCATCTCGGCCCCGACGAGATCGAGGCGCTCGCGTCCTATCTGAGCTTTGTTAAATAACACCAACTCGATCGCGTATTCCCAGCTATCGTTGGTCGCGGCGCCCTCCGTTTCCAGCTGATTGACCAGTTTCCTCAAGGCGCCTGATGCATCCGCAAGCCGGGCGGTCGAGGGGAGGATCGTCCCTATTAAATCCACGAAGTCACGAAGTTTGGCCGTTGCCTCCGCGGGAGGGAGACCGCGCGTCCCATGAAGCGTTTCCAGGGCTGCCGTCGCCAGTTGGCTTTGGTTTGTGCTCATGGCTGGGACCTGTCTGGTCTGAAATCTCGGCGAAACAAGCATCTGCGCGCAGCTACGTTCCCAGATACAGCCGTTTCTTGCCCATGTGCGCTCGCAATTGACCGGTCCGCGACAGCTTGATCAAGCGGTGCTGTTCTATGAGTTCTCAGTTGAGAGACCCGTTCCGGCGACCAAATGCTTAGGTCGATCGATTGCTTTGCCGATCTGTCAGACGTTAGAAACGACCTGGCGCCATTTACAGCTCTAATGGCGTTTTGGGCATTGTGCTTTTAGGTGCCTACCCCGACGATCTGCTGCGGCCATGAGATGCCTACGATCGCTCTTTTTGCTGGAACGAGGTGAAGCGCCGTGCAGTCGTCCGAGAAAGGCGGAAAGAAGCGGAGGGCGGCCAACGCTTTTCTTGCCCTGCTGGGTCGCCTGAAGGAACATCCGCTGGCACGGCTCGGTCCGGGACTTATCACCGGAGTAGCCGACGACGACCCGAGCGGCATTGCGACCTATTCGCAGGCGGGGGCCCAGTTTGGCCTTAACATGCTCTGGACGATGCCGCTTGCGTATCCCCTCATGGCGGCGATCCAAATCATGTGCGCGCAAATTGGACGAGCGACCGGCAAGGGGCTAGCCGCAAATATCAAGACGACGTTCCCGCCGATCGTGCTCAAGGGGGTTGTCTTGCTTTTATTGATCGCTAACACGTTGAATATCGCCGCGGACGTCGCTGCCATGGGGGAGGTGGCGGAGCTCGTCAGCGGTTTTGATCGCCACCTCATGACCGCTGTTTTTGTAATCGGAACGCTCCTGCTTCAGATTTTTGTGCCGTATCACCGCTACGTCTTTTTCCTGAAGTGGTTGACGCTTTCGCTGCTGGCCTATGCCGCCGTCCTGTTTACCGTTCAGGTTCCGTGGGGAGAGGTGGCGTTAAGAACGGTGTGGCCGAAGCTGACACTGAATTTTAGCGCAGCCACCGTGGTCGTGGGCATCTTCGGGACGACGATCAGTCCATACCTCTTCTTCTGGCAGGCATCGGAAGAAGTGGAAGATATGCACGCCAAGCGTGGCGTGTCACTCTTGCAGGATCCGAATGCAGCCCCGGCGGAACTCCGGCGCCTACAGTGGGACACTTGGAGTGGGATGTTGTATTCAGATATCACGGCCTATTTCATTATTCTGGCCACCGCTGTCACACTGAACGTGTCTGGAATTACCGACATTGAAACCGCGGCTCAGGCGGCGAGCGCGCTGCGGCCGCTAGCGGGCGATTTCGCGTTTCTACTGTTCGCGCTTGGAATCCTGGGCGTCGGCTTGATTGGGGTTCCCGTGCTTGCCGGCTCGGCCGCGTACGCCCTAGCCGAGGCCATGGGGTGGCAATCGGGCCTTGAACGAAAAGCGCAAGACGCGCGCGGGTTCTACGGGGTTATCGCGGTCAGCGTACTGGCTGGATTGTTCATCCAATATTCGCCTATCAGCCCGATGAAAGCGTTGTTCTGGAGCGCGGTAATCAACGGCGTCGTGGCAGTCCCCTTAATGGTGGTGATCATTCTGATCGCCTCCAGGAACTCGGTGATGGGTGCGTTCACTTCAAGCTGGCAAATCATAACTCTTGGTTGGATCGGGACAGCGATCATGGGGTTGGCGGCGGTCCTGATGCTTATTCCTGGCTAAATTGAAAGGCCGTCCAAGCCTGGGGTTGAGCGCCGGGGGTTTTCGCGCGACGTGTTCATATTTCACCGACCGACGTGGCCGGACATGGCAGCAGGTTTGACCGGCTTTGCGATCGCGATGTATGGCGTGCCACTCTCGCGTTCGATCGCCTATGAGAAGACAGCTCTCTGCCGCTCGCGTTCGAACCGTGGCAGTGCCTCCTGCGAGTTCTTTGCCAAGGGCCGACATACGCGCAATGTCGGTGAGACTCTGTATAGAATTGACCACCTTTGCAAAGTGTGAGGAGGATACAATGACAACATTTCGAGACATTTCCCTCGGGTATCCGCTTCACGACCGAGTCAACAGCTACCAACTAGATTAGCGAAGTGAACATTCTAGAGCAGTTCATCGTCCAACGCAGGACGTGGTCGAAGTGTTAAACGCTTCTATTTCGTGAAGGAAGACGAATGACCCCGGTTCCTCGACTTCAGCGTCACGGCTGGCCAATATTCTCAACCGGCTTTCGCCCCTTTTTTCTGCTGGGATCCATTTATGCCGGTCTCGCCATCCTGATCTGGCTCCCGGTCTTCATGGACGAACTTACTCTGACTACTGCCTTTACGCCCCGCGACTGGCACGTCCATGAGATGCTCTACGGCTATCTTCCCGCGGTAATCACCGGTTTCCTGTTCACTGCGATTCCGAACTGGACCGGGCGATTGCCCATTCGGGGCAGGCCGCTGTTTGGCCTCGTCGTTCTCTGGCTCGCAGGCCGTATCTGCGTTGCGTTTTCGGTTGAGACCGGATGGCTGCCCGCGATGCTCGTCGATACATGCTTCCTGTTGCTTGTCGCAGCGGCAGCTGCTCGCGAAATCATCGCCGGCCGCAAGTGGGGTAGTCTCAGCATCGTCGTTCTGATCCTGCTTCTCCTTACAGGTAATGTTGCCTTCCACCTCGAAGCGCATTTCAATGGCGCCGCGGATATTAGCATCCGCATCGGCATCGCAATTGTCGTGATGCTGATCTCCCTGATTGGCGGCCGCATCATTCCCAGCTTCACTCGCAATTGGCTTGCGCGCAAGAATCCGGGCCGTCTGCCAGCACCATTCGCGCGTTTCGATGTACTTGTCGTAGCGATCGGCGCATTGGCGCTTATCTCTTGGATCGTCTGGCCCGGCGGTGCAGGGACGGGATATGCTCTTGGGCTGGCCGGCTGTCTGCACATTGTCCGTCTAGCCCGTTGGGCTGGCGATCGAACCTGGCGGGAGCGTTTGGTGCTCATTTTGCACGTTGGCTACGCCTTCGTTCCGGTTGGATTTCTGCTGGGTGCGGCATCCGCTCTCGGTTTGGTCCCTGCGAGCGCCGGAATCCACGCCTGGATGGTAGGAGCTGCAGGTGTCATGACGCTGGCAGTGATGACCCGGGCGACGCTGGGCCATACCGGTCAGAAACTGACCGCGTCCATTTCGACCGAAGCCATCTATGTTGCGGCGATCGTCGCGGCGTTGGCGCGCATTTGTGCGGCGATCGAACCAGTTCATGGCGTGCCACTTCTTCATCTCGCTGCTTTTGCCTGGTCTGCGGCCTTCGTTGGATTTGCGATATCCTTCGGGCCGGTATTGATCAGCTACAACAAGCGGACCAAACAGGAAGCGACTGCATAATCATATCAAAGGCTTCTCAGTCCAGCATATGGGGCCAGATACTCCGGGAAAATTCCGTCATGCTGGAAATGTGCAAGTAGCTCGGATTTGACGTCAAGACCGATCCCGAGGACGCCGGCCTCTGCGACGTTTCGCTCGGGCTCGAAAATCCATCGATTGGCGAATAAGTCGTCAAGGGAGAATCGTACGAAAGGCGAAAAGACCTCCTATGATCATCGAATCCTCGGAACAAGTATCTCGCTTTTCTTGGCTCAAGCGGTTTCCCATTCCGCGAAACTTCAAGGTCACGCCGGAATCGCGGATCGAAACCGGACGAAAATGGCCGGTTTCCGCAGGCGCGAAGCGTGTGAAGGCGTTCGAGATTTATCGCTACGATCCCAACTCCTGCGCCAATCCTCGCGTCGATACCTTCCATGTCGATCTCGACGACTGCGGACCTATGGTTCTCGATGCGCTGTTCTGGATCAAGAACAAGGTGGATTCGACCTTGACCTTCCGCCGCTCTTGTCGGGAGGGAGTCTGCGGTTCGTGCGCCATGAACCTGGACGGCACTAACTGGCTCGCGTGCACGCGTTTCATTTCCGATATGGGCGCGAAGGCGACGATCTACCCGCTCGCCAATATGGAGATCATCAAGGACCTCGTTCCCGACCTGACGCACGTCTTTGCCCAGTATGCAGCCATCAAGCCCTGGCTTCAGTCCGGGACGCCGGAACCGGAGAAGGAACGGCTGCAATCGCCGCAAGAGCGCAGCCAACTCGACGGCTACTATGAGTGCATTCTGTGTTTCTGCTGCACTTCCGGATGTCCGAGCCACTGGTGGAACGGCAATCGCTTCCTCGGACCTGCGGTGC
Organism: uncultured Alphaproteobacteria bacterium; assembly: GCA_963775545.1. Classification (GTDB taxonomy): domain Bacteria; phylum Pseudomonadota; class Alphaproteobacteria; order Rhizobiales; family Xanthobacteraceae; genus Bradyrhizobium. The sequence continues at coordinate 157,271 of CAVZJE010000015.1, forward strand.
TCCTGCAGGCATGGCGCTGGCTGACCGACAGCCGCGACGAGGCCGAGGGGGAGCGGCTCGACGCGCTCGAAGACCCGTTCCGGCTCTATCGGTGCCACACCATTCTCAATTGCACCCGGACCTGCCCCAAAGGTTTGAATCCCGGCAAGGCCATCGCCGAGATCAAGAAGGCGATCGGCGAGCGCGAGGGGTGATCATGAACAAGCCCGTGAATGGCAATTCGACGCCGGTACCGTCCCGCCCGCTTTCGCCCAACATCCAGATCTATCGACCGCAACTCACGTCGGTCTTGTCGATCGCCAACCGCATTACCGGGATAATTCTGAGCCTAGGCGCCGTGGGCCTGGTGATCTGGTTGGCCGCAGCGGCGGAGGGTCCCCGGACATACGGCGTCGTTCAGCGCGCGATCGGATCCTGGGTCGGTCAGGTCGTGCTGTTCGGCTGCACCTTCGCCTTCTTCCTGCATTTGTGCGGTGGCATCCGTCATCTCGTCTGGGACACCGTCCACGGCTTCGAACTTCGGTCGATCTACATTTCGGGATGGACGGTCGTAGGGTCGAGCGCGGCGCTCACTGTGGCGGCATGGGTGATCAGCCTGTTTGTCGCGAGGTGGCCCCAATGAACAGCCGATCCTTCCGCTCGCCGCTGGCTCGCGCCCTTGGGCTCGGTTCGGCCAAAAGTGGCGTCCGGCACTGGTGGGCGGAACGCGTCACAGCAGTCGCGCTTGTGCCTCTGTGCCTATGGTTCGTCGCCTCGATGATCGCTCATTCAGGGAGCGATTACGCGGCCATCATCGCCTGGATCAGGACTCCGCTTGCCACCGGCTGCATGGTCCTCCTGCTGATCGCACTGTTTCATCATTCCTCGCTTGGTCTGCAGGTCGTGATCGAGGATTACGTCCATTCAGGTGTCGGGTTTGCAGCGATAGTCGCGATCCGGCTCGGCTGTTACGGACTCGCCGTGATCGGCATCATCGCCACTCTGCACATTTCCTTCGGCGGCTGAGCGGAGGAAGCCGTTGCCTCATTCCGGTTGCGGATCTTGGGCGGGATAGACCACCGTTCCATCGTTGCGAACGACGGCGCCGGGTGTGAGGCTCGCCACGTCGACATGCGATTTTCCGAGAATGTGCATCACCTGCTCGCCTGCGGCCAGAAGATGGTCAGCGATGATCCGGCGGTGGCAGCGCCACCAGACTGCTTCAGCGCACATGACCACGCACCGTTGCTCCGCACCACATTCCCGAAGCCGCGCCAGGCCGGTAGCGAATGGCGCCGTCAGGGCATAGTCTGCGTAGTTGCGAAAGCTGCGCACTCGCCAGTGGGCATTGGGCGAGGATTCGGCGCCCAGCGACTTTCCGCGCAGGCCGCCGAGCTCGCTGATATGCTCGTAACCGATCTGCCACGGCGCCAGCGCTTCGGGGAGGCTCTCCTGATTGAATTGCGGATTGGTGCGTGACCGGGGCATCGACCGTACGTCGATAACGAGGCCGACACCGGACTCTCGCAAGAGATCGACAAATTCGATGATCGTCCTGGTCGAGTGGCCTATGGTGAAAAAGGTGTTCGTGGCGTCGCTCCGAGCGGCGCGTCCAGCCGCGAGCTAGCATTTCTGTTTGGCCGATCTACTTCTTCATTTGAGCAGGGGCAGTTGTACTCGGCGTCGTCGTCACTGACATCGTCACGCTCCCGTAACCGAAATAGACAAGGGTTCCGAACACGAGGGCGAACACAATTGAACTCATTATAGCGCTAAGGAAGCGGTTGCCGAAACCGATTGAGTTGCCGATTAAATCAATGATGAATACCACGATGGTTGCAATGAGCACGGGCTCAAACCACGCGTATTGTGCAGGCAAAAACATAGCTCGCCTCCCTTGGCATTTTCGGGATGTTCGGAAGCTAGCAGACGGAACGACGACGGGCCATCCCCCTCGACGCGAGGTGGGGCTCATCGATCGGCAACTCCATGACAATCCAGTTCGGGCGATCGAGGACGCATTGCGTGAATCCAACCAGATGCCCGCCGCGACAAGTCGGGCTTTCCGTAGCGTTCTCATTCGTGAAATTTTGATGACTGAGCGATATTGACCACCAACTCCGGAAGCCGGAGGCGCATGCTGGTTCCATCACCGCCCCGCCATCGGCAACAATCGGTGACAGAGAGTGTTGCGCTCCCGCCTGATCCAAGGGACAGCATCATGCCGTCACTTCAGCTTAAACTCACAGACGATCATACCCATTACACTCACTCGCAACTTCTTCAATTATGCCGTCAGATGCTCCGGTACGCTCGATCGCTACCGCGTGGATCATCTGAGCGGAACGAACGCCGGCAGATCGCGGGTTCATTGCGCAGTCTCTTTCGAGACAGGAAGTGGAACGCACGTCGATAGCGTCGAAGTATCGCCGTAGGGAAATCTGTCGAGATTACGATATCATTCTTGTTGTCATACCAATCGTCGTCATTATCGGGAGAATCTAAAATGCCCTCCACCGTTAACCTGTACCTAGTCGGCGTTTGGTTCTGTGTCGGCTTCTTCACGGGTGCCGGGTGGGCTATTGCCGCGTGGCTCGTGGGGCGGATATTGTCCATTATCCATATCTGACCCGGACCTTAGGTTCGCATTATCGCGGACAGGATTGGCGTCGCCAGGGGTGCCCGCGCGTTCCGGAATCATTGTCCGAACCAATTCTCACTTATCGTTATCGGACTCATCGGACTGAACGGAATTTACCATTTTATCAACTGATACGTCGTCCGCGCTCACTAGGACCGGGTCTTCGATCGGCAGCAGCATGTCCTTCTTGGCCGGCAGAGGCTGGAGCAGATTGCGCGCGCATGTCGCCTCTTGGCACGTTTGCGACATGCCGACAGGTGGCGAGAATGTCTGCTCGTCGGGCTAGACCGGAAGTTGCCGGCCGACTGCCAAGGCGACGCGATTGACCCACAGGAGACCTTGCTCTGGAGCGGCGCGAACGACCCATATGCGACGTCCATTATCGTTGACGAAGACGAAGACCGAAGGCGACGACTGACATCCAAAGAAAACGTCGGCAGCTGAATAATCTCGCTAGCGGAAGTCGAATATGCCACAGTGTGCCCATGTCGTGGCAACACGTTCGCATATCCCGGTTCGGTGGCCCCGAGGTCTTGGAACTAGCGGAAGAGCCAACAATCCCAAATCCGGGCACCGGCGAGGTGCGCATCAAGGTTCTAGCAGCCGGGACCGGTTTCACTGACAGCTTCATTCGGCGTGGCCGTTACCCTGACTTTAAAGGGCCGCTGCCGTTTACCCCCGGCTGCGAGCTCGTAGGTGTTGTCGAGAAGACTAGCTCTGACGTTGTCTCGCCGCGTGAGGGGCAAATCGTTGCCGATCTCTGCGTAGTGGGTGGTTACGCTCAATATGCAATTCGCCCCGCACGTTTTCTTGTGCCTGTTCCAGATGGCGTCGATGCGGCAGAGGCCGTTTGCATACCGCTCGCCTACCTTACAGCTTTCCAGATGCTTACGCGTTATCGTCACCTTTTTCCCGGCGAGACGATCCTCGTTATCGGCGCGTCAGGCACAGTAGGTACAGCGTTGCTCGACCTCTCGCGTCATTTTGGCCTCAAGGCAATCGGTACGTGCTCAGCGGCGAACCTCTCTACGGTTGATCGATTTGGTGCCACAGCAATCGACTATCGGGCTGGTGACTTCGCTGCTTCGGTGGATAAACTCACAGCGGGACGAGTTGGCGGCGCAGGCGTCGATGCGGCATTCGATGCGATCGGCGGATCCCATTTCGACCGATCGTTCGCCTGTCTCGCGCCGGGGGGCATCCTCATCGGCTACGGCTCCCAGACCATGGCAATCGGACGCGAAAACATGATCGCGGCCGGGCTAGGATTGGCGCGGTTGAAGCTATGGGGCGCATTGAGCTTCCTATTCCGCGGCCGCAGTGCGATTTGGTACAGCATCACGGACCGCCGCTTGTCGCACCCTGAAGAGTTTAGGGCTGACATGGCTGCCTTGTTCGAATTGCTCCGCAACGGTGCCATTCATCCCGTGGTAATCGATCGCGAACCACTAACAGCCGCGAAAAATGTCCACGCACGTATCGACGCTGGCGGGCTCGGCGGCAAGATCGTGCTGCTGCCCTGGCTGGCGTCGCAGGCTGCCGTTTGACAACCACCACCTCTCGGTTGGCCCCGGATAATGATCTGACAACGTAGGCGGCCCGGTTGGGCAGAGTCTGAGCAATAATTCTCACTTTTGAAATATAGCGGCGGTGAAACTTTGCTGCCATAAAGTTGGAGGGGAGGCCCGTATCTCCTACGGAACTCCCTCAAGCCGTTCGAATTCCCCAAACTACCTATAGGTAGCCCGCTTCATTTATGGTGTTGAAATCGCTATAACGCGAGGCGCGCAGGTTCATCGGAGTAAAGGAGGCTCCTGTGGCGAAGCTCGCCAATAACGACATCGATCCCAAGACCTTTCTCGCCAAGGTTGGCACTGGCAAGACGATCTTGAAATTTGAGAAAAATCAGCACGTCTTCGAGCAAGGGGACGTGGCGGACGCGGTTTTTTACATTCAAAAGGGCAGCGTCAAGCTCACTGTCCTATCCGAGCAAGGTAAGGAAGCGGTAGTCGGGATTTTAGAACCGGGCCAGTTCTTTGGCGAAGGGTGCCTTAATGGCCATCCATTGCGCATCGCGACCACAGCCGCGATGGAGGAATGTGTGATCACCTCAATAACTAAAGAAGCGATGATTGCCGTCATTCATGACGAGCCAAAATTTTCTGAGCTGTTCATGGCGTATCTCCTGACACGGAACAGCCGGGTTGAAGAGGACCTGATCGACCAGCTTTTCAATTCGAGCGAGAAGCAACTCGCGCGCCTTCTTCTTCTGCTTGCACACTTCGGAAAGGAAGGCAGACCTCAGCCTATTCTATTGGATATGAGTCAGGAAACATTGGCCGAGATGATTGGAACGACCCGATCCCGCGTCAGCTATTTCATGAACAAATTCCGCAAACTTGGACTCATCAGCTACAATGGAAAGATAGAAGTTCATAATTCGCTGTTGAACGCCGTTTTGCATGAAAAGCCTGAGATAGTGCGGGATGATCCATCAAGCAAAGTCTAACCGACCGTTGCTTGATGAGGAGACTTTTTCGGAGCGGCTTGATATCCAATCTAAACATCATCTCGCGGCTGATCGCGCACTCAGGCCATCAAGACATCCGGAGGCTCAGGACTCGCATCGAGTGGCGGGTGCGATAAGTGCAAAACACTTACGCCGCAGGTCACCGCGTTACGTATCCCCAACCCCGTCAGATGGATCGCTGTCTGGCGGAGTTCTTTTTGGGACGTCGTCATTCGTACCGACATCTTCGGCGATTTGCTGTTCGCGCTCATGAAGCCGGTCCACTATCGCCGTTCGCTTTGGTATCAGCACGGCCTCATCTGCAAGGCGTTGCCCAAGGTCAGCGTGATACTGTTGCACGACGCTAAGAACCAATTCCTTGGCGAGCTTTCGATGGTGCTCGGCAAGTAGTCTGTGCACCGCCGCGAGCTGTTCATCGGTCATGGATCGCACCTTGGCCGTTGAGGCTGCAATGATACAGCATCGCGGAGCGCCGTTCCTGCCAAAAGTGAGGCTGTGTGCATTGGCGAAAAAGCACGGCCCCGCCATTGTGAGATCAGTGGGGGGTGACGGGGCCGTGCCTCGGGCCGACCATGGGGGACGCGGCCCGATCCGAAACTGTCAGCGAATCTATTCGATGGGCACCAGTTGTTCGTGCCACTGCGCTGCAAGGCTCTTTATAAGCTCAAAACTCAGGATCGCCGGATCGCCTTTGCGAACGATAGTCGCTCGCCTGCGCTCTTTGGGTGGCATGGTCATCGCTCGGGATACCGCCGAGCGCAGTTTCATCGTGCCATGATCTGTCAGGGTGACTAACTCTTCGGGGTCAAAGGCCATTGTGGCATGCCTATGCTCAGGCTGGCCCGCAAGCCAGCACACGCACCCCGATGCCCGCATCTAGAAAAGCGGACAAAGGTTAAAAGCTGGTTTATCGGCGAACCAGGAAAGCACGCCGGAGAAGGCTTGCATATCCTCGATGAACGCGCGGGGCCGCCAGCGCGGCGGCTTTTTGCTTGCCGGTTCCGGCGTTCGCCGCTCTAATAGGCGATCGGTTCAAAAGGGAGTCCGGACGTGGCAACTGGTACGGTTAAGTGGTTCAACTCGCAAAAAGGCTATGGATTTATTCAACCCGACAGCGGCGGCAAGGATGTGTTTGTGCACATCTCGGCTGTAGAGCGAGCCGGCCTGAGCAGCCTCAATGAGGGTGCCAAGGTGAGCTACGAAGAGACGGAAAACCGCAGCAAAACATCAGCGGAAAATCTGAGGGTTGGCTGAAGGCGCCCCCCTCAGCTTGGCGGCTTTCTCTTTGCCGTCCTCGCCGTTCGCCGCGCCTTTTTGCGTTTGCACTAGCCTAACTGGCCTTTGGCGCGTATAGGTGCGGCGTCGCAAGACGATGGCGCTGAACCTTAGAGTGGACCGCGGGCAGACCCGGGGGCAGTACCCGGCGCCTCCACCTTAGCAGCTTGAGCTTAAAGGTCTCATTTCGGTGAGATTGATTTTGTCGAAAGGCAGAATTCCAAAGCTGTTAAGGCGGGGGCGAAACAGGATCGATGGTCGCGAAGAAGCTATGAGTTGTGCTCGGCATGATACCGCCGTTATCGGGTCAAAAACCTAAATGCAAACGATAACGTTGCATTGAACGAAGTGCGCCTCGCGGCGTAACCGTTCGGGGTAGGTACACCTAGCAACAGAACGGCCATTGCCGCGTCAGCCTTCGGGTTGGCGCGGCTTTATTTGCCTTGCCTCGGATGTCGCGTCTGTCGCGAAACGACGGCCTCACGTGATATTCGGCATCCACCACGTCAGCCAAGGCGCGGGCGGTCGCCGACGACGCGCTCTCGATGCTGGGGACCAAGGAATGCGCATTCGGCGTCGCCGGCGACGTGGTGACGGAATCGCGCCTGTCTGAACTCTATGCTTCCGCAAACGGGGAATAGCGCCCGCTGAAGCGGAGCGGGGCGAGACCGCTCTACGGGCGCGGATGCTCCCAGTCGAGAAACTCGATTTGATCGAACGCCCTTCTTGGCGTGCCGAGACACACAACGAGCCGAAGGCCATCGGTCAGATAGGGGTCTCCACCGAGATTGACGCGCGGATTAGGCATGGACGAGACGCCAACCCCCTTCACAAAGCCGAAGCGCGAAACGGCTCCGGACATAATCAAGTCCTGCAGCAGATAGAAGCGGTCCTGGTCGACGGCCGGGCTAATTCGATGCGTGGTCAGATACCAGACTTGCGTGGTCAGCTTGATGCCGATGTCGCGGCTGATTTGGCCTACCCAGACCTGCTGCCCACCGACCGTGAACGGAGCGAGCCACAGTCGCAGGTGGTTGCGAAGGCTCACGGTGTTGCGCGCCTTCTGCAATGCAACTTCCTGCTGGCGTCCGAAAACATACAGCGGGCTGACCGGTGCGTTGAGATATTCGCTGCGGAACAGGAAAGCTTGAATCGTCCGATAAGCGCTGTGAAGATCGAACGGCTCGTCGAGCTTCCATCCGCGCCCGATGAACGGGAAAAGGGCATCGAGTCCCTGCCCGATGACGACAATATTGAGCGGATCACCATCATCCGTGCCGCTCTTGTTGGTCGTGCAGCAAGGTAGTTTCGCCAGCTTTTCGCGCAGCGTCGCGAGATCGATATCGTTGATCGATCCGGGCGGATAAATGTTGGTGAAATCAACCTGCTGGATCGCGTAGGATCCGCTGCGGACCGGGAGCGCGAACCTGAACAGCAGCTCCTCGCTGCCGGTTTCGAACCCCACGCCAAACAGTTTTAGGCCACCTTCACGGTGTGTAAAGACAAAACCCGTCGCGGCTTGCCTCTGCGGGATGATATCCGGCATGGGGGCCTCCGCAACGGCGGCCTTGACGAGTGCATTGGCGCTGCCTCGCCACCACATGTGAAGAAGCTGTTCCACCTCCGCTTCCGAGAAGTATTCTGGGTCGGTGACGATCGGCAGAAACTCCAACTGGGATTCACTGGCGTTGTCCACGCTGAGCCAGATTGCCTGAATGCCATGGTCGGCCAGAGACGCGCCGAAGTAGCGTTGGCTTTCGTCGTCGGTCAAAACAGCCGCGCGAACGCTTACCGCGCCCCGTTGGCGAACTTCGGCGCGGGACGTGAATGATTGCGCCGCGTTGCGATCAGGGATGCTGTCGCCGGACCAACTCAATAGCGCGAACCCAAAAAACAATGCCAAGGCCAAGCTCTGCCAGCGCCATCGTTTTGTGGTTTGCCAGATTCGCCGCAGAACCATCTCTGACATCGTCGACCTCAGGTCTAACAAAGCACACTATTTAGTCTACCGAAGCAGCGATAGACCTGTCGAGCTTTGCTCAGACCGAACCCCTTGACGCGCTGCTGTGATCGAAAACAGTAGTTCGCGCGTCAAGGGGCGATGCTGTTTGGGATCGCGAAGGCAACCAAGGACCTCAAGATGTCCGCCGCCCTAATGGACAAAGCGGCTGATCTTAAATCAAAAGTTGACGAACAGGGCGCGCCTCTCGATCTGGCTCCGCCAGCCCCCGACATCGAGCCGCCGCCGCGACGTAACGTGAGGCCGCCCGGTCGGCGGCCTCTTAATACTGTAGTAATGGCCCACTTTATTGATGACCACCGAGCCCATTTCGGGTTTGTGCGGCGCCCTAGCCCAATTTGAAAATTGAGTTTGGAAGTGGCCCAGTTTGAAATCAGTAGTGGCCATTTGTTTGAACCGTATCGTGCACACGAAACAGGCTATAATTTGCCTCTCATCATCGACCCGCTCGCGGCATCCGGTTCCATCTGCGCGCCCCCAGCCGAAGGGTCCGATGCCGGCGCGAAACAAAGCCCCGATATCGACGTTTTGTGTTCGATGAAGTCCTCAGACCTATTTCTTGGTGTGTTTGCGATCATTGCATCGCCGGTGATGGCCGAAGGCACGTCACTGGGCCACGGCGATGCGCACCGCAGCCGTGCACGTAAGGGAGATCGACGTCTGCCGTCGAGCATGGACAAGCGCGCAGCAAAAATCAAATATGTGGCACGAACCTACTCCAATCCGCGTCACGGAAAATGCGGACTGGATGCTTCAAGAGGAAACCATGCAATTCAAGCGCTGCACGCTCGAAATCGACGGACCGGTCGCCGTCATCAAGATGGATCGCCGGGAGGTTATGAACGCCGTTTCCATGGACGTGCTGGTCTGCCTTATTGACGCGCCGAAATTTGCAGGAAAATGATCGAGGATGAGCTCACGCGTTCGGTGGCCGCCTGGTATCCGGGCGCGACCGGCGTTGCTGGGACACTTAAGCTGTCCGGCGGCGCCAGCCAGGAGACCTGGTCGTTCGAGATAATGACCCCTTCCGGCAATGTCGACGCCATCCTGCGTCGCGCGCCGAAGGGATATGGTGCAGCGCCCTCGCGCGCGGCCGGACTCGATGCCGAGGCGGCGTTGATGCAGCTCGCTCACCAGGCCGGTCTGCCGTCGCCGCGCGTGCTGCATGTGCTTAACTTCGATGACGATCTCGGCCCCGGCTTCATCATGCAGCGCGTCGAAGGCGAGACTATTGCGCGCAAGATCCTGCGTGATGCGCAGTTCGCGGACGTGCGGCCAAAGCTCGCGCGTCAGCTCGGCCGGATCGCAGCCGGCATTCACGGCTTGCCGCGCGCAAATCTCCCGCCGCTGCGGCAGCGGACCTCGAGCGAGGAGATCGGCGAGCTCGCTCGCGAATATGGCAGCCTCAACTGGCCGAAGCCGGTCTTCGAACTCGCGCTCCGCTGGCTGCGCGACCATGATCCCGGCCCGCCCAAGGAGGTGACGCTGGTGCATGGCGATTTCCGCAACGGCAATCTCATCATCGGCGCGGACGGCGTTCGCGCGGTCCTGGATTGGGAACTTGCCCATCTCGGCGATCCCATGGAGGACCTGGGCTGGATCTGCGTCAATTCCTGGCGTTTTGGCGAGATCGACAAGCCGGTCGGCGGCTTTGGAACGCGGGAAGATCTGTTTGCCGGCTATGAGGCTATCGGCCGCAAGGTCGATGCCGGGCGGGTGGCATTCTACGAGGTTATGGGCACTTTGCGCTGGGGCGTGATGTGTGGCGGCATGATGCAGCGCTTTCGCATGCAGCCCGATCACTCGATGGAGCGCGCCATGATCGGCCGTCGCGCATCGGAAACGGAGATCGATCTGCTGCGTCTATTGGCGCCACGGGCATGAATCCTGAAAATGAAACCTGTTTTCGGTTAAGATCATGCCCAAAAGCAGGAACTGGCAATGCAGGATGAGCCGGGACCGACTGAGTTAACGAAGGCCGTTGCAGATTTCCTGCGTGAGGACATCGCGCCGCTTGTGCCGGGTCAAAACGCTTTCAAGCTGCGCGTGGCGATCAACATGCTTGATCTGGTGTCGCGGCAGTTGACATTGGAAGCGGCAAGCGATGCCGCGGAAGGGGAGCGATTGCGGAGACTGCTCGCCATGCAGGGCTCGCTATTTGAGCTCAACCGTGCGCTAGCGGACAAGATCGCCAAGGGCGAAGTGAACCTGCAAACGCCAGGGCTGGCCGAACATCTTTGGGCGACCACGATGGACAAGCTTGCAGTCGATCAGCCGGCTTATGCGGCCTATCGGCGCGAACTGGAAAGATCGAAAGCTGCAACGATAACGAGTTAAGGGAATCGCGCCGTGGATTTTGCATTGCCTGCCGATCTCGTCGCCTATCTCGTCGAGCTCGATCGCTTCATCGCGCGCGAGATCAGGCCGCTCGAGGAAGAAGACGACAACATCCGCTTCTTTGATCATCGTCGTGAATGGGCGCGCACCGATTTCGATCACGGCGGCTTGCCGCGGCCCGAGTGGGAAGCGCTGCTCCGCAAAGCCAAGGACTATGCCGACGCCGCGGGGCACCTGCGCTTTGCGATTCCGAAGCACTACGGCGGCAGGGACGGCTCCAACCTCTGGATGGCGGTGATCCGCGAGCACTTTGCCTCAAAGGGGCTTGGCCTGCACAACGATTTGCAGAACGAGCATTCCATCGTCGGCAATTTCCCCATCGTCACCATGCTCGACGGCTACGGCAGCGACGAGCAGAAGGCCATGATCGAAGGCTCGATGACCGGGAAATATCGCATCACCTTCGGCCTCACAGAGCCTCATCATGGTTCCGACGCTACCCATATGGAAACCCGCGCTGTGGCCGCTAGGCGCGACAACGTCAAGGGTTGGTTGATCAACGGCGAGAAGATGTGGACCACCGGCATGCACGTCGCTACCCACTGCGCGCTGTTCGCACGTACCTCGGGAGACGACGGCGACGCACGCGGCATCACCTGCTTCCTGGTGCCGGCAAAATCGGAAGGCGTGAAGGTGGAAGAGTATATGTGGACCTTCAATATGCCGACCGATCACCCGCGCGTCAGTTTTACGGAGGTCTTCGTGCCGGAGGGCGCAGTTTTCGGTGAAGTGGGCAAGGGTCTTTCGCTCGCGCAGTGCTTTGTCCATGAGAACCGCATCCGCCAGGCCTCGAGTTCGTTGGGCGCCGCCGTCTATTGCATCAACGAAAGCGTCAAATATGCGCGGGAGCGAAAGCCGTTCGGTAAGGCGCTTTCGGAAAACCAGGCGATCCAGTGGCCCTTGGTCGAGCTCGCGACCCAAGCCGAAATGCTGCGGCTATTGATCTGCAAGACGGCCTGGGAGATGGACCAGATGACACAGGAGCAAGTCGAGCAGACGCTCTCGGACAAAGTGTCGATGTGTAACTTCTGGGCCAACCGCCTATGCTGCGAGGCGGCTGACACCGCGATGCAGGTGCATGGCGGCATGGGCTATTCGCGCCACAAGCCGTTCGAGCACATCTACCGTCATCACCGCCGCTATCGCATCACCGAGGGCAGCGAGGAAATCCAGAAGCGGAAGGTGGCGGGGTTCCTGTTCGGCTATATGGGGCCCGGGAAACGGTGACAGGACGCTTGGCACGCGGTCTCCACGGGTCATCCCCGCGGACGCGGGGAGGTGGATTCCCACTCAGTGCAATATTTGGACAAAGGATCAGGAACTATTCCGTGACCGGTTTATCGGAAATTTGCCAGTCCTTGCCGTCGAAGATAGAAATGTGGAGTGTCTTCATCGGAGAGTAGTCGTCGGGCATGTAGCTGAAATTGATGTCGTCAAGGAAAAACGGCGAGTGGAAGCCTGCCAGGGTCGAGGCCTGCTTTAGCACATTGGCGCGGGTGAGATCATTGCCGCAGCGGCGCAGGATTTCCGTCATGGAGGCCGCCTGACCATAACCGGCGAAAGCGATGGTGTTATCGGGATCAACGTTCGGCAGGTATTTCGCGCGCAACGCCTCGAACGCCAACACGTCCTTGTCCTTTTCCCAGCGCCCCGGTCCGGCCTCCTTGGAATAGCGGATCGCGATAATATCCTTTGCATTCTCGAGGCCGCCGGCTTTGAGAATTGAGCGGCCGGTCGAGCCGGCCGACAGCAGTTGCAGCGGCTTCCAGCCGAGCTCGGCCACCCTGCGGATCGACTGTGATGACGCCTTCCCGGTGCTGATGTTGTAAAAGACGTCCGCGCCTGACTTCGAGAGGTTGATCAACTGAGAATCAATGGTCGGATCGGACAGGTCGTAAGTCTGCTCAATGATCACCTGGGCCTTGCCGCCGGCGTCCGTCAGCACCTTTTTGAAGGGGCCTAGGAAGTCCCGGCCGAAATCGTCGTTCTGGTAGAGAATGCCGACTTTGGCCTCCGGCTTAACGCTCAGGACATGTTTGGCGAGTATCCGCGCTTCGGTCGGGTAAAGCGGCAAGCCGGCCATGGTCCATTTGTAGTTCTTGGGGTCGTTCCATTTCGACGCGCCGGTGTTAAGCAGCAATTGCGGCACGCCCTTGGAATTGAGATATTTATGCACGGCAGTCTGAGGCGCCGTACCGAGCGAGCCGAACAGCGCCAGCACCTCTTCCTGCTCCACCAACCGCCGCGTCGCCTCGACGCATTTCGCCGCGCTGTAGGCGTCGTCCAGCGTTAGGAACGTGACCTTGCGCCCGTTGATGCCGCCCTGCTCGTTAATCATCTGGAAATAGGCTTCGCCGACCCTCCCCAGCACGCCGTAGATCGAACCCGGGCCGCTGTGGGGTACCGTCTGTCCGAGCTTGATATCGGTATCGCTCACACCGGGATCATATTTCTTCTCGCCGGCTCTGACGGAAGTAGCGGAGGCAAAGATTGTCGCGATGGCGGTAGCACAGAAATCCCGCCTCGATTGATGATTGGTCATTCTTGTTTCATCCTGGACCGCATGATTGTGCTGCCATTCTGTCTTTGACGGCAATAGTGAACTGGCGGCGTAGCGACGCAATACCGATCGCAGGTAAGTGTCCGCTTTGGGGGCCGGTTCAACCGGTCAAATCGGACCAGGGCAGGGCGCGCTTCTCGGCGTCCGCCGACAGGCAAGCGTGTGAGAATTGGCGGTCCCGATTTGCCGAGAAAATTCCCTGTTATCCGCTCAGAATTCCCTGTTCTTCAGGAAAATTTCCCTGATAGTTCACCTAGGGAATTTGCTAAAAAGTCCCTGCGGCGCAGGGGTTTCTTGCTTTAAGATCGCCGCCCTGTGGCCTGAAATCGTGATTTTCCCTGTTAAATTCCCTGTTTGCAGGGAATTCGGCTGGAGACCGGCGCGATGTCCACTGGGTCGCCAGCCAGGGTTCAGCCAGCAAAATCAAATACTTCTTGATTCTGCCGGATTTTCATTCTGAACGCCGCCCCGAGTGGCCAAGGTCGAAAAAGGGAAGATTGGACTTCGACGAAATAAACAACGCCGGCTCGCGAACCGCCCGGAGCGCGCGCAAAACTTGACCGCGTTTATCTTCCCGCTTTTCCACGTCAACGTCCTCAACGTCGAGCGCGCTATTGTGCGCAAGCGATGTTGACTCATACAACGACAAAAGAAAACGTCGATCCTGCTCGATGCCATCTGCGAGGATCGAACATAGGTGCGCTTCTTCGATCTCATTCGTAACCTGGCGTAGGTCAGCGAAGACTAGCGTAGCAGAAATACTTGCGCGCTTCTGACCGGGCATTCATCGTTGCGATAGCGCACAGTTTATCGGGCATCCGGATGCCCGGATCGTCGGCTGAGAAACGGCATTGAGGAGTCGACGCGAATGTTGGTGTCATCGTGTGAGCTTGCTCCGATGCCGGAGCCGCGGCGAGGCAATTTCATGAATTGCGCCGGCTCGTGTTCGTTGCTATGGCCGCGGCAGCGGTGCGGTTTTCGACGCCGAGCTTGGCGTAGATCTGCTCGAGGTGCTTGTCCACGGTCCGCGGGCTCAGGCCCAAGATCTGAGCGATATCGCGATTGGTCTTGCCCTTGCTCAGCCATGACAGGACCTCGCCTTCGCGCGCCGTCAGCCCGAGCTCGCTGGAAAATTCCGCAGGCGTGTCGGCGCTGGAATCCTTGGCCAGACGCAGAAGGAATTCGTTGGGGCCGAGTTTTCCCATATATTGCAGCCGAAGCTGCTCATTCTCCGGAAAGGAAGCGGTGAGGGCTTTCGATTTGGTTTTTCCATTCTGCATCTGCGCAAGCCATTGCAGCATAGGTTCGGACAGGGCGAATTCCTCGCCGCTATCGGCTGCCAGATTTTCCGACAGCATTTTTTGCGCCTGCGGCGTCGCCCATACGATTTTTCCCTGTCCGTTGACGGCGAGCAGGTAGCGGCCGGACACGTCAAGGGCTGCGCGCGCACTCTGCGTCATCCGGGCATTGGCGAGATGCACGCGAATGCGCGCCAGCATTTCCTCGATTACGATCGGCTTGGTGACATAGTCGACGCCACCGGCCTCCAGACCGCCGACGATGTGTTCGGTCTCGGCCAATCCCGTCATGAAGATAACCGGCACATTGCTCAAGTCCGTATCGCGCTTCAGCCGCCGGCACGTCTCAAAGCCATCCATGCCGGGCATCACGGCGTCGAGCAGGACGATGTCGGGTGTGATTTGATCGACGATGCGCAGCGCGGCCGCACCGTCCATGGCCACCATGACGGTCATGCCCGCGCCGTCAAGCGCGTCCGTCAAAAGGCGCAGCGTCTCCGGAGAATCGTCGACGACGAGCGCGATGTCGCGCTTTTTGGAGTCAGCGATCATAACTGTGCAACGTTTTCAGAGTTGCCATATACCGATCCAGATCGAAGCGATCGATCAGAGCGCGCATTTCCGATACGAAATCCCGGTGTTCGGGATAATCGGTTCCGATCTCGTCGAGCTTGAGCTGGATCGCGCGGATATAGCCGAGCTGGCCAAGGCTGATGAGTTCTTCGACATGAATTGCCGGCGGCTGCAAGCCGGAACCCGGCTGCCACTTCGGAACGGCGATCTGCTCATCGTCGTACTGCCATTCGATCTTGAGAAGCTGACGGATCAATTCCAGCAGGCGGGGAATATCGATCGGCTTCATCAGGTAGCCGTCGTGGAAGGGCTGCGCCAGCGGGGCGCCGTGCGCTTCCAGGGCGCTGGCCGAGACCATCAGGATTCGGGCCTGACGATGACCGTCAGCGCGTAGTGTTTCCGCCACCGTCCAGCCGTCCATGCCCGCCATCGAGATATCCAGCAAGAACAGGTCGGGACGGCAATGCTGGGCGAGCGCAAGACAGCCCGGACCGTCGGGCGCGCTCAGCAGGATGAAGCCGAGTGGCGCCAGCACCTCGCGCAACAAATCGCGCTGGATCGGATCATCGTCCGTAATCAGAACCGTTTTGCGCGCCCCGTGATAGCCGGAGGGCGTCGCGTCGACGGGCGCGATCTGCTTTGGATTTGCTACCTCCGACAGCAGTAACTTCACGCGAAACGTGCTGCCGGCGCCGACCGTGCTCGTGACCTGTATATCGCCGCCCATGACGCCCGCGAGCAGGCGGCTGATGGTCAATCCCAACCCGGTTCCGGTCTGGGGTTGCGAGGCGCCGAGCGCTCCGCGTTCAAAGGGCGCAAATATACGTTCGAGATCGGTCGATTGAATGCCGGGGCCGGTATCGATCACTTCGAATTCGGCGACAGGGCTGCGATAGTGCACGACTAATTGTACGCTGCCGGAGTGCGTGAACTTGATCGCATTGGAGAGCAAGTTGATCAGAATCTGTCGCAATCTCTTTTCGTCTGCATAGACGACGGAAGGCAGCATCGGCGAGCGTTTGAAGACGAAATCGATTCCCTTGGCGGCGGCTTGAAAGCGGAACATGCCGACGAGCTGATCCAGGAATTCGCCCAGACGGACCTCATCGCGCGACAGATACAGCCGGCCAGCCTCGATTTTCGAAATATCGAGAATGCCGTCGATCAGTCCCGACAGATGGTCGGCGCTACGGCGGACCACGCGCACCTGGTCGCGCGGCTTGGTGCTGAGGCTCGTGTCCTGTTCCAGCAACTGCGCATAGCCGGAGATTGCGTTCAGCGGCGAGCGCAATTCATGACTTAAACCCACGACATAACGGCTTTTCGCAAGATTGGCCGATTCCGCAACTTCCTTGGCGCGCTGAAGTTCGGCATCGGTGCGCTTGTGGGCGTCGATCTCCTGAATCAGAAGGGCAGTTTGCCGTCGGGTTTCCTCTTCCGCCGCGCGCCGGCTCTGCTGCGCCAGCACAAACAGCCATGCGACAACGCCGATGATGATCGAAAGCGCAAGAAAGACCTTCCAAAGCACCTCGGACAGCAGGAATTGGTCGGAGGCGATGGTCGCCGAAGTCTGAAGATAGATCAGGCAGAGCGTCAGCCCGACGAGGCCTGCGGAGACCGCAAATACGCCGAGGTAGTGTCCGACCTGCGAATTGATGCGGGCATAGATCGGCTGCGGCAACAGCTTGCCGAGAGTCTCGGAGACTTGCGTCTGGATGCGGGCGTGCGGCTTGCAGAGGTCGTGACAACGCGCATCGAGCGAACAGCACAAGGAGCAGATCGGTCCAGCATAGGCAGGGCAGCCGGCCATGTCCTCGGGCTCGAACGTATGCTCGCAGATACAGCACTTGATCGCCTCGAGATTCTGCCAGCTCCGTTTTGGCTTGCGCGCGATGTAATACTTGCCTCCGGTCGCAAACGCGATCAGCGGGGCGGTAAGAAAGGCGACGGTCAGAGCGACGAACGGCGCCAGGGCCTTCGCCGTCGGTCCGAACAATCCGTAGAACGCGCTGATCGAGACGATGGTGGCAATCGACATGGCGCCGACGCCGACCGGGTTGATGTCGTAAAGGTGCGCGCGCTTGAATTCCATGTGTTGCGGCCTCAAGCCCAGCGGCTTGTTGACGACGAGGTCGGAGACCAGCGCGCCGACCCAGGCGATGGCGACGTTCGAATAAAGCGCGAGCGTATGCTCCAGCGCCTTGTAGACGCCGATCTCCATCAGGAGCAGCGCGACCAGAACGTTGAACACCAGCCAGACGACGCGGCCGGGATGGCTATGGGTCAATCGGGAGAAAAAATTCGACCACGCGATCGAACCCGCATAGGCGTTGGTGACGTTGATCTTGACCTGCGAAAGGATCACGAACGTCCCGGTCAGGGCCAACGCAAGATCGGGCTCCGACAGCACGTAGCGGAAGGCCTGAAGATACATTTGAGCGGGTTCGGCTGCGTGCTCGTGAGAGACGCCATGGTTGAGGGCAAAGAAGGCGAGAAACGATCCCGCGAGCAGCTTCAATGAGCCCAGAATGATCCAGCCGGGTCCGGCGGTCAGAAGCGCGATCCACCAGGCCTTCCGCGATGTGCGCCGATCACGCGGCAGGAATCGTAGAAAGTCTACCTGCTCGCCAATCTGCGCCACCAGCGAGAAGACGACGGAAGCGGCGGTGCCGAACAGCAGGAGATCGAGGTGGCCGGGGGCGGTGCCGTGCTCGCCGGTGAACCTGGTCCACTCCGCAAAGGAATGCGGATTGGCATATGCGATGGCGGCGAAGGGAAGAACGTGCAGGACGATCCACAGCGGCTGCGTCCAGAGCTGAAAGCGGCTGATCAGCGTGATGCCGTAGGTCACAAGCGGGATGATGACGACGGCGCTGATCAGGTATCCGATCGGGCGCGGAATTCCGAGGCACATCTCGAGCGCGCTGGCGAGAATGACGGCTTCGATGGCGAAGAAGATGAAAGTGAAGGACGCGTAGATCAGCGATGTGATCGTCGAGCCGATGTATCCGAAGCCGGCGCCGCGCGTTAGGAGGTCAATGTCGATGCCGCATTTGGCGGCATAATAGGCAATCGGCAGGCCGCAGCAGAAAATGATGGCGCTGACGACGAGGATGGCAGCAGTGGCATTGGTAACCCCGTAATTGAGCGTGATTGTTCCACCAATCGCCTCCAGGGCCAGGAACGAAATGGCGCCGAGAGCGGTGTTGGCAACGCGGGCCGCAGACCATCGCCGGGCGCTCTTGGCGGTGAAGCGGAGCGCATAATCCTCCAGCGTCTGGTTCGCAACCCATTGATTATACTGACGTCTGACGCGGTCGATCCGTTGCCGCCCTGCCACTTTGCGCTCCCGATCTCTAGCCGGTTCGTTGCAACTCCGATGCCAAAATCTACGTCGTTATTTTGCGGTGCAATATACGCGATCCTGCGTATCTGTGCACTGCACAAACCGCGCAATCCTCGTCTGGCAAGACCACGTCCTCGAACACGAATGGGGTACTCATGTCAGACGAAATCAAACGGGGCCTGAAGTCGCCGCTTCGGCGCAAACTGCTCGCAGGAATGGCTGCAATTCCTGCGCTCTCTCTGCTTCCGCGGCCGACATTGGCCGATGTTCCCGCAACGTCCGCAGTCAACACGACAGGACTCGCGGTCACCGACACTGAAGTGACGGTCGGCATTCTTCATTCCGTGACCGGCACCATGGCGATCTCGGAAACCGGCTCGGTGGAAGCCGAAAAGCTCGCGATCGAGCAGATCAACGCGACCGGTGGCGTGCTGGGTCGCAAGATCAAGTTCATTCAGGAAGACGGCGCCAGCGACTGGCCGACATTTGCCGAGAAGGCGAAGAAGCTCCTCGTCAACGACAAATGCGCCGCCGTCATGGGTTGCTGGACCTCGGCCTCTCGCAAGGCAGTGCTGCCGGTGTTCGAGCAGTATAACGGCATGCTCTATTATCCGACCTTCTATGAAGGTCTTGAGCAGTCCAAGAACGTCATCTACACCGGTCAGGAAGCGACCCAGCAGATCATCGCCGGCCTCGACTGGGTCAATAAAACCAAGGGCGCCAAGACCTTCTATCTGCTCGGCTCCGACTACATCTGGCCACGCACCTCGAACAAAATCGCCCGCAAGCATATCGAGGGCCATCTGCAGGGCGCCAAGGTGGTCGGCGAGGAGTACTTCCCGCTCGGCTCGACCCAGTTCAACTCGGTCATCAACAAGATCAAGCTGACCAAGCCGGACGTGATCTACGCCATCATCGTCGGCGGGTCGAACGTCGCGTTCTACAAGCAGTTGAAGGCCGCTGGCATCGACCTGTCGAAGCAGACGCTTCTTACCATCTCGGTGACAGAAGACGAGATCGACGGCATCGGCGGCGAAAACATCGCGGGCGCTTATGCTTGCATGAAGTACTTCGAATCCCTGGATAATGCGAACAACAAAGCCTTCGTGCCGGCATTCCAAAAGATGTGGGGAGCCAAAACCGTCATCGGCGACGTGACCCAGGCCGCCTATCTCGGCCCATGGCTGTGGAAGTTGACGGTTGAAAAGGCCGGCAGCTTCGACATTGACAAGGTCGCGGCGGCTTCGCCGGGCGTGGAATTCAAGGGCGCGCCGGAAGGCTACGTCCGCATCCACGAAAACCATCACCTCTGGTCGAAGACGCGGGTCGGCCGCGCCAAGCTGGATGGCCAATACGAACTGATCTACGAGACCGCCGATCTCGTCGAGCCGGATCCGTTCCCCAAGGGTTATCAGTGAAACGCTACCAGTAAGACTGCGCGCTTAGCCGCGCCCCTCTCCACGCACATTACTCGCGTCTCGATCTCTCGCGACGCGAGCCCCCGACGATGGAGAACCGTTCAATGTTCGGCGACTATTCGATTGGTGATCTCGGCTCCATTCTCGCGATGCAGGGTTTTGCGGGGCTGATCCTGTTTTCGGTCTACGTGCTGATGGCGCTCGGGCTCGCCATCATCTTCGGGCAGATGGGCGTCATCAACATGGCCCACGGCGAATTCATGATCCTGGGCGCGTACGTCACCTGGATGACGGCAAGCGTCGTTGAAGCCTATGTGCCAACCATCTTCAGCGGATATTTCTTCATTGCCATGATATTGGCCTTCATCGCGTCCGGCTCGCTCGGAATGTTGGTGGAGTGGGCGCTGATACGCCATCTCTACAAGCGCCCGCTCGATACGCTGCTGGCGACCTGGGGCCTCAGCCTGATCCTGCAACAGGCTTACCGGTCGATTTTCGGGGCGCGTGAGGTAGGTGTCGATCTGCCGCAATGGATGCTGGGCAGCAAGCAGATCACAGATACGATCGAGGTGCCGATCAACGGCATCTTCGTGATGTGCCTGACGGTGCTGATCACCTGCGCCGTCGCCTACATCATGTTCAAGTCCCGCTGGGGGCGGCAAGTGCGCGCCGTGGTGCAGAACCGGGTGATGGCAGGCGCCGTCGGCATCAATACCGAAAAAGTCGATCGCTACACTTTCGGCCTCGGCTGCGGCATCGCAGGGATCGCGGGTAGTGCCTTCACCATGATCGGCTCGACGGGACCGACCGCCGGCCAGCTTTATATCGTCGACACCTTTCTGGTCGTCGTCTTCGGCGGCGCGGCCAGCCTGTTGGGCACCATCGCGTCCGCCTTCACGATTTCGCAGGCGCAATCGACCATGGAGTTCTTCTTGTCGGGGTCGATGGCAAAGGTCCTGACGCTGCTTGCCATCGTCGCGATCCTGATGATGCGGCCCCAGGGTCTGTTCGCTCTCAAAGTCCGGAAATAAGAACAAGAAAGCACGGTCATGATCATCAACTCGCGCTTCTTCAATCGATCGGAACTCATCGGTTTCCTGACGCTGGCGCTGCTGCTCTTTCTTATCCTGCCGCTGTCGCTCGATGTGTTCCGGCTCAACCTGGTCGCCAAATATCTGACTTATGCATTCGTCGCGATCGGACTCGTGCTGTGCTGGGGCTATGGCGGCATTTTGAGTTTGGGGCAGGGAGTGTTCTTCGGCCTCGGCGGTTACTGCATGGCGATGTACCTCAAGCTCGAGGCATCGAGCGTCGAGAATACCAAGATCCAGTCGACCCCCGGCATCCCGGACTTCATGGACTGGAATCAGATCACCCAGCTGCCGTTCTTCTGGAAGCCGTTCCACAGTTTTCCGCTCACGCTGTTCGCGATCATTTTGGTGCCGGCCTTCTTTTCCTTCATCATCGGCGCCGCGATGTTCAAGCGCCGCGTCGGAGGCGTCTATTTCGCGATCATCACGCAAGCGATCGCGGCCATTCTCACGATCCTGATTGTTGGTCAGCAGGGCTATACCGGCGGCATCAACGGCATCACCGACCTGCGTACGCTGCACGGCTGGGATATCCGCACCGACCATGCCAAACTGATCCTTTACTTTGTCGAGGTCGTGCTGCTGTTCGGCTGCATCGTGACGGCGCAGTTCATTCGGTTGACCAAGCTTGGCCGCATCCTGGTGGCGATGCGTGAACAGGAAGACCGCGTCCGTTTCTCCGGATACAGCGTCGCCAACTTCAAGATATTCGCCTTTTGCGCGGCGGCTGTGTTTGCCGCGATCGGCGGCGCGTTGTTCACCCTTGAAGTAGGCTTCATGTCGCCGTCCTTTGTCGGAATCGTTCCGTCCATCGAAATGGTAATCTACACGGCCGTCGGTGGTCGCATGTCGATCTTCGGCGCGGTGTACGGCACGCTCGCGGTAAACTTCGCCAAGACCGCGTTGTCCGAATCTTTCCCGCAGCTCTGGTTGTTCGGCCTCGGCGCATTGTTCATCGCCGTCGTGCTTGCCTTCCCCAACGGCCTTGCGGGGATATGGCAAGACTATATCCAGCCCCGCATCGACAGGTTGCTGGCCGCACGAAATAAGCCGGGCTTTGCGCTGCCTGATAACTCGGTCGCCAACGGCGCGCCGGCAGAGTGAGGAAACCGTCATGCGCATAGGTCATCAACCCAAGGAATTCCTGCTCGCGGTCGAAGCCCTCACGGTCTCCTTC
This sequence comes from uncultured Alphaproteobacteria bacterium, assembly GCA_963775545.1. Taxonomy (GTDB): domain Bacteria; phylum Pseudomonadota; class Alphaproteobacteria; order Rhizobiales; family Xanthobacteraceae; genus Bradyrhizobium. Next base: position 179,576 of record CAVZJE010000015.1, read on the forward strand.
GACGGCTTCAAGGCGGTGAACAACCTGTCCTTCTATGTCGAGGAGAACGAGATTCGCGTCATCATTGGCCCCAACGGCGCCGGCAAAACCACGGTGCTCGACCTGATCTGCGGCAAGACCAAAGCTACGTCGGGCTCGATCCAGTTTCGCGGCAAGGAGCTCACGAAGCTGAAGGAGAACCAGATCGTGCAGACCGGGGTAGGGCGCAAGTTCCAGACTCCATCGGTCTTCGAGGACCTCACGGTGTTCGAGAACCTCGAGATCTCCTATCCGCGCGGTCGCACCGTGTTTGGCTCTCTGACCTTCCAGCGCGATGCGGCGGTCAAGGAGCGGGTCGAGGAGGTTGCCGAGATGATCTTCCTGAAAGATCGCCTGAACACCTATGCCGACCAGCTCAGCCACGGTCAGAAGCAATGGCTCGAAATCGGCATGCTGCTGATCCAGGACCCGGATTTGCTGATGCTCGATGAACCGGTCGCCGGCATGAGCGTGAGCGAGCGCGCCAAGACCGCCGAACTGCTCAACCGCATCATCAAGGACCGTTCGGTGCTGGTGATCGAGCACGACATGAAGTTTGTCGAAGACATCGCCCACAAGGTGACAGTTCTTCACCAGGGTCAGATCCTTTCCGAAGGCTCGATGGAGCACGTCAAGAAGGATACCAAGGTCATCGAAGTCTATCTCGGACATTAGGAGCCCCTTGAGATGCTGGCAATTTCGAATCTTCACGTCGCTTATGGCCAAAGCGAAGTGCTGCACGGCCTCAACGTGTCCGTCGCGCAAAACGAGATCGTTGCGATCATGGGCCGCAACGGCATGGGCAAGACCACGCTGATGAAGTCCCTGATGGGCATTTTGCCGGCCAAAAGCGGTTCGGTGACCATGGACGGCAGCGAACTTGGCAATCTGCCAAGTTATGACCGTGTCGCGAAAGGCCTCGCTTACGTTCCGCAGGGCCGGATGATCTTCTCCACCATGACGGTGAAGGAAAATATCGAGACCGGTCTTGTCGTTTCCGGCGAGAGCGATGTCCCCGGCAGCATCTACGAACTGTTCCCGGTGCTGCTGGAAATGAAGAATCGCCGCGGCGGCAATCTTTCCGGCGGTCAGCAACAACAACTGGCGATCGCGCGCGCGCTCGCCACCAAGCCGAAAGTGCTGCTGCTGGATGAGCCGACCGAAGGTATCCAGCCCTCGATCATCAAGGACATGGCGCGCACCCTGAAGCGGATCCGCGACGAGCGCGGGCTTTCAATTGTCGTCTCCGAACAGGTTCTGAGTTTCGCGCTCGACATCGCCGACCGCGTGCTCGTCATCGAGAACGGCGAAATCGTACGCGACGATCCGCGCGACGGCGTCGATGCGGCGCAGATCTCCAAATATCTATCCGTCTGATTTTTACATGGCTCATAAAACAGGGGAGCGTTGAGATGCCAGAGACACTGATCAAGGTCGACCTTACCAAGTCGGCGTACGAAAATGACATGATCCACAATCGCTGGCACCCGGATGTTCCGATTGTGGCATGGGTCAATCCAGGCGATGACTTCATCATCGAGACCTATGACTGGACCGGTGGTTTCATCAAGAACAACAATTCGGCCGACGACGTGCGCGACATCGACCTGTCGATCGTGCACTTCCTCTCGGGTCCGATCGGCGTCAAGGGCGCCGAGCCTGGTGACCTCCTGGTCGTCGATCTGCTCGACATTGGCCCGAAGAAAGAGAGTCTCTGGGGCTTTAACGGTTTTTTCTCGAAGAAGAATGGTGGCGGTTTCCTCACCGAACATTTCCCGCTGGCGCAGAAGTCGATCTGGGACATCAAGGGCCTCTATACCTCCTCGCGCCATGTGCCCGGTGTTAACTTCGCGGGTCTCGTGCATCCCGGTCTGATCGGCTGTTTGCCTGATCCGAAGATGCTGGCGACCTGGAATGCGCGCGAAAACGCGCTGATCGCCACCAATCCAACGCGCGTGCCGCCGCTCGCCAACCCACCGTTCGCAGCGACCACTCATGCGGGACGGGCAAAGGGGGATGCGAAGGCCAAGGTCGCCGCCGAGGGTGCACGCACGGTTCCGCCGCGCGAACACGGTGGCAACTGCGATATCAAGGATCTTTCGCGCGGTTCAAAAATCTACTTCCCGGTCTATGTGCCGGGTGGTGGCCTGTCGATGGGCGACCTGCACTTCAGCCAGGGCGACGGCGAAATCACCTTCTGCGGCGCGATCGAGATGGCCGGCTGGCTGCATCTGAAGGTCGAAATCATCAAGGACGGCGTCGCCAAATACGGCATCAAGAATCCGATCTTCAAGCCGTCGCCGATCACGCCGAATTACAAAGATTACTTGATCTTCGAAGGCATCTCGGTCGACGAGAAGGGCGAGCAGCACTACCTCGACGTTCATATCGCCTATCGTCAGGCCTGCCTGAACGCGATCGAGTACCTCAAGAAGTTCGGCTACTCGGGCGCGCAGGCCTACACTATTCTCGGTGTCGCGCCGGTGCAGGGCCATATCAGCGGCGTCGTCGATATTCCGAACGCTTGCGCCACACTCTATCTGCCGACCGAAATCTTTGATTTCGACATCATGCCTTCGTCGGCTGGACCGATCAAACACATCAAGGGCGGTATCGACGTGTCGCTTTCGCCCGACAAATAAGTCTCCCTAGCGCGCTAGTGGTCCGATTCTAACATTTGTATCCCGGTGTGGGAGGCACATTTTGCAAATGTTAGAATCAAAGGACCACTAGCAAATTTAGGGTTTCTAGTGGAGTTTTGAATTTGACATTCGCATCACGAGCGCGCGGCCACAACGTAACGAATGTCAAATCCACTCCACTAAGATGCGGGACGGTCTGCCTGCCGCCCCGCATCCGCTGCCATCCAGGGCTCTCAACGCGGGGAAACGAAATGCCGGTCTACGATTATGTTTGCAGCGATTGTGGTCCGTTCACGGACATGCGGCCGATGGCCGAATGCGAGGCGCCGCAGGACTGCCCGAAATGCGAAAACTCATCGCCGCGCGCTATTTTAAGAGCGCCGAATTTCTTTTGTATGCCTGCGGACAGAAGGAAGGCGCACGCTGCCAATGAGCGTAGCGCCAATGCGCCCAAAACGGTCGGCGAATACAAGGCTTCGCACGGGCCAGGCTGCGGATGCTGCTCGGGCAAACCTTCGCGCCGAGTGAACAAGACCAGAGCCGGCGCGAAAAGTTTCCCGACCGCGCGCCCCTGGATGATTAGTCACTAGGGGAGGAAATGATAAGCAACCGACGGCGTCAAGTGTCGACTGATAAGCAAATCGGTGGAAATCTTATCAGTCTCGGTTCGCAGCTTAGCTGATCCGGACAGGGCGCGTTTAGTCCTCGGGTGTCTAGCCGGGCTATGATGGCCTCGCGAAGCGATTACGCTATGTGGCTTAGCTGCTGATCGGGCCTCTCGAGCTTTCATTCCCGGATGATGGTCGGCATATTCCTTGCCGTCGATCGGTGCCACACGCGGGGGATCTCAATCCAGATAAGATCGGCCGATTCCAAACGCCTGCCCGTGGTCATCGATCCATTTCCAAAGGACGTTACTGGAAGCCAGTCGCTGCGCCCGTGAAGTCGTGTGGTCCTGACGTCTCGACGCTGGCGTCAAGCAGGCGACGATGCTCCGCATCGCAGCCGCCGCTTTTCGTCGAGGCTTCAGGGTTCTCCAGAAGCGGACGCGGCCGATGTCTTGCAGGACCTTTGGTCTGTGTGGGCTGTCGCTTCAGTCTCAAAGTTGGCGCTAAGGTCGCAAGCCGAGCCGGCCTCCCGGCTTCGGGCCATGCCCGCAGCACTATAATTCCTCCAGAACGGATTGGTTCGATGCACATTCAGCTTGGCCAGATCGCGATTGTCCAGAAAGGTGATCTTGGCTGGAGGCGTCGCGACGATTTTGCCGATGACAGAATGCGGCACTCCGAGTCCGACCAGAAGCCGCGACATCTGGATAGTAACGCGAGCGCTGTCTGCATCTTCCCTCTCGCGATCGTTGGAAACGGAATGTACGCCGATCTTGCAGCCTCGGCCAATGTATCTCTCTTTCGCGGCCAGGAAGATGAAGGCGCACACGGAGTCGCATTCTTTGGATGCATACACGACGAGACCCCTGTCCCGAACGACCCGCGCGATGTCGAAGCCGTCTTCCAGGGAGCCGCCAAAGGACGTGATCTCCAAGCCGATAACCGATCCGTTCTGCAAGACCGACTTCAATCGGCCGTAATCTCCGTTTCTCACGTCACCGCGCAATCTGAGAACTGTCCCTGAGTCTGTCTCCACGCGTTTTATCTGAAGCGCGGTCGCCGGTCGAACAAGCGCGATCAGCGCGAGTAACGTAATAAGCTTGAGTATTGTTGTCGGCTTGAGGAGCGTGGCGTTGCAGATCTTCGACACGAGGCTACTAAATTCCGAGGCGGCTTTACACAAGCACGGACCGGCGAAGCCTACGATCCGCCGCGCCCCGAGAGCGGCCGAATTGCTGTTCTGCGCGAAGTGAAGCGATGTGCCCTCGAGGCCAATTCCCCGATCGCTCATCTCGCTTTCCTCCCTCGAAGCGTAGCGGACTGACCAAGGCGAGCATCAATTTCTCGAACCGCGCGCTTTCGATGTTTGTTGCTCAGTTGACGCTTGACGCAGGGGACCACCTTGAGCGGATCAACTCCAATGCGCCTGCGTAAACTCGAGCATGCTGCCGCTGTTGATCCATGTCAATCAAGCGTGCCGTCCCTCGACCGTTCGTCGACATGCCCGCGAGCCCGCCGCTCGCCGGAACCGCGTGTGGACGGTCGAAATGCTTCAATGCCGCTAGAACCGTCCAGTACGAATGAAGGGATCGGCCGCGCGGCGTCAACGCACAAGCAGGCTGCCGCGCGAGTCCCACTTCCCGACCTGCGAATTTCGATCGACAGGGTTTCCAGCGGGGGCGCAGTAACAAAGCAGGAAAATGTGGGCACGCTGTCATCGGAAGCAGCAGTCCGTGAGAGCCACCTGTGGTGTCCAGGACACAAGCTTTCCCTAAACGCCCGCTCGACAGCTGTCTTGCCGATTTCGCATAGACGCCGCGTAAAGGAGGCTGGTCTAATTTTCAGAGTTCGCATGCCGGATTCTGGAGGAGGAGCGGCAATGCAGTACCGACACCGTACGTGGGGTCAACAGCCATCGTCGCTCTGTTGGCCCTTTCCGCTCAGATCGCTTCGGCTGACGAGACCGGGGTCTCCTTCTGGGTACCCGGCCTGTTTGGAAGCCTTGCTGCGGTACCCGCGACACCCGGCTGGTCTATGGGGGCGGTCTATTATCATACGTCGGTCAGCGCCGCCGGCAGTGTTGCCGCCGCCAAAGAGATCGAGATCGGGCGTCTCCCTGCGACTGTCAATGTCAGTCTGAATGCGAATTTGAGTGCGCGAGGCGATCTGGTGTTCCACCCGGTGCTGGGCGGGCGATTCGCCGTCGGCGTGACGGGGCTATTCGGAAACGTCAATACCAGTGTCGCCGGGACGCTGACCGCCAGTCTCGGTCCGCTCGTCGCGATGCGCTCGGGCCTTATCTCGGATGAGCTCACCGGAGTTGGCGATCTCTATCCGATGGCGACACTGAAGTGGAACAACGGCGGCAATAACTGGATGACCTATCTGACTGGCGATATTCCAGTCGGCGATTACAACCCGAACAATCTCTCCAACATCGGGATTGGCCATGGCGCAATCGACGCTGGCGGCGGTTATACCTATCTCAATCCCGCGACGAGCCACGAGTTTTCCGCAGTCGCCGGATTCACATACAACTTCAAGAACCCGGATACGCAGTATCAGAACGGCGTTGATTTCCACTTCGATTGGGGGGCATCGCAGTTCCTCTCAAAGCAGGTTTTCGTTGGTCTCGTCGGCTACGCCTACCAACAGGTTTCCGCCGATTCTGGCCAGCTTCCCATCCTGGGGGCTTTCGAGTCGATGGTCCTCGGACGTGGTCCCCAGGTCGGTTACATCTTTCCGATCGGAAAAGTGCAAGGTTATTTGAACTTTAAAGCCTACGGCGAATTTAACGCGGCTAATCGACCGTCGGGTTGGAATACTGGCTGACGTTCTCGATCTCGGAGGCGCCTCCCGAAACGCTAACGCCAACCAAGCATCTCGTAACGAAATGAGTCAGCGCGATGACTTGATGCTAGGCCGTGTACCCATAACGCGTTGGCATGACACGACGAGGCTACGTCCCCTTTGCTTCCATGAGCGACCAAGTTAGCGCGGCGGCGCAATATGTCGCGAAGGGCTACCGGGCGATATCGTGCGCCTTATTCGAAGGTAAAAACGCGATTCCAGTCGTTCTTCATACTGATGACTGTCCAGCCGTTCTTCTTCGCCTCGTCGTCGAGTGCCGCAGTGAAGGTCCCGAACTTGCTGTCGGGTAGGCCGCGCGCCGGGCCATAGGCGTATTCGCGGGCCGCATCGTCGTGCAGCACCAGCATCATCAACCGCGCGCCGTCGCCTGCTCCGGTATATTCCAGCATCTCGCGGTCACCGTCCGAGTTGCCAAAGGCCGCGTTCGGACGGCGGCCGATCATCAGATGAATGCCCTCGGGCTTGCCGGCCTTGTCGTCGTTCAAAAGTAGCTTCGGCTCCTTGGTCAGGAACGGCTTGCCATCCTTGTCGTAGCCGAACTTCGTGCCGACCATGCTGCCGACCACCTGTTCGGGAGGGATGCCGTAGACCCGCTGCGAATAGACGCGCACAAAATCCTGGCCGCCGCCGGTCACAATATAGGTCTTGAAGCCGTTGGTTCGCAGATACTGCAGGACCTCGATCATCGGCTGATAGGTCAACTCGGTATAGAGACGCTTCCAGCGCGGATGCTTGGCGGTATCCAGCCAGTTTTTGACGTCGGCTTCAAATTCCTCGACGGGCATGCCAGTCAGGGTCGCGGCGAGAATTGTCTCAAGGTCATGCATCGACAGCTTGGCCATCGCTTCCCGGTCGCCGGACAGCACTGTCTTGAACGGTTCGATTCCTTTGAGTTCCGGCTTCTCTGCTGCCAGCGTCGAAACGCGGTCCAGGCAATACGTCACTTGCGTATAGATCGGATGCTCGACCCAGAGCGTGCCGTCTTGATCGAAGGTGGCGATGCGATCCTCGGCCGGCAAGAATTTCGAGCTTCCCTGATCGGTGGTGGCGCGTACAAAGTCGAGGATTGCCTGTTTCGCCGCGCCCTCATTCCAGGAGGCGAGCGGTGCGTTTGGCGTCGTCTGCGCTTTGATTGGCGATGAGGGCAGTGTTGTGGACAGAAATGGCAACAAGATGAGGTTTAAAGCCAGAGTGCGACGGTCAATTCCAGGCGACAGGTCGTCGGACTTCATAGCCGTTCTCCGAAATATGAGCGTCACAACTGCAAATCGCAGGCTTTGAAAGCTGGCGGTAATAGTGTGATTATGCCGGCCCAGCTTCAGGGCATCAGCGGTAACGCCTTGAGTTCCTTCCGAGCTGTGCCAAAGCTGCCAAGCTGATAGACCGATGCGCCAGTCGCCGAGAACGTGAACGACTTGAATGGCTCGGCCAACATCTCGTTCAAATAGGTTTCCGTTCCGACACCGATAGTGACGTGCGGATTGAAATGCTTGCCCGCCGCGATTGTGACGAAATTGGCGACGTACTCGATCAGGGATTTTTGAATGTCGCGTCCGTCCTCGTCGCTGAAGAACGCCGCAGGGGTTCCGGTCTTCACGGTGTAGGGCTCAACCGCCTTGATGAGTTCATCTTGCAGCCGATGCAGGTCTTCCGTCGGCTCGACTACGATCCCCGCGAGGCCGATCGGCGGAGAGGGGATGTAGTAGTACTTGAAAGCCTTCAGCGTCCATGCCGTGGGTTTCTGTTTGGCCAGAATCGCGTTCGCCGCCGCAAATACCTTGTCGAGGTCGTCTGTGCGGACGAACTGCTGCAACATAGTGACGTGCGGATGGTGCGTCTCATCCAGAGTAAAGCCTTTCGGGAAAGACTTGAGCAGACGCGCGTTGGCGTCCTTCGCGTGCTGAATCATCGTCGCGTCGGGTTCGAGCGCGATGTCGATCGCTGTCACCGGATTTTGTTGCGTGACGGCTCCTTGGGCAAACCCGAGCACCAACGCCAGCCCGACGACGGTGAAGACCAGTGCGTGTGGATGGCGGGGCTGACCCAAAGACGCCGGAATGCCTGGTACGACGTCGGCCTTCATCGCTTGCTCACTAAATGTTTAGAGAAGGGCGTTCCGTCGAAGGGAGGTTGCTCGAAAGCGCCCTTGATGTGCTATGCGCTTTCGGCAGATTTCCAGGCATCGCACGATCGTATCTGTTGTCGGCTGGGAAATTTCCGCCTCGTCCCGAAAGCGCCGAAACCGAACCAGGGCCAGGGCCAGAGCCAGAGGCATTGCATTTGGCCGGACGCGCCTGTGATTCAAACTCCAAGCTGGGGGCTCGTATCAAGGGCTATGAACTCGCCGATTATGAATCGGATCAAGCAATGTCGTCGGGTCGCGGCGCGCTACGACAGGCTTGCAGACAACTACCTTGCCTTCGTCCAACAAAAAAGCCCCGGACAATGCCGGGGCCGAAGCGTAGAGCAGAGTAGGTTTTAGTGCTTCTCTGGAGCGCTCATGTTTCCCGAGTTCCCATGCTGCACCTGGCCACTATGATGGACACCCTTATGATGGGTGTGGTGGTGATGTAGGCGAGTAGTCCCGGCAGGCGCACGGGCGAAGGCAGGGGTCGAAACAGTTGCGATACAGGCCATGCCGATAACAAATAATGCCGCAATCGTGCCGAACGTTCGAGGTGACATGATTCAATTCCTCCCTAATGCTGCTGAGCGCCCCGCTTACGCTTTTTCGGGTCCCAGCCTGGCCCGGATGGTTAATCCGGAAGCGAGTAGATTTTCCAACTATGGAACATAAGTCAACCCACCTCGTGCCCGCCGAAGACCCACTTCAACGAGACTAGACCCCCGCGGGTCGCTTGCGGCTACAGGTCTTTAACCAACCCTGGCAACATCCTTCCGAGTGGCATTCAGCACGGACGATTAACATGCCAATGGATCGTAAAGCCGAGAGCTCTTGCCCAAGGACGTACGATCGGATGCTGCCTTCATCGTCGCTAGTTGTGGCAAAGCTATATCGAAACGCTGCATACTTTGTCCCTGCCGATCAGCGTACCTTCGGCATTTCTGACCTCCCCGAGGTAGAAAATTTTGGTCACGGGGCGGAGCAATTGCCAGATATCAAACAACGGTAGGATTCCAGGTTACTACCGTCCCTCAATGCACAGATTGTGACACTTTAGCGGCGACCCTCTGCTGCAATGCGGTCGCGCCATGCTGTCTCGATCGTCAGACCTGCTACTCAGGAGCAGCGAAGAAATCGCAATCAAGTTTTTCAAGATGAATTCGATAGTCCCGCGCGACGGGCCCCAAATCGCTGATTGGCTCGGGCAGAATGGCCGAAGTCATTTCAACTTGAAAAACTTGATTGGTGGTTCTTTTCAAGTTCGTGAGAACCCCAACTCGCGTAATGGGTGGTTATGTATTGGCCGTCCCGAGGAACAGGCAAATCGCGCACGCGCCTTAGTCCGATCACTCTTCAGTCGTTGGAAGGACACAATCCGAGCGAGCCTTTCAACAAGTAGTCGGCATCGCTGCAAACAAATCTCACCAGCTATTGAAGTCCACTCCGACCGCATCGATCAGCGAGAGCCGCGGGCGGCAGATCGCCGAACGCTTCGCTGCGATGATAGTCATCAGCGTGCCGACAGTTAGATACTCGAGAAGTGCCGTTAGCCAAGAGTCCATCTTTGCAACTCGATTCGCTAAATATTGAGGCAATTCTGCCTAGTCTGCAATCCAAGGCGCGTATAATCTGAAACAAGCTGATGTGGGTCGCAAGTGTTTGGATACTCAGGCCGCGCGATTTCGCAAGGTTCCGGCGAAGATCATTTGCCCAAAAATTGGTGTCATCTGTTTTTATTACATAACGAGGCTCCTTCGCCATCAGTGACGGCTCTCAACGACTGCTCCCGATTTCAACTCAGACGGGGCCTGCCGACGATGATCATGATGCGCATAGCTTGGTTGAGCTTGGTGCTCTTGATATTCGCTACAGCCGCAGCCGCAAATGAGCCGCGTCGCGTCCTGATCGTACATGCTTTCGGTCACGCCTATTCGCCGTGGAGCGATATGGCCGCCGAGTTTTCGCGAACAACTAATCAAGAATTCGTCCGAGCCGATAGATCTCTATGAGGTTTCGCTTGACACGGCCAGGGTCTCGGATCCCCGCGATGAGGAGCCTTTTGTCGAATACATTCGTGCAGTTCTTTCGGGACGTAAACTCGATCTGATAGTCCCGGTGGGGGCGCCGGCGGCTTTCTTCATACAACGGCATCGGAAGATGATATTTCCGACCACGCCTATGCTGATCGTTGGGGCGGACGTGCGGCGCATTTCCCCGACATCACGTACGCCAATTGACGCGGCCGTTCTACTGGACCTGGATCTGTCGGCCTATCTCAATAACATTCTACGGCTGCTGCCTGAAACGAAACATATAGCAGTCGTAGTCGGTAATTCTCCCGTAGAGCGATATTGGACTTCGGAACTTCGTCGCGAGTTTGAGCCATTCGCTGATCGAGTGAAAATCATATGGCTTAATGATCTGACATTTGGCGAGATGCTGGAACGCGCGGCTTCGATGCCGCCGCAGTCTGCAATATTCTGGTTTTTGTTGTCCGAGGATGCCGCCGGCGTGCCCTATTCGCAAGACAGCGCACTGGAAAAGATGCGTGAAGTTGCCGCCGTGCCGATTTTCGGAATGGGGGACTTCGAGTTAGGCCGGGGTATTATCGGGGGTCCTTTGATGCAAACCAGAGCTTTAGGTCGAGAGGCGGCAAAGCTGGGTCTTCGGATCCTGAAGGGTGAAGCAAGGCAAGATTGTCGACCCTCCCGCTGTTACCTTCGGGGCGCCCATCTATGATTTGCGAGAAATACGGCGGTGGAACATCGGGGAGGCCCAATTGCCCCTCGGCAGCATTACGCAATTTCGTGAGCGGACCGTTTGGGAGCAGTATCGTATGGAAATCGTCGGCGCTTTGGCCGTCGTTTTCCTGGAAGCTGCCTTGATCACTGCATTGCTGTTCGAGCGAAAGGGTCGCAAGCGCGCGGATGAACTCGCCAGCAAGGCCAGAACGGAGACCGGACTGTACCGAGAGAATTTGGCGCATTTGGCGCGAGTCCATACTGTCGGTGAGATGTCGACGGCAATTGCGCATGAGATCAATCAGCCTCTCGTAGCCATCAAGAACTACGCAGTTGCCGCGCGCGGCAGGCTCACCAGGAATGGCAATCCGGGTTCGGCCAAGGTAAAGGAACTATTGGATAAGATAGAAGCGCAGTCCTCGCGGGCAGGCGATGTCATACGGTCTCTGCGGGCAATAGTGAAAAAGCGTGATCCTGAATTGGCCGAGACTGAATTTGCCGAATTGGTCCCCGTAGTGCTGAGGCTGGTGGAATTGGAAAGCCGCAACGCGAATATCCGCATCGAATCGACGATCGCGCCCGAGCTTCCACCCATCTTCGTCGACGGCATTCAAATTCAGCAAGTGTTGCTGAACCTCATGCGCAACGCCATCGAATCGATTGAGGAGGCTGGTATATCTGACGGCATCATCAAGGTGGCTGTTGTTGGCACCGCAAAAAGCGAAATTGCCGTGAGCGTTACCGACTGTGGACCAGGACTAAGCCCCGAGGTTGCCGGGCACATCTTTGATCCGTTCTATTCTACCAAGCGAGAGGGCCTGGGAGTTGGACTTTCGATCTGCCGCGCTATCGTAGAAGCACACGGCGGTCTGCTGTCATTAAGCTCCAAGGAGGGCGGCGGGTGCGTATTCCGGTTCACTCTGCCGGTCGCGAACCGAGAAAGTTGAGCCATATGTTGGATCCCACGGTATTCATTGTCGATGATGACGCCGCGGTCGTCGATTCGATAGTTGAACTAGTGATGTCAGTCGGCTTGAGCGCGGCCACGTTTCACTCAGCCAAAGAATTTCGCGATACCTTCAACCCCGATCGGCCGGGTTGCCTTGTGCTTGATGTTCGAATGGCACATACCAGCGGTCTGGCGCTCCAGGAGGAGCTAAATGCAATCGGCGCAACAATACCGATTGTCTTTATCAGTGGTCATGGAGACATCTCGACCGCCATCAAGACGATCAAAGCTGGTGCGGTTGATTTTGTTCAAAAGCCATATCACGATCAGCAATTGCTGGACGCCATCAATGAAGCGCTGCGGCGGGATGCTGAAGGTCGAGAGGCAGCGGATGATAGCGAGGCGTTCGTCAAAGGCTTTGCTGCATTGACGGAGCGCGAGCGCGAGATTTTGGAACACGTAGTCCGAGGACTGTCGAGCAAGTCAATTGCCAAGGAGCTGGACATCAGCTATCGAACCATCGAACTGCATCGCAGCCACATCATGGGTAAGCTGCGAGTTCGTTCGGTTGCAGAGCTAATCAGGCTCGTCATCGAACGCCGCTGAGCGTGAAACTCGACAACATGAATAGCTGAACCGTTCCGCGGGCGCCGGGTGTCGCGCTGGACGTACTTCCACCTATTCGGGCAGGTATTGTCCCCGATGGTCCAACGCAGCTGCTTTTTCTAACATCACTGCATCCGATGAGGCTGAAGTTGGCAATTCGGTAGTCAATAATAATTAGCGACGCCAGGTCACTAAATGAAAGCCTGCCTGGAACATTTCAGGAAATGGCGTGCTCTGATTAAAAAAGCTGGCGGGGGTAACGCGTCCCTGCTTGTCAGAGGTAGGCAATACTGAAAGTTCATGAGCGAGACCGTTTACATCATCCACCAGCATCTGGAAGAGCGGGTTCGGCTCGTTGACGCCCTCAAGGGTGAGCCAGTAATCGTAAAGAGTTATGATAGCGGTGAGCAATTTCTACATCAAGTCTCCTCAACTTCTTCGGGATGCGTTCTCGTCTCCGTTGACCTCCCGGGATTGCGACCGCTAATGGTCGAGATTCAACGCCGGAGTTTTGCGCTGGCGGTCGTGGTGCTCGGACGCGATTCGGAATTTACGATTGCGGTCGAACTGGTGCGCAACGGTGCCTTCGATTTCCTCGAAGATCCCGTCTCGGGTGGTCGCCTACGATCGATCGTGCGTCGTGCTGTTGGCACCGCCATCTGAGCCATTGCCGTTGATCCAGATCAATAGCTTGCGATTTTGAAATGGTAGCCTGAGTTGGCCAAGTGTCAGCCCCCGTGGTTGTACCTATTACGATACGTATTCCCTGCGATGGTCCAACCCAAATGCTCCTTCTACAATCACTTGCGAACCTCAGTCTTGCGCACCACGATCTTAAATTTTGAGCCCATGACATCGGCATTACTGGTTTTACTCATTTCTATTGCATTCATGTTCGGCAATGACCGAAACGTCTTGGCTCATCCAGCAACGGCGACAACTCGATTGGCAACCTGGTTTTAATTTTGCCAAATGGAGTAGTAAATGAGTCCAAGTAGAGTACTCGGCTTTACCGATCCGTTCGTCTATCAATCGGCTTTTCGGTCCGTGGAGGTGGAGCTGTTCCCTACTGCGAAGGGAAAATTCCGCTCAGAGTTAACTCAAGTCACCATGGGCAAGCTCTGGTTGCATGCCGCTCACGAGGATTTGCCCCGAGTGTACATTGGAGCGGTCAAGCCGCATCTGGCCGCGATCGGCTTTCTAACCAGGCCAAACCAGCCGGCGATGCAGCATTGTGGTATGGCGGTCTTGCCAGGCGATATCATCGTCAACGATGCTGACTTGATGTATCGGAGGAGCGAGGGCAACTGTGATTGGGGGTCGATGTCCCTCACCAAGGCCGATCTCGATGTATCCTGCTTGGCCGTCACCGGCCACGAATATGAAGCATCGTCTCCGAAACATGTCGTCAAGCCAGCGCCTAACTTGATTTCATGGCTTCTGAGAATTCATGGGATGGTCGGTCAGATGGCGAAAGTCGCACCGGACATTCTTTCTCTGCCCGAAGTGGCTCGGGCGCTGGAGCAAGAGCTGCTTCTTGTGATGATCCGTTGTCTGACCGAAGGCAAGCCTTCGCGGATGACTGAAAGTGGTCGCCGCCACGACAGGATCGTTGCTCGGTTCGAAGAATATCTTGAGATGCATCCCGACAAGCCGTTGTACCTGACGGAAATTTGCGCGGCAGTTGGGGTTGCGGAGCGAACGCTGAGAGGCGTCTGCGAGGACCATCTTGGCATGGGCCCAATTCGCTTTCTTGCGCTGCGGCGGCTGCATCTTGTCCGCCGCGCGCTTCAACAGGCGAGCTCCGTGACAACAACCGTCACCAGGGTTGCGACCGATTACGGCTTCTGGGAATTAGGGCGCTTCTCGGTCGCTTATCGGGTTTTGTTCGGTGAGACTCCGTCAGAGACCTTGCGACGGCCTCCAAATGAGGGGACTCCGATCAAGACACGCCGGTCTTCATCCGAAATCCGAGGTTTGCATCATTAAAAACATCTTCAAACAATTCTTTGCGCCCAAAACCGGCCGACATCTCCCCGCCATTTCAAACCGTAAATGGCAAGGAAATCGATCCGATAGCGCCGCCGAAGCGAGGCCTACCCCAAGATCAAGCTGATATCCTTGCGCGTTCTGTCCGAGGCTACGCTTCTAAAGAGGCTACGCTTCTAAAGGTATGCAGTGTAAGAACGGATCCACACCAGTATGGACGCCAGTAAGCCTATCGCACCCGCGTTGGGCGAGAAGGCGGTGGCACTACCCGACATCCCAAGCCGAAGCGAGTCACGGCTCATGTCGTCGGGAATGGAGATTACCGCCGGGAATGTTGTCGCACCGCCCAATGCATTGGTCCGGGCAAGCGTTCCGGAAACCGCGACCTGTCCCTGCCCAATGCCTTTCGGAATCTCGATCACTCGGGCGTGGTAAATACGCCCTGGAATGTTGTCGAACACGAGATCGACCGGTGCGCCGTCCTTGATGGCTTCGAATCCGTTTTGAGCGAACAAGCCAACAAGCGTGATCTCGTTCTCGACAATGAAGGACATGGCCCCCCGCGCTTGCAGGGCACGGTCACCGATAGAGAGCGTTACGACTGTCACATAACCGTCAGCAGGTGCACGCACCGATGTCTGCGACAGTTCCCAACGCGAATTTTCAAGCTGCGCCTCGATCTGCGCCACTGTAGTGTTAACGCCATTGATTTCTGATTCCATCGCCAGCTTTGCGCTCTGTTGCGTCGCCTTGGCTGCATCTAGTTGGGCTAACGTGGTCTCGTATGCATTCCTTCTATCTTGTCCCTGAAATTGAGTGTTAGCCTGGTCTGAGACCAATTGCTCGATGTCCGCAAGACGTTTGGCATTGAATGCAACCTGTGAGGTCAGCCCGATCACATTCGCGGTGGCTTGCAGATAGTTCGCCTTTAGTATTTCGACCTGCTGGCGGGCGGCCGCCAGCGATGCCTCCAGTTGCGAAACCTTGTATTGGAATGGAGTTGGGTCGATTTGAAATAATAGCTCGCCGCTCTTCACAAGCAAATTGGGTTTGACCGGAATGGCGGTGATCTGCCCTGACACATTCGGAGTTATCTCGACTACCCGGCCTGTGACGGTCAGCCTTCCGGATGGCGTTAGGTAGTTAAAAAGAGCCAGGAATACGGCAGCGATCAGCAAGCCGACCAATGTGGCGGCGGAGCCGGATATCCATGTCAAACGCAACAGCTTGAATTTTAAGAATATTGCCCATAGGGCGGTAATGTAGAGGCTAAGTATTATGAGCATGGTTCGCTCCATTGAGGGTCGGGGCGACAACCGACAGTTCACTCGTGGACATGGCGAGCCGCTATGCGGTTTCGGCAGTTCACTCCTTACGTTTAAGTTTGGTTCTGAGGCTACTGCGTAGGTCGCGCCGGAATCGAATTCGGCTGCCGCGTTCGGCGCAATCGCTTGCAAAATTTGGGGACGATAGCCGCTTCGAGCGCGACCAGGCGGACAGGTGGACGGCGCGGCTTTTGGCGACTGCGTCATCACCGTCTTCGAAAGCTCCTCGCCACGCAGAGTACCGCGAGGCTCTAATCGCAAGCGAGATCGCGGAACGGAAAATGTCGAGGTCGTCGGCTAAGGCTCGCGGCTGCTTTCGCCCGGCTCGTCGAGCAGTTCCAACGTGAGCTTGATCTCGCCGAGAAGGCGTTCAATTTCGTCGCGCTCTTTTGGGTCGGGGGCGGCCTGCAGCCGTTCAAGCAAACGCTGCTTTCGCGCAAGGAGTTCGGCAAGGGCTGTTATCGCGCATCTTATGCTGGCCGAAACGTCAACTCGGGATTGGGAGGAGACACGGGTCGGTGACGGCAACTCTTCACCGGCAAGTACCAAGATGTCGTTTGATCTCGTGAGCGACATTTTCCTAGACATCCTCGGATTTTGTGGATGTGGGCTCAATCGCCAGGCACGCAGCCAGCGACGCCGGCTTAGTCGTGCCTGCCGTAAGCCAGACAGGACATCCCTCGGGACGACGGCTGCCGAAGGTCGCAGCGAGGCAAGGCCTAAGTTCACCTTGGGAGGAAACGCTTCGGAGTGGAGAATTGCCGGGAGCAGACTCTCAGCTCAAAAGTTCACCTACCGTTGGCGTCCTTGTCAGAAGAACGTGGCCAGCATTAGGCAAATCGAAGCGGGCTGTTTCGAATAAAATGAAGTTGCCGCTTTCGCATAGACGCGGCCTTATTGCGCTTTTAGAACCGCTTTGGGCTGGGCGAAAGAAAACTTCTAGATATTTCTGAGTCTTGGCCATCAGCTACCGTGTTAAGAATGTGGCCGATCATCGGCTGGAGGGCCTGATACACGATCGACGAAACATGCTTGCGAGGAAACCGGCCCTTGTCTCGGCGGTCTGAACCAGACCGGCTTGCTACCAAGCCGATGGACTGAGACGATCAACGTGCAACCGAGGAGAGCAGTGATGAAACATCTGATCTTTCTTTTGCTGGCAGGAGGCTTCGTCGCCATCAGCACGATCGACGCTGGAGCGGTTGTCTGCGCGCGGGGCGTCTATCGCGCGGGTTGCGTTGGGCCACGCGGCGCAGTCGTCGCGAGAGCCCCGGTCCGACGCGCCGTAGTCGTTGCCCCACGGCGGGCCGTTGTGGTTCGTCGGAGGGTGTACTGATCTCCGGGCATTGAACAAGTCGCGTTGCCAAATAATTGGTTGGAGCACCTCGACCTGAGAGCCGAGATACCTCAACGATAAGCGTTTGGTTTATCTCGCTCGTTGTGTTCGCTATCCTATTGGCGGCGCGTTGCCTGGGGTGCTGCTCCGACCATTGTTGTCGGAACATCATGAGTAATCCCTTCGGTGACCGACCTGTTGACTTCAACAGCGTGCCGGCCACGGCTGGATAGGACTTGTCCAGGTGATCCGGACTTTAGCGAAAGATTTGGAACGCCAGCTTCCGAAGCTGCATAGCCGGATCGAAGCTGATGCGCGCATCCTGTGTGCTTTATGATTCACTTTCGCGAAGGTATGGCTCCTCGAACAAGATGGCACGTATGGTTCAGAGTGGCACAGCCACGTTTGCCAATCCGGTTGACTACTGCGCCGCCATCGGCGCTGCCGGTCTCAAGCTAATTGTCACCGGTGGCGGAGCTTTCAATGCCCGCCTGTCATGGTTGAAGTTGGATCATCTTTTCCTGCTTCACGGCCGCGAAAATCTGCCGCGTATCGGCTTTTTCTCGTTGTCGCCGAAGCAAGCATTTTTTTCGTTTCCAACCAAACCAGAGTCACCCTTAACATATGGTGGATTTTGCTTGCAGCTTGGCGATGTGGTGTTGCACGGCCACGGTGAGCGTTCGCATCAGCGGACTAACGGCAAGAGCCAGTGGGGGCTCATCTCATTGTCGCATGGGGGGCTTGCCGCGTACGCCAAGGTCCTGACCGGAACGACGATCAGTTCGTCCCCGGAAGGTCGGGTTTTGCGACCCTCGCACAGTACGGCCGGACGTTTGCTGCTACTTCATCGGAAAGTCTGTCGTCTTGTCGAGACAAGACAGGAATTGATCGCAAATCCGGAAGTCGCGCGAGCGCTCGAGCAAGAATTGTTGCAGACGCTTATCAGTTGCTTGATGGCCGACGATGCGGGAAGCCATTCGAGGCGGAATCGGCATCATGCTGAAATCATGAGTCGGTTCGAGGATGCATTAGCTTCTTACCACGAACCACGTCTAAACCTGCCGGCCCTCTGTTCCGCAATCGATGTTCCAGAGCGAACCTTGCGCATGTGCAGCGCGGAGTCACTGGGGCTGAGTCCGACCCGATACCACTTGCTGCGGCGGTTGAATGGCGCACGTTCCGAACTATTGAATGCTGATCCGGAAACAACAAGCGTCACTCAGATCGCACATAACCATCAATTCGTTGAGCTCGGACGCTTCGCTGTCGCCTATCGCACCGTCTTCGGTGAAATGCCGTCGGCCACGCTTAGGCGCTCGTCGATCAAAAAGGCTTGATCGTGCTTTCTGCCGAAGCCGCATAGCGCGCGCAGGGTAATTCGCGAAGATCGGCGCATCGATAAAGGAGACTGATGCGTACAGGACCAGTCCGCGCGCCGACAACGTTCTGTTGTCGGCGCGTTGCGCGGGTAGTGTAAAATAGGGAGCTGGAATCATGAAGATAAGTAACCGAATAAGTGGGCTGCTGATTTCGACTGCGTTGGTGGCAACAAGCTGTGCCGCAATAAATCTTCCGGCATCTGCTCAGGCGCCCGCCGGCAAGCCCAACATCGTTTTCATCATGGGCGATGACATCGGCATCATGCAGCCTGGTATTTACCATCGTGGTCTGATGGTCGGCGAGACACCGAATATCGATCGCATCGGCAACGACGGTGCGCTCTTCATGACTTACTACGCGGAACAGAGTTGTACCGCCGGGCGAAATGCTTTCTTCACCGGCATGCACCCGCTGCGCACGGGAATGATTCCTCCGCAACTGCCCGGCAGCCCGTCCTGGCTCCGGCCGGGTACGCCGGCGGTCGCAAAGTTTCTGTTCGATCAGGGCTACAATACCGGTGAGTTCGGCAAGAACCATCTTGGGGACAATGTCGAGGCGCTGCCCACCGCACATGGCTTTCAGGAGTTCTGGGGTTACCTGTACCATCTGGACGCGATGCAGGGCGTAAGTTTCCCCGATCTCAACAAGAGTCCGACCGTGCAGGGCATCGCGCCGCCCTGCAAGAGTTCACCCGTTCCGGGCCTGACCGAGGTGCCCGGCGCGGTGGATCCACGCACAACGACCTGCCTGACGCCTCCGCGGCCGGTCCTCGCGTGCAAGTCCTCCGATGGCACGCAGAAGAACCAGACCTGCAAGGACGAGGGACCGCTGACGCTCGAAAGGTCCAAAACCGTTGACGAAGAAATTTCAACCAAGGTTATCGACTTCCTCGATCGCAACGATCCGAAGAAGACCAACAAGCCGTTCTTCGTCTGGTACAACCCCGCGCGCATGCACATCACGACTATGCTGTCGCCGAAATACGAGGCGATGATCGGCGAACCCGGCGGCAAGGACTGGGGCCTCAACGAAGCCGGCATGAAGCAGCTGGACGATAACATCGGCTATGTTCTCAAGAAACTAGAGGACATGGGTCAGCTCGATAATACCCTTATCGTCTTCACCACCGACAACGGCGCGGAGAACATTACCTTTCCCGACGGCGGCACCACTCCCTTCAAAGGCGGCAAGCTGACCACGTGGGAAGGCGGCATGCGCGCACCGATGGTGGTTCGCTGGCCAGGCCATATCAAGCCCGGCACTATCAAGAACGATATGATGTCGGCCCTCGACTGGCTGCCAACTTTGGTTGACATCGCCGGCGGACCCAAGGGCGATGCGCTAAAGAAGCAGATCGAGGCCGGAAGCTATCCCGGCATCGTCAAGACCACACTCGATGGCGTCGACCAGCGCGCCTACCTCGAAGGCACCTCTGACAAATCGGCGCGAGACGTGTTCTTCTACTACACCGGTTCACAGCCGTCCGCCGTTCGCTACAAGAATTGGAAGTTCTACTACACCATTGCGCCGGACACGGGCACCGGCGCACTGTATGGGGCCCAAACCTTCCACTGGACCCAGATCGCCAACATCAAGCGCGATCCTTTCGAGCAGACGGTTGGCGCCGATGCCAAGTCGTTGCTTGGCTATGCCGGTTCGCTGGGTTCGCCAAGCACCGCCTATCTCTACGACTGGAATATGCTGCCGATCGGTCAACTGCTCTGGGAAAAGGAGCTGATGTCCTACAAGGAATTCCCTCCGATGCAGGCGCCGGAAACTTATAATCTTGACGGCATCCTCAAGGCGATTCAGCAGGCTGGCCATCCGAGCGAGTGACCGTAGTCCGGTATTCCGCGACAATCAAAACAGAGACAGCCGACCCCAAAAGGTCGGCTGTTTCGCGCGAACGCAATCGAGCGTCTTCTAGAACGATCCGTTTGCGTCAGACTAGGCGATTACATTTATGCCGAAACTGCATAGCGAGCCGAACGTTCGAAGCTCACGCTACGCATAAATGGCTTCTGGCACACCGAACAATTCGATAGGAGCGCGCGATGGACCTTGCGAGAAAAATCTGGCCGGGGCTGATCGCGTTAGCGGCGACGACAACCGCATTGTCGCCGGCTGTGGCGCAGCAGCCGCAAAAGCCTAATATCCTTGTCATCATGGCCGACGATATCGGCTATTGGAATATCAGCGCCTACAATCGCGGCATGATGGGTTACCGCACGCCAAACATCGACCGCATCGCCAACGAGGGCGCCATATTCACCGACTATTATGGACAGCAATCCTGCACCGCGGGCCGCTCGGCATTCATCACCGGACAGAGTCCGTTGCGGACCGGGCTTCTGAAGGTGGGTCTGCCTGGTGCGAAGGAAGGGCTGTCCGCAAAAGATCCGACCATCGCTGAACTGCTCAAGCCGCAAGGGTATGCCACCGGCCAATTTGGCAAAAATCATCTTGGCGACCGAAACGAATTCCTGCCGACCGTGCACGGCTTCGACGAGTTCTTCGGCAACCTCTACCATCTCAATGCCGAGGACGAGCCCGAACATGAGGATTATCCAAAGAATCCCGCATTCAGAGCGCAGTTCGGTCCACGCGGCGTCATGAAATGCACGGCCACCGTCACCGAAACGCCAGGCGACGATTCACGCTTCGGCTCGTGGGGAAAGCAGAAATGCGAGGATACCGGGCCCCTCACCAAGAAGCGTATGGAAACAATCGACGAAGAATTCCTGAAGGCCTCAACGGATTTTATCGAGCGCGCAAATCGCGACAAGAAGCCGTTCTTTGTGTGGTTCAATCCGAGCCGCATGCACATCTGGACTCGCCTGAAAACCGAATCCCAAGGAAAAACCGGCCTCGGTCTGTACCCCGACGGCATGGTGGAGCATGACGGGCAGGTCGGGCAGATGCTGAAGAAGCTCGACGATCTCGGCATCGCCAACAACACGATCGTAATTTACACCACCGATAACGGTGCCGAAACATTCACCTGGCCCGACGGTGGCACCACGCCGTTCAAAGGCGAGAAAAACACAAACTGGGAGGGCGGATATCGCGTCCCGGCAATGATACGCTGGCCCGGAACGGTTCCCCCTCATACGGAAATCAACGACCTGTTCTCGGCAGAGGATTGGGCAACGACGCTGGTTGCTGCAGCCGGTGAGCCTGCCATCAAGGAAAAGCTGCTCCAGGGCTACAGTGCGGCGGGACAGACATTCAAGGTGCATCTGGATGGATATGACCAGCGCGACCTTCTAAGCCGCAAAGGGCCGGACAAGCGCCGAGAGTTCTTCTACTGGACCGATGACGGCAACTTGGCCGGCCTCCGTTATGATCAGTGGAAGGCAGTTTTCCTCGAGCAGAAGGCCGAAGGTTTTGCTGTGTGGCAGCAACCGATGATACCATTGCGGCTGCCGATGTTGTTCAATCTGCGCTCCGACCCGTTCGAACGGGCGCAGCACGAGTCTGGCGATTACGTGCGATGGTTCATTGAGCACGCGTTCGTGATCGTCCCGGCGCAGGGCATCGTGGGACAGCATCTGGCTAGCTTTGTGCAATTTCCGCCGCGTCAACGACCGGGCTCCTTCTCGGTCGAGCAGGCAATGGAGATGCTCAGGGCGCCGCCGTCCGGCAACTAGCTAGAGAAACTTGCAAGCCGTCGTGGGCGCGCGTGGTCGCACGCTCTTTCGCCGAAAGCGCATAGACCGCGGGTCCGCGTTTCGGCAGCGTGAATAAATGACGCTGTGCGCGTGCGGACTGTGGAGATCGGAGCCACCTATGGGTCTCGTCAGCATTAAGTCCTGCAAAGAGGAGCCGCTGAAGCAACTGGCGGACGACGAAATGGTGTACGTGCCTGGCGGGACCTTTCGCATGGGTTCTGACCGGCATTATCCGGAGGAGGCGCCGGTTCACAGAGTTACCGTGGACGGGTTCTGGATGGATCGCACCCCGGTGACCAATCGCCAATTCCGTAAATTCGTCCACGCCACCGGCTATGTCACCGTTGCTGAATTGGCTCCCGACCCGAAGGATTATCCCGACGCGCTACCACACATGCTCAAAGCCGGCTCACTGGTCTTTACACCGCCCAAACATGCCGTCGATCTGCGCGACTTTAGCCAGTGGTGGGCCTTCAAATTCGGCGCCCACTGGCGCAGGCCCTACGGACCGCGGAGCAATATCAGCGGACAAGAAAGCCATCCGGTCGTTCACGTCGCCTACCAGGACGTCGAAGCTTACGCCAAATGGGCTGGCAAGGAATTGCCGACCGAGGCCGAATGGGAGTTTGCTGCTCGGGGCGGCCTTGACGGTGCAGAATTCGCGTGGGGAGATGAACTGACGCCGGGTGGCAAGCACATGGCGAACATCTGGCAGGGTGCATTTCCGTTCGAGAATCTTGCCAGCGACGGATACACGCGCACCTCAAGGGTTGATGCGTTTTCGCCCAACAACTTCGGTCTCTTCGACATGATCGGCAACGTCTGGGAATGGACGACCGATTGGTATTCGCAAAAGCATGACGCCGATGCGCCAAAGGCCTGCTGCATTCCGGAAAATCCACGCGGCGGCATCGAGGTCGGCAGCTACGACCCGTGCCAGCCGCGGATCAGGATTCCTCGCAAAGTCGTCAAGGGCGGCTCCCATTTATGCGCGCCCAATTACTGCCGTCGCTATCGGCCGGCCGCGCGCCACGCACAGCCGGTTGACACGTCAATGAGCCATGTCGGCTTCAGGTGCATAACAAGAACCAGGAGGATCGCGCCATGAGTAAGGATAAGATTCCTGAACAGCTCGCGAACGACACGACGCCAGTCGCCGGCGGATTGAAACGCCGCGATCTATTGTTGAGTGGCAGTTCGCTCCTTGCCGCATCAACGCTTCCGTCGATCAGTCTAACAAGTCCCGCGCAGGCTCAACAGCCAGCAACACCGGCTGCTCCCGCAGGGCAAAGGCCGAACATCGTCGTCATCATGGGTGACGATATCGGCATGTGGAATATCGGTGCCTACCACCGCGGCATGATGGCCGGCCGAACGCCGAACCTCGACAAGATTGCCAAGGAAGGCATGTTGTTCACGGACTACTATGCCGAGGCAAGTTGCACGGCGGGTCGCGCGAACTTCATCACCGGAGAGCTGCCTATCCGCACCGGCATGACTACAGTCGGCCAAGCCGGTGCGCCGACAGGCCTGCCAGCCGAGGCAGTGACTATTGCCACGGTATTGAAATCGATGGGCTACGCCACCGGCCAGTTCGGCAAGAACCATCTCGGTGACAAGAACGAGTTCCTGCCGACCGTCCACGGCTTCGATGAGTTCTTCGGTTATTTGTATCATCTTGATGCGATGGAAGACCCAGCACATCCCAACTATCCGCAGAATCTCTTGAATGTCGTCGGCCCGCGCAACATGGTTCATAGCTGGGCCACCGACAAGGATGACCCGACCGAGATGCCGCGATGGGGCAAGATCGGCAAGCAGAGAATCGAGGACGCCGGCACGCTCTATCCCAAGCGGATGGAAACGATAGACGACGAGATTCGTGATCTCGCCATCAATTTCATGGACAAGGCCAAGAAAGACAACAAGCCCTTCTTTGTTTGGCTCAACCCGACGCGCATGCACATCGTCACCCATTTGTCCCCGAAATACGAAGCTCTGCGCAATTCGGAAAATGGCTGGTCGGAAGAGGAAGCCGGCATGGCCCAGCTCGATGACGACATCGGCCTGGTGATGAAGAAGCTCAAGGACATGGGAGTGGACGACAATACTATCGTCGTCTTCACTACCGACAACGGCACCGAGGTGTTTACCTGGCCCGATGGCGGACAGACGCCATTCGCGCAATCCAAGGGA
Organism: uncultured Alphaproteobacteria bacterium; assembly: GCA_963775545.1. GTDB lineage: Bacteria > Pseudomonadota > Alphaproteobacteria > Rhizobiales > Xanthobacteraceae > Bradyrhizobium. Next base: position 204,033 of record CAVZJE010000015.1, read on the forward strand.
ACGGTGCTTGAGGGCGGCTTCCGCGTGCCCTGCCTACTTCGCTGGCCTGGCCACGTGCCGGCGGACAGCGTGCAGAACGGCATCTTTTCGGGTCTTGACTGGTTGCCGACCTTCGCTGCCGCAGCCGGCAATCCGAACATCACTGATGAGTTGCTGAAGGGGAAGGAGATCGGTGGCCGGACTTACAAGAACCATCTGGATGGCTACAACCAGTTGGCCGCCATCACCGGCAAAGGGCCGTCCGCGCGTCACGAGATTTTCTACCTCGGGGAAAGCACGGTAGGCGCGGTGCGCATCGACGACTACAAGTACCGCTTTATCGACCAGCCCGCCGGCTGGCTGGGCGAAAAGACCAAGCCTGACGTGCCTTACATCACCAACCTGCGGCTGGATCCGTTCGAGCGTACGGGTTGGCCGAACAACGGGACGAAAGAAGGCGCGCAGCAATATTTCGACTGGTTCAAGTATCAGTTCTGGCGTTTTGTGTTCGTTCAGCAGGTGATGGGCAAGGCGATCCAGTCCTTCATTGACTACCCGCCGATGCAGAGGGGCGCGAGCTTCAATCTCGATGCGCTCAAAGCGGAGATGGCAAAAAGGATGGAGCAGGCGCAGGCGGCTGCCAAAGGCCCGAGCCAGTAAGAGCCATGACCTAAACGAGGCGGGCGGCATAACGTCGCCCGCTTGCCAGCAATGGCTTCGCCCAGTGGAAGGCGGTTTTCGGATAGCACGAGGCAGACCGGGCGACGAAAACCTCGCTTGGTTGGGAGGACCAAATGTTAATTCCAATTTCGTTGATCGCGTTTGGTACTCAACTCGTTGTCGCGGCGGCGGACGTGGTACCCGCATTCGATATCGACCGCGGGTGCCGCGTCGACATCACTCAGGCGTTTGATCTCAGCACCGGCCTGAACGAAACGCTCAAACGATGCGCCGCGGATGAGCGGCGAGCGAGGGCGCAACTGCGGACCCAGTGGCCTCGCTTCCGAGCGGCCGACAAGATGCAGTGCGTTGGGGAGGCAGACATAGGCGGTACCCCAGGCTATGTCGACCTGCCGACATGCCTGCAGCTCGCAAAAGATGCCAGACAACTACCGAAGTAGTGGCTTCAATGGCAGCGTTCGGCGAACTTCGCGTTGTGGTCCTGAATCCTCGCATCATGAAACGACCCATCGAGGCCGCTTTTCCGCTGTCGCTGGCATGCGCGGGATGTTGACATTTCGAACCTCAATCACCTTCGCGGTGACGGCGTTTATCGTCGCTCTAGCAACGCTGCTGATCGCTATTCAGGTCCGTGCTCTTCGTTTGGCCACGCAAGAAGCCGCGTCTGCCTATATGGACGCGACCAGTGCGAAGGCCTTCGGGCGTCTCCAGACGGAAATAACCGCTATAGCTTCATTGGTACATGTGCTGGCGACCAGTTCCAGTATTGCCGATTCAAATGAGAGAACCGAGACCGGCCACGCGATTCCACTATTCAAGGCCGCATTGCAGGAACTGCCCCAAATGGACAGTGTCTATGCCGGTTTCGAAAACGGCGCCTGGTTGCAGGTACGGCGCATTGGCGATCTCAGCGATGAGCAGCGCAGCAGCTTGCGTGCGACGCCTGAGGCCGACATCGCGATTAATTTGGTGCGCCCGACCCCCGGTGGCGAACTACCCATGCGACGAATTTTTGAAGATCAGCAGGGCAACGAAATCGGTCAACTTGATCTATGGAAATACGGATACGACACGCGCAAGCGGCCTTGGTATCGCGAGACGATGAAAGCCGACCGACCGCTGGTCTCCTCGCCCTATCTTGCGTTTAGCATTGGCGCACCGGTGATCACGGTTAGCGCACCCTTGCGAGGTAAAGTGTCGGGCGTCATTGCCGCCGATCTCAAGCTCGACACCTTCAGCGATTTCGTCCAGGCGCAACGCCCTGGAGAGCACGGTATCGTCTTGATCTTCGACTCGACCGGCTCGCTTATCGCCCACCCCGATTTTGCAAAATTCGTGGTCGATGCAATGACACATCCATCCCAACCGCAATTGCCAAACATAAAGGAGATCAACTCCGGGGTCGTGGGGGCAGTCTTGCGAAGGTCGGATGGTCGCGACCACTACGACGGAAGTATCCGTGACGACCACGGGCGGGACTATCTGTTCAGGGTGGCAAAATTCACTCTGGGTGAGCAGTACGACGCCAGCATATTGTTGTTGGCGGCCCAGGAAGACTTTGTCCAGGACGTTCGGAGGCTGCAGTTCACCGGACTAATCCTCGCAATTATCGCAGGCGCTGCGTTTATTCCGGTCATTTGGATATTTGGCAGCGGAATGTCCCGATCCTTGAAAAACATAACGGCTCAGGCAGTCAAACTCCAGAAGCTGGCTGAGCCCGACCTCTCGCCGGTCACCTCACGCATCAAGGAAGTTCACGAACTCGGCAGTGCGATGAAGCTCGCGCAGCGCGCGATATGGTCGTTCGCGCATTTTGTCCCCAAGGAGATCGTCCAGCGGATTGTTGATAATTCCATTTCCACCGAGCTTGGCGGAGTCCGAGAGGAGATTACCGTCGTTTTCACCGACGTCCGGGATTTTACGACTATCGCCGAGTCCGCCGACCCCGACATTCTCATGCACCAAACGTCGCGCTATTTCTCCGCGCTCACAGAGGCTTTCCTCGCCGAAGGCGGAACAGTCGACAAGTTCATCGGTGACGCCGTGATGGTGTTCTGGAACGCACCAAATCCACAGCCTGACCACGTCGAGCGAGCCTGCCGGGCAGCTCTTGCGGGCAGACTGGCGTGCGAAAAGCTCAACTCCCAGTTTGAAACGGAGGATCTGAAGCCATTCTTCACGCGGTTTGGCATTCATGTCGGAGAGGCCGTCGTCGGCAACCTTGGGTCGACGGAGCGCATGAACTACACGGCCCTTGGCAACACGGTGAATCTGGCAGCGCGCCTCGAAGGCCTGAACAAGCAGTTTGGGACCGCCATCATTGTGAGCGAAGACGTCTATTTGCGCGTTCAGCACTGCTTTCAGTTCAGAGCCTTCGAGTTGGTCGTTGCCAAGGGCATGACAAAGGAAACCCGCATTTTCGAGCTCGTCGGGGTATCGGCATGAAGTCAGCTTCGGTCCTGCGAGGTATCGTACTGGGATTGCTCGGTTTGCAGCTCATGCTCGCCGCTTCAGCGGCTCGCGCAGGCGAAGATACTATCAAAATCGGTATTCTGCATTCCCTGTCCGGCACCATGGCAATCAGCGAATTGGTACTCAAGGACACGGTTCTCATGCTGATCGCGGATCAAAACAAGAAGGGCGGGCTGCTCGGACGGAAACTGGAACCGGTCATCGTTGATCCGGCGTCCGATTGGGATGTCTTTGCCGAAAAAGCCCGGGAATTACTTGCGAAGGACAAGGTCGCAGTCGTGTTCGGCTGCTGGACCTCCGCCTCCCGCAAATCCGTCTTGCCCATCTTCGAACAGCTGAACGGACTCCTCTTCTACCCGGTGCAATACGAGGGCGAAGAAAGCTCGCGCAACATTTTCTACACGGGGGCCGCACCCAATCAGCAGGCAATTCCGGCCGTACGATATTTGATGAGCAAGGACGGAGGCGAAGTTCGCAGATGGGTTCTGCTCGGCACCGACTACGTCTATCCGCGCACGACCAACCGGATCTTGAGCGCGTATCTCACCGCAAACGGGGTATCGCCGGAGGATATTATGACAATCTATACGCCGTTCGGCCATTCCGACTGGCAAGAGATCATCAAGAGCATCAAGATCTTCGGTTCGGAGGGAAAAAAGACCGCGGTGATATCAACCATTAACGGAGATGCAAATACGTATTTCTACAAGGAACTCGCAGCCCAAAAGGTGGACGCTAGCGTCATTCCAGTCATGGCTTTCTCCATTGGCGAGCGCGAATTGTTCGGCGTGAACACCACCCCGCTCATCGGGCACATGGCGGCATGGAATTACTTCCAATCAATCAAGTCAGCGGAAAACATGGCGTTTATCAAGATGTGGGCGGACTTCAACGAGCAACGAGACAAAACTACAAATGATCCGATGGAAGCCACCTTCATTGGCTTCAGGATGTGGGCGCAAGCCGTTGTCCAGGCGGGCACCACCGACGTAGATGCAGTGCGGCAGGCCATGTACGGCCAAAGGATCAAGGCACCGAGCGGCTTCGAGGTTGTGATGAACACCAACCATCATCTTTCCAAGCCAGTCATGATAGGCAAAATAAATTCTTCCGGGACCTTCGATGTCATTTGGCAGTCAATCCATCCGGTCCGAGCCGATGCCTGGAGCAGGTACATCCCGGACAGCGCCAAGCGTACGGCCGATTGGACCTTTCCTTGGGTATGCGGGGGATGCATCGAGCCGACATTCAAGGAATGGTGACCGTCTCGGCGTTTTCGAGCGATGCAGCGGGGACGTCTGCCTTGCAGCAGCTTCCTCAAGGCGGCCGACGCTGCCAGCCCTCCCGACTACGCAATTGGTACGGGCGGGGTTCGCACCCGGACGTTCGCTACCGCATTGCAGCAGACGCGGCCATTACTCGTGGTAATGGTCGAGGCGCGACCTTGCCTCGCTCGGATAGGCCAAAATGACCTAAGCTTGCCCTAGTGTGTTCCGTGCTCACTACTACCGGTCGCAAGATGACCAATGGATGACAAGCGTCATCTAGCATTCGGCCTCCGGACGGAGATGAATTATCGCCGAAAACCCGCTTTGGCGCGCGTTCGATAGTGATAATGCAGCCACAACATCGAATAATTTCTTGCGACGCAAGTCGATGATCGATTCTGGATAGTCAGTTTCTGACATTTGGGCGCGTAGTTAGTTCAGGAAGCTGAAATCGATTTGATTTACGCCAATCCGGGTAAAATAGAGATCGGAGACAATCTGATGAAAAAAATATTGCCGGGCGCGATCGGCTTTTTCGTCGCGGGCTGGGCTACCGCAGCCTTTGCCGCTGATCTGCCGCAAAGGCCTATTCCGGCTCCAGCGCCCGCGGTCGTGATGCCTTACATGTACGACTGGACCGGCTTCTACATCGGCGCCAACGGCGGCTACGGCCAGAACCGCGCTTGCTGGGGTAACTTTGCGGGGTTCAATATCGAGGGCTGCAATAGCAAGTCGGGCGGCTTGGTAGGTGGCCAGGCAGGATACCGGTGGCAGTTCGGTCAGTTCGTCTTCGGCGCTGAAATTGAAGGTGACTGGGCGAACATGCGCGCCTCTCTTCCCAGCGTCTTCGTTCCGGGCGGGATCAATTCTTCCAATGTCACGAGCGTCGGTCTTCTCACCGGTCAGCTTGGTTACGCCATGAACAACGTGCTGTTCTACTTGAAGGGCGGCGGCGCGCTAGCGAACAACTATTCCCTGGTACAGAATGCCGCCGGAACCGGCCTCTATAACGCGTCGTCGCACAGGCTTGGCGCTAGCGTCGGCGTCGGCATTGAATACGGCATCACGCCCAACTGGACCATCGGTCTCGAATACGACTATCTGATGATGGGCACCGCTAACAACTCGTTCTCGTGCAATGCGGGCTGTGCGGCCGTGGCCAATTCGATCAGCCAGAACATCGACATGGTCACAATTCGCGTGAACTACAAGTTCGGCGGTCCGGTAACGGCGCGCTACTAATTTCGGCAATTGATTTCATGGAGGCTGGCATTGCCGTCAGCCTTCATCCGCGTCTCTGATTTCGTTTAGTCGTTTTCGTGCCGGGGGAAATGCTAATGAATAAGCACATCATCGCGGCGGTTGTTCTCGCCTTTACTTCCGCTGGTGCCTTCGCGGCGGATCTTCCCATGCAGACGCCGTATAAGGCCACACCGGTCATAGCGGTCTACAATTGGACCGGCATTTACGTCGGTGCGAATGCCGGCTACGCGACGGGCCAGCAGAATCCGCTTGGACTATTTTCAAGTGATTTCGCCCCATTCAACTATACTTTAAGCGGCGGGATGATCGGTGGTACGTTCGGTGCACAAATCCAGAGCGGCCATGTTGTCATGGGCCTCGAAGGTGACATCGATTGGACCAGCATGAGCGGGTCGGGGACCGGTCCGGTGACAAAATTCGGTATTTTGCAGGGTACAGCGACCATTTCCTCGAACGTTTCGATCATTGACACGCTTCGAGCGCGTATCGGTTACGCGCAGGACAATCTGCTATTCTACGGCACCTTTGGTCTTGCTTTGACGAATGACGTTTCCAATTTTGGCCAAACCGTCGGATTCACCTGCAACAACGGGACGCTCGTCGCCTGTTCGTCATTGTCATCCTGGCACGCAGGATTAGCAGCTGGGGGCGGTCTTGAATATGGCCTGACGCCCAACCTGAGCGCCAAGGCGGAATATCTCTGGGTTGGTGCGGGCGCGGTGAATACTTTAAGAGAGAACATTTTTCGCGCAGGCTTGAACTGGCGGTTCGGCGGTTAGCTTCGATCGCGACGAAGATACCTGCAGCGCTTCATCGCTCCGCGATTGGTCGGGCGAGGTAGCAAGTATTCAGGAAATTAGTCATGTTTAAATTCTTCACCGCAACCATTGCAAGCTGAATGCCAGGGTCGAAAAGTTCGAAAGAACGTGCGCTAGCGACATCAAGAAACACTGTCGCGATGTGACGCCAGGCGAGGGCCGCACAATCTATTGCATGCAGGCCTGCGAAGATAAGATTAGTCCGAAATGTGCGTTCGAACTCGAGGAAGCTGCAACGAACATCCTAGCCGCGGCTGATGCGCTGAAGGATGGCGTCGCTGCCTGCAAGGCCGAGATCAAAGGTGTCTGCGGCAATATCAAACCTGGAGGAGGACGGATCGCATCTTGCCTGCTCGAGAACAAGTCCACCGCTTCGACGGGTTGCGCGGAAGCCATTGCGAAAGTCGAGTCGCTTGCCTCGGAAAAAGATATATAGGATGACGGCGCCCATTTAACGCCTATGGACGTTCTCGAAAATTCTTCAAAATCGGAACTGTTATATCGGTTCACCGGTCATCCGAGCGATGCCCGGGCGCCGGCGTTTTTTGACTCGTTGCGTGCGAGCTGGGGCGACCTCTCCGAGCGATTGCTAGGCGCTGCAGGTTTCGCGCCACGCATACCGAAAAATTCGAGGGAGAGGCCGGACCTCATAGCCAGTCTTCGCCACCAAGTCCGTCTCTCGCTGATCGGCTATGGAGCTAGTAGACAGCGGCCATAACGAGGATAATAGACGTACCCGAACGGGCACACCATGGGTGGCGCCACCACAACGGGGGCGGCATACGGCGCTACAACGACGGGCGCAACATACCCATAAGGCACGCCGTTGCGTACGCAACCGCCGTAAGGACCACGGTGAAAGCCTAATCCGCAAAAGCCCCGTACCTCAATGAGGTTCGAGGTCGCTACTTGTGACGCAGACAAGACCGGATAGGCCTGCGCACCGAACGAGAATAACGACATCAAGCCTGCAACCAAAATCAAAGCTGTCTTTGACATTATCGTGCTTCCTCTCAAGACCCTAAATAATCGATGAGCTGTAATGCACCGGATGCCGCGGCCCGCTGGATCTACCCGATGCCGACGGCAATAACGGATTGCGCTCGATCGATACGACATAACCGGTGAACGGCACCCGACGTCTATGCGAAAACGGCAGAAACGTCGTCGGCTCTCTTTTCGCTCCAGATACCATCTTGTCCCTGCGCCGTGGCTTGTTGCGTCACCACGCCGTCGCGGCGTGCGTCTCGTCCAAATCGAGAAGGCAGCCAACTTCCTACGGTGCGTTTTTTCCGAAAGTGCATAGCGGGATACTGTCTCGCGGGGCAAGTAGGGGACATTACCGGGCGAAGAAACCGAAGCGAAGAAGCCGAAAGAATGGGGAACAGTCCGACCTTGCAGAGTTTCAGTTGGGGTTTCAAGGACCTGTGGCGCGCAGAGGGATGGTGGGCATCATCTATCGGACGTTTGATGAACCCCGTGATTACGAGCGAGGTATCCGTTTAGCGCGGGTCGGCGATCTAGTGGTTTCCAAGTCGGGTGTGTTCGAAGCCTCGCTCACCACCATGACCTTCGGTCGCGTATGGCTGCAAAGCGGCAGTGATAGTCTTGCGCGAAGCTTGCGGATTGAGATCGAGGATTCAAGGCGAACGATGCTGTTCCTTACTGATTGGCATTCGGTCCCAATCATCCAGTCCGGGACGAACTTTGGTGCCCGTGACGTTGTTTCATTCGGTCAGAATACGAGTCATTTTCAACGCAGTTTCGGGCCGACCGATTGGACAGCAATTTCGCTGCCGCCGGGTGATCTCGAGGCTGCGGTCCACGGCTTCCTGGGCTCAGATATAGGGGATCCGTCCGGCTCCCTTTGGGGGAAGCCTGCGGTAGAACACCTCACGCGGCTTCGAGGGCTGCGGTACGAATTGAGTCGGCTGATATCTTCGGGTGAAAAAACGCTCCAGAACCCGGAAGTCGTAAGGTCGTTGGAACAAACCCTGACGGCTGCGATGGTCGCGTGTCTTACGGACAGAATAGAAAGCAGTCGGGCGCCCGGAGGGCTTCGCCACCAACAGATCATGCGGCGCTTCGGCGACTGGCTTAATGCCAACAGCAATCGAGCAGTTTACATCAAGGAAGTCTGTACTGCCCTTGGCGTTTCCGCGGCGACCTTGCGACGGTGTTGCGAGGAACATCTTCGGATGAGCCCGATGCAGTATCTTTGGCTGCGCAGAATGAATTTGGTCCGCCGCGAACTTCAGCAGAAAAATCTTCGAACCACCGTGACCGCAACCGCCATGAACTTCGGCTTCTGGCATCTGGGGCGCTTTGCCGACGAATACCGCTCTCTATTCGGCGAGTCTCCAAGTTCAACCTTGGCGCGGCGGCCTGCATGATGAAGCACCAATCAAGCGACCGGAGCTAAACCATACACACTGGAGAAAATCAGATGCGCAAACTCTCACTACTCGTGGCAGCCGGAATATTGTCAGTTGGGTCAAATGTTCAAGCGCAAGTACCGTTGACCGCTTACGCTGACGGCAACGGATTCATTGATATTCAGACTCTAATGTGCTCGCAACTTGCCGGCACATTCCAGGAGGACGCAGACATGCTCACAACCTGGTACAGCGGATGGTACAATGGGCTAGCAAAGAAACATTACATTCATGTTACAAGAGCGAAGGCGTTCGAACATGAGGTGATTTTGTACTGTAAGGAAAATCCAAACATTAAGATCATTTCCGCGATCGATATGCTCTTAAAGGATGAGAGGTTATCGGGCGCGTACAAATAAAGAGGGGATGGAACAGTTCTGCCCGAAGCGCAAAGCCTGAATTGCATCAGCCTCTGTAGTCGGACGGAGCGGTACTCGGTAGATTATCGTGGCGCCGCGAAGGTTTGTTGTAGTGGTCGCCCGGCAGGGCGACCGGCACAATCCCATTCCGTAAAAGGACAAAAAGGGCCAAATGGCAGGCATTGTTTTGTTCCAGTGCAAAGTAGTCATCCACCCGGTGTCGGTTGTCGACCGCAGCGGCAAGGCTGCCTACGGAATGGTAACAGGATGAAGATTGATGGCCGACGAGCGATCGGGATCATCTTGGCGATCGCCGCTGCTCTGTACGCGTGCATCAGCTACCTCATCCTGCCCGCTACTTGGGCGCGGATCGAGCATGAGCCCGGGCTCGCGAAACACACGATGCTGACCGCAACGGAGCAGGGTATCCCAGGAGGTCCGATAAATGTCGGCCTTGTTGGGGGGCGCGACGATGTGGTTCGCGCGTTTCATGCGGCCGGTTGGTATCCCGCTGACCCCATTACTCTGCGAACCAGCGTTGAGATTGTCGGGAAGTGTCCTCTTCGATCGGCCTTACGGGAGGCGGAATGCTCGCGATCCAAAAGAATTGCTGTATATTGGCATTCGAAGTTAATCCGTGGAGTAGCCGTCCTAACCCAGGCAAGCATGGTTCGGTCATCGGCGAGACGGGTTCGGTCAACGCGAGCCCGGAATCAGGAAGTCGCTTGCGGGACTGCGATTGGTCTTGGCTGAATTTTGAGCGAAGAGGAGCACGTAGTCGAATGTCAAAATTTCAAACGACAACGGGGTTGATCGTTTGCACTTTATTCTGCCTGAACGTTTCAGTCGCTCAGGCCGGTCCGTGCAGCGCGGACATCGTACAGTTCGAGAAGGCCATCCGCAACTCTAGGGGAAATCCGAATGCTGGATTGACGGCGCCGCAGTCCATCGGCGCTCAAATTGACCGGCAACCGACGCCGGAATCCATCAAAAGAGCGCAGGATCGCCTGCGGGAAAAATTCTCCGCTATCATGGCGCGGGCCAAGCGGCTAGACGCCAGGGGCAATCGGTCGGGTTGCACTTCCGCGCTGTCCGCAGCAAAGCGGATGTATATTCTCTAAAAACGGCGGGGATCAAAGCGTCTGGTCAGCTGAGCTTGGCTACCTCGGCTTTTTGACCCAGAGCAGAAGTCCAGTCTACGACGCCATGCAGACGCCACCGCGATCTTTGCGAGGGCTCGAAGATGTTGTCGCAGGCCCACCGGACCGCTTGGCTCGTCGTTGAACCTCGCCCCGGACTTCACATCGAGCAGCGAACGTACGGCATTTCCACTGGCACCGGCTTCTTGGAGCTGAGCGTGATCCGATTCTCTCCGGAGATTTTCACATCGAATGCTACGTCTGAAACCGCGACACCGTCTGAGCACGACGCAATCACCTGCATGTTCGACCCGTCATTGTGGAACGATTTGACGGTGCATTTCTGAAATGTGCCGGTTATTTGCTTTCCCTCGACGATTAGACCGCCCGCGTGGAGATCAGCATCTGGCTTGAACGCAAGCTTGTTATTCTTTTTGGTAAACACCTCGCCGCAGGCCGAGGCGTCGTCTGTCCAGGCTCCGTTCAAATCCGCAGCCTGTGTCGAACCCGATTGTGTAACGAGAAGTATTAACAGCACCAACGGATTGAAGGTTCTCATGAAACTCTCCGATTAAATGGTCAATAGGCTGCCGGAGCCCGTTCGATCGGACGCGGAATTGTCGCAAAATCGGTCTCTTCGACGCGGTGCGGAGTCCAACAAGAAAGAGCCTCTCGCGCTATGCACCTTCGGCAATTGCCTCGGCGTCGCTGTAGTCATTCTTCTGCCCCTTCACGAACGGCTTTACATAGATTGCGGGATGGAATTTGCTGAAAAGTCCCTGCGGCACAGCTGTTTCTTGCTTTTTGGTGGTTTGCCTAGAGGCCGAAGCAGTAGCGATCCGCGCATCGGCAAGTATCCTGAGCGGACAACCAACGCCAGAAGTGATCGGGATCGTCCGGCAAAGCACTCATGTTGGCGACGCGCACGTTGAGCAGGTGGTCCGGATTGCCGGTATGATAGGCTAGTCCGCGCCCAATTTCGGAGCGCTGTTCAATCGGTGTCACCCGGAACGCGCCGTGGCCATAACGCAGCAATTGATAGGCGAGAAGCACACCGCCAGCGCCGCCACCGACAATGATCGCATGCGGCCTCATCATCTGACGCCCCGATTTGAACCAGTCAGTCGCCGGCTAAATGAGGCTTGGTATTCTGACTGCGCCTCTAACCTATTGACTTATCTAGGGAGCAGAATCTCCTGTTTCGTCAGAAAATCCGTTGAAATTATTGAGGATCCAAGTTGATTTTGATTCCACCATACGGAGGTTCGAATCCTCCCGCCCCAGCC
>CAVZJE010000016.1:0-66757 GCA_963775545.1 uncultured Alphaproteobacteria bacterium
TCAAGCCGCCAACCTTCGTCGCCTGATGCATGAAAAACATCAGGCCATGTGGCGCAATCAGATGTTCACTTGTGCCACCGTTCAAGGTGACGTCGAACTTGCCGTAGAATTTCCGCGGGAACTTGAATTTATGAAAATCCAGATAGATGGTGCCTTCTCGATAGTCGACATCGAAGCATGTATATCGATATCCGGCCCTTCGAAAGACGTCGGCTGCCGGGGTGATTTTATCGACAGCGAAAGGTTCGGCGCCATGGAGTGAATGAAGGAATTCGTTGACCTGAACGATCTCGCTTGCGGCGAAGTCTTGCGACCCACAATCCCCAATCTCCGCGCCCGTAGCAACTCTGCGCTGGTTTAACTCAAGCAGGATGTGAGAGGAAAACCCCATGTTGATCCCTTACGTATGCGGAAGTGGCGAATTTATATAGTCATGGGTACAATTCTAGAGCAAGTAGAGCCAAAGGTGCAATTTCTGCGTAAACCGCGGACGCGATCTGGCCTCGCTCGCCGGAGCTTTATTCCTTACCTCGTCGAAGAGCCACCGCTGTATTTTTTACCCGTCCGGATCGACTGATACAGATGTCAAGCGCGTAGCTTGAGGAAACAGGAGGGCGGATGCAGCGTCGTCTGATTGGACTGGATCTCGACAACACAATTATCGACTACGAGCGCGCCTTCGCGCCGGTGGCCGAGGAAATTGGCCTGATTCCCAAGGGGACAGGCCTCGCGTCCAAAGAGGAGATCAAGGCTGTCCTGCGCAGCACGGCTGGAGAAGAAGCCTGGATGCGTCTGCAGGGTCAGATCTATGGCCGCTATATCGAACGCGCCACGCCTTATCCGGGCGTGATCGACTTCATTTCCGCCGTCATTTCCAAAGGCGCCAAGGTCGTGATCGTCAGCCACAAGACGCAACTCGGTCACTTCGACACGGCCCGTATCGATCTGCACGAGGCGGCCCTCGGCTGGCTCGATCGTCGCGGCTTCTTCACGCGGGAAGGACTCGATCGCAGAGATGTATATTTCGAGGAAACCCGCAGCGGCAAGCTGGCGCGCATCGCCCAGATTGGCTGCGACATCTTTGTCGACGACCTCCCGGAGATTTTTCACGACCCCGGATTCCCGAAGACCGCCGGAAAGTTGTGGTTTGCCGGCGATAGGCCGGAAGATGACGGCGGTGGCCTGAAGGCCTGTCGAAATTGGCGTCAAATACTGGACATCGTAATGTCGATGCCATAGCGAGACTCAACTGCGTAAGGTAAGTCCTTTCGGGGCGGCAGAAATTCGAAAAGCAGGCACGCGGGAACTTTTTAGCGCCGTGTGTGGAGCGATTCGCGGGGGCATCGGTGACGCAAGCAAACTTCCCGACTTCGACGGAGCTTGATGATCGATCGCGATATTTGCGGCGGCTTATCGTCAGGGGCCTGATCGGCGGCAACCGCGGGCACGTCGGCTCGTCCATGTCGCTGGTCGAAATTTTGCGGGTACTGTTCGACGAGGTTCTGCGCGTTCGCGCCGGCGGAACCGGATTGGGTTGGGCGAGACCGCTGCATTCTAAGCAAGGGGCACGGCTGCCTCGCCCTCTATGCCATCCTCGCGGATAAGGGCTTTTTCGACGTCAGCCATCTGGACAAGTTTTGCCACGTCGATGGCATATTGGGCGGTCACCCCGAGCGCGGCAAGGTCCCCGGAGTCGAAGCCTCGACCGGAGCGCTCGGCCACGGATTTTCGATTGGCGTGGGCATGGCGCTCGCGGCACGCGCGCAACAGCGCGACAGCCGCGTCTTTGTCATCATGGGCGACGGCGAGATCAATGAAGGCTCCGTCTGGGAGGCGGCGATGTGCGCCGGCAAACACAAGCTGACTAATCTCACGGTCAATGATCGACTACAACAAGATCCAGTCGGCAGGTTTTACTCGCGACATCCAGGATCTGGAGCCGCTTCTCGACAAATGGCGCAGCTTCGGATTCGCCGTGGCCGAAACCGATGGCCACGACGTGGATGGGTTGTCCAAGCTTTGCGGGAGGCTGCCGCTCGCCAACGACAAGCCGGCGGCGATCATCTGCCATACCGTCAAGGGCAGGGGCATCCCGTTCGCAGAGAATAATCCGAAATGGCATCACCATTCGCGGTTCAAGCCGGCTGAACTTGCCGCGATGGATACGGCGCTGGGTGATCGGCCATGAGACAGACATGCGTCAACATGGTCCATGAGCTCGCTCGCACCGACCCGCGCGTTGTGTTCATCGGCTCCGACCTCAGTCCCGGCATGCTCGACGAAATGAAGGCCGAGATGCCGATGCGCCATTACATGGAAGGCGTAATGGAGCAGCACCTTGTTGGCATGGCGGCGGGCATGGCCATGGATGGTATGATGCCGTTCTTCAATACCATCGCGACTTTCATCACGCGCCGCTGCTACGAACAGGTCGCGCTCGATCTATGCCTGCATGATCTGCCGGTACGCCTCATCGCCAATGGTGGCGGGCTGGTCTACGCCCCATTGGGCCCGACCCATCTTGCTGTCGAGGATTTCGCAATTCTGCGAGCACTGCCGAATATGACGATAACCGCCGTTTCGGATGCGGAAGAGATGAAGCGGCTGATGCGCGCGACGCTGAGTTGGCCGCACCCGATCTATATTCGGCTCGGCAAAGGCGGCGACCCGGTCATCAGCAAGGAGGAGAACGGATTTGCCATCGGCAAGGGTATCGTGACGCGTCCCGGAGCGGAGCACGGCAACGTCTTGCTTATATCCTGCGGCATCATGACGGCTCATGCACAGACGGCTGCCGATCTCCTGGCGGCCAAGGGTCACTCAGTCGAAGTGATCCACATTCACACCATCAAGCCGCTCGACGAGGCGCTCATCCTCCGCCGCGCCGCGGCGGCCGATAGCGTGTTCACGATTGAGGAACACACCCTCATTGGCGGGCTTGGCAGCGCCGTGGTCGATCTGTTGATCGAGCAGGGACCGGTCCGGCAGATCATCAAGAAGCTCGGCCTTACTGACAGCTTCGTAAAAAACTATGGCCTTCAGGATGATTTGCTCGAAATCAATGGGCTGATGCCGCCTCAGATCGCGGCGGCCGTGGAGAAGACGCTTGCGGCGGCCGGTCCGGGCCAGCTAGCCGTTTCCGTCGCGACGGTAAAGCGAGTTCGTGTTCGTCTCAAAGTGTAACTAAACCAAACCCAGCCAGACCAGCCGGATCAAAAGGGATATTTCATGGGTCGCCTGCTGAATATCGTAACGCCGCTGCATCGCATGACCAAGCGGGATTATCTCGCGCGGATGAACGACGACAAAGTCACCTGCATGCTGAAGGCGAAGGAATATGAATCTGATTATTGGGATGGAGACCGCCGCTTCGGTTATGGCGGTTATCGATATCTGGAAAATCGGTGGACCCCGGTCGCGAAGGCGCTGATCGAGACCTATGGCCTGAAGGATGGCTCCAGGGTGCTCGATGTCGGCTGCGGCAAGGCGTTTCTCCTGTACGAAATGAAGAAGCTGTTGCCCGGCCTGGAACTCATTGGCTTCGACATGTCTCATCACGGCCTTGCCGACGCGAAGCCCGAGGTGCGCGACAACCTGTTTCTATATCGCGCGCAGGACGCCTATCCGTTTGGCGACAAACATTTCGACCTGGTGATCTCGCTGGCGACATTTCACAATCTGCGGCTTTTCGAACTGAAGACCGCCCTCGCCGAAGTGCAGCGCGTCGGCAAGCAGGCCTACATCATGCTTGAAAGCTATCGGAACGAGCGCGAGCTGTTCAATCTGCAATGCTGGGCGCTGACGGCGGAATCTTTCTTCGACACCGCCGAGTGGATTTGGTTGTATAACCACTTTGGCTACACAGGTGACTACGAATTCATCTACATGGAATGATTGGGCATAGGACGTGAAAGTCAAAACCGCCAAAGGTGCCATTTTAGCGCAGTCCCGCGAGCCGCTGATCGTAGACGAGTTCACGCTGCCCGACGAACTCGGTGTCGGGCAGGTACTGGTCAAGATTCACTACACCTCGATTTGTGGAGCGCAGCTGAACGAGATCGCGGCGGTGAAGGGACCGGACAAGTTCCTGCCGCACCTGCTCGGTCACGAGGCGTCGGGAACGGTGCTGGAAACGGGTCCTGGTGTCACGACGGTAAAGGCGGGCGATCCGGTTATTCTGCATTGGCGCCCGGGCAAGGGGATCCAGTGCCAGCCACCGTCCTACAGCTGGCACGGCAAGAAGCTGAACGCGGGTTGGGTCACGACGTTCAATGATTATGCGGTGGTTTCTGAAAACCGTGTCACCGTCGTGCCCGATGATTTCGACAAGAAGATCGCACCTCTGCTCGGTTGCGCGGTGACTACTGCACTTGGCGTTATCAACAACGACGCCAAGGTGAAGATCGGAGAATCGGTTGTTATTTTCGGTTCCGGCGGCGTTGGTCTCAATCTCGCGCAATGTGCCGCCATGGTTGGTGCGTACCCGATCGTCGCGGTCGATATCGTCGACAGAAAGCTCGAAATGGCCCTCAAGTTCGGGGCGACGCATACCGTTAATTCGAAGGCCACGACCAATCTCGAATCCGACTTGCGCGACATTGTCGGTCCGTCTGGCGCCGACAAGGTGCTTGAAACAACCGGCATCAAATCCGTGATTGAAATGGCCTACGGTTTGACTGCCGCAAAGGGTGCGTGCGTTCTGATCGGTGTGCCGTCAGAGCCTGTAACGATCTACACGCTGCCGCTTCATTTCAACAAGGTTTTGACCGGATCGGAAGGGGGACAATGCGTGCCTGATATCGATATTCCGCGCGTCGTGAAGCTCAAGGCGGCTGGCCGCATGTCGTTTGAAGGACTCATCACCCATGAGTTTACCCTTGGCCAGATCAACGAAGCCTTGGACGTGGTCCGCTCGGGTGATGCCGGACGCGTCCTGATCGACGCATCGAGATGATACGGTCGGACCAGGTCGAGGCGAACAGCGCGGGGCCGACGGCAGGCGTTGGCCAGGACCTTCTCGACGTGGTGGATTTATCGACCCTGAGCGAGGTGGCTCCGGGCATCTTTTATACCCCACACGAGTTCGTCTTGGCGGACGATGCGTTGATACGCTTTTTGAAGGACAAGGCGCGAAACACTCCGGCCCGGCGTGCGCGGCTCTGTGCCCATCCCGCTCCCGAGGCCGACCAGCACGACATGCTGATCGCTAGTCATCGCGACACCTATGTGGCGCCACATCGCCATCCAAAGTCGGAAAGCTTCTTGGTGATCGAGGGGGAGGCGGATCTTCTGCTATTCGAGGCTGACGGACGATTGGCGCGCCGCATCACTATGGGACCGGCCAAGTCCGGCTTACCCATGTTTTACCGCATGCCAGCGGGCCGCTATCACAGCCTCGCGATCTGGAGCGAGGTGTTGGTGTTCGTCGAGAGCACCAGGGGACCGTTCTCACGGCAGGATATGGACGAGGCACCTTGGGCTCCGCTGGCCACCGATGCAGACATGGGGCGCGCGTATATCGCCGCGCTGCCGCTGCTGGAGGAAGCGGCAAAGCCATATCCCACGAAGGAGTAAACATCTCTTGGAAACGGTTGATTCCTACGACGCATCTCTTGGCTTCAGGGGAAGTGCTGGCGTCGGTGAGATCGCTCTATCGTAAGCTGATGGAGCAACGTCACAGCGAGAGATAATTCTGCGCGGGAAGGATCGACGATCGCCAAAACTACGATCGCGGTCTTGCAGGGCTACGCGTGGAGAGGACAGCAGGCTGCTTTGCGGTCGCGGCAAACGGGGGATTGGTAAAGAGGGGCGGAACTAGCGCGATACTGCACGGGCTCATCCGGTACTGCGGTGCTGTACCGGAGAAGGCGCGGCATCATCGAGGGACGAGCAGGCGATCGACTTAAGCGCTTGAAACGAAAGGAAAATGCCACAATAGTCAGCTTGGAATTTGTGTCGGTCCGAAAATCGGCTATTCAGGCCTGACGAAAAGGCGAAGCAACAGCAATATGTTACTGCATCGATTTTCCGTCGCCCCGATGATGGACTGGACCGACCGGCATTGCCGGATGTTCCATCGCCTGATGACGCGGCGCGGCCGGCTCTATACGGAGATGCTGACGTCAGGTGCCATCCTTCATGGCGATCGGCGGCGCTTGCTGGCGTTCGATGCGTGCGAGCGTCCCGCGGCGCTGCAACTCGGCGGCTCCGAGCCGCGCGACCTCGCGGCGGCTGCCAAAATCGGCGAGGATTTTGGCTACGACGAAATCAATCTCAACGTCGGCTGTCCGTCGGACCGGGTGAAGGAGGGCCGTTTCGGCGCTTGCCTGATGGCGGAGCCTGCGCTGGTCGCGGCTTGCGTGGCGGCGATGAAGGCAGCCGTGGCGATTCCAGTGACGGTGAAATGCCGGATCGGTATCGACGACCAGGATTCGGAAACCGCGCTCGATGCGCTCGCGCAAGCCGTGGTCGCAGCAGGCACTGACGCGCTGATCGTTCACGCCCGCAAGGCCTGGCTCAACGGATTGTCGCCGAAGGAAAATCGTGACATCCCGCCGCTCGACTATAACAGGGTCTACCGGTTGAAGGCGTCGATGCCGGATGTGCCCGTGATCATCAACGGCGGCATTGCCAGTCTTGCCGAGGCCAAGCAGCATCTTGCGCATGTCGACGGCGTCATGCTGGGACGCGCTGCCTATCAGGAGCCATGGCGGTTGCTCAATGTCGATCCCGAATTGTTCGGCGAGGCGGCCCCGTTTGCCACCATGAAGAACGTCTTCGAGGCGATGCTGCCCTATATCGAACGCGAACTTGCGGCGGGCACGCGGCTGCATTCGATCACGCGACATTTTGTCGGCGCATTTCACGGCGTGCCGGGCGCACGCGCGTTCCGCCGCCATCTCGCCGAGCGCGGGGTGAAGCCGGGCGCGGGCGTCGATGTGCTGCGCGATGCAATCGCGCTAGTGGAACATCGCGCGCCTCGTGGTCTGCTTCCAATATTCGCATCCCATCTCGGAGGCGCTTTTGCGAATGTTGGAATCAAAGGACCACGAGAAAATATAGGTTTCTAGTGGAGTTTAGGATTTGACATTCGCATTCGCGAGTTTGCGGCGAAAGAGGTAGCGAATGTCAAATCCACTCCACTAGTCGCGATCGCGGCGTAAAAATTCAGGGATAGCCGCGCAGCATCAGCCGGTCGGCGCGCACTTCCCAGCTTTCCAGCCGATCCAGAAAGCTCATGCCCAACAGGTTGGTTTTCATTTGTCCGTGCGGCACCACCAGCGCCGGCACCGATCGTTCGACCAGCTTGCCGATCGCCAGCCGATCCAGCGTCAGCCGCGCCGCCTTGGTATGGCCGCCCGCGGTCTCGACATCGACATCGTATTCGAGCAATTCAAGCGGAAGCCCGGCCGCTTTTGCGGTCTCATAGGTGAGCACCACGGAAGTAGCGCCGGTGTCGATGACCATCGGGGCGGTGACGCCGTTGATTTTGGCTAGCAGCGCGAATTCACCGCCTTGCCCGCGCATAACCTGCACCGCACGTGTCGATACGCGCGGGCGCAGCAAATCCGAGACGGTGCTCGAGACGGCGTTTTTGGCGCGCGCGATCTTGCTGGGATCGCCATAGGCGACGACCGCGCCGGCGGTCGCCAGCAATACGGCCAGAACGAGCAGGATACGGCTCACAGCGCACCTCGCCAGTCGTTCAGCCGATCTTCGAACGGTTGGCCGGCTTGAGCATTTCTAGCCCGGCCTCTGCCATTCGTGCCGGCAGTTGCGCCATCAGCGCCAGACGCTCCGCGCTTTCCATGCGATGCCAGCGTGCGATTTCGGGAAGCGTGCGCCCGCAACCGAAGCAAAGGTTGGTTCTCGGATCCATCATGCAGACTGCGATACACGGCGTCTCTATGCTCATCTCTTGATAGTGAAACGAATTGGGTTACTTGCCAAGCGCACCTATAATCCGGTTCCCGCGCTCAGGATTGGTTTGTTGCGGCTGACGCGTCCGACGTCAGCCTCCGTTGTATTCGTATTGTCCGGCTGCAAGGGCGGTGCGTCCTCCGACATTGGCCCGAGCGCCGACATCACGCGCTCGGGCGGGAAAGTGACGACGACTTCAGTGCCGATGCGAATCTTTGATTTCAGCGTGAAGGTGCCGCCATGCATGTCGATCAGGCTCTTGGCGATCGGCAGTCCAAGGCCTGCGCCCTGTTCGGCCGACTTGATCGAATTGGAGCCTTGTCCGAACGACGCCAGCACGATCGGGATCTCGTCTTCGGCAATGCCGGAGCCCGTATCCTTGACGCTGAGATACTGGCCGCCGGAAGCCGTCCAGCCGACTTTCAGCCAGATCTCGCCGCCTTGCGGCGTGAACTTGATCGAGTTCGACAACAGGTTCAACACGATTTGCCGCACCGCGCGCTCGTCGCCCCAGATGCGCGGCATGCCCTGCTCGAAGACTTCATGAATCGTAATGCCGCGGTTTGAGGCGCGCAGCTTGAGCAGATGATGGCAGTCGGCAACGACGTGCACGAGAGAGACCGCCTCTTCGTTGAGTTCGTAGCGGCCGGCTTCGATCCGCGACAGATCCAGAATCTCGTTGATGAGATTAAGCAGATGAACGCCGGAGTTATGAATGTCGGAGGAATATTCCCGGTAAACCGCAACGGCGTGCGCGCCGAAGATCTCGCTCTTCATCACTTCGGAAAAGCCGAGGATCGCATTCAAGGGTGTTCTGAGCTCGTGGCTCATTTGCGCAAGGAAGCGCGATTTAGCGACGTTGGCGGCTTCCGCGCGGTGACGCGCCTCGTCCGAGATCGCCTTGGCCTGTTCGAGTTCGCCGATCAGCGCGTCCTTTTCTGCGCGCGCTTCCAGCGTCGCCAGCGTCGCCGAATGCAGGCGGTGCGCCAACAGCGCGAAATATCCTTCAGCGGCAAGCGCGAGCAGCGCCAGCACGTAGTTGTCGAAGGTGCCGCTCAGCGCGAAGTTGACGGCAATTGCCGCCGTCACCGGCGCTGTGGCGGCTAACGCTGCGATCGGCAGGCTTGCTGCCAGCATGCTCGACACCGCAACCACCAGCAGCATCAGGAACATGATCAGCGTGTTGGAAACCGCATCGAAACCTGAGGGGTGGATCAGAAGCGCGGTCCAGCCGAGGCCATACAGGAGATCAAGGACGATGAAGCGGGTCCGCCATTGGCGCGTCGCGGCTGGCGACGGCTGGGCCGCAATGAACTGACCGCAACTGCGGATGATGGCGATATGGATGCAGAGCAGGCCGCAGGTCCATGCCGCGGCCGCGACCGGCGGCATCCAGAAGCCGAACAGCACGCCGGTCGCCACCATGAGCAGCATGACGACGTAAGACGCCGACAGCCGCGTCTGCGCATATTGGCGAAGCAGTTCGCTGTCGAAAGCTGGCCGGGTTCCGCTTGAAGACGTTAACCGATCGCGCGCCTCGCGCACCCGCTGTGCCGCGGCGCGCCGGTTGGTAGCGGGCGCCGCAGTTGACGATTCAGCCGGAAGCTGCACGACTTCTGGCTTTTCAGCGGAATTACTCATCAAACAACACAAATCCTGCCTACCAACCGGGTAGGCTTTTGCATTGTCTATCTGTGCCGCCAAATTCTTAAGAGGTGCCTTAAGAACCTAAGAATTCTCGTTAACGAGAAGTTAAGTTAACATCTCGCCCGCACCCATCGGATTCAATTTTGACGCTCGAAAATTTCAGCGTTGCAGCCGCGCCAAGAGACTCGATGTGTCCCAGCGCTTGCCGCCCATCTTCTCGACTTCGGAATAGAACTGGTCGACCAGCGCGGTCACCGGCAGGTGCGCGCCGTTGCGACGGGCCTCAGTGATGCAGATCGACAGGTCCTTGCGCATCCATTCCACGGCAAAGCCGAAATCGTATTTGTCGTCGTTCATGGTCTTGTAGCGGTTTTCCATCTGCCAGGACTGCGCTGCGCCCTTGGAGATGGTATCGATGACAGCGGCAACATCGAGCCCCGATTTCTTGGCGAAGTGAATGCCTTCCGAAAGGCCCTGAACGAGACCTGCGATGCAGATCTGGTTGACCATCTTGGTCAGTTGTCCGCTTCCCGCGGGTCCGAGCCGTCTGCACATGCGGGCATAGGCGGCGATGATCGGCTCAGCCGCGGAATAGGCGTCTTCGGCCCCGCCGCACATCACCGTCAGCACGCCGTTTTCCGCGCCAGCCTGTCCGCCCGACACCGGCGCATCAACGAACTTGAAGCCGGCCTTGGTGGCGGCCGCATCGAGTTCTCGCGCAACCTCGGCCGACGCCGTCGTGTGATCGACGAACGTGGCGCCTTTCTTCATGCCTGCAAAAGCGCCATCGGCGCCGATCGTGATGGCGCGCAGGTCGTGGTCGTTGCCGACGCAGGCCATCACGAAATCCTGGCCTTCGGCCGCGGCCTTTGGCGTCGCTGCGGTCTTGCCCTTGAATTTCTCGGCCCATTGTTTGGCTTTGGCTGGCGTCCGGTTGTACACCGTCACCTCGTGGCCGCCCTTGGCGACGAGATGTCCTGCCATGGGGAAGCCCATGACGCCGAGACCGAGAAAAGCGACTTTAGCCATTTGTGCAATCCTGGGGTTCTGCCGGCGCATCGCTAGGCCGGTCATGTTCTTGTTTGGGGACGGTAGACTGGTTCGAGAACAGGCTCCGCCGTAAAACCCGCGGCCTGAGCGAGCCGTGTGGGTCGGCAACGCCTCGATTTGGCGGGCGGGCGTGGTTTTATGCTAGCATGGGGCGATAGTCGAGTTTCAAAACAAAAAGGGAGTGAGCTCAAATGAGCATGACTGTTGGCGTGCTTGACCATTTCAATATCCGGACCCGCAAGCTCGCCGATACCGTTCGGTTCTACGAGGACGTGCTGGGCCTTGAAAAAGGCGACCGGCCGAATTTCGCCTTTCCCGGCGCCTGGATGTACAGCGAGGGCAAGGCGGTGGTTCATCTGGTCGATATCTCGGTGACCGAAGAGCCGCAAAAGCCGGATTCCGGCGTGGTCCATCATGTCGCATTCGTGAGCCGGGGTTTTGACGCCATGAAAACGCGGCTTCAGTCCAAGAAGATGCCGTTCGACGCACGGCAGGTTCCCGGCGGCGACCTTTGGCAGATCTTCGTCAACGACCCCAACGGCGTGATGATCGAGCTGAACTACGAGGCCGTCAAAGAACAGGCCGGATCGGCGCCCTCGATGCGGACGGACGACGTCGGTAAGCGGTAGCCTTTTGGGCTTGTAGGCTCTATGGGTGCATCCAAAATGGATTAGGAGATGCGCCGTGAGCGTAACGCAGCAACAGGTTCTTGATGCGCTGGCAAAGGTGGCGTCGCCGCGCGGGGTCGGTTTGACCAACGCGGGCGTGCTGTCGCCGATCACCGCCAATGATGGCAAGGTCTTCTTCTCGATCAACGTCGAGGCGACGGAAGCCCGTGCCTGGGAAGGCGTTCGCGCCGCTGCCGAGGCGGCGGTGCGCGCCATTCCCGGTGTTGAGGTGGCCATGGTCGCGCTGACCGCCGAACGCAAGGCAGGCCCGGCGGCTGCACCGCCGCCGCACCGGCACGCGCCCGGCGTGCCGAACGTTGCCACCCACCGGCCGCCGCAAGGCGCGCCTTCGCCGATGTCGAAGCAGGCCGAAATCCCCGGCGTTGCCGCCATCATCGCGGTCGCCTCCGGCAAGGGCGGTGTCGGAAAATCCACCACCGCGATCAACCTGGCGCTTGGCCTGCGCGATCTCGGCTTGCGTGTCGGCTTGCTCGATGCCGACATCTATGGGCCGTCGGTGCCGCGTTTGACCGGAATTCGGGAGAAGCCGCAGTTGAACGACGAGCGGAAGATGATTCCGCTTCAGCGTTTCGGGCTTTCGATCATGTCGATCGGCTTCCTCGTGGAAGAGGAGACCGCGATGATCTGGCGCGGGCCGATGGTGATGTCGGCGGTCACCCAGATGCTGCGCGATGTTGCGTGGGGCACGCTGGATGTCCTGGTCGTCGATATGCCGCCCGGCACCGGCGATGCGCAGCTGACCCTGGCGCAGAATGTGCCGCTGAAGGGCGCCATCATCATTTCCACGCCGCAGGATTTGTCGCTGATCGATGCGCGGCGGGGACTTGCGATGTTCAAGAAGGTCAACGTGCCCGTGCTCGGCATTATCGAGAATATGAGCTATTTCCAGTGCCCGCATTGCGGCACCCAATCTGATATTTTCGGTCATGGCGGCGCCCGTCACGAGGCCGAGCGTCTGGCCGTGCCCTTCCTCGGCGAGATTCCGCTGCACATCTCGATCCGAACCACATCGGATGCCGGGACGCCCGTGGTCGAGAGCGAGCCTGACGGACCGCATGCGGCGATCTATCGGGCGATCGGGGCCAAGGTCCGCGACCAACTGAAGGACGCGATCGCTGTGGCCTGAGCAAAGTCCGGTCAGTGTTCCTGCAACGGCGTATCAGACTTTCGTTTAATCGGCGATTTGGAACGACTGCCTGGTTTTGGCTCGGCCGGCTTCCATGTTAAAGCCGCTTCAAGAAATCCAATGAATGTCCGAACGTGCCTACAAGGAGATGCCTTAAATGAAGCGTCGTGATTTTTTGAAAGTTTCAGCGGTAGGGGCGGCGGCGAGCGCCGTGGCAGCGCCGGCGATTGCGCAATCCTCGCCCGAGATCAAGTGGCGCATGACGTCAAGTTTTCCGAAGTCGCTTGATACGATCTACAACGGCGCGACGGAGTTTTCCAAATACGTCGCGGAGATGACCGACAACAAATTTCAGATCCAGGTTTTTGCCGCCGGCGAAATCGTCCCCGGTCTGCAAGCCCTCGACGCTACCTCGAACAGCACGGTCGAGATGAGCCACACCGTCTCCTATTACTACGTCGGCAAGGATCCGACCTTTGCGATCTACGCTTCGGTGCCGTTCGGCCTGAACGCGCGCATGCAGAATTCCTGGTGGTATCAGGGCGGCGGTGAGGCACTCGGCAACGAGTTCTTCAAGAAGTTTAACGTGATCGGATTCGCTTGCGGCAACACCGGCACCCAGATGGGCGGCTGGTTCCGCAAGGAGATCAAGACCGTCGCCGATCTTTCCGGCCTGAAATTCCGCATCGGCGGCATCGCGGGGCAGGTGCTGCAAAAGGTCGGCGTCGTGCCGCAGCAACTGGCGGGCGGCGACATCTATCCCGCACTCGAAAAAGGCACGATCGATGCGGCCGAATGGGTCGGTCCGTATGACGACGAGAAGCTCGGCTTCCAGAAGGTCGCGAAGTATTACTACTATCCCGGCTTCTGGGAAGGCGGCCCGATGGTCCACGCCTATTGCAATCTCGAGAAGTGGAATACGCTGCCGAAGAATTATCAGGCCATCATTCAGAATGCGGCGGCCAACGCCAACAGCTGGATGGCCGCGCGTTACGACATGCAAAATCCGTCGGCGCTCAAGCGGCTGGTGGCCGGCGGCACGCAGCTTCGGCCCTTCACCAACGAGGTGCTGGAAGCGTGCCTGAAAGCGACCAACGAATTGTGGGCTGAAATTTCCGCCAAGAACGCCGATTTCAAAAAGTCGATCGATGCGATGCAGGCCTATCGCTCGGACGAATATCTGTGGTGGCAGGTGGCCGAGTACACCTTCGACAGCTTCATGATCCGCTCGCGCACCCGCGGCTAATCGTCACTTTAATGGTCTTCTGAAGCCCGGCGTCGCAAGATGCCGGGCTTTTTGCGTTGCGAGATGAGAGATCGGCGTGGAAATCCGACAACGGATGCTCCATGCTTCGCTGATTAAAGCCTCGCAACGAAGGCTGACACGATCATCAAAAAGGGGAAGGGCCATTCAATGAAACGTCGCGATTTTATCAAGGTCACCGGGTTAGGCGCCGCGGCAGCGGCGAGTATTGCAGCTCCTGCTATTGCGCAATCGATGCCGGAGCTGAAATGGCGGATGACGACGAGCTGGCCGAAATCGCTCGACACGCTGCATGGCGGGGCCGAGATCATGGCCAAGGCCGTCGGTGAGGCCACCGACAACAAATTTCAGATCCAGACTTTTGCGGCCGGTGAAATCGTGCCGGGTTTGCAGGTGCTCGATGCCGTGCAGAACGGCACCGTCGAGATGGGACACACCGCGTCCTATTACTACTTCGGCAAGGATCCGGCCTTTACGTTCGGTTCGTCGATTCCGTTCGGACCGAACTGCCGCCTCAATCAGGCCTGGTACATGTTTGGCGGCGGCAAGGAGATCCTCAACGAGTTCTACAAGGGCTACAACTTCACCGCGCTCCTCGCAGGAAACACCGGATGCCAAATGGGCGGCTGGTTCCGCAAGGAAATCACCTCCGTCGCCGACCTGCAAGGGTTGAAGTTCCGCATCGGAGGCTTTGCGGGACGCGTGATGCAGAAGCTTGGCTGCGTGCCGCAGCAGCTTGCGGGTGGCGACATTTACCCCGCGCTCGAAAAAGGCACGATCGACGCCGCCGAATGGGTCGGCCCTTATGACGACGAGAGACTCGGCTTCTACAAGGTCGCCCCGCATTACTACTTCCCCGGCTGGTGGGAGGGTGGACCGATGTTGCTGGCGATCGTCAACCTCGAGAAGTTTAACGCGCTGCCGAAATACTATCAGGCCGTTCTCGAACAGGCGGGCCACTTCGCAAATAACTGGATGATGGCAAAATACGACGCGCAGAATCCGACCGCGTTGCGCAAGCTGCTCGCCAACGGCACCAAGCTGCATCCGTTCCCGCAGCCGGTGATGGAAGCCTCCTTCAAGGCTGCCAAGGAACTGCACAGCGAGGTCGCGGCCAGCAACGCCAACTTCAAGAAGATGTATGAATCGCTGATGTCGTTTACGAATAATGGGTACCAGTGGTTTCAGGTCGCCGAGGTCGGTTACGACAACTTCATGGCGCGGCATTCGCAAAGCTAGCGCATGATGAGATTGGATTGATCTGAAACGGCAACGGAGGTGTGCGCCCTCTCCCCTTGTGGGAGAGGGGTGGGGAGAGGGGTTCCTTTATCGATAAAGTGTAACCCCTCACCCGGATCGCATTTCCAATGCGATCCGACCTCTCCCAGAAGGGGAGAGGTGAACCGAGTTTGCCTGCAAAGCGATTGAATCAACATCTCGCGCTAGGTTTGTCGACCAAATCAGAATGGATGAAAAACGAAACCCCGAAGCGCTACTTCGGGGTTTCGCATTTTGCATCGAGCGTTATTCCTTCGGTGGAGGGCCAAGTCCGCTAAGCGCCAACAGGCGACGTCGCGTTTGCGGCAAATTGTGGCGCAATAGTCACACCTAAATGAAATCGGAGGTTGATGCCGTGCGCAAGCCACGGTTCCGCCCTCATTGCGAGTCGAGTTTAGGGCGGGGGCCGAAGTTGGGGATGCAATATGTTCTCCATCCGTCGTGCCAAGAGCTCGTGCGTCGCTATTGAAGTAAATCATGTTCCTGAGGCGTCCACGGTCTCGGCCGCTTGTGTCCGGAACGTTTTTCAATCACTTGTCGTCGTTCTCGCCGCCGCGTCGCTGGCAGCCTGCGCCCAGTCCAGCTCCAGTCGGCAGGCGTCGTTGCGACACGATCCAACGGCATCATTCTTCACCAGCGGGCATGTCGCATCCGCGAAAAAGCATACGCCGTACGTGCGGCCCCACGATGCGACCCCGACACAGATCGCATCCCGGGGAGTTGCCAGCTTCTACACCGAGGGTCAGCAGACCGCGAGCGGCGAAAAATTCAATACGCACGATCTGACCGCCGCTCATCCGACATTGCCGTTTGGTACCCGCCTGCGCGTGACAAACGTCGCGACCGGGAAGTCCGTGACGGTACGGGTCAACGACCGAGGTCCGTACGTTCCCGGACGAGTTGTCGATGTCTCATATTCTGCGGCTAACGCGCTTGGGATGGTTGGAAGCGGGGTCGCAAAGGTCAAACTCGACGTTGTTCAATAGTTAGCGAAAACAGCCTCGGCTGCGACATCGGCCGCGCATCGCGTGAGCTGAGCCAGATTGAGCCGCAATGTCATCCAAGTTTCCGACTAAATTCGCAGCGCATTGATTCTGCGCTGATTCGGCGGATGGTCTTTTGATCGTCGAGGATATTGAAAATGGCATTTTTCAAGCGAGAACTGACCCAGGTCGAGCGGTTCGAGAGTACGCTCAGGGATAGGCGTGCGGCGCGCCAGAAGCAGGCCGACCGGGTGAGCCTCGTTGAAACGATTGTCGGAGAAAAACGTGCCGCGGCCGAACGGCTGGCGGTGGCCGGCGCCACCGATGCCAAGCTAGGTCGAGCAGAGACCAGGCTGCGCGCCGTCGAGGAACGCGCCAAGACTCTGCGGGCCGAACTGGCGGAATTCGACGAGCAGATCGCCGCAACCGAGCGCGCATTGGCTGACGCCAAGGCGCAACGCGACCGCGATAGGCTGGCGGATCAGATTGAGGCGATGGCTGTGGCAATCGAGCAGGCCGCACCGGGATTTGGTGCCGGCGCCGCCGCGCTCGTGGACGCCGTCACCAAAAGCGCTACGTCAGTGCTGGAGGCGACCAGGTTCTCGACCAGCGTGGATGCGATGCGCCGGGAGGTTCTCGCGGCTACGGACTTGATCTGCTGGGAGCTCCGATCCGCCGCGGTGCGCACGCGCGCGGGCAACGCGAATACCGCCATCGGCGTGACGGCCGAGCCGGAGCAATTGCCAACTCAGGAGATCGATCGGCAATTAATTTACAGCCTCAATACGCTGCTTTGGCGAGAGGGCGGTGAGGTGCGCAGAGCTCCAGCGTTCGCGCTGGTTGAACTGCCAAAATTGTTGTTGCCGGTCGCGCTGCGGCATCATCATGTGGACTATCTGAATGCTCGGCGTGTGCAGACGCTGATTCACATTCATGGCAGCGAGGGATCCCCTGGCGAGCCCAGTCCGGACGATCCGCAGCTCGTCGATCTCGATGCGCTTGCCGCAGGAGAGGAGAGCGTTCGAGCCAACGTTGCATGAAAGCCAACGAGGGGACGATCTCGATGGCAAGGGACCACCAACCGCGAGGCACCGGCAAGTCCGTCAACCGAAGATACCATGTCCCAGCAACTCGGCGCCCGCGGCAATAACCGCGATCAATACCAGCTTCGTGAATGTCTCAGGTGCAATTTTATCGCGCATATGTTGTCCGACGTACATGCCGAGCACGACTGGCAACAGCGCAGCGGCCGAGACTGAAACGTCAAGCCAACTAAACTGGCGGCTGGCCGTCAGAAGAATTGCCAGGAGGCCTGCGGAAACGACGAGATACAGCGATGCCTCCTTTGTGAACGCCTTCCCGCGCAGTCCCTTTGCAAGAAGAAATATGAAAACAAGCGGTCCCGGCATCGCTGCGATGCCTCCCAGAATCCCGCCGAAAAATCCGAACGTGATGCCGGTTGGTAAAACCAGGCGAGACTGAAGCTTCAGCCTCGGCGCGAGCAGAGTGACGCCGCCGACACCCATAAGCACCAGGCCTGCGATAATCTTTGCAGCGTTCGCATCGAGCGCCAACAGGACACGAACTCCAAGAAAGAGGCCGGGAATCATGCCGAGAATCACCGGCGTCAATTGCATGAGGCACCGTCCGGTCTTTCCGCCCTCCAGTGCCTGCGGCAAGTTGCTGAAGATCAAAGGCATGCTCAGTAGCATGGCCGCTGATTTGACGTCGATGAACAGCGACAGCAGCGGCAGCGCGACGACTGGCATGCCGACCCCGATCGTCCCCTTCAGGAGGCCGGCGACGATCAGGCTGCAAATCACGGCGGCAACGACACTTGCTTGCTCGAAATAAAGCGTGCGGATCAACATGACGTTTAACTCCAGCCTCGAAGTTGCAGCGCATTCTTGGCCCACGAGGTTCGCAACTGTCTCGCGCGAACAGTTCGGTCCATGCCGAACTGTTTTCGATTGATATGTTTCCGGTATCAGCGATAGGAATAAGGATGGTCGCGGCGGCAAATCTGGTGGAAGTGGCTGCTCTCGTGGGTGACACTGCGCGAGCGACGATGCTTAACGCCCTTATGGGCGGCCAGTCGCTGACGGCTACCGAGCTTGCTTACTGCGCCAATGTCTCTCGCTCGACAGCGAGCGACCACCTGAGCAAGCTGGTTGCCGCGCGGCTTTTGACTGTCACTCGCAACCGTCGCTTCAGCTATTATCGGATCGCGTCCCCGCTGGTTGCGACAATGCTGGAGAGCATCAAGGTCGTAGCCGCCATAGAGGTGCCACCCCGCCGTCAACCGCGGTCAGCAAACGACGATGCGCTGCGTTTTGCCCGAAGTTGCTACGATCACCTGGCTGGCCAGGTGGGAGTCGCTGTTACCGATGCACTTGTGGCCATGGGGCACATTTTACTCACCGATGAAGGCGGTGAGGTCACGTCTTCGGGCGCGCGTTTCCTTTCCGCGTTCGGCGCTGATCTGAGGCCGCGGGCTCGGCGGGTTTTCTGCCAGCCTTGTCTCGACTGGAGCGAGCGTCGTTATCACCTCAAGGGGCTCGTCGGAGCTCGGATTCTGGATCGACTATTGGAACTCGGATGGCTCAAACGTGTGTCGGGCAGCCGCGCACTCCAACTCACGTCGTCGGGAAAAGCGGGTTTGTCCGAAATCTTCCAGATCGAGATCAACAACGAGGATGTGCCAACCGGTCGATTGCGCGACCCGCGACGGCTGACAGCCTAGGCTGGTCGAAGCGTCATCTCGCGCAAATGCTGCATGTCGCCGTTTCCCCGAAGCGTTGCTTCGGGGTTTCGCATTTTGCATCGAGCCCTACTGCTTCCGCGGAGGGCCGAAGTCGAGCGGTGGCAGGTCGATCTGAGGAACTTCGATCTTGATCTTGTTCAGATCGACATTGAGCGGCTTGTCGAGCAGGCCGGTCACGGTGATTGGGAAAGCAATCACCAGCGCCACCATGATCGCCTGCAGGCCGATCCATGGCATCGCGCCCCAGTAGATGTCGGAGCTCTTGACTTCCTTGGGGGCTACGCCGCGCAGGTAGAACAGCGCGAAGCCGAAGGGCGGATGCAAGAACGAGGTCTGCATGTTCACGCACAGCATGACACCGAACCAGATCAGCGCCGCGTCGGCGCCCACCACTGGCGCCAGAACCTTCTGCGCGACCGGCGCGATCATCGGCAGGATGATGAAGGCGATCTCGAAGAAATCCAGGAAGAACGCCAGGAAGAAAATGAAGAGGTTGATGAAGATCAGGAATCCCCAGACACCGCCCGGCAGCGAGGTCAGGAGATTTTCGAGCCAGACGCCGCCGGACACCCCGAGAAACACCACCGAGAAACAGGTCGAGCCGATCAGGATGAAGGTGACCATGCAGGTGATGCGCATGGTGGTCTGGTAGCCCTGCTTGATCAGGTCCCGCAGTTCGGGAATACGCACGGCCTCGAGGCAAATCCAGAGCACCGCAAGATAGGTGATGGCGAAGGCGAGCTTGAAGAAGAGGCCTTCGGTAACGAAGATTCCGATGATGGTGCCAATTCCGCCGGCGATCACGCCAATGATCATGATCTTGCTGCCGGCGGTCGAAAAATCCTTGTGATGGATCGCGGCGAGCACTATTGCGCCGACCGCCCCCATGGCGCCGGCTTCCGTAGGCGTCGCCAGCCCCATCATCATGGTGCCGAGCACCACGAAGATCAGCACGGCGGAAGGGATGATGCCCATCAGGCACTTCTTCCAAAGCGCCCAGCCGGTCAGCGTGCGCGCCTCCTTTGGCACCGGCGGCACGTGATCCGGCTTGATCAGGCCGAGCACGAAGGTGTAGCCGGCAAACAGCATGATCTGGAACACCGAGGGGCCCCAGGCGCCGAGATACATGTCGCCGACCGACTTGCCGAGCTGGTCGGCGAGCACGATCAAGACCAGCGAGGGCGGCACCAGTTGGGTGATGGTGCCGGACGCCGCGAGCACGCCGGTGATGTAGCGCATGTTGTAGCCGTAGCGCATCATCACCGGCATCGAGATCAGCGCCATGGCGATGACCTGCGCCGCCACCGTACCGGTGATGGCGCCGAGGATGAAGCCGACGATGATCACGGAGTAGCCGAGGCCGCCGCGGATGGGGCCGAACAGTTGTCCCATCGAGTTCGAGCATGTCTTCGGCGAGCCCGCATCGCTCCAGGACCGAACCCATGAAGGTGAAGAAGGGAATGGCGAGCAGCAGTTCGTTGGAGAGAACGCTGCCGAACACGCGGCCAGGAATCGCCTGCAGGAAGTTCAGGTCGAAAAAGCCGAGATGAATGGCGAGAAAGCCGAACGAAAGCCCGACGGCGGCCAGCGTGAACGCGACCGGGAATCCGATCAGCATGGCGACTACCAGGCCGCTGAACATCAGCGGCGGCATCATCTCCAGCGTAATCATTGCGTCGGCCTCTCGTATTTCGCGTCGATCGTGACATCGCCACGCAGCGCGGCGATGCGCTTGATCACTTCGGAGACGCCTTGCAGCGCGAGCAGCACGAAGCCGGACGGGATCACGAACTTGATGGGCCAGCGAACAAGCCCGCCGGCATTGCCGGACATTTCACCTACCGCATAGGCCTGCATGAAGAACGGCCAGGAGAGATAGGCGAGCAGCAGGCAGGCCGGGATCAGGAAGAACAGCGTGCCGATCATATCGAGCCAGAGCTGGCCGCGCTCGGAGAGATAGAGATAGAAGATCTCGACCCGGACGTGCTCGTTGCGCTTAAAGGTGTAGGAGGCGCCGAACATCACCAGGATCGCAAACATGTACCATTGCAATTCGAGCCAGCTATTGGAGCTGTAGTCGAATGCGTAGCGGATCATGGCGTTGGCCGCGCTGACGATGACGGCGGCGAGCACCAGAAAATTGCAGATATATCCGATCTTCTCGTTGATGGCGTCGATCGCGGTGCTCAGTGCCAGCAATGGACGCATCACGCTCCCCCCGGTGGCCATCAAACTTCGCTCGGCACCTTTGCGGACGTCAGATTGATTCCATGCACTAGCGATCGCAACGACAAACCTCCCCCAAACCACGCTTCGACCGTCTTCGCTCGCCAGAGAGAGCTGCGGTCTTTGCGTGAAAACCGGCCGCACCATTTCAGCGTGTCATGGCGCCGTCAATTGGAAAATCGGCAAATTGACGAAACATCAAGCGCTTGCGGGACGAACGAGCCTGCCGTTTCAACCGCCGGTAACGCTCATATGCCGCTTAACGCTGGGCCGGTTGTGTCTGCGGTCGATGATGAAATCGTGGCCCTTCGGCTTCAAGCCGATGGCGCGGTCGATTGCCGCAGCGAGATGGGTGTTGTCGGCGGACGCGCGAAGCGGCTTGCGCAGATCGGACGCGTCCTCATGTCCGAGGCAGGTGTGCAGGGTTCCGGTGCAGGTGATCCGCACGCGGTTGCACGCCTCGCAGAAATTGTGGGTCATCGGCGTGATGAAGCCGAGCTTGCCGCCAGTCTCGTGGACGCGGACATAGCGCGCCGGCCCGCCGGTCGTCTCGTCGAGGTCGCTCATCGTGTATCGCTGGGCAAGACGGGCGCGCATCAGCGACAGCGGCACATATTGATCGATCCGCCCGACGCCGATGTCGCCCATCGGCATGACCTCGATCAGCGTCAGTCCCATGCCCTTGCCGTGCGCCCACTCCATCAGCGAGGGGATTTCGTCCTCGTTCAGTCCTTTCAGGGCAACGGCGTTGATCTTGACCGCAAGGCCCGCCGCACGCGCCGCTTCGATGCCGGCTAGAACCTTATCCAGATCACCCCAGCGGGTGATGGCGCGGAACTTGGCGGGATCGAGCGTATCCAGCGACACGTTGATGCGGCGGACGCCGCAATCGGCGAGTTCGTCGGCAAAACGGGCGAGCTGCGACCCGTTGGTCGTAAGCGTCAGTTCGTCAAGCGCGCCGGAGCCGAGATGGCGCGACAGCGAACGTACCAGCGATATCACGTTGCGCCGAACCAGCGGCTCGCCACCGGTCAACCGCAGCTTTCGTACGCCCTTGGCGATAAAGGCCGAGCAAAGCCGGTCGAGTTCTTCCAGCGTCAGCAGATCGGCCTTCGGCAGGAAGGTCATGTCCTCGGACATGCAATAGAAACAGCGCAGGTCGCAGCGATCGGTCACCGAGACGCGCAGATAAGTGATCGTCCGGCCGAACGGATCGGTCATCGGGCCCAATAGCGACGCGGGCGAGGGGGACAGGGCTACAGTCATCAAGTGCCTTCGGGCTTACGGCCGCTAGCGTGGCTGTTCAAAGTCCGCATGGTCATGCGTCGGGCTTACGGCCACGCGCAATCAGAGCGGTAATCCCAATCTATGCACCTTGGGCGGTCAGCACAATCCGGCAACTTGCGGTCCCGATCCACTCCGCTAGCTGTCTCTTGTGCAGTGCGTGCCGTCAGCGCTGGGGCGGGGCGCCCTGACCGGGGTCGGGGAACGCTGAGCCGGTGGCAGCCGGGGCCGTCGCCGCGGCTGCGGGCTTCGGGCGCCTGGGACGCATCGGCTTGTGCTCCGGCTTCGGCGGCGGAGGAGGGGGCCGCAGCTCGGCCATGACCGGATTCGGCGAGACCCTAAACGTGTCCGCCGAGAACATGCCTCCGGACTCCTTGATAACCTGCACCGGCACGCTAGCCGGCTGCACGCCGGGCATCGAATAATTCACCAGGAAGCTGGTGCTGCCCTCCGGTGGCGTCACGCTGACCCTGCACGGGGTTTTGCAGCCCGGTCCGAGCGAGGTGCGCGCATCGGCGCCCGGCGGCGTCAATTCAAGCTGGACCTGAACGGTCGGCGGCGCCGACCTGAAATAGCTGAAGCTGTCGGACGAAGAAAAGGATGAGCAACCGGCCAGAGTTATTGCCGCTGCGGCAATCGCGATAACACGACGCATAATCGTTCCGTCACTCATTCCACCATGCGGCCTACTGCCACATTCCCGGGGCGACCATAGGAGCCTCGGCAGACCTGTGCAACCGGTAGGGTTAATTGTTGGTTAACGCTGTCAGACAGAAATAAAAAGAAACATACGATCAACGCCTTAAAGGGGGAGGCGCGACCAAGTCCTGAGGCTTTCGACGGCGTCTTTCAGCTCGCTCATATGCCCGATAACCCGGTCCGGTTTGAGGTCCGCAATGGGAACTTCCGTATAGCCGAAAGAGACCCCAATCACCGGCACGCCGGCGCGCCGGGCCACGCCAATATCCGGACCGGCATCGCCCACCATGATGGTGGAAGCCAATTCGCCGCCGGCGCGAGCGACCGTCTGGCGCAGGATGGCGGGATCGGGCTTGGCGACCCCGAACGTATCGGCGCCGCAAATGGCGGCAAACCGGGAACTCAAATTCAGCCGGTCCAACAGGCGCTTCGACAGCCATTCCAACTTATTGGTGCAAACGGCCAGGCGGTATCCGAGCGCCGCAAGATCGTCCAGCGCGCCACTGAGGCCGTCGAACGGGCGCGAGGCATCCGCGATGTGCTCGGCATAGTAGCCGATGAAGTCGTCGAGCAGGCGGGCGAGCTCGGCAGGGCCAGGCTCACGTCCCTCGACTTCCAGGCCGCGCTCGATCAGCTTTCGCGCGCCAGCGCCGATCAGGTTGCGGGCGGAATGCAGCGGCACGGGCGGAAGGCCCTCGCGCGCGAGCACGAAATTGAGCGCGCCGATCAGGTCGGGCGCGGTGTCGACTAGGGTGCCGTCGAGATCGAAGACGACAGTGCGGGGAGAGGTCATGCCGAAACGGCTATCGGTCTAGGAGCAATCGTGCAAGCGGGAGGCCGAAAAGTCGTCAATTCCGGCCCCCATAGCGCTGTTCTTGCCTGCAAAACGACGCTAGATAGTCGCGGCCACCGGGTCGGCCGCCTCGAGCGGCACCCGTCGTGAGCGGAATTGAAGCGGGCTTGCACGTGAACTTGGATGAACTGAAACGCCAGGCGGCGGCGCGCGCGGTTGAATTCGTGCAGAGCGGCATGAAGCTCGGCCTCGGCACCGGCTCGACCGCCAAGCACTTCGTCGAGTTGTTGGGCGCGCGCGTGCGCGACGGGCTGGACGTGATCGGGGTGCCCACCTCCGAGGCCACGCGCGATGACGCCATCCGCTGCGGCATTCGCCTGACGACGCTCGACGATATCGACCGGCTCGATTTGACGGTCGACGGCGCCGACGAGGTCGACCCCTCGCTCAACCTGATCAAGGGCGGCGGCGGCGCATTGCTGCGGGAGAAGATCGTGGCGGCGGCTTCCGACCGCATGATCGTGATTGCGGACGAGACGAAATGGGTCGAGACGCTCGGCCGCTTCCCGCTGCCTATCGAGGTGATCCCCTTTGGGCTCGCCGCGACGCGGCGGTTGATCGAAAAAGCTTTCGCCGATTGCGGCGTTTCCGGCCAAATAGCGGTCCGAAAAGGCCGCGACGGTCACGTTTTTGTCACCGATGGCGGCCACTGGATCATGGATGCTCACCTTGGGCGCATTTCGAATGCGCCGCGTCTTGCACAATCGCTGGCTTGTATTCCGGGTGTCGTCGAGCATGGGCTATTCATCGATCTTGCCAGTACCGCGATGCTGGCCGGCTCACAGGGAATTCGTGTTATTGAGCGGCGCTAACGCCGTGGTTGAGGAGAAATCAAAAATGAAGCGTTCATCGGGAATCTTGCTTGCCGCCGGCCTTGCGCTGGGTCTGGCATTTTCGCCTTTGCCGGCCGGCGCGCAGCAGCCCGCAGCGGCGCCGCTCAAGCCGGTGTCGCCATCGGCGCTCGCGGCGGCCAAGGAGCTGCTCACGGTGAAGAACGTCGGCCAGGTTTATGCCAACGCCGTCCCCAATATCATTCAGCGCGTCAAGGATCAGATCCTGGCGAGCAATCTCTCCTATCAGAAGGACCTCAATGAAATCGCTCTCACCGAGGCCCAGTCGAAGGCCGGCCGCGAGAACGAGATCGGCGAGACGATGGCGAAGATTTACGCCAATGATTTCACCGAGCAGGAATTGAAGGAACTCACGGCGTTCTACAAGTCGCCGATCGGCCAGAAGGTGCTGGCGCAGGAGCCGAGATCGATTCAGGCCAGCATGCTCTATATGAATCAGTGGGCGCAGGCCTTCTCCGAAGCGGTCGCGGCTGATTTCCGCAACGAGATGAAGAAGCGCGGCAAGCCGCTCGGTTAGGCGCGAGAGCGCTCCTCTTATCCCTCCCCCTTGCGGGCAGGGGAATCGCACGTCCGAGGGGCCAAGCTATTGCGCTGGAAGGAAAAATTGATTTTGACAGTGTCTCCTGATTTAAGAGGGGACTGTCGTGGACCGCTTTGCAGAATGCTTTTCGCCGTTGGTCGATCCTCGGAAGAACCAAGCGCAGCACGATCTGACCGAGATGCTGTTCATTGCGTTGCTCGCCACGCTGTGCGGCGCCACGACCTGTTGCGACATCGCGCTGTTTGGCCGCTCGAAAGAAGCGCTGTTGCGCACGATTCTGGTGCTGGAACACGGGATACCGAGCCACGACACCTTCAGCCGTGTCTTTCGCATCCTCGATCCGCGCAGCTTCGAAGAGGTTTTTCGGCGCTTCACCAAGGCGTTTGCGACGGCGGCCAAAATCAAGGGCGTGGTAGCTCTCGATGGCAAGGCACTGAGAAGAGCCTACGAACGCGGCCAAAGTCACATGCCGCCAGTGATGGTGACGGCGTGGAGCGCAACGACCCGCATGGCGCTCGTCAATGTGCTGGCGCCTGGAAACAACGAAGCGGCCGGCGCTTTGCATCTCGTCGAGCTTCTTCAGCTGAAAGGCTGCGTCGTCACGGCGGATGCGCTGCATTGTCATCGCGGGATGGCGAAAGCCATCGTGGAGCGCGGTGGAGATTACGTCTTGGCGGTAAAGAACAACCAGCCCGGTTTGCTGCGCGATGCCAAGGCCGCGATCTCCGCGGCAGAGCGCAAGAAGGCCAAACAAGCCACCACCAGGGACACCGGTCACGGCCGCAAGGAAACCCGAACCGCGATCGTGGCGCCGGTCAGGGATATGGCCGAAGAGCACGACTTTCCGGGTCTCAAGGCCGTCGCGAGGATCACCAGCAAACGTGGACGCGACAAAACCGTCGAGCGCTACTTCCTTCTGACCCAGTACTACACGCCCGCAGAACTGCTGCGCGTTGTCCGCGAACATTGGGGCATCGAAAACGTCCTGCACTGGACACTCGACGTCGTTCTCGACGAGGATCAGACGCGAAGCCGAAAAGACCACGCTCCCGCCAACCTCGCCGTTCTGCGCCGACTTGCCCTCAATATCGCTCGCGCTCATCCCGATACAAAGACCTCGTTGCGAGGCAAACTCAAACGCGCCGCCTGGGACGACAGTTTCCTCGTCGATATGCTCCTGAACATGCGATAGCCCTGCCCTTGCGGGGAGGGTCGGCGCGAGTGAAACGAGCGTCGGGGTGGGGGTTTCTAAAAATCATCCTCGACATTGGACTTTCTCGAAGACGCAGTCGCCCCCACCCGACCGTTGCTTCGCAACGGCCACCCTCCCCACGCGTTCCGCGGGGGAGGGAGAAGAAAGCGCCGGCATAAGCATAGCGTTGCCAGCGCACTTCCATCGCAGCCGTACGTTACCTAACTTATTCATTAGTTGATCTGACTTTTGACCGGAAAGCCACATGGCCGAATTCGATACCGATCTGTTTGTCATCGGCGGAGGGTCGGGCGGCGTTCGCGCCGCGCGCATCGCCGCCGGCCACGGCGCGCGGGTGACGATCGCCGAGGAATACCGGATGGGCGGCACCTGCGTGATCCGCGGGTGTGTGCCGAAAAAGCTCTTGGTCTATGCCTCGCACTTCCACCAGGAGTTCGAGGACGCGGCCGGCTTCGGCTGGACCGTGCCTCAGCCGACCTTCGACTGGGCCACTTTGATTGCCAACAAGGACAAGGAAATCGCGCGGCTGGAGGCGGCCTACACCACGAACGTGGAAAAGTCCGGCGCGCGCGTGCTCAAGACCCGCGCTGTGCTCGAAGATGCGCATACGGTTCGGCTCGCGACCGGCGAGGCGGTGCGCGCCAAATATGTGCTGATCGCAACCGGCGGCGCGCCGAACCACGGCGCCGTCATTCCCGGCATCGAACACGTGATTTCCTCGAACGAGGCGTTCCACCTGCCAAAGTTGCCGCGCCGCATCCTGATTCAGGGCGGCGGCTACATCGCGCTGGAATTCGCCTGCATCTTTGCCGGCTTCGGCTCCGACGTGACGGTGATCTATCGCGGCGAGAATGTGCTGCGCGGCTTCGACGAGGATGTCCGTACGCATGTGCGCAGCGAGATGGAGAAGGCGGGCATCACGATTCTCACTGGCTGCACCGTCAAGCAAGTCGACAAGCACGCTCACGACTTCACCTCGCATCTGTCGAACGGCTCAAGCATCGCCTCCGATCAGGTGATGTTCGCGGTTGGGCGGCATCCGAACATCAAGGGGTTGGGGCTCGACAAGGCCGGCGTCGCCATCAACCCGGAGAACGGCGGCATAGCGGTCGACGGTTTTTCGAAGACCTCGGTGGACAATATCTATGCGATCGGCGACGTCACCCATCGCATCAACCTGACGCCGGTCGCGATCCGCGAAGGCCACGCCTTTGCCGATACCGTGTTCGGCAAACGCGAGGTCAGGGTCGATCACACCGATATTCCGACCGCGGTGTTCTGTCAGCCGGAAGTCGGCACCGTCGGACTGACGGAAGACCAGGCCTGCGAGCGGTTCAGCAAGGTCGATATCTTTAAAGCCACGTTCCGCCCGATGAAGGCGACGATGTCGGGCCGCGACACAAGAATGCTGATGAAGCTCGTCGTCGACGCCACGACCGATCGCGTGGTCGGCTGTCACATTGTCGGCGATGGCGCCGCCGAAATGGTGCAGGTACTCGGCATCGCGGTGAAGATGAAAGCGACCAAGGCCGATTTCGACGCCACCATGGCGCTGCACCCGACCGCGGCGGAAGAACTCGTGACGATGCGCACGCCGAGCGCGCGGCATGTGCGCGCCGCGGCAGAGTAGAGGGCTGCGCTGCCGGCTAGTGCCCACTTTCCGAAGTTCGTGCTCCATTGCAGCACCCGCTTCCACGAACTTCGGAAAGTTATGGGCACTAGCAAACTCATTGATTTTAGTGCCGCTTTTCTATTTGAAGTTCCTGGATCGAATTTGCCGCTTGTGGTGCAGGAACTTCAAATAGGCGGCACTAGTGAAGGCGAGCGGCTTAAATCCTGAAGTTGAGATATCCGGTTTCTGCCCCCAAAAGGGAGCCGTGTTAACGCGAAATTAACCATACTGGCGGACTGTCGAACCATGGCTCGACGGTTCAAGCACGCCCTGACGCCGTTTAAGGTCGTCGTCTCGCTTCCCTGCGCCGCTGTTCTATTCGGGGCGCTTGCAGGCACGACGCTGATCCCCCAAAGCGCGTGGTCAGCCGATCTCCGGCTCCAGACAAAACCAGCCGAGCAACAAGAGACGCCATTGGATCGGCGCAAGCGTCTCTTTGAAGAATTTCTCCGGCATCTACAGAAGCGGAATCAAGATCAATAAGGCTTCGGCTTCGGCCCTGGCGAAAGGGTGCTGCCCTTGAGCGCCTTCTCACGAACATGTCCGCACGGACAAACGTGAATTCTACCGATGGTTGATCTCGCGGCTGAGACGCCGAGCACCGTCAAGTCTTCGTGAAATGTGAGGCGAACCACACGCGCTGGCGAGCGCGTGATCCATGTTGGACGCAATTGATGACGGGAGGCGCATCAAGACGCAATGCCCAGAGAGTGAGGGGCGCGCTTGCCCCAAACGTCCAACCAATGGAGACGACCATGCAGAAGAGAGCTCTTACGATCTTTGGCGCGCTGCTGATCTCAGGATTGGCGGTTCAAATGGCAGCGGCGTCCGACCACCACCGGAGCAAGGCCTACTTCGGCCGTGATCTGTCGAATCTTCGCGGAGCCTACAATCAGGTGAACGGGCCGATCATTGTCGCCCCGCGAGTGTTTGATCGCTTCAACTCCTCGCGGCCCGGCGGCGAAGACCCGGTGCTGAATCCCTCTGCAAGCTGATGTCCTGAAGAGCCTGCGAGACAATCGCCAAGGCTAGCGACTAAGGTCCAGCCACAAAGTCAGTTGCGTAACGGCTGATTGTCGTTCGCTTGAAGGCCAACGATACCCCACCCGTCAGACGGGTGGGGTAGTTGCCGCGTCCGGCGCGGCGATTTATGCCGATATCCGGCGACAATTCAAAGTGGAGGAGCGGAAAGTTCCGGCTTGGGAACAGAGAAGCGTATCGGGCCGCCCGCGAGGCGCCTCGTAAAAGGAGCCCGTCATTTGCGACGGGCGCCAAGTCTAGGGAGAAACGCCGTGTAGTGACGCGCCACAACGTTAGGCTGATTCGCTGCCGGAAGATGTGCCCCAATTCACACAATGGCGGGGAAATTTTCGGCGAGGGCGACATGGCAAACCTTGAGTTCCCCGCAGCGATGGCGCGAGCG
Organism: uncultured Alphaproteobacteria bacterium; assembly: GCA_963775545.1. Lineage (GTDB taxonomy): Bacteria > Pseudomonadota > Alphaproteobacteria > Rhizobiales > Xanthobacteraceae > Bradyrhizobium. The sequence continues at coordinate 29,484 of CAVZJE010000016.1, forward strand.
CGGATTCCTTGGCTTGCGGAATAGTCAAACCTGCAAGCTCTCAAATTCTGCTGGGAACGTACTTCGCCGCGCAGGCCACCAAGGTCAAGTTCGATGCGACATCGATCGATAAGCAGGAACTGGATACGATCGGTAATTTTAGAAAAACAAAAGCGCGGCGACCTCCGGCGAGAGATCAACGGGTTTCGACGGCTTCATGCAGCGGTCTATCTCCCAGTGACTGGATCTACGGCGTCCTCACGGTCTCGTCTATCAGGGCCTGGATCGCGGGGCTGTAAACCGGGTAGTCCTCGCGCCGAAACCGTTGATTGTCCCTGAGATAGGCTTTGTGATAGTTGGCGTGCAGCAGCAAATTTGGTCGCCAGAAGGCCGGCGAGTATTCGAGTATTTCTTCGGCTGCCCAAAGAAAATAAGCGACGAACCATTCATACTTGTCGAATTCGTTTTGAGGCGGATTTCCATAGGCCAACTTAGGATTGTCCACGCAGCTTTAGAAAGTCTCGAAAGGTATTCTTCGCCGTCGTTTCTCTTTGATTTTTAGCGATGGTATCCAAATTCTCGCGAGCAACAGCGAAGGCTCGGTAGGCGATTGTAGCAGCGCAAGTGGCGGCTACGGCAGTCAGGACGGGTGCCCAAGTCGGTATCATGCCGATCATCCCTCCATAGTAGAGTGGTAGCACAGCGAAGAGCCAGATCGCCGTCCCGGCAGGGAAAGTCAGTCCTCTAAATTCTCTGCACATCGGTACGCACGGCTCCAATAAAAGGTGAGCCACCAAATTGAGGCGCGTGGCTGACCCGCCCCATCTGCCCGACGGGCAAATCACTCCGAGTGCTTCGCTTCCTTCGTCCAGCCCTCCCGACAAAAATAATCCCCTTTCGCCGTCGGGCAAATCACCTTTAGAAGCTCGCGCGTCCCGGCCCGCAATGAGGGGCGCTTCGCGGTCGTCACGAAACGTTGGGCAGGGGATGCGGTGGACGTAGCCATGTCGACAGACGACGACGCGGGTACGGACGGCGAAAGCGTGTGGTCCTGATGCCTCGACGCCGGCATTACCTCGGCTTTGACGCTTTGGCGTCAAAGCCGAATACGGTGACAAAAAAGCCCGATCGCCGGGGAGAGCACGCCATAGGTCGTTAAAACCATTCGCGTGCGGGAATGCCGGGTTTTCCGGTGGACTCGTGGTGGCTAACTCGTGTGCTTTTTTCATTTGCGCACGAGGCTGCGGGTGCAACGGGCACCCGGCATTCCCCACGCCCTCTTGGGCGGAAGGATTTCTTGGCATCAACCCGGGCGGAAAGCCGTCGCGGGAGGGTAGGGGTATGCCTGCATTCCGGTCGTCATTCCGGGATGCGCCGAAAGGCGCAGATCCGGAATCCATGGCGCAGCAACAAAACTCGGAGAAATGGATTCCGGGCGCGCGCTCACGCGCCCCGGAATGACGAAGGAGAGAGTGGCGATGACGCAGGCTGTTTGATATCAGAATACGAAAACCGCGCCGTGACGCGATCAGCCTTCGGCCTCCAACCATTCGGCCGCGCCGCGCCACAGGGTGTCGCGGTGTTCGGGCCGGAAGAAGCCGAGATGGCCGATGATCTTGGCGTCGGCGTCGGCGGGCGTGATGGTCAGAATTTCCGGCGTCGTCGCCTTGAAACCCGTACACAGAAGCTCGACCGCCGGCCGCGTCGCCCAGGGATCGTCGGACAGACAGATCGAGCGCAGCGCGCCCGCATATTTCGGAAAATTCGGCAGCGCCTTGAGATCGGGATCGTCGAACAGATAGCGTTCGCTCATCACCCAGCGCACCCATTGCTCGAACACGCCCTTCGGCAAATCTTCGCCGACGCCGCTCCAGCCCGGCATGTAACCGAGCAGACGAGTGAGCGGCGTGCCGGCAAAATTGAGCAGGGCATAGACGCGGTAGCGTTCGGGCGAGGCCATCAGCTTCCAGTATCCGGCCTGCGCTGCCACCAGCAGTGCGCGCTTGACCTCGTTGTTGTTGGCGAGCAATCCCAGCGCCTGGCCGCCGAAGGAATGTCCGACATAGGTGAGCGGCAGGGTGTGATAGCGCTCGCGCATCCACTTCACCGCCGCCGTGATGTCGAGTGCGGCCCAGTCGGCCATGGTGGCCTTGAACCCGACCAGCGACTTCGGCCGGTTGTAGCCCAGCAGCGAGCGCTGCCGGGAATCGCCGATGCCGCGGTAATCGTAAGTCAGTGCGGCAAAGCCACGGCGGGCGAGGTAGCCGGCAAACTTGCGGTAGATTTTACGAGGGACGGCGGTGGCCGAATTGATCACGACCGCATGCTGCTTGGCGCCGCGGGGCAGAAACAGCGTCGCGCCAAGCGCGTATCCGTCCACCGCCGGAAAGGTGATATCGTCGATGAAAACGTCGTCGACCTCAGCTTCCGCCACCGCGATTTCCCCCTCGCGTCTTTGCAGTCCTTTAGCAAATGCGAATTCGGCTTTTACCGCAAGGGGTTGTCGTGGGGGTTGAGGGTGTCTGTTGAAGGAGCGTCCGGGTGACGGCACTGGCGGTTGGCAACCAGCCTGTGTATATAGCGGCCCTCCGCGCTTCAAGGTTAAGTAGCGGTTTTTGAAGGAGTTAACGTCATGTCCAAGGTTCGGACATCCGCATGGACCCCCGATAGCTGGCGCAGCCGGCCGGTTCTGCAAATGCCCCAATATCCCGATGCGAAGGCATTGGCGGATGTCGAGGCGCAGCTTGCGACGTTTCCTCCGCTGGTTTTTGCAGGTGAGGCCCGTAACCTGAAAAAGGCGCTTGCGCGCGTAGCCGCAGGCGAGGCCTTCCTCCTCCAGGGTGGCGATTGCGCCGAGAGCTTTGCCGAACACGGCGCCAACAACATCCGCGACTTCTTCCGCGTGCTGTTGCAGATGGCGGTGGTGCTGACCTACGCCGGCGCGCTGCCGGTGGTGAAGGTCGGCCGCATCGCGGGCCAGTTCGCGAAGCCGCGCTCCTCGCCGACCGAGACGATCAATGGCGTCGAGTTGCCGAGCTATCGCGGCGATATCGTCAACGATTTCGCGTTCACGGCGCAGGCGCGCACGCCCGATCCGCAGCGCCAGCTCATGGCCTATCGCCAGTCGGCGGCGACGCTCAATCTGCTCCGCGCTTTCGCCACCGGCGGTTTCGCCAATCTCGGCTCCGTGCATCAATGGATGCTCGGTTTCCTGAAGGATTCTCCGCAGTCGCGGCGCTACAAGGAACTGGCCGATCGGATCTCGGACGCGCTGAATTTCATGCGCGCCTGCGGCCTCGATCTCGAAAGCCATCCCGAGTTGCGCGCCACCGATTTCTACACCAGCCACGAGGCGCTGCTGCTCGGCTACGAGCAGGCCTTCACGCGCGTGGATTCCACGACCGGCGACTGGTACGCGACATCGGGCCACATGATCTGGATCGGCGACCGCACCCGTCAGCTCGATCACGGCCATGTCGAATATTTCCGCGGCATCAAGAACCCGATCGGCCTGAAGTGCGGTCCGTCGCTGAAACCCGACGAGCTGTTGAAGCTGATCGACGTGCTCAATCCGGACAACGAGCCCGGACGGCTGACGCTCATCAACCGCTTCGGCGCCGACAAGATCGACGCGCATTTGCCAGTCCTGCTGCGCGCCGTCCAGCGCGAGGGCCGCGTCGTGGTCTGGTCGTGCGATCCGATGCACGGAAACACGATTTCATCCAACACCGGTTACAAGACCCGGCCGTTCGACCGCATCCTGTCGGAAGTGAAGTCGTTCTTCTCGATCCACGCGGCGGAAGGCACCCATGCCGGCGGCATCCATCTGGAAATGACAGGGCAGGATGTCACCGAATGCATCGGCGGCGCGCGCGCCATCACCTATGAGGACCTAAGCGACCGCTACCACACGGTCTGCGATCCCCGCCTCAATGCCGAGCAATCCATCGACATGGCTTTCCTGGTGGCCGAACTGCTGAAAGCGGAACGGGTCGGTAAGGCCAATCCGATGCCGGCGGTAGCGGGACTTTAATGCTGCGGCTGTGGCGGGCCACGATCAACACGCGTAACGGCCTCGCCTTTGCGATCCGCTCCGAGCAGGCCGTGCGCGAGGAGCTGGCCGCGCTGGCGATCTCGCTGCCGCTCGCCTGGGTGATCGGCACCACGGCGATGCGCCGGATCGAACTGGTGGCCGCCGTGGTCATGGTCCTCGTCGTCGAATTGCTCAATACCGCGATCGAGAAGCTCGCCGACCGCCTGACCACCGATCACGATCCGCAGATCGGCCGGGTCAAGGATATGGGGTCGGCGGCGGTCGGCGTGGCTCTGGTCACCGCGGGGCTCTTTTGGCTGTTCTCGATCGCCGAGCGCATGGGCGCTATCTGAGCATGCGATTGCAGTTTGCCCGCATGCAAGGCACGATCCATCCATGACCGAACGCGCCGACCAGTTCTCGATCACACTGGCCCAGTTGAATCCGACCGTGGGCGACGTCGCGGGTAACGCTACGAAAGTGCGCGCCGCCCGCGCTCGCGCGCGGGCTGACGGCGCCGATCTGGTTGTGCTGTCGGAATTGTTCATTGCGGGTTATCCGCCCGAAGACCTGGTGCTGAAGCCGGCGTTCCAATCGGCGTGCCGGGCGGCGGTGGAAGAACTCGCGCGCGAAACCGCCGACGGCGGACCGGCTGTTTTGGTCGGCACGCCCTGGGTCGACGACGGCAAGCTTTATAATGCCTGCGTATTTCTCGACGAAGGCCGCATCGCTGCGATCAGGTACAAGGTCAATTTGCCGAATTACGGCGTGTTCGACGAGAAGCGCGTGTTCGCGCGCGGACCTGCCTCGGGCCCGGTCGCCATTCGCGGCGTGCGGGTAGGAGTGCCGATCTGCGAAGACACCTGGCTCGAGGAGTCGGCGGAATACGAGAACATCGTCGAGTGCCTCGCCGAGACCGGCGCCGAAATCCTGGTCGTGCCGAACGGCTCGCCCTATGCGCGGGGCAAAGCCGACATCCGCCTGTCGGTTTCGGTGGCGCGGGTGACCGAAAGCGGATTGCCGTTGGTCTATCTCAACCAGGTCGGCGGGCAGGACGAACTCGTGTTCGACGGTGCGTCGTTCGCGCTCAACGCCGATCTGTCGGTCGCGGCGCAATTGCCGGCCTTCGAAGAAAGCATCACCACGCTGCGCTGGAAGCGGGAGGCGGACGGATGGCGCTGCAACGGACCGGTCGCGCCCATGCTCGACGACGACAAGGCCGACTATGCGGCCTGCGTGCTGGGTCTGCGCGACTATGTCGGCAAGAACGGATTTCCCGGCGTGTTGCTCGGCGTATCCGGTGGCATCAACTCGGCGCTCTGTGCGGCGATTGCGGTCGATGCGCTGGGCGCGGATCGCGTTCGCGGCGTCATGCTGCCGTTTCGCTTCACCGCGCAGGTGTCGCTCGATGACGCCGCCAAACTCGCCAGCGAACTCGGCATTCGCTACGAGGTGCTGCCGATCGCCAAGGCCGTTCATGGTTTTGAGGAGATCCTGTCCGGGACTTTTGCCGGTTTGCCGCGCGACATCACCGAAGAAAATTTGCAGGCCCGCGCCCGCGGCACGTTGCTGATGGCGATTTCCAACAAGACCGGCGCGATGGTCGTTACGACCGGCAACAAATCCGAGATGTCGGTCGGTTACGCCACGCTCTATGGCGACATGAACGGCGGCTTCAATCCGATCAAGGATATCTACAAGACCGAAGTTTTTCGGTTGTCGGCGCTACGCAACATCTGGAAGCCGGACGGCGCCCTTGGGCCTGGCGGCGAAGTCATTCCTTCCAATATCATCACGCGGCCGCCGACCGCGGAGCTGCGCGAAAACCAGACCGATCAGGATTCACTGCCGCCTTACGACATGCTGGATGCGATCCTCGAACGGCTGGTCGAGCGCGAGGAGCCTTTGGCGACCATCATCGCGGCGGGTTTCGACCGTGAGGTCGTCGCGCGGATCGACCGCCTTCTCAACATTGCCGAATACAAGCGCAGGCAGGCGGCACCCGGGGTCAAGGTGACGCGGCGGAATTTCGGGCGCGATCGCCGATATCCTATCACCAACCGGTTTCGTGACGACGGCAGGCCGTTGTCCGAGCCTGATGACACGCTGGTTTCGCGTGCGGGTCGCGCATCCGGCGAGGCGTTTGACGGCTAGTGGTCTGCCAACGAATCCACCACGCGTTAGCGCGCCGGGATGAACGTCGGTCCCACCGTGCGGATTTGCTTGCCGTTGGACGACGCATCGGAAGGTGCAGCCGTCGCATTCTGCGGCGTTGCCGAGGCGGGTGCGGTGGTCGCCACCGTTCCCCTCCTGGCGGGCGTCGCTTTGGTCTGCTGCGGCCGCGACATTTTCTTGGCGCTCTCGTCGGTGACGATGATGTCGCCCTGTTGCTCGGCGGCGGCCTTGTCGTCGATGTTCTTGAGCGCGTCGGCCCAGGTTTGACCGGGGGCCTTGCAGGAGCAGGTGGGGTTGAACTCCTGACGGAAGCGGAAGGCATTGGGCGACGACGTATAGGGCTGGCCGCCGATCGACACCGCCTGATTCATGTCCTCGCCGGGATTGCGGTAGGCATAGAGGTTGGCTTCGGTTGCCGGGCAGAGCGCCTTGCAGGTCCTTTCATCGTCGGGAAAGCGCGCTGGAACGGTGGCAAACGAAATCGGGAAATAGCCGCCGTCACAGGTGCGGACGCAAACGGTGCGGTAGGTGCCGGATTGTGGACCGGTGTCGATGGGTGTCGCGTTCGGGGAGGTGTTGCCGCCTCCGAACAGGTTGTTCAGGAAATTGCCGGGTCCCTGTTGTTGCTGCTGCTGCAAGGCGGCGGCGTATTGCGGGCCGCAACTATTCTGCGCGAGCGCCAGGAGAACCGAATGGCGCTGGTTTTCGCGGTCGCTGCCGCCGAGGCCGCCGCTGCGCAGGCGCTCGAGATTAGTCGTGATCTGGTCGAGGTTTGCGCGCATCTGTTGAATTTGATTGTTCACCGGGCCGCATTGCGCGCTCTGGCCATTGAACAACGAGAAGAAGCCCGAGCTGTCGCAGCCCATCCGCTTGGCCTGCGAGGTGATGCGATCAAGCTCCGCCTGCTGCCTGGCAGCGGAATCCTGATAACGGTGAATCTGCTCGTCCTTGGCCGGGTCGCCGCCACCGCCGCGGTCGATCATGGCCAGTTGCGCCTCAAGCCGCGGACACATCGGATTCACGGCGGCACCGCCCGGGGGAGGCGGAGGAGGATTCGTCGTCTGCGCGTGGGCGTCGGCGCCAAGCAGCATGGCGACAACAAGCGTCGCGCAAGCCAGCGATCTGGAAGGAGTGACGATCAATTTCTCAGGCATTTCCCGCCGTCAGGAAACTCCGGGCGGGCCTTGGGCTGCGCCAGAGGCTGCGGCCGGAGCCGCAGGTGTGATAATTCCGGCCGTGCTTTACCCGCTTCTCGGGGCGACGTCACGTCGTTTCCGCGGCACCACTGTGGCGGTCCTGGAACCGGACGAGGAGCTGATTCAGCGCTGGCAGGTGATCGCGATGTATTCGCCGCAGCCCGAACGGCCGCAATTTGCGCTTTCCTTCGGAACCGAGCCGGTGATTTCGTCCGGATCGACCCGGCGGTACGAAGAGGCCTGCGCAAAATTCCGCGACTGACAATAGGACTGGGCGGCATGGGCGCCGCACTTCTCGCCCTTGGCGAGGCACTGGTCGACCCCGTAGCCGTCGGGCTGGTTGGCAATAATGAAAATCCGGCTGTCGGCCCACGCTGCCGACCCCGCCAAAAGAGACACGCAGGCCAAGAGCGCTGAAATGGATCGCATGCTGCACCGCTGAAGGAGGGATTACCGCCGCCCACGATAGGCCTGAAATGTAAATAATGATTAACCATGGGGTCGCCGGTGGCTTGGTGACCCAAACCGGCTTTTCTGAGGCCCGACATGGCCAGGCCGCGTCCTCTTGACCCCTTCGGGCCGGCTGGCCCATGGTATTTTTCATGAACGGTCTTCTCGCCATTTGTGGCATTTGCCGCGAGATTATGAGCTAGCGATTCGCTGGCTGAGGCCGTCTTTTCTCTCTAGAGATCACTGGACGCCCGGCCGCAAGGGAATGGGTATCCATGCAACTGCGCCTCTACGATACGTTGACCAGGGAAAAGCGCGTTTTCACGCCGCTCGATCCCGCCAACGTGCGCATGTATGTGTGCGGGCCGACGGTCTATGACTTCGCCCATATCGGCAATGCGCGTCCGGTCATCGTGTTCGACGTGTTGTTTCGGGTGTTGCGCCATCTCTATGGCGAGAAGCACGTCACTTACGTCCGCAACATCACCGACGTCGACGACAAGATCAACGATCGCGCCGCGCGCGATTTTCCCGGCCTGCCGCTGAACGAGGCGATCCGCAAGGTCACCGAGCAGACCGCCAATCAATTCCATGCGGATGTCGCCGGGCTCGGAAGCTTGCCGCCGACATACGAACCGCGCGCCACCGATTTCGTGCTGCCGCGCGCCGACGGCAAAGCCGACATGGTCACGTTGATCAAGCAATTGATTGCCCGCGGCCACGCCTATGAAGCCGGCGGCGAAGTTCTGTTCGATGTGCAGTCGATGCCGGATTACGGTGCGCTGTCGGGCCGCAAGCTCGATGAACAGCTAGCCGGCGCGCGCGTTGCGGTTGACGCGCACAAGAAGAACCCCGCCGACTTCGTGCTGTGGAAGCTCTCCTCCGAAAACGAGCCGGGCTGGGACAGTCCGTGGGGCAGGGGACGTCCGGGCTGGCATATCGAATGCTCGGCGATGTCGGCTGCCTATCTCGGCGAGAGTTTCGATATTCATGGCGGCGGTCTCGACCTGATCTTTCCGCACCATGAAAACGAGATCGCGCAATCGCGCTGCGCGCACGGCACGGCCACGATGGCAAATTACTGGATGCACAATGGCTTCCTCGAAGTCGAGGGCGCGAAGATGTCGAAGTCGCTCGGCAACTTCGTCACGATCAGGGAATTGCTGAACGATTGGCCCGGTGAAGCCCTGCGTCTCAATATGCTGAAGACGCATTATCGCTCGCCGATCGACTGGACGCTCAAGAGCCTTGAAGAGAGCAAAAGAGTTGTCAATTCCTGGTACGATATTGTCGGCGATGACACGCAAGCAACGGGCGGCACCGACGAGGATGTCCTTTCATTGCTGGGTGATGACCTCAACACGTCAGGCGCAATCACACGCCTGCATGCAATTGCTGCCAGCCGAACGGGATCTTCGGGAAAGACCCAGATCGATATCAAACGGACGCTCAAGGTCTCGGCGATGCTGCTTGGATTACTGGGCAAAACGAAAACAGAATACGTCAAGACCGATCCGAAGGCAGTTGCTGTCAACAAGGACGTCGTCGATGCCCTGCTCGCGGATCGCACCGCCGCCCGGGCGCGCAAGGATTTCAAGGAATCCGATCGTATTCGCGACGAGTTGGCAGCGATGGGCGTCGTGATCAAGGACTCCAAGGAAGGCACCACCTGGGAGGTCGCGCGATGAGTGCACCCGCGCTGCGACCGTTCCTGCCTGCCGACACGCCAGTGCTCGCCGCGATCTTCGTTGCCAGCATCGAAAGCCTGACCGGCGACGACTATGGCGAGGCGCAGCAGGAGGCGTGGGCAGCAGCCGTCGACGACGAGGCCGAATTCGGCAAGCGGCTCGCGTCCGGCCTCACGCTGGTCGCAACGCTTGAGGGCGCGCCGGTCGGCTTTGCGTCGCTGAAGGGCAAGGACCAGGTCGATCTGGTCTACGTGCATCCGGATGCGGTCGGGCAGGGCGTCGCTGCGATGCTGTGCGATGCGCTCGAAAAATTGGCGGCGGCCCGTGGCGCCAAAAGTCTGACGGTGGATGCCAGCGACAACGCCGCCGAATTCTTTGCCAAGCGCGGCTATGAGGCCAAGCAGCGCAACACGGTTTCGCTCAACGGCGAATGGCTTGCCAACACCACGATGCAGAAGACACTTGGAGACAATGTCGGAGGGCCGAAATGACCCGCGAGCGGCTCTATCTGTTCGACACCACGCTACGCGACGGCGCGCAGACCAACGGTGTCGACTTTACGCTGCATGACAAGCAGCTGATTGCAAAGATGCTTGACGAACTCGGCCTCGACTATGTCGAGGGCGGCTATCCCGGCGCCAATCCGACCGATACCGAATTTTTCGCAACAAATCCGAAACTCGCCCATGCGCGCTTTACCGCGTTCGGCATGACGCGGCGGCCCGGCCGCTCGGCGTCGAACGATCCGGGCCTTGCGGCGCTGTTGGAAGCCAAGGCGGACGCGATCTGCTTTGTCGCGAAGTCCTCGGCCTATCAGGTGCGCGTGGCGCTGGAGACGACGCGCGAGGAAAATCTTAGCTCCATTGGCGACAGCGTGAAAGCTGCGAAACAGGCCGGCCGCGAGGTGATGCTCGACTGCGAGCATTTCTTCGATGGCTATAAGGAAGATGCTGCTTTCGCACTGGCCTGCGCGAAGATGGCCTATGATTCCGGCGCGCGCTGGGTGGTGTTGTGCGACACCAATGGCGGCACCATGCCGCATGAGATCGAGACCATCGTCGGCGAGGTCATCAAACATATTCCCGGCGATCATGTCGGCATTCACGCCCATAACGACACCGAGCAGGCAGTCGCCAATTCGCTTGCCGCGGTGCGCGCCGGCGCGCGTCAGATTCAGGGCACGCTCAATGGTCTCGGCGAGCGTTGCGGCAACGCCAATCTGTGCTCGCTGATCCCGACCCTGCGGCTTAAGGTGGAGTTTTCCGATCGCTTCGAGATCGGCGTCACCGACGACAAGATGGCGACGCTGGTGACGGTGTCGCGCACGCTCGACGACATGCTCAACCGTATTCCAAATCGCCACGCGCCTTATGTCGGCGAAAGCGCTTTCGTCACCAAGACCGGCATTCATGCTTCGGCCGTGCTGAAGGATCCGCAGACCTATGAGCATGTTCCGCCCGAGGTGGTCGGAAACCACCGCAAGGTGCTCGTTTCCGATCAGGCCGGCCGCTCGAACGTCATCGCCGAACTCGATCGCGCCGGCATCGCCTACGACAAGAACGATCCGAAGCTGGCGCGTCTGGTTGAGGAATTGAAGGAGCGCGAGGCGGCAGGCTACGCCTATAAATCGGCCAACGCCTCGTTCGAACTTCTCGCGCGGCGTACGCTCGGCCGCGTTCCCGATTATTTCCGCGTCGAGCAATTCGACGTCAATGTCGAGCAGCGCTACAATGCCAATGGCCAGCCCGTCACGGTGGCAATGGCGGTGGTGAAAGTCGATGTCGACGGCGAAAAACTGATTTCGGCAGCGGAAGGCAACGGTCCCGTCAATGCGCTCGACGTGGCGCTGCGCAAGGACCTCGGCAAATACCAGAAGTTCATCGACGGCCTGAAATTGATCGATTACCGGGTACGCATTCTCAATGGCGGCACCGAGGCCGTGACGCGGGTTTTGATCGAAAGCGCCGACGAGAAGGGCGAGAAGTGGAGCACCATCGGGGTGTCGCCCAATATCATCGACGCCTCGTTTCAGGCGCTGATGGATTCGGTCATCTACAAGCTCGTGAAATCGGGCGCGGCGGCGTGAGCAATTACATTAGGGAGATGCTTGATGATCGACCATATCTCCGTAGGCGTCAGCGACCTCGAACGCTCTGCGCGTTTTTATGAAGCGACGCTGGCGCCGCTCGGACTTGAAAAGCTTGTGACGCGGCCCACCACCGTCGGCTTTGGCAAACGCTATCCCGAATTATGGATCAATCTGCGTCCTGGCATGCCGCCAGTCGTGTCGGAAAGCGGCTGTCATATCTGCCTTCGGGCAAAATCCGAAAGCGAGGTCGACGCCTTTCATAACGCGGCGCTCGGCGCCGGAGGCGAATCTGACGGTGTGCCGGGCCTGCGCCCGCATGATCGTGTGCGCTATTATGCGGCGTTCATCAGAGATCCCGACGGCAACCGGATTGAAGCCGTGACATTTCCCGCAGGCGACATCGTCACACCGAGGTAACGCCGTCGCTACAGCCGCCGAGCCATTTCGGGCGTCAACGCAGCTGTGCCTTCAGGCGCGCTGGCCGCCGCCGCTTGCAGTCGCGGCAAGATATCCTCAACGCGTTCCGCCTGAAGGATATCGACCGAGAGCGTGGGCCGGATAAATTGGGTGGCGCGCATGTGCGCGATCAGCGCCAGCAACGGTTCCCAGAAGCCGTCAATGTTGGCGAGCAGCACCGGCTTCGAATGGCGTCCGAGCTGCTGCCAGGTCAATTGCTCAACGAGTTCCTCGAGCGTGCCGATACCGCCGGGCAGGGCGACGAACGCATCCGAGTGTTCGAACATCAGCCGTTTGCGCGCATGCATGTCGGGCGTGACGATCATTTCCTGCACGCGCTTGAGCGCATTTTCCTTGCTGGTCAAAAAGTCCGGGATGATGCCCGTGACGGAACCGCCGTGATCGAGCACCGCGCTTGCCACCGCACCCATGATGCCAACAGAGCCGCCGCCATAGACAAGGCGGATGCTGTTCTCGGCAAGCGTCTTGCCTAGATCTCTCGCGGATTCGATGAAGCGGGGATTGGTGCCGGCTCCGGAGCCGCAATAGACACAGACGGTTTTGATCTTGCTCATATCTGCCCATGTGGCATTGCAGCGTAAGCCAGTCAAACCCTAAAGGATTCGGCTCTCGAATAAAATTCCAGCAAGGTCTCAAGAAGACAGACGAATTTAACCGTCGTGAGGCTGTACGCGACGCATAAACGCTCTATATGACTGCGGAATGCGCGAAAATCTGAAAAAGCGCCCGCCGAATCGGCATGCCACGCGGCGCCCGGCCTGACGCGATGGCGCATCTTGATTCCGGCCACGGCGTTGACCCGGCACCATCTTCCGAGCGGTCCTTCGGACAGGCGACGCTGGCTGGAACGCTGGCGCATCTGTGGCCCTACATCTGGCCGGGCGACCGCGCCGATCTGAAGATGCGCGTGGTCTGGTCGGTCGTGCTGTTGTTGCTGGCCAAGCTTGCGACACTGGTCGTACCCTTCACATTCAAATGGGCAACCGATGCCCTGACCGGCGCGGAAAGCGCGCCGGTACAAGCCTCCAACTGGATGCTTTGGGTCGTTGCTTCGCCGATCCTCATGACGCTCAGCTACGGCGCCTTGCGGGTGCTGATGGGGGTATTGACGCAGTGGCGTGACGGAATTTTTGCGCGCGTGGCGATGCATGCGGTTCGCAAGCTCGCTTTTCTTACTTTCGTTCACATGCACGAGCTGTCGTTGCGCTTCCATCTGGAGCGCAAGACCGGCGGATTAACGCGCGTTCTGGAGCGTGGCCGCAACGGCATCGAGACCATCGTGCGGATGGTGATCCTGCAACTCGTCCCGACCATCGTCGAGGTCTCGCTCCTGATGGCGGTGCTGCTGTGGAAGTTCGACTGGCGCTATGTGCTGGCGACCCTGATCACGGTCGTGATCTACATGTACTATACTTACATCGCGACCGAGTGGCGGATCGGAATCCGCCGTAAAATGAACGATTCCGATACCGACGCGAATACCAAGGCCATCGACTCGCTCTTGAACTACGAGACGGTCAAGTATTTCACCGCCGAAGAGCGCGAAGCGGCGCGTTATGACCGTTCGATGGCGGGCTACGAACACGCCAGCGTGAAGGCCTATACGTCGCTCGCCGTGCTCAACACCGGTCAGGCGATTATCTTCACGGCGGGCCTCACCGCGACCATGGTGATGTGCGCGATCGGGGTCCGCGGCGGACGCAACACGGTTGGCGACTTCGTGATGGTCAACGCCATGATGATCCAGCTCTACCAGCCGCTCAATTTCATGGGCATGGTGTATCGCGAGATCAAGCAGGCGATCATCGACATCGAGAAGATGTTCAATGTGCTGTCGCGCAACCCCGAGATCGAGGATGTCCCGGGAGCGACGCCGCTGATCGTCACCTCCGGCCATGTGCGTTTCGAGAATGTGCAGTTCGCCTATGAGCCGGATCGGCCGATCCTCAAGGGTCTCACCTTCGAAGTCCCGGCCGGCAAGACGGTCGCCATTGTCGGACCGTCGGGCGCCGGCAAGTCGACGATCTCGCGCCTCCTGTTCCGCCTTTACGACGTTTCAAGCGGCCGGATTCTGATCGACGATCAGGATATCCGCGACGTTACGCAAGCCTCGCTGCGCGCCTCCATCGGCATGGTGCCGCAGGACACCGTGCTGTTCAACGACACCATCCGCTACAATATCCGATACGGGCGATGGGATGCAGCCGATGCGGAAGTCGAGGAGGCGGCACGGCTCGCGCAGATCGACGGCTTCATCCGGATGTCGCCGAAGGGCTACGAGACCCAGGTGGGCGAGCGCGGCCTGAAACTGTCGGGCGGCGAAAAGCAGCGCGTCGCGATCGCGCGCACGGTTCTCAAGGCGCCGCCAATTCTCGTGCTCGATGAGGCGACATCGGCACTCGACAGTCACACCGAGCGGGAAATTCAGGATGCGCTGGAACGGGTGTCGCGCAACCGCACCTCGCTGGTGATCGCCCACCGGCTCTCCACGATCGTCACGGCCGACGAAATCATCGTGCTCGATCAAGGCCGTATTGCCGAGCGCGGCACCCACGGTCAGCTTTTGGCAACCGGCGGGCTTTATGCCAGTATGTGGAACCGGCAGCGTGAAGCCCAGGAGGCCCGTGAAAAACTCGCGCGGATTGCCGATGAGAACGAGGCGCCGAACCGTGAGCCGCCGCCGGTCGACGATACGCTGGTGGCTCCGGTTGCCGCGGAATGACTTGACTGCCTTCTCTCTTGCAAGGGCCTAGTGAATTTTTATGTCGATTGCCAATTCCATTCGTGCGCAAATTCCGCCCATTCATCCCGAGGGCTATCCCTTCATCGGCGGCTTCGCGCTGATAAGTCTGGTCCTGTTCTGGCTGTGGTCGCCACTGGGTTGGATCGGAACGCTGCTGACGATCTGGTGCGCGCTGTTTTTCCGCGATCCGGTGCGGGTCACGCCGGTTCGGGAAGGCATCGTGGTGGCGCCGGCCGACGGACGTATTTCGATGATCACGCGGGTCTTGCCGCCGGCTGAACTTGGGCTTGGCGACCGGCCGTTGCCGCGCATCTCGATCTTCATGAGCGTATTCAATTGCCATGTGAATCGCAGTCCTGTCGCAGGACGGATCGACCGCATCGCCTATCGGCCGGGCAAGTTCATCAACGCCGAACTCGACAAGGCGAGCGAGGACAATGAGCGTAATTCGCTTGTCATCTCCACGTCGAACGGCCGCATTGGCGTGACCCAGATTGCCGGACTCGTGGCGCGGCGGATCGTGTCGTTTGTGCGGGAAGGGCAGACGATCGGGGCCGGTGAGCGCTTCGGGCTGATCCGTTTCGGCTCGCGTCTTGACGTTTATCTCCCGGAGGGAACGAGCCCGCTGGTGTCGGAAGGGCAAACCGCAATCGCGGGCGAGACCATTCTGGCCGATTTTCGCTTGAGCGATCAGGGCCGGACCTACCGCGGCGATTAACCAACGCGCATGGATTTGGTGGCTTGGCGTTTCCGGCAGCCGCCACGATGGCGAAGCCGGACGCCAGTTGTTATATAGTTGGCGCTATGGCCATCGACCCCAAATATCTGGAATTGCGCCGCCGCCGGTTTCGTCCGATTCCGGTGCGCATGCTGGTTCCCAATTTCATCACGTTGCTGGCGATCTGCGCCGGCCTCACCGCGATCCGTCTGTCCACGGAAGGGCGGATGGAACTGGCGGTCGCGGCGATCGTATTTGCCGCCCTGCTGGACGGCATCGATGGCCGTGTCGCACGGATGATCAAGGGGCAATCGAAGTTCGGGGCCGAACTCGACAGTCTTGCGGACTTCGTCAATTTCGGCGTGGCGCCGGGCTTGATGCTGTATTTCTGGCAGTTGCACGAGCTCAACAACGGCGGCTGGATTGCCGCGATGGTTTTTGCGATCAGCGGCGGGCTGAGGCTGGCGCGCTTCAATGCGACCATGGACGACCCCAACAAGCCGGCCTATGCAGCGAACTACTTCACTGGCGTTCCCGCGCCAGCCGGCGCCATCGCGGTGTTGCTCCCGATCTATCTGGCGTTTCTCGGTCTGCCGAAACCTCCGGCCGCGGTAACTGCGGTCTATACCTTCGCGATCGGCTGCCTGATGGTTTCGCGGCTGCCGGTGTTTTCGGGCAAGACGGTGCGCATGCGGGTGCCGCCGGAAATGGTGCTGCCGGTCTTCGTTGCGGTGGTCTTCTTCATCGCGCTTCTGATCGGCTATCCCTGGTACATTCTCTCCGCGAGCACCGTGATTTATCTCCTGAGTCTGCCGGTCGGATGGAAATCCTATCGCGACCATCGACGCAAGGCCGAGGCGCTGGCGACGGTTCCCGTTGCCGCAAGTGCTACTCCAGAACCTCCGTCGCCGTTTTTGTCCGCGGCCGCCGATGACGACGATCGGCCCGCGCGGCTGAACTGACCCGATCATTTCCGCTGGTGAAAAGTATCGCTTTTGCCGATCGTGCCGCGGTCGGCTATATGCGTTCGACGATGGTTACTCGTTGGAATGCTGGAGAATGCCGTGACGAATTCCGCCCCCGCGCCGCTGCCTGCCGCCCTGCTTGAAGCGCTGGCGCGTTACGATACGCCCACGATCTGCAATGCGATGGAAATCGTCGCGCCCGAGCGCCGCCTGATCGGCTACACCACCAAGCCTCTGGTCTGCCCGTTTCCCAATCTGCCGCCGATGGTTGGCTATGCGCGGACGGTGACGATCCGCTCGGTGCTCAAGTCGCAGCTTCCGGCCGACGAACAGTCGCGGCGCCGCATTGCCTATTACGAATATATGGGCACCGGCTGGGGGCCGCGGATCACCGTTATTCAGGACATCGATGGTTCCGACGTCGGTTACGGCGCATTCTGGGGCGAGGTGCAGAGCAATGTGCACAAGGCGCTCGGATGTCTCGGCGTCATTACCGACGGCTCGATCCGCGATATCCCGCAATGGGCGCCGGGTTTCCAGGCGCTTGCAGGCTCCATCGGCCCGTCGCATGCCTGGGTTCATGCCGAAAACTTCGGTGGTGAGGTTCGCGTTGCCGGAATGACGGTGCGTTCCGACGATCTGATCCATGCCGACCAGCACGGGGCGATCGTGATCCCATCCGATATCGCGCCGAAAATTCCCGAGGCCGCCGAACTATGCGGCCGCCGCGAGACGCCGATCCTTGAAATCGCGCGATCGAAGGATTTCAGCCTCGAGAAGCTGACAGCAGCGCTGAAGCGTTCGGCGGAAATTCACTGACGCTCTGAGCGGCGGGAATTTGGGAAGCCGTTGCTAGCGTGACAGCGCGACTTCCTGGCCCGCATTGGTCTTGCCTTCAAACCCGCCGGATCCGGCGGGAGAAAGCTGCGCCAGTGGCTGCGCGTTATGATCGCGCAGCGTGAGACCGGCCTCGGCGTAGTTCCACTTTCGGCTGGTGAAGAAATTGAATGGGCACCCTCCGCCGGGTGCGATCGTGCCCTCGGTTGCGTCCGGGCTGCTCGCGCCGAAAGTCATCCTGCAGGATGTTGAGCCGGTGGCCGACAAGGTCCATCGCCCGGCCATACTCACCGGCGGCGGCTTGGCCGCGGGACCCGCTGGTGCAGGACTGGCGGTGGGCGCGCTGTCCGATCCGCCGCCGAACGTCATGCGATCGCCGCCACTACAGGCCGCAAGCAGCAATGCGCAGACAATGGCGGGCAGGGAGGCGACACGGAAAGCCATGGCGAACGACACGCAAAATTGCGAACGGTCGTTATGGTTAGCAGACTGTTGACACCGTGTCAGGGCGGCACGCCGGCCCTCTTGCAGGCGTGGACGCGCCTCTCGGCCGTATCTTCACGGTATGCGCCGGCGGCTATTCCCAAAACAGCTTAACCTTTACGCGTCTTTAATGGCCGGGCCGTAGGGTTTGAAGTGCGTGGCTCGGAGGGGGCTGCGCGACCGTCCAGGACGGCCGGTCGTTCGCGTACGCGTTGGAGTCTCCCATGGATATTATGACAGGCGCCGGACTCGTGTTCGGTATGATTGTCATTGCCACGATGGTGTTCATGGGCGGCGATCTGCACATGTTCTTCAGCGAACATGCCGTCATCATCATCTTCGGCGGATCGATTGCCGCCACCATGATCCGCTTTCCCCTCGGCGTGATGCTGCACGGACTTCCGCTCGGCGCCAAGTTTGCTTTCACGATGAGCCGGCTTGCGGCGCGCGACCTCGTGGACGAACTGGCCCGCATTGCCGAGATCGCCCGCAAGCAGGGACCTGTCGGCCTGGAAAAGGTCGAGACTGACGAGCCGTTCCTCGCCAAGGGAATTCGCTACATCGCCGACGGCTACGACATGGAGTTCATCCGCGACAATCTCGAGCGCGACCGCGACAATTTCCTGATGCATCTCGACGAAGGCAGCAAGATCTACCGCGCCATCGGCGACTGCGCCCCGGCCTTCGGAATGATCGGCACCTTGATCGGCATGGTGCAGATGTTTGCGAACATGACCGACCCCTCCAAGCTCGGTCCGTTCATGGCGACCGCGCTGCTCGCCACGCTTTATGGCGCGTTGGTTGCGAACCTGTTCTGTCTGCCGCTCGCCGACAAGCTTCATGGCAAACTGCTCGACGAGGAGACTAACCGCACCCTGATCATCGACGGCATTCTGATGATACGGGATTCCAAGAGCCCGACGCTGGTTCGCGAAATGCTGCTCGCCTACTTGCCTGAAAAGCACCGCCATATGGAGGGCGACGAGGTCGCGGCATAGTTTCGCGGACCTCGGGGCGGAAAATCAGCGATGGCCAAGAAAAAACGCGGCGACGCACATGGCGGAGGGCACGGCTGGTTCGTGACCTTCGCGGACCTCATGGGTCTGATGATGAGCTTCTTCGTGATGCTCGTGGCGTTTTCCACCATGGACAACAACAAGCTCAAGATTGTTGCCGGCTCGATGCGTGACGCATTCGGCGTACAGACCGATGTGCGGTATTCCGGCATTATCGAATCCGACGGCTTGCCGACGCGCCCCAAGCTGAAGAATGTCGATCATATTTCGCCCGATGAGGCCTCCAATACGCCGACCCCGGATGAGCAGGATCGAAACCAGGTCGCGGGCGCCAGGTTGAAGATCGATCGCGAATTCGCTCTCGCCTCGGCTTCGCTGCGGCAGGCGCTGCAGGACATGCCGGAGATGACCGAAATCTCCAAGCACATCATGTTCGAGGAAACCAAAGAGGGCCTCAACCTCGAGATCGTCGATCAGGACGGCCGGTCGATGTTTGCCGAAGGATCGAAGGTGCCTTATGAGCGGACGCGCCGGCTGATCCAGAAGCTCGCGGCCCCGCTCAAGGCGACCCCCTTGAGGGTTGCGATCGCCGGTCACACCTCCGCCGGCTATATTACGACCCGAAGCGACTATGGCGCCTTCGACCTCTCGGCCGATCGCGCAAACGCCGTGCGCCAGATCCTCGAACGGGAAGGGCTTCCGCCCGGCCACATCTTCGCCGTCTCCGGCAAGGCCGATACCCAGCCGCTGTTCCCAGACGATCCCTCGCTGTCGGCCAATCGCCGGGTGACGATCACCTTGATGCGCGAAAATCCGCCGCTGCCGCCCGGCTTGAAGCCTTGATTTTGACTACTATATTACCGCGAGCGGTTGTCGGCCGGGCTCATCTTAGCAACTGCAAAATTTGCATGCCGTAAGCCCAAAATCGGGCTAGGCTCTGCGTTGGGCGCAAGGCTATAAGCCGCCTCGCTTTGCGAGTACGCAGTGAAGCAGTTTGAGGCTCCCCACTCCATGACCACTGATGTTGTAGCTCCCGCCCCGGAAACGACGGCGGCCAATGGGCATGGCGAAGTCCATTCGACGGCCAGCCTGAAGGCCCTGCTGGTCGGCAGCATCGGCGTCGTCTATGGGGATATCGGCACCAGCCCGCTATACGCGCTGCGCGAAGCGGTGGTTGCGGCCAGTGGGCCCTCGGGCATCGTCCAGCCCGCGGCGGTCCTCGGTGTGGTTTCGCTGATCCTCTGGGCGCTGATCATCGTCGTGACGATGAAATATGTCGTGATCCTGCTTCGTGCCGACAATCACGGCGAGGGTGGAACGCTGGCCTTGATGGCGCTCGCACAGCGCGCCGTCAGTCGTGGCGCCGGCGTCATCGTTCTCCTCGGGATTGTGAGTGGCGCGCTGTTCTACGGCGATGCGGTGATCACGCCGGCGTTGTCGGTTCTATCGGCCATCGAAGGTATCAAGCTCGTCACCGCGGCGCTGGATCCCTATGTGGTGCCGGTGACCGTGATCATCCTGCTGGCGCTGTTTGCCGCGCAGTCGCGCGGCACTGCCCGCGTGGCGTTTTTTTTCGGCCCCATCATGTGCGTCTGGTTCGGTGTCATCGCGATCGGGGCGATTGGTCCGATCATGCGGCATCCGGAAGTGTTCCTGGCCCTCGACCCCTTGCTGGCCGTCTCCTTCATGCTTCACCACGGCTTGATCGGTTTTGTGACGCTGGGCGCCGTGTTTCTGGCGGTCACCGGCGCCGAGGCGCTCTATGCCGACCTTGGCCATTTCGGCAAACGGCCGATCCAGACCGCATGGCTGTTCATCGTATTGCCGTCGCTGGCACTGAATTATCTGGGGCAGGGTGCGCTCGTCATCGCCGATCCCAAGGCGGTTGAAAATCCGTTCTTCCTGATGTTCCCGGACTGGGCGCTGATCCCGATGGTTGCGCTTGCGACCGTCGCCACCGTGATCGCGAGCCAGGCGGTGATCACCGGCGCCTATTCGCTGACGCAGCAGGCGATCCAGCTCGGCCTGTTGCCGCGATTTGAAATCCGGCACACCTCGGAGTCGCAATTCGGTCAGATCTATATTCCGCGCGTCAACATGCTGCTCTTCATTGCGGTGATGTTGCTAGTGGCGCTGTTCCGCTCGTCGAGTGCGCTGGCCTCGGCCTACGGCATCTCGGTGACAGGCACCATGGTGGTCACGGGCATGATGGGGTTCGTCGTGGTCTGGAAGGTCTGGAAGTGGTCGCCGATTGCGGCTGCCGCGCTGATTGCGCCGTTCCTGTTCCTCGATCTGACGTTCCTGGCCGCCAATCTCTTGAAAGTGCTCGAAGGCGGCTGGGTTCCGCTGGCGCTCGGCGCGATCGTGATATTGCTGATGTATACGTGGCGTCGCGGCAGCAGGTTGCTGTTCGAGAAATCGCGCAAGCTCGAGTTCCCGCTTGCCGACCTCGTCGCGATGCTGGAGAAACGGCCGCCGCAGCGCGTGCCGGGCACCGCCGTGTTCCTCACAAGCGACCCCAACAGCGCGCCGACTGCGTTGATGCATAGTTTGAAGCACTACAAAGTGCTGCATGAAAAGAATGTCATTCTCACCATCGAGACAGCCGCGACGCCGCGGGTCGATCCGTCGGAGCGCGTGCGGCTGGAACAGGTCAGCAACACCTTTACCAAGGTCGCGCTGAAGTTCGGGTTCATGGAATCGCCGAACGTGCCGAAGGCGCTGGCGATCGCGCGCAAGCTCGGCTGGCAATTCGATATCATGTCGACATCGTTCTTCCTGTCCCGCCGCGCACTCAAGCCGGCGGCGCATTCGGGCATGCCACGCTGGCAGGACCATCTCTTCATTGCACTAAGCCGAACCGCGAACGATGCGACCGACTATTTCCAGATCCCGAGCGGCCGTGTGGTCGAGGTGGGAACACAGGTCACGGTCTAAGCCGACGGGATAGCTGCGGGTCCGACGGCGCTTGATTTTCGTCGCGTGAGGGGCGAGTTTGGCGGCCGACAGGAAGGCGTTCGAGCGGAGGATGTGAGTGACGGATCAAGGGCATCGGGTTCACGATTTGACGCCTGAAGAAGTGTCAAAGGGCATGGCCGACGGGCGTTATCTTCTGGTCGACGTCCGCGAGCCCAATGAGGTGGCTGTCGATGCCTACCCCGGCGCGGTGGTGGTGCCGCTGTCGAGCTTCGATCCGCAGGATATCCCCGATCCGAACGGCAAACAGGTGGTGTTCGCCTGCCGGTCCGGCAAACGGTCGGTGACCGCCTCGCTGGCGGCGCAGGCCGCAGGACTGCCGTACGACAAACATCTCGCAGGCGGGATGCTGGGCTGGAAGGCGGCGGGCTTGCCCACGAATTCGGGCGGCTGATCATTCCGATGATTTCCACCAACAAGGTATTTGGCGATCTGCCGGTCACCGTCTTCGAGGCGATGTCGCAGCTTGCCCGCGATAACAACGCCATCAATCTCGGCCAGGGCTTTCCGGACGACCCGGGGCCCGAAGACATCCGCAACGCCGCTGCCGATGCGGTGGTGAACGGTTACAACCAATACCCCTCGATGATGGGTATCCCCGAGTTGCGGCAGGCGATCGCGGCGCATTATCAGCGCTGGCACGGCCTGGCACTCGATCCGATGACGGAAGTGATGGTGACTTCCGGCGGCACCGAAGCGCTGACCTCGGCCATTCTGGCGGTGGTCGAGCCCGGCGACGAGGTCGTCGTGTTCCAGCCGGTCTACGATTCCTACCTTCCGATCATCCGCCAGGCCGGCGGCATCCCGCGTCTGGTTCGGCTTGAACCGCCGCATTGGCGGCTGACGGAAGAAGCGCTGCGCGGCGTCTTCAATCACAAGACCAAGGCGGTTCTTTTCAACAATCCGCTCAACCCGGCCGCCGTCGTCTACCCGCGCGAAGACCTGGAATTGCTGGCGCGCTTCTGCCAGGAGTTCGACGTCGTTGCGATCTGTGACGAGGTCTGGGAGCACGTCATCTTCGACGAGCGGGTGCACATTCCGCTGATCACCATTCCGGGCATGCGCGAGCGCACCATCAAGGTCGGCTCGGCCGGGAAAATATTCTCGCTCACCGGCTGGAAGATCGGCTTTGTCTGCGCTGCGCCGCCGCTATTGCGGGTTGCAGCGAAGGTGCACCAGTTTCTCACCTTCACCACCGCGCCGAACCTTCAGGCCGCGGTCGCCTATGGTCTCGGCAAACCGGACGAGTATTTTCACCAGATGCGCAAGGATCTCGCGCGCAGCCGCGACCGGCTGACGAGTGGATTAGAAAGTCTCGGCTTTCCGGTGCTGCGTTCACAGGGCACCTATTTCCTCACCGTCGATTTGTCACCGCTCGGTCTGAACGAAACCGACGAAGCTTTCTGCAAACGGATCGTCACCGACTACAAGGTCGCGGCCATTCCGGTGTCGGCCTTCTACGAGAAGGATCCGGTGACGACGGTAGTGCGCTTCTGTTTTGCCAAGAGAGACGCGACGCTCGACACCGCGCTGGAGCGTTTGTCCGATGCGGTGCACCGGCGATAGCGGAGACTTTAGAATGCCGTCCGGCCAGCGCGTCATGGCGCAAATCCGGTTTGCCATTGCCGCGGCCGCGCTGCTGCTGCCGCTACATGCCAGCGCCGCGGAGCGCACGGTCAATTTCTACAATTGGTCGAGCTATATGGCGCCGGGGGTGTTGGAGGACTTCACCCGCGAGACCGGCATCAAGGTTGTGTACGACACCTTCGATGCCAACGAGACGCTGGAAACGCGTTTGTTGGCCGGCAAGTCGGGCTACGATGTCGTGGTGCCGACAGCCTATTTTCTGCAACGCCAGATCAAGGCCAGTGTTTTTCAGAAGCTCGACAAATCAAAACTGCCGAACCTCGTCAACGCGTGGCCGATGGTGACCGCGCGGCTTGCCACTTACGATCCGAACAATCAGTATGGCGCCAACTACATGTGGGGTACGACCGGCATCGGCTATAACGTCAAGATGGCGGAAACCATCCTCGGTCCCGGCGCCGCGATCGATAGCTGGGATATCGTCTTCAAGCCGGAGAACCTCGCCAAGTTCAAGGATTGCGGCGTCCACATGCTGGATTCGCCCGACGATATTTTCCCAGCGGCGCTGAACTATCTCGGGCTCGATCCGAATTCGACGAAACAGGCGGATCTGGAGAAGGCGGCCGATCTCGTCAGTAAAATTCGTCCCTACGTCCGCAAGTTTCATTCGTCCGAATATCTGAGTGCGCTGGCGACCGGCGAGATTTGCCTGGTCGTCGGCTGGTCAGGCGATATCATGCAGGCGCGAAGCCGCGCGGCTGAAGCCAGGAACGGGATCACGGTCGGTTATGCGATCCCGAAGGAAGGCGCGCAGATGTTCTTTGACAATCTTGCGATCCCTGCCGACGCCAGGAATGTCGAGGAAGCCTATGAGCTGATCAATTTTCTCTACCGGCCCGATATTGCGGCGAGGAATTCCAACTTCCTGTCTTACGCGACCGGCAATTTGGCGAGCCAGAAACTGCTCGATCCGAAAATCATGAACGATAGGAATATCTATCCCGACGAGGCGACGCTGGCGAAGCTGTTTGTGATCACCGCGCGGGATCCGGCGACGCAACGTATCATCAACAGGCTTTGGACCAAGGTGAAGACCGGGCGCTAACGTCTTGCTGTTTGTGCTACCGCCAGCGGCGGTGCAGCCACAGCCATTGGTCCGGGTATTCGCGAATCCATCCTTCAACCACGGAAGTGATGGCCTGCATCGTCTGCTGGACGTCGATTTGTCCGGAAGCATCGCGCACGGGCTCGATCTCCTCCGAGAGTTCGGCGCGGAAGCGATGATTGGGCAGGCGGATAATACGCGTGCCGTGAATCGGGCAGTCGATCTGCCGCAGCAGGCGGGCCAGCGTCGGGTTGGCTTTGGTCTTGCGGCCGAAGAACGTTACCTCGACGCCGTTAGTGAAATACTGATCCACCAGCATCGCCACGTGCTGGCCGTTGCGCAGCGCTTCGGCCATTTTCAGCGGCGCGTCGCGGCCGGCGGGGATGAGGGTTCCCATCTTTACCGCGCGCAATTTCTCGATGATCTCGTTAGCGGAAGCGCTATTGGGTCGGCGAAACAGGATGGCCGCGTCCAGTCCATGCGCCACCGCCGCCACGGCCGGTAGTTCCCAATTGCCGAGATGGGTTGCGAAGATCAGCGCAGGCTTTTCGTCCAGGCGAAGTTTGGCAAACAGCTCATGCGTACGCGGCCCGATTTCGATCCGGCTTTTTTCCGGGAATGCAGGGTCATGCTCCCAGATATGATCGAGATGGGCAAATTCGGCGGCCACGCGCCCAAGATTGTCCCAGACGCCCGTGAGAATGGTCTCGATCTCCTCCGGTGATTTCTCGGGAAAGGCTGCCTTGAGATTGGCGCGGCCAATCCGCTGCTCGCGGGTCAGCGGACCGATCAGGCGGGTAAGGCGGCCGAGAAAGTCAGCGGTCTTGATTGGGTCGAAATAGCGCGCCGTGCGCAGGAGGGAAATGGTCACGGCGCCGACCAGGGCTTCCCCGATCGGTTTGGTCGCGTCGCGAATTTTTGCCCTGGCGCGGAGTAGCAGAGGATGCATCAGAGACCAACGACGAACGCGTAGCGGCTTTCAATGTGTTCGATCATCGAAAGATCCAGTCGCCTAGACGGGCTCACGCGTCAAAATAAGCGAAGCGTTCTGACCGCCGAAACCGAACGAATTCGACATCACGGCGGTCACACGCGCGTCGCGCGCCTTATTTCCAACCACGTCGAACAGAATCGCTGGATCCGGCGTCTCATAGTTGATCGTCGGCGGAATTCTCTGATGTTCGAGCGTCAGAAGCGAGAACACAGCTTCGACCGCACCGGCCGCCGAGATCGTGTGGCCCACCATCGATTTGTTCGACGATACTGGAATTTGTTTAGCGTGTTCGCCAAACACCGCTGACGTCGTCAGATATTCCATCTTGTCGTTTTCCGGAGTTGCGGTGCCATGAGCGTTGATGTGGTCTATTTGTTCCGGCGTCATGCCGGCGTCTGCCAGCGTTTTCAGCATGCAGCCGATGATCGGCTTGCCGTCCGGGCTAGAGCGGGTGCGGTGGAACGAATTGGTCAGTTCACCACAGCCAGCAACGACACCAAGGATAGGCGCACCCCGCGCCAAGGCGGCTTCGTAGCTCTCCAGAACGAGCGCGCCGGCGCCTTCCGCCATCACAAAGCCGTCGCGGTTCTTCGAGAATGGTTTGGAAGCGGCCTGGGGCGGTTCGTTGTGCGTCGACAGCGCCGATAAAAGTGAGAATCGGACCAGACCTTCTGGGTTGACCGAGCCCTCTGTTGCTACACACAGGGCGGCGTCCGTCTCGCCGCGGCGAATAGCTTCAACGCCGAGCTGAATGGCCGTGGCGCCCGATGCGCAAGCAGTAGACAATGAAATCGGCGAACCCTTGGTACCGAATTTTTCGGCCAGATAATCCTCGACCGAGCCGAAAAGAAATCGCCGGTGGTATGACTTAAACCTTCCACCGCCGCTGACACGTAGCAAAGCATCATAATCGATATCGGTCTGTCCCGTTGCGCGACCGAGTTCCAGCCGCTGTGGCCACTCCACCTCAACTGGTGCAACGGCCAGAAACAGCGGTCCCGGGAAATCACCTTTGCTGCCGATCGCAGCTTGCGCGACGGCCTCTTCGGTGGCGATATTCGCGAGCCGTTCCGAGAGTTCGGTGGAGGAAAAGGGCTCGATGGGTACAAAATCGACCGTCCCGGCCATGGTCGTCTTCAACCCGTCGGTTGGGAAGCGGGTAATGGTGCGAATACCGGATTCGCCGGCCGTGAGTTTTTTCCAGTTATCGGCCTTGCCCGCGCCGAGCGAGGTGACAACCCCCATGCCGGTTACGACGACAATCGGCCGGCCGAATTTATCGCGTGGTGCTGCCATGTTTTCCCCGTCCTTTCGGCGTCGCGATCACTTGATCGCTTCGACCAGCGCCATGCCTTCGCCTCGCCAATGACCCGTTCCGACGACCACAATTTGGGTCGGCGGTTTCGACATCTCAACTTCGAGCCCGGTAGGGTCGTTAGGTGGAAACAATGCGCCACGCGACAGTGACAATGCCGCCAGCGCCAACCCCAACGGAAATTGTGTTTCCATCGTATGACCGAAGATCGTCCCGGTCGACCGTACTGCAAAATCCGGATATGCGGCGAGGAACGTGCGCTCTTCAGAGGTGGCCGGCTCTGCTCCCGTTGCCCCGGTGATGATGGCGCCGGTGTCTCCAATTTTGCCGAGCTTCGACCATAACGTCTCCAGCGTCGCCATGATCTCGCCGCGATGCTGGCGGCGTGCCCGATCGGTGACGACGTTGGTCAGGCGTGCATAAGGCTTCGCGCCGCGCGCTTCGGCATGCGCCTTGGACTCGATGACCAGAAATGCGCCGGCGGAGCCGAGTGCAAATCCGCTACTTCCTCCGCGCGCCCAGACCGGTGCGAATTTGTTCTTGAGGTTGAAATCGCCAAACTCATAGAGAACTAAGAGATCCTTGCGTTCTCCATTGTGCGAACCACCGATCAGAGCGATGTCGCTTTGTCCTCCAGCGATCCTCGCCAGCGCAATCCGCGCTGCGTCGATGCTTGCAGCCTCTTCGCCCATGAATGTGCGCGAGGTTCCGGAAACTCCGTGCACGATCGCGATGTTGCCGGCCAAGAGGTTCGAGAGCTGAGCCAAAAATAGCGTCGGACGCAGATCATTCATCAGCCGTTCGTTGAGGAATCCAGGGGCGTGATTACCCTTGGCATCCCCGCTGAGGATGTTGCTATCGACTGCGATGTCGCGCTCGCCGCCACCCGCGGCGATAACCATGTCCATCCGGCCCAAGATTTCCTTGTTGCCCTTGACGCCTGCCGAATCCAGCGCCAGCCCAGCCGCGTAGGTCCCGATCCGTTGCCAGGCTTCCATCTGGCGCTGATCGCCCTTCTTCGGAATCTGCGTGTCGAAGTTAAGGGGCGCCAGCGGATGCACGACGCAGGGCGCAAAGCCCTTCTCGTCGACGTTGATGCGATGCTGATTGAGCCCGTCCCAATGGGCGTCCAGACCCTCGCCGAGCGAGGTCGCAAGACCAATGCCGGTGATCCAGACTTCAGTCGCAGACTTTGTTTCAGTCATGGGGTGATGGCCTGCTGCGGAAATCCGACACGCTGGGCCATCGCCTCCATGTGTCCGCGCATATCCGAATTGGGGAAGGGGATCAGCGTGAAGGTAAGTGTTGAGTTTGCGCGCAGTTTGCCGCCAACCCGGATCTTCGCTTCGGTCATTGCGTAACCCGAGCCTTCATGGGTGAGACCTGCCTCGATGGCGATGAGATCGCCCGGGAAAACCGAGCCGCGCACTTTGGCCTCCTTCACGGCGGCAAGAATCGGCATGCGCTCGAATTTGAGCAGGCCGAGCAGAAGCCAGCCGGAAGCCTGCGCCATGGATTCGATCAGTAGCACGCCCGGCATCAGCGGGTAGCCGGGAAAGTGTCCCTCGAAGATCGTGTTTTCCTTCGGCACCAACGCTTCGACGGCAATCTTCTTCTCGTCGAACTTGAAGTCGACGATGCGATCGATCAGGTGGAAGTATTCGAGTTGCATCTTCGCGCGACTAGTGTCCCGATTCCGAAGTTCGTTTCATTGCGCGGCCCCACTCTTACGAACTTCGGAAGCGATAGGACACTAGCAAACTTGTTGATCTAGCGTGGCTTTGGTTCAAAAGTCCGTAAGGTGCGTGCTCGGCAAAAATGATGCGGACTTTTGAACCGCCACGCTAGGCGCTGGCGCCCTTGGCCGCGACCAATTCGTCGATCCGGGCGCTCAGATTTTTCAGGACGAAGTACTGTTCGGTGGTCGCCTTGCCGTCGTTGACTTCCTGGGTCCACTTTTCCAGCGGGAGCTTGATTCCGAACGCCTTGTCGATCGCAAAGGCGATGTCGAGGAAATCGAGGCTGTCGATTCCCAGATCGTCGATCGCGTGGCTTTCCGGCGTGATCGTGTCGCGCGGTATGTCGCAGGTTTCAGCGATAATCGTTGCCACCTGATCGAATGTAGAGGACATCACTAAGCCTTTGATATATTGAAGGTAAATTTCGAAGATATAGGACGGCGGTCACCGGCACCGGGGCCGGCCCTGTCCACCACCCGGAGCCGAAAGCCCGTATATCGGAGCGCAGCCCTGAGTTCAATGGAGTGGCCAATGCCCGTGGCCACCGATTTCCGGGCAGGGCGCCCATTTTTGCCGAATATTGCTGACGAGGCCGACGTTCGCGCGCCCAAGGCACCGCTAATCAAGGCACCGCTAATTATGTGTCACGGTAATCTGGACGCAATCGTGGCGCCCCATCAGGACACAATCCTGGGTTCGCCGGAGGTGGGCAATGCTCACCGTCAGCCAGATGCCGATCGCCAGCAGCGCCATGGTGAAGGCGAAAGCGGCCACATTTGCCAGCATCCGCTGCCGATATTCGTTGGCGTCTTCGTGGTCGAGCTCATAGCGCGACAGGTCGTTGGCGACTTCGAGCCGATGGACAAACGAAGGATGGCTTCCACGCTGAGCGAGGGGAGATCCGGGGCGCGGCCGGAATTCGAGCACGCGGTGCTCATGTTCCGGCGGGGCCGATACGATGGGTCGCTGGGGTCTCACGGGTGCCAGCTCCGGGATGACTTTGGTTCCTTTAGCACGCCTGCATTGTTTCTCGAAGTAGAAATAAGAATTAGCCGGCTAACCGGAAAGTTCATTCGTCTAAAGTGTCATGGAACTTGCCGTAGTCGATTCGAATCCGGCCGTCCTCGAGGTTTTCAAGGATATCGGCATAGCGCTGGCCAAATCGGATGTCGGTATGATCGTAAGATTTACGGGCATGGATGGTTTGTGCCGCCACAACGTCATATCCGGACACGACGACGACAAGCGATACGCTGGCCGCTTTCAGGTCTTCGGTGTCGAGATTGAAGAGCAGACTCTGTTCGTCAAGCACATGGTAGAGCGTCCAGCTCAACGCGAGCGCGGGGTGCTCGTTCTTCAAGAGGGGAAGCTCGTTGAAGCGCCGGATAGCCCGCCCTTCGTTGGTGATCGTATTCTTGAGCAACCACAGCCGCGCGGTCGCATTGCCGATGATATTGTGACGCTCGTTGGCAAGCCGCAGCATCAAGGTCGGCTTTCCGTCCTGGGTCGCAATCACCGGATTGTTGGCGAACAGAAGCCGGGCGTGGGGTCGGGAAAACCGGGAAAAGATCAGCCCAGTCATGACTGACATCGAAAAGATGCCAGTCAACAGCTCGACCGCCGAGACGAAGTGACCGTAGTGGGTTTGCGGATGCATGTCGCCGTAACCGGCGGTCGAGAGCGTCTCGATGCTGAAATAGAGATAGTCGAGATAGTCGTTGCGGGCGACGTTGGAGACCGGCTGGTCTCCAAGCCAATAAAGCAGCCCGAAGGCCGCGTTGAAGACGATAAAGACAAGCACCACACCGGCGATGAACGATGGCCATGACGCCGTCATGCAGCGATGGCTGATATCGGCCCAGAAGCTGAGATCAAGTCCCTCGGTAATGATTTCGCGGTCGCCAAACGCGATGACGCGCGACCTCGATAGCCGCTCCTTCAGCTTTTCCAGCATCTCTCCTCATGCCATAATTGAACGAATTAAGGCGGCATATTTCACAATCCGGCAGGGAGATGTCCAGTCATGTCGAACATGCGCGAGCCGATGATCAAGCCGATTCCGATTTTGTCGCTTCGTCCCACCCAGATGACCGTCGGGATGAGGGAAGTGAAGGAGAAGCGCAAGCGTTGGCGCGGGCAGAAATCGAAAAAGAAGCAGGCGGCGTCACTTGGAAAACACATGATTCCGGTCGTTCGCGGGCCGGACCAGCGCTACTACGTGGTCGATCACCACCATCTGGCGCGTGCGCTCCACGACGAGGGCGTGAAAGACATTCTCGTCACCGTGATCGGCGATCTCAGCATGGTCGAGCGCGACGCTTTTTGGGGCGTGATGGATAACAAGCGCTGGGTCTATCCCTACGACGCCAAAGGCGAACGACGCCACTTCAAGGACCTCCCAAAATCAATCACCGAGCTCAAGGACGATCCTTTCCGCAGCCTCGCCGGCGAATTGCGGCGCGCCGGCGGGTTTGCCAAGGATACGACGCCATTCAGCGAGTTTTTGTGGGCCGATTTCCTGCGCCGGAAAATATCGACCAAGGTCGTCGATGAAAATTTCGCAAAGGCGATGGAAAAGAGCCTGGCGCTGGCAAAAAGTCCGGATGCGGTCTATCTGCCCGGCTGGTGTGGACCGGCCCCGGACGGTTAGCCGCAGAGCTGTAGTTTGGCGTTACGCCTTTGGTAGCCGCCCCATCAGATAGAATTCATCGTTGGGCCGCATCGCGGCGACGTTGGCGATCCGGTTAGACAGCGCGAAGAAGGCCGATATTGCGGCGATGTCCCACACGTCGTCGTAGCTGAAGCCGAGCACTGAAAGCTCGGCAAAATCGGCATCCGAAACAAGGTGCGCCTCCTGGCTCACCTTCATGGCGAAATCGAGCATCGCGCGCTGGCGCGGCGTGATGTCCGCTTTCCGGTAGTTCGACGCGATCTGGTCGGCGATCAGCGGGTTCTTCGCCCGAATTCGCAAGATCGCGCCGTGGGCGATCACGCAATACTGGCACTGATTGGCGCTCGAGGTTGCAACCACGATCATCTCGCGCTCGGCCTTTGTGAGGCCGCCGTCCTTGTCCATTAGGGCGTCGTGATAAGCAAAGAACGCACGAAATTCATCCGGCCGAAAGGCGAGCGTCAAAAAGACGTTCGGGATGAAACCTGATTTCTCCTGCACTGTGAGCAGGCGGCTGCGGATATCCTCCGGCAAGCTATCGACGGGAGGAACCGGGAATCGCGATGGTGTCGGCTGCGTCATGGCGAGGCTTCTGCTCGATGGATTGACTGTCGTGACAATAGTCGACAGCGCAGCCGACGCAAAGCCCGCGGCGTGACGGTAGCGATTTAGCGCAGCGGCTTCTTCAACAGCGAGAAGCGGTCGGGATCAAGTCCCATCGACGGTTGCAACATCGGCGCTTCCACGGCGGCGACGGTTTTAGCGCGATCGTTGAAAGTCGGATCGCTCGGAACGTCGCGATTTGACGTCGCACCGCGCCAGCGTTCCAGCACCGCGCTGACAAAGTGCATGTCATGACCGGAAGTGGCCGAGGGTACGGTCGATATGGTGGCTTCGCCGCGTGGCAGTTGATGAACCGGCACCTCCTTGAACCGCAAACGGGTCGGGAGCGCCACGCCTTCGCCGAACGCGAGCACCTCACGCGTTCCGAGCGAGGGCACGAACGAGAGCAGGTTCGCAGCCGCGTCAGAGACGGCAGAACGCAGCAGCGTCTGGTCGCGCTCGTTGGCAAGACGCATCGTGAACAGCGTGTTACACTGGGAGATGATGGTGGCGTCGAGCTCGGCGGGCCGCTGGGTGACGAGGCCGAGATACACGCCGTATTTGCGGCCTTCCTTGGCAATTCGCGACACCGCCTTGCGGGTTGGGCCAAAACCGACGTTGCGGTCGGCGGAGGCGTAGCGGTGGGCTTCCTCGCAGACAAACAGCATCGGCGATACGCCGTCGCTCCAAAGCCCGAAATCGAACGCCATGCGGCACAGCACCGACACCACGGAGTCGATGACCTCGGCCGGGAAACCGGCGAGTTGCATCACGGTCATCGGACGGCCGTTCGACGGCAGGCGGAACAGATGGCTGATGACGTCCGCCATGGTGTCGCCACCGACATTGGCGTTGTCGAACATGAAGGCGTAGCGCGGATCGTTACGCACGGTTTCGACGCGCGAGATCAGCTTGTGATAGATGATGCGCGAGGAGCGGTTTTCGAGCTTGCCCATGCGCTCGTCGATCAGCGAGATCAGATCGACCAGCCGGTAGGGCACCGGCGTGTCGAGGGTGTAGCCGCCAGACTTGGGATCGACGCGCTTCAATCCCATCCGGTCGGCGTTTTGATACTGCGTATAGATCGCCTTTGCGACCGGAATGACCTCGGCGAGAATGTCGAGCTCTTCGGGCACGCCGGGCCGGCCGGCGAACAGCACATCGACGATCTCTTCAAAATTGAACAGCCAGAACGGGAGCTTCAGGTTGCGCGGGTTGAGCACCAGCGCACGGTCGCCGAAGCATCGGCCGTATTCGTTGTGAACGTCGAGCAGGAAAATCCGCAACGTCGGCCGCGACTTGAGAATTTCGTTGAGGAGCAGCGACACGCCGGTCGATTTACCGACGCCGGTGGATCCGAGCACCGCGAAATGTTTGGAGAGCATTTCTTCGATGTCGACATAGGCAATGACGGAGGGGTCCTGCTGCAACGTGCCGATATTGATCTGATCCGAACCGCTCGGCGCATAGATGGTGCGCAGCTCCTGGCTGTTGATCAGTTCGACGGGGTCGCCGATGGTCGGATAGTTGGTAACGCCGCGCTGGAATTTCTGGCGATCTGAGGTCCCGAGAATTTCACCGAGCAAGTCGACGGAGGCGCTGGCGATGTAGCTATCGGATGTCGGCAGGTTTTCGCACGACACCTCCGTAATCATCGCGACGATGACGGAATTGGCGCAGCGGATGCTGATGAAGCGGCCGACCGTGGCCCGTATCTCGGAAGGGCCCATCTTGCCGGTAGTCATCAGACCGATCCGCGCCAGCGAGCCGCGCACCAGAATTACACGTCCAAACGATGTCACGATAGCTGAACCCGGTCTGTCACGAATTGCGTCCTATGCCCGCCACTATGCCGTCTGTCGCTGCACAAACGGTTAAGCCGCCTCGGGCAATAAGACGGGCTTAGGTGTTGCAAATTTGTACCGCAGCCCGCACTTGGGGCTTCCGTTCGACGCGTTTGCCCTGACAAGAATAGGGAATTTGCCGGCCGCCGCTTCCGGCGTGATTGGCGATCGCGATTAGGAATTGATTTACCAATTCCCGCGGCGCCTGGTTGAGGCGTGCCCGCCTGCCATTTCAACAGACGGGGTATCCCGGCAGCAATCGGGTCGGGGTCGCCAATGCCGGTGCGCGCTGATCCTGGCGCCGGACTGGAAAGCCGATCGTCTGGACCGCATGGCGGGTGTAGCCTCCCTCTGGCTTCCCGGGGGATTTGTCTCCTGCTATCGTCGAGGTGATCGAAAGCGTGTCGGCTCGATCGAGCCAGTATCAAGAACAACATCAACGGGGAGTATCTTCATGAAACGCCGCTCTGTCATCGGACTGCTTGCCTTCGGCGTCGCTGCTTTGTCCTGGTCGCCGCGGGCTTCGAGCGAAACCGGATGGGTCAGTTTGTTCGACGGCAAGGACATGGACAGCTTCAACAAGATCGGTGACGCCAACTGGCGGGTCGAAGACGGCATGCTCGTGGCTGACAAGGGCAACGGCTTCCTGGTCACAAAAAGCGATTACGCCGATTATCAGATCAGGGCCGAATTCTGGGTCGAGGCCGATTCCAACAGCGGCATTTTCCTTCGCGTCACAAATCCCGAGAAGATTGGTTCCGACAACGCCTATGAGGTGAACATCTGGGATATGCGGCCCGATCCGAGCTACGCCACGGGCGCTATTGTCAATGTCGCCAAGGTCAATCCGATGCCGCACGCGGCGGGCAAGTGGAATACCTACGAAATCACCGCGAAGGGTTCGAGCTTCACCGTGGTTCTCAATGGCCAGAAGACGGTCGATGGCGCGCAGGACGCGAAGTTTGCGAAAGGGCGGATCGCGCTTCAGCACGGTCTAGGCGTCAAGGATGCGAATGGCGTGCCGAACGACAAGGGCGTCGTCAAATTCCGCAAGGTTGAGATCAAGGCGTTGTAACGCTTCGCCGTTCGTTCGGCGCGATATCTACCAAACGACAAGCTGCCCTCATGCCTAGAGCGTGAGGGCAGTTTTTTATCGCAAGGCTTCCAGCCGACGTGCAGTTGCTCAATTTTCGGCACGATGCCACGTCCATGAGTGCTGCAAGGTCCCGCCGCGCAGATCAGACAGTTTGAGCTAAACTGACGGCACACGGCCGGGCGGAGGAAATGTCGTTGTCCGGGTTAGGCCCGAGTTACAACTTTGAGAATTAATCGCAGCGGGTCAGAATTGGTCGTTTGCGGACGGCGCGTCGCTCATATGAGGACCACGGTAGGCAATAATTAGCATCTGATGGAAGTGGCGGATGACGGCGATGGAAAAAATTTCGGTAGCAATCATTGGTGCGGGAATGGGAGGTCTTGCGGCTGCCGCGGGACTGTCGCGCGCCGGACTAAAGGTAACGGTCTACGAGCAGGCCACGAAATTTACGCGCCTGGGCGCAGGCATCCAGATTGGCTGTAATGCGATGAAGGTCCTGCGCGCGTGGGACCTCGAGCCGCCGCTCCGGCGCGCGGCGTTCTATCCGCGTTCATGGAACAATAGGGAATATGATACGGGCGATATCCGTTTTGACATGATTTTTGGCCCCGTGGCCGAAGAGAAATACGGGGCGCCTTATCTTCTCGGCCATCGCGGTGACCTGCATGCGGCGCTGGCGAGCGCGGTTCCACCCGAGTTGATCCGTCTCGACCACAAGGTCATCGGCTTCGAGCAGCTCGCGGATCAGAGCGTGAGCTTGCGGTTTGCAAACGGTGAAACCGTAATCGCTGACGCGGTCGTCGCTGCGGATGGTGTTCATTCCTTTGTGAAAGACGAGCTGTTTGGCCGCCAGGAGCCCAACTTCACGGGACGCATCGCCTATCGCACCGTGTTTCCTGCCTCGCTTCTGAATGGTTATGTGATCGACGACTGCACCAAATGGTGGGGGACCGACCGCCACATCGTCATTTATTATGTGAAGCCGGACCGCAGCGAAGTCTACTTCGTGACCAGCCAGCTTGAACCCGGCTTCACGGTCGAATCGTGGTCGGCGATGGGGGATGTCGGCGAGCTTCGCCGAGCCTTTGCAGATTTTCATCCCCAGGTACGTCACGTCCTCGAGGCTTGTCCCTCGGTGCACAAATGGGCGCTGGTCGATCGCGACCCGTTGCCGCGCTGGTGCGATGGCAACGTGACGTTGCTTGGCGACGCTTGCCATCCGATGACGCCGTATATGGCGCAGGGCGCGGCGATGGCGATCGAGGATGCGGCGGTGTTGTCGCGCTGCCTGCAAGGGGTCGGTCGCGACGGCGTGGCCAGCGCGTTCCGGCGCTTTGAAGCAACGCGAAGAGAACGCACATCGCGTGTTCAGCTCAGCTCACGCACGAATACGTGGCTCAAGGGCCCCACCAATCCGGATTGGGTCTATAGCGTTCTATCCGCGTTCATGGAACAACAGGGAATATGATACGGGCGATATCCGCTTTGACATGATTTTTGGGCCTGCGGCTGAAGAGAAATACGGCGCGCCGTATCTTCTCGGGCACCGCGGCGACCTGCATGCGGCGCTGGCGAGCGCGGTACCGTCAGAATTGATTCGTCTCGACCACAAGCTCGTCGGTTTCGAGCAGCTTGCAGATCAGGGCGTCAAGCTGCGGTTTGCAAACGGTGCAAGCGTCGTCGCGGACGCGGTCGTGGCTGCCGATGGTGTTCATTCCTTTGTGAAGAACGAACTGTTTGGCCGCCACGAACCCAACTTCACCGGGCGCATCGCCTATCGGACCGTGTTTCCTGCGGCGCTTCTGAACGGTTATGCGATCGACGATTGCACCAAATGGTGGGGGCCGGACCGCCACATCGTCATTTATTACGTGAAGCCGGACCGCAGCGAGGTCTATTTCGTGACCAGTCAACCCGAACCGGGCTTCACGGTCGAATCGTGGTCGGCGATGGGGGATGTCGGCGAGCTTCGACGAGCCTTTGCCGATTTTCACCTCCAGGTGCGTCATGTGCTCGAAGCTTGTCCCTCGGTGCACAAATGGGCGCTGGTCGATCGCGACCCGCTTCCCCGCTGGTGCGACGGCAACGTAACGCTGCTTGGCGACGCTTGCCATCCAATGACGCCGTATATGGCGCAGGGGGCGGCGATGGCGATCGAGGATGCCGCGATTTTATCGCGCTGTCTTCAGGCGGTCGATCGCGGCGGCGTGGCCAGCGCGTTCCGGCGCTTCGAAGCAACGCGAAGAGAGCGGACGTCGCGCGTTCAGCTCAGCTCACGCACGAATACGTGGCTCAAGGGCCCCACCAATCCGGATTGGGTCTATAGCTACGATGCGTGGAAAGAGCCGTTGGCTACCCGGAACGGGCTCAACTGGCATAACACCGCAACGCGCCGATAGATCGAGATAGAGCGGGCGAGGGGAGCGGCGCTTGATCGGGAGATGATTCGTGCTATCGTGATGAGAGCAAATACAAGCCAGAAGAACGCGGACTGG
>CAVZJE010000017.1:0-190651 GCA_963775545.1 uncultured Alphaproteobacteria bacterium
GTCGCCGGGCGTTTAGGTCAGATCGGTCTCATCTTCCGAATCAAAAACCCCCGCGGTTCGCACCGGCGGGGGTTTTGGATTCAGGCGGTGGCGCGTCTCAGTGCGCGAGGACCGCGAGCAACAGCAGCGCCACGATGTTCGTACTTGATCATCGGGTTCACCGCAGGGCCAGCCGTATCCTTGTAGGGATCGCCGACGGTGTCGCCGGTTACCGCGGACTTGTGGGCATCCAGCCCTTGCCGCCATAGTGGCCGTCCTCGATGTACTTCTTGGCGTTATCCCAAGCGCCGCCGCCCGAGGTCATCGAGATCGCCACAAACAGGCCCGTGACGATCACCCCAGCAGCATCGCGCCGACTGCGGAGAACGCCGCCGATTTGCCGGCGACGCCGCCGCCCGCGATCGCATAGATCAGGAAGTAGACCACGATCGGCGACAACACCGGCAGCAGCGAGGGAATGATCATCTCCTTGATCGCAGCCTTGGTCAGGAGGTCGACGGCCTTGCCGTAGTCCGGCTTGTCGGTGCCCTGCATGATGCCGGGCTTTTCGCGGAACTGACGGCGCACTTCTTCGACGATCGCGCCGGCCGCGCGGCCGACCGCGGTCATGCCCATCGCGCCGAACAGATAGGGAGCAAACCGCCGAACAGCAAGCCGACGACCACTAAGGGTTGTTCAGCGAGAAGTCCGGATTGACGCCCTTGAAGTAGGGGTGGTGGGCCGCGTCGGCGATGAAGAACTTCAGGTCCTGGTTATAGGCCGCAACAGCACCAGCGCGCCGAGACCGGCCGAGCCGATCGCATAGCCCTTGGTGACGGCCTTGGTGGTGTTGCCGACCGCGTCGAGCGCGTCGGTGGACTTGCGAACTTCCTTCGGCAGGCCGGCCATTTCCGCGATGCCGCCGGCATTGTCGGTGACCGGACCGAAGGCGTCGAGCGCGACGATCATGCCGGCCAGCGACAGCATGGTGGTGGTGGCAATCGCAATGCCGAACAGGCCGGCGAGGCTGTAGGTGATGAGAATGCCGGCGATAATGACGAGGGCGGGCAACGCGGTCGCCTCCATCGAGATCGCAAGGCCCTGGATCACGTTGGTGCCGTGGCCCGTAACCGAGGACGCCGCAATCGACTTTACGGGACGGAAGTCGGTGCCGGTGTAGTACTCGGTGATCCAGATGATCAGGCCCGTCACGACAAGACCGACGATGCCGCATTCGAACAGCGCCATGCCGGTGTAATCGGCACCCGGGAGCTTGTCGAAACCGATCAGCGTGTAGATCACGCCGGCAACGCCCACCAGCGACAGGATGCCGGTGGCGATCAGGCCCTTGTACAGCGCGCCCATGATCGACTGGCTCGCGCCGAGCTTGACGAAAAAGGTGCCGATGATCGAGGTGATGATGCAGATGCCGCCGATGGCAAGCGGCAGCGTCATCATGTTGGCGAGGATCGGCGTCTTCGCAAAGAAGATCGCCGCCAGCACCATGGTGGCCACCGCCGTCACCGCATAGGTTTCGAACAGGTCGGCCGCCATGCCGGCGCAGTCGCCGACGTTGTCGCCGACGTTATCGGCGATGGTGGCCGGGTTGCGCGGATCGTCCTCGGGAATGCCGGCCTCGACCTTGCCGACGAGGTCGCCGCCAACGTCGGCACCCTTGGTGAAGATGCCGCCGCCGAGACGGGCAAAGATCGAGATCAGCGAGGCGCCAAAGCCGAGCGCGACCATGGCGTCGATGACGGTGCGGCTGTCAGGCGCCAGATGCAGCGAAAACGTCAGGAAGCCGAAATAAAGCGTGACGCCGAGCAGCGCGAGACCCGCGACGAACATGCCCGTGATGGCGCCGGCCTTGAAGGCGAGTTCGAGGCCGCCGGCGAGCGAGGTGGTGGCGGCCTGTGCGGTGCGCACGTTGGCGCGGA
The DNA here is from genome assembly GCA_963775545.1 of uncultured Alphaproteobacteria bacterium. Classification (GTDB taxonomy): domain Bacteria; phylum Pseudomonadota; class Alphaproteobacteria; order Rhizobiales; family Xanthobacteraceae; genus Bradyrhizobium. The sequence goes on from CAVZJE010000017.1 coordinate 1,917, forward strand.
CCGACACATTCATGCCGATGAAGCCGGCCGAACCCGACAATATCGCGCCAACCGCAAAGCCGACCGCAACGAGGAGGCCGAGGAAATAAGCGAGCAGCGCGAAGATCACGATTCCGACGAGAGCGATCGTGGCGTACTGGCGCCGTAGATAGGCCTGCGCGCCTTCGCGCACCGCAGCCGCAATCTCCTGCATGCGCGGATTGCCGGCATCGGCTTTCATAACCGACATGGTCGCCCATATGGCGTAGACGATGGATAGCGCGCCGCAGAGCACGATCAACCATAATGCTGTCATTGAACTTGCCTCAGATCTCTAGGAATGGCCCCACGCCACGGCCGCGATCGCGGCCGGCGCTCAAAAAGCAGGCCCGCCTTGCCCAAAAGGGGGGCCTGAAATCGGCCGGGACCATGCCAAAATCGCACCCCCGGCGCAACGCCGCGAATCGCAAAAATGGTAGATTTCGAAAGGTATTTGCGCCGAAACCGGCCATTTACACGGAATTCCTAGAAATGGCTGTAGGAGGTGCGCGTCAGCGTCAGTTCCTCACCCTTTGCGCCCAGAAATTTGGGGGCAGCTGCGCCCGCAACGATGGTCCCGATCGGGCTTGCGGCGACCCCTGCGGTTCGAGCCTCCCGCATGAACTCTTCGAAGGCGTCGGCGGGAATCGCACCGAGCATCTCGTAGTCATCGCCGCCGGAAATGAGGATCTCAATGCCGGCCGCAGAAGCGGCAAGCACCGCTTTAGCGGCGGGCGACAACGGGATGGACGGAAGGTCGATCACAGCCGATACGCCGGAGGCCGCACAAAGCTTCGCGAGGTCGCCTGCCAATCCATCTGATACGTCCATGGCCGCACTTGCATGCGCGCGGATGGCCAGCGCGAGCGCGTTCCGTGGTTCGGGCACGCGATAGCGGCCGATCAGCATATTCCGTGATGCGGCATCAGTGGCGAGCGCAGCCGCCACCCTGCCGTTTCGGAGAATGTCGAGACCAAGCGCGGCGTCGCCGATCGTCCCCGTGACCACCACGTGGTCGCCGGGCTTCGCGCCGCTTCGATGGATGATCTTGCCTTGTGGTACGCGGCCGAACGCGGTGATCGAGACCATCAGCGGACCGGGCGTGGAGACCGTATCGCCGCCCAGAAGCGCGCAATTGAACGCGCCCGTATCCTCTCCCAATCCGCGCGCGAAGGCTGCAAGCCAGGTCTCGTCAATCTTGCGCAGCGCCAGGGTCAACACGAAACCCGCCGGGCTCGCGCCCTTGGCTGCGAGATCGGACAGGTTTACCCGCAAGGCTTTCTTCGCGATGGTATCGGGTGGATCGTCGGACAGGAAATGGACGCCTTCGACGATGGCGTCGGTCGTGACGACGATGTCTTCGCCAAGCGCCTTCAGAACAGCCGCATCATCGGTCAGGCCAAACGCGCCGGGATCGGTCACGAGCGGCTTGAAGTAGCGCGCGATCAGGGAATCCTCGCCGGATGCTTTTGCACCGGACGTCGGCATATCAGCCGCCTGCCCGTGCGAATTCGCCGGCGCGGAACTGACGGGCGATCTGATCGAGCACCGCATTCACCATGCCGGTCTCCTCCGCCTCGACAAAGGCGTGCGCGACATCGACATATTCCGACACGACGACACGGCCGGGAACGTCCTTGCGATGTTCCAACTCGTAGGCGCCGGCGCGCAATACCGCACGCAGGATGGCATCGATCCGCTTCAGCGGCCAGCCTTTCGAAAGCGCCTCGTCAATCAGGGGATCGAGCTTGGCCTGATCGCGCACCACGCCGGATACCACGTCGCGGAAAAACGCGGCTTCCGCCGGCAGGTACTTGTCGCCCTCGACTTCGTTGCCGAGCCAATGGCTCTCGAATTCCGCAAAGATGTCGTTAATGCCTGCACCCGCGATGTCCATCTGATAGAGCGCCTGCACGGCTGCCAAACGCGCGGCGCCACGCCGGTTGGCTTTCCGCTCCGAGCCCTTTGCGGGCTTTGCAGCCTGGGTTTTCTTGTCGGCGCTCATGATCGCCGCTCAGCGAGCCGCCGCTTGATCCGCAGCATCGCGAGCGCCGCGCGCGCGGCATCGCCGCCCTTGTTGAGTTCGGAGGCCCGCGCCCTCGCCCACGCTTGCGCTTCGGTGTTGACGGTGATGATGCCATTGCCGAGCGGAAACCTCTTTTCCACGGCAAGGTCCATCAGCGCCCGCGAGGACTCCATTGAAACAATCTCGAAATGGATGGTATCGCCGCGAATGACACAACCAAGCGCAATCGCGGCATCATAGGGCTTGCCGGTCTTCTCCGCGGCCTCGATCGCAATCGCAATGGCGGCCGGAATTTCCAGCGCGCCGGGTACCGTCAAGACCTCGTGGCTGACGCCGGCCGCCTTCAGCTCGGCGACCGCGCCTTCCAGCAGCGCATCCTGAATGTCGTCATAGAAACGCGCCTCGACAATCAGCGCCCGTGCGCCGGCAATGTCGGTCTGGTCTTTTAACGGTGCGCGCCGCGCGTCTGCCATTCTTCAATCCATCGGGTTTCGTCATGACGGCTACGCCGTCACTTCATTTCCGTCAATCTCGCCGCATATCGGGCCATCAGATCGACCTCGATATTAACCTCACTGCTCGCCCGCCACGACGACAAGGTCGTGACACCGAGCGTATGCGGGATGATTAGTACCGAAAAGGACGTGTCCTTGACCGTGTTGACGGTGAGCGAAACACCGTCGAGCGTGATCGACCCCTTCGGCGCAATGAAGCGCGCGAGTTCCCGTGTCGTGTCGAGCTCGAACCGCGCCATATCGGGCAGATCCTCGCGCGAGCGGATGGTGGCAATGCCGTCTGCATGGCCCGCAACAATATGCCCGCCGAGTTCGTCGCCGATCTTAAGCGCCCGTTCCAGATTGAGTTTGGTGCCGACGTCCCAGTGCTTCGCCGTGGTCATGCCAAGCGTCTCGGCGGCGGCGTCCACATCGAACCAGGTTTTGCCCCCTTCGACGCCGGAAGCGACCACCGTCAGGCACACGCCGTTGCAGGCGATCGAGGCGCCGTCCGCAATGGTCGCACGATCGTAGCGGCAGACGATGCGCAGCCGGTGCAATTGCCCCTGCGCCACAGCTTTGAGGCTTTCGATTTCGCCGATATCGGTGACGATGCCGGTAAACATCAGGAACGCTCGTAAACGGTAAGAGTGTCGGTACCCAGGCTTTCGCTAGCACGAACGCGAAAGGCCGACGACTGGGTGATTGCGGTGAGCGGCAATGCATCAAGGGCCGCCACACCATCGGTTCCGATCGTGTCCCTGCCGCGCAGCAGCCAGAATTCATCGACGAGATCAGCCGCAACAAAGGAGGACGCCACGCGCGCCCCGCCCTCGACCAGAAGCCGGGTGATGCCGCGTTCCGCCAGAGCGTGCAGCACCTCCGGCAGGTCCAATCCGGCCGGCGTCGATGCGACACGGATCACCTGTGCCCCGGCCGCGCCCAGCATCGCCACCGCCGGCGCCTCGGCCAGGTTCGATGTCACCACCCAGAGCGGCGTACTGCGCGCCGAATGAACCAGGCGGCTGGTGGCCGGTATCCGCAACGCGCGATCCAGCACGACCCGCACCGGCGAGCGGGCTTCCATGCCCGGCAGACGGCAAGTCAGTAGCGGATCGTCGGAAAGGACGGTCCCGATCCCGACCAGAATGGCATCGCATTGCGCGCGTAACAGATGCATGCGCGCTTTGGCGGCTTCGCTCGAAATCGCGACAGGCTTGTGGCCGGAGCTTGCGATCTTGTCGTCGGTGGAGACCGCGAGTTTCAGGATCACCTGCGGACGGTTGTCGCGGACACGCCTGAAATGTCCGGCGTGATCGTACGCCGCCTCCGCCGCGCCAAGCCCGATATCGACCGCGATCCCGGCAGCCCGCAATCTGGCGTGACCCTGCCCGGCGACTTCCGGATTGGGGTCCTCGATCGCCGACACCACGCGTTTGATGCCGGCCGCGATGACGGCGTCTGCGCAAGGCGGCGACTTGCCGACATGCGAACAGGGCTCGAGCGTCACATAGAGCGTGGCCCCGTGCGCCGCCTCACCAGCCTGCGCCAGCGCAACGGGTTCGGCGTGGGGACGGCCACCTGGCTGTGTCCAGCCGCGGCCGACAATGACGCCGTCCTTGACCACCACGGCGCCCACCGCGGGGTTGGGATGGGTGCGTCCCAAACCTCGCCGGCCGAGCGCGAGCGCGAGCTGCATCAAGCGCCAGTCAGCCGCTTTCGAATCCGTCGTTTTTTGCTTCCACTGCTCTTCCAGAATGCGGAAGATCATTTTCGTAACAAGGCGATCCGCGCGTCGTCATCGCCGGAGAGTTCGCCGAGCACCGTTTCAAAGTCCTTGGCCTCGCGGAAATTGCGGTAGACCGACGCAAAGCGCACATAGGCGACGTCGTCGAGCTGGCGCAGATGCTCCATCACGATCTCGCCGATCGCCTCCGATGATATCTCCGCTTCGCCACCGCTCTCGAGTTCGCGCACGATGGCGGAGACCATTTTCTCGACCCGCTCCGTATCCACCGGCCGCTTGCGCAAGGAGATTTGCACCGAGCGCATCAGCTTGTCGCGGTCGAACGGTACCCTGCGGCCGTTGCGCTTGATGACCGTCAATTCGCGAAGCTGCACGCGCTCGAACGTCGTGAAGCGGAAGTTGCAGGCGACACATACGCGGCGGCGCCGGATCACGGCGGAATCTTCCGTGGGCCGGGAGTCCTTCACCTGCGTATCGAGACTGTTGCAGCTTGGACAACGCATGCTGATTTACTCTTACTGATAAATCGGAAAGCGGCCGGTGAGCGCTTTCACGCGTTCCTTCATCGCGGATTCCACCAGCGGCGCGGCGCCGTCCTTTGACTGCGCGACCGCGTTCAGCACCTCGGCGATCATGCCGCCGACCTGCTTGAATTCGGCAACCCCGAAGCCCCGCGTGGTCGCCGCCGGCGTGCCGAGACGCAGGCCCGAAGTGACGAACGGTTTTTCCGGATCGAAGGGAATGCCGTTCTTGTTGCAGGTGATGGCGGCCCGCACCAGCGCCTTTTCCGAGACGTTGCCCTTCAATCCCTTCGGCCGGAGATCGACCAGCATCAGGTGGTTGTCGGTGCCGCCCGAGACGATATCGAGCCCTTCGGCGCGCAGGCTCTCGGCCAGCGCCTTGGCGTTCTCGACCACGTTCCTGGCGTAGATCTTGAAGTCCGGCCGCAAGGCTTCGGCAAAGGCGACTGCCTTGGCCGCGATTACGTGCATCAAGGGGCCGCCCTGGAGGCCGGGGAAAATCGCCGAATTGAATTTCTTGGCGAGCGCCTCGTCATTGCAGAGGATCAGGCCGCCGCGCGGGCCGCGCAGCGATTTGTGCGTGGTAGTGGTCGTGACATGCGCATGCGGCACGGGCGAAGCATGAACGCCGCCGGCCACAAGACCTGCGAAATGCGCCATGTCGACCATCAGATAGGCCCCGATGCTGTCGGCAATCTCGCGAAAGCGCTTGAAGTCCCAGGGCCGCGAATAGGCCGAGCCGCCGGCAATGATCAGCTTGGGCCGCACCTGCTCGGCCTGTTTGGCGACCGCATCCATGTCGATGATCTGGTCTTCGCGGCGCACGGTGTAATGCGAAGCCTTGAACCACTTGCCAGACATGTTGACCGGCGATCCGTGGGTGAGATGGCCGCCCGCGGCAAGATCGAGCCCCATGAAGGTGTCGCCCGGCTGAAGCAGCGCCAGAAACACCGCCTGGTTCATCTGGCTGCCGGAATTGGCTTGCACGTTGGCGAATGCGGCGCCGAACAACTTCTTCGCGCGCTCGATCGCCAGCGTTTCCACCACATCCACCCATTCGCAGCCGCCGTAGTAGCGGTTGCCGGGATAGCCTTCGGCATATTTGTTGGTGAGCACCGAGCCCTGCGCTTCCAACACCGCGCGGCTGACGATGTTTTCCGACGCGATCAGTTCGATCTCGTGGCGCTGACGGCCCAGTTCGCCGCTGATAGCAGCGGCGACGTCCGGATCGGCCTCGCTCAGGGTGGCCGTGAAGAACGAGTCGGGTGCGGCAGTGGTCTTGGCGCTTGAGGGCGAAGAGCTCATGGGTGAAATATCTCCACCGCCGCAACCAGTTAGAGGTGTCGCGGACGGTCCATTATGGCGGTCGAAAAGGGTCTCGCGGGATACCACATTGCCCGGCCAGGGCCAAGCGCTTGCGGTAGCTCCCTGATATTTATGCAAGATATGGTGGGGATAGACGAATTTCCATGGAACTCACCCGCCCACGGCCCTGCCTTTCCGCGGCATCAACTGCCCGGGTTGTCCGACCGAGGGGCCCCAAAAAACGGAGGGCGCATGGAATGCCGGATGCGCGGCCGCACCCGCAGCCTTGTGTGCAATGAAAAAAGCACACAGAGTAGTCACCACAGGTACGTCGTATCAACCGACATTCCCTTCGCGATGGTTTTACGGCTTTCTTCGCGCTCTCCCTGGTGATCGGGTTTTCTTGCCACCATCGCCTAGCGGATTATCCCGCCGACTTGATGCCAGCGTCGAGGCATCAGGACCACACGACTTCGCCGTCCGCATCGATGCGCGTCGTCTTCGCCCATCTGCGTCCATCGCATCCCGCGCCCAACGTTCGTGACGACCGCGAAGCGCCCCTCTTGAGGAGCGCGGGACGGGCAGAAACCTGCCCGCGATTTGCCCGTCGCCACAAGCAAAATTGCCTGCGGCACATTGGCACGACGGGCAAATCAGTCGGGACGCGGAAGTTAGCGTCAATAGAAACTTTCCCTTGCCCCGGACGCGACACAACGCGCAGCGATGCGCCGCAGAGCCGGGACCCATCGGTGCAAGAAATAGTGGACCCCGGATCAGCAGCGCATCGTTTCACGCTGCGCTGCGTCCGGGGAACAATGCTCACCACTGATAGCGGACGATGCCCTTGCCGGCGTAGCTGCTCGTGACATTCGAGAACTCGCCCTCGAAGGTCGCAGCCGCTGACCCGCCCGTGGGTTCTAACTGACGCCGTCGCGATTATAGATGTCGTCGCGGAATTGCACGACACCGTCCGGCGTCGCCCACGCCGTGATATAGACCCAGTAGAGCGGCAAGGGCTTTGCGACCTTGGCGTCCTTGCGTTCGCCCGACTTGATCACCTCGTCGATCTCGGCCTTCGACCAGCCCGGCGTTTCCGCCAAAATCCAGTAGACGAGTTCGCGTACATTCTGCACGCGCATGCAACCTGATGAAGCGAAGCGGAAATCCTCGCCGAACAGATTCTTCGACGGCGTGTCGTGCATATAGACGCCGTCCGGACTGGGGAAATTGATCTTGATCGAACCGAGCGAATTGAAATCGCCGGCATCCTGCTTGAATTTGTAATTGACCGCCTCGGTCGAATACCAGTCGATCTGCGATGGCGGCAGTTCGTTGTTCCTGGGATCGAAGATGCGGATGTGATTCCTGGTGAGATAATCAGGCTCCGCCTGCATCTTCGGAATCAGATCCTTGCGGATGATCGATACCGGCACGGTCCAGAACGGATTGAAGTTGATCTGAGTGATCTTGCTGCGGACATCCGGCGACGGCCGATCCGGCTTGCCGGCAACTGCCGTGTGACGCGTCACCGCCACGCCGTTCTCGATCGCCTCGATTTGAGCGGCTGGAATATTGGCAACCACGATGCGATTGCCGAGGTTGCCGGTCAGCGTCTTCAGCCTGACAGCATTGGTGCGCAACTGCGCCAGCCGGCGTTCGGCCGAAACATTGAGCGCGTGCAAGGTAGCCTCATGCACGATGCCATCGGGATGCAAGCCGTGACGCACCTGGAAGCGGCGCAACGCGGCATCGACATAGGAATCGAAGACCTGGGCCTCGCCGGAATTCAGATCGAGATCACCTGCGATCGACAGCCGCTGGCGCAACGCTGGTACCGCCGGATTCTTCACGCCAACTCGCAAGCCATCGGCCGACGTTGGCACTTCGGGCCATCCGCCCTTGGCGACGATGGCCTCGTACTGGGCGATCGAAGTCTGTGTGGTTTCCGCGGTCGAGGGCGATAGCGTCGGCAACGACTTCTTCGGCAGATGGACGTTGCGCGAGGCGTTGTCAAAACCGCTGCCGATGCCGTTTTGCTGATTTTCCCGCATCAGCTCATCGAGCATCTGATCGAACGTTTGTCCCTCGGCGGCAACAACGCGTTGCGCGACCGCGCCGGCTGCAAGGCCGGCGGCAGAAGCGAGAAATGATCGGCGGGTCGTCGCGCTCATCGATTGGCGGATCGCGTCAATAACCACAAGGCATTTCATAGCAAAGCAACGCGGCGGGCATAACCCGCAAATGGCGCCATCGCAAACACGTGAAGGGCGCCCAAGGTTTCCAATGGTTTCCGCCGCGACGCGCCATTTAGTGCCGCCATTCGCTAACGGCCTCGCTATCGCTCCGCCTGCTCGGGCGGACTACCCGGCCGGGCCACCGCAATTCTTGACGTCGTTGGCGAGGCTCCAGCTCTCCTTGGTCCTCAGATTGGTCGTCCGGTAGACCCGGCCGCGGATGTCGTCGGGGCATTCTTTGGGAACCTCGACCAGGCACATATTGACCTTGTCGAAGACCTGGGAGTGCACAATGGAGTTCTCCCGGCGCATCGAAACCTGAACGCCCGAATTGGAGAACCTGACGATGGTGCCGGGATCGGAGCCCTTCTTGGCGCGAGGGGTCAGGTCCTCGCCATAGCGGTCGGTAATCGAGGTGATGGTGGTGTCGTCGCATTCACCGACCTTGCGCGGCATCTTCGAGATGCGCTCGGTGTTCGGCAAGTCCTCATCATCGACCGGATCGGGCGCCGGCGACCACTTGTCAGGCGGCGCGGTTCCGGGATTTAGCCGCTCCACAGGCGCTGCCGCGTTTCGATCGGCGATCGAGGTAAGAAAACTCGGTTGCGAGCAGGCGGCAACGGCAAACAGCGGCAGCAAACCCAGCAGACGCCAATAATTCATCGTTTTCAGTTTCGGCATTACTTCACTTCGCAAAGCGGTAGGCGCCGCCCTTCTCGACCGAGCGCTGAAAGGCCGGCCGTGCATGCATGCGCGCAAGCCATGCGCGCAGATTGGAAAACGGTCCGAGCCTGTTGAACACGTCAGCCATCTCGCCGACAAAACTCATCTGGATGTCCGCGCCCGTCAGCGATTGGCCTACGAAGAACGCTTTGCCCTCGAGCGCGCCGTCGGCATAGCCGAGATGATTGGCGATCTCGCTGTCGATGCGCGGATGCAACGGGCCGCCTGCTTCCTTCAACCTCGAAACATAGAGATTGAGCATCAGCGGCAGCATGGCGGAGCCTTCGGCATAGTGCAGCCATTCATTGTAGGTCTCGTATTGCTGCGTTCCGGCCTTGGGCATCATCTCGCCGTTGCCGTAGGTACGAATGAGATAATCGACGATAGCGCCGGATTCGGCGATTTTAAGATCACCATCCGATATGACCGGCGACTTGCCGAGCGGGTGGATCGCCTCCAGCTCCGGCGGCGAGAGCCGCGTCTTGGCGTCGCGCTGGTAGAACTTCATCTCGTAGGGCGCCCCAAGCTCCTCCAATAGCCACAAGATCCGCTGCGAACGGGAATCGTTGAGATGATGAAGGGTGAGCATGGCAAAGGCCTCCGGAGATACTGCCAGAGGTGCTTTATCAGAGCTGTTGGGAAAAAGGCAGTCGGCCCTGGGCGACAAGCTCGCCCGGGCTCATTCGCAAAGGTCCCGTGAGATCAATGGATTGGCTCGATCCTACAACCCGGTAAAGCCGGCCTTCACCGGATTGTTTGAGCCATCGAGCTCGCGCAGATAGGTGAGCCCGCACACGGTCAGCCGGTTCATGTCCTTTTCGCCGCCATCGAACAGGGTCGTGACATATTCGGTCACCTTGACGCGCGCTTCGGCGCTGGCGGAGGCTGAGCAATTCAACAGAAGATCGTAAGTCATCATGATACGGTCGATGGCGGCTTCCATGAATTCCTCGCGTTTGGGTGAATCTGGATTTGATCCGTCAGGCGCTTTCTGGTGGTCCGATTCTGACATTCGGCTTCCTTCTCGGCGGACACCTTTGCGAACGTCAAAATCAAAGGACCGCCAAGTAAATATATGTTCCTGGTGGAGTTTGAGATTTGACATTCGCTATGCGAACTTGCCGCCTGGTGAGCAGCGAATGTCAAATCTACTCCACTAGCGCTTCGAATTTCGCGATCGCCTTGTTGGCGAGCCTGATCTTGTTGTACTCGCCGCGCTCGAACAGTTGCACGATGATCGTCAGCAATTGTTCGTTGGTCGCAAAAACGTCGACAATGGCGCCGGTGCGGCACAGATAGTCGGCGGCGATCGCGTAGGCGTCGCTCACCACTCCGACATTCATGACGCGTAATCCGCGCTCGACGAGCATCATCGTTCTCCGATACCGACCGATAAGCCCGTCGGCGCGCAAAAGTTCCAATTTCGGCGCCCCTGAAACCGCCACATAAAGAAAAAGCGCACCGGTCCGGAAAAATCCGAACCTGTGCGCTGATGGGGGAAGTCTCTGTTAGATCGTTGCGGCTGCCGGTCTTTTCACATGGCCGGCTTGGCCGAAGCAGAACTCAGAGCCGATAGAGGATCTGGTCGGTCCAGAACCGCTCGAGGCGATGCAGCGATTTGTTCAGCGTCGCAAATTCCTCGTTCGAGATGCCGCCGACCTGTTCCACGGTCTTGACGTGCTTCTGATAGAGCGCATCGACGATGCGGCGGATTTCCTGGCCCTGCGGGGTCAGGCGAATGCGAACCGAACGGCGATCGACGCGCGAACGCTGATGGTCGAGGAAGCCGAGTTCAACCAGCTTCTTCAGATTGTAGGAAACGTTGGAGCCGAGATAGTAGCCGCGGGTGCGCAGCTCGCCGGCGGTCAACTCCTTGTCGCCGATGTTATAGAGCAAGAGCGCCTGCACCGAATTGATATCGGCGCGACCGCGACGATCGAATTCATCCTTGATGACATCGAGCAGGCGGCGATGCAGCCGCTCGACCAACGTCAACGCTTCAAGATAGAGCGGCTGAACCTGGGCCTGGCCCGGAGCCCGCTCGACGGTTTCCACCGCCGTTGCAACGGCTTTCATCATGACACTTCCCTTGTTGTCGTTTTAGCGACTTATTCGACGAAACTTTTGTCCCGCCTGATAGCCGCAACTTAAGGGGTGCGTTTGAAGATCAGCTTAAATAAGAGAATAAAGAGATCATGAATTTAAGACAGTAAATCGCGGATTAAGCCTGCAATACAAGGGCTTTTTGCAAGATTTCATTGACGGTGCGCGTCCGCTGTTCACGCTTCGTCTGCACCCCCTGTCACATATGGAAACAGGCGGGATGAAAACGGAAACGCTTGCGTAACAGGTGTGGCGAGAGGGTTGCAGGGTGAGCGAATGGTTACCGCGATTATTGAAAGCTACGGTGGCCGCTCGCGGGCCGCCATCCACGCCAGCACGAGATAGGCCGTCAGCATCAAGGCTTCCGCCACCACGACCGTGAGGCTGCCACCATAGATGGCCGGAAACATCAGTTCGATCACCGTCATTGACACGACCGTGATCAGCCACACCACCGCGCCCCACGGCGTCGCGAGCCAAAGCCCGACCGCGGCGACGAGCTCTATCACGGCGAAATAGACAGTCGAGGCCTGCCAGGCGAGCGTCTGGTTTTCAAAGGCTTGATCTTCGCCGCCGACGAAACCCGTGACCTGCGCCCAGTGATAGAGACCCTTGGCGACGGAAACGACGGCCATGATGCGCAGAAACAGAACCAGCCGGCGCGTCCACACGTTATCGCCGGAATCGATGCGTTCCGACGATATCGCATCAACCGATATTGCATGGTCTCTTGAGGAGTCGCGCGGATCTGACATCAAAGGCGGGCTGGTTACCAAATCATGGATATTTGAGGTCACTCTTGACCTCTCGGAGCGATAAAATCAATCAGGCTTGTTGGCCGATGGCTGGCGAGGCGGCCATGGAATGCTATATTCCCGCCAGGCGCCGCCTTGGCATCCAGCCACCTCAAGAAAGAACAGCAAATGGCGATCAAATTCGGGCGTCCGATCGAAATGCGCGACACGCCGCGCCGCGACGCCACCCTCTCCGCCCCGTCCCTTGATCTTGCGATCCGGCCCCGCCGCAACCGCAAGGCGGAATGGGCGCGCCGCATGGTTCGCGAAAATGTTCTGACCGCCGACGATCTGATCTGGCCGCTGTTTGTCTCCGGCGGTAACAACCAGCGCACCGCCGTCGCCTCGATGCCCGGCGTCGAGCGGCTCAGCGTCGATCAGGCGGTGCGCGAGGCCGAGCGCGCGATGAAACTCGACATCCCCTGCATCGCGCTGTTTCCTTATACCGACCCAACCTTGCGCGACGACCAGGGCTCCGAAGCCGTCAACCCCGACAACCTCGTGTGCCAATCGGTGCGCGCGATCAAGAAGGAGTTTCCCGATCTCGGCGTACTCTGCGACGTCGCGCTCGATCCCTTCACCAGCCATGGTCACGACGGGTTGCTGGAGGACGGCAAGATCCTCAACGATGCCACCGTTGCGGTTTTGGTGCGGCAGGCGCTGGTGCAGGCGGAAGCCGGCTGCGACATTATCGCGCCGTCGGACATGATGGACGGGCGCGTCGGCGCCATTCGCGAAGGGCTGGATGCGGCAGGGCACCTCGACGTGCAGATCATGGCTTATGCCGCGAAATATGCCTCCGCCTTCTACGGCCCGTTCCGTGACGCGGTGGGTTCGGCGAAAACGCTGACCGGCGACAAGCGCACCTACCAGATGGACAGTTGCAATTCGAACGAGGCGCTGCGCGAGGTCGAACTCGATATCGCCGAAGGCGCCGACATGGTGATGGTCAAGCCCGGCATGCCCTATCTCGACGTTCTGCGGCGGGTCAAAGACGCCTTCGGCATGCCGACCTTCGCCTACCAGGTGTCCGGCGAATACGCGATGATCATGGCCGCTCATAACAACGGCTGGATCGACGGCGAGCGGGCGATGATGGAAAGCTTGACCGCGTTCAAGCGCGCAGGCGCTGACGGCGTTCTCACCTATTTTGCCCCTCGCGTGGCCGAGAAGCTGAAAAAGGGCGGCTAGCCGCCAGCCTCAACCCTAGCCGCCCGCCTCTGCGGTCGGCAATCGCGGCGCCAGCGCAATGGCAAGCGGCAAAATGACAGCCGCGGTGAGTGCCGTCGCCATGATGGCGCCATGGGAGCCCACGGCGTCCCCCAAAAAGCCGAACAGAATAGGCGCCGTCGCGCCGGCACCGATCGTGCCGGTATAGAAGACGGCGAACGCCTTCTCGGTGCGGCCCGGCGGCACCAGTTCAGGAACGGTGCCGTAGAGCACCGAGGACGTGCCGTTGAGCAGCACTCCGACGACGGGTAGCAGCACGAGGATTCCAGCAAGCGGCAGCGCCAATACAGCCAGGATCGCGGCGGCCGTGCCCGCCTCGGTCAAGAGCACCGTGGCCAGCACACCGAATCGTGCGCCCAGCCAGCCGCAGGCAAACTTTCCGGCGGCCCCGCCAATGAACACAAGGGCAAGCGCCTGGCCGATCGTCGAGAGCGACGCGCCTTGCTCCTTCAGCAAGAACGGCAGGAAGGTCAGGAAGCCCATGCGGACGCTGGAGTCCATGATCCCGATCGACAACAGCAGCGCGAAGCCACCGCGCGCACCGGAGGAACCATGCGCGGTCTTCGGTTCAGCGGCGACCGGCCGCAGGTTCGCCGGCAGAAAGATCGCGACCGCTACCGCAACGATCGCGCCGAGCACGGCCAGCGCCCAGAGCATGTGATGCCAGGACATGAACGCCAGCAGCAGCGAAGCTCCGCTCGGAATGGCGGCCTTGCCGATGTCGCCCGAGAAATTGTAGGTGCCAAGAGGGCCGCGCGCATCGCCCTGATAGGCGCGCGAGACCGCCGCCGATGCGATCGGATGCTGCGTGCTCAGCCCGCATCCAACTACGACCAGCGCGACGCACAGCCCGACAAGCCCGCCTGAATAGCCAGCGATCACGTAGCCGATCGCGGCCAAGGCGGTTCCGAGCGCCAGCGTCGCGCGTCCACCAATGCGCTCGGCGAGGTGGCCCATCGGCACTTGCAGCCCCGCCATGGAAGCCGCCGCGAGCCCGCGCAGAAACGCCAGCGCGCCATAGCCGAGCGCAAACTCGGCCTGCCAGATCGGCAGCAGCAAATAGATCAGATCGGTGTAGCCGTCATGCAGAGCGTGCGCGGCGCAAGCGGTCCACAGCGTCCGCGCGCGCGACGAAACGGTTTGCGTGGGTTCGTTGCCGCTGTTCGTGCTTAACGTCGTCATGGGGAGAATTCCTCCCAAGGCAAACCCCTAAGTCTGCCATTTCTGATACTAGCAAGGCTGGCATAGTCCGGTGGCGGCGGGCCTTCAACTGAGCTATTTTCCCCTCGGAGGAGAGAAAAAGTCACCTATGGCCGGCGATCAGGAATTACCCCCACTAAATGCGATCCGCGCCTTCGAGGCCGCCGCGCGGCGCGGCAGCTTTGTCGGGGCCGCGAAGGATCTGCACGTCACCCATTGGGCGATCGGCAAGCAGATCAGGCTTCTGGAAGACTGGCTCGGCGTGCCGCTGTTCGAACGGCGCACCCGCGGCGTCGCGCTGACGGATCAGGGCGCCGACCTCCTGACTGACGTCAGTTCGGCGCTCTCGCGTCTGACATCGGCGACCGGCCGATTGAGAGGACCGCAATCGGCACGCCGCGTATCGGGCGTGGTTCGCGTCAATGTGTTGCCGAGCATCGCACTGCGCTGGTTGCTGCCGCGACTCTCGAAATTCCAGGAATCCTTTTCGAACGTCGAGGTCAAGGTTTCCACAACCTCGCGCAAGCTTCGCTACGTCGGAACCGCGTTCGACATCGGCATACGTTCAGGCGTCGAGCACGGACCCGGAATTCAATGCGAGACCTTGATGCCGGACCGGCGTCTTCCGGTGTGCGCCCCGCGGATTCTGCGCGACCGTCCGGTAGAGACCGCGCACGATCTGCGGCGGCATACCCTGCTGCACTCCACGACGACGCGCTCGGCGTGGGTACAATGGTTTTCGGCGGCGGGCGTACCGGGCCTCGTGCCGGTTCGACATCTTGAACTCGACCACACTTATCTGCAGCTTCAAGCCGCCGTCGATGGCCTCGGCATCGCGTTGGGATCGCTTCCCTTGATCGAGGCCGATATCGCGGCAGGCCGCCTCGTCTGCCCGCTTGCCGCTCCCGAATTGCGGGATGACGACTATCAGCTCGTCATTCGTGACGACCGCCTGCGTGATCCCGCAATCAAGGCATTCCGAAGCTGGATCCTTGCCGCCGCCCGGGAGCCGTTAGCGGGCTTGAAACGCCCGCCCGTCGAAATCCCTCAGCGGGCTCGGGACGCAAGCGGACGAGATCCGCTCCCGAACGCAGCAGATAACGTGAACGCCGGGCGAGCTTACCGCGCCGTCGGCAACGGACCGCAATAGGGCCGCAGTGCCTCGCGCTGTTCGTTCGACAGCACGGTCAGCGGATAGATCGGTTCGCGGGTCTGCCGATTGAAGAACGGATGCGGCCATGTCCGGCCGCCCAGGCGCCAGCCGAGCACTTTGGCGATAGCGCGGAACAGGAGGCCCAGATTGATGCCGGTCGATCCCGCCGGCGCCTTCCCGATGGCGTATTTGCCAAGGATCGCGCCGATCGGCGTGCCGAATGCGTCGTCCGCGCGCTGCGCACCGGCATCGAAGGTTTGTGCAACGATCCCGACGAAAGGAAGCGCCGGGCCGAGCGTGTTGCCAACCGGGGTGTTGCAACAAGTCGTATGCCAGCGGAGCAGCCCCTTGGGCGTCAGGCGTAATCCCGCAATGCGATTTTGCCCATGGGTGAAGGTCAGCGAGGCAGGCGCAAGCTGAACGATGTCGGTGCCACCCTCGGCATTGAGCAAATCGGCACGCCCAAGCTGGTGCAAAAAGGCCTGACAGTCGTCGCAATAGCAGACCACGCGGTTGACGTTTTGCGGCGACGCATTCGTCACCACGCCCCGCACTTCGCCGCAGCGGCAGCTCAACCTCGCCTCGGTTGTCATGTGCGGATCCCCCGGTAATGTGCCCAAATGTTCGCAAAGGCTGCGCGAGCCGGCAAGTGGGCCGATGGCCGCGTTTGGCCGCGTTCTTGCCGGAATATCCCAATAGATAATGTTCGGAGGGCCTTGCGGCCGGATGGCAGGTTCCCATGTTTCGATCGGGTCAATCGTCCCCTCGGAGAGCTGAATGTCCTACAGCGGTTCTGGTCCTAACAGCGGTTCTGGAAATACCGGCGGCGCTTACAATGCGGGCGGCGGCTGGCGTAACGACGGCGGCGTTCCGCCGCATGCGTTCGATCCGGACCTGGAGCCGGAGCTGTTTCGCGGCGTGCTGACGCGGCGGGTGTTCGCGTTCCTGATCGACTTGCTCGTGCTGTCGGTGCCGGTCATCCTCGGCTACCTCTTCATCGCCGTGTTCGGAGTGATCACGCTCGGACTTGGCTGGGTCCTGTTCTGGCTGGCATGGCCGGCCTCGGTGATCTGGGCGATCGTCTACTACGGCGCCTCCCTCGGCGGTCCGCATTCGGCGACGGTCGGCATGCGGGTGATGGATCTGGAACTGCGGACCTTTTACGGCGCGCCCGGCTATTTCGTGCTGGGTGCGATGCACGCGGTGCTGTTCTGGGTGTCCATATCGTTTTTGTCGCCGTTCGTCGTGCTGGTCGGTCTTTTTAACGGCCGCCGGCGGCTATTGCACGATATCGTGTTGGGAACAGTGGTCATCAACACCTCGGTTCGTGCCCCCGTGGGCCAGCCGGCGCGGACTTTCTGAGATTCAGCGGCCAACTGGCTGGAAATAACGGGCAAGCACAGGAAACCGGTTCGGCAAGCAAACGGTTTGCAAACCAATTGACCGTTAAGCTTGGCGGCGCGATGCTGCGTCCAGCGCCCGTGTGCCTCGCCTTTCGGAGCCAGACGAGATCCCGTGACCCAGCATTCGCGTGATACCCCGCAATTCTATCTGACGGCGCCCTCGCCCTGCCCCTATCTGCCGGGACGGCACGAACGCAAGGTGTTCACGCATCTGGTGGGCGAAAAGGCCGGCGACCTCAATGACCTCCTGACCCATGGCGGTTTCCGGCGCAGCCAGTCGATCGCCTATCGGCCGGCCTGCGACCAGTGCCGGGCCTGTGTTTCCGTCCGCGTGGTCGCCAACGAATTCCGGCCCTCGCGCAATTTCCGGAAAATCATGGCGCGCAACGCCGATATCGTCGGCGAGCAGCGCAGCGCGGTGCCGACCTCCGAGCAATATTCGATCTTCCGCGCCTATCTCGACCAACGGCATCGGCACGGCGGCATGGCCGACATGACCGTGCTGGATTACGCCATGATGGTGGAAGACAGCCACGTCGAAACCCGCATCATCGAATATCGCCGCCGCGGCGTTGACACTGCCATCAACGGGCGCGGCAACGATCTGGTCGCGGTGGCGCTGACCGACGTGCTCTCGGACGGGCTGTCGATGGTCTATTCCTTTTTCGAACCTTCCGAGGAAAACCGTTCGCTCGGCACCTTCATGATCCTCGACCATATCAACCGCGCACGACGGCAAGGCTTGCCTTACGTGTATCTCGGCTACTGGATCGAGGGCTCCAAGAAGATGGACTACAAGGGCCGCTTCCTGCCGCAGCAGCGGCTTGCGCCCGCCGGCTGGATGCGGATCGAGGCCTCGGGCGAAACGCTGACCGAGCCGCAGGACTAGAACGTGATGCAATTAGGTGTGCCCATAGCCTGAGTTTTGGAAATAATTTGCGCATTCGTCGGGTGTAAATGCTCCGAGGATTTGGCCTATTGCCGTGCAGATGGCTTCGACGGAGCGGGCGGCAGCCTTGCGCAGCAAGTGCTTGAGCTTGGCGAAGACCTGTTCGATCGGGTTCAGGTCCGGGGAGTATTTGGGCAGGAAGAAAAGCTTGGCACCGGCCGCGCGAATGAGCTGGCGCACGGCTTTGCCCTTGTGACTGCCGAGATTGTCCATGATCACGATGTCGCCGGGACAAAGCGTGGGGACGAGGACCTTTTCGACATAGGTTTTGAAGCTCTCCCGTCGATGGGACCGTCGAACAGCCATGGAGCGTCGATCCGGTCATGGCGTAGCGCAGCCAGGAAGGTCGTGGTCTTCCAGTGTCCATGCGGGGCCTTGGCCTGGAGCCGCAGGCCACACGGTGCCCATCCCCGCAGCGTCGTCATGTTGGTCCGAGTCCAGGTCTCATCGATGAAGACCAGACGTTCAGGCTCGATGCGGTCTTGATACTTGCACCACTGCACCCGCCGGCGCGCGACGTCGGGACGATCGCGTTCGCTGGCCACCACGGTTTTTTTTGAAGCTCAGCTTCTCGGCATGGACGAAGTTCCAGACTGCCCGATAATCGACCTTGAGGCCACGCTCGGACAGTTCGGCGACCAGTCCGCGCAAGGTGAAGTCCCTTACCTTGGTGCGCTCCAGCAACCAGGTGCGGTGCTCGCCCGAGATTGCCTTCGGCTTGTGCCCGCCCATCTGTCCTGGCGCAACGCTGCCGGTCTCCCGCAAGCGCCGTACCCAGACAATCGCCGTGCTGACGCCTACGCCGAATTGTGCCGCGGCCTGGTGGCAGGACAAGCCTCCAGTCTCAACCGCGGCAACCACGCGCTCGCGGAGATCCATTGAATACGGTTTGCCCATCCATGCTGGCCTCCACCCCCAGCCAGCATGTTGAATCAGAACAGTCCTGATTTGGGAATCCCAAATCGAATCGACCTAAAGACATCCCGCTCTAGTGGAGTGGATTTGACATTCGCTACCGGATCGACCGCGAACTCGTAAAGCGAATGTCAAATCCTAAACTCCACTAGAAACCTAATATTTGCCAGTGGTCCTTTGATTCTAACATTTGCAAAGGTGCCTGCCAGACCAGAATGCAAATGTTAAAATCGGACCACTAAATCCGCCGGCTTTGGTGACTGCTATTTCTTCACCGGGGCGTAGAACGTGCCCTGGACCTCGCAGATATCGTCGTCATTGAGGCGATGCACCTCGACAATGGTGCGCGGCGGATACGGGCCCTTGCCCCAAAACTCTTCCTGCATTTTGTTGACGATCGGCCGGAAGCGATACATGTCCGTGACATAGACGACGAGGCGCACCGCATCGCGCAGCGTTGCACCTTCCGACTCGGCGATCAGTTTCATGTTGGCGAAGGCCTGGCGAATACGCGCCTCGTCGCCCTGAACGAGATGATTGGTTTTCGGGTCGATGCCGCGCATGCCGGCGATGAAGACGAAGTCGCCCGCGCGCGTGCCCAGATTCCAGGTGCCGGTCGATTTGATCGCGCCCTCCGGCGCCAACGTCTTCACCCCCGATGGCGACAACGGGAACGTTTCTGCGGCGGCGGGATGAACCCACAGCAACGCGACCATCAACAGCATGATTTTCTTCAAGACAAACCTCCAATTGGGCCGCTAAACAACCATGAGCATGATATGCTGGAGACGGCGGTTCGCAGCATACGGATTTAGCGGACGAGTGGACGTTTTCATGAAATGAAAATGGAAAGCCTGCGCTTCTTGGCGACTGGCTTTGGGAAGTTTTCGTCGTCCAACTCGCCGCTTTTCTCGACCAGCTGACGTTGAGGCGGATCATTGCGCTCATCCCCGTCGTCATTCTCGTCTTGGCTTACTATCACCAAATTCCGATTCCGCCGGAATTGATGCTCGTGGGCGATTTCCTCGCGTATATCGATGTCTTCTCCGTGCTGTTGCTGCTTGGAATTCTGAGCCGCGTCGTAACGATCCTGTTTATCATCAAGCAGGCGACCGCTCGGGTCGCAGGACTCGCTAGCCTCCTCACGACGGCGGTACAGCGGCTCGATTTCCGGCATCGGCGCGCGCGCGGCGCCAAGAGCCGGAAACGTCTGGCCCGCGGGCGGCGAACCGACGACGACGTGCCTGCGGCCGTCGGTGGTTTTGCATGGTCATACGCATCGACGCGCGCTCAGAACCCTCCGGCCCAAAAATCCCACACCAGCTTCGCATTGAGCGCGATGATCAGGGCTGCCGTCGCGATCGCCAGTCCGCTCAGCCAGCGCGGCGCGACAAACGGGCCCATCTTGCGGCGGCTTGAGGTGAACATCACGAGCGGCACCACGGCCAGAGGCAATTGCAGGCTGAGCACGACCTGGCTCAGGATCAGCAAACGGCCGGTGGCCTTCTCGCCGGCCAGAAGCGTCACCACGACCGCCGGCACAATCGCGATCAGGCGCGTCACCAGTCGCCGCAGCCACGGCGCGATCCGCCAATTCAGAAAACCCTCCATCACGATCTGGCCCGACAGCGTTGCGGTGATGGTGGAATTCAGGCCACAACAGAGCAGCGCGATCGCAAACAGCGTCGGCGCCAGCGTCGAACCGAGCAGCGGCGCCAGAAAGGCGTGCGCCTGATCGAGCTCGGCGATGTCGGTTTGCCCTGCCCGGTGAAACGTAGCCGCTGCCAGGATCAGGATCGAGGCATTGATCGTCAACGCCAGACACAACGCGATCGAGGAGTCGATCGTCGCAAGCTTGATTGCCTCGCGCTTCTCTTCCCGGCCCTCGCCGATGAAGCGGGTCTGCACCAGCCCCGAATGCAGGTAAAGGTTATGCGGCATGACGGTCGCGCCGAGAATGCCGAGCGCCAGATAAAGCATCTCGCGGTTGGCGAGGATTTCGCGCGTCGGCACGAAGCCTCCGAGCACCGCGCCCCAATCGGGATGGGCGAACGCGATCTGCACCGCAAAGCATGCTGCGATCACGCCCAGCATCGTCACGACAAAGGCTTCGATCCAGCGAAAGCCGAAGGCTTGCAGCGCCAGGATCAGGAACACGTCCGCCGCGGTGAGGATGACGCCGATCCCGAGCGGAATGTGAAACAGGAGGTTGAGACCGATCGCCGTGCCTATGACTTCGGCGAGGTCAGTCGCGGTGATCGCCAGTTCCGCCGAAAGCCACAACGGCAGCGAGACCCAACGCGGAAATGAATCGCGGCAGGCCTGCGCCAGGTCGCGTCCGGCGCCAACCCCGAGCCGCGTGCACAGCGACTGCAAGATGATCGCCATCGCGTTGGACAACAGCGCAACGCTCAGCAGCGCGTAACCGAATTTGGAACCACCGGCGAGCGAGGTCGCCCAGTTGCCTGGGTCCATGTAACCCACGGCCACGAGATAGCCGGGGCCGAGGAACGCCAGCAGCTTGCGCCAGAACGGACCTTTCCTGGCGGTTCCGACGGAGGCGAACATGTCCGCCAATGACGGCGTGCCACGCTCCCCCCGCCAGCCCGAAACAGCCGACGGAGCGCCGGCGGCAACCTTCGGCAATGAATTCGGGGCCAGCTCAGGGGTTTGGGCGTCCATTTTGACAGGATGCCTCAGCCCAATCCTTATTGCAACTGATTTGCAACTGCATCTAATAGAACCAAGTGCAGGTCAAGTCCGGAAACGGGTGGGTTTGGCGGGCCTCAACGCAGAGATTGAGGTCAATGACCCCCCTTAGGAAATCCCCATGTCCGACTCGAATGCGCCTCGCTTGCCCTCCACTTTCAACCGCCTCGCCTGGTCCAACCTCGCGGCGCAATCGGCCGAGCAGATCGCGCTTGCCGCAGCGCCCATCGTCGCCGTGCTTCTGCTCGGCGTCGGCGAGGGACAAACCGGCCTGTTGCAGACCGCGCTGACGCTGCCGTTCATCCTGTTCGCCATCCCCGCCGGCCTGCTCGCCGACCGCATCTCGCGACGCTGGCTGATGGCTGGCGCGGAAGCGCTACGCGCCGCAGCCCTGCTCGCGATCCTGCTCCTGATAGGGCTTCATCTCCTGACGCTGCCGCTATTGGCTCTGTTGGGCTTCATCGCCGTGTGCGGAACGGTGGTCTACAGCGTGGCAGCGCCTGCGCTTGTACCTTCGCTGGTCTCACCGCAACTGCTGCGCGTTGCCAATGCACGGATTGAGCTTGCCCGCACGATCGCCTTTGCCGCCGGACCGGCGCTTGGCGGCGTGCTTGTGGGATGGCTTGGTGCAGCGCCTGCCTTTGGATTTGCCGCAGCCCTTTCGGTCGTCGCGGTCGTGCTGTTGTCCGGCCTATACGAGCCCACGCGTGCGACCGCGCCGCGCCGTCACCCCTGGCAGGATATTCGCGAGGGCGCAGCCTTCGTGTTGCACCACGCGCTGCTGCGGCCGGTATTCGTCACGCAGTTCATCTTCAATACGGCGTCATTTCTGTTGCTCGCCGTATTCGTACCCTATGCCGTGCACCATCTCGGACTCTCCGCCGCGGGCGTCGGCACGACGATGGCGATGTATGGCGTCGGCATGGTCGCCGGTGCGCTGCTCGCGACACGGGTGATGCAGCGGATCGCGTTCGGTACCGTGATCGGGCTCGGGCCGGTTGCGGGCTTTGTCGCGGCCGCCATGATGGCGCTGACATCAGTTGTCCCCTCACCGTTGCTTGCGGGCGCAAGCTTCTTCCTGCTGGGCGTCGGTCCGATCCTCTGGGTGATCTCTACGACGACGCTACGGCAATCGGTGACACCGCCAAGCCTGCTCGGGAGAGTTTCGGCGATCAACATCATGAGTTACGGCGCGCGTCCCGTGGGTTCGGCGCTCGGCGCAATCGTCGGCGGGCTCTACGGCGCCGAAACGTGTCTTTACCTCGCGGTCGCGATCTTCGCCGCGCAAGCGCTGGTGATCCTGATGTCGCCTGCGGTCTCGCTGACGCACCAGCCTGAAATGGTCGGAGAATGCGCCTAATCCCGTAGGTAACGCTCGTACCGCTCGGCCAGCGCCTGCTCCCGCGCAATCGCGGGATCAAGCGTATAGAGATCCTGCGCGCGCCCGATGCCGCGCAGCGCAAAACGGCCGGTGGACACGAAATAGTGCCGTCCGGCCGCGTCGAGGCCGTCGCGAAACGCTTCCGAGACCAGTAACTCGCGATCAACCGAGCGGCACATCGAGGCGATGCGGCTGACTTCGTTCACCGCCGGTCCGACCACGGTGAAATCCAGCCGGTCGTCATGGCCGATGTTGCCATAAAAGACCTCGCCGACATGCAGGCCGACATAGGCCGACGTGACCGCCCTTCCCTCGGCGCCGCGCCTGGCATTTAGCGCAATCATGTTGAGGCGGAAACGATGCTCGGCCCGAAGCACCGCTCGTTTGGCAAGCATCAGGCTTTGTCCGGTGAACATCGCAAGCACGCCATCGCCGATCAGTTTCAAGACGTCGCCGCCGGCGTTGTGGATGGCGTCGATGGCGGCTTGCGCATAATCATTGAGGAACGGGATGATCTCGTCGGGCGAACTGCTTTCGGCAATGGCCGTCGAGCCGCGCAGATCGGAAAACCACAAGACGGCATTGATCTGCTCGGTGACGCCGCGGGAGATTTTCCCGTGCAGCACACGCTCGGAGGCATCGCGCCCGAGATAGACCCGTCCCAGCGTGCGCACGATGTCGACCTGCTGGGCAGATTTGATGACCAGTCCCAATACCGGCACGAGGTCGCGCAACGCCGACAATTCAAGGTCGTTGAAGCCTTCCGCGCGCCGGGTCAGCCAGTAGGAATAGAAGCAGTCCATTTGTCCGAGCGCGCCGGTCTCGCCGAAACGGTGGACGAAGGTCAGCATGTGCCGGTGGCCTTTTTCCACGAGTTCAGGAACTCGCGAAAAATGATGCACGGCCGGATCTGCGAGGTCGAGCCGCAGTTCGTCGTGTCCCCGTTCGAGCATGTGAAAGAAAACCGAGCGGCGCCAGGCGTCATCGTTCTCGCCGGTCGGACCATATTCGAAGGAATCGCTTTCGTTGCTGTCGATATCGTTCCAGCGAAATCCGCGGCCCTCGAAGATCGGATGCAGCGTGTCGATAAAAATAAGGCTGCGCGACAGATCGAGGCCTGCGGCGCGGCAACGCTCGCAGAAGCCGCGGACCAGATCGTTTTCGGTCAAGCCGGTGAGGCCCTGGCTCACCAGCCAGTTCATCAACCCGACGCGGGTGGTAAGCTCCATGTCGAGTGTCCCGGTTCTGACATTCGTACCCTATCGCGGCGAGCACTCTTACGAATGTCAGAACCAAAGGGACACTGGCAACCATATGATTTTAGTGTGGCTTTGACTTTAACGTTCCTTCGAAGAACTCGCGGCAACGCTGAAAGGAACGTCAGAGGCGCAGATTATGCCGCGCGATCGTGCCGCGCGAAAGAGGATCCGCTTTATTTTCGCGCGATCTGCTCGCCGTCTTCCTTGACAAACGAGGTCACGGGATTCTCCAGGAGGTCCAGCACCGCTTCCGACGGCCGGCAGAGCCGTGTGCCCTTCGGCGTCACCACGATCGGCCGGTTGATCAGAATCGGATGCGCCCGCATGAAATCGAGCAATTCATCGTCGCTCCATTTGGGATCGGCGAGCCCAAGCTCGGCATAGGGCGTGCCTTTTTCGCGCAGCAGCCCGCGAACCGAAATGCCCAATGCGCCGATCAATTCGAGCAGCCGGGCGCGATCCGGCGGCGTTTTCAAATATTCGATGATCTGCGGCTCCTCGCCGCTCTGGCGGATCATCGCCAATGTGTTGCGCGAGGTGCCGCAGGAAGGATTGTGATAGATCGTAACGTTCATGTGCGAACTTCATTAGATCGCCGAAGCCTCCCGCCGTTCAGGCGACAATAGCCAATCCATCAGCCAAAGCGCTGCCGCCGCGCCGACGAGTTCGGCGGCGATGAAGCCGGGAAGATCGAGCGGCCGAATGCCGGCAAACGTGTTCGTGAGCGAGCTTGCGATGGCGACGGCCGGATTGGCAAACGAGGTGGAAGACGTAAACCAGTAGGCCGCGGTGATGTAGAGGCCGACCAGCCAGGGGATCGCCGGCCGGTTGAACTTCAATCCGGCCAGAATAGTCGCAATGAGGCCGAAGGCGGCGATGCCTTCCGCGAGCCATTGCGGGCCGCCGCTCCGTACCTTCAGCGAGGCCTCCCACAGCGGCAACGCGAACATCGCATGCGCCACCAAAGTCCCGGCGATGCCGCCCGCGATTTGCGCCAGGACATAACCCAATGCCTCGCCCGGCGCGAGCTCGCGCTTGAGCGCGAAGATCATGGTGACGGCCGGATTGAAATGGGCGCCTGAAATTGGGCCGAGGATCGTAATCAGCACCATCAGGATCGCTCCTGTCGGGCGCGTGTTGCCGAGAAACGCAATTGCGACGTCCTTTGGTAAGGCTCTCGGCCATGATGCCAGAACCAACGACGGTCGCCACCAGAAACATGGTGCCAAGCGCCTCCGCGGCGAGCCGGCGGGTCAGGTCAAAGTTTTGCATGCGCGCGTTTCTTAGGAGCCGGTGGACAACGGGGCGCCAGATCTTCGATCAGCGGCGTGCAGATCTCGGGGCGGCCGTTGCAGCAATCATTCCCCAGAACAGGATGGAGCCCGGAATGCGGACGGCGCGGTAGACAATCGAACGCCCAAAACGCTCCGCCGACACAAGTCTTGCACGGGACAGTACCGAAAGATGCGACGACATCGTGTTTTGCGGGATCGCCAGCGACCGCGCGAGTTCGCCGGCCGCAAGCCCCTCCGGCTCGTGCTTGACGAGCAGGCGAAACACTTCGAGCCGCGTCGATTGGGCGAGAGCGGCAAGCGCAAGAACGACGTTTTCCAATTCCATATATCCAGATATACGGATATATTTTTTCCTGTCAACCCGACCCGCATCATACTGTTACCCTGGCGAGAACCCCTCGGATCTCGAGGGCTACCGCGCGGAGCCGACATGACATGGGCGCAACCGTCATAGCCGGGATCGAAATCCCTTCCACCAATCCGGTGTTTCTGACCGTTGTAGGGATTTACATCCTGCTGGGGCTCGCCTGCGTCGTCACTGGCGCGATTGCGATGCTGAGCGAGAAACGCGCAGGTCGCCATCCCAGCAACGGCACGATCTACTTTTGGTGCCTGGCCGGGGTGTTCCTGACCATGGCCGGCCTGGCCGCCGTGCGTTGGGCTCAGGACTACCACTTGTTTATCCTGGGCACGTTATCGTTCGCCGCGGCTTGTTTCGGACGCGAAGCGAGACGGCGTCGTTGGCGTCACTGGATCAGACTGCACATCGCCAGCATGGCAACATCTTATGTTCTGCTGCTGATCGCGTTCTATGTTGACAATGGCAAGAGCCTGCCACTTTGGAAAGAACTGCCACCGGTGAGGTATTGGCTATTGCCGGCGGTCATTGGGATTCCACTTATCGTCCGCGCGCTGTTGTGGCACCCGCTGATATGCCAGCCGGACCGGCTTGAGTGAAGGCAGCGGTATATATTTCTATAATTCTGGAAATATCGATTGACGACCTTGCTGGAAACTGACAAATTGTGCGTGTGAAACTGGATGACGCCGCCGCACATCTCGAAGCCCTGGGCAATCCTACCCGGCTCAAGATTTATCGCGCACTCGTTCGCGCCGGAGATGCTGGACTTGCCGTCGGCCGCCTGCAGGACAAACTGAAAATCGCGCCGTCAACGCTGTCTCATCACATCAAGACGCTGGTGGTGGTTGGCCTCGTCAATCAGGTCCGGGATTCCACCACTTTGATGTGTCACGCGAACTACGACGTGATGCGTGGGCTGGTGGATTTTTTGGCCGCGGAATGCTGTGCCGACGCAGCGGAGGATAACGATAGCAAGGCGGCGTAGCTCTTGTGTGTCTGTAAGTTCGATATTTCTGGAAATATAGGAGGATGCTGTGACCGAATCCAAGACGGTAGCAATCATTGGAGCCGGCCCGGTCGGCCTCGCCGCAGCCGCGCATATTCTGGAGCGGGGACTTCGCCCGATTGTGCTGGAAGCGGGCGAAAGTGCCGGGCACGCGGTGCGCCAATGGGGTCACGTCCAACTGTTCTCGCCCTGGGAGTACAACGTCGATCGCGCCGCCGCCCGCCTATTGGCGCCGACCGGCTGGAACTCTCCCGAACCCGACCAATATCCCACCGGCGCGGAATTGGTCGAACGCTACCTCGAGCCGCTCGCTACCAAGACCGTTCTCGCAACCCATATTCATACGTCGAGCCGTGTCACCGGGATCAGCCGCGTCGGCTTCGATAAGCTCAAGACCAAGGGCCGAGAAGCAGCGCCGTTCGAAATTCGCTACCAGAACGGGCAAGGCCCGAAAGTCTTGCGAGCGGACGCCGTGATCGACGCTTCCGGCACATGGCAGTCTCCAAATCCGGCCGGGGCCAACGGCCTCCCCGCCATCGGCGAGACGCAAGCTGCTGCCAAGATCGCTTACGGGATGCCCGATGTGCTGGGAAAGGATCGCGCACGCTACGCGGGCAAGACCGTTGCTGTGCTGGGCGCGGGACATTCGGCGATAGGCACCCTCACCGATCTCGCGCACCTTGCAGCGCAAGCGCCAGAGACTACGCCAATATGGTTGTTGCGCGGCAGCGATCCGGCAAAGGCTTTCGGCGGCGGTGCGAACGACAAGCTCGTCGCCCGAGGCGAACTTGGCGCGGCATTCGCCGCCTTGGTTGCCTCCGGTCAGGTGAGAGTGGAAACTGAATTTCGAGTTTCGCATCTCACCGCTACTGGTTCGCGCCTGACGGTCGGTACAGGCGGCGCCTGTTGCGGTCGTCATGTGGTCGTGGACGAACTTGTTGTGGCAACCGGTTTCCGGCCGAAGCTGGATTTTGTAAGCGAGCTTCGCATTCAGCTCGATCCGTCCATCGAATGCCCGGTGGCGCTCGCGCCATTGATCGATCCGAACGAACATAGCTGCGGCACGGTGCGGCCACATGGAGCGCGGGAATTGGCGCAAGCCGAGCCTGGATTCTATTTCGCGGGCATAAAATCCTACGGACGCGCCCCCACTTTCTTGATGATCACGGGATACGAGCAAGTCCGCTCGATTGCGGCCGATATCGCCGGTGATCGGGAGGCCGCCGAACGGGTGGAGCTCGAGCTGCCGGAAACGGGGGTCTGCAATCGATCAACCGGACTCGATACGAATAAATGCTGTGGTGGCCCTGAGCCATCGGATGTTGACGCCTGTTGCGTGAGCGACGCAAATGCCAAACAGGAAGGCAAGACAGGATGCGGATGCAAGTGAGGCCGACACAACATGGCGCCTGAGGTATGACGTCGCCAACTTCCGATCATTCTGGCGCTCGGCACCACGCAGACGCTGGCGTGGGCGTCGAGCTATTATCTGCCAGCGATCCTCGCCGATCCGATCGGGCACGATCTCGGCATGTCCGCCAACTGGATTTTTGCCGCGTTCTCGGCTGCGCTGGTGATCTCGGCGGTGCTCGGCCCCCGCATCGGCCGCCAGATCGACCTGTTTGGCGGGCGGCCGGTGCTGTGCACTTCCAACCTTACGATCGCGGCGGGGCTGGTGTTGCTCGGCATCACCAGCTCGATTCCCTTGCTGATCGCGGCGTGGATCCTGCTCGGCATCGGCATGGGATATGGCCTTTACGATGCAGCCTTCGCTGCGCTTGGGCGCATCTATGGCACCGCCGCGCGCGGCCCGATCACTGGCATCACGCTGATGGCCGGTTTTGCCTCCACCGTCGGATGGCCGCTGACCGCGCTCGGGCTCGACCATATCGGCTGGCGCAACACCTGCTTTGCGTGGGCGGCGGCGCATATCCTGATCGGCCTGCCGATCAATTTCTTCATGCTGCCATCGGTTGCCGGCGCAAAGACCGTCGCCGTCAACGCGGTCAAGCCTCACATCCCGATCGATCGCACCATGATCCTGCTGGCCTTCGCTTTTGCTGCGGGGTGGACCGTGACCGGCGCGATGGCGGCGCATATGCCCCGCATCCTGGAGACCGGCGGCGCGACGGTCGTGCAGGCGGTAGCGGCCGGCGCGTTATTTGGCCCCGCACAGGTGTTTGCGCGCATCCTCGAAGCAAGCTTTCTGAGCCGCTACCATCCGCTGCTCTCGACGCGCCTTGCCTGCCTCACCCACCCGATCGGCGCTGCGATCTTTGCGGTTGTCGGAGGCTCGGCATCAGGAGCATTCGCGATCTTCTTCGGCCTCGGCAACGGCATCCTGACGATTGCGCGCGGCACCCTTCCCTTGGCGATCTTCGGTCCCAAGGATTACGGCTATCGCCTCGGCCTGATCGGCGCGCCGGCGCGCATGGCGCAGGCAATGGCGCCGCTGGCATTCGGTTTGTTGATCGACCTGATCGGAATCAAGGTGCTGATCGTCTCCTCCGCGCTCAGCCTCTCGGCGTTGGTGGCACTTTGTCTGCTACGGCCCAATTCAGGACAGCCGACGGCTGAAGTTACGAACGCGTGAGGCTTTTATCGCGGCAGCTTGCCGATCCAGGCAACGATCGCATCGGTGACCGCACCCGGCTGCTCCGGCAGCAAGGCATGGCTGGCGTTTGGTATCACCACGACCGAAACGCGCTCGCCGAATTCCTCGCGCATTTCGTTTGACATGGCGCGAGGCTTGAACGGATCCAGCGCACCCTGAAGATCAAGTAACGGCACCGTGCCGCCCGACCACCATTCGGACTGTTTGGTGGCGCGGCCGGCGGCCAATTGCACTTCGTCGGCGGCCGGATGCCAACCCTGAAGCCAAATCTTCGCGTCGTTATTCGGGGCGAAGAAAGCCAACCGCAGATATCCCAGCCGCTCGCTATCCGGCAGCGCGAAATCGCCCGATTTTCGCACCGCTTCCGACAATTCCTTCGCGCCGTTAAACCCAGCCGGATAGGTCTTGGCTGCGGCGGCGGCCATCACCACGCCGCGCACAAGGTCTGGATGGTCGATGGCCGTCATGCGCGCGACCCAGCTGCCAAACGCATGTCCCACGATAATGGCGGGACCGCCGCCGCCCGCGTTGCGGATGACAGCGGCGACATCGCGGGCCAAATCGTGAAGCGTGAGATTTTGCATCGGCCCGAGGCTTAGTGCAGCCCCGCGCGGCTGCGGCCTCAACACGCGAAAACCGGCTTTGACCAGCTCGCCTGCGACGCCGTCAAAATCCTCCGCACCGCGGCCGCGCGAGGGCAACAAGACAATCAGCGGCCCACGGCCCTCCGCGATCACTTCGATTCGGACGTCATCATAAAAAGCGATTTCCCATTCAGGTTCAGCCCGCGCAGGAACGGTGGCGATCATCACCGATGCAGCAACGAACGCTGCCGCAATATAGCGCCTCCGACGGCGCGGCTTGTCGAGAGGTGAAATTACCTCACTCATAAAACTCCGGCGACATCTTCAGCGTATCGCGCTGGGCCTTGTCGTGATTGATCCAGAGCGTCGCCTTGTCCTTCGTCAGCCTGTCCGCAATCTTCTGCATCGACGCCAGCGTCTGTTCCTTGCTGAAATTATTGGACGGCACGCCGCGATTTTCCCAGTTGCTCTTGAAGTGAACCGCGTCGCCGGAAAGGATCACCTCGCCGGTCTTCGGCAGCTTCACAAGCAGCGACTGGTGTCCCGGCGTATGGCCGGGCGTTGACAGAACGACAATGCTGCCGTCGCCGAAAATGTCGCGGTCGCCTTCGAGCTTGGTGACGGGATGTTCCGGCTTGAAGCGCGGCGCGTTGTTGGCGCCCGGCCAATCATATTCCGCCTTCTGCACATAGAGCATCGCGTTCGGGAACATCTCGACATTGCCGATATGATCCGGATGGGTATGCGAGATCGCCATCGCCTTGATGTCGGACGGCTTGACGCCGAGCTGCTCGAGCTGAGCCGCCAGTTTCTTCGGGCGGTGCCAGGTCACGGACCTCGGGTCGGCGGGCGCAAGGCCATTGGGCATATCCGCGACCGCATCGGGGATTCCGGTGTCCCACAGGAACCAGCCCTGGCTGTGCTTGATCAGGTAGCAGTTGTCGACGAAGTCCATCGACTTGCCTTCGTTGACGCCGGGAGACCATCGCGAAATATCGCCGGCAACGCCCTCGCCGCAATTAAGGATATAGAGTTTTTCGACGCCCGCCTGGGCGGGTTGGGCCAAAGTGAGATCGGCGCTCACCACGCATAACATCGCGGCCACAAAACCAGCTGCTCAATTCACGCTGCTTCTCCCCGATTTTTCTGTTTCAAGGCTTGGCTTCCAAGCCCGGCATACCACTCTACCGTGACAGGCGCAGCGCAAACAATGGGCGTGAAGCCGCTCACAACGCGGTGAGACCAGGGCCAAAACAGCCGCCCGGCGTGCTCTGGCAGCTTTGGGTCAACCCGGGAACCTTTTCGCTCGACCGCCATCAAATGGAATGAGGTGACACGATCAGCGTCGCCTATACGCCCGTAACGAGGAGCATGCCCGTGAGCCCACATTTACATGCGCTGCGTCACGCCGGCGCGCCGCAAACCGAAGGCCAAAAGCCCAGCCGATCCGAAGTCGAGGCTGCGGTCCGGACCATTATCCGATGGGCGGGCGAGGATCCCGGGCGTGACGGCCTGATCGAAACTCCGGCTCGCGTCACGCGCTCGTTCGAGGAGTTCTTCTCCGGCTACAATCAAAACCCGGTCGAAATTCTGGAAAAGACTTTTGAGGAGATCGAAGGCTACGACGAGATGATCGTCCTGCGCGATATCGGCTTCGAGAGCCATTGCGAGCACCACATGGCGCCGATCATCGGCCGGGCCTGGGTGGCTTATATTCCAAACGGCCGCGTGGTCGGCATCTCCAAGCTCGCCCGGGTCGTCGACGTCTACGCCAAGCGGCTCCAGATCCAGGAAAAGATGACGGCGCAAATCGCCAACACCATCAACGATGTCCTCAAGCCCCAGGGCGTCGGCGTGATCATCAAGGCGACGCATCATTGCATGACCACCCGCGGCGTCCACAAGCCCGGCACCGACCTTGTCACCAGCCGCATGCTGGGCTGCTTCCGCGACAATGCGCTCACGCGCCAGGAATTTCTTGGCATGGCGACTTGATGTAGTCTGTGGCTGATGGATCGTTGCGACGGAGGGAACAGACATGGCTGAAGAGCAAACCCCGCCTGCGGGACCAGACCTCACAAAAGGCGTTGCATCCGCTGACTTCAATGGCGCGACCCTGCTCGGACATGTCGGCGATCAGGACGTCCTGCTGGTGCGCTCCGGGTCCGAGATTTTCGCGATCGATGCTCATTGCAGCCACTATCACGGGCCACTCGCAGACGGGCTCGTGGTCGGCAACAGCATCCGCTGCCCCTGGCATCATGCCTGTTTCGATTTACGCACCGGAGAAGCAACGCGGGCGCCTGCGTTGAATGCGCTCTCGGTCTGGCAGGTCGAGCACGAAGGCGACCGGATCTTCGTCCGGCGAAAGCGTGAACAGCCGAAGCCCCGCGGCAAGGGACCTGTCGATGCACCCGGCAAGATCGTGATCGTCGGCGGCGGCGCGGCAGGCCTTGCAGCGGCGGACATGCTGCGGCGGCAGGATTTCCGCGGCAGCATCGTGATGCTCAGCAGCGACGCCGCGCCGCCCGTAGACCGGCCTAACCTGTCAAAGGACTATCTCGCCGGCAGCGCGCCGGAGGATTGGTTGCCGCTGCGTCCCGACAGTTTTTACGCCGAGGCCGGCATCGATTTGCGGCTTAAAAGCAACGCCACGTCGATCGACACCAAGGCGCGCGATGTCATCATCGCCGACGGCGGCGCCATTCCCTATGACCGTTTGCTGCTGGCGACGGGTGCCGAGCCGGTTCGGCTTCCGATTCCGGGGGCCGACCAGCCGCATGTCCATGTCTTGCGTACGCTGGCTGATAGCCGGGCGATCATTGCATCCATCAAGGGCGCGCGCCGCGCGATCGTGATCGGGGCGAGCTTTATCGGACTTGAGGCGGCGGCAGCGCTACGCGCACGTGACATCGAGGTGCATGTGGTTGCGCCGGAACAGCGACCGATGGAACGCGTGCTCGGACCCGAGATGGGCGACTTCGTTCGCGCCTTGCACGAGGAGCATGGCGTCATCTTTCATCTTGGGCGATACCGTCGCTGCGATCGAGGGCAAGCGCGCAACGCTCAAGAACGGCGGCGTGCTCGAGGCCGACGTCGTGGTCGTCGGCGTCGGCGTACGACCCCGCCTCGCCTTGGCGGAACAGGCCGGCCTCAAGATCGACCGCGGCGTTGCGGTGAATGAGTTCCTCGAAACCAGCGCCACCGGAATTTACGCGGTGGGCGATATCGCGCGCTGGCCCGATCCGCATTCACAGGACAACATCCGTGTCGAGCATTGGGTGGTGGCGCAACGCCAGGGCCAGACCGCCGCGCGCAACATGCTCGGACAGCGCGAGATCTTCGACGCCGTGCCGTTTTTCTGGAGCCAGCACTACGACGTGCCGATCAACTATGTCGGTCATGCCGAGAAGTGGGATGAGATTGCCATCGATGGCGATATCGCAGGCCGCGACTGCCTCTTGAAATACAAGAGCAAGGGCCGCGTGCTTGCGGTCGCCTCGATCTATCGCGACCTTGCAAGCCTTCAGGCCGAACTCGAAATGGAGCAGAACGCGACGCGCTGAGCAGGCATTATCGCTTCAGCGGGCCGAGCACATCGGTCCGATGAATAGGTACAACAGTGACGCGATGGAAGCGTGTCATCATGGTAGTAGACACACCGCTTCAGTGCTTTCGGAATCTGGCGATAGCCGGCAAGGCGATCTGCTTTCGGAGGATGACGATCTGGCTGCACGCCAGGCAGCCGTCTCCGCCGCGCTTATGTCGGTCTTTCGTGGACAATTTTGTGACGTTCTTCTTCCGGGGCGAAAAGCAATAACCTTCAACAAGAACGACGTTATTTATGACGTTGGCGACAGAAGCCGGACATGTTTTTTCTCCAAAATGGGTTTGTAAAAGTGGGCGCGATCACCTCAAGCGGCCAGGAGGTGATTTATGACGTTCGCAAGCAAGGCGACGTTGTCGGAGAGCTTTGTGCGTCGGAGCTGGAACGTCCCGATCGAGCCGTCGCATTGCAGCGCACAGACGCCATTTCGGTGTCGTTTCAGGAAATCAGCGATATCCTGATGACAGAGCCCGATTTGATGAGCGGGATGATCGATGTTTTCTGCCGTGCGCTAAAAGAGGCTTACGCCCAGATCAATACATTGGCATCGGATAGCATCGTTCAGCGCCTGGCAAAGATTTTGGTAAATCTCGCGGGCAAAGTCGGCCAACAATCCAGCTCTCTGATTGAGATCCCGACATATCTGACGCAAGAAGAAATCGCCCAGATGGTGGTTGCCCGCCGCGAGCGAATCTCGACGGCTCTCAATTTTCTGCGTCGGCAAGGGATGGTGCAATATACGGCGCGTGGCCATCTCATGATCGACCTGAGGAAGCTTGAGAGCCTCACTTTCGATTGACCCTGTTGCAAGTATGCAAGTGTTACCAAAGTAACTGACCTGCCGGTTTGGATCACTTACCTTTCGATTGGTCATTCTTCAGATCTGCTTTTCGATTTTTTTGAACCGGCAGGGTAATCATCGAAAATTCATTCCAGCTTTAACCGCGGGGTCTCATGAAACAGAGAACGTTTATCATTGGATCAATCGGGGCGATGGGGTTGGCCTGGGCATTGATGGCTTCCGCCGCTCCCCGCCACGAGAGCGATGGCGATTTTGACGCCGTGGCCGCGCTGCACGCGCGAACAATGCTCGACGAGGGCAAGAAGACATTCCGTTTCGACACATTCGGGAGCGAGGCTTTCTGGGGCGACGCGCTTCAGTTGCACAAAGCCATTGCCGGCGAAAAGAATGGCGGTATCGGACCCGGCGTTTCACCGAAAACCGCGCTCTCGGTCGGATTGAAAGTCGATTCGGACGCGTTGCCAGCGTCGCTGAAAAAACAGATCGCGGCGGGCAAGGTCAATCTCGACGATCCGGCGGCGACCATCGCGCTACTGAAACTGAACGCCGTGGTCGGCGTCACGGCGTTCGCCAATCCCGATGGCAGCGTCAAGTCGATGGGCATCCAATGCGCATTCTGTCATTCCACGGTCGACAATTCGTTCGCACCGGGTATCGGCAAGCGACTCGACGGTTGGCCCAACCGCGACCTCAATGTCGGGGCGATCGTGTCGCTGGCGCCGAACCTGAAGCCATTCACCGAACCTGCTCGGCGTCGATGTCGCAACTGTGAAAAAGGTTCTCGCGAGCTGGGGGCCGGGCCAATTCGACGCATTCCTCAACAAGGACGGAAAGGCCTTCGGCCCCGATGGCAAGCAGGCCGGAACGTTGATTCCGCCGGCGTTCGGCCTGGCCGGCGTGGATCTCGCCACCTCGACCGGCTCCGGATCGGTTACTTACTGGAACGCCTATGTCGGGGTGACCGAGATGCACGGCTCGGGAACGTATTTCGACGCCCGCTTCGGCGACAAGGATCAGTATCCCGTCTCCGCGAAGAGCGGTGAGTGGAACACGCGGGGTAAACCGGACCGGGTGACGCCCAAACTTGCCGCGCTGCATTTCTATCAGCTCTCGTTGCCGGCCCCCAAAGCGCCTGCCGGGTCGTATGACAAGGTTGCGTTCGAACGCGGCAAGACGGTATTCAACGGTGCGGGCCAGTGTGCGACCTGTCACGTCCCGCCGCTTTACACCGAGCCGGGACACAACATGCATACGCCGAACGAGATCGGCATCGACTCGTTCCAGGCCGACCGATCGCCGACCCACATGTATCGCACGGCCCCCCTTGCGGGGCTGTGGGCGCATCAGAAGGGCGGCTTCTTCCACGACGGACGGTTCGCCACCCTGCTCGATGTCGTCAATCACTACGACACCCAGTTCAAGTTGAACCTCAGCAGTGAGAACAAGAAGGACCTGATCGAGTATCTCAAGGGGATATAAAGTCGACCCCGGACGGACGTCTGTTTGAACGTCCCGATTCCACCGCGAGTGCTGGGCCCCTCCGGCAAGCTCGCGGTGGAATGATCTTTGAGCCGATAGGCCTCTATTCCACGCCGCGAAGGAACTTGTTCGACTTCGGCAGACCATGCGCGAGGCGGCCCGCATCGGCCCGGTTGCCTCGCCAGTCGGACAGTTCCTTGAAGGTCAGGCTCTGCTCGCGGCCGGACAGAGTCCTTCCAGGACAGCCCCGCCTTGGCATCGAACACGGCGACGTCCGACAGCGTGGCGCTGGCGTACTTCTGCAGGCGCACGCCGCGGCCCCGCGCCATCTCCGGCACCTGATCGATCGGGAAGATCACCATCTTGTGGTTGGTGCCGATTACCGCAACCATATCGCCGGCGACGGTCGTGATCGCGCGCGCTTCGTTCGGCATCTCGACATTGAGGACCTGCTTGCCCTTGCGGGTGTTGCCGACGCAATCATCCTCGTTGACAATGAAGCCCTGCCCTTCCCCGCTTGCGATCAGGAATTTGCGACCGCCCTTGTTGACGAACGTCGACACGATCGCAGCATCCTGATCGAGATCGATAAACATCCGGATTGGCTCGCCGTGACCGCGTCCACCCGGAAGTTTTGCGACGTCGAGCGAATAGAATTTGCCGTTGGTGCCGAACAGAAGCAACTTTGATGTCGTCTCGGCAAAGAAAGCCTGGTCCGGCTTGTCGTCGGTCTTGAAGGTCAGCCCCGAGAGATCGGCGACATGACCTTTCAGCGTCCGCACCCAGCCCTTCTCGGAAATTACAACCGTTACCGGCTCGCGCTCGACGAAGGCTTCTTCGATCGCTGCCAGATCGTGCTCGGGCGCGTCGGCAAATTGCGTGCGGCGTTTGCCGAGCGGCGTCTTCGGTCCGAACATGTCGCGGACCTTGCGTACCTGCTCGCCGATCTTCGTCCATTGCTCGGCCTCTGAGCCGAGCAACCCCTTGATGCCTTTCAATTCGGCGCGAAGGTCCTTGTCCTCGCTACGGATTTCCATTTCCTCGAGCTTGCGCAAGTTTCGCAGGCGCATGTTGAGGATGGCGTCGGCCTGGACTTCCGTGAGCTTGAACGCCTTGATCAGCACCGGCTTCGGCTCATCCTCCGTGCGGATGATCTTGATCACCTTGTCGATGTTGAGATAGGCGATCAGGTAACCGCCAAGGATCTCCAGCCGGTGCTCGATCTCACCCTTGCGGTAGTTGGAACGGCGGATCAGCACATCGCGCAGATGGTCGAGCCACTCCCTCAGGCACTCGGCGAGGCCGACGACCTTGGGAATGCGTCCTTTCATCAGAACATTGAGATTGAGCGGAATCCGGCTCTCCAGCTCAGTGAGCCTGAACAAGGATTCCATCAACAGTTCCGGATCGACCGCGCGCGACTTCGGTTCGATCACAAGACGGACGTCTTCGGCGGATTCGTCGCGGACATCGCCGACCAGCGGCAGCTTCTTTTCGTTGAGGAGTTCTGCGATCTTCTCGACCAGGCGCGACTTCTGCACCAGCCAAGGAATTTCGGTGATCACGATCACCCAGGTGCCGCGCGCGCCCTCTTCCTGCTGCCACTTGGAGCGGACGCGGAACGAGCCGCGCCCGGTGACATAGGCTTCCGCGATGCTTTCCTTGGAATCGACGACGATGCCGCCGGTCGGGAAATCCGGACCCTTGACCCATTTCAACAGCGACTTCGATTTCGCATCCGGCTTTTCGATCAGATGCAGCGCGGCGTCGCACAGCTCGGCGGCGTTGTGCGGCGGGATCGAGGTCGCCATGCCGACCGCAATGCCCTGTGAGCCGTTGGCGAGCAGATTCGGGAAGCCGCCGGGCAAGAACTGACCGGCTCCTTGCCGCTATTGTCGTAAGTCGGCTTGAACTCGACCGCATCTTCGTCGATGCCGTCGAGCAGGAGACGGGCGACGTCCGTGAGCCGCGCCTCGGTGTAGCGCATCGCGGCCGGGTTATCGCCGTCGATATTGCCGAAATTGCCTTGGCCATCGACCAGCGGATAGCGCGAGGCAAAATCCTGAGCCAGGCGCACCATGGCGTCATAGATCGCCTGATCGCCATGCGGATGGTACGAGCCCATCACTTCGCCGACGATTTTGCCGACTTCTTCGGGACTGAACCGGGATTAAGACTGAGCGACCGCATGCCGTAGAGGATGCGCCGATGAACCGGCTTCAAGCCGTCGCGGGCATCCGGCAGCGCTCGGCCCGTGATGGTCGAGAGCGCATAAGCGAGATAACGCTCTTCAAGCGCATCGCGCAGCATGATTTCGTGAATTTCGGCCGGTTCCGGCGGAGGTGTTCGTTTTCCCATGGGGAGGCGTTAATCCGTGAGGGTGGTCGGGCAAGGGAAATAGGATTATCGCCGAATCAGTTCTAGCCCTGATCTTACGGCAGATTTGTTGACCAACGTGAGCGTTAGCGAAACCGCCGTTTCCGCTACGCTGCATCGGACCCAACCCAGCGAGCCCGGATGTCGCACCGCGTCAAAATCCTTTGTTTCATGGCCTTTGTGGCGCTGATCCTTCACACGGTCTCGCTGCTGGACACGCATCCCGACCAGGACGAGTGCGCGTTCGGTCCAGTCTCCAACCAACGGTACCGCGAACTGCTCGCGGAGGCCGAGAAGTATCAGTGGCGGAATTGGCCGTTCCTCATTTGGACGGAGGGCACCCTACAACAGCTACTTAACGCGCAATTTCTGACCATGATCAATGACGCTAGCTCGCCATATGAAAAAATCGCCACCATGCATGCCATCCTACGCGGAATCGGGGCCGACTTTCTCTACATCCAACCCTCCTCGACCGATCCATTTGCGTATGTCTCCGAGCGCGGCGGTTGGATTTCGTTCGGCTATCAGATCAACGTCAATCGGTTAGCATTGTTTTATCCATTCGGACGCACCGGTTGGCTGATCGGCTCGCTCGCCGGCCCCAAACGATCAAGCTCCTTGACGGATTTCGACCGGAAACATCCGCAGGGCGATGTCCACCTTGTTGTCCATTACCCCAATCCATTCGACCCGATCCCGGACATCCTGCATCGCGGGCCGAAATCCTGTCCCGGCGTGCCGAACAGCGACCTCGTGTCGAATTTCTTTCCAACCGGGAAATAGGCCTGACTCAGGCCGATGAAGCGCGCGTGCGAGGCCGCATCACGGCATTGATAAAGCCGTCGCGGGCGTCGGAATGGGTCTGCCCCCGCGGTTCCAGCACATGGCGCAGCAGAAAAAGCCCGGTCAATGCAAAGCCGTCGCGCAAATCGTCTTCCGTCCAGCCCGAAGTGCCGTCCTCGCTTTGGCGCAAAAAAGCCGGCAGCCGCAACAGCCGATCGTGGAACGGCGCGCCGGCGCTGCGCGACACCGCGCCGCCTGATTTCGGCGACACGTAGATGAGCTCGGTAGTGGCACCCGTCGCCGCGCAAACCTCCAGATCAAGCCCGAAGCCGAGTTCGGCGAGCATCGCGAGCTCAAACCTGATCAGATACGCGGCCGCGCCTCCGACATCGTCGAAGTGATCGAGCGTATGGTCAAGCATCTCGTAGATATCTTCGTGCGGGTCACGCTCGGGCAACAGCCGCGCCAAAGACGCCAAATGGGTTACGCCGTAGACCGCGTGCGAGGAGGCAAACAGGTTCGCTGCCCGCAGCCGCGTGCCCTCGATCAGGTAATATCCGAGGTGCTCGTCAAGCCGCGCCCGCCACACCGCCGAGACACTGTTGCCCGGTTGCAGCAAGGGCCGCATCCGTTTTCCTGCGCCGCCGCGCACCAGACCGAGGTGCCGGCCATGGCTGCGCGTCAGGAGCTCGACGATGGCGGAAGATTCGCCATGCCGCCGCACCCCCAGCACGATGCCTTCGTCGGTCCATTCCATGCAGCAAGTTTACCGGATTCTGTGGACGGCGCAGCCGCGCTTCCATTTGTCATTCCGGGGCGCGAGCACGGCGAGCGAACTACGATGTGCAATTGCACATCAGAGAATCTCGAGATTCCGGGTCTGGTCCTGCGGACCATCCCGGAATGACAGCGAGAACTAAGCGTTGAACCACCCCTTGGCGTCGCCGGTATAGGAGAAATAGAGGCCGACCGTCGTCAGGATGCAGGACACGATCTCGATGCCGCTATCGAGTTCCATGCCGTTTTCCGCCAGCAGCGGCAGCATGGAAAGCACCGAAAGCACCAGCAGCGCAATCAGCACCCACCTCGGCCAGTTCTTGCGCTTCTGGGCGGCGAGGTAGACGAAATAGGTCAAAAGAAGAATCAGGCCGGCTTCCATGATCATCGGCCCGAGAAGATCGCCGCCCGCCGCGCGATCCTGGAAGGCGACCGACAGCGCGTCGAGCGTCAGCGACAGGTAAAGCAGCACTTCAAACCAGAGTACGTTGTTTGGAACTTTCATCGATGGCGCCAATAATCTCTTTCCGGTCATTTCAGGATCATTCGGTGGGAAAATCCAGCCCCATCTCGCGATAACGGTCGGGATCTTCGCCCCAGTTCTCGCGCACCTTCACGAACAAGAACAGATGCACGGGCTGCTCGATGATCTCGGCGATTTCCTTTCGCGCGTCCGCTCCGATCGACTTGATAGTGGCGCCTCCCTTGCCGAGCACGATTTTGCGCTGGCTCTCGCGCTCGACAAAGATCGTCTGCTCGATGCGGACGGATTTGTCTTTGCGTTCGGTCCAGCTGTCGGTTTCGACCGTGGAGCGGTACGGCAGTTCCTGATGCAGCTTCTGGAAGATTTTTTCCCGCGTGATTTCGGCAGCCAGTTGCCGGATCGGCGCGTCCGACATCTGGTCCTCGGGATAATGAAACGGCCCAGGCGGGACCATCGCGGCGAGCGTGCGGCGCAAATCGTCAACGCCGTTGCCCGACAACGCCGAGATCATGAACGTTTGCTTGAACGCAATGCGATCATTGGCGGCCTTGGCGAGCGCGAGCAGTTTTTCGCGCAGCAGCAGATCGATCTTGTTGATGACCAAAATCTTGTCGTGCGCCACGTTCGCCAGTTTGGCGAAGATCGCCTCCGCCTCCTCATCGAGCCCTTCGCGGGCATCGAGCAGTACGCAAACAAGATCGGCATCATGCGCACCGCTCCAGGCGGTCGAGACCATCGCCCGGTCCAGCCGCCGCTTTGGAGCGAAGATGCCGGGGGTATCGACCAGAATGATTTGCGCGTTGTTCTCGACCACAATGCCGCGGATCAGCGCCCGCGTTGTCTGCACCTTGCGTGAGACGATCGTGACCTTGGAGCCGACCAGCGCGTT
Source organism: uncultured Alphaproteobacteria bacterium (assembly GCA_963775545.1). Lineage (GTDB taxonomy): Bacteria > Pseudomonadota > Alphaproteobacteria > Rhizobiales > Xanthobacteraceae > Bradyrhizobium. The sequence continues at coordinate 43,141 of CAVZJE010000017.1, forward strand.
GACCAGCGTCGATTTGCCGACGTTCGGCGCGCCGATCAGCGCGACAAAGCCGCAATGAGTAGCGGAGGACACGGGCTCACCCGGCAATTGGTCAATCATTGCTGCCGCCGCCAACGCCCTCGCGCGCGATCATCGCGGAGGCCGCCGCTTTCTCGGCGGCGCGCTTGCTGCCGCCAATGCCTTCGGCTGAGGCAAGCCCCGGCAATTCGACCGCAATCCGAAACTGCGGATCGTGATGCGGCCCGGTGCGTTCGACCTCGCGATAAACCGGCGTCGGCAGGCCCTTTCCTTGCGCCCATTCCTGCAATGTCGTCTTGGGATCGCGCAGCGGCCGCCGCAGCTTGTGCATCCGCTCGGTCCAGTTGCGCTCGACGAACTCGGCCGCAGCCTTGTAGCCGCCGTCGAGAAACACCGCGCCGATCACCGCCTCGCAGATATCGCCGAGCACGGACTTACGCAACCGCGCGCCCGCTCCCGCGCCGACCGCTCCCAACTTGATGTCATCGACGAGCCCAAGCGACTTGGCCACGTCGGCACAGCTCTCCTTGCGTACGAGATCGGCCAGCCGCTTGGACAATTCGCCCTCGTCGGCATTCGGAAATGCGCGATAAAGCATGTCCGAGACGATCAATCCGAGCACATGATCGCCGAGGAATTCCAGCCGCTGGTAGCTGTCGCCGCGCTTGCGCGAAGATTTTAGCGCGGAGACGTGAGTAAGCGCAGTCGCAAGCAACGCGCTATCTGCGAATTTATGCCCGATCCGCGCCTCAAGCGCAGCGGTAGCCGCCTTGGAGCCTGATTTTGCTCTCGGCCGTTTCTTCTTTTTTGCCGCAGCCTCGCGGCCGGCTTCAACCTGCTGGCTCGCTTCGCCGGATGCCGGGGTGATGATGTCGGATGCGTCGTCGTTCATCGCACAAGTTTGAATATGCGATTCCAGCGAACCGACCATGGCCAGCGCCAAACCATCCAGGCGTTTTGACCCTCTGCGATCGAGAAAAAGATCATCTGGGCCCGACCAACCAGATTCTCGAGTGGCACATAGCCAAACACGCGGCTGTCGCTGGAGTTATCGCGGTTGTCGCCCATCATGAAGAAATCGCCCGGCGGTACCTCGTAGACATTGGTGTTGTCGGGAAAGCCCGAGCTATCGACGCAATCGAGCGATTCGTAACTGACGCCGTTCGGCAAGGTTTCCTTCCAGCGTTTCACCCGCGCGGTCGCTTCCGACCGGCCACAGGGATCTTCGCCGATGAAATCGCTCAACCGCTCGCGCTTGATCGGAGTGTCGTTGATATAGAGCAGACCTTCTTTCATCTGGATGTGATCGCCGGGCAACCCGATCACGCGCTTGATGAAATCGACCGAAGGTTCGTTGGGCGGACGGAACACGACGACGTCGCCGCGCGTAGGATCGGAGCCGAAGATGCGGCCCGAAAACAGCGGCGGCGAGAATGGAAACGAATAGCGGCTGTAACCATAGGAATATTTCGAAACGAAGAGATAATCGCCAACGAGAAGCGTCGCCTTCATCGATCCCGACGGGATATTGAACGGCTGAAACAGGAAGGTGCGGATGACGAGCGCGATCAAGAGGGCATGAATGACGACGCGGATGGTTTCGCCGAGGCCGCCTTCCGATTTGGTGCTGGATGTCACGCTCATTGCTTCCTTAACTTCCTGCTTCTTATTGCCCGCCGCGGGGAGCGCGGCAGAAAAACGATCCTCACGCGACCAGCCATTCGCTTCGCGTCAAGGACCTGGTTCTGATGTGACGGGGCGAGTTGCGGGACTCGATCCGCGCGTGATTTTCCCTGCGGCTTTTTAGACGGTTGTTGTGAGTGGCGCAATCAAGAGCGTTATCAAAATTTCATAAGCCATTGAAAAATATCATACTTTAGTTTTGTTACTGTGGCGATCGTTCCGCTTCAGGCATTGCGCGCGTCATCGGCCGAAATGATGACGAAAGCCTGCGCGAGCGGCCAATCGTCGGTAATGCTGAGGTCGATTTTGGCCTCAAAACCCACCGGCGTCAGCGCCTGGAGCCTAAGGAGCGCACCGCCCGTGAGCCGCATGGTCGGCCGGCCACCCGGCAGATTGACGACCCCCATGTCGCGCCACCAGACCCCCTGCCGGATACCGGTCCCGAGCGCCTTGGAACAGGCTTCCTTGGCGGCGAATCGCTTGGCGTAGGTTGCCACGACCATGTTCGGGTTCTTGGCCCGGCGGTCGGCCTTGGCGCGTTCGGCGTCGGTGAATATCCGGTCGAGAAAACGATCGCCATGGCGCTCGATCACCCTGGCAACCCGGCGAATGTCGATCAAGTCAGAGCCAATACCGATGATCATGCTTTATCCGCCCGCTTTCCGGCCGCGCTCCATCGCAGCACGCATCGTGCGAACCGTCTCCCCCAGGCCGACAAACAGCGCCTCACCCATCATGAAGTAGCCGATATTGAGTTCGGCTATTTCGCCCAAGGAGGCGATCTTTTCCGCGGTGGCATAATCGAGGCCGTGGCCGGCATGTACTTCGAGGCCGGCTGAGCGGGCCAGCGCCGCGCCCGCGACGATGCGCTTCCATTCCAATTCCGCCTTGTCGAGGTGACCGTCGACCACCGCGTCGCACCAGGCGCCAGTGTGAATTTCGATCACGGGCGCGCGCAATTTGGCGGCCATCTCGATCTGCGCCGGGGCGGCCGCGATGAACAGCGACACCCGAATGCCGGCATCGTTCAAGCGGGCGACATAAGGCGCAAGCGCATTGTGCTGCCCGACCACATCCAAACCGCCTTCGGTCGTCAGTTCTTCCCGCCGCTCCGGTACCAGGCACACCGCATGGGGCTTGGTCGCAAGAGATATCCTCAGCATGTCCTCGGTCGCCGCCATCTCGAAATTCAGCGGCTTTGAGATTTCGGCCTTCAGCCGCGCCATATCATTGTCGCGGATATGGCGGCGATCCTCGCGCAAATGCGCGGTAATGCCATCAGCGCCGGCCTCGATCGCCGCCAGGGCTGCACGCACCGGATCGGGCCGTGCGCCACCGCGCGCGTTACGAAGGGTCGCGACGTGATCGACGTTCACTCCGAGACGTAGCGGCGAAGCTTTTGGCATGTTCCGGCTCGCAAACCCCAGGATCCCAATCGTCATGCGCGGGCTCGCGCCCTGCGCATCCATCTTCTTTGAAAAGGATGGGTTGCCGGGTCAAGCCCGGCAACGACACATCACTCACCCGTTGACGCGCTCCACCCGTGCCACCACGGCCTTGGCGCGCAACTGGGCGATAATAGCGCTGAGATGCTTCAGGTCATAGACCTCAAGATCGATGGTGAGCTCGGTGAAATCGGGCGAGCGGCGCGTCATGCTGATGTTGTCGATATTGCCGTCGTGCTCGGCGATGACGGTGGCGACCTGGGCGAGGCTTCCGGGCTCGTTGACGTTGTCGACCATGATTCGCGCCGGAAAACGTTGCGGCGTCGTCTCGTCGACGTCCCAGCGCACGTCGAGCCAGCGCTCGGGCTGCTCCTCAAAGTCCTTCAGCGCCGGCGACTGGATCGGATAGATCGTGATGCCCTCGCCCGGCGAGATGATCCCGATAATGCGGTCGCCCGGCACGGCGCCGCCATTGGGCGCGAACTTGACCGGCAAATCCGAATTAATGCCGCGGATCGGTATTGCAGAGAGGCTTCGCCCTACCGTAGCCGGCGATTTCAGCTTCAGCTTGTCGGCGAGGCCTTTCTTGGCGCCGTACCGCGCAACCCTCTCCTCCTTGTAGTCGGGATACATGGCGCGGGCGACGTTGGAGGCCTTCATTTCGCCGCGTCCGACAGCCGCCATCACGTCATCGATCGATGCCCGCGCCAGCCGCGGCAAAGCGCCTTTCAGCTTGTCGTCGGCATATTCGATCTTGGCCCTTGCAAACAGCCGCTCGACCAGACGGCGGCCTAGCCCGGCATATTGGTCCCGCACCGCGGTGCGCGTCGCCCTTCGGATCGCCGCGCGCGCCTTGCCGGTCACGGCCAGCGATTCCCAGGCCGATGGCGGCGAGGATTGGGCGTCCGATGTCAGCACCTCGACTTCATCGCCATTCTGCAATTCCGACGACAACGGCGAGAATTTGCCGTTGATCTTGCAGCCGACCGCGCTGTTGCCGACGTCGGTATGAACGGCATAGGCGAAGTCGATCACATTGGCCTGCCGCGGCAACGCAATCAGCTTGCCCTTGGGCGTAAAGCAGAACACCTGGTCGTGGAACAGCTCCAGCTTGGTATGCTCGAGAAACTCTTCCGGATTGGCGCTTTCCGACAGAATCGCGATGGTGTGGCGGAGCCAGGCGAAGGCTGAGGACTCGCGTTTCAGGCGTTCGGTCGGCGATCCCACGCCGTCCTTGTAGAAGGCGTGGGCAGCGATACCGAACTCGGCGATCTGGTCCATATCCTCGGTGCGGATTTGCAGCTCGACGCGCTGGTTTCCGGGACCGATCACGGTGGTGTGGAGCGAGCGATAGTCGTTCTGCTTCGGCGTCGAGATGTAGTCCTTGAAGCGGCCCGGCACCACCGGCCAGGTCGTGTGCACGACGCCAAGGGCGCGGTAGCAGGATTCGACGTCCCTAAGCACGACGCGGAAGCCGAAAATGTCGGACAACTGTTCGAAGCCGACCGACTTGCGCTGCATCTTGGTCCAGATCGAGAACGGCTGCTTGCGGCGGCCGTAGACATGCGCCCTCAAGCCGTTCTTCTGGAGATCCTTGGACAGCCGGCTTTCGATCTCGCCGATCAGATTGCGGTTTAATTCGGCCAGCGAATCGAGCCGCTGCCGGACCACCGAATAGGCGTCGGGATCGAGTGTCCGGAACGACAGATCTTCAAGCTCCTCGCGCATCTCCTGCATGCCCATGCGACCCGCAAGTGGCGCGTAGATGTCGAGGGTCTCCTCGGCGATGCGCTGGCGCGCGGCCGGCTGGACAAATTCGAGCGTTCGCATGTTGTGCAGGCGGTCGGCGAGCTTGATCAACAGCACCCGCACGTCGTCGGAAATAGCCAGCAGCAGCTTGCGCAGGTTTTCCGCCTGTTTGGCCTCCCGCGACACCAGCTCCAGTCGCTTCAGTTTGGTGAGGCCCTCCACCAGCGCCCCGATCTCCTGACCGAACACGGAATCGATTTCGGCGCGGGTCGCTTCCGTATCCTCGATGGTGTCGTGCAATAGCGCTGCGACGATGGTGGCATCGTCGAGCTTGAGATCGGTCAGGATCGCTGCGACCTCCAGCGGATGGGAGAAATAGGGGTCGCCCGAGGCACGCGTCTGCGAACCATGCGCCTTCATCGCGTAAACGTAGGCGCGGTTCAGAAGATCTTCGTTGGTGTCGGGATTGTAGGAGCGGACGCGCTCGACCAGATCGTATTGCCGCATCATGCGCGCGCGGGACTTGGCGGGCTTGGCCTCCCGCCCCGGCGCTGCCGCAGAGGAGCCCGGCGCAGCCGACGTCGGCGCCACCGAGATCGAACTCGCGGCTTGCATCTGCTCCGGGCTCTGGCGTCGATACGCCATCGGGTCAACACCTCCGCAAGCGGACCCAAAGCACGGTCCGCTTCCATATGATCGGGGTAATGTAGTGGGTTCCCTGGCCGCGCGTCACCCTCCGCTATCGAAGGCGCGCCCCGCCCTAGAAACACAACCGACAGTCTAGCGAGAAACGGCCGCCCGTCAGCTTAAATAGGAGAGAGCTTGCAATGGATTCGCCAATGGCTGCGGGGCGGTAACCATAAAGTGGTTAAACCAAAAGCAAAGGCCCGGAGCGGTGTCCGGGCCTGGGCGAATTGAACGAGGGATTTAGGGCTAAACCCCGAGACGTAATGTAATGGCTTACTCGTCTTCTTCGGGCTGCTCCTCCGGGGGCGCAAGTCCCTCGAGACCCTTCAGCAGTTCTTCCTCGGTCATCCGCTCGATGGCGACTTCGGTGTCGTCCGCATCAACGCTGGCGCCGGCCGACCCGATCAACGGAACCGTGTCCGGCTCCGGCTCGTCGACTTCAACGAATTTCTGCAGGGAATGAACCAGTTCTTCGCGCAAATCCTCGGGCGAGATCGCGGAATCAGCGATTTCGCGCAGCGATACAACCGGGTTCTTGTCGTTATCGCGGTCGACCGTGAGCTGGGACCCGGAAGAGATCATTCGGGCGCGATGCGCGGCCAAAAGAACCAGGTCGAACCGGTTATCGACCTTATCAATGCAATCTTCTACGGTGACGCGAGCCATCGATTGTCGCTCCGCTGGACGGGAATATGTTGATTAATCAGGGGGTAGTTATAGAGGCTAGAGCCGTTTCGCAAGTCTAATTTGTGATTTGGCCTACGTAATTTGCTCTGATAACCCCAAGTCGGGGGGTTGGCAGCGCGGCGTTTCGAGCTGTCACGACATCGGCGCGGACAAGAAAACGCTTCATTGCGTTGTCAAAATCCACTTCCGGTTGTCTCGACCTACCTATTTTCCCGGCGATGTCTGGACAGCGGCAGGGCTTCGGCAGCACTGTCACAAACGTACGGGGCACTGCGGCCGCGCAACACCGGAAACACCCTTACGAGAACTCTGCGAGAACTCTGAATGTCACCCGCTTCCAATAAAATCGCGCTCTTTATCGACGGCGCCAATCTCTACGCTACCGCCAAGACGCTAGGCTTCGACATCGACTACAAGCGGCTTCTCAAGGAGTTCCAGAGTCGAGGAACGTTGGTCCGCGCCTTCTACTACACCGCCATCATCGAGGATCAGGAATACTCCTCGATCCGCCCGCTGATCGATTGGCTCGACTACAACGGCTACACGGTCGTCACCAAGGCGACGAAAGAATTCATCGATGCGAGCGGACGGCGCAAGGTGAAGGGCAATATGGACATCGAACTGGCGGTCGATGCGATGGAGCTCGCCGAGCACGTCGATCAGATCGTGTTGTTCTCGGGCGACGGCGACTTCCGCTCGCTGGTGGAAGCCGTGCAGCGCCGGGGCGTGCGCGTGACCGTGATCTCGACAATTGCAAGCCAGCCGCCGATGATTGCTGACGAATTGCGGCGCCAGGCCGACGTTTTTACAGACCTTGTCGAGCTGCAATCCAAGCTCGGACGCGATCCGTCGGAACGCCCGGCGCCCCGCGAGCCGCGCCATCACGCTCCGCAGTTCCTGCAACGCGCGACTACGCTTGCGTCGAGGGGCGATGGCGACGATTTCGACGATTAAAAGCGCATCCGCGGACCGGACGTCGACAGCACCCACCTCGCCGCTTCTTGCCGAACCGGGCCGCGACTGTCCTTTCTGCCCAAGGCTCGTCGCTTTCCGGGAAACCAATCGCGCCCGCGAACCGCAGTGGTTCAACGCGCCGGTTCCTGGTTTCGGCGATCGAAACGGAAGGCTTGTGATTGTCGGCCTTGCGCCGGGATTGCAGGGGGCCAATCGCACCGGGCGCCCGTTTACCGGTGACTATGCCGGCGACCTGCTCTACGCCACTTTGATCGAATATGGTTTTGCCAAAGGCGTTTATCAGGCCCGGCCTGATGACGGGATGACACTGGTCGATTGCCGCATTGCAAACGCCGTCCATTGCGTGCCGCCCCAGAACAAGCCCCTGCCTGCGGAAATTACCAGCTGCCGGCCTTTTCTTCTGGCGGCCATCGAGAGCATGCCAAAGCTGAAGGCCATCGTCGCGCTCGGCCGCATCGCCCACGAATCCACCGTGAAGGCATTGGGACTTCGCGCCGTGGCCGCGCCATTTGCGCACGGCGCTGTTCACGAGACCGGCCGGTTCCGGCTTTATGACAGCTATCATTGCTCGCGCTACAACACGAACACGCGCGTGCTGACGCCCGATATGTTTCGCAGCGTGTTTGCCAAAGTGCGGGCTGATCTCAGCTAACGCCTAGCGCCGGTTTTCCTTCAGCCATTCCAGCACGTCGCCCGCATTCCGGTCCGGCGGAAAAACCGGATAGAAAACGTGCGTGATGCGCCCGTCATCGATGATCAGCGCAAGCCGCTTGATCAGGATGAGACCGGCGACCTCCATGGTCGGCAGGTTCAAGGCCTTCGCTAGCGCAAGCTTCTCATCGGAGAGGACCGGAAACGGCAAGTGCAGGCGCGAGGCCATCTCAAGCTGGTAGGCGTTGCTCTGGGTGGACAGGCCGAACACATGTTGCGCGCCGGCCGCCTTCAGCTCTGCGAACAGGTCACGAAACGAGCAGGTTTGCGGCGTGCAGCCGCGTGCGCCCGGAATCATGTCCCAATCGTCGACCAGCGATATCTTGCCGGGTTCGCCGGTCCGGGGATAGGCAAACACCACGCTGCGCCCCGGCAGCGCCGACAAGGTGACCGATGTGTCGTCCGTGGCCGCGAGGCTGACCGGCGGAATCCTGGAGCCCACGAGGTGATTGGCGGCGCCATCATCCTGCGGCGCCGGAATCTGGCTCCAGTCGACTTCGAGCAGGTTTTTCTGGTTCATCTTGCGTCTCAACTTATCGATAAATGCCGTTATCCCCGCGCCCGCATCAGGCGCGCTTTCTCCCTGCCCCAGTCGCGCTTCTTTTCGCTTTCGCGCTTGTCATGCAGCTTTTTGCCCTTGGCAACCGCCAGCAGCAGCTTGGCGCGGCCGCGCTCGTTGAAATAGAGTTTGAGCGGGATCAGCGTCATGCCGTCGCGATCGACCGCGCCCATCAGGCGGTTGATCTGCTTTCGATGCAACAGCAGTTTGCGCGGCCGCTTCGGCTCGTGGTTGAAACGGTTGGCCTGCAGATATTCGGGGATATTGGCGTTGATCAGCCAGATCTCGCCGTTCTTGGAATCGGCGTAGGATTCCGCGATCGTGGACTTGCCGCTGCGCAGCGACTTGACCTCGGTGCCCGTGAGCGCAATCCCGGCTTCGACGGTATCGTCGACGGCATAGTTGAAACGGGCCTTGCGGTTTTCCGCAATCACCTTGATGGGGCGTTCTTTCTTCTCGGCCACTTGGAAGTCCTGATCTAACCCTTCTTCAGAAGGTCGCGAATTTCGGTGAGCAGTTCTTCCTCGCGCGTCGGCTTCGGCGGCGCAGCCGGAGCAGCCGCCTCCTTCCGCTTGAACTGGGTCATCACGCGAATGACGATGAAGAGCACGAAGGCAACGATCAAGAAGTTGAGCGTTAGCGTCAGGAAACTACCCCAGGCGAGAACCGCGCCCTGCTTCTTGGCATCGGCCAGATTGGCCGCCGTGACTTTGCTCGACAGCGATAGGAAGTAGTTCGAAAAATCAAGGCCGCCGGTGATCGCGCCGATGAGCGGCATAATGACGTCGGTGACCAGCGAATTGACGATGGCGCCGAAGGCCGCACCAATGATGACAGCGACCGCGAGGTCGACCACGTTACCCTTCATCGCAAAGTCGCGAAATTCCTTAAGCATTTGCAGACCCCCTCTTCATTGACGTGAGCTGGAAACGCGTTAGCCACACTAAAATCAGTTGATCAAACCCGCATGCACCATCGCGTTGCGGACTGCGACGCGGGTCGGCTCGGAAACCGGCACCATCGGCAGCCGCAGCGTCTCTTCCATCTTGCCGAGCAGCGACAGCGCGTATTTGACCGGCGACGGATTGGACTCGATGAAGAGATTGGTATGCAGCGGCATCAGCTTGTCGTGCAGCTTGAGCGCGGTGGCATGATCGCCCTTCTGCCAGGCCTGATGAAACTCCGAACACAGGCGCGGCGCCACGTTGGAAGTCACCGAAATGCAGCCATGGCCACCATGGGCCATATAGCCCAGCACAGTCGCATCCTCGCCCGAAAGCTGGTTGAAATCCTCGCCCAACTGCGCCCGCTGCTGCGAGACCCGTACCATGCTGGCCGTGGCATCCTTGACGCCAGCGATGTTCTTGAGCTCGAACAGGCGCGCCATGGTATCCACGCTCATGTCGACCACCGAGCGCGGTGGAATGTTGTAGATGATGATCGGAATTCCGATCGCATCGTTGATCGCCTTGAAATGCTGGTACATGCCCTCCTGGGTCGGCTTGTTGTAGTAGGGCGTCACCACCAGAACTGCGTCCGCGCCCGCCTTCTCCGCATGCTCGGCCAGTTCGATCGCTTCCCGGGTCGAATTCGAGCCTGCGCCCGCGATCACGGGAACCCGCCCGTCGGCCTCATCGATGCACCATTCGACGACGCGCTTGTGCTCATCATGGCTGACGGTCGGGCTTTCGCCCGTGGTTCCCACCGGCACGAGACCGTGGGTTCCCTCCGCGATTTGCCAGTTCACGAGCCCGCGGAAGGCCGCCTCGTCCAGCGAGCCGTTCTTGAAGGGTGTGACCAAAGCGGTGAAGGATCCGCGGAATTTCGTCTTCGCTGCCATGGACTTCTCCCAACACATGCGGCCCGGCCGCCGCTCTCGCCGCTCTTCCACCAACCCTGCCATTCATACCGGGTATGGCGGACTGGCGAAAGTCCGGAAACCGGCCGTGGGTGAACCGCTTTTGCCCCGGCGGAGACCAAAAGAGGCACGCTTCAAACGCGCCGGGCTGGTCGCGATTTTGCCGTGGTGATGACGCAAACAACCACGCTAGTGGTCCCATTCCAGCATTTGCACCCCGATGTGGCAGACACTTTTGCAAATGCTGGAATGAAGGAACCACTAGCAAATATAGGTTTCTAGTGGAGTTTTGGATTTGACATTCGCATCGCGAATCCGCGGCTAGGGGTTAGCGAATGTCAAAATCCACTCCACTAGTGCCGCCTATTTGAAGTTCCTGCACCACAAGCGGCAAATTCGATCCAGGAACTTCAAATAGAAAGCGGCACTAGAATCAATGAGTTTGCTAGTGCCCATAACTTTCCGAAGTTCGTGGAAGCGGGTGCTGCAATGGAGCACGAACTTCGGAAAGTGGGCACTACCCCGCGTATCGGGTATTTTTTCCGCATATTTAGTCCACTAGACCTTAAACGTGAGGTCTTCCGTGATTCGCCGAAGGAATGCCGTGACCCGCTCCACTCGCGCTGCCGCCTTGCGTTCGACAGCCATCGCGACAACGCTTGCGCTGATCATCGGATCGCATGCGTGGGCGAGCGAGGCGGCTGCCAAACACAAAATTCCCTTGCCCAAGGCGCGCCCGATCGCCCGCAACGCCGTGCCCAAAACGACAGAGAAAGCGGCAGATAAAGCCGGGGCCAGGACGACCTCCAAGTCCGCAGGCAGGTTAACGTCCACGCTGCCCAGCGCAGCGATCGCCCCCGCCACGCGCCAGCATGCGGCGTTGCCGCCGCCAGCCGCGCGCAAGCCGTCGGTGCCGGCGGCGATGGCCACGACCTCCTCGACCTCGGCCGATGACAAGGAAGCCCTGGGGAACGTCATTGGCCTCGTGCGCAAGCACGAGCCGGCCGATGCCACCCAGGCCGAGGCGGCGATTTCCGATCCGCTGGCACGTAAGCTTGCGGAATGGATTATCCTGCGCAGCGACGACAACGGCGCTTCCGTCGAACGCTACCACGCGTTCCTGGCCGCCAATCCAAGCTGGCCCTCGCAGACGTTCCTGCGGCGGCGCCTCGAAGCGGCGCTGTGGGACGACCACCGCGACGACGCCACGGTCTGGGCATGGTTCGAGAACGAATCGCCGCTGTCGGCCAAGGGTAAATTCTCGCTGGCGCGCGTCATGCTCGCGCGCGGCGACCGGGCCAATGCCGAACGGTTGGTCCGGGACGCCTGGCGCAACGACGCGATGTCGGAGGAAACCGAAGACACGGCGCTCGATCTGTTCGGGCCACTGATCACGCCGGGCGATCACAAAGCGCGGATGGATCTCCTGCTTTACGGCAGCGAGCATGAGGCGGCGCTGCGGGCCGCGAAAAGGCTCGGCAGCAGCGAGGTCGCCCTCGCGAAGGCCCGCATCGCCGGTTACCGCAAGGCATCCAATGCCCGCGCGCTGTTGGAAGCCGTGCCGCACGAACTGCACAACGACGCCGGCTATATCTTCAGCCGGATCCAGCTGTTGCGCCGGGAAGAAAAATTCGTCGAAGCCGCGCAGTTGATGATGAGCGCCCCGAGGGATCCCAACCGGCTCTACAATCTGGATGAGTGGTGGATCGAGCGGCGATTGCTGGCACGCAAGATGATCGACGTCGGCGATCGCCGCGCGGCCTACCTGATCGCGCGCGACGCGGCGCTGCCTTCGCGCGACATCTACAAGACCGAACAGGAATTCACCGCAGGCTGGATCGCGCTGCGCTTTCTCAACGACCCCGCAACAGCGGCGCAGCACTTCGCTCGGATCGGTGTCGGCAGCGCCAATCCGACGACGCTTGCGCGCGCCGGCTATTGGCAGGGCCGCGCGGCGGAAGCCGCCGGACATTCCCAGGAGGCCCGCTCCGCTTATGCGGCGGCCGCTGAACAATCGACCAGCTATTACGGCCAACTGGCGCGCGCCAAGCTCGGCCTGCCCCAGCTCGAGTTGAACGGCGTTCCAGCCGCGCGAGGCCGCGGCACGGAGCGGCTGGAGATCGTGCGCGCGGTGCATCTGCTTTACGAGCTCGGCGAAGGTGAAATCGCCGTGCCGATTTTTGCCGATATGGGCGAGAACGGCGATGCGGATGCCCTGGTTGGGCTCGGCGAACTCGCCGCCCGCCAGGGCGATGCGCGCGGCATGCTGCTGATGGGCAAGGCCGCGCTCAATCGCGGGCTGCCGTTCGACTTCTACGCTTATCCGGTGACGGGAATTCCGCCGTTCAGGTCAATCGGCCCCGACGTCGAGCCGAGCATCATCTACGCCATCGCGCGGCAGGAGAGCGCGTTCAATCCCGCCGTGGTCTCGCCCGCCCAGGCCTACGGCCTGATGCAGGTGACGCCGGATGCCGGCAAGTACGTCTGCAAGAAATACGGCGCCGGTTTCGACCTCGGCCGGCTCAAGGGCGATCCCGTCTACAACGCCGCGCTGGGTGCGGCCGAACTCGGTGGCCTGATCGAGGATTATCGTGGCTCCTACATCATGACGTTTGCGGCCTACAATGCCGGCCGCGGCAGCGTCAAAAAATGGATCGAGCGCTACGGCGATCCCCGTGATCCCAAGGTCGATGCCGTCGACTGGGTCGAACTGATCCCGTTCTCGGAAACCCGGAACTACGTACAGCGGATCATGGAGAACTTGCAGGTCTATCGCGCGCGCTTCGGCGGCGGAACGCGGCTGCAAATCGAGGCCGACTTGCATCGCGGCAGCGTCGAGTAGCGTGCGTCAGGACCATCCCAAGTCGTTTCATTGAGGCGCCACAGGTCGCCTTTCCCTCATCCCGGGGAGCCGCGCAAGCGGCGGTCTCGAAGCGTCATCCTGAGGTGCGCGCCAGCACCCGAGCAGGCCGAGCGATCGCGAGGCCGTTGCGAACGGTGCAAAAATGAAACGCCGCGCCTCGAAGGATGACATAGGCAAGTTTGTGCGCCTCGAAGGATCAGCGTGATGGGCACGCGGCGTCCAGATGTTCTCGTCTGGTCCGAACGTTTCGAGCGGATCACAGACGGGATTGCCGTTGAACGGCAGATCAAGGGATGGGGCCGCGCCAAGAAAGAGGCGTTGATACGTTCGGATTGGGCGGCCGTCAGCCGACTGGCTCAACGGCGCGGCGGCTTGCCGAGCAAGCGCCACAGTGAATAACAGTCGGCTTACCCGTCTCCTTCGAGGCTCGCTTTCGCTCGCGCCTCAGGATGGCGGTATACACAGGGAGGTGAGCGTCATCCCGAGGAGCCGCGCAAGCGGCGTCTCGAAGGGTGAGACCAATATTGGGGCCTCATGGTTCTCCCGACAGTACGAAGTATTGCCCGGAAGACGCGTCCCATTGTGCCGCCGTTCGCTAACGGCCTCGCTCTCGCTCAGCCTGCTCGGGGCGGTGGTAGCGAATGTCAAATCCGCTCCACTAGCGCCAAAAGAAAATCCCCCTCCCGATTTCTCGGAAGGGGGATCTTGTTAGGTCAGGATGTTACCCGATCGTCCTACTTGTGGAACATCGCAGGCTTTGCCGGCTCTTCCGGAGCCCAGAGGCGGTAGCTGAGGGTCGCGAAGACCGTCGCACCGCGGGTGATCGTCGAGATGTCAGCCGCGGCCGGAACCGCAGAGTTCTTCGCATTGGCGCTGATTTCCTGCGTGGCCCAAACCGACAAGCTCGCTGGACCGAAGTTATACTCGACGAGGCCACCAACCGCCCAGATGTTGAACCGCTGGGCATTGCCCCCCGTAGCCGCCAAAGCAGCAGCAGGAGTAGCGCCACAGAGGGAGCCGACCGCGCACGAGTCGTTGGAAACCTGACCGACGTAGTAGGCGACCGGACCGAGCGTCCACTTGCCAATCGTCTTCGTGGCAGTGAAGTCCGCGTGGAAGATGTCGCCCGTCGTGTAGCCATCGACTGAGTTTTTGGTGTTGAATTCCTCATACAAGAAGGCGGTGAGGTTCCAGCCGTTCGCTAGGTAGGAAATCGCCAGTTCCGGTTGGAACGTCCACCACGGGTTGCCGACGTTGCTGAGGCCAGTCGGTCCCTGAACGGTGCCGTCCGGGACATAAATGCCCAAGCCGGTCTTGATCGCAAATCCGCTGGTTCCAAGCTTCCAGCTCAACTCGACCGGTGCGATATAGGTGTTGTGTGCGCCAGCGATCTGAGAGGGGAAGGCTGGATTGAGGTTCAGCGGCCCGCCGATGCTCGCCATGATGAAGGGCTGCACGAGGACCGCGTCATAGGTCGCACCGAGGAAGGTCCAGCCGGGAACGAACAGGAAGCCCTGCACGTCGACCGCAGCCTGCACGCCGGTATGCGTACCGATCGCATTCGTCAGAGGCCCGACAAGGTTGGATTGATAGGTGAAGACCTGGTTGAACATGTAGATGCCCGGCGGCGGAATGCCGGCGCTCGCCCCGATCAGCACCCCTGGCTTGGAGGCCCAGCCCGGATACCCCGCCTCATAGGCGTTGGCCGGCGAAAACGCGAAAGCGGCTATCCCCGCTGCCGCCAAAAGAGCTTTTGTGTTCGATTTCATGTGTCCCCTCGTCGTGTTAAACGCAAAATTCCCCAAGCAGCCGATTTTTTACTTGTCTCTTTCGCCATCGGAAGTATCCGAACGCGACAAATCCGGCGCACCTATTTCGTGTTCCAAGAGTTGCCGCTTGCGGCCGAAAAGGCAATTTAAACTTGGCTTATGACTCTTTGTCACAAGCCTTTTCCTGAAGGGTGTTGCAAAATATGCACACACAGATTCTCGACATCAAAACCTACAAGCCTTTGTTTCTATAGGCCATTTTCATCCCGCTGGCGGCCGGGCGCGCAATCTTCAAAATTCCTTGAGACGAAATTGGCGACGTAACGTCGAGCGCGCATCGACGTCCACATGTCGATTTTATGGCGGACTCATTGATTGCGGCATTTGCCAGTGAAGCATGTAGCCGCGCCAATCATCCTCAAGAATCCTTGCAGGATGACCGTCCGCCAACGTAGGTAATCACACGTCATCAGGCGGCGATTGCAGACGAAAGCGACGGAGGAAAAATGCGGTTTTCAGTGCTCCTGGCTGCCTTCGCAGCGTTGTCGATATTCTTCAGCGTCAATTCGGCCAACGCCGAGGGCGATGCCGATCAGTGCAAGTTCGTTGGACAGATCGACAAGGCCGATGAAGGCATCGCGGCCTGCGATCTCATCGTCAAGAATTCAAAAACGTCAGCGCAAGATCGCGCCGCAGCGCTCAGCAATCGCTGCGGATGGTGGTGGGCCAAAAAAGATACCGATCGGGCTTTGACAGATTGCAATAAATCGATCCGCGCCAACCGCAATGAGGCGGCAGCCTATCTCAATCGCGGCAACGTTTATCTCAGCAAGTCGGATGCCGACCACGCGCTCGCCGATTTCAACGAAGCGATCAGGCTCGAACCGAAAAATGCCTGGGCGTATGCCGAGCGGGGCAATTTCTACAAGAACAAGGGAGACGTCGATCATGCACTGGCGGATTTGAACGAGTCGATCAGGCTCGATCCCGCCTACGCGCTCGCGCATTTCTCGCGAGGCGATCTGTACAGGAGAAGCGGCGATCTCGCGCGCGCCATGACCGACATGAACGACACGATCAAGCTCGATCCCAACTATGCGCTCGCCTACTTCACCCGCGGCCATCTCTCCTACATGCTCGGCAACAATCCGGCGGCTCTGGAAGATTTCGGCAAGGCCATCAAGCTGGATGCCGACGACGCCACCGCCTATTTCAACCGGGGCGTCGCCTATTACGTCGTCGGCGGGCGCAATGCGGATGCGGAAGCCGATTTCAGGAAGGCCGCCGAACTCAACCCGAAAGACGCTTACGCCGCTCTTTGGCGCGACCTCGCCGAGCGTCGCATCAATGGGCCAAGCCACCTGGCGGAGGCTGCCAAGAATCTCGACATGACGGTTTGGCCCGCGCCCGTGATCCGCCTGTTCCTCGGTGAGTTCAACGTCGAACAAACCTTCGGCGCTGCCTTCGATACCGACCCACAGACGAAGGCGGCCCAGACCTGCGAAGCCAATTTCTATGCCGGCGAATTCGCGCTTCTGAAGAAGGACAAGAAGGAAGCACAGCGGCTGCTGAAGCTTGCGGCCGACAATTGTCCGCCGAGCTTTATCGAGTCGACGGCCGCGGTGGCCGCACTCATTCCGCTCAAGTGAGGCTGCGCGATAGCGCTACACCCTTCTCGATCCGACATGGGCTCGGAAAGTTTGATTTGTCCGAGGAAACTTGATTTCAAGGAAAACTTGGCGATCAGCGGAAATGTCAGGACAGCGCGGCGCCAGATCCCGCGGCAACGCTTCAAGAGCAAGAACTTTTCAGGATTGGCTGGTTGAGATCGGCATCGGCCGAAAAAGCTGAGCAGGTTCCCCCACACCCCCCAGGATATGTCCCCCGGGAACGCTGCTCAGCTTCTTAGCGCCCTCGCCTCTCCCGCATGAACGCGGGAATTCCTGCGAACCGCCGTAAACGACCTCGGGTGCCCCCCTCCGTCGCGGCGCCGAGAATTACCGAAGCCTCCTGCACACGCAACATAAAGACGACGTGCGGAAAGCTTTCTGATCGATGTTTCCTGAAGATGTTGCAAAAAAAGCACGCAAACGACACCCGATCTGAGGAACGGACGCCGGCGATTCGGCCGTGACCTGCGCAACCCGCAATCTGTAGCTTGCGGCTCGGCCCGCTGTCGGGCATATCCGCCCTCAACGGAGCTGTGGCCGAGTGGCTGAAGGCGGCGGTTTGCTAAACCGTTATAGGCTTGTAAAGGCCTATCGAGGGTTCGAATCCCTCCGGCTCCGCCATTCCAATCGATTCGACATGACGGTTTGGCCCGCGCCCGTGATCCGCCTGTTCCTCGGTGAGTTCAACGTCGAACAAACCTTCGGCGCTGCCTTCGATACCGACCCACAGACGAAGGCGGCCCAGACCTGCGAAGCCAATTTCTATGCCGGCGAATTCGCGCTTCTGAAGAAGGACAAGAAGGAAGCACAGCGGCTGCTGAAGCTTGCGGCCGACAATTGTCCGCCGAGCTTTATCGAGTCGACGGCCGCGGTGGCCGCACTCATTCCGCTCAAGTGAGGCTGCGCGATAGCGCTACACCCTTCTCGATCCGACATGGGCTCGGAAAGTTTGATTTGTCCGAGGAAACTTGATTTCAAGGAAAACTTGGCGATCAGCGGAAATGTCAGGACAGCGCGGCGCCAGATCCCGCGGCAACGCTTCAAGAGCAAGAACTTTTCAGGATTGGCTGGTTGAGATCGGCATCGGCCGAAAAAGCTGAGCAGGTTCCCCCACACCCCCCAGGATATGTCCCCCGGGAACGCTGCTCAGCTTCTTAGCGCCCTCGCCTCTCCCGCATGAACGCGGGAATTCCTGCGAACCGCCGTAAACGACCTCGGGTGCCCCCTCCGTCGCGGCGCCGAGAATTACCGAAGCCTCCTGCACACGCAACATAAAGACGGCGCGCGGAAAGCCCTCTGATCGATGTTTCCTGAAGATGTTGCAAAAAAAGCACGCAAACGACACCCGATCTGAGGAACGGACGCCGGCAATTCGGCCGTGACCTGCGCAACCCGCAATCTGTAGCTTGCGGCTCGGCCCGCTGTCGGGCATATCCGCCCTCAACGGAGCTGTGGCCGAGTGGCTGAAGGCGGCGGTTTGCTAAACCGTTATAGGCTTGTAAAGGCCTATCGAGGGTTCGAATCCCTCCGGCTCCGCCATCACTAATCTCGACAGCGCGCCAGGCTATCCGATCTTCGCCAGCCGCAGGACGAACTGTTGCTTTCGCGCATGTCGTTCCCGAATAGCCCGTAGGCGCTGTTCGAAGTCAGCCATCGCACCGCGTTCTTCGGCAACGGCCTGAAGATCGAGGAGAAGGTTCGCTGCCTTGTCATAACCTGCGGAGTTGCGGCGCTCGATTTCGGCCTCGACCTCACGCCAGACGCTTTCACCTCTCCGTGCGATTATAACCAGTCTGGACCGACGGGCTTTCTCGGCCTCATCCAGTCGCCGCTTTCGTTCGGCGGCTAGCTTCTCGGCCGCAGCGTGTTCGCGGGCAAGACCGAGCGCACGGGCGCGGGCGCGGAGTTCGCCTACGGTCCTGGCGACAACTGGTGTGCTATCGGTCCCGACCGCCATACGGTCCCGGACCTTGGCTCTCAGTTCGAGTGCGATGTGAGCGTCGCCATCGTATAGCCGCGCAAGTATTTCGCTCTTTTCGGAATCAGTCATCGCCAAAAGCATCTTCCTGACCTCAGCCGAGGTCGATACGCTCGGGATCGTAATGGCTGGGCGTTCGGCCGCCGCGTGGACAAGATCGGGATCGATGTCAAAGAATGTCGCGAAGGCTTCCAGCGCGGCTGTCATCGGACCTATTCCCGGCATCGGCTCAGGTTCGTCCGCCTCGAACGTGTCGGCCTCAACCGCCATCAGCCAGAGGAGATAGAAGAGCCGTAGGTCGCCGGCGATCACCTCGGCCCTTAGCGGTGTCAGGGACGCGAGCCAGCCCGAACCGTCATCAAAGTCATCGGACTCCACCTCGTCGAGCACGATGTCCAGGATCAAGTTGTCGCCGACGACCGTATACCCGGCGCAATCGACCTCTCCGAGGAAAGCGTCGAGGATATCGCCGTTCACCATCCGCGCCGGAAACCTGATCATCAGTCGGCGGGAGCCCCAATTCGCCAGATAGAGATGGAGGTCGAACCAGCGCTCCATCAGTTGGGCTGGATCGCCTTTAAAGTCGCCCCATTCATACGAGTTGGTGAAACTCGTCGCCGTGATCCGCGCCCGTGTCGACAAATCCCGAAGGGCATGGCGGTCGGCTTCGCTCAGCGGGCGGTCGATCGCCTGGAACTCGTAATACTGGTGTTCGCTCATTGCTGCGGTCCGCCATGGTCATATCGAGGACAGTTTCAGCGCGCTGCCAGGATGGGGTTAGACCGGATGCAAGATACCGTCCGTTTCGAGGATCCGAAGCGCCTCGACAAGCGTCACGCCGGTGTGAAGCCGCCACCATTTGCCCGTGTGCCGCATCCAGTAGATATCGAAACGGTTCGGGCCGATGCGGTCGATACGGGCGAAGGGCGCATTGAACTCTTCGCCGCGATTGTGCTCCATGCCCGACCTGTAACGCTGGAAGAAACGATATCGCCCCGCTGCCCATGCGCCTTGGATATCGACTACGTAATTCCATTGCGTTGGCCTGATCTGCGGCAGGAAACGCGGTTTGAGGAAGTCGCCAATGAAGGCCTCGCAAGCGGCGACGATGACCGCCTTCTCCGACGCGTCGGGCGGCGCCGGACGGGGGGCGCGGCTCGACGGCATCCACTGCTTCTTTCGAGCCATTTTTTTGATCCGCGCCTTCCGAGTTTGACGTTTGTTCCAGGAGAGCAAGACGTATCGTAGCGCGAAATCGCGACTTTCGGCGAGGTGCCTCGTCTGAATGCCAGCCTCGTCATTGGGCTACAGCGTAGACATAGTACTCATTATGATCAGGCATGGCCCACCATCACTAATGGATTCGACGACTCTGGATCGCGCTGGCTGTTCCTTCGGAAGGAACGCTTACGCCGCGCGCCGGACCGGGAACTGAATCTCCAGCAGAGCTCCGGCGAGCCCGGCCGAACCGGTCACCGGCTCCAAAAACACCTCGCGGCAGGGGCCTGCGATTTGGTACGCGTTGGCCTCGATCCAGGTCCCGATCGCGGTGAACGGGGCATGGCTTTCGGCGTTCGCACCCTGGCGGACGATCGTCGCCATGGTTTCCACCGCCGGCAACTCGCCGGCGCGAAGCGCCAGATCGCCGCCAATCCGGAAGGTCGTATTCGACGGCCGCGTCAGCGAAAAGCCGATCTCGAGGTCGAGCGTGTCGGTCTCCGAAGCGCCGCGCGAGACCACGATCAGTTTGTCGCGCAACGCGGGCCGGATCTGGCGAACTCCGTCTTCCGCCACCAGGCCGACCATGCGCAGCGCTTCGTCCATGTTCTGGCAGGAGCAGCGTAGCGAGACGAACGGAATGGGCTCGACCGATTTGGTCACGACGTCATAGCCGTCGATGCGGCCCTCGTTATCGATCTGGGCGATGCGCGATTCGATATGACGCAGCCGCGCTGCTTCCTCGTGCAGCGCCTGCTCCACCTGGGCTCGCTTCATGGTCAGCATGCCCCGCAGTTCGGCCGCCGAGATCGCATCCT
Organism: uncultured Alphaproteobacteria bacterium; assembly: GCA_963775545.1. Lineage (GTDB taxonomy): Bacteria > Pseudomonadota > Alphaproteobacteria > Rhizobiales > Xanthobacteraceae > Bradyrhizobium. The sequence continues at coordinate 63,829 of CAVZJE010000017.1, forward strand.
TCAGCAGTGGCCCGATCTGCTCCAGCGACAGGCCGAGCTCCTTCAGCGCTAGGATGCTGTTCAGCCGCGGCAGCTGCCGGATGCTGTAATATCGATAGCCGGTCTGGGCATCGGTACGCACCGGCTGCAACAGACCCAACTGGTCATAGAATCGCAACTGCCGGGTCGAAACCTGGGCGATCTGGGCAAACTCACCGATCCGGAACATTGAAACCACACTCTGTCGCGACCTCGACGTGAGCATGAGGGTTTGACGCAGCGTCAAGGTCAAGCGCTTTGATCGCTCAAACCGCATTCACGCCTCAGCCCGCCGGGTTCACCGCGGCAAGCCTGTTCGTTGCCGCGGCTGGTCGACAGGCCGACGGCCGCGCCGAAGACTGATGCGCTCTCACGCCGCTGATTGAGGAGGCTCTGCCTCTTCGTCTGATAGTGGGCGCTAGTGCGTGCTCATCCAGTCGCGGGCTTCGCGCTGTGCGGCTGCGATTTCGGTTTCCGACATCAGTTCGGCGACCTCGCGGCGCATCTGGATCGCATCGCTGCGGCCCTTCACGGCGGCAAGATTGAACCATTTGTGCGCGGCGACCAGATTGACGACGCCGGAACGGCCACTCGCCCAATAAAGCCCGCGCTCGAACAGCACATCCGGAATGGCTGATGCCTGCACCAGTGTTGCCGTATCCAGATCGAAAGAACCCTGAAACATAGTAGTCTCCCCGTTTATTGTTGGCCCGCGCTGTTGCCCGCGCGCGGCCCTGTCCAATTTGCAAAACGCCCCGTTTCCCCAGATGCGCTCGCCGTTGACCGGCTGTTGAAGCGATCATGGCCGGTAAAATTTGAAGGACAGTTTAAATATCGGGATGAATTGGCCGTAAACGCAGTTTTCCCCTCCGCATCGGCAGGATACGAGATGTGCCTATTTCATAAGGGTTTCTCGGCCATCTAAGAAATCGGTTTACCCTGGCGTTTCGCCAACCGATAACCATTGCGACAACGGGCCACGCGATCACGGCCGAGATGGCAAACCGCGAACGCCGCCTGCGCGAGCGCGCCGCATAGAACTGAATTTGGTGGATTTGGAAAGGCTGGCCGGGCTTCAAGCACACCGGCTTGGAACGAGGGCGTCGGCGAACACGTCAGGACCAGATTTCACTGGAGGTCTTCGGGCAATAGCGCCTTGGACCGGTGAAATTGCGAACCACTTTAAGGATTCGCACCGAACGAAGAAAACCTGTTTCTTCTGCCGGACCGGCTTTCGGCGGGAGCAAGCTCCCTCAAAATGACGATCCAGCCGTTTGACCTGATGTCTCGCCGACACCCTCTTTCGTCGACATGAGCCACTCTTCAAATTTGCTTCGTGGAAGCAGATCGTCGGAAGGGCTCGCGTGACGTGCCGGCATCAACCGCCGGCAATCTTCTCAAGGCGAGACTTACTTCTTCTTCGCGACCTTGCGGGTCTTCTTCGCAGTCTTCTTCACTGCGCTCTTCGCCTTCTTTGCCTTCTTAGCTTTCTTGGCCATGTTGCCCTCCTAATGTAGTGAGATGGCTTAATCGCTGCGTGCACTCGGGAATCGAAATGCACTGCATCCCGAATACACCAACACACTGAAAAAAACATCTTCCCGCTTAAGGAAGTATTGACGCTTCAAGCCGGGCGCGCGCGACACACGCCGATCGAAGCAACGGCGAGACGCTCTCGCGTTGATGCAAAAAATCAACGCGAGACATCGATTTCCATTTCAAAAAAATAAAAAAAGCCGCAGTACTGTAGTGTTTTTTGTTGTTCGCGATATTGATATCGTTGCGCGATCAACATTCCCGGGCATTCAAAAGACCGTCCGGAGGCGTGCCGCACGGACTCCGAATCACAATTTTTGCAACAAAAAAATTTTTCGCGATTGGGGCCTCGGCGTCTCATCGGCGCGCGCCAGACGCCAATTTTCGCTCGAATCGAATGAGGCTGATTCGGGGCGGTGTCACGCGCCAAGCCCTGCGTATCTGCAAACATCGTGAATGATTGATGACCGCGCGAGGTCATCGCGGTCATCGCGTGCGGCGCCTCTCTCCCCTCATCCTGAGGAGCCGCGCAAGCGGCGTCTCGAAGGATGAGGCCGATCTCGGGGCATCATGGTTCGAGATGGCGCGTTCGCGCCTCCTCACCATGAGGGTTTTGACGCCGTAAGGTTTCGACGAACTCAGATGCCGAGCTTCGACTTCAGGAGATCGTTGACGGCCTGCGGGTTCGCCTTGCCGCCGGAGGACTTCATCACCTGGCCGACGAACCAGCCGAGCGCCTGCGGCTTGGCTTTGGCCTGCGCAACCTTGTCGGGATTGGCGGAGATGATCTCATCGACCACCTTTTCGATCGCGGAGAGGTCCGTGACCTGCTTCATGCCGCGGGCTTCGACGATTGTGCGGGGGTCGCCGCCCTCCTGCCAGACGATTTCGAACAGGTCCTTGGCAATCTTGCCGGAGATCGTGCCCTCGCCGATCAAATCGACGATGCCGCCGAGTTGCGCGGCCGAGACGGGCGAGGCGCCGATGGCAAGACCTTCCTTGTTCAGCCGCCCGAACAGCTCATTGATCACCCAGTTGGCGGCAAGCTTGCCGTCCCTCGCCTGGTTTGCGAGCCCCGCCAGCACCGTCTCGAAGAAGTCCGCGCTCTCGCGCTCGGCCACCAGCACGCCGGCATCATAAGGCGAGAGCGCGAACTCGGCGATGAAACGCGCATTCTTCTGGTCCGGCAGTTCCGGCAGGCTCGCTTTGATTTCCGCGACGTAAGCGTCGGTGAACTCCAACGGCAACAGGTCGGGATCGGGGAAATAACGATAGTCGTGCGCCTCTTCCTTGGAGCGCATCGAGCGGGTTTCGCCCTTGTTCGGGTCGAACAGCCGGGTCTCCTGATCGATCGCGCCGCCGTCCTCGATGATTTCGATCTGGCGGCGCGCCTCGTATTCGATCGCCTGTCCGATGAAGGTGATCGAGTTCATGTTCTTGATCTCGCAGCGGGTGCCAAGCGGCCCGCCGGGCTTGCGGACCGACACGTTGACGTCGGCGCGCAGGCTCCCCTTTTCCATGTCGCCGTCGCAGGTGCCGAGATAGCGCAGGATCGAACGCACCTTGGTTACATAGGCCTTGGCCTGCTCGGCATCGCGGATGTCGGGCTTGGAGACGATCTCCATCAGCGCCACGCCGGAGCGGTTGAGATCGACAAACGACATCGTCGGTGACTGGTCGTGCAGCAACTTGCCGGCGTCCTGTTCCAGATGCAGCCGCTCGATGCCGATGGTGGCGGACTTGCCGCCTTCCAGCTCGACCGTCACCTCGCCCTCGCCCACGATCGGCGACTTGTACTGGCTGATCTGATAGCCCTGCGGCAAATCCGCATAAAAGTAGTTTTTGCGGTCGAACACCGAGCGAAGGTTGATCTTCGCGTTCAGCCCTAACCCCGTGCGCACCGCCTGCTTGACGCACTGCGCGTTGATGACGGGCAGCATGCCCGGCATCGCCGCATCCACCAGCGAGACATGGGAATTGGGCTCGCCGCCGAATTCGGTCGAGGCGCCGGAAAACAGTTTCGCGTTCGAGGTGACCTGGGCATGGACCTCCAAGCCGATCACGACCTCCCAGTCGCCGGTTGCGCCCTTGACCAATTTGCCGCTGGTTGCCGTCATGACTTGCCACCTTCGAGCGCCAAAACGATCCGCTCCCACTCGTTATCGAGCGCATCCTTCGCCACCGGCTGGCCGGCCTGGCGATACCAGTAGCCGGCATTGGAAAGATCGCCCTCGACGCGGTGCAGATAGGCGTGCACCCAGGCGGAGTTGAGCGTCGCTCTCGTCCTGGACGATTTTATGCGCGGCGTCCCAGTTTCCCTTGGCGGCCCACCACAATGCGGCGAGCGGCGGCGCGAGATCCGGTGCTGGTTCTGCATTCGAAAGGCTTGCGCTTTCAATTCGACCATTGCTCACCACCACTTCGGTGGTGTGAAGCGCCCCGCCGCCTGCTCGATCACCTCGCCGAGCGAGAACAGCGTCTCTTCGTCGAACGGACGGCCGATCAGTTGCAGGCCGAGCGGCAGACCTTGTGAATCCTTGCCGGCGGGAACCGCGATGCCCGGCAGGCCCGCCATGTTCACCGTCACCGTGAAGATGTCGTTGAGATACATTTCGACCGGGTCGGCGCCGCCCTTCTCGCCGACGCCAAAGGCCGCCGACGGCGTCGCCGGGGTGAGGATCGCGTTCACGCCCTTGGCGAAGCAATCCTCGAAGTCCTTCTTGATCAGCGTGCGGACTTTCTGCGCCCGCAGATAGTAGGCATCGTAGTAACCGGCCGAGAGCACATAGGTGCCGATCATGACGCGGCGGCGGACCTCCGCGCCAAAACCTTCGGCGCGGGTGTTCTCATACATGTCGGAGATGGCCCGGCCCGGCACCCGCAGGCCGTAGCGAACACCATCATAGCGCGCGAGGTTGGAAGAAGCTTCCGCCGGCGCCACGATGTAATAAGCCGGCAGCGCATATTTGGTGTGCGGCAGCGACACCTCGACGAGTTCCGCACCCGCCGCTTTCAGCCAGGCCGCGCCCTCGCTCCAGAGCTTCTCGATTTCAGCCGGCATGCCGTCGAGACGATATTCCCGGGGAATGCCGATCTTCATCCCCTTCACGGACTTTCCGACCGAAGTCTCGTAGTGCGGCACCTCGCGATCGACCGAGGTGGTGTCCTTGGGGTCGTGACCTGCCATCGAGCGCATCAGGATCGCGGCATCGCGCACGGTGCGGGCGATCGGACCTGCCTGATCGAGCGAGGACGCAAAGGCGACGATGCCCCAGCGCGAACAGCGCCCATAGGTCGGCTTCATGCCGACGGTTGCGGTAAACGCGGCCGGCTGGCGGATCGATCCGCCGGTGTCGGTCGCGGTCGCCCCCATGCACAGAAGCGCGGCCACCGCCGAGGCCGAGCCGCCCGACGAGCCGCCCGGCACCAGCGTGGTGTTGGCGCCTTCGCGCCGCCAGGGATTGACGACCGGGCCGAAGCACGAGGTCTCGTTGGACGAGCCCATCGCGAATTCGTCGTTGTTGAGCTTGCCGAGCATCACGGCGCCGTCGCGCCAGAGCTGGGAGGTGACCGTCAACTCATAAGTCGGCACGAAATTGCCGAGGATTTTTGAGCACGCGGTCGTGCGGACGTCTTTGGTGGCGAATAGATCCTTGATGCCCAACGGAATGCCGGCGAGCGGACCGCCCTCGCCCTTGGCGATACCGGCATCGGCCCTCTCGGCCATGGCGCGCGCGCGATCCGGCGTCTCCAGCACAAAGGCATTGAGCGCGCGCGCCGCCTCGATCGCCGAAAGATGCGCGTCGGTGAGTTCAAGCGAGGTGAAAGATTTCTTCGCGAGGCCGTCTCGAGCCTCGCTAAGCGTCAGCGATGTCAGGTCGGTCATTTATTGGCTTGTGGCACGGGGCTACAGAAAAACGGAGAGAGCGTCTTGTCGTTGGCGGGATCATCGCGCTTCACCTCGCCGCGCGCTCCACTTGCGGCTTCCAGCGCATCGAGCACCGCATCCATCGCCTTGTCGGGATCGGCTGCCTTGCCCTGCCGCTCCATGGCGTCGAGATATTCCATGTAGGCGCGGTAGGCCTTTTCATCGTCGCAGAGCATGCACATCGGACATCTCGCTCAAGAGTTTATTCGACGACCTTCGGCACCAGAAAGAAATGCTCCTGGGTTTCCGGCGCGTTTTTGACGATGTCGTCGGCGATTTCGCCGTCGTTGACCACGTCGGCCCGCTTCTTCATCTCCATCGGCGTCACCGAGGTCATGGGTTCGACGCCCTCGACATTGACTTCCTTGAGCTGCTCGACAAAGGCCAGCATCGCATTGAGTTCGCCCTGAAGGTGCGAAACCTCTGAATCCTTCACCCCGATCCGCGCCAGATGCGCGATACGGCGAACGGTGGCAGCATCGACCGACATTATATATGGCCTCAAACGGGGATTTCAGCCTGCCGTATAGCAGAGGCTGGTTTTGCGCTGCAACCTCAGCCTCTTTTGCCTGTCCCACCGGGAGAGGTAAAAGATGGCGGATTGGCAGCCCGATCAGCCGGCCAATTGGCTCAATCGCGCCAGGGCGCTGCCCGCGAGCGCCCGGGTCAGCTCGGCCGCCGGCATGTCCCGTCCGAGCCGGACGGCCTGCCCCGCCCAAAGGTTGGTGAAATCGAGCTTGCCCTGTTTTTCGGCAGCCGCTTTCAGTGGCCCGAACGCCGTCGCCGCATGGGGGAATTCGGGCGCATCGGGCGAAATCGGGCCGACTTCGCCCATCGCGCGGTTCACCAATCCCCGCGCCGGGCGTCCGGTCATGACATTGGTAATGACGGTGGAATCGTCCCACCCTTGCGCCAGCGCGGTGCGGGCCAGCGCGGAAACCTTCGATTCCGGGCAACGCAGATAGGCGGTGCCGATCTGCACCCCGGCCGCGCCCAGCGCAAAGGCCGCCGCGATCCCCCGCCCATCGGCAATGCCGCCGGCGGCGATGACAGGCACGCTCACCGCATCGACCACCTGCGGCACCAAAGCAAATGTGCCCGGCTGCTCGGCGATATTTTCAGTCAAGAACATGCCGCGATGGCCACCCGCTTCGGCGCCCTGGGCAATGATTACATCCGTCCCATGCTCCTCGAGCCAGATCGCTTCTCTGACCGTGGTCGCCGCCGACATCACCTTGCAGCCGGCTGCCCTGACCCGCGCCAACAGGCTTTGCTCGGGCAGGCCGAAATGGAAGCTGACGATCTCCGGCTTTAGCTCTTCGACAACACTGCACATCGGCCGCGTCGAACGGCGCGCGATTGGCGGCATTGATTGGCGCCGCCGGATCAAGGCCTAACTCGTTATAGTAAGGCGCGAGCCGTTCTTTCCATCTGGCTTCGCGCAATGGATCGGCAGGGACCGCCTGGTGGCAAAAGAAGTTCATGTTGACCGGGGCCGAGATCCGCTGACGGATGATCTGGATCTGCTCACGCGCTTTTTCCGCCGACAGCATCGCGCAGGGCAGCGAGCCCAGCGCCCCGCCTTGCGCCGCCGCGATCACGAGCTCCGCATCCATCACGCCCGCCATCGGCGCCAGCACAATGGGAAACTCGGTCTTGAACAGGTCGATCAATCGGCGGTCCGGCCACATGTTCGTTGTCTCGCTTCTGATTAGCGTGAGCTCACCGCGAGCGGTGTGCCTGGAAAATTGCGCTGCCCGCTGAGAATCTGATCGGCCTCACGCGCGATCCGTTCGACGATTTCGGCCGCCGGCGGGATGTCATGGATCAGGCCGGCGGCTCCGCCGGCAAAGACGGCTGCAACATCGTAATTTCCGGCGTCGCGTGCGGTGGCGTACTCGGCCGCGACAGCCTCGACATTGTGGACCAACTCAGCCTCTCGTCCCATCCAGCGGCGCGCATGGTCGTTGATAAGGGTGCGGGCGGTGAAAGGCGCCGGCCACCAGATTTGACGCGAAACGTCGAAGATGACGCCCCGCACGGTTTCGCCGCTGTTGGCCGCGCAAATCCGCCGCTTGGCTTCCTCCGCGCCGTCGCATTCGACGCTGGCGTAGAAACGTGTTCCGAGCAGCACGCCGCTTGCGCCCAGCACCATCATCGCCGCGAGTCCCCGCCCATCGGCAATGCCGCCGGCCGCGACAACAGGCACACGGCCGGCCGCAAGATCGATAACGGCAGGCACAATATCGAACGTCGTGCGCGACGCGCCGTGGCCTCCGGCCTCCGTGCCCTGCGCGATCAGAATATCGGCGCCGGCATCGAGCGCCTGTTTCGCCATGTCCTCGCTCTGGACCTGGCAGATCAGGAGACTGCCGGCTGCCTTGATACGGGACGCAAACGGCCTGACATCGCCGAACGACAGCATGATCGCGCGCGGCTTTGCGTCCAGCGCGATGTCCAACAATTCGGCCCGCTTTGCCAGGCTCCAGGTGATGAAGCCGATGCCGAACGGCGCCGAGCTTGCTTGCAGCTTGGTGGTTTCCTTCTCCAGCCAATCCTTGTCGCCGTAGCCGCCGCCTAAAATGCCAAAACCGCCCGCCTCGCCAACCGCCCGGACCAGCCGGGAACCGGCGATGATGGCCATCGGTGCGGAAAGGATCGGGTGCTTGATTCCCAAAAGCGATGTCAGCGGCGTTTCGATCGGCATGGCGGTTTGTCCCTCTCGACAGACATGCTAGCGCGGCTTAGTCTTCTTCAAAAGTGAATATTCAAGAAGCTAGCCATCTCTAAATGAAAACGGTGGTTTGCCATGGAGCTGATCGATCTCCTGACCTTTTCGGCCGTCGCTCGCAACGGCGGCATCACCCGTGCCGCCGACGAACTCAAGACCGTGCAGTCCAATGTCACGCAGCGGGTGAAAGCGCTCGAGGCTGAAATGGGCATCGCGCTATTCGAACGGCACAGCCGCGGCATGACGTTGACCGGCGCCGGGCGGCGGCTGCTTCCCTATGCCCAACGGATGGCGGCGTTATCGCGCGAAGCCATGCTAGCCACGCGCGACGATGGCGAGCCGAAGGGCCCGCTGGCGATCGGCTCGATGGAGACCACCGCGGCGGTTCGCCTGCCACCGCTGCTAGCGGAATTCCATCGCCGCTTTCCGGCCGTGCAACTGACGCTCAGGACCGCGACAACGGCGGATCTGGTGGCAAGCATATTGGACGGCGCGCTGGACGGCGCCTTTGTCGCCGGCCCGATTGACCATGTCGATCTCCTTTCGACCGTCGCCTTCCGCGAAGAACTGGTACTGGTGACGGCGCGGCGTTTTACCAGCCTCGCCTCTTTGCGCGCGGGAACACCGGAATCCGGACCCACCGCGCTGGTTTTCCGCACCGGCTGCACCTACCGGCAACGCCTCGAACAGCTGTTCTCGGATTTCGGATGGCCGTCGGCGACCCGTTTCGAACTCGGCACGCTCGACGGCATGATCGGCTGCGTTGCCGCGGGCGTGGGCGTCACGCTGCTGCCGCGCGCCGTGGTCGAACGCAGCGAGTTGCGCAAGGACGTCAGCACCCACGCGCTCGATACATCATGGTCAAACGTCGACACGCTCTTCATTCAGCGCCGCAGCGCCCATCAATATAGCGCGCTGGACGGCTTCACCTCCTGCCTGAGCGGCGCCAATCGCGTCATCGCGGCTTGACCGGGGTACGCTTCGGGGCTTTGCGAGCCGGGCGGCTTGCGTGGTATGCGAAGCTCATGCCTGCTCTTATTTTGCCCCTGATCGATGCCGTGGCCCGTTGGCCCCAACGCGGCGCGCTGATCGGGCTCGATCTCGGCACCAAGACGATCGGGGTCGCGGTCTCCGACCCGGACCGACGGTTGGCGACAGGGGTTACGACCCTCCAGCGCAAGGCTTTCAAGGCTGACGCTGTGCGCTTGCTCGATATCGCGACCGAGCGCGCGGCCGTTGGCTTTGTGCTCGGGCTGCCCATCAATATGGATGGCAGCGAGGGGCCGCGCGCGCAGTCGACGCGCGCCTTTGCGCGCAATTTCTCGCAGCTGACCGAGCTTGCCATCGCGCTGTGGGACGAGCGGCTTTCAACCGCCGCTGTCGAGCGCGAATTGATCGGGATGGACATGAGCCGCGCCCGCCGCGCCAAGGTAATTGACGAGCACGCCGCGATCTTCATTCTCCAGGGCGCACTCGACCGGCTCGCCAATAACAATCTATGAATTGGCCAGCAGCATGGTCTGGATCACTGCGGCAAGATTATTCAGACCATGCAGGATGATGGTCAGCCAGATCGAGTTGCTGCGATAGCGCAGGTAGCCGAGCAACAAGCCGATCGAGAAGACCTCACCGAGGAAATACCAGTCGTATTGCAGATGCAGACTGGTCCAGACCAGCGACGACAGCACGATCGCGCCCGGCACCCGCAGAAACGACTCCGACCAGCCGCGGTAGAGAAAGCCGCGCGCGAAAAACTCCTCCGTGATCGGCGCGGCCGCGCAGAAAGCAATCACCAGAAGCCACAGCGCACCGTCCTGCCGGGCCGTTTTCAGCACGTCGCCCATGAATCCCGGCTCGACGTCACGTCCCGTCGCCCGCGAAATCGCGTCCCACCCCATGACCAGCACGACCAGCGCGACCACGCCGATGACGAGGTTGATCCATGAGAAGGAGCGCAGCGCGAGATAGTCGGCAAACCGTGCGCCCTTGATCCGGGTGGCGATCCACAACGCCAGCAGCACGGCCGGCAATCCCGTGATGACCGACAGCGAGATCGTCAGGCCGTTGCCGACGACAATGCGAACCGCTTCGCTAAAACTTTCCTGATTGAGCGCTCCGCCTTGCCGAAACAGAAACCAGCCAACGACGGCGAGCTGGCCGACGAACATCGCGGCGAAAACAACGAAGCCCCAGAATGCGGTGCCCCAGAATTTCCAGACGCGGGAGGTTGGCCGGCTGGCCACATCGATCGTGGCCGCGGCAGGACTTGCGGGATCAAGGGAATCCATCAAACAACCTTCATGCAGGTAAGGCGCGATCGAGCAACCGGCCGACATCGTCGGGGCGAAGGTCCACAGCGCCGTACATGCCACCGTGATTCCCGGCAAGGCGGCTATCAGCGAATAATTCGGCATGGCGCGGCGATATCGCATTCAGCGCAGCCGTTGCGGCGAGCAGCGCCAGCTTCTCTACCGACAGCCGCGCGACATTCTCGGCGTCCGGCCGGCGGAACGCTTTACCGATCGAGGCTGCCGCTTCCGCCGCACCCGGCAAACCCTTGGTTTCCTGCGCCAGCGTTTTCAGGATTCCCGTGGCCGCCTCCGCTTCGCGCGACAGCGCCCGCAGCACATCCAGACACATCACGTTGCCGGAACCTTCCCAGATCGCATTGACAGGCGATTCCCGGTAATGCCGCGCCAGTATCCCTTCCTCGACATAGCCGTTGCCGCCGAGACACTCCATCGCTTCGTAGAGAAAGGCGGGCGCGTTCTTGCAGGTCCAGTATTTGATCGCCGGCGTCAGCAACCGCATATAGGCGGCCTCGCTGGGATCTACGGTTGCGCGGTCGAAGGCGCGGCAAAGCCGCATCACGAGCGCGATCGAGGCCTCTACATGCAACGCCATATCCGACAGCACCGCGCGCATCAGCGGCTGATCGGCGAGATGCTTCTGGAATACGCTGCGATGCCTTGTGTGATGCAGCGCATGTGCAAGCCCCGAACGCATCAGGCCGACGGAGGCGATCGCGCAATCCTGCCGCGTCAACTGCACCATCTGGATGATGGTGCGGATGCCCTTGCCTTCCTCGCCGACAATCTCGCCATAGGCGCCGAGGAATTCGACCTCGGAGGATGCGTTGGAGCGGTTGCCGAGCTTGTCCTTCAACCGTTGGAACTCGATCGCATTGACCGATCCGTCGGGGCGAAAGCGCGGCATGAAGAAACAGCTCAATCCCTGCTCGGCCTGCGCCAGCACTAGAAACGCGTCGCACATCGGCGCCGACATGAACCATTTGTGACCGGTGATGCGGTAGGCGTCGCCGTCGCGTTCCGCGTGCGTCATGTTGCTGCGGACATCCGTGCCGCCCTGCTTTTCGGTCATGCCCATGCCGAGCGTCATGCCGCGCTTGGAAGGCCATGGCGCAAACGTCGGATCGTAGGCACGCGTGGCGATGACCGGCATCGTCTTTTCGAGCAGATCCGGCTGCACGGCGAGCGCCGCCACCGAAGCCCGCGTCATGGTGATCGGGCACAGATGCCCGGTCTCGACACCGGCGGCCATATAGAATTTCGCGGCGCGCACTACCTCGGCCGGCGCACCAGCGGGTCGGCCGTCGGCCGCCCAGGTCGAATTGTGCAATCCGGCATGGGCGCTGTGCGCCATCAATTCGTGATAGGCCGGATGAAACTCGACCTCATCCCGCCGGTTGCCCCGGGAATCGAAGGTGCGCAGTTTCGGCGTATTTTCGTTCGCAAGCCGCCCGCGCTCGGCCATGGCAGCCGAGCCCCAGTGGCAGCCGAATTCGGACAGTTCTTTTGCTGCCGCGGCGGCGCCGTTAGCGGCGACGGCTTCCGCCAGCGCCGTATCCAGCGCGAACAAATCGACATCGACAAAGGGCGTCGACTGGTTGAGCACTTCGTGGGTTGCGAATGAAGTTTTGGTCATCGGAAAACCCGGGAAAGGCTGTCGTTAACCCTGAGATCATACGCGCCAGCACACCGCCTCCGCAGCGAAAAAATACGGTGAACCACGGGCATAATTGATGAAACCTTGCCGAAACCATCGCACCGGAGCCGGACAGACCGGGGGATAACTTTTAAGTTCCCTCTTGGCCCTTGCCCACTGCGCCGCGCCCGCCTATAGCTCTCGCTTTAATGACATCTGTATCGAAATCGACCTTCGTCCTCGGTCACCGGCATTTGCTGGGCATAGAGGGCCTTTCCGCCGCCGATATCACCGGCCTCCTCGATCTCTCCGAGGAGTATGTCGAGTTGAACCGGCAGGTCGACAAGAAGCGCACCTCCTTGCGCGGCCGCACCCAGGTCAACCTGTTCTTCGAAGCCTCGACCCGTACCCAGTCCTCGTTCGAACTCGCGGGCAAACGGCTGGGCGCCGACGTCATGAACATGTCGGTGTCCTCGTCCTCGATCCGCAAGGGCGAGACGCTGATGGATACCGCCGTGACGCTGAACGCGATGCATCCGGACATTCTCGTGGTTCGGCATCACGCGTCGGGCGCGGTGGAACTTCTCGCACGCAAGGTCGACGGCTCGGTGATCAACGCCGGCGATGGCGCCCATGAACATCCGACGCAGGCGCTATTGGACGCGCTCACCATCCGCCGCAACAAAGGCAGCCTCGAAGGACTGACGGTGGCGATTTGCGGCGACGTCACGCATTCGCGCGTCGCCCGTTCCAACATCATCCTGCTGAACACCATGGGCGCGCGCGTTCGCGTGGTCGCACCCTCCACGCTGTTGCCGCACGGCATCGAGCGAATGGGGGTTGAGGTCGCCCGCGACATGCGCGAGGGGCTTGCCGGCGCTGACATCGTGATGATGCTACGGCTGCAACGCGAACGGATGAACGGCTCGTTCGTGCCCTCGACCGGTGAATATTTTCACTATTTCGGGCTCGACCAGAAGAAGCTCGCTTACGCCAAGCCCGACGCACTGGTGATGCATCCGGGCCCGATGAACCGGGGCGTCGAAATCGACTCCATCGTCGCCGACGGCGCGCAATCGCTGATCCGCGAACAGGTGGAAATGGGAGTGGCAGTGCGGATGGCGGTGCTCGAAGCGCTCGCCCGCAACCTGCCAAATGCATAAATGCTGACAGACCGCCGCCCCATTCTTCTGGCCAACGCCCGGGTGATCGACCCATCGCGCGATTTCGATGGTCCCGGCGATGTGCTGATTGCCGACGGCCTCATTCGCGACAGCAAGCGCGGCATTGGCGCAGCCGGCGTGCCCGAAGGCACCGACATTATCAACTGCGCGGGCAAGATCGTCGCGCCCGGCCTGGTCGACATGCGCGCCTTTGTCGGCGAACCCGGCGCCAGCCACCGCGAGACGTTTGCCTCCGCCAGCCAGGCAGCCGCGACCGGCGGCATCACCACCATCGTCTGCCAGACCGTCGACGTCGCCGGTGATCGACAATTCCGCGACCGTTGACTTCGTGCTGCGCCGCGCCCGCGACACCGCGATCGTCAACATCCATCCGATGGCGGCGCTGACCAAGGGCCTCGCGCGGCGAAGAGATGACCGAAATCGGCCTCTTGAAAGCAGCCGGCGCCGTTGCCTTCACCGACGGCGACAGCAGCGTCGTCAATGCGCAGGTGATGCGGCGGGCGCTGACCTATGCGCGGGATTTCGATGCGCTGATCGTCCATCACACCGAAGACCCGCATCTGGTCGGCGAAGGCGTCATGAACGAAGGCGAGTTCGCCACGCGGCTCGGCCTGATGGGCATTCCCAACGCCGCCGAAGCGGTGATGCTGGAGCGCGACATGCGCCTCGTCGCGCTGACCGGCGGCCGCTATCACGCGGCCTCGCTGAGCTGCACGGAGTCGCTCGATATCCTCAAACGTGCGCGCGAGGCCGGCCTCAACGTCTCGGCCTCGGTCTCGATCAACCATGTGACGCTGAACGAAAACGACATCGGCCCCTACCGGACATTCCTGAAGCTGTCGCCGCCACTTCGCACCGAGGACGACCGCCGCGCGCTGGTTGAGGCCGTCGCTTCGGGGCTGATCGACGTGATCATGTCCGACCACAATCCACAGGACGTCGAGGTCAAGCGGCTGCCGTTTGCGGAAGCAGCCGTTGGCGCGATCGGACTGGAGACCATGCTGCCGGCGGCGCTGCGGCTGATCCATCAGGGCGAGATGGATTTCAAAACCTTGATCCGCGCGATGTCGACGCGTCCTGCCGAACTGCTCGGGCTTCCCGGCGGATCGTTGCGGTCCGGCTCACCGGCGGACGTGATCGTGATCGATACCGAGACGCCCTGGGTGCTCGATCCCGATGATCTCAAGTCGCAATGCAAGAACACGCCGTTCGATGAGGCCCGTTTTTCGGGGCGCGTCGTGCGCACCATCGTCGGCGGGCGCACGGTCTACGAACATGTCTGACGCAACGGCTAGCTTGCGCACCAGAAAACGCGGCAAACTGATGCGCGCTAATTGGGTAGATAGCAATGGGGAGCCTTTGATGTCGGCTAATGCGTGGCTGCCGCTGGCGCTCATTCTTGGCTATCTGCTCGGCTCGATCCCCTTCGGCCTGATCCTGACCCGGCTCGCCGGCACGGAAGATCTGCGTTCGATCGGCTCCGGCAATATCGGCGCCACCAATGTGCTGCGCACCGGCCGCAAAGGCCTCGCCGCCGCGACGCTGCTGCTCGACGCGCTCAAGGGCACCGTCGCCGTCATCATTGCCGGCTATTTCGCAGGCGCGGAGGCCGCGATGCTGGCCGGCCTCGGCGCGTTTCTCGGTCATCTCTTTCCGGTGTGGCTGAAGTTCAAGGGCGGCAAAGGCGTCGCGGTCTATATCGGCATCTTGATCGGGCTGTTCTGGCCGGCCGCGATTGTGTTTTGCGTGCTGTGGCTCGTCACTGCCGTGATCTCGCGCTATTCCTCGCTCTCGGCGCTGGTCGCAAGTTTCATCACGCCGATCCTGCTGTGGTGGCTCGGCCACCTGGCGCCGGCAGCACTGTTCGCCTTGCTGACTGTGCTGTTATTCTACATGCACCGCGCCAACATCAGCCGGTTGCTGGCGGGCACCGAAGGCAAGATCGGGCAGAAGTAACGAACTATTTCTGCGACGAAGGTGTGCTCCCTCTCCCATCGGGAGAGGGTTGGGGTGAGGGGTTACGGTCTATCGTAAGAGCGAACCCCCTCACCCGGCGCGTTGCGCCGACCTCTCCCCATGGGAGAGGTGAAACACGTCACCTCAGCGCCCGCTCGATGAAGCGGGCCGCCGCGATTGCCTTGGCGTCAGCGCCGTAATCGGTGATCGCCTGCACCCCGACCGGCAAATTTCCTTCCGCCACATAAGCCGGCACGTTGACGCAAGGCGTGCCCAGCAGCGTCCATAGCTGGTTGAAGCGCGGATCGCCGGTCGAATCCAGACCCTTCGGCGGGACACCCGGCGCCGACAACGCGAGCAACACGTCAACATCCCTGAGAATGTCGGACAGAGCCGCGCGCGCCTTTGCCGCCACGACACGCGCCGCCTCGTAATCGGCCGCCGTGTAGTGACGGCTGTCGTCTAGCCGGCGGCGCAACAGCGGCGGCATGGCATCGTAATTCTCGCCATACTCCCAGGCGAACGCCTGGTGTGCCTCGAACTGCTGAACCACGTTGTGAATGCGCCAGGCTTCCGCGACGATCTCAGGCATTTTCAACTCGCGCACCGAAGCGCCCGCCTTCGCCGCGGCGCGCGCCGCGTGTTGCAAGGCTTTCGCACCGCCCATCTCGGTGGGACCGGCAAAATCCTGCGTCACCACGCCGATGCGCGGCGATTTCATCTCGGGCGCGTTCAATTCGCTCCGGCCAGTGATCGCGGCCAGCGCAATCGCGACGTCCTCGACGCCGGCCGCGAACAGTCCAACCGTATCGAGCGTCCAGGAAAAGCATTTGACGCCGACCGGCGGCAGCAGCCGGTACGACGGCTTGATCGCCGCCACGCCGCAGAACGAGGCCGGGCGGATCACCGAGCCGCCGGTTTGCGTGCCGACCGCGAGCGGAAGCATGCCGGCGCCGACCGCTGCGGCCGAACCCGACGACGACCCGCCCGGCGTATGACCGTGGTTGCACGGATTGAGCGTCGGCGTCGGATCGTTCGCCGCAAACGCCGTGGTCGTGGTCTTGCCGACCACGCTGGCACCCGCCCGCTTGAGCGCCATCACGACAGGCGCGTCCGCGCGCGGCTGGTTGCCGCGATAGATCGCCGCGCCCATTTCGGTCGGCATATCCGCAGTGTCGATGATGTCCTTGATCCCGACCGCAATGCCGCGCAGCGGCCCTTTGGTTTGCGCCTTCGGATTTTTCGCGCGGGTGACAAACGCCTTGATCGTCCCTTCCTGGGCGTCGATCGCGGCCAGCAACTCCGCCAATGCGCCTTCGGGGGTGAGCGCGCCCTGTTCGATGCGGCGCAGTTGGTCGGCGAGCGAGATCATGGGCGTTTCCCCTTGTCATGCCCGCGTCAGACCGGGCATCCACGTTTTCTGTTTCAGACGTAGCAAGACGTGGATGGCCGGGACAAGCCCGGCCATGACGATGGCTGGGTTGCGAAGTGCGGGGCTATCCGTTCCGACAATGTCGGACTGCGCGGTGTTATAGCGCAAACGCTACCGACAGTTTAGCTCGGGGGATGCTACTCCAAGGCGACCCGTCGCGGTTCAGTTATTTATCGGCGCGACGGGCATAAGTGCGCACAGTGCGCAAAACTCAAGCCGGGTGGACGCACAAATGGTTCGTTAGGCGCATGATCGGCTGCGGCATCATCCGCTCCCAATGTCGGGCCGCGCGCTATTTTGGCGCAAACGCCCAACCTGGACCAGCGTCGTGGAGCCGAGGTGTTTGGTTTTATCAGGGGACATTCCCGCAGTTGTGTTCGGCATTCGCTTAAGTGAGTTTTTGCGCCGGCGTCGCGCATCAAAAGCGAAAAGCATTACATGGCATCCGCCCCTAGGCTAGGATGCTTTCGCCAGACCATTTCTCCTTGAAAGGCTGAGGCGAATTCCGAAGCAGATCTCGAGCTAGAAGGTAAAGACAGGTATACGCTTGAGTTTCTGAACTGCAAGAAGCTAGCATTTGCGAAGAGAAGAAACTGCGTCAGCACTATGTCGACGAACTTCTCATTGAGATTGTCCTGACAAAAAGACCTATCGAATAGGTCTGGCCGGTCCATCGACGAATTAGAAAATTGCTACGAGGCAATGCGCGCCGATATTCGAGCAAAGCTTAGCAACGGTCATTTGATGGCAAAAGGCTTTAGGTCACCCCATACGCCAACCACACCTGAAGTCATGATCCCGATGGGGGAATGGCGATTTCTCATATTGGACTACGATGACGATAATAGCAAATCTCAGCAATTGGGACTCGTTGACGATTCCCAAATCATTTTTGCTCTGATTTATTGGTGGCGAACGATGGAGGTTCGTCATGGCTATTGCATTATCGTTGCGCGGGGACTATTCAAGGCGTCGCAGCTGCGCGCTGTTGCGAGGAAGACGAAGGATGGCCCGCAGGCTCGGCGGCTTTTGACGCTGGCGGCCATTTACGATGGGGCGACCCGCACCGAGGCGGCGAAGATCGGCGGCGTGACGCTGCAGATCATCCGGGACTGGGTGATGCGGTTTAATGCGCGGGGTGCCTCGGGCCTGCTTGACGGCAAATCGCCAGGCCAACCCACGAGGCTCAATGTTGTGCAATGCAGGCGGTCGTCGGATGATCGAGAGCCTCCCATCCCGGCGATCCACGGTGTCGTGCGCTGGCGACTGATCGATCTTTCGCAATGGGTATACGAGGAGTTCCACATCACGTTCGCCAAGCAGACGTTGAGCCGGGGGCTTCGGGCGCTGGTTACCCCAAGCTCTAGCACGACCCCGCCATCATGCGCAAACCGAGGGAGCCATCGAGGATTTTAAAAAAAGTTCCCAGCGCGCCTGGATGAAGTCGCGCGCGAAAATGGTTTCGATCACATCGCAAAAATAAATTTGGTTTGTGAGAGCCCCGAATCGGCCAGAAGAACAAGATCTCCCGCAGTTGGCAAAGAGAGGAACTCGGCCGAGCTCGCCAAGGATCAGTGAACCTTATGAAAAAATATTCGGCGCCATCTGCCCGAAAAGGGTAAGGGCGTGGCTCTGATCCTGCCTGCCTGCAATACCGAGACGATGAATTGCGCCTCGCGGAAATCGCCAAGGCAGTCGCACCAGGAGCCCACGCGGTGCTCCTCCTCGATCAGGCCGGATGGCATCTGTCAGCAAGATTGCTCATTCCCGTCAACATCACCATTCTCGCCCTGCCGCCGAAATGCCCTGAACTCAATCCCGTTGAAAACATCTGGCAGTACATGCGCGACAACTGGCTCTCAAACCGCATCTTCAAATCCAACGACGATATCGTCGATCACTGCTGCCACGCCTGGAATGCGCTCGTCGATCGCCCTTGGAAAATCATGTCCATCGGATTACGCAAGTGGGCACATAGGTTCTGATCAATGAGAAATGGTATAAGGCGTTAGCGCCCAACTTCGAATATATCGCCCTCATGATTGGCAGGCACGAGAACTAAATCTCATCTAGCGTAACTTGCTCCAATTGCGCAGCCATCGAGGCCAAAAAGAAGGGCGCCGAAAACGTCCGTGCTTTGTTCGCAATCGAGGCTTCCATTTAGCCTTTTACGATCCCAGCCCCCTTCCCCGCCTCGCTAAGTTGATCCATTCTAGACGGAATGGACACGCGAGCACCCCACACAACACAGCTCACCGACGCCGAGCGCATCGACTGGCTGCGGCTGATCCGCTCGGACAATGTCGGGCCGCGGACTTTTCGTTCGCTCATTCGTCATTTCGGCGGCGCGCGGGCAGCATTGGACCGCCTGCCGGATTTGGCCCGCCGCGGTGGGGCATCAAGACCACAACGCATTTGCAGCGAGGCGGATGCGCGTGCCGAACTCGAAGCCTGCGCCAAACTCGGCGTCCGCCTGATCGCATCAGGCGAAGCCGGTTATCCGCCACGGCTTTCCGAACTTGACGACGCCCCGCCTTTGCTCGGCGTGCGCGGCACCATCGATGTCCTGATGCGGCCGATGATTGCGATCGTCGGCTCGCGTAATGCTTCCGGCGCCGGACTGAAGTTCGCGCAAGTGTTGGCGCGCGATCTCAGCGAGGCCGGATTTGTGATCGCCTCCGGCCTCGCGCGCGGCATCGATCAGGCGGCGCATCGCGCCTCGATCGAGGGCGGCACGGTTGCCGTGCTCGCCGGCGGTCATGACAGGATCTATCCGGCCGAACATACGGATTTGCTGCATGCCATTCTCAGCCATGATCACCGCACGGCTTGCCAACGAGCAGGGTCGCGAAGTCTTTGCGGTGCCGGGCTCACCGCTCGATCCCCGCGCCGCCGGCACCAACGGCCTGATCAAGCAGGGCGCAACCCTGATCACCGAAGCATCCGACGTGATCCAGGCGGTTGAGCCGATCATGGGCCGGCCGCTTCCACTGCGCGAGGAGGATGACGAGCCGCTGGCGCCGGACCCCGCCGCAACCGATCGCGAACACGTCGTCAATCTGCTCGGCCCAACACCGATCCTGCTCGACGACCTGATCCGCCTGTCCAGAGCTTCGCCCACGGTCGTGCGTACCGTGCTGCTCGAGCTTGAGTTGGCGGGTCGGCTGGAGCGGCACGGCGGCGGACTGGTGTCGCTGCTCTAGCTAGCCGCGGTAAGACGCCCCGCGGCGAGCGATGGCGTGAACGGATGGCGTCGTGCAGCGACCTATAGAAGTCCGAGGCCGAGGTGTGCCCGGATTGGCACAACTTTTGGGTAGTATATTGCAACTTATAGGACGCTTTTGGGATGCCTGAAATGGCACCTTCAACTCCTGTCTATTTGACAGGGACGCCCTCACCACCCATGTTCGCTTCGAAACGGCCGACGCGAGTCCCGCGGAACCGGCCTTTATTTTTTCCCTAAGCTATTGGAATGACATGAATATCGTCATTGTGGAGTCGCCGGCCAAGGCGAAGACGATCAACAAATATCTGGGCTCCTCCTATGAGGTGCTGGCGTCTTTCGGCCATGTCCGTGACCTCCCTGCCAAGAACGGATCGGTCGATCCGGAGGCCAACTTCCAGATGATCTGGGAGGTCGACCCCAAGGCCGCCGGCCGGCTGAACGACATCGCCAAGGCGCTCAAAGGTGCCGACAAGCTCATTCTCGCGACCGACCCTGACCGCGAGGGCGAAGCGATCTCCTGGCACGTGCTGGAGGTGCTGAAGGAAAAGCGCGCGCTGAAAGATCATGCGATCGAGCGCGTGGTGTTCAACGCCATCACCAAGCCGGCGATCCTGGAAGCGATGAAGAATCCTCGCCAGATCGATGGCGCGCTGGTCGATGCCTATATGGCGCGCCGTGCGCTCGACTATCTGGTCGGCTTCACGCTCTCCCCGGTGCTGTGGCGCAAGCTGCCGGGCGCGCGCTCGGCGGGACGGGTACAATCGGTGGCGTTGCGGCTGGTCTGCGACCGCGAACTCGAAATCGAGAAATTCGTCGCCCGCGAATACTGGTCGCTGGTCGCAACGCTCGCAACCGCGCGCGGCGATACCTTCGAGGCCCGTCTTGTCGGCGCTGACGGCAAGAAGATCCAGCGCCTCGATATCGGCACCGGCAAGGAAGCCGAAGATTTCAAGAAGGCGCTGGAAGCGGCCCACTTTACCGTCACATCGGTTGAGGCAAAGCCGGCGCGGCGCAACCCGCAAGCGCCCTTCACCACCTCGACGCTGCAACAGGAAGCGAGCCGCAAGCTCGGCTTTGCGCCCGCGCATACGATGCGGATCGCGCAGCGGCTCTATGAAGGCATCGATATCGGCGGCGAGACCACGGGTCTCATTACCTATATGCGAACCGACGGCGTGCAGATCGACGGCTCCGCCATCACGCAGGCGCGCAAGGTGATCGGCGAGGATTACGGCAACGCCTATGTGCCGGAAGCGCCGCGCCAATATCAGGCCAAGGCCAAGAACGCGCAGGAAGCCCACGAAGCCATCCGCCCGACCGACCTGTCGCGGCGGCCGGCCGACATGCGCCGAAGGCTCGATCCGGAACAGGCCAAGCTCTATGAACTGATCTGGACCCGCACCATCGCAAGCCAGATGGAATCCGCCGAACTCGAACGCACGACCGTCGATATCACGGCCAAGGCAGGTTCGCGGCAGCTCGAGCTTCGCGCTACCGGCCAGGTTATCAAGTTCGACGGCTTCCTCGCGCTTTATCAGGAAGGCCGCGACGACGACGGTGATGACGAGGACAGCCGTCGCCTGCCCGCCATGAGCCAAGGCGAGGCGCTGAAGAAAAACGAATTGGCCATCGCCCAGCATTTCACCGAGCCACCGCCGCGCTTTTCGGAAGCTTCCCTCGTCAAGCGCATGGAAGAGCTCGGGATCGGCCGTCCCTCGACCTATGCCTCGATCCTCCAGGTGCTCAAGGACCGCGGCTATGTGCGGCTCGAGAAAAAGCGCCTGCATGGCGAGGACAAGGGCCGCGTCGTGGTCGCGTTCCTGGAAAACTTCTTCGCCCGCTACGTCGAATATGATTTCACGGCCGGGCTCGAAGAACAGCTCGACCGCGTCTCCAACAACGAGATCTCCTGGCAAGAGGTATTGAAGGATTTCTGGCGCGGCTTCATCGGCGCGGTCAACGACATCAAGGATCTGCGCGTCTCCGAGGTGCTGGATGCGCTCGACGGCATGCTGGGGCCGCACATCTATGCGCCGCGCGCCGACGGCGGCGACCCGCGGCAATGTCCGACCTGCGGCACCGGCAAGCTCAACCTGAAGGCCGGAAAGTTCGGCGCCTTTGTTGGCTGCACCAATTATCCGGAATGCCGCTATACAAGGCCGCTCGCCGCCGACAGCGAAGCCAGCGCCGACCGCGTGCTGGGTAAGGACCCCGAAACCGGCCGCGACGTCGTCGTGAAGGCCGGGCGCTTCGGTCCTTACATCCAACTCGGCGAACAGAAAGATTATGCCGAGGGCGAAAAGCCCAAGCGCGCCGGCATTCCGAAAAACATCTCGCCTGCCGATGTGGAGTTCAATCTCGCGCTGAAGCTGTTGTCGCTGCCTCGCGAGATCGGAATACATCCCGAAACCGGTCAACCGATCACGGCGGGGCTTGG
The DNA here is from genome assembly GCA_963775545.1 of uncultured Alphaproteobacteria bacterium. Taxonomy (GTDB): domain Bacteria; phylum Pseudomonadota; class Alphaproteobacteria; order Rhizobiales; family Xanthobacteraceae; genus Bradyrhizobium. The sequence continues at coordinate 86,222 of CAVZJE010000017.1, forward strand.
CCGCTTCGGTCCGTTCGTGCGTCACGAGAAGACCTATGCCAGCCTTGAAGCGGGCGACGAGGTCTTTGACATCGGTCTCAATCGCGCGGTCACACTGATCGCGGAAAAGGTCGCAAAGGGTCCAAGCGGACGCCGCTTCGGTGCCGATCCGGGCAAGCCACTGGGCGATCATCCCTCGCTTGGCGCGGTGGCCGTCAAGAATGGCCGTTACGGCGCCTATGTCACATCAGGCGGCATCAACGCGACCCTTCCGAGCGACAAGACGCCCGACACCATTACGCTGCCCGAAGCGATCGTCCTTCTCGACGAGCGTGCCGCCAAGGGCGGTGGTTCGAAGCGCGGCGCCAGGAAAGCCAAGGCCGCCAAGCCGGCGAAAGCTGAGGCGGATACCGCGGCGGCCAAGCCTGCCAAGAAAGCTGCCGTGAAGAAATCGGCCGCCAAGCCGAAATCGGAAGCGACTTCCAAGGCGCGCGCGCCCGTGACGGCCAAAACCTCGGCGTCGAAGGCTGCGAAACCCGCCGCCAAGAAGAGCGCCGGCAAGGCAAGCGGATAGAGTGGCACGGCAACGCGACAGCGACTTTCCGTCGACAGAGGCAATTGTCGCTTTCATTCGCGCGCATCCGGGAAAAATCGGAACTCGCGAGCTCGCACGCGAGTTCGGCCTCAAAAACGCCGACCGCGCCGTGCTCAAGCAATTGCTGCGCGAGTTGGCCGACGAAGGCATCATCAAGAAAAGCGGCAAGGAGGTCAGCGAGCCCAAGACGCTGCCCGCCACGCTTCTGGCCGATATCACCAGCCGCGACAGCGACGGTGAGTTACTGGCTACCCCGGCCGAATGGGACGAGGTCGAAAGCGGCGAGCCTCCGAAAATCCGCATCCATATCCCGCGGCGGCCGCAGCTCGGCACCGCAGCCGGCGTCGGCGACCGAGCGTTGTTGCGCGTCGAAAAACTCGACGAGCCCGCCCGCGATGGCGTCGCCTATCGCGGGCGGATCATCAAGGTCATCGATCACGCCAGGACGCGCGTCCTCGGCATCTTCCGCAAGAACCCGGACGGCGGCGGACGCCTGATCCCGGTCGACAAGAAGCAGGCCGGCCGCGAACTGAACATCGCCAAGACGGACACGCTTGGCGCTGAGGATGGCGATCTCGTCAGCGTCGATCTGGTGCGCTCGCGCGGCTTCGGCCCTGCGTCGGGCAAGGTCAAGGAAAGGCTGGGATCGCTCGCCACCGAAAAAGCGATCAGCCTGATTGCGATCCATTCCCACGACATTCCACAGGCCTTCTCAAGAGACGCATTGCGCGAGGCCGAGGAAGCCCAGCCGGCGAACTTGAAGGGGCGCGAGGACTGGCGCGACGTCCCGCTCGTCACCATCGACCCGCCGGATGCGAAGGACCACGACGACGCGGTTCACGCCGAAGAGGATTCCGATCCGAACAACAAAGGCGGCTTCATCGTCAACGTCGCGATCGCCGATGTTGCATTCTACGTCCAGCCCGGTTCGGCGCTCGACCGCGATGCGCTGACGCGCGGCAATTCCGTCTATTTCCCGGACCGCGTAGTCCCGATGCTGCCGGAACGCATCTCCAACGATCTCTGCTCGCTGGTGCCGGGCGAGCCGCGCGGCGCACTCGCGGTGCGGATGGTGATCGGCCCGGACGGCCGCAAGCGCTCGCATACTTTCCATCGCATCCTGATGCGCTCGGCCGCCAAATTGAGTTACGCGCAGGCGCAAGCCGCCATCGACGGCCATCCCGACGACACCACGGGGCCGCTGCTTAGTCCGATCCTCAAGCCTCTTTACGTTGCGTATGCATGCGTCAAGCGCGCCCGCGACGAGCGCGACCCGCTCGACCTCGACCTACCCGAACGCAAGATCTTGTTAAAGCCGGACGGCACCGTCGATCGCGTCGTCGTTCCCGAGCGGTTGGACGCGCACAAACTGATCGAAGAATTCATGATCTTGGCCAACGTCGCCGCGGCCGAAATGCTGGAAAAGAAATCGCTGCCGCTGATCTACCGGGTACACGATGAACCGACGCTCGAGAAGGTTCACGCGTTGCAGGAATTCCTGAAAACCCTCGATCTTCCTTTCGCTAAAGCCGGCGCCTTGCGGCCGACCGTCTTCAACCGTGTGCTGACACAGGTGAAAGGCCACGATGCCGAGCAATTGGTGAACGAAGTGGTGCTGCGCTCACAGGCCCAGGCCGAATATTCCTCGGAGAATTACGGCCATTTCGGCCTCAATCTGCGCCGCTATGCTCACTTCACCTCGCCGATCCGCCGCTATGCCGATCTGGTCGTGCACCGCGCTTTGATCCGGGCGCTGGGCCTGGGCGAAGGCGCCCTGCCGGAAGCCGAGACCTCGGAAGCCCTAAGCGAAGTCGCCGCCCAAATCTCCGTCACCGAGCGCCGCGCCATGAAGGCCGAGCGCGAGACCGCCGACCGTCTGATCGCACATTTTCTCGCCGACCGTATCGGCGCGACATTTCAGGGACGTATCTCCGGCGTGACGCGCGCCGGCCTGTTCGTGAAACTGGCCGATACCGGCGCCGACGGGCTGATCCCGATCCGCACGCTCGGCACCGAATACTTCAACTACGACGAAACCCGCCATGCGTTGATCGGCACGCGCAGCGGTGCCATGCACAGGCTTGGTGACGTCGTCGACGTTCGTCTGGTAGAAGCTGCACCAGTCGCCGGCGCGTTGCGGTTCGAACTGCTGTCGGAAGGCCACGCCCCCTCGCGCGGACGCAGGCGCGAACCGGCGCGAGGCGCCTTCAAGGCGGCGAAATCGCAGCCGGGCGCGAGAGCGCGCAAGAAGGATCGCAAGTCCGGCAAGGCGCGATCCGGCAAGTCGAAGAAAGGCAAGTCATGGAAAACGTGAGCACGCGCCCCATCGTCTGGACCCGGGAAACCGGAGCGATCGAGAAGCGCGACGTATGGACCGCCTTGAAACGCGGCTTCCGCGGCCGTTGCCCGCGCTGCGGCGAGGGCAAGCTGTTTCGCGCCTTTCTGAAGGTCGATAACGCCTGCTCGGTTTGCGGACAGGATTTTACCCCGCACCGCGCCGACGACCTCCCGGCCTATCTCGTCATCGTCATCGTCGGCCATATCGTGGTGCCAATGGCGCTGATGATCGAAACCAACTATTCCCCGCCGGTCGCGCTTCAACTGGCGATCTATCTGCCGCTGACCTTCATCGCTTCACTGGTGTTGCTGCAACCGGTCAAGGGCGCGGTCGTCGGCGTGCAATGGGCCTTGCGGATGCACGGATTTGACGAAAATAACCCGGAGCCATAGACCGCTTTCCCTGATCAGGAAGAAACGGGGCTTTGGGGCGCGATGAGCGAGACCGGAAATACCGAGAAAGAAGCCGACCATCACCCCTATCGCCGCCCTGTCGATGCCGCCACGCTGATCCTGGTCGATCGCGCAGGCGCGACGCCTAAGGTGCTGGTCGGTAGACGCCACGACAAGGTGGTGTTCATGCCCGGCAAATTCGTCTTCCCGGGCGGCCGTGTCGATACCGCTGACGGCCGGGTGCCGGTGGCAGCCCCTATTCCGAAGGCGCTGGAAGCCAGCCTCTTGAGAGGCAGTCCCAGGATTACCGCAGGCCGCGCCCGTTCGCTGGCGGTCGCCGCCATCCGCGAGGCCTGCGAGGAGACCGGCCTTTGCCTCGGGCGGGCGAGCCGGAGCAAGGCGGCGGCGTTGTCGGGCCCGTGGAAGCCTTTCGTCGATGCGGGCCTGTTGCCCGATCCTTCCGGCCTTTTCCTGATTGCGCGCGCGATCACCCCGCCAGGCCGTGTCAGGCGCTTCGATACGCGGTTCTTCACTGCCGACGCCTCGGCCATCGCGCATCGCGTCGAGGGCGTTATCCATGCCGACGCCGAACTGGTCGAACTGGTCTGGGTCGAACTCGGATCAAAGCCGCTCGCCGATCTGCACGCGATGACCCGAAATGTGCTGAACGAACTGGACAAGCGTCTCGCTACCGGTGCGCTCCACCACAACGCCGACGTGCCGTTTTACCATTTCTACGGCGGCAAGATGCATCGGGACGTTTTGCAGCCGTAGCCGGTCGGGTCATTTTCCAAAGCGTCCGCAAAACGCAAAAATTTTCTCAGCTGGGCATAATGTCTTTATGCCCCCGTATCCCTATGTCCAGGGGAAGCAACCACAGCACGGACATGGGGCAATGGCACAACGGCAACTCAAGCTCGGCGCATTCATGCGGCCGGTCTCGATCCACACCGGCGCGTGGCGCTATCCTGGCGCCTGGCCAGACGCCAATTTCAATTTCGCCCACATCAAGCAACTGATCCAGAAACTAGAGGCCGGCAAATTCGACGCCTTCTTCATGGCGGATCATCTGGCCGTGCTGAACATGCCGGTCAATGCGCTCAAGCGCAGCCACACCGTCACCTCTTTCGAGCCGTTCACGCTGCTGTCGGCTTTATCCGCCGTCACCGAACATATCGGACTGATCGCGACGGGCTCCACGACCTTCGACGCGCCCTATCATGTCGCTCGCCGCTTCGCCTCGCTGGATCATATCTCGGGCGGGAGGGCTGGCTGGAACATCGTCACAACGTCAAATCCGGACGCCGCACTGAATTTCGGGCTCGACGAGCACATGGAGCATGCCGAGCGCTACAAGCGCGCCCGCGAATTCTACGATGTGGTGACGGGATTATGGGATTCCTTCGCCGACGATGCCTTCGTCAAAGATGTCGAAAGCGGTCTCTATTTCGATCCGGCGAAAATGCATGTGCTCGACCACAAGGGCAAATACCTCTCGGTGCGCGGTCCGCTCAATATCGCCCGCCCGGTGCAGGGCTGGCCGGTCATCGTCCAGGCCGGCGCATCCGACGACGGCAGACAGTTGGCCGCAGAAACCGCTGAAGCCGTCTTCACCGGCGGCGGCAGCCTCAGTGACGGGCAAAAGCTTTATGCCGACATCAAGGGACGGATGGAAAAAATCGGCCGCAACCCGGCGCACCTGAAAGTCCTCCCCGGCGCCTTTGTCGTGGTCGGCGATAGCCTCGATGCGGCCAAGGAAAAGCGCGCTCTGCTCGACAGCAAGGTGCATTACGAGAGCGCGATTGCCTCGCTCTCGATAATCCTGGGGACTGATGCATCCGGCTTCGATCCCGACGGCCAGTTGCCGCCGATCCCCGAAACCAATGCGAGCAAGAGCGGGCGTCAGCGGATCGTCGATGCCGCCGCGCGCGACAAGCTCACCGTGCGCCAGCTCGCCCAGCGCGTCGGCGGCTATGGCGGATTGTCGTTTGTCGGCACGCCGGCGCTGATCGCCGACCAGATGGAAGAGTGGCTGACGAGTTTCGGCTGCGACGGCTTCAACATCATGTTCCCGTTCCTGCCCGCCGGACTCGACGACTTCGTCGACAAGGTGGTCCCGGAACTCCAGAAGCGCGGGATTTTCCGAAGGGAATATGAGGGACGGACCTTGCGCGAAAATCTTGGCCTGTCCCGGCCGAAAAATCGCTTCTTTGAGAGGTAGCGCGCATTCCGCAAAAGTGGAGACCGGTTTTGCGATCAGAATACGCGCGAAAACGAGGATTTGGCCGGATTCCGGCAGGGTTTCGCCCGTAAAACCTTGACTTTGGGCGGTTTGAAGCTAGGTTGCGCCGCAAATGCGGGCCGATGGGCCGGCTTTTCCAAATCCCCCAATTGAGGTCCCGAACATGGCCAAAGCGGTCACCATCAAGGTCAAGCTCGTTTCTTCGGCAGACACAGGTTTCTACTACGTCGCCAAGAAGAACTCGCGCACCATGACCGACAAGCTCGTGAAGAAGAAGTACGATCCGGTCGCGCGCAAGCACGTCGAGTTCAAGGAATCCAAGATCAAGTAAGTTTCGCGAAAGTGACAGACAACAACGGGCCCTTGCGGGCCCGTTTTTATTTCTCGGAATCAAACTCTCAGCGAGCGTGGTTCTACGCGGCGTCGGCCACCACGCGGTTGCGGCCGTCGTGCTTGGCGCGATAAAGCGCATTGTCGGCGCGCTTGAGCACGTCTGCGACCAACTCTCCCTTTCGCTCCAGCGTCGAGAGCCCGATCGAGATGGTGACATCGATGCGTTTTTCGCCCTTGTTGACGGCGAAGGGCTCACCGGCGATCGAGCGCCTCAAGCGCTCCGCCACCATGCCCGCCACATGCAAGTCGGTTTCCGGCATGACGATTACGAACTCCTCGCCGCCATAGCGGCAGGCGAGATCGATACCGCGGATCGACTTGCGCATGCGCACCGCAAATTCACGCAGCACGTCGTCGCCGGCGTCGTGACCGTAATTGTCGTTGATCGATTTGAAGAAGTCGATGTCGAGCATCATCACTGCGAGCGGCTTACCCCGACTCGAGGCCTGCTCGGCCAGCGTCGCCAGATGGCTTTCCATGTAGCGGCGATTGTGCAGACCGGTCAGAGCGTCGGTAATCGCGGCCTCGATCGAGTTCTGCACATTGTCGCGCAGATGATCCGTGTAGCGCCGCTTGCGGATCTGGGTGCGCGCGCGCGCCAAAAGCTCGTTCTTGTCGACCGGGCGCAGCAGATAGTCGTTGACGCCGATCTCCAGCCCCCGGAGCAGCCGCGTATTGCTGTCGGCCTCCGCAATCGCCAGGATCGGCACGTGGCGGGTCCGTTCCAGCGAGCGCGCCTGGCTGCACAGCCGCAAGCCGTCGAAATTATCGAGGCCCAGCGACACGATCAGAAGGTCGTAATCGCCATCGGCGGCATGAAACAGCGCCTCGGCCGGATTGGATTCGACATCGACGGTGTGCTCGGTGCTCAGAACCGGCGCCAGCCGCTCATAGGATGAGGGGCGATCGTCGACCAGAAGGATGCGGCCGCCCTTGCCGGTGTCTAACACCGCGCTGCGCTCCGGCGCCTGCACGCCGATTTCGAGCGAGGTAATGGCGCGCATCCGCAATTCGTCGGTCATCATCTTGAGCCGGGTCAGCGAGCGCACCCGTGCGATCAGGACGATGTCGGATACCGGCTTGGTCAGGAAATCATCGGCGCCGGCCTCAAGTCCGCGGACGCGGTCGGCCGGACTATCCAGCGCCGTCACCATCACGACCGGAATGAAATGGGTGATGGGGTTCGACTTCAGCCGGCGGCAGACTTCGAAGCCATCCATATCCGGCATCATGACGTCGAGCAGAATGATGTCGCATTCGGCGCGCGCGCAGATCGCCAGCGCCTCAGCGCCGTTCGACGCGGTGAGCACGTCGAAATATTCGGCGGACAACCGTGCTTCCAACAGCTTGACGTTGGCGGGTACGTCGTCGACTACAAGAACACGCGCGGACATATTGTACTCTCCTATCCGATAAACCGTCGGACGGTCTCGATGAACTTGCCGACCGAGATCGGCTTGGAAAGATACGCTTCGCACCCGCCTTCGCGAATACGCTCTTCGTCGCCTTTCATCGCGAACGCGGTGACCGCGACGACCGGAATGGAACGCAGCTCCGGATCGTCCTTGATCCACCGCGTGACTTCGAGACCTGAAACCTGCGGAAGCTGAATATCCATCAGGATCAGATCGGGACGAAGCTTGCGCACGAGATCGAGCGCCTCGAAACCGTTGCTGGTGCCGGAAGTCTGATAGCCATGCGCTTCCAGTAGATCGCGAAAGAGCTTCATATTGAGCTCGTTGTCCTCCACGATCAGGACGGTCTTTGCCATCCCGCCCCTCCACTCCCGGCGATGCAGACAACGAAAGCAAAGCCCCCGACGCCGCTCGGCCCATCAAAAAGTGAAATCAAACTAGCGCCAGATTCGCTCTAACCCGTTAAGCCGAGGCACCGCTTCCAACACGTGGTTGCCGGTTGCTTGAACACACTCGACAAACTCGGGCATGATCGCTCAGAAAATAGAAACCATAAGTTACGGAAAGGCAAATAGGTCCCTTGAGAAAGCCCACGCGGAACCCCCGGGAAGTAGCTGAAATCGTTGCGATTCAGGCGCTTTCCTTTGTCGCAGGCGATCCCGAGCGGCTGGGCGCGTTCCTCGCCGAAAGCGGAATCGGACCCGACACCCTGCGCAGCGCCGCCGCCGATCCTCAATTCCTCGCTCATGTGCTCGATTTCGTCATGCGCGATGACGCAACCGTGAAGGCATTTGCCGAAGTCTCCAAGCTTCATCCGACCAACATTGCCGCCGCCCATCAGGCGTTGAACGATCCCGGTTTGGAGCGCGATGTGCCGTGACGTCCAACGTGCCAGCCGTCGTGGACGGTCCTACCTGCTTCTGCCGGGACTGCCTCCATGATCTGGACTTCACCGCCAGGCGATGCCGCGAGTGTGGCTCGCCGCGGCTGGTGCGCCACCACGCGCTTGCCTCGCTGACCTTTGCCCATATCGATTGCGACGCTTTCTATGCCACCGTCGAGAAGCGCGACAATCCGGCACTCGCCGACAAACCCGTGATAGTCGGTGGCGGCAAGCGCGGCGTGGTCTCGGCCGCCTGCTATATCTCGCGCACCTTCGGCGTCCGCTCGGCGATGCCGATGTTCAAGGCGCTGGCGCTCTGCCCTTCTGCCGTCGTGGTCCGGCCCGACATGGCCAAATACGTTCGCGTCGGCCGCGAGGTGCGCCGCGCGATGCAGGCGCTGACCCCGCTGGTCGAGCCGTTGTCCATCGACGAGGCGTTCCTCGATCTCAGCGGTACCCAGCGCGTCCACGGCATGATTCCCGCCAAGGTGCTGGCGCGCTTTGCGCAAACGATCGAACGCGACGTTGGCGTCACGGTTTCGGTCGGCCTCTCCTGCAACAAGTTCCTCGCCAAGATCGCCTCCGATCTCGACAAGCCCCGCGGCTTTGCTGCGCTGGACCAGGAAGAGGCGCGCACGATGCTGGCGGACAAGCCGGTCAACTTTATTTTTGGCGTGGGACCGGCGACCCAGGAACGCCTGGTCCAGCGCGGCTATCGCCTGATCGCCGATCTGCAACGCGCTGACGAAACCGAGTTGATGAAGCAGTTCGGCGGTGAAGGACAGCGGCTATGGCGGCTGGCGCGCGGCATCGACGGTCGCCGCGTGGTGGCCGATCGCGGCGCCAAGACGATCTCCAGCGAGACCACGTTCGAGAACGACATCCGCGACTTCACGACCCTCGAAAAGATGCTGTGGCGGCTGTCGGAGAAGGTCTCCGCGCGACTCAAAAACAGCGAACTCGCCGGATCGACCATCACGCTGAAGCTCAAGACGGCGGATTTCCGGCAGCGAACCCGCTCGCAATCCATTCACGCCCCGACTCAGCTTGCGGCCAAGATCTTCGCAATCTCGCGTGAAATGTTGGCGAAGGAAATCGACGGCACCGCGTTTCGGCTGATGGGTACCGGCGTCAGCGCGCTTCGCTCAGGTAGCGACGCCCATGACACCGACATGCTCGACCGCCGCTCCGCGGATGCCGAGCGCGCCATCGACGGCCTGCGCAAGAAATTCGGCGAGGCCGCCGTGATCAGGGGGATTGCCTATGAGGGACCGGAGAAGAGCGACGAGGAGGACGGCGTCTAATCTTCGTCATTCCAGGGCGATGCCGTTAGCATCGAACTACGGTGCGCAATTGCGCACCTGAGAAATTCGAGATTCCGGGTCTGGTGCTTGCGCACCATCCCGGAATGACGACTAACGCCGTCATTTGCACGGCTTGGATTCCTTGACCAGGAATTTTCCGAGCGAGCCCGAAATGACGAAGTCGTTGTAGTCGAGCACCAGCGCCCGCGAAACGCCATTTTCGAACAGTTCGAACGACATCGCGTAGAGCGGCGTCTGTTCGCCCTCCTGCGGCTTGGCGTCGTGATCGTAATAACTCACCGTCACTGGCCAGCGCGGCATCGACTTCATCGCATCGTCTTCGGTCGAGGGATCGGGCGACGTAACGGCCTGATCGCCCCGGATCGGCTGTCCGATCACCGCCATCGTGCTGAAGACCTTCTCGCCATTATCCGAACCGTCATAGACGGTCTGTTCCAGGATGGTCTTGCCTTCCTTGGCCGCGGCGATGATGTGCTCGATCTGCTCGGTCGGGAATACGATCGAACCGTCGAGGTTGAAGGTCTTGGTCTGCGGCTGTTTCAGCTTGACGGTGATGTGATCGCCGACCCGTTCTGCAACCCCGTCGACCGGGCCGACCTCGACGTCATCCATCCGCGAGTCGATCTTGAACCGATAGGTCTTGCCGGAAGCATCCTCCCACGACGTCGAGCTCAGGTCCGACAGCGTGACCTTGTCCTCGCCGTTGTCCATCTCCGACGCCTGGCGGAATTCGGTGGTGTACCCCTCGCAGGCGCTGCCGGTAAAGCTATAGAGGATGCGGCCCCGTGCGCTGCTGATCGAGCTGGACCCGCGCGACTTCAACAGGTTGAGTTCGTATAGCGCCTGATGGGAGAGAAACGGGCCATTAGCCGCGGCCTGGGCACTTCCAGACGATCCCATAGCCAGCGCGGATGCCGCCAAAGTCAGCGCCAACGATTTGACGCTGCGGGGCAAAATCTGAAATGCGCGAGCCATGGTTCATCCCTTGGATAGTTTCATCAGAATATTCGCCAACTCACTGCGCCGCAACTACGGCCAAAAGGCGGAAAAACGCAATTCGCGGCAAATCATGGCCGACCTGCCCTGTTTTTCCAGCACCGCCGCTACGGCCTCCGTTCGCTTGCAAGTGACGACCCGATGCGCGAAACAAAGCCGGCTGGTGTCCCGGTTCTGACATTCGTATCATGTCGCGGCGGGTTCGGTTACGAATGTCAGAACCAAAGGGACGCCAGCAACCATATGATTCTAGTGTGGCTTTGACTCTGACGTTCCTTTAAAGAGATCGCCGCGAAACTGAAAGGAACGTCAGTGTCGCCACACAAGCAATCCGGGTGCCGGCAGCATCAAGCGGGGACGAACATGGCGGGTACGGTGGAACAAAAACTGGCATCACAGGGCATCACCCTGCATGAACCGCCGAATCCGGTAGCGAATTATGTACCCTTCGTGCGCAGCGGAAATTTGCTGTTTGTTTCCGGTCAGGTCTGCCTCGGCGCGGACGGCAAGCTGATCGCCAAGGGCAAGCTTGGTGCCGGCGTGACCATCGAGCAAGGCAACGCGGCCGCGCGCGGCTGCGCCATCAACCTTCTGGCGCAGGTCAAGGCTGCGCTCGGCGACCTCGACAAGGTCGCGCGCGTGGTTCGTCTTGGAGGTTTCGTCAATTCCGCACCTGACTTCCTCGATGGGCCGAAGGTGCTCAACGGCGCCTCCGACCTGATGGTCGCGGCGTTCGGCGACAAGGGCCGCCATGCCCGCACCACGGTCGGCGTCGCGTCGCTGCCGGCGGACGCCGCCGTCGAGGTCGAAGGGGTGTTCGAGGTCTCGTAAGCGGAGGGGGCTCAAAAATGCGCGCCCCCGACTGGCTGACGGCGCGACCGGTGGCCCATCGCGGCCTGCATGATCGCGCGCGGGGCATCATCGAAAACATGCCGGGCGCGGCACTCGCCGCCATCGACGGCAATTTCGCGATCGAGTGCGACGTCCAGCTTACCGCCGACGGCGAAGCGATGGTGCATCACGACGATCGGCTCGGGCGTCTCACCGAGGGCTCAGGCGCCCTGCTCGGCCTGCCCTCAACGGCGCTGAAGGAAGTTCGTTTCAAGGACACGCCGGAGCGGATGATGTCGCTGGCCGACCTCTGCATATTGGTCAGGGGTCGCGTTCCCATCATCGTCGAGGTCAAGAGCCATTTCGACGGCGATCGCCGGCTGGTGAAACGCATGGCGGAAGTGCTCGCCTCCTATTCGGGACCGGTGGCCGGAATGTCATTCGATCCGGACCAGGTGGTCGCGCTTCGGGAAATGATACCGGAACGCCCCCGCGGCATCGTCGCGCAACGCGACTACACGGAGGCTGATTGGCCAGAGGCAACGAGAAGCCAACGTGACGGCATGCGGCATCTAAAGCATGCCCTGCGTACCCAGCCGCATTTTGTCGCTTATTGGGTCAACAATCTGCCGGCGCCCGCTCCCTGGATCGCGCGGCATATCTTCGGCCTTCCGCTCCTGACCTGGACCGTGCGCACGCCGGAACAGCGGGCGCGCGCGGGCCAACATGCCGATCAAATGATCTTTGAAGGGTTCCGCCCCTGACACTCGGACCTTGAAGTCCGCCGCCCTCTGCACGATCTTAAGGCCGGAGCGGCCTCAAGCATCCATGGATTCATCCGAAATTACCCTCGAAGCGGTTTCGTCCATCGGCCAGATTACGGCCGAGGAATGGGATGCCTGCGCCAATCCGGAAGCCGCGGCCCCGCATAGCCGTAGTAGCTCTCTTGACAGCTTCAGAGCTCCGTATAACCCTTTTGTAGCACATGCTTTTTTCTCAGCCGCGGAGGCGTCCGGATCGGCCGTCCCGCGCACCGGCTGGGGTCCGCGGCATCTGATCGCCCGTCGCGATGGTGCGATCGCCGGCATCGTGCCCTGCTATTTGAAATCGCATTCGCAAGGCGAATACGTATTCGACCGCGGCTGGGCCGACGCTTATGAGCGCGCGGGCGGAAGCTATTATCCGAAACTGCAGGCCTCAGTTCCCTTTACCCCCGCCGCCGGCCCTCGCCTGCTCGTCCGCAACGACGTCGATCCGGACGAAATCCGAAGCGCGCTGGCACGAGGTCTCGTCGGGCTTTGCCAGGCGACAGACGCCTCCTCCGTGCACGTCACGTTCGCACCCGAGGCCGAATGGAAATTTTTAGGCAGCCACGGCTTCCTGCAACGGACCGATCAGCAGTTTCACTGGCGCAACCAAGGCTATCGCAACTTCGACGACTTTCTCGCCACGCTGAATTCGCGCCACCGCAAGGCGATCAAGCGCGAGCGGCGCGAAGCGGTCGCCAACGGCATCACCATCCACGCGCTCAACGGCAGCGACATCACCGGGGAAGCCTGGGATGCGTTCTTTGCGTTCTACATGGAAACCGGCTCGCGCAAATGGGGCCGGCCTTACCTCACCCGGTCGTTCTTTTCTCTGATCGGCGAAACCATGGCCAACGACGTGCTCCTGGTCATGGCACGACGCAACGACCGCTGGATTGCCGGCGCGATCAATTTCATCGGTTCAGACACGCTGTTCGGCCGCAACTGGGGCGCGATCGAGCACCACCCGTTCCTGCATTTCGAGGTGTGCTACTATCAGGCCATCGACTACGCCATTGCGCACGGACTGAAAACGGTTGAAGCCGGTGCGCAAGGCGAGCACAAGATCGCCCGCGGTTACTTGCCGCAAACCACCTATTCGGCGCATTTCATCGCCGACCCAAGCCTGCGTCACGCCATCAAGGACTACCTCAAGCGCGAGCGCACTTATGTGGCCGAGATGGGACGCGAACTGACCGAAGCCGGACCGTTTCGTAAAGACAGCGGCGTCCCGGACGACGATTAGATCAGGAGCTTTTCATGCCCGTTTACGACCCGAATAATCCCTTCGCCAAAATCCTGCGCGGCGAATTCCCTTGCTACAAAGTGCACGAGGACGACCACACGCTGGCCTTCCTCGACATCATGCCGCGATGTCAGGGCCATACATTGGTGATCCCGAAGGCACCCGCCCGCAACATCCTCGATATTACGCCTGACGATTTCGCCCATGTCGCGCGCGTGTCGCAAAAAATCGCACGCGCCACCATGACGGCTTTCAATGCCCAGGGCGTCACGGTGCAGCAATTCTCCGAACCGGCCAGCGGACAGGTGGTGTTTCACCTGCACGTGCACGTGATGCCGCGCCATGAGGGCGTGGCGTTGCTGCCGCCCGCTAGCCGCAAGGAAGACGGCAAGGTGCTGGAACAGAACGCGGCGAAGCTTCTTGCGGCGTTGAAGGGGTGAGAGCTCAAGCTTCTTCCCCTGCAAGGGAGCGGGTTGGGGTGGGGGTCGGCTCAAAATTCGATGCGCAAGATGACCCTCACCCGGATCGCCCAAGAGCGATCCGACCTCTCCCTTTCAGGGAGAGGTGAAGAGTACGTCACTCCGTATCCGCATCACCCGTTCTCTGCGCCGCCAGCGGCGAGAATTCACAGCGGTCGGGCTTGAGGTCAATCAGTGGGGTTTCGTCGAGGCAATCGAGACCACGCACCAGCACGGTTGAACCTTCGATACCGACAAACCTAACGATCGAGGTGGCGATCGGGTTGGGCCGTACCGGTGAACGCAGCGAAAACGTGCCGCGCGTCAATCCATTTTTCTTCGGGCTCTGCAGCACGAGATTGCGCGGCGATTGGTGCAGCCAGTAGATCACCTCCAGATGAGCGTAGAAGTCGACCCCCTTGAGCGCCGGAACCCACGGCTCGAAAATCTCGAGCCGGCAGACCGGGCCATTATAGTTACCCTGCCGCGGCGTCTCCTCCCGCGATTTCCAGGGCGTCCGGATACGGCCGACGAAGACAAGGCCGGCATCGCTGGCCTCGGGCATATCGACGGCGACTTCGCCTTCGCGTAATTGGGTCTCTGCCGTCATCGCTTCAGTCCAATGAAATGTTGCGGGCCTTGACGACCTCCGACCATCTGGCGCGATCCGCCTCGATGAACCTGGTGATCCCGGCCGCGCTTTGCGGACGCTTTACCGAATAGCCGATTTTCTGAAGCGGCGCACGGAACGTCTCGTCGTCCAGTGCCCGGTCGAGGCTCGCTTTCAGAATGGTCGCGACATTCGCGGGGACCTTGGCCGGCACGGCAATGGCGAACCAGACGCTGACGAGGTAATCCGGGAAGCCGCTCTCGGCAATCGTCGGCACGTCGGGAAGCTCGGGGCGTCTTTGCGCCGAACTCACGCCAAGTGCCCGCAACGACCCGGCCGTCACCGCAGGCAACGCCGTGCCGAAGGAGTCGAACATCACCTGGACGTTACCGGCGAGAAGATCGACCATGGCGGGCCCGGCACCCTTGTAGGGCACGTGCGTCATCTCGATGCCAGCCATCTGCTTGAACATCTCGCCGGCGAGGTGAATCACGCCTCCCGTTCCGGCCGAGCTGAAGCTGAGTTTTCCCGGATTCTGTTTGGCGTAAGCCACAAACTCGGCAACGGACTTCGCCGGCACGGAAGGGTGGACCTCCATCACGAGAGGGTCCTCCGTGACGATCGCCAATGTCCGAAAATCCCGATCGGGAACGTAGGCCAGCTTCTTGTAGAGCATCGGATTGAGCACGAACATCGAGCCGGACACGACCAGGAGCGTGTATCCGTCCGCATCGCTCCGCGCGACCGCTTCGGCGCCGATCGCGCCTTGGGCCCCGGGCTTGTTTTCGACGATCGCCGCCTGCTTGAGATCCTTGGCGAGATAATCCGCTACAACCCGCGCGACGACGTCGGTTGGGCCGCCGGCGGAATAGGGAACCACAAGCCGGATCGGGCGCGTTGGAAACTCGGCGGCATCGCCTCCTGTCACAGCGAAAAGGGCCACTGCGCAGACACTGATCCAGGCCGACTTTAGATGTCTGCCCATTGTCGCTTCCTCCGCTGGCGTCAGGCCAAATCAAACCAGCAATGCGGCGATCAGCCAAGCCACCATTTGCCAGCCAGCATCAAAAGCTCGCCCGATACGACGCCAGCGAAAATGGAACGGCGCGTCAGCACAAACACGCGCGAGGGGCCGCCGAGATTATCCACTGATATTTCGCAGCACAAAACAGGCGCCGCCGGCGCGAAGGATGCGGTTACAGAGATCGTCGGCCGCTTTCCGTGTGTCGGCGCCGATCCGCACCTGATAGAATCGCCGCATACCACGGCTGCGGTTCTGCGCGCTGAGCAAGGTCGGCGTTTGATCGCCGATCACGCTTCGCAAGTGCGCCATTGCCCGCGAATACATCGCCATCGCAACATCACGATTGAATCCCCCGCCCAGTTGCACGCCCCACGGCTGTGCGGCGCCGAACTGCACGCGCTGTTCGAGCTGGCTGACAAAATAGTTGGGCGCGCGCTTGAGCAGCGCCATCAGCTCGAGGCAGTTCGTATGCGCGGCCTCACGGTCGGATATCTGGCCGCCGCGGCCGGCGGCTTGCCATTCCTCGACCGTGGCGCCTGTAATGACCGCAACGTAGTGGCGCGTCTCCTGCGGCATCGGCCCCGTACCGCCAAGCCATTCCTGCACCCGGCGCGGTCCGGCATTATAGGCCGCCGCGGCTAGCCCAAGATTGCCGAACTGGCTGCGCAACTGGCTGAGGAATTCGGCTGACTTTGGCAGCGCTTGCACGGGATCGAAGGGATCGAGCAACCGCCGCTCGCTGGCCGTACCCGGCATGAACTGCGCGATGCCCTGCGCGCGCTGGCCGCTGCGGGTGATCGGTCCCACCGCGTCGGATTGAAAGCGGCTTTCCTGCCAGATCACACGGGCGAAAAACTCGAGCGGCAGATTGTTGGCCCTCGCTGCCGCCTCGACCATCAGACACACGGCCTCCCGTGTGCCGACGTCCGCCGCCTTTTCCGACATCGGTTCTTTGGGAAGCGCCAGTTCCTCTACGCTTGGGGTAGCCAATCCAAAGCGATCGTCCGCCGGTGCAGCTTCCTGCGCAGTTGCGCCTCCCGCGCCCGCGAGAAGCATCGCGGCGAGAGCGGAGAACCAGAGGTGCGAGCTCATGACCCCTTGCATTGCAGTCCTGTCCGAGGTGCGAATTTGACATTCGCCATCCGCCGATTAGCTATCTTTCAATGATGGCGCGTTGATGAGATATTCGGGATATGGCGACCCCTTCTGACGACCTTACCGGCTTTGCGTCCGACGACGATGCGCCGATCCCCTATATGGCGCGCACGCGGGAATATTACACCGCGATCGGCTATACGACGCCTTATCGCTGGGCGCATTACGTCGAGGCGCCGTTTCAGCCCTTGCGCAAATCGCTCGCGCAATCGCGCGTTACCATCATCACGACATCAGCACCGTTCGATGCCGCCAAGGGCGAACAGGGCCCCGGCGCCAAATATAATGGGGCCGCGAAGTTCTATTCTGTCTACGACGGCGACACGTCCCAGCCGCATGATTTGCGGATTTCGCACATCGCCTATGACCGCGTACACACCTCGGCCGAAGATAGCGGCACCTGGTTCCCGCTGCCGCAATTACACCGGCTCGCCAGTGAGGGGCGGATCGGCGAAGTCGCGCCGCGCTTTTTCGGCGCGCCGACCAACCGCAGCCACCGCGTCACGATCGAGACCGATGCACCCGAAATTCTCGCTCGATGCCGGGCCGATCGCGTCGATGCTGCGGTGCTGGTGCCGAACTGCCCGGTCTGCCACCAGACGTTGAGCGTGGTTGCCCGGCATCTCGAGGCCAACGGCGTCCCGACGGTCGTGATGGGCTGCGCCAAGGATATCGTCGAGCACACCGCGGTACCCCGCTTCCTGTTCTCCGACTTCCCGCTCGGCAACTCCGCCGGCAAACCGCATGATGTGGCCTCGCAAGCCCTGACGCTCGAGCTGGCGCTACGCGTGCTGGAATCCGCGCCCTCAGCCCAGACCACCGTGCAATCACCGTTGCGATGGAACGCGGATCCCTCCTGGAAGCATGACTACAACAATATCGCGGCCTTGAGCGCCGACGAGCTAGCGCGGCGCCGGCGCGAATTCGACGCCCAGAAGGAAATCGCTCGTGGCTTGCGCGAGACCGCAGCCTAAACCTTCTAAAAATTGTCGTTAATGCCGTTACTTGCGGCATGATTCTCCCAACATCGATTTACGTTAATGCGGCATTTTGGCCCCGATACCCTTTCTTGCAGCCACGGCTCGCGTAAAAGTCCGGCTTTCGATTGGGAGCTTTTCGATGCTGGACCGACGCCAGGACGCGCGCGACAAGGTGATTTATGGCGGGGTTGCGGAGATCGCCGAAAGCGGCGCATCCAGAAATTGTGTGGTGCGCAACATCTCCGAGCACGGCGCCCATCTCGAATTCACCAACAACATCGCTCTTCCCAAAGAATCGATGCGCCTGACGATCGCGCGCAAGGGCCGCTCCTTTATGGCCAGGATCATCTGGCTACGCGACAACTTCGTCGGCGTGGCGTTCAACCCTGAGCAGTCCTACGAATTGCCCGGCTCGGACCTCGCCGAACGGCTACGCAAGAGCGAAAAGAAAAAGCGCCTGTTGCAGCAGCGGATCAAGGAATTGATCGGCGAAGGCTAGCCTTCAAACCTTCCCCACGGATCATCCGGCTATGCCTTGTGCATCCTCCCGTTTCCCGCCCATAATCGCGGGAGCCTAGTGGAGTGGAATTTGACATTCGCTACCCTCCTGTCGGACCACTAGGGGAGGAAAAACAAAAACCATGCGCCTGTTCTTCGCAATGTTCGCCCTCGCCCTGCTCGGTCAGCCGGCTTCGGCACAAACCACCGACCGCACCATCGACGAGATCAAGACCGAGACGCTGGCCCGCGCTCAAACCGGCGCCTATCCCGCTCTGGGCATCCAGCCTATCGACGCCAGCGATGCACTCGGGCGCATTCATAGCCGGGACCCGGACGAATGGGCCGCCGCCTGGAGCGCGGTTGCCGATACCTACATGGCCAAGGCAAAGGCGGCATCCGACCCCAAGGAGGCCGACGCCAACTTTGTTCGCGCCTGGCGCCTCTATTATTTCGCACAATGGCCTTCGCCGACGTCGGCCGGAAAGCAGGCGGCGTATCAAAAGGCGATCGATGCCTATTTGCAGCACGCCCGCTCCTTCGACCCACCGCTCGAAGTCGTGCATATCCCCTATGAGGGTAAGGAAATCGTCGGCTACCTGAGACTGCCAGCAAATGCGCCGCGCCCGGTGCCGCTCGTGCTCGCCATTTCGGGCCTCGACAGCCGCAAGGAAACCGTGGCCGAGACCTATGCCGCCGCCGTCCCCGAAGGCATCGGCTTCTTCGCGGTCGATAGCCCCGGCACCGGACAAGCGCCCCGCAAGGCCGACGAGAGCGCCGACCAGATGTATTCGCGCGTCCTCGACTATCTGGCCACACGGGGCGAAATCGACAAAAACCGTATCCTGGTGCACGGCCAGAGTTTCGGGGCTTACTGGGCAGCCAAGCTCGCCCACACCGAAGCCAAGCGCCTCGCCGGCGCGGTCGCACAATCACCGCCGATCCATCGCACGTTCCAGCAGGATTTCTTTCGTAGCCGGATGTACACGCGCGAATATCTGTTCGACTACGTTCCAGCCAGCCTGTTCGTTTATGGCATGAAGTCAGCCGATGAGCTCATCGGCTTCCTGCCGAAGATGTCGCTGCAAGCGCAAGGATTGCTCGGCAAACCCACGGCGCCGATCCTGGTCGTAGGTGGGTCGCGCGATACTCAGGTGCCGATCGAGGATCTCGAACTGCTCATCAATAGCGGCACGGAGCCGCGCGAAGCCTGGATCAACCCGGCCGGCGGACATATGGGCCGCTCGGCCGGAACGTGGCCGGACCCGGTGATCTTCAAGAAGATCATCCTGCCGTGGGAAGTCCGTCATCTGAGCGCCAAGACTGACGCGCCTTAGGCCTTTCGCGGCTGCGAAGGTTGCGACCAATATCCCTCTTTCAACGCGACTGGCATTCTGTAAGCTGACAGTAGGATCGGCGGCTTCATCGCCGGGCCGCTCAACGACAAAACAAACACAAAAGAAACAGCCGGAGGAAACCTGATGCCAGACGCTTCAAAGCGCCACGCCACCCTTGATCGCCGCACGCTTCTGCGTGCCGGTGGAGGCCTGGCAGGCATCCTCGCCACCGGCCGCGCACCCGCTTTCGCCCAGACCCAGCCAAAGAAACTGGTGTTTGCACACATCAATGCCGTGCCGGAATCAGCGGCGGTCGCCTTCGACTGGATGGCGAAGGAACTGACCGCGCGCTCGAACGGCGCGCTCGAAATGCAGTTCTTCGGCAAGACCCTGATCCCGCAAGAGCTCGAGATCATGAACGCCGTCAAGTCCGGCAGCATCGCCATGGGCAGTCCCGCCGGCGCTGCCGCGACGATATTCCCGGAGATGGGCGCATTCCTGGTGCCCTACCTGGTGAAGGATTACGCCACCGCTTACGCCATGTTCAACGGCAAGATTGGCGACAAGCTGAGCAAGCAGATCGAAGACAACTACAAACTCAAGGTGCTCTGCTATTTCGACTACGGGTTTCGCCATTTCTGGACGTCGAAGAAGCCGATCGTCGAACCGCGAGACCTGCGCGGCCTCAAGATCCGCGTGCAGCAGTCGAAGATTTTTGGCGACACCATCAATGGCCTTGGCGGCAACGCCGTGCCGATGGCCTATGGCGAGGTGGTCACCGCTGCGAAACAGGGCGTGATCGACGGCGGCGATTTGCCCATCGTCAACATGAAGGCGCTCAAGATCTACGAAGTCTCGAAATACGCCTCCCTCACCTATCACAACTACGGCCCGACCAATGCCGTAATGAATCTCGACATCTGGAACGGGTTGACACCCGATCAGCAGAAACTGGTTCTCGAATTGTCGCGTGCCGCACAGGAGAAAATCCGCCAGCAGACCGAGTCCGTCGATAACTACGCCCAGGCCAAAGCGCTGCTTGAGCCGGTTGGTATGACCGTGGTCGAGGCCAACGTCGACCAATTCCGCAAGGTGGCGCAACAGAAGATCTGGCCGGCCTACAAGTCGCAGTACGGTGCGCTGTGGGATGAAATCGAGGGCTTCAAGGCCTGAACCATCGTCTCAGCCGTTTTTCCCGCCGGATGTTCAACGCGCATGCTGCGTTTCCTTAAAGCCGTTCCGAAGGTTACGGTCACGGCGCTGATCGTGCTGGCCATCGTCAACCTCCTGGTTGGCGTCATCTTGCGCTACTTCGTCGGCGCCATCACCAACTGGCTCGATGTCGATCCGGTGCCGTTCACCTGGGTCGAGGAAGTCGGCGAGCTGTCGCTCGCCTGGCTGACGCTGATCGGCGCTGCGATCGGGATTCAATCGCGTTCGCATTTCGCGCTGTCGGTCTTCGTCCATCGGCTGCCTGAGTCTGCGCAGCTATGGATTCGCCGCTTCAACCACGCGCTCATCACAGGCGTCGGCCTTCTGGTGGCCTGGTACGGGTTCAAGCTTTGCCTGCTCAACCACACCTTGCGGACGCCCGGCCTCCAGATCAGCCTCGCCTGGCTCTATGCTTCTGCTGTGGTCGGCGGCGTCCTGATTGCAGTGTATGCGTTGGCGGTCATGATTTCGCCGCCGACGCAACCAGACTCTCCTCTCCACTAGGGCGCGCCGTTCATGCTGCTTGCTGCGGTTGCCGCCATCTTCGTCGTTCTGATCCTGCTCTCGATGCCGATCGTATTCGCGCTGGCGCTCGCGGGTATCGCGGGTCTTTGGATCGGCGGTTATCCGATGCAGCAACTGTCCTCGGCGCTGGTCTCAGGCTCGCAGAGCTGGGTGTTGCTTGCCATTCCCGCCTTCGTGTTCGCCGGCAATCTGATGGAGCGCTGCGGCATGAGCCACGCGCTGGTCGAACTGGCGCGGGCGCTGATCGGTTGGGTCAAAGGCGGGCTTGGCATGTCGGTGATCGTGGTCGCTTATTTCTTCTCTGACATCTGCGGATCGAAAATGGCGGAAGTCTCCGCGCTCGGCTCAGCGCTGATGCCGCCGCTGACCAAAGCAGGCTACGACCCGCGCGATTCCGCATCCCTGATCGCGTCGGGCACCGCGATGGGCATGCTGGTGCCGCCGGCGATCTTCATGATCGTGATTGCCCAGGTCACCAACACCTCGGCGGTGGCGCTGTTTGTCGCCGGATTCGTCCCGGCCATGGTCATCATGCTGTGCCTGATGGCGGTCGTTTACATCCGCGCGCGGCAGAAAGACTGGCCGGTCGATACAAGGCCAAGCCTCAAGCGCATCGGCCAAGCCTCGCTGCATGCCGCGGTGCCGATGGTGGTGCCGTTCGTAATCCTCGCAGGCTTCATTTTTGGCATCATTACCGCGACCGAGGCCGGCGCCGTGGTCGCGGGGTATGCCTTTCTCGCGGCAAAACTCTACTACCGCAACGTCTCCTGGCGTGAGATGGGCAAGATTGCCTATGACAGCGCGATCCTCACCGCGGCGGTGATATTCCTGCTCGCGGTTGCTTCGGTCTACCAATATCTGATGGGCGTGAGCGGCGTGCCGCAGCTCCTCGGCGAATTGTTATCGCCGCTGAAGGGGCATCCGTGGCTGTTCCTGACGGTAACCGCGATCGTGAGCTGCCTGTTCGGCATGGTACTGGAGGGTCTTCCTGCTGCGGTCGTGCTCATTCCCGTCGTGTTTCCGATCTCGGAAGCCATGGGGATCAATCCCATCCAATTCAACATCGTGCAGACGGCCGCCGTCGGCATCGGCCTATTCTTGCCGCCGATGGGCGTCGGTCTATTGATGGCGCTGCGCTTTGCGGGACTGAATGTCGGTGAGCACTTCCGGACCTATCTGCCCTATATGCTCGCGCTGTTCGTGGGCCTATTGCTGATCATCTGCATTCCCGAGATCAGCCTGACGCTGCCGAGGCTGGCGGGGTTGATCCGGTAAGGCGTGCGTGCATCCGACCAGAGCGAGCCAATACGATCACTCGCACATGATTCTCGTGAAAGCGCCACAGATCGACTGGTCGCAGACTTTGACGGAACTCTGGGGGCTTTGGAAAATCGTCGGATGGTTGATTTCCCAATTCCAGCTCGTCGCTCGCGCAAACCCTTTGCTTCGGCACCAATGATTGGCTGCGGGCGCGTTGCACCCCGCTTGCTCAAATGTCATGCAGCGGTCGACCCGAATGCCATTGATGGTCGGATTTTCGAATACTTTCGATCGAGCGGAGCCATCCGTCGGCCGTTTGCCCTTTGAGCGAGACTTCGCCGGAGCACGCGGCTCTGTGGCACTTTCACCGCCCGATGCCGACTTGTCCTGCTTTCCGATCACGCCGCCCGTTGATCCCGCTTGCGCGAACGCAACTTGCTGTTGGGCCGCCCCGAAAAGCCCCAGCGCCGCAGTGAAAATCAATAATCGCCAAACGCTGCATTTCATCGGAAATCCACCCTTCCCGCCAATCGTCGGCGAAAATCTCCCCCTATTCCGTCCCGCTCACGCGCTGCGCGCCATCGGCGCAGACGGACGCGACGACACGGCATGTCTTGCCCTTCTTGTGGCAATCTGAAAGCGCGCTCTCCTTGGCCTTCTGCCATATCGGCGCGGGCAACGATCGCCCAGCTGGACTCCGAGTAGGTAAAGACGCCGCATTCGGTCCCGAAAAAGCTGATCTCGACCGGGCACGACGCGGCGTCGCCGCAGGAGGCCCGGGCGCTCGCCACAGCGGCCTTGCGCGTATCCAGCGCCCAGGACATGCCCCATTTGTTGCTCGCCTTGGAATAGACGATCGCCCCCCACGGTTTCAGGCCGCTGATGTCGCGCAGCCGCCGCAGCAAGCCTTGCGTGACTTCGCCGGTGGAGGCGAGTTTGTTGGCCTGTTCGAATTCACGAACCGCTTCATGCGTCGTGGAGCTCATCGGCCCCTCGAATGGACCGGGATCAAAATTCAGCTCGTAGAGCCGCTCACGAACCTCGCGAAGCAATGCGGGATCTCTGAGTTCGACCTTGTCGTCCGGATGATCGATGCTGGCTGAATTGAGGGCCGCGGTCTTCTGCTGTTGCAGGTTGATTTTTGCAATATCCGCGAACACCCCTCTCGGGTAGCGGTTGAGGTAGGCTTGAAAAAGCTGCGGGTTCTTGTCGTTCTTGATCGATTCCCAGAATGCGAGTTCAAGCGTTGCGTCATCGATCCCTTTTGTTGCGTTCGCTGTTGCCTTGTCGGTAGCGGGCACCAGCGCCACGTCGTCACCGCCGAGCGAGCGTAGATGAACGGCTCCTGCCTGTTGTTGGTGGCCTTGAGGACATCGTCGCGGGCGTAGCCAAAAGCCTTGCGCAGATCGAGACCGGGTCTGGGCAGAAATTTGACGAGCGCGGCGGTGAAAGGGCTATTCGTGCTGTCGCCGTCGGATGCGGTCGATCCGGCCTTGGCAGCGAAGGCAATCAGCGTGTTCGGGCTCTCCGGCTCGACCTTCGCGAGGCCTCGCCCGATCGCGCGCGAGCCGATCGAGCGCTTCATGCTTTTGTTGAAGGGGTTGTCGCGGCAGGCATCCAGAATGACCAGCCGCAACTGCTTTGCGGGCTCAATGACCGTCAGAACCCGATCCAGCGGAATTGCCTCGTCAAACGCATCGATGTCGCGTTCAAGCACGGCGTCGACCGGGATCAGGTAGTTGTTGCCGTTGATCTCAATGCCGTGCCCTGCGTAATAGACGATGGCGATGTCGGCATCGCGAACGTTGTCGGAGAAGTCGCGCAGCGCACGCCGCATCTCGTTCACGCCGAGATCGCGCTTGAGTTCGACGACATCGAAGCCGGCCTTCTTGAGAACCGTCGACATCGCCTCGGAATCGTTGGCTGGATTGGCAAGCCGGACAACGTTCCGATAGGCCGAGTTGCCGATGACCAGCGCCACGCGCTTCTCAGCGAATGCGGGCTGACTGACAAGCCATGTCGTGCAGACGGCCAGAAGAATGGCCCCTAGGGCGCGCATTCCAAAATCCCCCATCAAGTGGAAGCCTAGCATTCAAACCAATGATCTCAATAATCCCGGATCGACGGCTCCCTCAGTGACTAAGATCACATTTCTGGAGACTTGGACGGAAAATCCATGCTGGCGCCCTCGCCCTCGGCGTGTGCCCCCACCGAACCAGGACCGAGACCGGGCGTGCGTCGATCGCGCGCGCCGCAGCCTACTGCCCTTCCGAGGCCTCGGCCGTAACCTTGCCGCGGATCGGCGCGATCGGCCGCCGCGCCTCGCCCGCTTCCAGGACAAAACGCTGATCGAGGGAATACCAGGGCGCCGCAAAGCCATGCTCAGCCGACGGCTTGTCGTGACGGACGTAGTTGCCGATCAGGGCGCGCGTGACGCCAAACTGAACGTCCAAATCGATGTTGGGATCGTCGGGCGAGTAAACCTGCGAGATCAGCGTTTTGAGACCGGGCTTATAGACCATGAAATGCAGATGGGCGGGACGAAAGTGATGGCGGCGCGTGGCGCGCACCAGGTCGCCGACGGGGCCATCGACGGGAATCGGGTAACCCGCCGGCTTGACGCTGCGGAAATTGAAACGTCCGTCTTCGCCGGAGACAAAGCGCCCGCGCAAATTCATCTCGGCCTGACTTGCATCCTGATTTTCATAGAGACCTTCCGGCGAGGAATGCCAGACATCGACCTCGGCGCCCGCGACCGGACGGCCGCTTGCATCTTCGAGTGAAACCGAAACGAACAATTGCGGCCCCGGCGTCGGCGAACGCACCAGCGTATCGCCGCTTGCAAAGGCCGGCTGATCGTCGCGCCAGAACGGACCCAGCATATTGGCCTGGGTTTCGCTCTCGCCGTGATTGCCATTGTTGAGCAGACAGACCAGCGGCGACACGCCGAGCGAGCCTGCCATCAGCATGACTTCGTTGTGGGATGCGGTCGTCTTCTGGCCCAGCGCTGCGATCAGCCGCACCGCCTCGCCAAACTCAGGTTCGGTCAGGCGCACCTCGCGTACGAAACCGTGCAGGTGCCGAACCAGCGTAAGCAGGATTTCGCGCATGCGCGGATCCTCGACGCGGGAGACGGCTTCGATCACCGCCTCCGTCACCATGGTCTCATTTTCGATGATCATTTGCCCTTACCGAATTTCTAGTCCGCACCCCGGCGCGTTCCAGTGAACTTGATCCCTCCGCCATAGGGGCTGACGACAAAAATGCTGTTGCCATCTTGAGAGAGGGTCATGCGGTCTGTGCGTAAGGTCCCCTGATAACTCCAAACGACATTCACCGTTTCTCCTGCACAGCTCCATTTGCCTGTTGCCCCGCTGGCTGGATGCAGGGCGGACCCATCTTTGCGAAATATCGAGTCGCTTACGCCGAGATACCATGACCATGTCCCGACGATCCTGTTGCAGGAACGGCCGGATACGGCTTCCCTTGTGCTCGCGGTCGATCGCTTCGCAGGCGGCGACGCTCGCGGCCTGTCCTCCTCGCCCCCCGATATTGATTTGTCCTGTTTGCCGATCGTGCCGCCAACGCTACCGGCCTGGGCAAGCGCGGAAGATGCTTCGGCAAATGCCGAAAGCAGCATAACCAGCGTGATAATGCCGATGAATGCGCGCCGTCTCATGCCGGCTCCGTGAATTCGCAAAGCATCGTAGCGGTCAAATCGAGGCGCAGGAAGCGCCGAACGCCCGATCCTGGAGCCAGCCAACAAAAAAGCCGGCGCAACGCGCCGGCCTTTTCTTGAGATGTATCGCCTGCCTCAGGCCTTTACCAGCGGGCCACGGGAGGCCGGGCCCTTCGATCCGCCACCGCCAGGGCCGCTCGATTTCGGCTTGCGCGGCGCCGTGCGTTTGCGCGTGCCGGGCAATTTCTCCGGCTTCGGCGTGACCGGACCTTCCACAAAGTCGAAGCCGATCTTGTCCTGAGACGTCGCCTCGTCCTTGACCAACACGACGCGGACGTGGCCGCCGCCCTTGAGCTTGCCGAACAGAACCTCATCGGCGAGCGGCTTCTTGATATGCTCCTGGATAATGCGGGCCATCGGCCGCGCACCCATCTGCTCATCGTAGCCGTGCTGCACCAACCAGGCCTTCGCCGGGTCGGACAGTTCGATCGTGACGTCGCGGTCGGCAAGCTGCGCTTCAAGCTGAAGCACGAACTTCTCCACCACCATGCCGATCACATCCGCATTGAGATGCGCGAACGAGACGATGGCATCGAGGCGGTTGCGGAATTCCGGCGCGAACTGCCGGGTGATCGCCTCGTGGTCGTCGCCTTCCCGCTTTGAGCGGGTGAACCCGAACGCCTGACGCGCCAGATCGGCCGCGCCCGCATTCGTGGTCATGATCAGGATCACATTGCGGAAGTTGACCTGCTTGCCGTTATGGTCGGTGAGCCGACCGTGGTCCATGATCTGGAGCAGCACGTTGTAGAGGTCCGGGTGCGCCTTCTCGACTTCGTCGAGCAGCACCACGCAATGCGGATGCTGGTCGACGCCGTCGGTGAGAAGACCGCCCTGGTCGAAGCCGACGTAGCCGGGAGGCGCGCCGATCAGGCGCGATACAGTGTGCCGCTCCATGTATTCCGACATGTCGAAGCGCAGAAGCTCAACGCCGAGCGACGCTGCGAGCTGCTTCGCGACTTCGGTCTTGCCGACGCCGGTCGGACCCGAGAACAGATAGCAGCCGATCGGCTTCTCCGGTTCGCGCAGGCCCGCACGCGCAAGCTTGATCGAAGCCGAAAGCAACTCGATGGCCTTGTCCTGGCCGAACACTACCCGCTTCAACGTCTGCTCGAGGTGCTTGAGCACTTCGGCGTCGTCCTTGGAAACGCTCTTGGGCGGAATCCGCGCCATCGTGGCGATGGTCGTTTCGATTTCCTTGATGCCGATCGTCTTCTTGCGCTTGTTCTCGGCGACCAGCATCTGCGCCGCACCGGACTCGTCGATCACATCGATCGCCTTGTCCGGCAGCTTGCGGTCATGGATGTAGCGCGACGACAGCTGCACCGCGGCCTCGATGGCCTCATTGGTGTATTTCAGCCGGTGATAGTCCTCGAAATAGGGCTTCAAGCCCTTGAGGATCGCGATTGCGTCTTCCACCGTTGGCTCGTTGATGTCGATCTTCTGGAACCGCCGCACCAGCGCGCGGTCCTTCTCGAAATGCTGGCGGTATTCCTTGTAGGTGGTCGAGCCCATGCAACGGATGGTGCCCGACGCCAACGCCGGCTTCAACAGGTTGGACGCATCCATCGCGCCGCCAGAGGTAGCTCCGGCGCCGATCACGGTGTGGATCTCGTCGATGAACAGGATCGCGTTCGGATGTGCCTCGAGCTCCTTGAGCACCTGCTTCAGGCGCTCTTCGAAGTCGCCGCGGTAGCGCGTGCCGGCGAGCAGCGTGCCCATGTCGAGCGAGAACACCGTGGCAGCAGATAGCACCTCCGGCACTTCGCTGTCGACGATGCGCTTGGCGAGCCCTTCCGCAATCGCGGTCTTGCCGACGCCGGCCTCGCCGACGAACAGCGGATTGTTCTTCTGTCGTCGGCACAGCACCTGGATCGCGCGGTTGATTTCGGCGTTGCGGCCGATCACCGGATCGATCTTGCCGTCGCGCGCCTTCTTGTTGAGGTTGACGCAATAGGTCTCGAGCGCCTCCCCCTTCTTTTTGGAATCCTCGTTGCCCTTGGTTTCGGTCTCTTCATCGACACCACGAACGGGGCGCGCTTCCGACACGCCCGGCCGCTTGGCGATGCCGTGGCTGATGTAATTGACCGCGTCGTAGCGCGTCATGTCCTGCTCTTGCAGGAAATAGGCCGCGTGGCTCTCGCGCTCGGCAAAGATCGCGATCAGCACGTTGGCGCCGGTCACCTCTTCGCGTCCCGAAGACTGCACGTGAATCACCGCGCGCTGGATCACGCGCTGGAAGCCGGCGGTCGGCTTGGCGTCATCGGCGCCGTCCGTCACCAGATTTTCGAATTCGGTTTCGAGATAGTTGACGAGGCTGGTGCGCAGCTTGTCGAGATCGACGCTGCACGCGCGCATCACAGCCGCTGCATCGCTGTCATCGATCAGCGACAGCAAAAGATGTTCGAGCGTCGCATACTGATGATGACGCTCGTTGGCAATCGCCAGCGCACGATGCAGCGATTGTTCTAGGCTTTGGGAAAAAGTCGGCATTCGCGTCCTCTGTCGCCCCCTACCATCATGATCGCCGTTGGCCGGTGAGGCAACAACAACCTTTGACATATATAGTTGCGTCCGATCGTGGCGAAAGACCGGCTCTTACAGTTCTCCCCGCACGCTGATGTGAAGGGTATAGTTTACCCGGCTGTTTTACCGGGTTAACCTATCGCGGCGGATGCAAGACCCGTTCCGATTTTCAGATGCAAAAACACTGGAATACGTCAAATCCATATTCCGGCTGAGCGTGACGTCACTTCTTTTCCATCACGCATTGCAGGGGATGCTGATGCTTCCGCGCAAAATCCATCACCTGCGTCACTTTCGTTTCAGCGATTTCATATGTGAAAATGCCGCACTCGCCGATGCCATTATGATGAACGTGCAACATGATCTTGGTCGCGGCCTCGACATCCTTCTGGAAGAATTTTTCCAGTACATGAACGACAAATTCCATCGGCGTGTAGTCGTCGTTCAAGATCAGGACGCGGTACAAACTGGGCCGCTTGGTTTTCGGCTTGACCTTGGTGATAACGGAAGCAGCCGGGCCGCCGGTTCCACCAGCGCGGTTATCGTCGTTGGCCATTCGAGGTGAGAGCGCGGCGATCGACGATGGGAGCAGATCGGGGCTGGTAATCAAGCGTAACATGATAGGGGTGTTTGAAGTCCTCTTGGAAAGCCGAACAACGGACCGGGCAAGGCTCTCACGAAACGAACCATCGGCCAACTCCGAAACACCTTCCACTGACCGCGCCTGCCCTGTGCCATCTGCGGCCCATTTTTCCGGCCTGCTGCGCAAGAGAAAGAATATGGGTCGAGCTTTGCCCAGCCGCAAGCTCCGAAAAACAATCGCGACGGCTTGGTTACAACTCCTCGGCGTGCAGCAGACTCGATTCCCCGAACCGCGTTCCCAAACCTTAGTCAATTCGGCCCGTTTTGACAAAACTGGCGGCTACCTACACAGCTTTCGCAGCGTCGAGCGATTTTGGTTCGATGATCACCGGCATTTGTCTGTCACACAGAGACGCTTGGAGAGGTATTTCGCCTGGCCGGCTTCGGGGCCGAACCTGGCGTCCTGAAAACGGCCCGGCGTTTTACCCGGCTGGCTCACAAGGGACGCCTAGACCGCCTGCTCCTAGCCCATCGGCGTTATCGGAAGGCCCGTGCTGGCTCAAAGTCAGATTGTGCGTTGCACAAAGAACCTATGTTGATACCTTCGAAAACTTCGAACCCCGCGCTTTTCCGCAAGGCTTCCTTAATCATTTGGAAACCCCAGCCCCCTAACCTGATTCCTCGGGTCTGTTCGGATTGGGGACAGGCGCGGAAATCTGTTTGTGAACAGCGTCTTAGCTAGAATGGCGGACTGTCGGCCGATCGAGCGGAAGAACCCCCCGCTGCCGGCTTGTGAACAGGGAAACATCACCGGGCCGTTGGGCATAATTTGGCCTCACGAAGCGGTGATCAAGACAGAAAATGGGACGGGAAAGTTCATGCTTCGGACCAACTTGGTTGCCTCGCGTCTTTTGCGGGTTGGCTTTTTCGGATTTGCGGCGGTCGCAGCCGCAGTCGTTTTCACCACCGACATCGCCGAAGCGCGCCATTACCGGCACTCCTATCACCACGTACGCCATTACCGGTCGGAATCGCACGACGATTACAGCCCGGCTTTCTCCGAGATCATCGTAGACGCCAATTCCGGTGCGACGCTGGCGTCGAACAGTCCGGACGGCAGCCGCCATCCCGCGTCGCTCACCAAAATCATGACGCTTTATCTGCTGTTCGAGCGCCTCGACGCCGGCAAGATCAAGCTCGACACTGAACTGCCGGTTTCAGAACACGCATCTGAACAGGACCCGACCAAACTCGGCTTGCTGCCCGGCCAGACAATCCGCGTCGACGATGCAATCAAGGGGTTGGTGACGCGCTCGGCCAACGACGCCGCCGTCGTGATCGCGGAAGCGCTCGGCGGCAGCGAAAGCGAGTTCGCCAGGCAGATGACCCGCAAGGCGCATCTGCTCGGCATGAGCAAAACGATTTATCTCAACGCCTCGGGCCTGCCCGACGACGGGCAAGTGACAACCGCACGCGATCAGGCGACGTTGGGCCGCGCGATCCAGGATCGTTTCCCGCGCTATTATCGCTATTTTTCGACGGCGGAGTTCACCTTCCGCGGCCATTCGATCGCCAACCACAATCATCTGTTGGGCTCGGTCGAGGGCGTCGACGGCATCAAGACCGGCTATACCCGCTCTTCCGGCTTCAACCTTGTGACTTCGATGCGTCGGGGCAACCGCCATCTGGTCGGTGTGGTGATGGGCGGTCGCAGCGGCGGCTCGCGCGACGCCATCATGCGCAACCTTCTCGCCGAAAATCTCGAAAAGGCCTCGACCCGCCGGACGGTCGCCGCGATTACCGAGCACAATCCGTCTGAGGCCAACGTGGAAGTTGCCGACGCCGAGCAAGCGGCTCCGACGCCGCCCGCGCCCGCCGCTCAAGTTCCGTCCGCGCCGGTTTCGATTATGCCTGCGCCGTCGCGGCCGGCGGCGGCCGCTTCGCTGATGTCGCAAGCGAGAGCCGATTTATCTTCGATCAGGTCCGATTCGAGGACTGAGCAGGCCAGGACCGAGCCTGCACCGCTGACCAGCGGCGTCATCCAGACCCAACCGATTGCGATTATCCCCGGCTCGTCCGAACCGATGAAGCCCGTCAAGGTGAGGACTGTGCAAATCAAGGCCGGACAGGTCAAACTGGCGGCGGCCGGTCCATCCCAGCCGGCCCCGCCCGTCACCAGCGCGATTCCGGCGCGGACCGAAGTGCCCGAAACGTCGAACGCGCTGGTTGCAAAGGCTGAAAACGGCAAAGCGGACGTGGCGCGCGCCGATCTTCCGCCGCAACCGGCCGGCCACGGCACGGGCAACGGTATTCTCGGCGTGTTGCCTGCCTCGAGCCTCTCTGCCCCCTCGCCTTCGCAGGCGCTGGCCTATGCCGATCCCTCTCCCCACGCATCAAGCAGTCCCACCAAGCCCGAAGTGACCCATACCGGATGGATCATTCAGGTCGGTGCGCTCGAGAGCGAAAGCGAAGCGCTGCAGCGGATCGAAGCCGCCCGCAATCAGGCCCATGGCCTCCTCAACAAGGCCGATCCCTTCACCGAACCGGTGGTCGCCAAAGGCGACCGGAAGCTGTACCGGGCCCGTTTTGCCGGACTCGACCGCGATCAGGCCGAGGCGGTGTGCCGCACGCTCAAACGCAGCGACATCTCCTGCATCACGATGCACAACTAAGGCACCCAGGCACCGAAGTCGTTAACGGGCGGCATCCTTCGGATGCCGCCCGTTCCGTTTGCAAACTTCTCGTCAAGATTTTCCAGCTAAAGGTGAATGAAATCGGCCACGCCGGATAACGGCGGGCGGAGACGGCGTCGGACGGATGGAAGGCAGCAGCTCGCGGCTTTCAGCGTTTGATGGTGTGCCGGAGTTAGTTGCGATGCGTACGAAGCAGAACCTCCTTGGCCTCGTTTACACGGGCCGCGAGATACGTCGACCCCCCCTGGTCGGGATGCAGTTTCTTCATGAGCGCACGATGGGCACGGCCGATCTCGTCGCGCCCCGCCCCCGGCTTCAGGCCAAGGATCTGATAGGCCTCCTCGTCCGTCATTTTGCCGCTCGACGCCGCGCCGCGTTGCCGGCCTGCCGCATCTCCTTGCGCGTTCTGACGCCAGGCGGGAAACCGGCGGTCCAGATAGCTTTCAAGTAACGGCACGCTTTCGGCGTCCAATTCGCCGAACATTCCGAGCAACGCCGGCAGGTCGAGCTGTTCGAGCGAACGGCCGGCATAGGGGCCGGAAATTATCTTTCCCGTCAGCGCGCCGCTGTCGTGATCAAGCGTCATCTCGAAAAACCGGGAGCGTACCTGCGAAGCCTGGCCGGCGGTGCGCTTGCCGCCTCCCATACCGAACAGCCCACCGAAATTGCCAAATCCGGGTGTCCCGAACGGCGCCCATCCCAACAGGCCTGCACCAAAGAGGCCGACCGGAATGGCGACCGCAAGTTCGCCTTTGATACCCACGAATGCCGCAAACGCCAGCGCCAGCACGCCGCCGGCAATCTTGACGGCCCGTGCGAGCACGGCTGGATTGGCCGCGCGAAACATCTGCAGCAGTAAATAGAGAACGATGACGGCGACGGCGCCTGCGACCAGTGTGGGCATAACTCTCAATATAATTGCTGCCGACGAAAAAAGCATGCCAGCCTTGTCCGCTCTAGCCCCGCGCCGTCAAAAAAGAGCGTTGGCGCGACAATACCGCGCCAATATCATTCTCTTGATCGTTCTCTCGATCATTCTCTCGGCAACCGGTCGCAAAGGAGTTCGGCATGGCCGCACAGGGTTTGACGACCATTAAAAGCAGCCATTCGCCGCGCGAGACCATGGACCGGCTGGAGGCTGCGGTCACGACAAAAGGCTTGACGGTGTTTGCCCGGATCGATCACGCCGCCGGCGCCTCGGCGGCCGGCCTTTCATTGCGACCGACGGAGGTTCTGGTCTTCGGAAACGCCAAAGGCGGCACGCCCCTGATGCAGGCGGTGCAGACTGCGGGAATCGACCTGCCGCTCAAGGCGCTGGTCTGGCAGGACGCATCGAATGAAACCTGGCTCGCGTGGAACGATCCGGCCTGGATTGCAGCGCGTCACGGCTTGGCCGGAGCGGAAGCCATGGTCAGCAGATTGGCGGCGCTGCTGGACGAGGTCGCCAAGGCCGCAACGACGGCGTAGGCGCAGTTACTTCAACTGTCCCAGCAGACCGGCCGCACCACTCTCATTCCGCGACAGCCGCAGCAGAGCTTCGCGCCCGCCAGCCGCGTAAGCCGCCGCCGCTCGCAAGAGTTCCCTCAACTGCGCAGCAGCGCCAGGGTCGAACCGCGACCATGCCCCGCCGGTGAGCCGCGCAATTTCCCGAAACGTCTGCTCGACGACGGCATCGCGCCCCTCCTGAAACATGAAGACGGGAACCTTGAGCAGACCCAGTTCGCCCGCCTTCACGCAGAGATCATCGGCGCTTTCCTCCATGGCATCGCCGACAAACACCACGGCGCGCACGCCGGACGCCGCCGCGTCGCGCCGCGACTCGGACAACACCTTGCCGATCTGGGTGTTGCCGCCGCGGCAATCGATTTTGTTCATCAGCCTGGCCAACGTAGCGGCGTCGGAAATCCAGGCCGAAGCACGGCATTCATTCAGGCCGCGATAATAGACGAGACGGATGTCGAGGCTGCCGAGCGATGCCGCTTCCCGGAACATGTCGGCCTGCAACGCGCACGCCATGTCCCAGGTCGGTTGCCGGCTCATCGTCGCGTCGAGTGCAAAAACCAGCCGGCCCTTGCTGCCGGACGCATAAGGCGACATCGCCTTGGCTTTGGCGACGAAAGCGGCAATGTCGTCAGAGGTCGACGGCTGCGGCTCGGGCAGCGAACGATCCCCGCCGCTGCGCGCGATATCCCCCTCGGATTTTGAATTGTCGCGTCCGGCAGACATTTTACGCTCCCACAACGCAATGTGGGTTGCAGCGCCCATCCGGTCAATGCTCAGCAAGTGCCGGATGCAAGTTGTGGCAGGCTGCGATCAGTTGCGCGCGACCGGCGCATAAGGCGTAACCGGACCGGCGTCCGTCATCACCGGAGGCGTGGTCGTGGTATCCACCGGCCGAAGCGGGCTGTCGTCGTCCAGCATCTTGTCCAGCATCCCCTCGATCGCCGCCTTGGCTTCGTCGGGGCCGGTATCGCGCATGTCATTGTGCTGGAACGAGGTGCGAACCACCGTAATCCCCGCCTTTGCGCAGATCTCGTCGTCGGGAATGACGCCGGGATCCGGCTTGAAGACGGGATCTTTCGAGCGGAACGAGATGATCTTGAACCGGCCATCGGTCATGAATGGCACGCGCAGATTATCCAAGGTCACGACCTTCTTGATCTGGTCGGGATAAAGCTTGGCGAAGTACATCGAGATATCGCCGCCGTTCGAGTGCCCGATCATGGTCAGGTGGTCGTAATCGGCGTTGGGTTGAATCTTCTTCAATTCATCGATCGCAAAGCGGATGTTGGCGACGCCCCTGTGGTACTGCGGCAGCCGTCCAACATAGAGCTCGCCGACCTTGGTCACGAGCGGCGCATCGGTTGCGAGATCGTGCTGGATGCTCGCCACCATGTATCCGCGGGCGGCGAACAGATTCGCCAGAAAGGAATATTCGGTGAATTTGACGGTGTTGCCGTGATTGAGGATCGCCACCGGCAACTTGATCAGCCCGGCATCCGCCTGCAATTCGCGGTCGCGACGTACAGCAACGTCAACCGCGACCGGCCGATCGCCACGCGACTCGTCATGAAACATCAGCGTCTCATGACGGATGGCCCACTTGCTGGCGGTGAAATAGCCAATCGTAACCAGCACAGACAACGAGAGTAGAACGGCAATTCCACGTTTCATGTTCGTCCTCGATGGGACCGCTTTGACTGCCTGAATTTCAGGTCCAAACCCTGCATCACAGCTTCTCAATATAATTGACGCTGGCGTGACAGAAAGGCCAAATATTGGCCCTTCACAGCCCGATCGTTGTGCGGCGCACTAATTCCCAGGCCATCGGTACTCCGGGAAACAGCGGCCGAACGCCCGCAGCAATGGACGGCCCAACATCAAAGGTGTGTTCAGATCTTGGGTAAAAGCCCGGTAAAACAACGCATTGGTAAACAGCCGATGAGCGGAACCGGCCAGCTTTGCGGAGGCCAGTTCGGCCGGCAGCACCGAGGCAGCAACCGACGGGACGCGCTTCGCGGGTCAGTAAAACCTCAGGCGCCGATGATGTCGTGAAGTTCCAGCGCCTTGTCGACCTGGCTGAACCACTCGGCACGATTGGCTGCGCGGCGGCGGCCACGTTCGTCCAGCGGCAGTTTGAGCTGGCGCAACAGGCTCGTGACCTCCTCGCGAGCCGTCACATGCCCCAGGTTCGGGCGAGTGCCCAGCGTTGCCTCGTCGAGATCGTCAAGTGCGGTCAGGCCGCGCGGGAAAAACTCGCGATAAACCACACGCTCGGCAAAACCGTCCACCGAACGAAAGCCGAGCCGCAACGACAGCTCGTTGAGCCCGTCGGCGACGAGCTGCTTGTTACGCGATCCCAGCATCGACAAGCGGTTGCGAACGACGATCCAGTCGGTGCTGACGCCGTCGATCTGGCGGCGCTTGCGCCTGGTATCGCGCACCATTTCCGCATAATGGCTCTCGCCGGTGACCGAATAGGTTTCCGGGTCGACGGTTCCAAGGACGTCGAAATCGAGAAAGCTGTCGTTGATCGGCGTGACCAGCGTATCGGCCATCGAATGCGCCAGCCGCATCAGGTAGCTGTCGGAACCCGGCGTATCGATCACGATGAAATCGAAGCTGTGTTCGACCGCCCTCACCGATTCTTCGAACTGTTCGAATTCGGCCGTCTCGTTTTCGGCGATTTGCATGGTCTGGCCGAGCTTGATGCAGCGATGCACCGGAATCTCGAGGTCGATACCGGTCCGGGCCGCCCACGCGCGGCGGTTGTTGATGTAGCGGGTGAAGCTTTGCTGGCGGCAATCGAGGTCGATGGTGGCGACTCGCTGGCCGGCCTTCAGCAAGGCAACGGCGATATGCAGGGCTGTGGTGGACTTTCCAGAACCACCTTTTTCGTTGCCCAATACAACGACATGCGCCGAGCCCGATTGCCCCTGACTAGCCTGCAGCAGCATGCCTTCGATCCCCCGTTCGTCATCATCAAATTACGCGCGAGCGCGGTCAAGTTAAATGCGCAAACGTCTTCGCGAATCGCTACCGAGGCTGCCGGAATGGTGAATCGCTCGCGTGCTGCATCTGCATGAGGCAACGATTCTCGCAAAGAGGCTATCGCTGCCAATGCGCGTCAAGATCGCGCCGCGCTTGGCGGCACAGCAGGGAGCTTGGTAGAGTCGGACGTACCCGCTCTGCCGCCACGACCTCCGCCCCGTCCCCAAAAGATTGAAAGCCGATGCCGTCACGCCCCATGATTGCCCGCACAACCCCTGCGCTGCGCCGCGCGCTCGACGGTCTTCGTGCGAGAAAAGCCACGATCGCTCTGGTGCCGACCATGGGAGCTCTCCATGACGGCCACGTGTCCCTGGTCAGGGAGGCCAAGAGGCGCGCCCGAAAGGTCGTGGTGTCGATTTTCGTCAACCCCACTCAGTTTGCCCCGTCGGAGGATTTCGGATCCTACCCGCGAACCTGGAAAGCCGATCTCGCCAGACTGGCGGCCGAAGGCGTCGATCTGATCTGGAATCCAGACGTCAAAACCATGTACCCCGATGGCTTCGCGAGCCGTATTATTACGGACGGGCCCGCCATCGTCGGACTAGAGGACCACTTCCGACCGCACTTCTTCGGTGGTGTCGCGACCGTGGTCGGCAAGTTGTTTACGCAATGCCGGCCAGATGTCGCCATCTTCGGCGAAAAGGATTTTCAGCAACTGCGGGTGGTGACGCGTATGGCGGCCGACCTTGACCTTGGCGTCAAGGTGATCGGTTCCAAAACCGTGCGCGAGCGCGACGGCCTCGCGATGTCGTCGCGCAACGTCTACCTTTCAGCGGAAGAGCGCCGCGCCGCGCCGGTTCTGTTCCGGGCCATGAAAGAAACGGCGCACCGGCTGCGCGCCGGTGAAGAGGTTCGTACCGCGCAGGCCGCCGCCATCGAAACCATCGCCGCGGCCGGGTTTGCTGTCGACTATTTCGACGCCCGCCACGCCGAAACACTAATGCCCGTCTCCTCAATCAAGGATGGACCGTTGCGCATCCTGGTCGCCGCCAAAATCGGCACGACGCGGCTGATCGACAATATCGCCGTGTGAAAGCTGGAACTTAGAGCAACCCGAGGTCGCGCAATTCGCGGCGCATCGGCTCGGGCATGGCGGCAACACTTGACGCCGCTGACTTCGTGAGATCCGGCGGCGCCGCGGTTGGCTCGAAATACCGCCATCCCTGGAAGGCCCGCATCGGACGTGGGGACACCGCAATCACCTTCGGCTGCATCACCAGACGGCACCGGCCAATGCCGTCCCGGTCGCGAAAAGGTTCAATTGCGATCAGCTTTTCGCGCGCGGCGATCTCGCCACGGATGACCCAATAAAGCGAGCCGCCGGCGAGCACCTCCTCGACGCGCTTGGGCGTCATCCGGGTGATGTGAATATGATGAGCGGGCTGGCCCTTCTTTTTGGCAGCCTTCATGCGCTCGGCAACCCACCCCTTGAGTTCCTTGATGGAGTCGCAACCGACGCAGAGCTTGATCAGATGAAGCGGCATTTTGATTGATAAGGCCGAAGTACCAGTGGAATGGATTTGCCATTCGCTACTTGCCCGACCACGGGTTCGTCAAGCGAATGTCAAAACCGGAACACTAGCAGGGGATCAATTGGTGGAAGCGGCCGGCGGTGGCGCCAGAGATGTGGCCGCCGCCGGCGTCCGCGCCGGCCTTGGCGTTGACTGTTTCTTGGCTGCGGCCAGCGCCGGCGAAGGCGTCGGCCGCGGGGACGGCGTCGGGGTGGCCGCCGAAGGCGCAGGCGAATGCGACGCCGATGTGGTCGCGGGCTCTGCCGTCATGATGCTCACAGGCGGCGTCGAAGCGGCGCTCGGAAATTCGGCATTGGTTGGCCTGCCCGTCGGTAGCCCCGGAACGAGCGCCGCAACCGGTGGAACAGGCGGCGCTGCCGGCGCGTTCCAGGCGAGCGAATAGCGCCCGACCAGGCCCTCATAAGTCTGCTCGCTGATATTGGCCGAGATCCGGCGGCTATCCGTCAGAGATCTGAACGCGGCACAATCCGTTGGCGTACAGTGCTCGCGAACGACCAGCACCTCGGCCATCAGCCCATATCGGTCGTGCTCAACGGCGCGGCGCAGCGCCTCGAGCTCGGGCGTCATGTTCTTGTTGGCGGCCGCCACGTTACCAAAACCGGTCAGGCGGGTGATTTGCCGGGCTGCGTAGGAAAGCGCCGCGGCGGCGGCTTCGGGAGAACCGAACACGGCCTTTTCGCAAGCGGCTAAAACCAGGTCTCCGGCCAGATCGTCAACGCAAGCAAGCGCCGGCAGGCTGGCCATCGCCGAAGAAGAAGAACGCCTGTCATCGGTCGCGCCCGAACTACCTGAACCAAAGCCGCGGATGGTCGCGGCCAGAGCAATTCCAACCGCCAACAGCGTGATGACCGTCAGTGCGCCGTTTGCGACCGACTTCTCGGCCCGCAACAGTGTAATGATCGCAATCACGGCGAAAAATCCCGCAGCCGCCAATGTCAGCCACATCGGGAATCCAGGGGAACGCCACATCTGATCGAGCGTGTTCGCCCAAGTCCAATTCATGCGCGATGTCCTCTAATGGTCCGATTCTAACACGTGCACACCGATGTGGTTAGGCACTTTTGTAAATGTCAGAATCAAAGGACCACTAGCAAATATAAGTTTCTAGTGGAG
This sequence comes from uncultured Alphaproteobacteria bacterium, assembly GCA_963775545.1. GTDB lineage: Bacteria > Pseudomonadota > Alphaproteobacteria > Rhizobiales > Xanthobacteraceae > Bradyrhizobium. The sequence continues at coordinate 125,455 of CAVZJE010000017.1, forward strand.
TTTTGGATTTGACGTTCGCTACTCGCGTATCCGTGGCTGCCGGGGCAGCGAATGTGAAATCCACTCCACGAGCGCATTCCGCATCTGCAATCTTCGGAGTCCAAATATTCCGGCGGAAGGTTCAGCGCGGCTCTGGCTTGGAAGTCCGTATGACGAACGCTTGATGCTGATTTGCAAGGTCGCTTGCCAGAGCTTGTTGCCGCGAACCGGGCCTTTTGACGGCGGGTGAAACGGAAATCAATTTCACCCGTAGCTGCGTCATATCAAGAAAGTGCGAGCTGACTTTCCTTGGCCACACGTTCGAACGCTTCGGTGGAGTTCTTGATCCGGTACTGGCAGTCGTCCCCGTCGGTCGGAAGCAGGCGGATCACCTCATAGGTTCCGCTCGCGCCCGGACGCGCCACGTTGCTGGCGGTAAAATAGACGGTCTCTCCAACGTTATATTTATGCTTCAACGCCCATCTCCATCACGCAAAACGTCAGCTCACGCCCACGGTCCCGCTTGCGTCGGCCGACTGAAAACGTGGCTATATAGCATGCGCGCGCACTTTTTGGCCAGTGCGATCCACACATGGCAAATGCGATGATTTTGCAGGATTTTCAGTAAGATAAACGGCTGAATACCAGTCGTTGCCGCCCTGAAACCAACCAAATGACGGTGCTATGAAACCCTGGGTTTCGGCGGTTAAATAATACCACCGGGCATAGCATGCCCGGCGGTCAACGAAATCAGGCGGTGTGCGGAAGCTTTCCGTCGGGGCTGGCCTGATCGACAGCCTTCGGAAGTTGCTGCGCCAGGATCTGGGTGATCTGGTCGACCGGAATATTGTACCGGGCGGCTAATTGCCTGACCGTGTCGCTACCCAGAACCTGTTGCAATTGCTCTGCGGTGATTGGCAGGTTCTGCCCGTTCCCGATCCAGGATTTCACCTGATCGCCGAGACCCGCCTGCTGCAATTTGGCAACGATGGCCGACAACCCGCCCTGACTACCGCTACCCAAAACCTCGCTCAGAACAGCCGGCAGAACGGCGCCCTCCAACTGACCCAGCGCACCTTTGAAAGCCGGTGAATTTTCCAATGAATCAAGAATTCCCATGGTCGAACCCCTTTTGGGCTGGAGGGCGAAGCCGGTGTGCGGATTCAGACCGTTTTAGCTGACCCGGTCAAGCATCGAATCCCGCGAACCGTGCGGATTCGACCGCAGCGACCTGAGCGACCAATCACAAATGCATGACATTGGAGCGACGCGGCAATCGCCTGTCAGCCGCTGCGGGAGGACGGAGGATCCGTTTCCACATCCGGCGCTTTTGGGCTGAGATCACCGGACGGCATGATTTCATCGGCCTGCGATTTAAGGCTGCTGGCCTTTTCTACCAGCATCGCCGCCAGTTCGGGGTTCCCTGTTGCGCGGGCAAAACTCAAAAGCGCAAACGCCTGACGCGACAAATACCCTCTTCCGACCATCATGACCCCCAACGAGAATTGCGCGGGCTAACGTTCGCCCGTGCAATCGGTTTCATGAAAAGTGCAAAAGAGAACGCGGCCGGTTCCACGCAAATAGGGGAAAAATAGCCCGGAACTGCCAATTCGAAATCAGGCCGTCTCGAACTTCTCGATGATGATCGTTTCCGCCAGCGCGGCCCTGGTCCATTCCGCAAATGCCGGCAGCGAGATCATCGCGTCCATGTAGCGCTGTGTCTCTTCGGTTACCGCAACGGCATAGGTGCGGAAGCGATGCACGACGGGTGCAAACATCGCATCCGCCGCGCCAAAAGCACCGAACAGAAACGGTCCGGACTGCCCATGTCGTTCGCGGCACTCACGCCAGATCTCCTCCACCCGGGCGATGTTGGCGCGAGCGTCAGCCGACAGTTCGATGGCGCGGACCGGCCGATGCAGGTTCATGCCGCACTCGTTGCGAAGTGCCGCAAAACCAGAATGCATCTCGGCAGAGACCGAGCGCGCGTGCGCGCGCTGGGCGGGATGTTCGGGCCACAGCCGCTTTTCCGGAAATCGCTCCGCGATGTGTTCGATGATCGCCAGCGAATCCCAGACGGTCACGTTGCCATCGACCAGTATCGGCACCTTGCCGGAACGGCTGAAATCAAGAATCCGCTGCTTGTCGGCTTCCCCGCTATAGAGCGAGATAAGAACCTCCTCGAACGGGATGTCGTTGGCGCGCAGCGCAAGCCACGGCCGCATCGACCACGAGGAGTAGTTCTTGTTGCCAATCACGAGCTTCAAAGTCATTTCGAAATCACTCCCAACAGCTTGCGCGGTATTGTGCCATGCCAGCCAGCGCGCTTCAAATCAAAGGGGCGTTGCCGCGATCAAGCCAGTGGATGGGATTTAACCTTCGCTACCCACTTGGGCGCAAACTCACAAAGCGAATGTCAAATCCTGCCCGCTGCGAAGAGATGCGAATGTTGGAATCGGACCACTATCGTGGCAGCATCGGTGCGCCTAACAGGGACTACGCATGCGCGCTTATCTGGTCGATATCCTGGCGGTCAGCTTTTTCGTTCTGGAATGGACGGTGTATGCGCTTACCCTTGAACATACCGCCTATGGGCGTGACAGCCTGTCCGCCCGCATGCACATCTATCGCGAGGTGTGGATCCGCCGCATGCTCGACCGCGAAGCCCGCATGGTCGACATGCAGATCATGGCGTCCTTGCAGAATGGCACGGCCTTCTTCGCTTCGACCAGCCTGATTGCGGTCGGTGGCGCACTGGCGCTACTGCGCTCCACGAGCGAAGCGTTGAGCGTCCTGCAGGCGCTTCCCATCGACATCAGCCCGCCGCCGGCGCTATGGGAAATCAAATGCGTCGGGCTCGTCCTGATTTTCATCTACACCTTCTTCAAATTCGCCTGGGCCTATCGCCTCTTCAACTATGTTGCCATTCTGCTGGGCTCGATGCCGCCGGCATCACAACGCGACACGCCGCAGGCCGAAGCGCATGTCATTCGAACGACGCGGCTGTTCGAGGCGGCAGGCCGACATTTCAATCGCGGGCAGCGCGCGTTCTTTTTCGCGCTCGGCTATCTCGGCTGGTTCGTCAGCCCCTGGATATTGTTCGCGACAACGGCGGCGGTCGTGATCGTCACCTGGCGCCGGCAATTTGCTTCGAGCGCCTGGCAAGCGATGGGGAGTTGATCTCGGAGCTTGGCGATCAGGGTTTGGCGAGCGCCGAAAACACCGCGTCCGGCGCGCGCGCAATCACCGCGAGCAGCGCCCGGGCCGGTCCGCGCGGCATACGCTTGCCTTGCTCCCAATTGCGGATGGTCTCGACGGGAACGCCCAGCCGGCTTGCGAATTCCAACTGCGTCAGGCGGGCGCGCCGGCGGAGATCGCGTACCGCGGGAGGCGTGGCCACGTCGGCAGCAACGGAAACAATGGAGGCGATGGCCGATGGCACGGCGGCCATGACCGGCGCCAACGGGAACTCCTGCCCGTCCCTCAATTCGACGATCCGCCCGTCTGCCTTTAGTCGAAGGCGCTGCATTCTCGCCTCATCTGGCGTGGTTTGCGGGCCGCAAACTGGAAAGCCATTGGCCCTCGATGATCGGAAGTGTGCGTGATGCGCGTTAAGACTTGATTAACGATACTTTTGCCGCCATTCGCAGACTGGCAGACGCATGCCCTGGCCGGCCCGGTTTGGCAGGCGTTCCAACGCTATCCAGGTTTCTTCTCATGCAGAGCTACAGTTCATCGTTGCCCGATCAATCCCGCTCGCGGGAAAATGCGTGGCTCTCAAAAGCGTGGCTCTTGGGTGCCATGATCGGGCTGGCGCTTATTTGGCCGCCCTCTGTCCGGCCTGCCGCGGCTGCGACCGCGCAAGCCGCCCAATGCCCGCGTTCGGGGACGCTTGGCACGTCGCGGATTCTGGCCGTCGATGCGGCGGCCACGCCGCGGGTCGGGCTGAAAAGCTTTCCGCAAACGTTGCCACTTGGCGACCACGAAGTGGTGCTCACTTTCGACGACGGCCCATGGCCTCACACCACACCGCGGGTGCTCGCGGCGTTGGCCGAGGAGTGCGTGCGCGCGACCTTCTTTCTGATCGGGAAGCCAGCGTCCGAACACCCGGAGCTGGTGCGCCGGATCGCGGCCGAAGGCCATACAGTCGCCTGTCACACCTGGTCACACCGCAGCCTGAAGCGGATCAAACCCGCCGCGGCGATCGAGGAAATCAACCACGGCATTTCCGCGGTGGAAATGGCGCTGCACGGTACAGCGACGACGACCCCCTCCACGCCCTTTTTCCGTTTTCCCGGCTTTAAATCGACGCCCGCGACGCTCGATCTCTTGCAATCACGCGGAATCGTGGTGTTTGGCGCTGATCTTTGGGCTAGCGACTGGAACAGAATGACGCCGAAACAGGAATTGAAGCTGGTCACGGATCGCCTCAAAGTCGCTGGCAAGGGAATTATTTTGTTCCACGACACCAAGGTCCAAACGGCGGCGATGCTGCCAGCTTTCCTGCGGTACCTTCGCGACAACGGCTATCACATCGTTCATGTCACGCCGGCCAAATCTGCCGCCGCCGGCCGGCACTAACATGAAAACATATGTGGACGTTCGACAATTCAGGCCGCATTCACGTTGCGGCATGTCATGATGAGTTCGGGTTTCAAGCATGGGTGATGGAAGCTTTTTCATGAGCGGAGCGTCGCGTGGCGTTCGACTATGGCGACAGACGGCCGTGGCCTTTGGTCTCCTCGCTGGCCTTGCCGCTCACGCCGCCTCCGCAGCCGATTGCCCCGGCCATCCGAACGCGCTCGGCACGTCACGCACGCTCGTGGTCGACCCCCGAGAGCATCCGCGCATCGGCACCATGCAATATCGGGAAACGCTGCCGCTTGCCGATCATGAGGTCGTGCTGACGTTCGATGACGGGCCACTGCCGCGCAACAGCAATCAGATCCTCGACATTCTTGCAGCCGAATGCGTGAAGGCGACTTTTTTCACCATCGGCAACATGGCCCGCGCCTATCCGGAAGGCGTGCGCAAATTGCTCGCCGCGGGCCATAGCATCGGCACGCACAGCCAGACTCACCCCTTGACCATGAATCGCATGCCAATCGAACGCGCCAAGCAGGAAATCGACGATGGCATCGCGTCAGCGAAAGCAGCGCTAGGAGACAATTCGGAAGCGTTGGCGCCGTTCTTCCGGATTCCGGGCCTGTTGCGGGCCGACAAGGTTGAGGAATATCTCGCCGAACAGGGAATCCAGATATGGAGCGCTGATTTTCTCGCCGACGACTGGCGGCATATTTCCTCCCAGCGCGTCTATGATCTTGCGATCAGCCGGCTCGAGGCCAAAGGAAAAGGCATTCTGCTGCTCCACGATATCCAGGCGCGCACCGTTGCGGCCTTGCCACGGATCCTCGAAACGTTGAAGGCGCGCGGCTATCGCATCGTCCATGTGGTGCCGGCGACCGCAGATCGGCCCGCAACTCCGACCGAACCGCAAGAATGGTTGCTGCATCCCCCCGCGGACGCGATCGCCCACTGGCCGGAGATTCCGCATTTCGTCTTTGCCAGTCTCGGCAGCCTTCCTGTCCCGGCGCGCGCGGACTTCGAAGATGCGCAAGACGTCGCCATGCTGCAGGAGACGTCATCATCCGGTCCATCCTGGCCCGAGCCGTCCGAGATCGCACCGGAAAATGCAGCCGTTGCTCTCGCCGCCCCGGCGTCGAACCTGTTCGAGCTCCAAGGCGGCCTCGACGTCGCCCTTCGTGGCGCCGCTCTGTCGCATCGCAATCGAGCGGTTTCTTCAAACGCGCACGAAGCCAGAACCAGGAAGCTTTCGCGACGTGAAGCGCGGCGTCTGGCCAACGGCCGAAACGCGCGTGTTGCACATGCTGGGCATCAAGGACATGGCGGCGCGGCAAATGCTCGGCGGTCGTCAGGCGCAGCGACAACCCACCGTGGGCCGGTCAAGCGGCTGGTTCAGGTCAGGAAGAGACACGTGTGAGATTAGTTCGTCACGATCTTCGACACGCATAACAGCACAATCAGGGCGAGAAAAAGCAGGTCAATATACGCCTTCATCTCGCCGGCCTGGCGCAAAGCGGATACCTCGTTGACCACGAGCTTGCGCTGCGACGAACCCGAGTGCCCCTCACCTACCGCAGCGGCAAGCCGGCGAGTTTCGACCTCCAGCCGTTCGATCCGCTGAAAGAAGTAGAACGAGCGCAACGCCGAGGCGGCGCGCATCGAACAATAGACCAGCACCATGACCGCAACGATGACCCGCTGTTGGTACTTATCGAGGAAGTTGAGGCTGAAATAGACCAGTATCAGGAAGAGGAAGTTGGAAGCGAACCGATAGACGTAGCTCAGGAACTTCATGTGCGTTATCCATCCGATGCAAGCATGGTCACCTAGAACACCCCCTTGGGCAGTTTCGCAGTCGAGTCGCGAGACGCGGCCTGTCTGGCGCAGGCCCATAGGCCAGCGTTATGACATCGCAGCAACGGATACGCCGGCATCGTATCCACGATCAGTGGCGGCGGCCTCGCGGGGTGTTAAGCAGTCGAGCGCCAGTTCGCCTTCCGCACCCGCCCGTGAGGGACTGGCCCGGCATTCCCAGAGAATTTTTTTATGGTGCGCTCGGAGGGCGGCGAAGATGCAAGCATTTTCAATGCCTTCCGACTTGCGCCGAAAACATGAGGTGCTTTACCGTGGCCAACGGTGCTTTTCAATCCCGAACTTTATTTTTGGACCTCGAATCAACGCGTTGCGAGGAAGCCAACGCGCGACAACCGACGAAGCAAAACGCCGACGATCGGAATGTGGCCTCTATTCGGCCCGCTCGATCCCATAAACATCCCGTTTCCGTTTCCCTTGAAGCGCCGCCGCTTCGGGTCAAAAAGCTGAAGTCAAAATTCTCAGCGCTCGTCGTCCTAAGAGCGGGCATTCACTGACGGAACGTCGAAGTCCGTCAAGTGCGAGATATGGAGCCGAATGTGAACCGCTTCATATGCCGTCGGCATTGAGACGCGTAGTTTTGACCACCTAAGATCAAATCGGATTACCTGCTATTCGACGCGCGTTCACCGCTGCTGCAGGCGGATCATGAATCAAGCCGACCGCATTACGTTCTGCATAAGAATCGTCGCAGAGGCGCCAGATCAGCCTCAGCGGACCGGCGCCGGCCGGGCCTCGCGGGTAAACCGGAGAAACCGTCACACGAACGTGATCCGACTTCCCCCGAATGGGGGACGCGAGACCTGTCGACCCATAAATAAATGCAAACGGCTGTTTATGCGGTCTCGAACGACAGCATTCGGCAGCATTTTTGCCTCCGCCAGCCGCTGCGCGCCAAACACCGTCCTGATTGCGGCTACAGCCCCAATTCTTTTTGAAGGAGAAGTTTAATTTAGAGGAGAAGTTCAATGAAAGAACGACAGCGAATTGCCGAAGCTTATCCTGCGTTCACCCATATTGCGAGAATTTCAGCCGTCGGTGCAATCGTCGCGTGTGTTGCCTGTAGTATGTCATCGCTTTCGGTGGCGCAGCAAATTGGCAGCTCCTCCGGCGGAGGCCTCCCGGCCTTTGCTCCCGGAATGATCGATCACATGCAGGCCATGCGGCGCTTCAAGGATCCCGATCAGAGCGTTCAACAAGCCCCGCCGATCATTCCCAAATTCGAGATCGATAACGATCCAGTGGGCGCGATCGCGACCTTCCAACCCGGCGGCGCAACATTCCCGATCAACAACCCCTTCTTCCAAAATCTCGGCACCAATGGCCGTACCTGCTTCACCTGTCACCAGCCGCAGACCGGCTGGACGGTTAGCGCAGCCGGCGTCGCTGCGCGGTTCGCTGGCAGTGATGGAACGGATCCGATTTTCCGCCTGGTCGATGGCGCAACCTGCCCGACCGCCAACGTCTCGACCCTGCAGGCGAAGCGGCAAGCCTATACGCTGCTGATTGAGAGAGGGCTGATCCGCATCGGCTTGCCGATGCCGAGCGGCGTGCAATTCGCGGTGACGTCGGTCGACGATCCCTATTCTTGCAACACGAATCCCGTAACCGGCCTCACCAGCCCGACGACGGGCATCGTGTCAGTCTATCGGAGACCGCTGCCATCGACCAATCTCGGTTTCCTCAGCACGATCATGTTCGACGGCCGCGAGCCTAGTCTGACTAGTCAGGCGTCGGACGCAACCCTCGGCCACGCCCAGGCGAACGCGGCCCCGACCGCCGCGCAGATCGCCGAGATCGTTGCGTTCGAGAGTGGCATCTACACAGCTCAGGAGATCGACCGCATGGCCGGAGTGCTGCACCGCGACGGCGCTCTGGGCGGTCCGGTGACGCTGTCGTTGCAATCGTTCTTCATCGGCGTGAACGATCCATTCGGAAAAAATCCGACCGGCCTACCGTTCACGTCCAACATTTTCGATATCTACCGGCCGTGGCTGAGCGCGCACGGACAAGATGAGGACGATGTCGAGCGGCGCCTGTCGATCGCACGCGGCGAAGAGGTGTTCAATACGACGAACATCAACATTACGGGCGTAGCGGGCATCAACGATGCTCTTGGGGTCGCAAGCTTTTCGGGATCCTGTGGCACCTGCCACGACACGCCCAACGTCGGCGATCATTCCGTCAAGGCCCCGCTTGACATCGGCATCGCCGATGCGGGCGCGAAGAAACCGCCGGTACTCGACACCTCTGGATTACCGGTGTTCACATTGACCTGCAACCAGGGGCCGCTCGCCGGGCAGGTGTTCAAGGTCACCGATCCCGGCCGCGCGCTGATCTCCGGACAGTGCGCCGATATCGGCAAGATCAAGGGTCCAATTCTCCGCGGGCTCGCGTCGCGAGCGCCGTATTTCCACAACGGTTCAGCCGCAAGCTTGCCGGATGCGGTGAATTTCTATGACCAGCGGTTCGGTATTGGATTCACCGACCAGCAAAAAGCCGATCTCGTGAACTTCCTGAACGCGCTGTAGTAATCCATGCTCGAGGAGAGGCCCCCGCCAAGTCGGGGGTCTCTGCTTCGCGTCTGCTTTAAGTCATTCGCGGAAGCCAAGCGCCCCCTACTCTTCGTCAGCTTTACCGCTGAGAGCGGGAGCCACAGCTGTGAGAACGGACTTAGGCAACGGGCCACTGACGTCAGACATTTCGCCATCAAGCGGCAAAACTGTTCGCCCCGCCTTTAGCCAGGGCTTTCCTATAATCCGCGTCGACTGGAATCGCCTCACCCACGATTCAGTTTGGGTAGTTAGAAATCCCGGCGAGTTCGCCGGCAAAAATGAGCTTGCTGCAGCAGGCAGGAGGCGAAAGTCCACTGCATCAGCTGCGCGCAAGAAGCTTGCGCGCAGCTGTCGTCGAGAATGCGTAACGTATGACCGCGGATTTCGAACCCGCCGCCCTAGTTCAGCGCATCATCATGATCGTCGTGATCATGACCATCGTCTGGATCGATGCAAAGGAAATTCGCAGCGTCGTTGGTCATGCCGGTTCCCTTGTACTTCGGAATTTTCGGAAAAGCGCACAGAGGCCGGGTGCCACCGGTAGGAAAATGCATTGCAATCTGCGGGTCGAACAGTCCGCCGGTTGTTGGGAACGGAGAACTGGTGTTGTGGTTTGCCGCCACTATTCGGTCCGGTGCACGACCGTTCTCAACCCATGCCGTGATCGCGTCGAGTTCGTTCACCGCAAAGTCGTTTGTCGCGGGACCACCGCCGCAATGAGCCATGTTTGGCACCATGAAAAGCCTGGCGAAGTCGCTCGCGTCGCCGTCCATGTGCCTGCTCATGTCTCGATACCAGCGCGCGATGGACGCTCCCGAGAAGATACCGTCATTGACGGAGGCGGAGACGATCAGCCTGCCCCCACGATGCTTGAACGGCTGCAGGTCGGTCGAAACTGCGGCCATGAAGTCCATTGCGCTCTCGGGGTACGCCTTTGTCTCAGCAAAAATCTTCGGCGCATCCACGTCAAAGCTATAGTGAAAAACGAAGGCTTCCTGCCCTGTCGGTCCGGCAACAGGCGTGACGACCGGGGGCGTCGTGAAGACCATTGGAATCGCGCCGCCGCCAAGTGTCAGGTTGGCAGCGGTGTTGACGTTTGGAACGGGCGCCGTCACCACGTTCCAGGCGGCCCAGCCCAGGCCTCCTGCCGACGGAGGATCCCAGATTCCGGCATCCCAGAACCAGTTCGAATAGAGGCGCTGGCCCTTTGAATTGACCGGCCCGGCGTAGATCTTCTTGAGCGCATCCACCTGGCCGCTGGTCAGGCAGGTGCCGCCGTGAGGCGTACTTCCATGTGTGCCCGTTCCGCAGGTAAATGCGGCCAACGCAGGGAACACCCTCTTGTTTGTGCAGGCACGGTAGTTATCGACAATTCCATCGACCAACCCGTCGAGAGCATCACAGGCGCTCAGGATCGCAGCCGATGCGACCTCAAGGTCCTGGGACGGAAATGTCGCCGGGATGAAGGGCTGCCCGTTGACGTCCAGCGTTGTTGCCAGCGGCGCGAGTGCCTGCTCGTTCCACGCCTCTGCGATTGCGGCTTGCGGCAGGTTGAAGCCGGGGTTTTGCGCCACGACACCGTCGAATAGCCAGGGAGACCTCTGCGATGCGACCATCGCGTCCCGGCCACCGTTCGAACAACCCATGATGTAGGAGTAGACCGCCTCGAGGCCGTAATATTCGGCAATGATCTTCTTCGAAATCGTCGTGGTCTGTTCAATTCCATTGTAGCCGTAGTCGATGCGCGCCTGCTCGTCGATGGCGAAATGCTGCGAGCCGCCGGCGTTGGCATCGTCGTCCTGGTATCCGCCGACTGCGTTGGTCGCATTGTCTTCGTGTCCGCCGTCGTCCGCCGCCACGACCCAGCCTTGAGGCAGTTCGACGCCAGCGGCCCCTTGCGGGTCGGCATTGAGGCTGCCATCCGTGCCGCCTCCGCCCACCATTTCAAAGCGGCCATGCCAGGTATTGGGAAGATTGATCGCGAACCCGATGCCATAGGTGAAATGATCAGGATCCTGCGTGCTTGTCCGCTTGTTGATGATGCCGACGACGTTGCAATAGCTTGATTTCTGCGTCGCGCTCAGGATCTGCACGTTGGCCAGAGTGAGTCCCGTGAGGCTCGCGCAGGATCCCCGCGGAGCCACGCCCGCCGGCGGCAGCCCGCCAGCAAACGAAATCGAACCCAGCGACAACCAGGTCGCGGCGATTGTCGATGTCAATAGCAGTTGCTTCATTTCGGCACCTCCCAGGTTTGACAGAACAAAACCGTTGGCCACGCGGACGGCCGGCTGCAGAACAAACGTTCCGCAGCCGCCGACCGATTCAGCAATTTGATGGTTGGTACGAGAGGCCCGCGCAGCGCGATATGCTCGGCCGGCGATGAGGCCTCATTCGCGGCGAAGTCAATGCGTTCGCCGTCGCCCCTCCACGGAGCAAAGCCTTTCCGTCGCAGAAACACCGACGTCTCTCCCCTGAGCTGCTCTTGTGGCAGTTTATGGTCATTCGCGATGTTACGGTCATTCTGCGACCATCATGTAGCCTCGTCAACATGAGATTTGTGAGACCCGCAGGGAGAAAGCCGAAATGCAGGGACGCCCGCGTCGATACCTGTCCAACGAGGCCTGATCGACCAACTGCTTTTTGGTCTTGAAGAAATCCGCTTGGCAGTTCAGTTTGACCTTTTAGAACAAGGCGCTCAAACGATGCATACGAGGAGTTTGCGGATCAGGGCCCGTCCCGCCAAACCTTCCGACCCAATTGCACTCCCATCGAACAAGGCCCAATCCTCTCCTCGGAAGGCGAAGGCGAAGCCGACGCGTTCGAAGGCAAAAGCCGTGGCGCTGGGCGACCTGTCGCAGTCCTTGGGGTATCGCATCCGCCGGGCGCAGCTGTGGGTATTCCGGGACGTCAGTCAAAGACTCGCGCCGTTTGACATAAGCCCCGCGCAATTCTCCGTTCTTAGCGTGATTGACGCCAACCCGGGCGTGAATCAACTTGCGGTCGCGCAGGTGCTTTCGATCGAGCGCGCAGGTCTTGGCAGGATGGTGGACCATCTCGAACGGCGGGGCCTCGCGACGCGGGCCGAATCCTCGATCAACCGCCGCTATTATCTGCTGTACTTGACCCGCAAAGGTGCCGAGCTCCTGGGTCGGCTCAAACCAATGATCGCGGAGAGCGAAACGTCCCTTGCCAAGAAAATGGGATCGCGCGCCTACAAGCAATTCCAGCGCACGCTATCCATCTTTCTGGAAGGATGATGTCGTTGGCACTCCGGAATCGTTTCTGAACTCAGCAGATCGCAATCAAATATCTTTTGAGGGTCACCAGCGGAAGCCGACTACAGCTCCGCACGTGGTTCGCCTAGCCTCTGTACTTGTGCGAACCAGGCTTCGCCACGGCGCAGTGCCTCCTCGGCGCGTGTGTTCTGTCACGTCGACCGCCGTGGCGTCATGGTTGTTTGGGTGGAGCGATCGGTTGCATTCGGAAGTAGCCAACGACCTTTAGTTTCGGAGAGCAGCCCCACTCACTCTACGCTGTTCAAATCAGTTCGGCCGCTGCAGTGCAATCGCCTGCACTCACAGAACAAATTTTTCGAAATTGCACGAGCAATCAGTGACCTTTCGCATTGCAGTGCGAACGGGAGATACCAGCGATGTCACTCGCTTTCGTCCGAATGTCATCCGGTATTCATCGTCCTCACCGAGCCTTGCTCGCCGGGCAATTGGAACCTATTCTGAAATTCTAAAACCGCCCCCGAAGCTTGCCGTCCTGATACCTTCGGAGGGTGGACAACAACTTGGGAGGCTCCCTATGGTTCACACCGCTAGCGGTGCGCTTTTTTGCGTCCCTATTTCCAGAAAGCACAAAGTGACATGGCTCGCCGCCGCGAGCTGTCTGGCGATCGGCGTCCTGGCTGCCGCGCCCGACGCGCACGCGCGAATTACTCAAATCCAAATACTGACCAGAGGCACGGCCTTCGGCAGCCATTCCTTTGCTGGCGTTGGGCAATATGAGTTCATCACCGGCATCGCGACCGGCGAGGTCGACCCGAATAATCCGCAGAATTCGCTCATCACCGACATCCAGCTTGCGCCGAAAAACGCGCAAGGCCATGTCGTCTACAAGCACAATTTCTACATTTTGCAGCCTTTGGACCCAAGTAAGGGCAACCATAAAATGATGTATGAGCCGCCGAACCGCGGCGGCAAGACGTATCAAACCCTCAACAATACCCCGACTGGCACTAACGATCCGGCAGCGCTCACGGACGCGACGGTGCTCGACAATTCCTTCCTGTGGACCCGCGGCTACATCACGGCGTGGTCCGGCTGGGAAAACAATCTTGGGCCGCTGAGCGGTCTCACCGCGACAGCGTCCCTTCCGATCGTGGGCACCAACCCCAGCAATCCGGTCACCGGGCCGGGATACGAGTACATCGTAAGCCCCCCCGGCGGGGTCTACACACTGGTCTATCCCCCGGCCTCGGCCGACCAGAGCAAGGCCACGCTGACCCATCGTGTCCATCTCGATGACCCGCCCCAGGTCGTCCCGTCGAGCGGCTGGACCTATGTCAACGCGACCAGCCCGGTGGATAACAGCGTGATTCCCAACGGCGCGATCCAATTGGTTGGCTCGAGCTTCGTCGCCAACGACATCTACGAGTTCACCTACACCGCGAAGAATCCGACGGTGAACGGACTTGGCTTCGCGGCGATCCGCGATTTCAATTCGTTCCTGCGGTTCTCCTCGCATGACGACTTCGGCACGCCGAATCCGATCAATACCCACATCAGCCGCATCTACACCGAGACCTCCTCGCAGCCGGCGCGGACGCTGAATGATTTCGTGCACCTCGGCTTCAACGAGGACGAGAGCCACCGGCAGGTCTTCGACGGGATGATGCAGTGGATCGGCGCCGGCGACGGCATCAACATGAACTACCGCTGGTCGCAGACCAAGCGGACCAACCGCAATCGCCAGGAACTGCTCTACCTCGAAGGCCTCTACCCCTTCGCCAACGTGCCGACCTTCGATCCGATCTCCGGTACCAGCGACTGGCGCTACAGGAGGTGCGAGGAGACCCATACCTGCCCGCTGGCCACCGAATTCTATTCGGCCAACGAGTTCTGGGTGAAAGCTGGCTCGCTGATGAGCACCGACCCGACCGGCCGCTTCGATCTGCCGGATCATCCGTTGACACGAAACTACCTGCTGTCGAGCAAGCAGCATGGCGGCGCAGGAAATCCGGCGACGAAGGGCCTGTGCCAGCAGTTCAATAACCCGCTCAACTCCGCGCCGGTGCAGCGGGCGCTGTGGATTGATCTCGACGAGTGGTCGACGGGCGGAATCCAGCCGCCGGCGTCACAGGTGCCGCTGCTGCGGGATCACACGCTGGTGCCGCCCACCCAGTCCTCGGTTGGCTTCCCGAGCATTCCGGGCGTCACCTATACCGGCCTGAAGACGACGCGTTATCGCTTCAACATGGGGCCGGATTTCTACAAGACCTTCGTGCCGACGATAAACCCGCCGGTGTTCGTGCCGAACTATGAGGACAATCCGGCCGACGGCAGGATTTATCCGAGCTTCGTGCCGAGGACCGACAACGACGGCAACGACATTGCCGGCATTCGTTTGCCGGAGCTGGTGGTGCCGCTCGCAACGTACACGGGCTGGGGACTGCGCTCCGGTGTCTGGGCGAACGACGGATGTGAGGCCACCGGCCAGTACATTCCGTTCCAGTCGACCAAAGCAGGACGCATGACTGCGGGCGATCCGCGGCCCTCCGTCCAGGAGCGTTATCCGTCTTTCAACGAGTATCGTGCGAAGGTCGTTGTGGCGGTCGACCATCTCGTCAGGAACCGCTTCCTGATTTGCGACGACACGCAGGATATCGTGAACCGGCTGCTGCAGGCCGGCATCACCGCTGGCGTGCCCGCACCAACCGCGGGCGAGAACGCGTCGGCGCCCGATCCGGTGCCTGCGTGCAGGGGACACATGCCGCCGCACTATCACTACCATCTGATCTATGACCAGGACGACCACGGGCAGAGCAAATGACGACGTCCGCTCTCACGGAGCACCAGCTCTGATCGGTCAAAGTACAGGTAGCGTGCTCAGGCACGCTACCTGCTTCTATCGTCGGAAAAGCGCTCCACGGGATTCGCGATCCTGGCGATCGGTGCGCTTGCGCGACAAGCTCCATCGATCGCGGGCGCGTTTTGTCCTGATCCTGATACTCCGAGCTGGTGGCGATCACCGCCCTGCGCCCGCAATCGAGCTGCGTTTTACGGCGCGGGCGATGCCACCGGCTTGCCCTTCTCGACAATGAACGTCGCCAGCACCTTGTACGACTGGCCTTTGGCGACGCAGGCGTCGTGCGGCACGCCGGGTGGGACCTGGAAGGAATCGCCGGCCTTGACTGTCCGGTCCGGCTGACCGTCGACCTTGAGGATGCCCTCGCCTTCCATCACGTAGGTGTCCTCCACTCCCGGATGGGTATGACGACCGACGCAGCCGTCATGGAGCTCCGCGATAACGCTAATCACATTGTAGCCCGCTGGGAAATCGACGGTCTGCAGCGGCGTGCGCTTGTTGGCTGACTGCTGGGCAACCGCCGAAACGGCGATGAGCGGCACGGCAATGGCGGCTGTAATGAGCGCTTTCGTAAACACGGATAGTCCCTCCCTCGATATGTTGATTGGCAGCGTAGACGCATGCTGCTCGCACATGATCGTGCGCTGCCTGTTCAATTTGCAACATGCGGGGCAACTAGACTGCGAACGAACGCAGGCTGTTGTAACTTTGAGGACGCTGACGATGAAGTGGCATCAGTCATGGCAAATGACCACGCCAAGAGATGGTCAACGTTCTTGCAACGGCGCCGCATCAATTCACCTGCAAACTGCGTGCGCGATCGACGGCATTCGAGAACCTCTTCGCCCTCCCAACAGAACCGTTGACAGCTTCTGATGAAGCAAAGCGTGACAGAGTCGCGGATCGTCTTGCAACTCGTGTGACGGATCGAAACGGCAGCTTGGCGCGCGCAAAACCATGCGCAGGTCTCGCTGAAGCAACGACAGAAGTGTGGTGTCTTCGGCTGCAGAAGAGCCGCCATCTGGGATGGCGACTCTTCTAGTAGTGTCAGGTCGGTAGGATCCGGCCTTTTTTGATTTTATTGCTGGCGCACCTGAATGTTGCCCTGGTCGACGGCACCGCCGACGGAGTAGCTGCATCCGGCCGTACACGTCAGGTAGAACTGGTCAGGCGTTTGGCGGCCATGCGGAGGACCGTTATGGCCCCGACCGTCATGACCATGATCGTCCCAGCTCCAACCGCCATGACGTTGTAGGTCGGCCAAGGCGATGTGGTCCATGCCGCCGTCCCATTCTCCATTGTCCTGAACGCAAACGCGGAAACTCGCGGCTTTGCCGTTGAACAGGCCGCTGCCCGAAAACTCGACCGAGTTGGCGCCGGTCGTCACCGTCCCACATTGATTTCGGACGCTGCCAAACGAGACGAGCTTCTCCAAGCGGATATCGGTTCGGTTGGCCTGGTCGTCAAGTTGGAGATTTCCTTCGAGATGACCGACGCCATCATCGACCCGCTTTGCGTTCAAGCTGAACTGGACATCGGGCTTTCTGCCGTGGTTAGAAGCAGCAGCACCTGGAATGACCCCGCCGCCGGTTGCCGCTTTGCGCAGACACGGATTGTGCTTCGGATCTTTCATTTCCAGAATCTCCAGGCCGTTGTCGGTCCACCCCGTGTAGAGGAAGCAATTCGCTTCATCGTAAGGAATGGGCGGAGCACTATGGTCGGAAGAAGTGACCGCCGTCAAAGCTGGATTGCCCGGCGAGTTGTAGTAGGCGATCTCCTTTGGATGCTCCGGATCACTGAAGTCCACAACGCGGTCGCCCGACCAGTACGCCGCATAAAAGACCAGCGTCATCGCGCTTTTGCTGTTAACGCCGACATAGTGCGGGTAGTACGTCAGCTTATCGGCAGCCCCGATTGCGCAGGTTGCCGCATCATTTACTTGAGGATTCCACGTCGACACGATCTTGGGATTGGTTTCATCCGAGATATCGATGAGGCGCGAATACGTTCTTTGCAGGCAGTTGCCGTTTGAATTTACCTGGAAAAGAGCGGGACCCTCATCGGTTGTTATGATGTACGGCTTTCCGTTCTTGTGGACCACATATTGGGTGGTGTGAGCACTCGCAGAGGTCCCATCCCCGAATGCAGCCGTCGGTTGATCACACCAGGAAAACCATTTGACATACTTCAACTGCGGATTCGGACGACGCCTGGCAATGTCCGACAAGTCCAGGATCAACATTCCATTGGCACATGTCCCTACCGGATTGAAACCCGCGCCACCGTAGAGGGCCACGTAAATTCGGGTCCCGTCGAAGTTGGTCGTCACATCGTGAAAATTCGACGTTGTGGCAACCATGTCACGGATTTCCGGCGGGAGTTGGAGCCTGTTCCAGTTGATCAGGTCGACGGGGTTTGCCGGATCATCAAGGCCGATCGCGTGTATGTCGACACGCGTGGGCTCAAGAAGGATGTTGTTGCCGATGAAGGGGACGCCCCAGAAGGTCTTGCCGTCATAGTGGAGCCATCCACCATGATTGTCTTGAACCTCGTGCAATCCGGCGAACGCAGGCGTAGTGCGTGTCGATTTGAATATGGGATTGGTGCAGTCCTGTGAAACGTCATAGACGTCCACATCCGGTAATTGCTGGCCTGATCCCAGCAGAATTCCGGAATGTGCCCTTAGCCCTTCATATGCCTGCAACATAGCGGGCGTCCGAAGAATTAGACCAGATGTCGGCTGTGATGGAACAGACACGTCAAGCACGACTACGCCGGTGGTTGGCAAAGTCGGATCGGACGGATTACGTATGCTCGAATATGCACAATGGCCCGAGATGGCAGTCGCGCCATAAGTCCCGCGGTTGAACAGGGTGTTTTGACCAACTTTATCCATGCCGCACCAGAAGCCCTGAAAGCCGTTGGGCGCCTGTCTTGCCGAGCTCGGAACTTGACCCTGCAGCCCGGTCTCAGGCTGGTCTCCCGGCCCAGGCACGCATGCCGACTGAGCATACGCATGATCCGTTCCACCGAACGCCGAAATCGCCAAGGCGAGCAAAGAGCCGAGCGCTAGGTTTCGCGGCTTGTGCAAAAGCCAGGCTGGTCGCAAAAGGCAACCTGCTGAACTACTGAACATCGTTTCCTCCTCCTTCGTCTTCTCTAATTAAAAACCGCCCCCTCACGCAGCTTTCAAGCTGCGACGAGTCTACACTGGTATGGATACGCCGTGACGCAGACCTCAATCAACGTCGCATAATATGTATCACAATAGAAAATGTCGGCATGGTGCGTTGCGAATGGCGGATTTTCGGATCGAGCTGTAAAGCACAATTGACCCACTCTTGCTTTTTGCTAGTGTGTAAAAAAAATAGGAGACGCGCCATGACGATCGCTGGACAACCCGATGGCGTGGAGGGACTGGCGACCGGGAACGTCGCAGGCGATTCTGAAGTTCATCACGTGAAAGTTTCGAAATTTACAAAACCCGCAATTGCGGCGGTTACCGCTGTGATGCTCGTTGGTCTTTATATCGGAGCGAGGCAGTTCCTATCGATCGACAGCATCGCCGCCGGACAATCCAGGACCTTTCACATCGATATCTCGGAAGCCTGCCTGCACGGCACTGAGCCACCGCCTCTTTTCGAAGCGCGAGAGGGAGACCGCGTGGTGCTGGCGGTCACGAGCCTTTACTCCGGCGAACTCTTTCTCCACGGACTGGAGAGAGAGGTCAACATCGTCCCCGGCGCGGAAAATACGATCACGTTTACCGCCGAACATGCCGGGCGATTCTATTTACACCTTCACGGCAACGGCAAAGACCACAATCACATCGAACTTGCTGTCCTTGAAGTTGCGCCGCGCTAGCTATGAAACGGAGCATTGTCTATTTTTCGATCCTCGCCTGTCTTCTGCCTGAAACTGCGCAGGCGCATTCGTTCGAGGTGGCGTACGTCCTGCCGATCCCGATCTGGATCTACATGTATGCATGCATGGCCATGCTCGTGGTGTCGTTTGCAGCCATCGGATATTTCTTTGCGACACCGGTGGCAGTCTCTCTACCTGCGACTTCCTTGGGCGGAACTGCATCGATGGGATATTCGGGGGCTGTCGCGCCCTCGGCGATTTTCATGCTGCGGAGTGGCGCGGCAGGGCTATTGATCCTGACCATCATCGCAGGATTGATCGGCTCAAAAGACCCGATCGTGAACATCAACATGACACTGTTCTGGGTCCTGTTTCTGCTTGCTTTCGCTTATTTGACCGCAATCGTCGGCGACCTGTTCGCGATCACCAGTCCCTGGGAGACCCTGCTTGACGTCTGCGAAAAATGCGGCCTGAACCTATCAAAGGCGCGACTGAGTTATCCGGAACCGCTCGGATATTTGCCGGCGCTGGTCTGGTACATCGGATTGATCTGGATAGAACTGTTTACCGAGCAAAGTCCGTTCATACTCGCGAACGCGTTGCTCGTTTACAGCGCCATCGTCCTTACAGGAGCGTGGCTTTTCGGCCGGCCGACGTGGCTTCGATATGGCGAGTTCTTCGGCCTTTTTTTCAGACTGATTGGATCGATGGCTCCTGTCGCCTACGCCCGCACGCCTGATCAAAGCGAATGGCAGTGGCGCCTGAGACCGCCTTTTTCCGGTATTGTCGAGGACCCCAAGGAGCATAGGACCCTATTGCTTTTCGTGCTGTTCATGCTGTCATCGACGATCTACGACGGGCTGCACGATACGCAGATCTGGCTCGACATTTACTGGAAGCATCTTCTGCAGCTCATTGAGCCGCTATGGGGTGCGGTTGATCCCAAAACGAGGTCAACGCTCATCATCACCTGGCATACGGTCTACCAGCGGAGCGGTCTCATCCTCCTTTTGGCGCTGTATGTCGGGATCTATTTATCTGTCATCGCGGCGGCCAAAAAGATTGCGGGGGTCAAGATCCCGGTCGGCAGACTGGCGCTGCGGTTTGCGTACTCTCTTATTCCCATTGCTTTCGTCTACAACATTACCCATTATTTTACATTCCTCGTCACGCAGATGCGGGCGCTGCCGTCGCTGATTTCGGATCCGTTCGGATTCGGCTGGAACCTGTTGCATCTAAGCCGGGCGCCTGAGCAAATGCCGCTGCTCGACATGGCGCTCATCTGGCACACGGAAGTGGCGTTAATCTTGATCGGCCATCTCGTGAGTGTCTGTGTGGCGCATAGGATATCGCTCAGGGTCTTTCAATCTCGCCGTCAGGCGTTATTGACCCAGGTCCCCATGCTCATTCTCATGATGGTCTATACGAGCGTCGGACTTTGGATTCTTTCATTGCATCTTTCGCAGCGGCTTGCCGACGTGGGCGGTTGACCTATGACCAACTGGCGAATGCTGCGTCTGAACGGCCGCGTCGCAAAGCTGCGAAGCCCGGTGTCGGCATCAGGGCGAGCGGCAGGCAGCAACGACAAGACGGGCCGTGCTCTTTCATGGCTGACCGGTATCGTGCTGCTCGGCAGCTTCGCGACAATGAACGAGATGCCGGCCAACGCCCAAACCTCATTGCTCGAGGATGATGCCTGGACGGCGCGTACCAGCGCACATTCGCAGCTCTCGATCGCGTCCGAGGTGAGGGACAACGCGGCAATACCGCCCCTTCCCGCTCATGCGGCCGGGCAAGGCATCGAGAGGGACAAGGAAAAGAATGACGCTGCGCCCCAACGGGTCGCAGACCGAGTGGAGCCTGCATTAGGAAATCCGCTGTGGCGGCTGCCGCTCAAGCAATTTTCGGCCACACGCGAGCGACCAATCTTTTCGCCGTCCCGCCGTCCACCGGCGCCCGCGCCGACCTATGTTGCACCGGTCGCGGCCCGGCAGCCCGCCAAGCCGCCAGAGTCGGAGCATCCCGCGATCGCATTGGCGGGAACTGTCATCGGTACGGACGGCTACCGGGTGGCAGTTTTTCGCGATACATCGACGCAGGACGTCCTGCGCCTCCGCGTGGGAGAGAACTACCGCGGCTGGGTGGTGCGTCTCATCAGCCCGCGCGAAGCAAGGCTTGTGAAGAATGGCGAGCAGGCCTTGCTCGAGCTGCCTCGACCTGCGGGCACAGTGCCGCCGCCAGCACGTAGTAGCCAGGACGTTATGCTTGACCAGGTGTGGAAGATCGGAGCGGAGTAGATGTTCGACTATTCGCCATAGTCGGCGCGCGAAATGCCATGTCGTTTCAGCTTGTCATAGAAAGTCTTCCGAGGCAGTTGCAGCGCCTCGAGCACGCTCCGAAGATTGCCGTCATGCTTACGGAGTACGGCGCGGATCACGGAGGCCTCGAAGCGATTGACACGATCTACAAGGCCGAAATCAGACGGGTCCTCGCTCTCCGTCTCGACACCGGATTCTCCAGTTAGGCTCTCCGGCTCCAAGCCCAGCGCAATGCGCTGGGCGAAATGGAGCAACTCCCGGACGTTACCCGGCCAAGCGTGGTATTTGAGATGGTCGCGGGTAGCGCGCGACAGTTCTGGCACCGGGCGCCCGAATTGTTGCGCTGCGCGCTTGAGGAAATGTGCAAACAGCAACGGAATATCCTCGCGCCGCTCGCGCAACGGCGGAATGCGCAGCCTCACGACGTTGAGACGAAAATAGAGGTCCTGCCGGAAGCTCTCACGGGCACTGTCGGTAAGGTCTACCTTGGTGGCTGCGATAACGCGCAAGTCCAGACGGCGCGTCCGATTGGTGCCGAGTGGTTCGACCTGCCGCGTCTCAAGCACGCGCAGCAGTTTAACCTGGGCCGAAGGTGGCATTGACTCTATTTCATCGAGAAACAGAGTTCCACCGCTTGCATGCTCAATACGCCCGATGCGCCGCGACTTCGCGCCGGTGAACGCGCCGGCCTCGTAGCCGAACAGTTCGCTCTCGATGATGTGCTCCGGGAGAGCACCGCAGTTGATGGCGACGAACGCTTTGCTGCAGCGACGGCTCCAGCTGTGCAAGAGTTGGGCAACCACCTCCTTACCCGACCCGGTCTCGCCCTCAACAAGCACATCCACATCGGCATCGGCAATCTGGCGCAGCGTTTCCCGCAGACGCAATATGGAAGGTGCATCGCCGAGAAAAGCACCATCCTCGCCACTCGCCCTGGCGATCGCCCGGTGCAGCGTCCGGTTCTCCAGCACCAGCGCGCGCTTCTCGATCCCGCGCCGCAGTGCGTCAGTCAGCCGCCCAGCGGCGAATGGTTTGGTAATGAAGTCATAGGCGCCTTCTTTCATCGCGGTAACAGCCAAATCGATATCACCGTGACCCGTAATGAGAATGACAGGCAGTTCCGGATCGATAGCCCGAATGCGCTCGAAAAGCTGTAAGCCGTTCATGTTGGGCATACGAATGTCCGTGGCGATAACGCCCGGAAAGCTGCCGCTGAGCTCCGCAAGGGCCTGTTCTCCGGACGGGAAAACGCGCGCCGTGAAGCCGCCCAACTCGAGCAACTGCGCTGTAGCTCGGCGAATGTCCTTGTTATCGTCGATAAAAATGACAGGCAGTTCAGCGCTCACTGTTGGGCCCTCGGCAGGGTGAGGGTGAAGCAGGCTCCTTCGCCGAATGGCGTGAGCTCCAAATCGCCGCCAAGCTCGTGGGCGATTTCCGATGAGATGACGAGACCAAGACCAAGACCCTTCTCCTTGCTGGTCGCGAAGGGCATGAACAGCGTCGTGCGGATTGCTGGATTGAGGCCCGGACCATTGTCACGCACGCTGATATGCACACTCTCGGCGGACGCAGTATGCTGGACCTCGATCTGCGGGTGCGGGCGGCCTTGCAGAGCATCAAGCGCGTTCTGCAGAAGATTGACCAGAATTTGCTCTACCCGGATGCGGCTGGCCATAACGCAAAGAGCTGAATCACGTCGAGGCCTGATCACGGAAACGCTTGCCTCGCGGACGCGCCCTGACAGAAGCAACAACGCGCCGTCGATCGCATCATCGATCGTCATAACTGTCGCGGCGCTCGGTGCGCGTCGGGCGAAGGAGCGAAGCGCCTCGGTCTTACTCGCAATTTGCTCGGTGAGAGCGACGATTTGGCCAAGGCTGTCCGCGGCGGAGGTGGATCTGCCTGCTTCAAAGTATCGCTGTGCGTTGTCCGCATAGACGCCGATGGCAGCGAGCGGCTGATTCATTTCATGGGCGACGCCAGCTGCGATTTGGCCGAGAATCGAGAGGCGATTGGCCTGCGCAAGCTCATCGTGCAAATGCTGGACCTTCGTTTCTGCGTTCTCGCGTTCGGCCATCTCCGCGGCCAGCGCCAGATTGGTGCGTTTGAGCTGATCCGTTCGATCTTCTACGCGCGCCTCAAGTTCCGAATTCATCTGCGTCAGCGCCGCACGCCGTGCAGCCTGGAGTTGCCGCCGGCGCCATGTGATCCGCCCGAACGCGATCATCAGGGAAAATGCCAAAACAGCAGTGAGCTGGCCCTCGAGCCTCGCTCGAGTGATTGCGGGATCAGCATACAGCGAAAGCATCAGACGCCAACCGGGAGCCGAAGGACCGACCGCTTGGGATATCCCAGCCAATATCGCTGGCTTGCCGTCGATTTGAGCGACGGTGAGATCGCCCTGCCGGTGGATGGGGGCTGGTGAAAGAAGTGTGTCCACTACCTGAAGGCGCTCGCTGGCGACAGCGATCTCAGCCTCGTTCAGCTTGGATATGGTCGAGAAACGCCAGCCCGGTACGGTCGTGGCGATGATAACCCCCTCCTCGTTGGTGACACAGACTACAGCCCCGCTTGCGCGCCATGTCTTCTCGACGCCATCGAGTCCGACCTTGACCACTACGACGCCGAGCGGAGTTGCGGATCCCTCTACACGCCGCGACAAAAACAGACCCGGTCGCGCGCTCACTGCGCCCTGCGCATATTGCATGCCG
The DNA here is from genome assembly GCA_963775545.1 of uncultured Alphaproteobacteria bacterium. Classification (GTDB taxonomy): domain Bacteria; phylum Pseudomonadota; class Alphaproteobacteria; order Rhizobiales; family Xanthobacteraceae; genus Bradyrhizobium. The sequence continues at coordinate 149,431 of CAVZJE010000017.1, forward strand.
ACGCCGTTGGTGATGGCGTCACGGAAATAGTGGCGGTATGGAAATTTGGCACCGGCGAAGCTATCCGGCTCATTGAAATTGCTCGTCGCAAGCGTGCGACCATCCGCGCCGATCACATAGATCACAGTCGAGCCAGCATCCTCCGCGATGTCTTTCAACTTCCGATCGAGATTGGCTTCGGAATTGAAATCGTACGTCCCCAAAAGTGTGATGACGTCGGGATCATGAGCAAGCGTCAAAGGAATAAGCCGCTGCTTCTCGATCTCACCAGCAAGCGTCGCGGCGGCGAGAGGCAATCCAGCTCTGGCCTGGTCCACGAGGCCGGCAACTGCCTGCTCACTCGCCACACGCCCGGCAATCACAGCGGCGATCACAAGCACGACAAGCACGGTCAAAGCGCCCGTAGTTTTCGCCAGCCATTGCCTGGAGAGCCACGCGACCGGGCGGTATGTCCTGTCCTTTGACCTCACGCTGATAGGACGGGTGGCTTCCATTTCAAGAACCACTGTGCGGAAATCCACACGCCAATACTCAAGAAGTGCGTGAATCCGCACTGCCGGTTGCCTCGTCCCATATATTACACAATGTTTCAGCCACTTAGCAATTCTCGGGGTTGGCACGCTCTATGCTTAAACGATGTGCTAGATCCGTAATCGCGGACGAAGCAATTCGACGGAGGTATTTGGTGGGCGCACGGCCGAGCGTTGCAATCAGCAACGCTGTCATCGAGAGAGATTCGATACGCTCCGCGGACGTGGCGATGAGTTGCGCGTTCGGTTCCGGGAATCCAAGCGCTTGGGCTACACGGTCGCCCGGTGGGCTTCCATCGCCGTGAGACACATTTAAATCCCAGTAGGAATTGAAAACAATTAGAAAAAAACGGGGGGCGAAATGAGAGTGATAGGCTATGCGGTGAGCACCATCGACCAGGACTTGCCGATTCAGAAGACGAAGTTGCGGGCCGCCGGATGCAACGTCATCCGCGCCGAAAAGCGCAGCGGTGCCACGACAGCTAGCCGTAAGCAGTTACGTATCATTCTGGAATTCCTGCACAACGACGATGTACTGATGGTAACGCGAATCGAAAGGTTGGCGCGCAGCATCTGCGACTTGAAGGACATCGTCAGGGCGATTAAGGCCAAGGGCGCATACCTGAAGGTGACGGAACAGCCGATCGACACAAGCACGGCCGCCGCCAAGGCGTTCCTCGACATGCTGGATCTGTTTGCAGAATTTGAATTGAACTTGCGGAAGGAACGTCAGCTTGAGGGCATAGCCAAGGCCAAGGCGGATGGCAGGTATAAGGGACGGCCGACCTCGATAGACGTCTCGAAAGTGCACGAACTCAAAGCACAAGGCAGAGGTGTCACCGATATCGCCAAGGAGATGAAAATCGCCCGGTCATCCGTCTACAGGGCGCTCAAGGACCCGTATGAAATCAGTCTGTTGCGGCCGGCAACCAAAGGGCGCCGTCAAACTTCTGAAAGGTACGACCGCCGAAGGCCTCTGGCGCGGCGCGGCGTTGGCACCGACGGGAAGGGCGGAGAAGGCGAACCAACCAAAACCGAGACGAGCACCGATTTACTCGCCCGGCTCCGGCGGGAGCTTCCGGATCTCACCGAGAAAGGGGAGAGCTTTGTCAAATCCGCTGAGCTTTTGGGATTTCAGCCTGCCTAACTTGGTAACGGCCTTGTCGTCCCGATCGGCTACCCGTTCGAGGGAGCCGGCAAAGGGACGAGTTCGATTCCCGATTTACTGCCGGCCATTCCGCGGCTGACGCACGTTGACCGGCGACAATCTGGTATCAACCGGTTCCTCACGAACGAAGACGGAGGGCTGCGAAAGCCCGGGCTGCGGCAATGCCACAACGAAGCTCAGCTGATTTCTCTCAAACGCGGCTTCCCTGTCCTCAACCGACTGAAGCCTCCAGCCCTGAAATTCTTCGCCCACCCGCAGCCGAAGCACGGCCTTGGTCGATTGATCGATAAAGATGCCAAACTTGTCGTCGTCGCCCGAGATGGTGCCGACCAGGGAAAGCTGCGGCTGCTCGGCCTCCTTCGGCCTGGGCGGAACGATCGCCTTCGCTACCGTCACCGTTGAAGCAGGCAGCGCCGGCGGCCGGCGCGATGGCAGGAAGATCGGGCGGTCGCGGGTAGTGGAGAATTGCTTGATCGGCATCGCCCACAGCGGATTGGCGCTCAGCACGCGCTCCGCCGGCGCACCCGGCTTCGACGGCGGAATGGTGACCTCGACCACGGTCGTGGCGGGTTCGCTCCAGTTCGAGGGAACCGAACCGTTCGTCGTCGCGCCGTCGGCCTGATCGTCGAGCAAGGAATCGGAAATGGCCGCGGAGGCGGATACGCCCGCGCATAGCGGCAAAGCAAGCACCAGAATCCGGATGGCATGTTTACGCATGGTCATTTTGCACCCTGCCATTGGCCGGAGACGCCGAGCAGGAATCTCAACTTGCCCTCGCCTGCGGTCGCCACCTGAATGTCGAGCTGGTCAATGAACAGGAACGGCATGCCGGCTTCCAGATCGTAAAGCAGGGATTGCAGCGCCGCCTGCTCGAGTTCGCAATTTGCGACCATGCTGACGAAGCCGGCCTTGGCGTGCGGGCCCTGCAGATCGAGCTGGGACGACAGCACATTGCCGCCGACCTTTGTTACCGCGCCGGCGACACGTTGCAAAAGCGCTGCGCCCGCAACCGTCACCGTCGCGCCCTCGAGAAAGGCCGAGCCTGCAGGCGCAGCCGCATCGCCCGATCGCGCGCCGGCGCTGAGCGGCTTGCGGCCCTCCAGTTGCTCCAGCATGGCTGTCGCCGCCGAGACCGATGCGCGCTGGCCGAGCATATCGCCGAGGGAACTGATGGCTATCGCCAACAGCACGATCACAAGCGCGGCGTAAGCGGTGGCCGCCACGACCGGCGAGCCGACAAGCAGTTTTTTCAGTGACACAGCCGGGTTCATGTACTCGATCCAAACGACGGCGTAATGTGGGCTTCGATGTGGAAACGTTCCCCCGGCTCGTTCTGCGCGCGCGTGGTCGGCGCAAAGAATGTCGCGCGCGCAAACTGCGGCGATTTCTCGATCAGGCAAATCAGCGACGGCGCGTCCTGCGTCATGCCGACCACCTGGACCTTGTCGCCGTCGATCCGAAGTTCGGTGACATAGGTGCCGTCGGGCAGCGCCTTCGACAGCGCTTCCAGGACGACGACGCTCGACGGGCTCGTCTGTTTACGCCTGGCGAGGAGCCCAACCGCCGAGTCTCCTCCGGAGCCAAGACGCAGCGCGGCGCGCCGCTCCGAAATACGGCGCGTCAATTGCTGCTGCTCGGAATCAAGACTGTTGCCGACATAGGCGCCGACCAGCAGCGCGACCGCGGCCGCGGCGCCGGCCGATAGCAGGACCGCGCGCAAGATGTGTGGCGTATCGAACCCGCGGCGCATTGCGCCGCCCAGCGACTGGTCGAAGACCTTGATCTTCATGGAGGCATCGGCCGCCGCAAATGCGACGAGCGATTGCGCGCCGAGACCGGCGGCGAGTTGAACCAGCGGCTCGATTTCCTGCTTCGAGGTCGCGGCGAGCGTCAGCTCAATTCTGTCCTGACCGATCTCCGACGGCGAACTCCAGCCGAACACCGCGTCGTCCGCCGGCCACGGCGTCAGACGGTCGATCTGGGTGCGGATCATGCCATCAAGGAAATCCACCGCCTGCTTCGGAAAGTCGAGCGGCCGAAACAGGACCTGCCCAGATGCGAGATGGGTTTCGATCCGGCTGCCGCGGAACGCTGCCTGCCAATCCGCCGGCAGAGCGGGGCTCGGCCGGCCATTGGTGATACGAAATGAGACATCCGGCAGCGCCTGTCCCTTCGGCGTCGATTGCAACCTCGCGGTCAGGACCCCTGCGCTTTCTCCAGCCAGCACGATGCGAGGCCGGCGCGCATATCGGCCGATCGCGGCATCGACCGCAGCGGCCACTGCCGCCATCCACTCATCGAACAAGCCTCTCACTTCCGATAAAATCGTCATCACCCGCCTGCCCGTCTGGATGGCCGGGTCCCGGCCTCCACCTGGTCCTGCCACGACAATATCCTGTAAGGCTCTTTGTCCTTGGCGCTGTCCTTGTTGTCCTTTGTGTTGTCGTTGGTGCTGCCTTTGGCGCCGTCCTTATCCTTGGCCTCTGTGCTGCCCATCAAGATGACCGCCTCGGTCGAGGTTCGCCGGCCGTTGTCGAACCGTATCGTCGTCAGGACACGAAAGGCCTTGGGCTCCGGCAAGGACCCGGCAGCCTTGACCGCCGGTCCGAGCGCGGCCGCGACCGCCTTCTGATCGCGCGGCAAGGACGGCCGGTGCTTCAGGAAATCGTTGAGAGCTTCCGGCGTCATCCCCGGCAGCGCCGCAATCACTTCCGGCGGCGCAAGCAAAACATCGACATCGGCCGATTTGCTGAAGACGGTCACGTAAGGCAAGACCCGCTCGACTAGCGCGGGCGATGCCCCCAACACCAGGCTTAATTCGTTCACATGGCCAAAGGGCGCCTCCCTCGGGGAGTAGTGGAGGCCGGCGGCAAGATACAGGGCCGCCTCTTCGTTGGTCGTATTCGGCTTGGATTTAGTCCGCCAGCCGACGACGCGGTCAGCTAGTTCACCCGCCGCATTTTGTTCCGCACCGAGAACCTCGAACAGGCGCGCGAGCATTTCCTTCGAGGCCTTGTTGAGATCGACCCGCGCTGCTTCCGAGATGAAGGTGACGGAGGCTTCCGCATCATCCATCCGGAAATGGAACGAACCCTGCGCAGGGCGCGTCTTCTCATCCGCCGACAGCAACCGATAGGCCGCGAGCTCCAGACTGGCCGACACCAGCGCCTCGCTCTGAACGCCGATATCGGTCGCGCCCAAGGCGCGGGCAGAGTTGGACAGATAGACTGAAAAGATCATCGCAAGTGTCGACAACGCCACCAGAATCCACAGCACGGCGACGATGACGAAGCCGCCTTCAGTTGATCGCCCCGTTTGTCTGAGCCGCCGCCTCATCGCACGTTACCCTGCCCTGCGCCGGCCTGTTGCGAAGGGCCGGACGAATTTGCCTGCTGGGCGCCGCTCTGATTTGCCGGCGCAGCGGCGTTGCCATCGCCTTGCGGGGACGACTGGACGTGGATGGAGGCGATCGTCGAAATCGCGCTGCCGATCGACGCGTCGCGCACGGTCAGCCTGATCTTCGCCGGCAACCGGTCGGGATCTCGCCAACTGCTTTGCCATTCATGGTCTTCGCCGGCATAGGCAAAGGACAGCCGGTACGGCGCACGCAACAGCACCACAGGCTCGCCGAAATGCAGCTGACCGGAAGACGACGCTCCTGGCGGCAACGGATGGAACGCTGTTCGCGAACGGACCGTTGCAAGTCCGGCCCTGTCTGTGGTTTCGCCGAGATGCACCACGTCGAGCCCGAGACCTGCGTTCGGGCCAAGGGCCGTGCGCATAAAGGTTACCGACTGCTCGGAGCCCACGAAGAACGGCCGGGCCTCGCCGCTCGCCGATACGTAGAGGGCATCGGCAAGGTCATCGGCAATTCGCTGCAGGGCGACCCCGATCTGTTCGCTGCGCTGAATGCGATCGAGACCGCGGTTCCAGTTCGGCAGCCACTGCGCGGTGAGATTGGCCAACGCCGACAGCACGAGCCCCATCAGCGCCAGCGCCACGAGGGCTTCGATCAGCGTAAAGCCGCTCTCGTTCGTTCGATGCCGGGCTGGCCTGCTCATGGCTGCTGTCCGCGCATCAGGCGTACGGTCCTGACATCCATCACGGCGCCGGAGGGAGAACGCACCTGGATCCTGACGAGGGCCGGAATCCAGGAGGGATTATCGCCTGACACTTTCGCTTGCTCGCTCATCGGACCGATGTCGATCCTCCAGCGATGGCCGTTGGTCTGTCCGCTCGACGCGCCGAAGGCGATCTGCGCGCGCGGCGGCACGTCGGCCGCCATCACCGAACGCACTGTCTGCATCAGCGTCACATGCTGCTCTAGCGAGCGAACGCCGCGCGCGTTCGTCGACATCACCGACCCGATCGCCACGATCGAGACAGCCAGGACCGCAAGCGCAACCAGCACCTCTATGATCGTGAAGCCGGCGGTGCGGCCGTCAGTTGGCGGCGTTGCTCGAAACAATTTCGACCCTTCCAGTCAGCCAGTTGACACGAACTTCATAACCTACATTCTCACGCGCCAGCGTGACGGCGCCGCCGCAAGAGATGCCTGAGGCAAAGAAGCGGATCGTCGACAGCACCTCGCGGTGGTTGCAGGTGCGTGGCAGAAGCGTCTCGAAATGAACGTCATCCGGAATCCGGATCATGTCGGCGCTCGCGCCAGAGCGGATTACGCGGCTGCCGGTGTCGACCAGCGTCGCCACGCCCGTTCCGCGCCGGATCGCGGCGTTGCGGTCTTCCTTTAAGAGGGCCGCGGTCTGCAGCACATAGCCCTGCAAACGCGAGCGGGTGGTGTGGCTCGGAAAGAACGGCAGCAGTACCGCCGTCATGATGGCGATCAACGCCAGCACGCACACCATTTCAAGCAGGGTAAAGCCGCGTTCGGAAATCCTATTCATTTTTCGCACTTGTCAGGTTCTCGGTGGAGATATCGGCCGCAATGCCGCTTCCGCCTTCCTGGCCATCCGAGCCGTAGGAGATGATCTCATACGGCCCGCGTTCGCCCGGCGAGCGATACAGATAAGGATGGTTCCAGGGATCGTTCGGCAGGCTGCCGCCTTTCAGGTAAGGCCCGTTCCAGGCCGCGGCGCCGGGCGTCCGCTGCACCAGTGCAGCGAGGCCCTCCGACGTCGACGGATAGCGGCCGGCATCGAGATAGAACAGGTCGAGCGCGCTCCCAAAACTCTGCAATTAAATCCGCGCCGCCTTGACCTTGGACTCACTGAGATAGTTGAGCACGCGCGGACCGATCAGACCCATGATCAGGCCTATGATGGTGATGACGACCAGCATCTCGATCAGGGTAAATCCGGCCTGGCCGGCGTCGTGTCCGGGTTTGCGCTTCTTGCTCGCCGTGAAGAAAATGCCAACGCCTTTCAGCATCTGATCCAATCCTTGTGTTAGCCGACCAATTGAGTAACCGACAGCAGCGCGGTCATGACCGATACGATCAATCCTCCGACCACGGTGCTGATGGTGATGATCGCGAGCGGCCCGACGATGGCGACGACACGGTCGAGGCTGCGTTGCAATTTCGATTCGTAGAATTCGGCAACTCGGCCAGCTAGCACCGGCAGTTGGCCGGTTTCCTCGCCGAGCCGCAGCATGCGGATCGCCATCGGCGGCATGTTGCTCGAGGCCAGCAACGCGTCCGACAGCTTGCCACCGTGGCGCACGCGGTCGGCAGCCGTGGTCCAGACCGTGACATCTCCGGTCACCGCCATGATGTCGACCAGAATGCGCAACGTGGCGGTGAGATTGACGCCGCTGCCAAGCAGCACGGCGAGATTCCGGCAGAACAGGCTGGTACGATAGAACCGAAAGATATTGGCGATGCCGGGGGTTCGCGCGACGAACGACACAATCGCGCTGCGGGTGACTGGCCGGCGCAACAGCCACCACGTCCCTGCAATGACAAAGGCAACGCCGAGCAAGACCGGCGTCGCATTGGCACGGAGAAACTCCGACAGCCTGATGAAGACGCTGAGCGCGCTGTCGGACTTGGCGCCGAAGTCCTGCAACACCGACGAGAACTGCGGCAGCACACACAGGATGAAGAACATCATGACGCAGACCGCGGCGAGTAGGACGAAGGCCGGGTATTGCATTGCATCCGTCAGTTTGCGGCGCATCTGCTCGGATCTCGCTCGCTCGGCGCCCAGCATCTCGAGTACCTGATCGAGCGTTCCCGATATCTCGCCAACCTTGACGAGGGCGACATACATCGCGGGAAACAGCGATGGATAGGCCGCAATCGCGCTGGCAAAGCTCTCGCCGGCAAGGACGGATGCGCGCAGGCGGGCGACCACCGGCCTGAGCCTGCCGACGTCGGCATCGTTGGCCAGCAGTTCGAGCGCGTCGTCCAGGCGCGCGCTGGCCTTCAAGAGCAGCGCAAGGTCTCGCGTAAACGTCGTCACCTCCGCCGCACTTGGCCGGCCAAAAAAGCCGAAGCCATCCTGCGCGGCTGCAGCCTTCTTGTCCTCGACGGTTTCGATCGGCAGCAGGCGAAGATATTCGATACGGCGTGCGACTTCGCTGGCCGTCGGCGCCGAGAGCGTGCCGTGCACGACTTCGCCGTTCTGCGTCAGGGCCCGGTAGCGGAAATTCGGCACGATCTTGACCTCACCGTACAGTGGTGACGCGAAGCAGTTCCGCCGGCGACGTCAGCCCAGCGCGACACTTTGCGATGCCATCGCCGACCATCGTCGTCATCCCGGCGCGGATCGCCGCGTCGTCGATCTTGTGACCGTCGGTCTTTTCGCCGATCAGCGCCCGGATTTCGTCTGACAGTTCGAGTATCTCGAACACGCCCAACCGGCCCCGATAGCCGGTGCCGCTACAGCGTTCGCAACCGCACGGCGCCTGAAGGACTTCGCCGGCACGAAAGCCCAGCGCCGCCAGCCGCGGGTCTTCGGCAAAGTCCTCGTCCACGAGCGGCCTCAGTGTCTTGCAACGCTCGCATAAATGCCGGACCAGCCGCTGCGCCACCACCGCCCGCAGGGTTGAACGCAACAGATACCCCTCGACGCCGAGATCGAGCAGGCGCGGCACTGCGGCCGCAGCCGATTCCGTATGCAGCGTGGTCAGAACAAGATGCCCGGTCAGCGCCGCATGGATCGCGACATGCGCCGTTTCATTGTCGCGAACCTCACCGACCATGATCACGTCCGGATCCTGGCGTACAAAGGAGCGCAGCGCGGCGGCAAAGGTCAGTCCGATCGCCGGCTTGACCTGTGCCTGGTTGACGCCGGGGATATCGTATTCGACCGGGTCTTCGACGGTCAGGATCTTGCGGCCGGGCTCGTTCAGGATCGACAGCACGGTTGCCAGTGTCGTGGTCTTGCCGCTGCCGGTCGGCCCGGTAACGACGATCATGCCGTGGGGCAGCTTCAGCAGCCGCCGCAGCTTCACTTCGTCCGACGGCGAGAAGCCGAGCTTCTCGACCACCAGCAGCCCGCGATCCTTTGGCAGGATACGAACCACCGCGCTTTCCCCATGCTGCATCGGCATGATGGCGACGCGGATATCGATGTCGGCGCGGCCGACGCGCAACCGCGCGGCGCCGTCCTGAGGCAAACGGCGTTCGGCAATATTGAGATTGGCGATGATCTTGATGCGCGAAATCACGGCTTGCGGCAGTACGCCGGCCGGCGCCGCCACCGGCCGCAGCAAGCCGTCGATACGCATGCGAACCACGAGCCCGGACTGAAACGGCTCGATATGAATATCGCTCGCACGCAGCTCGACGGCTTTTTCCAGCAGATCGTTGACGGCGCGAACCACCGGCGCGCCACTCGCAAGGTCGCGCAGGCTCTCGATGTCGTCTTCGCGCGGAAGAAACTGGCCGGCCGCATCCGCGGCTTCCGCGCTATCTTCGCCGAGGCGGCGGTCGAGCACGACCTTGAGGTCTTCGACGGATGCGACCTTGAGCGTCACGTCTCGCCGCAGCACAATCTCTGCGGCGCGCTGCGCCGCCCGGTCGGTTGGATCGGCAACGGCAAGAGCCGCATTTCCGTCCGCGGCTTGATAAGGAAACATCAACGTATCGCGCAGAAATCGTGACGAAAAGGATTCGGCCAGCGGCTCGACTTGCAGCATTTCTTGCAACGTCACCCGCTCGTGCTCGAAAAAGCGCGCCGCTTCATCCGCCAATTCACCGGCCGGTAAATCAACAACTTCCCACAGCCTCTTTTGCGAAGTCGAAACGCTTTCCGTATCTTGGGCGAAGGCATTCGTCTCGCCCGTCGCGGGGACCCTCAAGCGCCCGGACTGCCGAAGATGATGGACGAACTGCGATAACTGCCGGCCGCTCATAGGCGCCTCAAGCCGAACGTTCTAGATTTTGAGAAATCCATGATGATATTATGATATTAAGCGCATGATGCAAGCAAAGCCCATCAAATCGCCGAGTGCAATATCGTCCGAGTGGCGTTGGCACCTGCCGAAGAACTCCCACGATTCAAGCGATCGATCGCGCGACATGCCAAGCGCGGCCTAGGCGCTTGGAACATCGGTTAAGGGTGCGCTAGGCTAACCGGCGGCACATCAGCGCCGCCCTGCCGCCCAGTTTGCGTCCCATATCAAAGCCAGCCGCTGGCCCTCAGTCACTTGTTCCAGTGATATCTTCGAGGCGACTGCGTCGCGAAGCCGCAAGTAGAAGTCGCGCTCGCGCCGCGACGCCCTCGCCGCCGCAAGATCAAGCCATTTGTAGGCAAGGATGAAATCCTGCCGCACGCCGTGGCCCTTGTCGTAGCTGAGGCCTAATCTGCTTTGGGCGAAGGCGTCGCCTTGCTCGGCCGCGCGCCGGTAAAGATCGGCTGCCGCGATATAATTCTGCGGCACGCCGAAACCATTTTCATAGCGAAAGCCCAGGCGTCCCAGCGCCCGGGCGTTGCCGCGCGCCACGACGACGGGTTGTCCGTCGCTTTGAGAATGCAGATTCCGTCCAGCGAAGGCGTTCGTGCCAGTGGCGCAGGCAAGGACCAGCACGAACGCCGGCAGCGCATCACCGAGCGTTTTAAGCGCTCGTCTCATTTGAGAGTGCTCGCGGTGATGGCGCCACGCAACTTGGAGCGCATCTCCTCGGCGACTGTATGCGCGTCCATGCTGTCGCGAATGATCTGGGGGCGGATGAAGATGATCAATTCGGTACGCGACTTCGTATTGTCTTGCGTCGAGAATGCATTGCCTATTCCCTGAAGTTCATCCAGCAGCGGAATGCCGCTCTTGTTCTCGTTCTTCTGGTCCTAAATCAGCCCGGCCAGCAGCACGGTCTGGCCGTTGGCGATGGAGATCGAGCTCTTGACCTTTCTCTCCGAGATGGTCGGGGTCAAATTCGCGGATGCATTGGTTGAAGGCACGACGTTGCTGATCTCCTGCTCGATATCGAGCCTTACATTTCCGTTGGCGCTGACACGGGGAGAAACATGCAGGATGATGCCGGTATTTTTATAGTCGACGGTATTGACGACGGTGTTGCTGGTCGTCAGCACGGTCGCGCTGCCGGTCGAGATCGGAACCTGGTTGCCGACCTGAAGTGTGGCGGACTGGTTGTTGATCACGACCAGCGAGGGGGTGGACAACACCTTCACACCGGTGACGTTGTGCAAGGCGGACAGGATCATGGCGGGTTGCGCTTCCTGGCCGACCAGGAAATTAAATCCGGGGAACGCGCGGTTGATGAAGGTGTTGACGACCGTTCCGGTAGCGGCCGCCGTTGTCGTGGCTGCTGACGTGGCCGTAGCCGTCGCGGTCGCGGCAGTGGTCGCCGCGGTGACCGGCGTCGGCGCCACCGTCGACGTGGTGTTGAGAAGCGACCCCTGATCGGGCCTTAGTCCCAAAGCGTGGCTGGTCAGAAAGGACTGAACGCCGAACTGGAGCTCGTCGGTGAGGTCGACTTCGGCGATCGTGGCGTTGATTGCGACTTGCAGCTGCGGTTGATCGACCTGCCGCAGCGCCAATTCAATGATCCTGTAGTTGCCTTGATCGGCATAAATCAGAAGCGAATTGTTGACAACGTCGGGGGTGATCCGGACATTTTGCAGCAGAGGCGGCCCGTTTGAGCCGGAGCCACTCCCCTTGTCGAGCTGGCCCAGATTTCCGCCGTTCGCGGCGCTGGCACCGTTCGCTCCGCCAAATCCCGAGCCAAAACTAGAATTGCGCGCACCCAGGCCGGTGCCCGTTTGCGAAGAAGCACTGCTGCCACCGGCGTTGCTGCTGTTGTTGTTGAATGAAAGGCGATCGGCGGCACTCGCCGCTGTTCCTGATCCCGGCGCGACTTGGTTCTCGGGGCTATCGAGCAAGCTGCTTGAAGAGCCGCCGCCGAACATGTCGGTCATTACGCGCGCGATTTGCTTCGCATCGCCGTACTTTACCTTGTAGACATGAACGCTGGTTCTGGTGGTGTCCGAGCGATCGAGGCGCCTGATCCAGTTTTCAACGGTTTTCAGCAAAGGCGGCTTCTTGGTGACCACCATGACCGCGTTGAGCCGGGCAACCGGCTGGAGCTTGATCAGGTTCTGGTTCAGACCGTTCTCGCCGGAATCCACGATCTTTTCGAGTTCGGCGATGATGGGTTCGGGCCCGCTGTTGGCAATGGGGTAGATGCCGATCGATTGGCCGCGCATCCAGTCGACGTCGAAGCTCATAGCGGTTTCGACAGCAGTGCGGCGCTCTGGTCCGGTGCCCTGAATCAACAGAAGATTGCGCGTGGCGTCGGCACGGACCACGCCGGGCCTGGTCGCGAAACTGTCCATCAGTTTGAGCAACGTCTGCGCCGACACATACTGTAGCGGAACGACCGAGACACCGTATCCCGGTTCCGAACCATTAGCCCCGGAATCGACGTGACCGGCACCTATGGCATCGCCAACCGGTATTAGTCGATAGCCTACCGTGTCTCGAATGAGCGCGACGCCGCTGATACGGAGCGCATTTTCAAGAACGAAGACGATATCCGACTTCGCCACCGGCCGCACCGAGACCAGGCTGACGGTGCCTTGGACCCGCGGGTCGATCGTGTAGCCGGTCTGCATGATGTCGCCCAGCACGACCTTGGCGACGGTCGCGACCGGCGCGCTTTCGAAGTTGAGGTCGTAGCCGCTTCCGCTCGCCGTCGGTTGCGGACGGGACGCGGCGATATCGGTCACCTCGGCCCCCTGAAAGACTACGGGCTGGGCCCGAGGGCCGGAGGACGTCGTCGAGGTGCCGGCCTGCGTCGGGTAACGCGGCAGGATATCGAGCGAGCGCACCTTATCGAGAACATCGACGTCGGTCGGCGCGGATGAACTATTGCCCATCGTCGCCGAATTGCACGACGCCAGCAGACAAAAGGTACAACACGCGAAAACGAGCGCGCAAGCACTACGGACGGCTCGGATACTGACAGCAAAAAATGCCAAACGGTTTTTTGGAGACAACGGTTGCATTTTCAACTGTGCCTTTCCGGCAAGAACGCCACTCGCAACGCTTACCAAACGCTTCGTGATAGTGTGTAGCTTAGAAATCCGCTCCTTGTTCGATCGGCGTGAGCGCGTGAGCACCGCTCTCGCCTCCGCCCGCATTTCAACGCCGAGGTCGCCTGCTGATAATATAAACGCCAGATCGGGTCCAAGCGCAACGATATCCGTCAAAGGCGAAGGGGGCAAGCTAGTCTACCGCCAGTTTACTCTGTTGCGGCTTCGCAACATCTCGCCCGCTTCCACGATTCCGGTGATGTCGGCTGCGGAACTGCCTCGGTCTTGTCCTCTCCGTTGTCTGCCGCAGCATGGTTTTGGCTTCGACCATCATGCAGTGACCCACTTTGGTATTCCGCCCTGCGACTTGCTGTACTTTACGGCCTCGGTCGGGAAGTCCGCCATGCCTCGCGCCCGCGCCGAAATTTTTTATTGTGCTACATATTTTGCGACGTTGATTGCGGTTTGCATCACGGCGTATCCATACCACCGTGGCTCTCGTCGCAGCCTCGAACATGTGTTTAGCGGGTGACCTTCAGCAAGCAGGAGTGGTTGGGGAGGAAGAGGAAGCGAATGTCCGTGTAGCAGGTTGAGTTAAGGTTGCCAGTGCGACGAGCCCGCGCCGACGGTTATCTCGCTTCTGATCCGATCTGATCGAAGATGCGATACAAAATCGTACAAAGGGGAAACCAATGCGAGGATTTGTCTCCACTATAGCTGCCGCGGGCCTGTTACTCTGCTCGTTTAGCGAGCCGGGAATAGCGAAATCCCACACCTCCGCCGCAACCACTGCAGCCCGGCAGAAGATATTCGGTCTTGACAACGTCGACCCAAAAACCGGCGAGGTCCGCGACGATCGAGTGATCTTTTCCTGGCTCACGAACGCCTCGTTCGCCGTGGCGGTGAAGGGGAACGTCCTGTTGCTCGACACCTATGTGACGCGTCTGGAGGTCCAGCCGGGCCGAACGCCCTTCGTCATTCAAGATCTCGTCGACCTGGATCCGGACTATATCTTCCTCGGCCACGGACATTTCGACCACGCCGACAACGCGGCCTATATCGCCGCGCAGACCGGCGCCTCCATCTTTGCGAGCCCCGAAACATGCGACAACATGGCGATCGACGCGCAGAACAACTTCAATAACCACTACACGAACGTGAAGACGGTCACTTGCAAGGGGATCACTTCGCGCGGATCGCTGCCGGGTTCGCAGATTGTCCCGATCCACGATCTTGACCCGCAAGTAAGCATCACGGTCTTCAAACACCTGCATTCGACCAATACCGGCGTCACAGATCCGCACGCGGTGCCGATCGCTGCAAGTGCTGCCGGGTCATGTCTGCCCACGCCAGCGCAGGGCAATACGTTCCCCTGCAATCTGCAGGACCCGCGCGATCCGCAGCTGTTTCCAGCCGGAACACCCCTCTCGACCGTGATGAACATCGCCACAAGCCGACAAGGCGCCGGTGGCCCCATTGCACTGTTCTACGTGTTCACGGTGAAGGGTAACGAAAACGGCCGAGACCCGTTCAGATTCGTCTGGCACAACAGCACGGGCGACATTGAGGACAGTTGCGCGCTTCCGAACAACAATCCCACAACCGGTCTGCCTTTTGAACCGGGTCAAGCCGCCAACGGCTGCTTCCCGGGCGTGACCGTGAATGGAAAGTCGGTCGGTGCGAACCTGGCCTCAATCATGGAAAACCTGGCCCCAGTAAACGTCGAACTCGGCTCGGTGGTCAGCCTCGGCTTCAATCAGAACGGCGAACGGGATGTCGTGGATTATATTCAACACGTGCATCCCCGCTACTTCATACCCAACCACGTCACGGCGGTCGCAAACGAAGGCTCCTCGCTGGAATGGAAGGTTGGCTTCAGTGATGCGCTGAAGGCGAAGAACATACCGCAGGCGTCGTGGCCACAGATCCTCTGGATCGTCGATCCCAATGACTACTTGCGACCGATCGTCTTCGATCTCGATCACCCCAACGATACTCACTTCTAATCTCGTGAGCCTGGACAGGCCGGCGGCCACACGTTCCGCTGACCTGTCCACCTCGATGTCCTTTGCCAAACATTGCGATCCCCGCAACTCACCGGTGCTGGACAAGTTGCAGCGGAGGACCTTCTTCTCCGCCACAGCAAGATCGGTTGGGTTGCCGTATTCCGCGTGTATTGCCCATGGCCTTCGGTGGCGGGACCAATTCCACTGAACTGCCTGCGCGAAAGAAGTCGAGCGACCTTGTTTCATTTGTCTTTTCGATTTCGCCAAGCAAAACTCTAAAGTGCTCCGCCAGCCGCGCGAACAGCTCTGCTGGACCGGCTATCGGATTGCCTCGCATGGTCGTCGCAAGACTGCGGCTGTTGCCCAAAAAAAGTGCGGCCCCGGCTCTACCCAATCGAGCCGTCTCGGAAGGCGTATCGCTGGACTGGCAAGATCAAGTTGCGGACTAAGCTCGCTGTTTTGCAGTGAGACGCCCTCGTGGCGCGAGCGTAGTCGGTGCGGCGTCAGTTCGCTGTCCCGAATGAGCGCGAGATTCAGGATATCGGAATGGAATCTACCGGCGGACATTGCCGACGACATTGTCGAACCGTTCCGGCGGGAATGATGGGGGTCATTCCGCGACAGGGAATTTCCGGTGTCAAAATTCCCGCGGATTCGCTTGCGTGCAGATGGGATCACCGTCATCCTCGCATTGTCGGCAGGACTGCTGGCAAAGAATAACCGGCACCACAGAAGTTCGCCGGAAACAGGCCGGTAATGCCGGCCCTTACGGTAAAGGGAGGGAAGCCTATGAAAAAGCAGTTATGGCATTTCCGGCTTGGCATCATCGGCGCGATGAGCGTCGCTGGCATCGTGGTGACCGCGCCGGTAGCGAATGCGGCCGGGGTGACGGCCCCTGTCGCCACCACGACCGGCACCTATACGGGCATAATGAACCTCCAGGAACAGCCCTCAGATCCGGCGACCGGGGTGAACGGATTCCTCGGCATCCGCTACGGCCAGGCCCCGCTCGGCACGTTGCGCTGGAAGCCGCCGCAGGCGCCAAGTCCCGGACAGGGATCAATCGTCGCGGGAGCTTTTGGCCACACCTGCACGCAGGGACGGCCAACAACCGATAACGAGGATTGCCTGTTCCTCAATGTCTATACGCCGTCCAACGTCAATCCGAGGTCCCGCCTGCCGGTGTTCGTCTGGATTCACGGCGGCGCGCTCGTCAGCGGCGCAGGGTCTGACTACGACCCGTCGGTGATGGTGGCCGACAACAACATCATCGTCGTCACGATCAACTACCGGCTCGGCAGCCTCGGCTTCCTCGCAGCAAGCGTGCTTTCGGCGTCGCAGCCCGACGCCTTTGAAAACGCCGGCGACGCCGGCAACTATGGCCTGATGGACCAGCAATTCGCGCTGGCCTGGGTCCAACGCAACATCGCGGCTTTCGGCGGCGATCCGGATTCGGTGACAATCGGCGGCGAGTCAGCCGGCGGTCTCAGCGTCTCCTCGCAGCTTGCCTCCACCAACACCGTCAGGAGCCTGACCGGCCGGCCGCTGTTCCGCGGCGCTATCATCGAGAGCGGCGCGTACATGTATCATGACGTGCCATCGCTCGCGACTTATCAGACCCTGAGCAACACGTTCGCTAACAAAGACTGTGGCGGGACCGCGACGCTCGCCTGCCTTCAGGGACTGCCGGCAGCGCAAGTCTTCGCGAATGAAGGCGTGTTCGGCGGCTTCGGCATCGCGCCCAATTTCGGCACGAAGATCCTGCCGCTTGACCTCCATACGGCCTTCTCGACCGGCCAGTTCAACCGCATGCCGGTGCTCCAAGGCACCAACGCCAACGAAGGCCGGCTGTTCGAGCCGGACTTCTTTCCCAGTGTAGTCACCGGTCCCTTTGGCACCGCTGCGAACGTCGTCGCTGCCGGCGGCCCGGCGAGTTTCGACCTTCAGGTCCCGAACATTCTGTGTTCGACACCGCCGTTCGGCGGCGCGCCGGCGATCTGTACCTACGCGCAGGAAATCGCCTTCTTTATGCAGACCCTCGTGACGGCGACGCCGTCCAACCAGACCCCGACCTCGACCTTCACGCAGGCGGTCGTCGCCGCTTCGGTGGCTGCGGCAGGCGAATATCCGATCTCCAACTTCCACGACTTCGTTCCGCAGACAACCGGGACGATCCCCGGCCTCACCAACAACTTTATGGGCGGCAACGTCGACGAGGCGCTCTCGCAGATCTTCACCGATTTCGTGTTCTCCTGTAACGGATTTGACTCGAACAGCGACCTGTCCAGGCACGTCCCGGTGTTTGCCTACGAGTTCAACGATCCGAATGCGCCGAGCACGGCCGGCGTCCCGGGTCCGGGCGCCAACGGCTCGGGCTTCACGACGGCTTCGCAGCACGCAGCCGAACTCCAGTACATCTTCAACTTCGGCTCGAACTTCACACCAGCGCAGGCGGCGCTGGCGACCGACATGAAGACCTACTGGGCCAACTTCGTGAAGACCGGCGATCCGAACATCGCGAGCCTTAACATCCTGGTCGACCTCCGGTCGTTCCACTCCCAACCACCGTTCTGGCCGTTGTTCGACTTCTTCCTCGGTCCGCAGGTCCAGTCACTCACACCGGCAGGCGTGCTCGCGCCGCGCGGGCCGCATCCGTTCAACACCTTCACGGCCGAGCATTTCTGCAAGACCTGGGAGCCGCTGCTCACCTTCAACAACGGCAACGAGCCGCAGCAACCCTGATCTGAACTCCAATCGGCGATCGACCACGCAAAGCATAGATTGCAAAAGCCTCGGAAGCCCTGCCTAACGGCAGGGCTTTTTTTCAGGGGCGCCAGCAACTCGACGCATGCCGGAAGATCCGCTCCAGGTCCAGGCCGTGTGGAAACGTTTTTCGTCTCCCAACATCTGCCCCGCAACCGGGCGCGTTGGGCCTCGACGCGACCTTCTGAGCCTATTTTTGCTGTATCGAGTTCTGGAGTCAATCCGGGCACAACTTTAAGCCATGCTGAGCGACCTGAACGGTCACGAGGCCGGCACAACATGACACGCTCCTCAGGCCCGGATCGCCGCGAGGAACGGTTTGATACCGAAGATGTTCATCACGCGCGTGAGGTTGTAGGCGAGCACGTGCAGCGCCATCTCGGTCGCTACCTTCGGCAGCGTCTTCATCAGAAAGTGCGTCGCCCCCATCCGCATCTTCAGCGTGGCGAACGGATGCTCGACGGTTTCGCGGCGCACACGCATGGCTTGCGGGTTCTGATCGAGCCGCGCCTGCGCGGCTTCGGCGACGTGTTCGTGTTCCCATCGTTTGATGCGGCGCTCGTTGGCCGTCGTGCAGCGATCCTTGAGCGGGCATGTGCGGCACGCCTTCGTCAGGTAAATCCGCATTTTCTGGCCATCTTCATCAGCGGTGAAGTGGTGCGCTAGCTTCTCGCCGGCCGGGCAGCGATAGACATCGTCCTTGGCCAAATAAACAAAATCAGGTTTCCCAAAACGGCCTGCCGACTTGGCGCCCGAGGTTTGCGGCTTGGGCAGTGTGACCGCGACGCCGGCCTGTTCGCAGGCCAGTATTTCCTCACCCTTGAAGTAACCTCGATCCGCAACGACGTCCAAGCTATCACTGCGCAGCGCAGCTTTCGCCGCCTGCGCCATCGTCGCCAGTTGCGATCTATCGGTGCCGATGTTGGTGACCTCGTGCGCGACAATCAGATGGTTCGTGGTGTCGACCGCACTTTGCACATTGTAGGCGACCATGCCTGAGCCGCGCCCGCTCGTTGCCATCGAGCGGCAATCGGGATCGGTCAGCGATATCTGCTTGTCGGGCGAGGCGAGCACTGCCTTTTCAATCGCGGCCAGCCGTTTCACTTCTTCTTCGAGCTTCGCCAGCTTCTCCTTAAGCCGCGTCTTGGTCAGCAGCACCGTTTCCGACGGCTCTTCGCCTGCGGCAGTCTGGCGGTCGGCGGTATCGAGTTGGCTCATGTAGCGCGCCACGCTCTCTTCGATCTGCTTCCGCCGGCGCTGGATCTTGCCCTGCGTGAAGTTGTTGTCGCGACTGTTCACGGCCTTGAACTTGCTGCCGTCGATGGCAACGCTGGCCTTCGCCAGCAGGCCCATCTCGCGGCACAACTCGACGAAGCGCGCGCAAACCTTCTTGATCGCGGAACCATTGTCCTTGCGGAAGTCGGCGATGGTTTTGTGATCCGGCGCGAGCCGTCCGGTCAGCCACATAACCTCAAGATTGCGGCAAGCCTCACGCTCCAGCCGCCGACTCGATTGGACCCGGTTGAGATAGCCGTAAATCTACAGCTTGAGCATCGCCGAAGGATGATACCCGGGCCGGCCGGTCGCCGCCGGGTGGACGCCATCGAACCCCAGGTCGCGCAGTGCCAACGCATCGACGAATACATCGACCGCTCGAACAGGATTGCTCTCGTCGACCCAATCATCAAGGCATTCCGGCAACAGCGTCGCCTGCCGGCGATCCACCCCTTGAACGAAACCCTTCATCAGTCCCCCCGCGATTCAGCACGGAAATCATACCATCGGTGGGGTTTTCACACAGCCTGGGTCATAAGCGGAGGTCGAATAATGCCCTGTGACCCCAATGGGAAACGAGGTCATCCAACAGAACGCTCGCTACGGCTACGCCACTACCCTCTCGCGAGGCGATGATCGTTTTCGCGAGACTTTGGTTCGAATAAGGATGCAACGATTAGTGCTGCACCAAGCCGCGCAAGATCAACCGAGCAAGATCAACCAAGCAAGACAAAACGGCCCAAAAACTGAAGCTCGACGTGGGCAACAATGCGGGAGCCGGAACCGCCGCAAATCCGATCTTCATATCGACGGCTTATTGCCGTTGGTGCGCTCGGGCGGTCGTATTTTATGTGATTTCAATCACTTGCCGAGATCGGTGAAGAGATAAGGTGCATTTCAAGCCCCCAAGTGCCTTTTCGGAGCGGCCGCCGCCAGCGGGGTCATGCGCCTTGGAACGCAGGACCGATCCCACGCGCCATTGAACCTGATCGACACCGGCCGGCCAATGAAATGCATCGATGCCGTGATAGTCGTATTCCCTGGAAAATCGACACCCTTTCCGACAGATACGTCGATGAAGCCGCACTGAACCTACAACGAGTTTTCCCTTTGTCGGAATGAGGGTCTCAGATTAGGGAAAAGCCAACATTTAACTTACTGCGGCGCAAAGCCGATGCGAGTCGCCAGAAGCCCAAGTCAAGGGAGCGCTCCCGCCCTTCCCTACGCCCGCCGAACATCGGCTTATTCGCATGGCGCAATTCTTCCTTCGGAAACTTTTATTCTGGCTAAGTGCACGCTGATGGCATGATTTCGTCATTTGCATCGATCGTTGAACGGCACGCATTGTCGCCTCGTTTATGAACAACGGTTAATGACGGTTGCAAGCGGGGCTGTGTCAGATGATCAAGCGGCATGCGATCATTGTCGGCGGCGGCGCGAGCGGCGTACTCCTCGCGTATCAACTGCTGCGTTTGGCACGCCGGACGTTTCGGGTGACGCTGATCGAACGGCGTCCTGAAATTGGGCGCGGACTGGCCTATCACACCGGCAATCCGGAACACCTGCTCAACGTCCGCGCCGCCAACATGAGCGCCTTGCCAGAGGATCCAGATCATTTCTGGCGTTGGCTGTCCGCTCGGGACATGTGCCGGTGTGCCGATCGCTACTGTTTCGTACCCAGACGCGTCTACGGCGACTATATCGCCAGCCTGATCATGCCATTGGTTTCACGCGGGGACGCCGCCGATGGCCTGAGGATATTGAACAGCGAATGCACCTCGGTCCGCGAAAACGCCGACGGCGTCGTGGTCGAACTGGCGAGCGGCGCGCAACTTGCAGGCGACTTCGCCATTTTGGCAACGGGACACGACTCCCGGAAGCTGCCGGCTGCTTGTTATGCTGATCCCTGGACGCCACCGTCCGCCGCGAGGATCAGGAAAGACGGCTTGGTTCTCATCCTCGGATCGGGTCTGACCATGGCAGACTACGTACTGTCGCTGTTGCGCGACCGCCATACTGGGCCAATCGTCGCCATGTCGCGCCGCGGGCTGATGCCGAAGGCGCATCGCCGCGTGCCTCCGCTGCCCATTAACGAGTCGGAGATACCCTTTGGCGCCAGCGCCAGCCAGTTGTTGCACTGGCTGCGACATTTCGTCGATAGCCATGCCGCGCAAGGCAGTAACTGGCGCAGTGTCGTGGACGGACTGAGACCGTTTACGCAACGCCTCTGGCGCGAACTCCCGATCGATTCCAGACGGCGTTTCCTCGAACACGCCCGCGCATGGTGGGATGTCCATCGGCATCGCATGGCGCCCGAGGTCGAGTCCACGATATTGAAGGCGATCATGGACCGTCGATTGACCCTCAGGGCAGCCAAGATTGTTGATATTTCGCCGAACACTGCCGGCGCGACCGTCCGATATCGCCGGCGCAGCCAAGCTGCGCTTGAGAGCCTTGAAGTCGATGCCATCGTCGACTGCACCGGCATCGTCAAGGATCCGACCGCAACCGGCAATCCGGCGGTACGCAGCCTGTTCGACCAGGGGCTGGCGCGGATCGACCCGTTGCACCTGGGAATCGAAGTCGCCTCCGATTGTACGATCGTCAACCGCTGGGGTTTTCCCTCCCGGAGGCTGTTTGCCATCGGCCCGCTAACGCGTGCGGCCTTTTGGGAAATCATCGCGATTCCCGATATCCGCAACCAGTGCGTTCAGCTTGCCGAACGAATGATCGGCGACATCGACCGGGGATCGCAGGCCCCATTTGTCCCTTCGGTTACGACGTCGGCGGTTCTCGTTCCAAAGCAAAGAGCTGCGCTTGTTGGTCATCATTGATGTTCAGTTGATCTGTGGGGACATCTGCTTCGCGAACAAGACCATGGTCGGCCTTGAGCGACGCCTGTTATGCCAATTCAGCTTCTCTCCCAAGAAACTCGCGGAGAATAGTCCCCATTTTCACCTAGCTAAAGCAGGCCGCGCGGCTTTCACGGCGCCGCATTCGTAATTAGAGACGTTTGGAACGTCTCACTCGCCGGACTTCCGTTGCTCCCCTAAAGCAGACCCACATTGAAAAGCGGCAGACGTCCGCTTTCTTGCCACAAGCCGACATTCCATGGCAAGAAAGTGCGCCATCACGCCTCCAACTCCTCGAGCAATGCCTTCGCCTGCTTCAAGTCGAACGTGTCGAACCCTTCGGTGAACCAGCCATAGATCGGGGCGAGAAGATCGCGGGCCTCATCCCGCTTTCCTCGATCGCGCCAGAGTCGTGCCATGCTCATCGCGGCCCGCAGCTCCCATGACCTCGTTTGCTGCGCGCGCGCAACCGCGAGCGCGCGCTCAAAATACGCTTCCGCTTTCGCCGTATCCAGCTGGGGCGATTTAAGCGCGATTTCCCCGGCATTCCGGTGGACCTCGGCCTCGAACCACTTATTGGCTGTTTCCACCGCCGTTATCGCTTCGCCTATGCAGCGCCAAGAAACGTCAAATTGGCCAAGATCCGCATGGGCCGTCGCAAGGGATAGTAAGTAGAACGGCACCATCAATGTTGTACCCAGTGACCGATATGCGGTGAGACCCGAGGTGATCGTTTGAACTGAATCCGCAGCTCTGCCGGCCAGCCCGAAGATGCAACCTTGGACCGTCACTCCCATCGCCTTCCAGAACGGACTGCCTTTTTGGGCCGCCAAAGTGATGAGTTCATTGCTCAGCTCTTCGCCCGACGCATAGTTTCCACATAAGGTTTCAGTAAAACATGCCCAATACAGAATGAACATCAAGTTACCGGCCTGGCCGATCTCACGCGCATGCTCGAGCGCATGCTTGCTGTCCGCAAGCGCGGCTTCGGGATAGCCAAGCAACCAGGAAGCGGGCGAACGAAAGCCTAACGTCCGCAACTTGCTGTCTACGGTAAAACGCGTCGCCAGCGGACGATGTACCTCAGGATCATAGAGCTTAAGCGCGCGATCGAAATGCGCTTGGCCCCTCACCACCTCTCCCGTAAATGTTAGGCAAACTCCCATGATGCTGTGCCCGATTGTAATGGGGGCTGCGGCACCTTGCCTCTCGGCGAGCGCCAGGAACTGCGGTGCAAGCTTACGCATTGCATCGCCATCGAACGCATTAAAGCTGATGATGAATAAGCTGAAGAGGACCGAGAACAACAGCAAAGGATCTTTGAGCGGCTCGCCCAGTGCTTCAGCTTGCTCTATCAATAGACGTGCGCGATCCGCAGCTGCCTTGGCTTCCGGCGTAGCATATCCTTTGACATGAAGGAGTGGGCTAATGAGGGCGACCTGAAGCTCGATGTGTTGTTGGCGCAGCGTTGGTGTGGCGGGCAACGTGCCTATCAGGCCAATTGCCTGCGTGAGCTGCTCGATGGCCTCCACAAGCGCGGATCGCTCCAGTGACCGCTGTCCGGCCTTACCCCAAAGCGCAGCCGCCTTTTCGATCAGCCCGGCCTCGGCGCAATGGCGCGCCACCAGCTCCGGCTGATTCTCTGCGATCTCGACGAATTGGCGCTCGAGGATTTCGGCGATACGGGCATGAAGCGCGCGTCGCGGCTCGCGCAGCAGCGTGCCATAGGCGGCGTCTTGCACCAGGGCATGCTTGAACAAATACGCCGCATGCGGCGGCGCGCCATGCCGGAAAAGTAAACCAGCCGCAATGAGGCGGTCGAGCGCCGATCTCAGCTCCGCCTCCGGCTGGCGCACCACCGCAGCCAATAAAGCATGGGAGAACTCACGCCCGATCGCCGCGCCGATCTGCGCTACTTCCTTGGCCGGGCCGAGCCGGTCGAGCCGCGCCATCAGCGAGGCGTGCAAGCTCGCCGGGACGGCCAGGGTTGGCGACGGAACCGCTGCAGCAACGTGCTGGGCCGCGCTGTCGCCCTCCGCCTCCAGCACCGCCTTGGTCATTTCCTCCACGAACAGAGGAACGCCGTCGCTGCGCTCAATGATGTCCGGCCGGACGCTCGCGGGGATGAGTTTGTTGCCGACGATGCGGTCGATCATGGCGTCGACTTCGCTCTCCGTCAGCCGATTGATGGTGAGGGCGGCGACATGCGGCCGTCCGATCCAGGGCGGCTCGAATTCCGGCCGGAACGTCACGATCAGCAGGATCCGATGCGCCACGATCCGGTCAACGACCCGGCCGAGCGCTTCCAAGCTCGTGGCGTCCGTCCAATGCGCATCCTCGAAGATCATTAGCACCGGATTTTGGCGTGCCAGGGCCTGCATTTGCAAAATGAGCGCTTCCAGCGTTCCTTGCCGGCGTTGTTCGGGGGTTAGCTCGTGTGCGGGATAGCGTCCGTCGTTCGGCAGCGACAGCATTTCAACGATGAGCGCCGCGTCCTCTATCGAGGTCGAGGTCTTGGCGAGCAGCGCAGCGAGCTTGTCGAGTTTCGCTTGCGGGGTGTCGTCGCGCGCCAGTCTGGCGGCACGTTCCATCTGGCCGATGATCGGATAAAGCGCGCTGTCGGTATGCTGCGGCGAACAGAAATAGCGCAAGCGCGTGTGCGGCTCATCGGCGAGGTGTTCCAGCAGCGCGGCCGCGAGCCGCGATTTGCCGATGCCCGCCTCGCCGGAGAGCAACACCACCTGGCCTGCACCGCTCTTCGCCCTCGACCAGCGCCGCAGCAGCAATTCGGATTCTTCTTCCCGCCCGACGAGGGCGGTCAGACCGCTCGCGTGCAGCGCTTCGAAGCGGCTTTTGATTTCACGTGGACTTGTCACCCGCCAAGCGGCTATCGGGCTCGGAAACCCGTCGAGCGCAAACAATCCAACCGCCTCATACTCGAACAGCTCACCGAGCAAACCTTTGGTGCTGGCCGCAATCATCACGCCGCCGAGTGGCGCGACCGAGCGCAGCGCCGCCGCCAGCATCGGCGCCTCTCCGACTGCGACGTTCTCCGGCGCCTCGCCGGCGGCGTGGCCACCGACAATCACCATACCGGTAGCGATGCCGATGCGTGCGGATAGCGAATTGGCCCAGCCGTTCTCCCGCCGCGTGATCCGCGCGAGAAGATCAAGCCCGGCGCCGACCGCACGCTCTGCGTCATCCTCATGCGCCTGAGGATAAGAGAAGTGAATAGTCGCACCATCCTCCGTAAATTGCGCAACCGTCCCGTCCCAGCGCGCGGCGACCTCCGCGCAGCAGGTCTGGCAGGCGCCGATCACACTGCGCAGTTCCTCCGGATCAAGCCGTGTCGCAAGCTCTCGCACTCCGGCGAAATCGCACGACATCACGGTCAGCTGACGGCGCTCGGCCTCGACCCACGGCGCGGCGCCTGACGGAGAGGGGCCCGCGCGCGGCGCCTGCGGCTCGTCCTCCGCCTCCCGCACTTCGCCGACGAAGCGGATACCCTTGCGTAACAGTGTGCGGATGAGGTGCTGACTTTCGCCATCATCGCCGATCGCGCCGCGGGCCGCGTTGATACGGGTAGCCAACGTCAATTCCGAGACGATGCGCCCGCCCCAGACCGCATTGAGCATATCGTCCTTGCTGACGACGCGGCCGCGATTGCGAATTAGGTATTCCAAAAGGTCGAAGACCTGGGGCTGGACGGACAGAACGGATTCCCCACGGCGGAGCTCACGCCGCGCCGTATCGAGGACGTAACTACTGAAAATAAAAAGCATTTTCAGCCAAAGGCGCGCAGCGCGCCCATCTGCCATCCCCCCAACGGCGATGGTAGCCCACAACCCATGAAAAGAAATCAAGGCGGTCTCAAGGAAGAATCAAGACGGGCTCAAAGCGCGGCTGCCTCCACCCCAACATTGTCGACCTCGTACTGCAACGTACTGCAACCCAACGTTGTCGACCTCGTACGCAAATGTATCGAAGGACGTCGCAATGCGAGCCATAACTGAAAATCAGAGTAAGTTCCTGCCCCCGTTCCGCATACCTCGTCCCGGCACAGGAGCATCCGCCGATTTCTCCATCGTCTGTCTGTGGTCCGTGCTGGGATTGACGCTGACGGGGCTGCTTTTGCCCTCGGCTTGGGTGCCGAAATCGGACAAATCCTAGCCATGGCGGGCTAGCCCCCGCGCTCGTTTTCTCAACGAGGGAAACGGGTCGCATTCGTCCAGGGTAATGAGCGCGGTTGATTCGAGCGATCACGATGCGGAGCGGCGAGCATGTCGCGGTCCCCGACTGAACGGAGTTCTTGATGTCCATCATCTTTGTTGCAAACGCTCGCTTGCTCGCAGGCGGCTTCGAAAAGCTCGCAAGATCGTTTAGCGGTCTGGCTCGGAAGGCGGAAGACCGGCGGATCATGCGCGAAGTCGCGAACGACTTTTGCATGCTGTCCGGATAGTGCTCTCAGCCAAATCGCAGCTCATATCGACGTGGCATCGCATTCCGATCATCCGATGGTGGCTTACACGCGATGCCGTCGCTGTTCGGGAGCGCATCGGCGCCCCGTCAGCCGCGGCGCGCCAAACACCGGCCTGATTGCGGCTACAGCCTCAATTCTTTTTTGAAGGAGAAGTTTTAATTTTAGAGGAGAAGTTCAATGAAAGAACGACAGCGAATTGCCGAAGCTTATCCTGCGTTCACCCATATTGCGAGAATTTCAGCCGTCGGTGCAATCGTCGCGTGTGTTGCCTGTAGTATGTCATCGCTTTCGGTGGCGCAGCAAATTGGCAGCTCCTCCGGCGGAGGCCTCCCGGCCTTTGCTCCCGGAATGATCGATCACATGCAGGCCATGCGGCGCTTCAAGGATCCCGATCAGAGCGTTCAACAAGCCCCGCCGATCATTCCCAAATTCGAGATCGATAACGATCCAGTGGGCGCGATCGCGACCTTCCAACCCGGCGGCGCAACATTCCCGATCAACAACCCCTTCTTCCAAAATCTCGGCACCAATGGCCGTACCTGCTTCACCTGTCACCAGCCGCAGACCGGCTGGACGGTTAGCGCAGCCGGCGTCGCTGCGCGGTTCGCTGGCAGTGATGGAACGGATCCGATTTTCCGCCTGGTCGATGGCGCAACCTGCCCGACCGCCAACGTCTCGACCCTGCAGGCGAAGCGGCAAGCCTATACGCTGCTGATTGAGAGAGGGCTGATCCGCATCGGCTTGCCGATGCCGAGCGGCGTGCAATTCGCGGTGACGTCGGTCGACGATCCCTATTCTTGCAACACGAATCCCGTAACCGGCCTCACCAGCCCGACGACGGGCATCGTGTCAGTCTATCGGAGACCGCTGCCATCGACCAATCTCGGTTTCCTCAGCACGATCATGTTCGACGGCCGCGAGCCTAGTCTGACTAGTCAGGCGTCGGACGCAACCCTCGGCCACGCCCAGGCGAACGCGGCCCCGACCGCCGCGCAGATCGCCGAGATCGTTGCGTTCGAGAGTGGCATCTACACAGCTCAGGAGATCGACCGCATGGCCGGAGTGCTGCACCGCGACGGCGCTCTGGGCGGTCCGGTGACGCTGTCGTTGCAATCGTTCTTCATCGGCGTGAACGATCCATTCGGAAAAAATCCGACCGGCCTACCGTTCACGTCCAACATTTTCGATATCTACCGGCCGTGGCTGAGCGCGCACGGACAAGATGAGGACGATGTCGAGCGGCGCCTGTCGATCGCACGCGGCGAAGAGGTGTTCAATACGACAAACATCAACATTACGGGCGTAGCGGGCATCAACGATGCTCTTGGGGTCGCAAGCTTTTCGGGATCCTGTGGCACCTGCCACGACACGCCCAACGTCGGCGATCATTCCGTCAAGGCCCCGCTTGACATCGGCATCGCCGATGCGGGCGCGAAGAAACCGCCGGTACTCGACACCTCTGGATTACCGGTGTTCACATTGACCTGCAACCAGGGGCCGCTCGCCGGGCAGGTGTTCAAGGTCACCGATCCCGGCCGCGCGCTGATCTCCGGACAATGCGCCGATATCGGCAAGATCAAGGGTCCAATTCTCCGCGGGCTCGCGTCGCGAGCGCCGTATTTCCACAACGGTTCAGCCGCAAGCTTGCCGGATGCGGTGAATTTCTATGACCAGCGGTTCGGTATTGGATTCACCGACCAGCAAAAAGCCGATCTCGTGAACTTCCTGAACGCGCTGTAGTAATCCATGCTCGAGGAGAGGCCCCCGCCGAGTTGGGGGTCTCTGCTTCGCGTCTGCTTTAAGTCATTCGCGGAAGCGGGTCCGCCTAAAGGGAATGGTCTTGCCCCAAGAGCCGACATGATCGGCTAGATCAGCCAGATCCGAAAAGTGGCCAACAGCAGACCTCATGCCTTGGTCAGATCACCACGTGTGTCGCACCACGCACTTGCCGGCATAGCTTGGGGTGACGTTGGAAATTCACTTTTGAAGGTGGTGTCGGCGGACCAGCCGTTCATCCATTTCTTACCGATAGCATAGTGAGGCTGGACGACACAGGTGCGAAAATATCCACTAACGTCCACTTTGCCAATGCCGCCTCGTCCGCCTTCTGCTCCAAGCTTCTGGCTACTAGCAGCGCGGCTCCATCTCAATATCGGCGCGGATATTTTCTAGCCGGGCAACAAGCCGTGTTCAGGTATCGCGTCGACACATCGTGAGAGTGCTTCGCTTAGCCGCAAAGCGCCACGGTGTGGGCGCCGTTTACCTTCTTCGAAGCGCGATATATCAATTTTGCAATTGTGGTGTACTCTGTGCTCATGCATGTCGGGGTAGACTTGCATTGAACCAACTTTGGGACAACGGAGGGAAACATGGCTAAGAAAGCTAAGAAGGCAAAGAAGAAGGCCGGCAAGAAGAAAAAGAAGTAGCCTTCGCCGACACACGGTATCTTTGCTGAGACACATCAAGGCGCGTGCACGGCCGGTCGCGAGTCGATATTGCCCGCGGCTTGATGTGGTTCAGGGACGCCAATCCAGCCGGACAGTGATGTGCATATGCGCAGATCGGTCCGGCTTTTTCGTTCGGCAAGTGGCGCACCGTCGCCGCTCGAAGGAACAGTGAAAAGCTGCGGAACGAATTCACTCCCCTATCTCAGACGATTCAACATCGTCGACCTACCGAGGTCGCTGCCCCACGCGATAGGAAGCCCCGCTCTACAGTTCCATCTGCAAGTGATGGCAGCGCTTCGATAGCTGCACGCCGCTGCCGTGGTACTTCAGCCTGTTGAAGCTCGTGGCCACTAGCCTAGCTTTTGGCATTTGTTGTCTCTTCAATTCGTCGTAGGGAGTTTAGCCCAATGGACGGCATGAGCGCGACGTTTGTAGGGTGCAAAGGCGACCAGTTTTCGGAGGAACACAACTCACGGATTTCCCTGGAATGATCAACGCCCCCCACTTGCTCTAGAAATTCTATGGGTAAACGCAAAGCCAGACGAGGCACTCGCGAAGAAGGAATCGCTTTGACGCAAGCGACAATCCGCGTCGCCGACAGGTTTGGAATATCCCAGAAAGTTCTTGCTTCAATTATCGGACTGTCAGAATCGACGGTGTCACGAATGCAACGAGGATCGTTTGAGCTTGAGCGGGACAACGGCAAAACCTTTGAGCTGGCCCAGCTGCTTCTTCGACTATACGACCTCCTCGACCGGATGGTCTCGGGCGATCAGGCTGCAGCGAAGGCGTGGATGAGAGCCGATAACACGATGCTACAGGCGCGCCCTATCGATTTAATTCAACACATTCAGGGTTTAGCCCATGTAGTTGACTACTTGCGTACGCGATTGCCCGGATGATTCGTCCGAACTTCACCTCAGCCTTAGACGCGCCAACGCTCAGTCCCCCGCCAATCAAGGCGGGTCGTCGAGACGGTCCAAACCGCCTGCTAATCGACGATTGGCAAGCCTGCAAATGAACCGCCGTCGAAGAAAAGCGCGAGCGTTTCCGGCTTATAAGGGCTCAGGCTCCAAGTGCCCTTGTTGTCGTCGGAGCACACCTGAGCAGAGCTAGCGTAACGCGATAAAACGCTCCGGTGAACGTTTTCGTTGATTGTAGAAACCGGTTTTCCATTCTCGTCCAGCGCTTCGTATAGGCTCTCGTTGAGCTTTACGGCGCACTGTTTCATCCCAACTTCACGCAAGGTTGGATGATAACGGTCAAGCGCAAACAAACCCGACGATGAATCATGGGCGGGAGCGGTCGGGTCAAGCATGGACGGGTCCGGTAGACATTTCCAAGCGAGCGCGAGACCTGCCGCTTCGGCCTGTCTCGCCATCCACACAAGCGGAATGTCAGCCAGACTGCGCGTCTTATAACCGCCGCCTACATCCGAGTGAGCCCCGGCGAACCATACTTGCTGTATGGTCACACCCGGCGGGACATCGCCTGTCCAAAATGTCGGTATGAAGTCGTGTCGGTGCTCGTCGATCGCAAGGGCCTGCACAGCGCGTTTCACGAGAGGAGATGGGCTAGTATCGTGAAACGCAAATTTCTCCTTGTTGCTAGCCGCAAGTAAGCTGCCCGGAATGCCCAGGCTTCCTACAGTATCCCACACCCCAAGGAAGGTGATTTGGGCATCGACGTGGCAGCGCAAGTCATATTTTACGGCAAAGGTTGCCGGTGAATGGGGCTTCGGACTGCGATAATAAATCCAAGCGTCTGGTAGTGCGTTGAGGGACTCACGGAACAAGATGCCACAAGCCGTGATTAGGCCGGCAAGGCTGCGGGCAGTAAATGCCCCACGTGAGAATCCGAACAGAAAGATCTCGTCGCCGGGTACGTAATTCTGCGAAATGAACTGGTACGCGGATCGAATATTGTCATCAACGCCAATTCCAGTCGCTCCTTCAATGAAGGTTTCGAGTTTCAACCCGGTCGTTCCGACGCCTCGTAAGTAGAGCACGATTTGAAGGATACCGCCGGTTTGCTGCGATCCATGGACGGACCGAGCCAGCAAGGCGACATTCGTATCGGTGGTCTGGGTGTCATCTGCATTCCAGGTCCCGTCGCAGCAAACGATAATCCGCTCATTATGACCTCCTCCGACGGGTCTGATTGACGGATTTTAGCATCCCATAGCGATCACTCGCACGCCCGAGTCATCGTACAACCCGTTTTCGGCGCTACAATCCTGTATGCGACTGAATAGCAATCCCGATGACGATATACGCCCTTGGCGCACGATTTTAGGTCCCACCATTTAAGATCTTAACACGACCGATGAAAAATGCGGATGCAGCAGCAATTCTATGTGACATAGCGAGCGCTCGAGTCCGGCGCCGCATAGCAACCGAGCACTATTGACCTTGACGCGTGACAGCGGGAGTTGGGGTACCCAGCCACTCAAGACGCCAAATGCTGCCTTGACGCAAATTCTGCACAAGATCGGGCCGAAAACAGGCGAGACAGGCGCCATCTACATGCCGAACGGAAGGATAGACGATTCCATTGCTTGAATGATCGATCCGCAATTTTCGAGCCAGACTCTGCCCCGCCGGGTAAGCGATCGCGGGGTCTTTATGCAGAACCAGGTGCCCCTCCCCGTCGACCGCACGCAGATCGTGGAACCCGCCAAAGAAGTCGGCAATCAACTCAGCGTAATCGGTAGTGTTTTCAAAACGGCTGACGGCTTCAAGTTCACGGGTCAGATGATAAGAAACCTCATCAATCGCTGTCTCAGCATCGAAGCCGCAATACCAAGCGCCACGTGCTTCGTCATTAAATCTGTTTCCGCCGGGGCGTGTATGCGTGAAAGCGGCATTGATGAACGTAAAGCCGGCTCGACCAAACACTAGCTCGCGGGTATCGAGTTCGGGAAGGCCAGCTTCCTGCGCAACGAGGCGGCCGTTGGTGGCACTTTCCAACGCAGCAAGGTCTTCCAACGCGCCGTGGTTTGCTGCGAGCGGCATTAGTACTGGATCCTTGAGCCGACCAGTTGAAATCAAGCGCACGGTGTCGCGCTGAGACAAGTTGAGCGTGGGCGGCACAAGCATTCACAAGCCACCGCGCAGGGCGTCAACGTGGCGACGCACTTCCAACATCTTCGGAATTCCGCCTTCGATAACGGTGTCGAGTGGACGACGACCGCCGTAGAGCGATCCCTTGTTAGCTAACCGTATCCATTCATCCGATAGGGGCTCAGAAAACAGAAGCCGAAGTCCCTTGAATATCCCCACGAGTACGCTGATCCTGGTCAGCGCGTCTTGTGACAATATTCCTGACCACTGCCCTTTTTTCATTCTGAACCACGTCCGCTCCGACACATCGCCGAGTAGTGCGCAAACCTCTGGCCCAGTCAGGCGCCAGATCTCGGCCAGGCGAACCATTCCGTCGACCGCGGCCGGCGTGAGCTGCCCGCGAGTTTGAGCGTCTGAAAGGTTCGGCGGTTGGACCACCGCCGGATCTATGGGTGGTCGAATGGCTACGTGGGGCACAGTTTTACCTCTGCCAATTGGCGGTCAATATACTGCCAATTGGCAGAATTTGCAAACCAATTGCTTGCTGAGCGTAAATAGCCAAAATTAGATAAAACCTTATATATCAGTATGTTAAAGAAGAAGCACGCGGAAAACCGGCCAGCGGTAGTGGCGACCGGGCTCCCTGATCGCTGAATTTGGGTCGCGTCGCTACGGACCCATGAACGCTGCTCGTCGTCAGCGCCCTCGTCCAATGCAGCCGCAAAAGGCAACCGGTGCTAACGCAACTGATAAGCTTTCGGCAATTTCCTCATCAGTCCGCGGACTGACTCCATTTTTCCGTTTCCAGCCTCTTCTTATCAGCGCGAGCACCGACCACATTTTTTTGCAGCCGCCACGTCAATACCTGAACAAGCGCTATGTTCTATCTTTCGGGTGTATTGGCACATCTCTCAGGCGGCCCTTGCCGCCGCATTTCTTGCATGGAGGAGGATAGATTTGCCGGCCTGGCTGCGCCGGCTGGGCGACGGTGGGAAATCCCTTTCCATCGCAAGCATCGCAATTGATCTCTTGTTGGGTTTTCTTAAGCATTACCCGTGTCCTTCAAAAGGGATTTTCAGGCGTGGTGCCTCAATGGCTTGTCCTTATCGCATGTCGTTGCAAGACCAGATCGCGCAATACGTGGCGCTGGATCTTGCCGCTGCCCGTCATCGGCAATTCGCCGAACTTCTCGACTGATTCCGGAAGCTTGTAGTCGGCAACCTGATCGCGCAGGAAGGCGACGAATTCGTCGAGCGTCGGGACCTTGTCGCCCTTGGGAACAACGCAAAGGCAATTGCGTTCGCCAAGGCGAACGTCGGGCATGCCGATCATGGCGACGTGCAGCACCTGCGGGTGGGCGTAGAGGATCTCCTCAACCTCGCGCGGGAAGAATTTCTTGCCGCCGCGGTTGATGATCTCCTTGCTACGGCCGGTGATCTGCACATTGCCGTCGGCGTCGACGACGCGTCCGAGGTCGCCGGTCCGGAACCAGCCCTCCCGGTTGAACGCCTGCGCATTGGCGTCCAGATTATTGTGATAGCCGAGATGGATCGACGGGCCACGTGAAGCCAGCTCCCCGACCTCGCCGCGCCTAACGTCTTTCCAATCAGTGTCGACTATGCGCAGCTCCATGGCACGCACCGGCCGGCCGATGGTGCCGTTGACCTTCTGCGGATCGTCGCTAAACCGCGTATAGGTCTGAAAGCCGGCCTCTAACATGCCATAGAGCTCGATCAGATGGCCCTTCATGCGCTTCTGGTACTCGCGGATCGTCTCTACCGCCGCCGAGGCGCCACCGGTGATGACGACACGCAAGGATGAGACGTCGAAGGTTTCGGCGCCAGGAGCGTTGAGCATGCCGACCAAGCCTGCCGGCGCGGTCGGGATGTAAGTCACGCGCTCGTTCTGGATGAGTTCGAGCGCGGCGCGCGGATTGAAGCGTTCCATCAGCACCAACCTCGCGCCGGCCAGGATGCTCTGAAGCAACGTGATGTATCCCCAGTTCAGACCAAGGGGCAGGAATGCCAGAAACACCTCGCGCTCCGTCACTTCCATGTCGGTGTTGAGCAGCTCGACCGCGTAGAGCGTGGTATTGAAACTGTGTAGCGCGCATTTCGGATTACCCGTCGTGCCCGAGGTGAAACACATCCGGCACACTTCATTGGGATCCATGTGCACGCGGTCGGCCACTGAGATCGGCGCGCTGGCGGCGACACCGGCATCGAAATCGTGCATACCTTCAACCGGCCCGCCGGCGACGATCAGCCGCTTCAACTCCGGATTCGCCTGTTGCAGGCCCCGCGCCATACCGGCGTAGTCGAAATCCTTCCACTCCTTCGGGAACACATAGGCCGAACTACCGGAGAACTTCAGCATGTAATCGAGCTCGCGCGCGCGAAAATCTGGATTGACCTTGTTGGCGATTGCACCCAGCAGCTCGAGCGCAATGAAAGCGACGGCGAAATCGATGCGATTGGGAAGCTGAATTGTGACGACGTCGCCGCGCCTAACGCCGATTGAGCGATAGAATTGCGCGGCCCGCTCGATCCTGTCCTTTAGCCTGCCATAGCTGACGGCCCCTTTGGGATCCGTGATCGCGATACGGTCGGGATAGGCGGCGGCCTGTTCGGCGAGGATGTCGAAGACCGTTTTCTGCATCCAGAGCTTTTCACGAGCGTATTCCGCGGCCAGTTCGCTGGGCAACATATTGACGTAGGCCATGACTTCCTCCCTCAACGGACGGCCCGGAACAGCCCGCCATCGACCGGAATGACGGTGCCGGTGATGTAGCTGCCGCGCGGAGACACGAGCAGAGCAACGAGGCTTGCGATATCGCTGACGCTGCCGATACGCCCGAGCGGCACTTCACGCTCCAGCTCGCTGCGCATCTGCTGCGCTGGCTTGTCGCCAGTGGAGAACACCTTCTCCAGCCGCTGTGTGTCGACATAGCCGGGACAGATAGTATTGACGTTGATGCCGAAGCGCGCGACCTCTAGCGCCAGCGTCTTGGCATAGCCGATCACGGCGCCCCAACTCGCGACCGACAGACCGAAACGCGGAATCGGTTGAATAGCCGAAATTGCGGTTATGTTGAGGATACTGCCGCCTCTCTCCTGCATGATCGGCAGCACGCCACGGCACATGCGTGCGACATACATGAAGTTCTGTTCCATAGCCTTTTGCCAGGCTGCGTCGTCGAA
Organism: uncultured Alphaproteobacteria bacterium; assembly: GCA_963775545.1. Classification (GTDB taxonomy): domain Bacteria; phylum Pseudomonadota; class Alphaproteobacteria; order Rhizobiales; family Xanthobacteraceae; genus Bradyrhizobium. The sequence continues at coordinate 184,673 of CAVZJE010000017.1, forward strand.
GCTTGAGAGATCGCCAAGGGGTGGCGCGCCGTCATTGTTGACGAGAATATCGATGCGGCCGAAGGCATCGCCGACCGTCTTGACGACGCGATCGCAATCGGCGGCCAGACGACAGTCGGCTTGTACCGGCAGGATCTCCGCGCCAGTCTCCGCCGCCAGTTTTTCCGCCGCTATGCGCAAGTCCTTCTCGCGCCTCGCGGTGATGGCAACTCGCGCGCCCTCACTCGCCAACAGATGCGCGATACCATAACCGATACCCTGGCTGGCGCCGCCGACGATGGCGCACTTTCCGGCAAGATCGAGATTCATGTCTTCAGGCTCTCAAAGAAAGCGGTCGCGTTGCGATGGAAGATACCCCCCAGGACATCTTCCGGGTAGCCTTGCGCCATCCAGTCGCCGATCAACCGTTCGTAGCTGAGCAGCGGATAGTCGGCACCGAACATGATGCGGTCCTTGAGCCGGCGCGGAATCTCGTGCCGCAGATCCGCGGTGTGATATTTCGGTGACCAGCCGTGCAGTTCGTACCAGATATTCCGCTTGTGCATCAGCACGGCGATCACCTCGGCTTGCCACGGCCATCCCGGGCGTGCGGCGACAATCTTGAGTTCGGGATAGGTGGCTGCCACGCGGTCGAGATGGCGGGGATGGCAATCGTCGAGGATGACGCCGCCACCACCGGGTAGGCCGGCGCCAAGCCCGGTGGTACCGACGAAGATCAGCACCGGAATATTGGCTTCGATGCAAAGCTTGTAGAGCGGATCGTAGATCGGATCGCTGGCCGGCGGGCTCAACGAGGCGGATACGCCAAGCCCGAGAAAGCCAACGCGCTTGTCGATGCAGCGGCGCAGCTCCTTCAACCCGGCTTCGCCCGAACGGAGAGGATCGATGTGAAGCCAATGGCCGAGGATGACGTCCCGATGGGCGGCTTCCGTCGCGAAGGCGTAGTCATGCAACGCCTCCATCTCTTCTATCGGCAGGAACTTGGAAAAGCCGAAATCGAGAATGGCCTGCACGCCGCTGTCGCGGAAATACTTCGCCATCTCGGCCTCGGTTTGATAATTCACCTTCGAATTCCAGGTTGCCTTCTGCTGCTCCCGCTCGGCCGGAGTTTGCAGCGGGTAGCCACGTTCGGTGCCCCAATGCGAGTGCACGTCGATGATTTTCATGGGTAGGAAACTCCGAGATAGGAACGTTGAATGCGATCATCGGCTAAGAGCGCCGCGCTCTCGCCTTCGGTAGCGATGCGGCCGTTCTCCAGCACGTAACAGTAATGAGCGATGCGGAGCACCTTGCGCGCGTTTTGCTCAGCGATAAAAACAGTGGTGCCGCTGTGATTGATCCGCCTGATGACATCGATGATCAGGTCGAATGCCTTGGGCGCAAGCCCGAGCGAAGGCTCGTCGAGCAAAAGACACCGCGGCCCGGACATGAGCGCGCGTCCAACCGCCAGCATCTGCTGCTCGCCGCCGGACAGCAACGCAGCCGGCTGCCGGGCACGTTCGTGCAGGATCGGGAACAGTGAAAACACTTCCTGCATGCGCGCCTGCGCGGTTTGTCCCGCCACCAGATAGGCGCCCATTTCGAGATTCTCGCGCACGCTCATCTCGCCAAATAGATGACGGCCCTGCGGCACCTGAATCAGGCCAAGCGCGACGCGCTGGTCCGACGACCATCGAGTGACATCGCGGCTGGCAAATTCGATGCTCCCGGCCTGGAGGGTCGCAAGACCCGACACTGCGCGCATCAGGGTCGTCTTTCCGGCGCCATTAGCGCCGAGCAGCCCGACGATCTGCCCCTCCCCGATCTCGAGATTGACGTCGCGCACCACGCGGACCCGTCCGTAGCCCGCCGTTAAATTGGTCAGCCGCAGCGTCATGCCGCGTCTCCCAGATAGGCCTCGATGACAGTGGCGTTGGCCTGTATCTCGGCGGGCGTTCCCCTGGCGAGCAGCCGCCCCTGATTGAGCACCGTGACACGCTCGGCCAGGTTCATCAGCACGTGCATATTGTGCTCGACCACGACGAGCGTAATGCCGTGCTCGCGGGCGAGCTTGCGCATTGTCGTTACAGCAGCTTCCGCCTCGGCCTCGCTCATCCCGGAGACCGGCTCATCGAGCAGCAGCAGCTTTGGTTCAGCTGCAAGTGCACGGGCAATATCGACCCGCTTCTGGATGCCGAATGGCAGTAGGCCGGCATGCACATCGGCGTAGGCCACAAGGCCGAAGGCTTCGAGCAGCGCGCGGGCCCGGTCGCGCGTCTGTCGTTCCGATTCCGCGGCCTTGCCGAACCGAACGGCCGCGGCCAGCAAACCATACGGCTGATGCCGATAGAACCCCGTCAATACGTTGTCGAAGACGCTGCGGTCACCGAACAATTCCACATGCTGGAACGTGCGTCCAAGCCCGAAGGAGGAGATCACGTGCGGCGCGAAACCGGCAATCTCCCTTTCGGCGAAACGGATCGATCCCGATTGCGGGATCACCATGCCGGTGACGGCGTTGATGACCGAGGTCTTGCCGGCGCCGTTCGGGCCAATAATGCCGTGTATTTCGCCGGCGTTGACTGCGAGCGATACGGCGGTGACGGCCGCGACACCGCCGAAGCGAACGGAAAGCGTATCGACCTCAAGGAGCGCCATAGGCCGCCTCCTCGGCTGCTGGTTTCGTCGATCGCAGTGCTTCAAGCCGCGCGGCGATACCGACCAATCCCCGTGGCAGGAACAGCAGTGTGCCGAGCAGAATGAAACCGTAGATCAGTTCGCTATATTCCTGCACGCCGCGCAGCGCTTCCGGCAATGCCGTGAGCAACACCGCCCCTGCAATCGAACCTGCGATCGAACCAAGCCCGCCAACTACGATGAACGTAATTTGCTGGATCGAAGCCAGGATGCCGAATTCCGGCGGATCGATGAAGCCCACTACACCGGCCAGCAAGCCGCCGGCAAATCCGGCAAAGGCCGCATTGAGCGCGAATGCGATCAACTTGACCCGGGCGACTGGAACTCCGATCGCTTGCGCCGCATACGGGCTTTGCCGCACGGCGTCGAACGCACGGCCATAGCGTGAGCGTTGGATGTTAAATCCGACCACGACCGCGCCGGTCGTCAGGACGAGCACGAAGAAATAAAGCGAGATGTCTGAGTGGAAGCTGAAGCCAAAGATTTGTGGCCGCGCTACCTTGAGCCCTCGAATTCCGCCGGTGTAGTCTGGAAATTCTTCGATCACGGTGCTGACCAGTTCCAGGAAGCCGAGCGTGGCCAATGCGAGATAAAGCCCCGACAACCGCCGGGCCGGATAGCCGAGTGCAGCTCCGAGGAGCGCCGATATCACAACGCTCGCCGGCAAGGCGATCAGCGTCGGCAATCCGAGGCGGCTTGTACACAGCGCTGTACAATACGCGCCGATCGCCATGAACGAGGCATTGCAAAGCGATATCTGTCCGCAGTTGCCGCTGAGCAGGTTGAGGCCGATCGCGACGATGACGTTGATCATCGCGAGTTCAACGAGATAGAGGTAATAGCCGGTGGCGATCAGCGGCAACGCCGACAGCAGCGCAACGCCAAGAGCCACGAGCAGAGCGCGCACGCGCATCGTTACACCCGTCTCGCGCTGGAAGCGCCGGCAAGCCCCTGCGGCCGAAGTAGCAACAGCAGAATGAGCACGCCGAACGGCACCAGATTTTTGAACGTCGCGCCGAAGAAAGCCCCGGCATAAGTTTCGAGCAGGCCGAGCAGAAGGCCGCCGGCCACCGCGCCGCCGAGGCTCGAGAAGCCGCCGATGACAGCTGCGACCAGTCCCTTGAGAATGAGATTGCCGATCTCGGGATTGATTCCGATCACCGGCGCGAGCAGTAGGCCACAAAAGCGCCGAGCATGGTGGAGAGCGCCCAAGCCGCCGAGAAGACTGAGCCGACGCGGACGCCCATGAGCTTTGCCGCGATTGGATCGAGCGCGGTTGCGCGCATGGCCTTGCCAAATTTGCTGTGGCCAAAAAAGAGAAACAGCACGGCAACGACCACAATGGTGCTGAGGATAAAGACGAGATAGGCCGGATTGAGCCGCAGCGCGCCAAACACCAAAGGCGGCCCGACAAACGGCGCGTCGATCGAAAACGTATTGTCTTGCCAATGCAGGCGGATCGCGGCTTTGACGATGAAGCCGATCGCAAATGTGACGATGACCAGCGTGAACTCCGGCTGGTTTGCGATCGGCCGGATCAACAATCGCTCGATCGCCATTCCGAACATCGCGGCGCCGACGAGAACAAGCGGCACTACCGCGAGATAAGGCAATCCGAAACCAGAGAGGATCAAGGCGAGATAAGCACCGAATGTGACCATCTCGCCTTGCGCGAAGTTGACGATGCCACTCGCCTTGAACGGCAGCACCAGCGCAAGCCCGACCAGTGCATAGATGCTGCCGATGCTCAAACCCGACAACGCAAGCTGGAGGATGATCCGCCAGGTCATGAGGCCAGCCTCAACTCCCCGTCCATCACGTCACTGGTAGCGTTTGAGAATGTCGCTCTCGCGCTTGCCCTCGAAGGCGACCGGTTCCCATTCGCCGTTCTTCACCTGCATGGCCTGCAAGCGCAGATTGCCGATGTGATGCTTCTTGGTGAACGTGATCGGCGAAGCGATCGCGCCGACTCGATAGTCATGCGTGGCTTCGAGCGCGTCGATAAACTTGTCGGTCGAAGATCCTTGCCGGCGCGCTTGAGCGCATTCGCCACCACATACATGTCGGTATAAGAGAGGACGTCAAAGACGTTTGGGCGCCCGGCCGGCAGGTCGGGATATTCCTGCTTCCATTTCGCCACCCAGGCTTTCATCTCCGGATTCGACGACGAAGGGAGCAGCGGGAGCAGCGCAAAGCCGCTCGCACCTTCCGCCGCCCGTTTGGCGATGTTCAGCAGGCTCTGGTCGACCATAGTGGTGCCCAGGAAGAATTGCTCGTTCATCCCAAGCTCCTTGGCCTGACGCATGGCAATCGCGGCTTCCGCCGGATTGCCGAAAATCGCGATGACCTGCGGATTGGCGCCCTGGATTTCCAGCAGTTGCGGCGTGAAATCCTTGTCGCCGATATTGAATTCGGCGCGCTTGACTGGCGCGACCTGGTACCAGTTCTTCAACTGGGCCGTCAGCGCATCACCCTCATTCTTCGGATATTCCTCACGGCCGTTGAGAATCGCGATCTTTGTCGCCTTCAGATAATCGTGCAGATATTCGGCGTAGAGTTCGCCATAGCGAGGAACTTCGGTCGTGCCACCGCGAACATGTTGCGCGCGAAGGGCCAGGTCACGCCGGGCGCTGACGCAAAGGACACATACATACGCGGCCGTTTTCGCGCACAAAGTCGATCGTGCCTAAGGTGCCGTTGCTGCCGGCAACGCAGAAGATCATGAACACATGATCCTGATCGATGAGCTTCTTCGCCGCGGCAAGCGCCTTGGTCGGCGAGTGCCCATCATCCTCGAAGGTCATCGACAGCTTGCGGCCGTTGATACCGCCGGCGGCATTGATTTCCTTGATCGCCAGATTAGCGCCGTCGCGGCCAGCGAGGCCGATATAAGCGGCCGGGCCGGTGATTGGGCCAAAGGCTCCAATGGCGATCGTATCGGCCGTCATCCCTGGCTCTTCGCCCCGCGCCTCACCCAGCACACGTAAAAAAGAGCAGCCGCCACAGCAGACCGTAAAGCCTCTTCCCAAACATCCCACCCTCCCGTATATATTTTTGTTTTGACTGAGCGCTCAGTCAATTCCAAACGGCCATCAATGTCAAGAAGGCGCGCCTTCGAAAATCGTCGGATGCCGGGCGCGATTCAGGCCAAGAAACCGCGAAGAGAACTGCGATAAACAATGAAAGCAGCAACCGTGCGCGCCAATCGGCCCGCCCCATCGGCACCAACACCAAAGACCCCAAACTCATTCGCGACCGACGCGATCAACTGATCCGCGCCGCGCTCGAGGTTTTTCAGGAGAA